>NZ_JACMSF010000025.1 GCF_014257025.1 Streptomyces cupreus
AAGTTTTGATGTCACTGGCTCGCCTGGGAGACGGGCGAGACGCGTGTTCGTCGCCAGCGAAGACGGCTGTGGGCCCATGCCGTTACTGCCATGATGTGCCGATGAATACGACACCGGATGGACGGCCCATCCCCCCTGCGCATGCTGACGAGCGCGCCATGCTGGAGGCATGGCTGGACTTTCACCGTGCGACTCTCGCCCTGAAGTGTTCGGGCCTCAAAGATGATCAATTACGGCTTGCCGCAGCGTCACCGTCCTCGATGACGCTGCTCGGTCTCGTCCAACACCTGGCTGAAGTGGAGCGCAACTGGTTCCAGCGTGTATTCGCAGGTCAGGATGTGTCACCGGTCTTCGGGGAGAGCAACCTCGACGGTTTTGGGCTCCGGCCGGAACGAGGAATCGACGAGGCGATGGCTGCCTGGCAAGCAGAGGTCGTCCGAGGCCGTGAGCTGATCGCTGACGCATCGCTGGAGGACTCCGGCCGCCTGTCTGAACAGGAAGCGGGTCACGTCGGCGATCAGGGGGTCTCCTTGCGCTGGATCATGGTGCACATGATCGAGGAATACGCACGTCACAATGGTCATGCCGATCTCATCCGCGAGCAGATCGACGGAGTCACCGGCGCATGAGACGTGCTTGCGCGGTCGGAAGTACCGCGCAAGCACCCGGCTCCCGCTCTCAGCCGGCGGCGGCCTGCTCGGCCAGGGCCTTGGTGTGGGCGAGCCGGTAGGACTCGGTGCCGGTCTGGATGATGGCGCCGTTGAAGGTGAGCCGGTCGACGATGGCCGCGCAGAGCCGGGGGTCGGTGAACGTCTTCGTCCATTCATCTGGGGCTGGCACTTGTTCCCTCACAAGAGTTGCTGCTGCCACCTGGCCGTTTCCTGCCCCTGAGGTCGTCGTTGGTTCTCGCGGTAGCACCCTGGTTTTGAAGGTGCCGCCTTGACCGTTCAGGCCATTGAGCGAGAAACCGACGTGGCCTGACCCGGCTCCAGTTGTTACGCAGGCTCCTCGCCCGGCGGGATGAAGGCGTCGGCGCCATCCGCATCCTCGACATGCCCGTGGACGTCGACCGTGATGGCAGTCGCCCGGCCCTGCGACGTGATGAGCCAGGCCAGCACCTGTTCTGTCAGCGGCGCTCCTCCCGGACCCTCATCGTTCCAGTGCATCCGCCACCCTCCACCAGGGACCGCGGCCACGACCTGCTCGGCCCCGGCTCGCTGGTTTACCGGCAGGGCATCACCGAGGGCGCTCCCAACGCGGTGCAGGTCAGCGACCGGTTCCACCTGTGGCAGGGCTTGTCGAAGCGGGTTGGGGATGTCGCCGCCGCCCATCGCGGCTGTCTGACTGCCGCGGTGCCCGAGCCCGAACCGGCCCTGCCGCCGAGTCCAGCGGCGCCGCCCGACCAGGCTGATACTCCTGCCCGCCGCCACGCGAAGAACCTCTTCGAGGCGGTGCACGCGGTGACCGACACCGGCTGCTCAATCAACGCCGCAGCCCACCAGTTGGGCCTGAACCGGCGCACCGTGCGCAAATACGCCCGAGCCGCTACCTGGCAGGAATGCGTACGCGCGCACTGCCGGGAATTGGACCGAACCCACGGCCTGGTACGTCAGTTCGCCGCCATGCTCGACGCCCGCGACGCCGCCCCGCTGGCGGACTGGCTCGAGCAACTTGCGACCTCCCGTCTCCCGGCTCTGGCCAGCCTGGCCAAGGCCATCCGCGAGGACCAGCCCGCGGTCGTGCAGGGCATCACCACCCCGTTCAACTCCGGCGTCAACGAAGGCCGCATCACCGACCTGAAGCTCCAGAAACGGATCATGGCCGGACGCGCTGGGGTCCCGTTGCTCCGCCACCGCGTCATCCTCATGGCCCTGCTCCGACGCCGCTTCCCGTGACGGAGCGTCACCGGCGCACGGGGGCACACCCCTGCGTCACGGAAACCTTGCCCAGGGCCAGCTTAGGTCGTACGCCGACAGTGATGGGGGAGGCGTCCGCGGAGATGCGCAGCTCGGCACGCTGCGTTCGTCCCATTCCAGGTGCAGGAAGGGCGCCCATGGCGCCATTCCGCGCCTCGGAGACGACACAGAGGCCATGCGGGGGCCAGCGCTGGGGCAGATCGGCGGGCATCCGTTCGCAGTCCTCTCCCCGGTCCGCCCGCCGCCCTCCCCTGAGCAGGCGCAGTCCAAGAACGGTACGGTAAACGCGCGGGGCATGGGTGATCGCCGTATGGCCACAATCCCTTCGGGTGAAGGGGCCTTGACGAAGGCTCCAGCACCTTCGTGCCCTGGCTCAGCCGGTGGCCGAACAGCCGGGCATTGACGGCAACGAGGCCTCGCCCGTCAAAGTGCTGATGCGCCGACGGACCGCCGCGAGCATCTCGGCCCGGTCTTCCCTGATCGGGTAGTCGATCCGGTCGTAGCGCAGTTGGAGAGCGGCGGTGCGATCCGGAGACTTCAAGAGAACCAGGCCGAGGCTCCCTCCGGGCGTAAGGTCGCGGTGACCGCACAGCTCCAGCGGCAGACCATGGCGCGGGTCGGTCAGAGCCTGCACCAGTTCGGCGCGGCGCAGGGCTGTCTCGGAGTCGTGCTCGAGCTGCAGAATCCACCACTCCCCCTCGGTAGGGCCGCGCACATGCCGCGCTTGACCGTGGCGGCGTGGCGTCCGGCGCATGGGGCCGCGTAGTCCCTCGTCGTCGGTCCGTGGGCGCGGCCGACACGTTCGAGGAAATGGATAGGCCCTACCGTCCGGCTTCGGCCCCGAGTTCCGCCAGGCGGGTCAGGACAGGCAGAGCCGCGGCGATCGCCTGTCGCTCCGCGGGCGTCAGCTGGGCGATCAGCGGGATCAGGTGACGGCCCCGGTCCTCGTGCCGGGCCTGGCCGATCTTTCGGCCGTTGTCGGTGATGTGGACGAGGACGGCGCGTCCATCCGTCGGGTCGGGGCGGCGTTCCACGAGACCGTCGCGCTCGAGCCGGGTGACCAGCTGAGTGAGCCCTGGCTGGCTGATCTGCTCGGTTGTGACGAGTTCGGTCAGCCGCTTCGGACCGCTGACGGCCAGCGTGTCCAGCACGGACAGCGTCGTGAACGACAGCTTCTGCACCGCGGGAAGCCGGATGTAGTAGCGGTTGAAGTTCTCGATCGCTCTGGTGAGGTCACCGACATCCAAGTCGGTGTTGCTGTCAGCACGCTGAGTAGAAGTCACCCTGGAAATGTATCGCAGCCTTATATAAGCTCCTGATCGATCGCGTGCCGGAGCCTCGTCCAGGCGCACGGTTTGCATTGCACCGCGGCGCAACGGCGCGTCAGTGGACTTGTAGAGCGCTAGGTGAGGAACACGCCAATGACTGTGCGAATCGGCATCAACGGCTTCGGGCGCATCGGTCGCAACGTCTTCCGTGCGGCGGCCGCGCGGACTTCGGAGCTGGAGATCGTCGCCGTCAACGACCTGGGCGACGTGCCCACGATGGCCCACCTGCTCGCTTATGACTCGATCCTGGGGCGCTTCCCCGAGGAGATCACCGCCGAGCCGGGCGCGATCCGTGTGGGTGAGCGGACGCTCAAGGTCCTCGCCGAGCGCGACCCCGGCGCCCTGCGCTGGGGCGACCTGGGAGTGGACATCGTGATCGAGTCCACCGGCATCTTCACGAGTGCCGAGAAGGCGCGCTCACACGTCGAAGGCGGAGCGAAGAAGGTCATCATCGCCGCTCCGGCCAGCGGCGAGGACATCACGGTTGTCCTCGGTGTCAACGACGGCGCCTACGACCCTGAGCGCCACACCATCATCTCCAATGCCTCCTGCACCACCAACTGTCTCGCCGTGCTGGCCAAGGTGCTGCACGACGCCGTCGGCATCGACTGCGGCATGATGACCACGGTCCACGCCTACACGCAGGACCAGAACCTCCAGGACGCCCCGCACAAGGACCTGCGCCGGGCCCGGGCCGCGGGCCTGAACATCGTGCCCACCTCCAGCGGCGCCGCCAAGGCCATCGGCCTCGTCCTGCCGGAACTCGCCGGCCGACTGGACGCGTTCGCCCTGCGGGTGCCCGTTCCGACCGGCTCGGTCACCGATCTCACGGTCATCACCCGTCGGGGCACCACCGTGGACGAGGTGAAGGAGGCGTACGCGGCGGCGGCCTCGGGACCGTACAAGGGTTTGCTGTCCTACATGGACGCGCCGCTGGTCAGCACCGACATCGTGGGCGACCCGGCCTCCTGTGTCTTCGACGCCGGGCTCACCCGGGTGTCCGGCCCGCAGGTCAAGGTCGTCGGCTGGTACGACAACGAGTGGGGCTACTCAAACCGCCTTATCGACCTGGCACTGCTCATCGGGTCGTCTCTGTAGTTTCTCGCCGACCCGGCGTCCGTACCACGGCGCGCAGTGCACCCGACGCCACCGATGCCGTCGGTGTGCCCGGATGCCCGACGAATCCCCTGCACGACGCCGCGAGGACAGACCAAATGAAGGAACTTCCGACGTTACCGTTCGATAACCCATCCATACTCGGCATCGCGCCCAAGATGCGCGCACTGCAGCAGGAGGGGCCGATCACCAGGGTGCGGACCGCCGGTGAGGATGCCTGGCTGGTCACCCGCTACGACGAAGTGAAGGCACTCCTCTCCGACCGCCGACTCGGTCTCAGCGATCCCAAGCCGGTGCGGGCGGTCAAGAGCACGGCCAGAAGCACCATGATGGCGCTGATGGCCGGGGACGACTACGGCACCGAGGCCACCGAGCATCCGCAGATGCGCGAGCTGCTTGTGCCCCGGTTCTCCACGCGCCGGATGCGCCTGATGAAGACCCGGATCGAGCACCACGTGGACAAGCTGCTCGACCAGTTGGCCGCCAGCACTGCGCCGGCCGACCTGCACCGCGCGCTGTCGTTTCCGTTGCCGACCATGGTGGTCTGCGATCTGCTCGGCGTGCCGTTGGCCGACCGGGAGCGGATCGGGCAGTGGGCGAGAGGCACATTCGACCAGAGCGACAGCCGGCACTCGGTGAACACCTTTCAACAGGTTGTCGACTACATAACGGAACTGGTGGTGCGCAAGCGAACCGAGCCGGGCGACGACATCCTGTCCGAGCTGATCGCCGAGAAAGACGGCACACTGTCCACTGAGTACATCGCCCAATTGGGTTGCGCGGTGCTGTTGTTCGGCTACGAGACCACCATTGTGCGCATCGACATGGGCACCCTGCTGCTGCTGCGCAACCCGGCCCAGCGTGCCCTGCTGGCCGAGAATCCCGAACTCGCGCCGGCCGCGGTCGAGGAGATCCTGCGCCTGGCCGTCGGCGGCAAGGGATCCAACGCGCTGATACCCCGCTACGCGCACAGCGACATCACCGTCGGCGAGACAGTGATCCGGACCGGGGACGCGGTGATGCTGGCCATCGGCGCGGCCAACATCGACGACCGGGCGTTCCCCGCCAGCGACGTGCTCGACCTGACCCGGGACAAGCCCAAGTCGCATATGGCGTTCGGGCACGGCACCCGGCACTGCATTGGCCGCGTGCTGGCCCGGATCGAGCTGACCGCGGTGTTCGAGCGGCTGTTCCGCAGACTGCCAAACCTGCGGCTCGCGGTACCCGAGGAGTCGCTGCGCTGGCAGGAGCACCGGATCACCGGCGGATTCGATGAAATCCCCGTTACGTTCTAGTGGCATTGCATGAGCGAAACACAGCCGTCCACCATTCATGGTCATAGGTGGCACATACCGCAAGATCGAAGCCGTCGGCCCGCCCGGATGCTTGACGCTCCTTCCCCCACGCACAGTCACGAGGACAAGGAACCATGACGGACACTTTCAGTGACTACGTCGACTGCACGCCCCTTCTCGACGACCGTGAGGCCCTCGACCGGTTCTACGACGAGCACGGCTACCTCTATCTGTGCGGCGTTCTGGACCGTGAACTCGTGCGGACCGCCGCCGAGCAGATGCTCGAGGGCCTGATCGCACTCGGCCACGCCGCCCCCGGCACCACGCTCGACACCCTCACCATCGAGTCCTTCGAGGCGGTCGACGAAGTGGCGATGCACGACTACGTCAAGTACGACGACCTGTGGAACCACCCCTCGACCCTCAAGGTCTGGGAGAAGGTCTTCGGCGAGCCCGTCTTCGTCTTCAAGTCGACGACGATCCGCTATTACCCCTCCGCCGCGGGCTCCGCGGAGCCGAGCTTCCTGACGCCGCTCCACCAGGACGGCTTCTACATCGGCCCGAACAAGGATTTCCGCACCGCCTGGATGCCGTTGCTCCCGACGACCCGCGGCATAGGCGGCGTCGCCGTCGCCGACGGCAGCCACAAGAAGGGCCCGCGCGAGCACGTCGTCACCCCGAACTTCCGCCGCTTCGGCCACGCCGTGCGCGGTATCCCGCCGGAGGAGTTCGGCGTGGACGAGCAGCTGCTGTTCTCGCCCATGGAACCGGGCGACGTGATCATCTTCCACGCCTTCATGTGCCACAGGTCCATCCCCAACGTCTCGGCGAACCCGGCCGGCATGCGGATGTCGATGGACACCCGCATCCAGCCCGCCTCCTCGCCCCGCGGGTTCAACTCCCTGACCCCCTGGCCGGAGTCCGCGAAGGACGCCTCCAAGGGAATCCTGTCCAAGATCACCGGCACCCCCACCACCACCGAGTGATGTTGGCACCCCGCATCCGCCCCAACCGTCCCCCACAAACGCCCGGGTAGGCAGCGCATGACGAAACGCGAGGGCCTCCCCCCTCTCAAGGAGCCCAACGCGACCCCGGAGCCCTCGGCCGGTACGGAACCGGCCGTCGAGGGGCTCAGCGGCATCGCCCTCGTGGTGGTGCTCATCGGATACGCCCTGTCCATCGTGGACGCCTCCATCGTCAATGTGGCGCTGGCCTCGATCAGTGACGACCTCCACGGCGGCCCCGCCGCGCTGGAACTGGTGGTGTCCGGCTACGGCCTCACCTACGCCCTCGGCCTGGTGCTGGGCGGACGGCTGGGCGACGCCTACGGCAGACGGCGCCTGTACGCCTACGGGCTCGCGGCGTTCACCGCCACCTCGGCGCTGTGCGGACTCGCCCCGACCATCGAGTTCCTCGTTGTGGCACGCCTGTTGCAGGGTGCGGCCGCCGCCATGCTCGTACCGCAGGTGCTGGCGACGATCCAGGCGGCCACCGTGGGCCAGGCGCGCGCCCGGGCGATCGGCCTGTACGGCGCGACCGCGGCTCTCGGCATGGTCATCGGGCAGATCCTGGGCGGGCTGCTGGTCTCGCTGGACATCGCCGGGATCGGCTGGCGGTCGGTCTTCGCGATCAATGTGCCGATCGGAGTGGCCGCGCTGCTGGCCGTCCGGCGCGTCCCCGCGACCAGGGCCGACGCGAAGCCGGGCTTCGACCCGCGGGGCACCTTGCTGTTCGGTGTCACCATGGTCTGTGTCCTGGCCGTGGTCGTGGCGGGCCCCGACCTGGACTGGCCGCTGTGGCTGTGGTCGCTGCTCGCGGTCGCCGCGGTGGGGGCGCTGGCGCTGGTACGGGCCGAACGCGGGCTGGAGGCGCGGGGCGGCTCACCCCTGCTGTCCCCGTCGGTGCTGTCCCATCAGGGGATGCGCAGGGGGCTGGCGGCGATGGTGCCGTTCTCGGCCGGCTTCGGCGCCTTCCTGTTCGTCTACGCGCTGATCGCGCAGGGGCACTTCGGCTTCGACGGGCTCGAATCCGGCGGAGGGCTGGCGCCATTCGCCGTGGCGTTCTTCGCGGTGACGCTGTTCACCCCGAGGATCGCGGCGGCCCTGGGCGGCCGGATCGTCACCCTGGGCGCCCTCGTCCAGAGCGCGGGCCTGCTGCTGCTCGCGTTGGTGATCTGGCTGGGCTGGCCGCATCCCTCCCTGGCGCTCGTGCTCGTCGGGATCGGCTTCTACGGCGTGGGCGCGGCGCTGACCGGTCCGACGCTGTTCCGGATGATCCTCGCCGACGTACCGCCCGCGCAGGCCGGCATGGGCAGCGGTGTGCTGGTGACCAGCCAGCAGATGGCGACCGCGCTGGGCGCGACCGTCGGCGGAACCCTCTATGTCTCTCTGGCCGGCTCGCTGTCGACGGCGTCGGCGGCCGTGCTCGTTCTCGCCCTGTTGGGGTGTTTCTCGGTGACCGTTCTCGTGATCAGCCTGAAGCTCCCCGACCCCAACTGACACCCGCGCCCCTCGAACGGCGCGATCTGATCCAGACCTTCTCCTTGGCAACGGCGCGCCTTCCTTCGGCGTGCCCGCAGCAGAAGCGGAGACAACCAGGTGCAGTTACGACCAAGAACAGCTGTGGTGACCGGCGCGGCCAGTGGCATCGGCCTCGCCCTGAGCGCCCGCTTCGCGCGGGCCGGCGTCGGTGTGGTCATGACGGACGTCGAGGGCGACGGGGTGCACCGCCGGGCCGCCGAACTCGCCGCACAGGGCGGGGAGATCACGGCGGTGACGGCCGACCTGACCGACCCGGATGCGGTCGAACGGCTCGCAGACATGGCGTTCGACCGGTTCGGCGATGTCGATGTGGTGTGCAACAACGCCGGGGTCCTCGGGCCGGTCGGACAGCCGTTGTGGACGGTGCCGCTGGAGGAGATGCGGCGGGTCTTCGATGTGAACCACTGGGCGCACGTCCTGGTGGCCCGCGCCTTCGTCCCCCGGCTGATCGACAGCGGCCGTCCCGCCCATCTGATCCATACGGCCTCGATGTCCGCCTTCGTCGTCGGCGCGGGCAGCGCCGCCTACGCCGCCTCCAAGCATGCCGACCTGGCGGTCGCCCGCAGTCTGCGCGCGGACCTGCAAGGCACCCCGGTCCGGGTGTCGGTGTTGTGTCCCGGCCGGGTCGACACGCCCATGGTCCAGGGCCTTCAGGCCCCGCGCGGCGCGGGCGGTGACACCACGGTGAGCGCCGAGGAGGTCGCCGGACTCGTGTGGGAGGCCCTCGGGACCGACCGCTTCTACCTGTTCAGCAACTCCGACGCCGCGCTGCGGCTGCGCGACCAGTTCGACGACGTACGGCGTCATGTTTCCCTTCCGCCCCCTTCCCCCGAGGAGGAATTGTGGCCCGCACCGAAAGCGACGACCGTAGCGACGAAACATTAACCATCGACCTGGAAGCGGTGAGGGAGAAATACCGGCAGGAACGCGACAAGCGCAACGTCGGCCGCACCTACCAGTTCGCGCGCGGTGACTTCAGCCGCTACGCACAGGACCCCTGCACCGAGCGGCAGGAGCGCGAGCCGCTCACCGACGAGGTGGACGTCGCGGTGGTCGGCGCCGGTATCGGCGGCCTGCTGACCGGCGCCCATCTGCGCCAGGAGACCGGTCTGGACCGCATCCGGCTGATCGACGCCGCCGGTGACGTCGGCGGGACCTGGTACTGGAACCGCTTCCCCGGCGTCCGGTGCGACGTCGAGAGCTACATCTACATGCCGCTGCTCGAAGAGATCGGCACGGTGCCCACCGAGAAGTACGCGACCGGGCCTGAGATCTTCGCGCACCTCCAGGCGATCGCCCGCACGTACGACCTCTACCGCGACGCCCTCTTCCAGACGTCCGTCACCGAGCTGCGCTGGGACGAGGCCGCCGGGAAGTGGCTGGTGAGCACCGACCGCGGGGATCTGATCCGGGCTCGGTACGTGGCCATGTCGATCGGTCTGATGCACCGCCCCAAACTCCCCGGGCTACCGGGCCTGGAGACGTTCGCCGGGCACTCCTTCCACGCCAGCCGCTGGGACTTCGACTACACCGGCGGCGACAGCACCGGCGGCCTGACCAAGTTGCGGGACAAGAAGGTCGGCGTCATCGGCACCGGCTCGACCACCATCCAACTCGCCCCGCACCTCGCCGAGTGGTCCGAGGAGCTCTACCTCTTCCAGCGCACCCCGGCCACGGTCGACGTGCGCGGCAACCGGCCCACCCCGCCCGACTGGGCGGCGAGCCTGGAACCGGGCTGGCAGCAGCGCCGTATGGAGAACTTCCACGCCCTGACCTCCGGTATCCCGCAGGACGAGGACCTGGTCCAGGACCGCTGGACCCAGACCACGGCCAAACTGGCCGCCGCGATCCTGCCCACCGGCGACACCGGGGGCGACCCGAAGGAGCGGGCGCTGGCTGCCGAGCGGGCGGACTTCCTCAAGATGGAGGAACTGCGCGCCCGCATCGACAGCGTCGTGACCGACCCCGCGACCGCCGCCGCGCTGAAGCCGTACTACCGCGTGTACTGCAAGCGTCCCTGCTTCCACGACGGCTATCTGCACACCTTCAACCGGCCCAATGTGACCCTGGTGGACACCCAGGGGCAGGGCGTGGAGCGGCTCACCCCGGCCGGGGTGGTCGCGAACGGCCGGGAATACCCGGTCGACTGCCTCATCTTCGCCACCGGATTCGAGCACGAATTCTCCGTCCCGTACACCGACCGCGCCGGCTACGACATCGTGGGCCGGGGCGGCATAAAACTGTCGGAGAAATGGGCACAAGGGGCCCGTACTTTCCATGGACTTCAGGTGAACGGCTTCCCCAACTGCTTCATCCTGTCCAAGGTCCAGGCCGGTCGGCACGTCAACATCGCCTACATGCTGGGCGAGCAGACCCGGCACCTCGCGCACATCGTCAAGTGCGTCGAGAAGCGCGGCCATCAGGTCGTGGAGGCCTCGGAGGCGGGCGAGAAGGAATGGTGCGAGGAGATCCTGCGGCTCGCCTCCAACGACCTCGACTTCCTGGAGAACTGCACGCCCGGCCTCTACAACAACGAGGGAAACCCCGGCGAACTGCCCGCGCTCAATTCCAGTTACGGCGGCGGCTCGGTGGAGTTCGTGAACATTCTCAGGCGCTGGCGCGAGGCGGGCGATCTCGCCGGTCTCGAACTGCGCTGACCACCCCCACCCCTCTGCGAAAGGCGTCAACCCCCATGGACGTAACGCCGATACCCGGCGCCGCTCTCGGCGCAGTCGTGCACGGCGCCCAGGTCACCGGCGACATGGACAAGACCCAGTTCGAGGAGATCTGGGCGGCGCTCGACACGCATCTCGTCCTCGTCTTCCGCGGCCACAAGACCCCCTCCTACGAGGAGTTCCTGGCCTTCGGCCGCCGCTTCGGACACATCCCGAAGACCGGTCTGACCAGCGGCGCCCACCCCGAGCACAACGAGATCCTGATCGTCTCCAACCTGGTGGAGAACGGCCGCAAGATCGGCGTCGGCGACGCCGAGTGGATGGGCTGGCACACCGACTACTCCTTCCGCCCCCGCGTCTCCCAGGTCGGTTTCCTGGAGGCCGTGGAAGTGCCGCTCTCCGGCGGCGGGGAGACCCTCTTCACCGACATGTACGCGCTGTACGAGTCGCTGTCGCCCGAGGAGCGTAGGCGTCTGCACTCCTACCGGGTCCGCCACGCTCTGCGCACCGGGTACGAGGAGACCATCGAGGAGGAGCTCCAGGGCGAGGTGTCCCTCGGCGAGAGCACCGAGCCGATCCAGCCCGAGGACGGCACCTCCACCATCCACCCGCTGATCGCCCGCAATCCGCGCACCGGCCGCCAGTCGGTCTACGTCAGCACCCTGAACACCAAACGGATCGTGGACCTCGCCCCCGACGAGAGCCGCAAGCTGCTCGACGAACTGCTGTCGCACGCGGGCAAGCCCCAGTACACCTACGCCCACACCTGGCAGCCCGGGGACATCGTCATGTGGGACCAGCTCGGCACCGTGCACGCCAAACAGGCCTTCGACCCGGCCGAGAGGCGCATCATGCGCCAGGTCGTCAGCATCTTCGACGACCCGACCGAGCCCTGGCGCGCGGAGGTCGCCGCATGAGCACCGCTCCCGCCTGCCTGAGCCACAGTCGGGTCGCGATCACTCCGGCGCTGCGTGCCGCCGTCGACCGGCTCGATCACCGCTCACGTCACCAGGCGGCTTACCACTTCGGCTGGATCACCGCCGGCGGCGCGCCCACCAGCGCCGACGCGGGCAAGGCCGTACGTCCGGCGCTGGCGCTGCTGTCGGCCGAGGCGGTCGGCGCATCGCCGGAGGTCGCCCTGCCCGGCGCCGTCGCCGTGGAGCTCGTGCACAACTTCTCCCTGATCCACGACGATCTGATGGACGGGGACGAGGAGCGCCGTCACCGGCGCACGGTGTGGAAGCTGTGGGGCGCCTCCAGCGCGATCCTGACCGGTGACGCGTTGCTGGCGCTCGCCCAGGAGGTGCTGCTGGACTCCGGGCTGCCGACGGCGGCGCCCGCGGCCCGGCTGCTGGCCCGCACCACCCGGCATCTGATCCGAGGCCAGGTCCAGGACCTGTCCTTCGAACAGCGCTCGCACGTCACGGTCGAGGACTGCGTCGACATGGCCGCCGGCAAGACCGGCGCGCTGCTGTCGGCGAGCGCCGCGATCGGCGCCGTCCTCGCCGGGGCGCCGGAGGCGACGGTGGACGCGCTGGCGCTCTACGGCGACCAGGTGGGCCTGTCCTTCCAGCTCGTCGACGACGTTCTCGGTATCTGGGGTGATCCGGCCGTCACCGGCAAGCCGGTCCACTCCGATCTGCGTTCCCGCAAGAAGTCCCTGCCGGTCAGTCACGCACTCAACCAGGACGGCCCGCTCAGCGTGGAGCTGGCCACCTGGCTCACCACCCCCGGCGAACCCGACGAGGAGGAACTGCGGCGCGTGGCCGACCTGATCGCGGGTGCCGGCGGCCGGGACTGGGCGCTGGCCGAGGCCGCCCGGCGGATGGCACAGGCCGAGGACGCGCTGCGCGGCGTCGAGCTGGACGCCGGTGCGCGGGACGAACTCCTCGCGCTCGGACGGTTCGTCGTCGACCGCGAGGTGTGAGACCGGACCGGACCTGATCCCCGTACCCGTATCCCCTTCCTCCCCCTCATCAGAGCGCTACCCGTTCGGCTCCCACCCCCACCCACGTCAAGGATTCCCCCATGCCCCAGGATGTCGACTTCTACATACCCCTGCCGGGCCGGCAGAGCCCGGACCACGCTCGCGCCGAGGCCGAGCAGCTGGCCTGGCCGCGCTCGCTCGGGCTGATCAGGTCCGAGGCGGCGGCCGAGCGTCATTTGCGCGGCGGCTACGCCGATCTGGCCTCCCGCTTCTATCCGCACGCCACCGGCGCGGATCTGGACCTGGGCGTCGACCTGATGTCGTGGTTCTTCCTCTTCGACGACCTCTTCGACGGGCCCCGCGGCGAGGACCCCGAGGAGGCCAAGAGCCTTACCGACGCAGTGGCGGCCGCGCTGGACGGACCGCTGTCCGCCTCGGCGCCCCCGATCGCGCACGGGTTCGCCGACATCTGGCGGCGCACCTGCGAGGGCATGACACCGGCCTGGTGCGCGCGCAGCGCCCGGCACTGGCGCAACTACTTCAACGGATATGTCGACGAGGCGGAGAGCCGGTTCTGGAACAAGCCGTACGACTCCGCCGCTCAGTACCTCGCCCTGCGGCGGCACACCATCGGCGTGCAGCCGACGGTGGACCTCGCTGAGCGCGCGGGCCGCTTCGAGGTGCCGCACCGGGTCTTCGACAGCGCGGTGCTCTCCGCGATGCTCCAGATCGCCGTCGACGTCAACCTGCTGCTCAACGACATCGCCTCGCTTGAGAAGGAGGAAGCCCGCGGCGAGCAGAACAACATGGTCATGATCCTGCGCCGCGAGCACGGCTGGACCAAGAGCCGCAGCATCGGCCACATCCAGGGCGAGGTGCGTGCCCGGCTGGAGCAGTACCTGCTGCTGGAGTCCTGCCTGCCGAAGGTCGGCGAGATCTACCGACTGGACGCGGCCGAGCGCGAGGCCCTGGAGCGCTACCGCAACGACGCCGTGCGCACCGTGATCCGCGGTTCCTACGACTGGCACCGCTCCTCGGGCCGCTACGACGCCGAGTTCGCGCTCGCCGCCGGCGCCCAGGGCTATCTGGAGGAGCTCGGCAGCACCGCCCACTAGCAGCGCCGTACAGCTGTCAACAGACCAGCAAAGACGGGAAGTTGAGAACCGAATGTCTGACCAGACCACCTTCTCGGCGGGAGCGGCGCCCGGGGGGCTGCCCGTCGTGGGACACGCCCTCCAGATGATGCGTCACCCCGTGAACTTCATGACCTCGCTGTCGGCCCACGGGGACCTGGTCGAGATCAGGATCGGCCCCACCACGGCCTACGTCCCGACCCACCCCGAACTGCTGCGGCATGTGCTGACCAACGACCGCATCTTCGACAAGGGCGGCGTCTTCTACGACCGGGCCCGGGACATCGCCGGCAACGGCCTGGTCACCTGCCCGTTCGCCGACCACCGCCGCCAGCGGCGGCTGATGCAGTCTGCGTTCACCCGCTCCCAGCTCAAGCGGTACGCCGAGGCCATGCACGCGGAGATCGAGGCCACGGCGTCGCGCTGGCACGACGGCATGGTCGTCGACGCCTTCCAGGAGATGTACGGCATGGCCCTGCGCACGGTCGGCCGCACCCTGTACTCCACCCCCGTCAGCCCCGAACTGGCGGCGCAGGTGGAACGTTCCTTCGACGTCGTGCTCAACGGCCTGTTCCGGCAGATGTTCCTGCCGGCCTCGATCCGCCGGCTGCCTCTGCCCTCCCAGCGCCGCTACCGGAGCAACCTGGCCTTCCTGCACCAGACCACCCAGCGGCTGATCGACGACTACCGCAGCTCCGACACCGAGCGCGACGACCTGCTCGCCGCCCTGATCGCCTCCCGCGACGAGGACGGCGGCCGGCTGGGCGACACGGAGATCCACGACCAGGTCATCACCGTCATGGCGGCCGGCACCGAGACCGTCGCCGGCACCCTCACCTGGGTCTTCTACCTGCTCTCCCAGCACCCGGAGATCGAGGCCGCGCTCTACGACGAGATCGACACCGTCCTCGACGGCCGCGCCCCGCAGTGGGACGACCTGCCGCACCTCTCCCTGGCCGACCGGATCATCTCCGAGACGCTGCGCCTGCACCCGCCGGCCTGGCTGTTCACTCGCCTCACCGCCTCGGAGACCGAACTCGCGGGCCGCCGGCTGCCGGCGGGCTCGACCGTCGTCTTCAGCCCCGCCGCGGTCGCCCAGTACGAGGAGGCATTCGACAACCCCACCAAGTTCGACCCCGACCGCTGGCTCCCGGACCGCGTCGCGCCAGCCTCCCGCCACGCTTACGTGCCGTTCGGCACCGGCGCCCGCAAGTGCATCGGCGACCTGTACGCGCGCACCGAGGCCACCCTGGGGCTGGCCACCATCCTCGGCCGCTGGCGGGTGACCTGCGAGCCCGGCATGGACGTCCGCCCGGTCCCGCTGGCCACCGTCTACCACCCGCGCCGGCTGC
Organism: Streptomyces cupreus; assembly: GCF_014257025.1. GTDB lineage: Bacteria > Actinomycetota > Actinomycetes > Streptomycetales > Streptomycetaceae > Streptomyces > Streptomyces cupreus. The sequence goes on from NZ_JACMSF010000025.1 coordinate 15,283, forward strand.
GCCTGAGGCTGGACGCGCGCACCCCGCGCCGGATGACGTCCGCCGTCCCCGCACCGGCCGGAGGTGACCCGGCATGAGCGCGGGGAACGTCGTCCTGGCCCAGCCGCGCGGCTTCTGCGCGGGCGTACGGCGCGCCATCGGCATCGTCGAGCGGGCGCTGGACCTGCACGGCCCGCCGGTGTATGTGCGCAAGGAGATCGTGCACAACCACTACATCGTCTCGGAGCTGGAGAAACGCGGGGCGGTCTTCGTCGACAGCGAGGACGAGGTCCCGCAGGGCGCGGTCTGCGTCTTCTCCGCGCACGGCGTCTCGCCCGGAGTGCGGTCCGCCGCCGCGGGCCGGCGGCTCGAAGTCATCGACGCCACCTGCCCGCTGGTCTCCAAGGTGCACCAGGAAGCGACGCCACCACCCTGCGGGAGGCCATAGCCTGCGACGACGGCCCGACCGCCCTGCGCTTCCCCAAAGGCGCCGGCGGCGACGACATCCCGGCCGTCGACACCTTCGCGGGGATCGACGTCCTGCACCGCGGCGAGCGGCCCGACCTCCTCCTGGTCTCCGTCGGAGCGATGGCCGCCACCTGCCTGGAGGTCGCCGGCCGACTGGCCGCGCAGGGCCTCGGCGTCACCGTCGTGGACCCCCGCTGGGTCAAGCCGGTCACGCCCGAACTCGTGGGGCTCGCCCTCGAACATCGGCTGGTCGCCACGGTCGAGGACAACGGCCGCGTCGGCGGAGTCGGGGCGCACATCGCCCAGGCACTGAGCGACGCCGGAGCGGCCCTGCCGGTCCGTGTCTTCGGCATCCCCCAGCACTTCCTCGACCACGGCTCACGCTCCGACGTCCTGGAGGCCAGCGGTCTCACCCCCCGCCGTCTCACCCACGCGCTGCTGGAATCCCTGCCCTCCGGATGGCAGGCCCGGCGGGGAGCCACCGACTCCCTCGCCGTCGGCTGACACCGGGCACCCGACGGGCGGTCGGCACCCACCCGCACGGTGAGATCCCGCCGACCGCCCGCCGCCGCGCCCTGTCTCCAGGTGTCCAGCGTTTCCACACCCCTCAACGGCACACGGTCATCAGCCACCACCCGGTCCGCCCGGACCGGCCGACCCTCTTGGGGAACTGCCATGTCTGTCGCTCTCGGAGTGCCGACGGTGCCGCCGAGGCTGGCCCGACGACGTACCAGCCGTCAGATTCACGTAGGGACCGTACCCGTGGGCGGCGACGCCCCGGTCTCGGTCCAGTCCATGACCACGACCCGCACGTCCGACATCGGCGCCACCCTCCAGCAGATCGCCGAACTCACCGCATCCGGCTGCCAGATCGTCCGCGTCGCCTGCCCTACCCAGGACGACGCCGACGCCCTCGCGACCATCGCCCGCAAGTCGCAGATCCCAGTGATCGCGGACATCCACTTCCAGCCGAAGTACGTGTTCGCCGCGATCGAGGCGGGCTGTGCGGCCGTACGCGTCAACCCGGGCAATATCAAGCAGTTCGACGACAAGGTCAAGGAGATCGCGCGGGCCGCCAAGGACCACGGCACCCCGATCCGGATCGGCGTCAACGCGGGCTCCCTGGACCGCCGTCTGCTGGAGAAGTACGGCAGGGCCACCCCGGAGGCGCTGGTCGAGAGCGCGCTGTGGGAGGCGTCCCTCTTCGAGGAGCACGACTTCCCGGACATCAAGATCTCCGTCAAGCACAACGACCCCGTCGTCATGGTCGAGGCGTACAAGCAGCTCGCGGCTCAGTGCGACTACCCCCTGCACCTCGGGGTCACGGAGGCGGGCCCCGCCTTCCAGGGCACCATCAAGTCGGCGGTCGCGTTCGGCGCGCTGCTGTCCCAGGGCATCGGCGACACCATCCGCGTCTCCCTGTCCGCGCCGCCCGCCGAGGAGGTCAAGGTCGGCCTCCAGATCCTGGAGTCCCTCAACCTCAAGCAGCGCGGCCTGGAGATCGTGTCGTGCCCGTCCTGCGGGCGCGCCCAGGTCGACGTCTACAAGCTGGCCGAAGAGGTCACGGCAGGACTTGAAGGCATGGACATCCCCCTGCGCGTCGCGGTCATGGGATGCGTCGTCAACGGCCCCGGCGAGGCGCGCGACGCGGACCTCGGGGTCGCCTCCGGCAACGGCAAGGGGCAGATCTTCGTCAAGGGCAAGGTCGTCAGGACCGTCCCCGAGTCGAAGATCGTCGAGACGCTGATCGAGGAGGCGTTCAAGCTCGCCGAGCAGGACCGCGCCAAGGCGGTGGGCGAGTGAGCACACCGCCCACCGTCAAACAGCTCGACCGGGTCGTGATCCACTTCGCCGGTGACTCCGGCGACGGCATGCAGCTGACCGGCTCACGGCCCAGCCGGCCGGCTTCGGCAACGACCTGTCGACGCTGCCGAACTTCCCCGCCGAGATCCGCGCCCCCGCAGGCACCCTCCCCGGTGTCTCGTCGTTCCAGCTGCACTTCGCCGACCACGACATCCTCACCCCCGGCGACGCCCCGGACATCCTGGTCGCGATGAACCCAGCCGCGCTCCGGGCCAACCTGGCCGATCTGCCGCGCGGCGCCGAGATCATCGTCAACACCGACGAGTTCACCCGGCGCGCCCTGGCGAAGGCGGGCTGGGCCACCAGCCCGCTGCAGGACGGCACGCCGGTGGCGTACCGGGTGCATCCGGTGGCGCTGACCACGCTGACCGTGGAGGCGCTGAAGGACTCGGGGCTCACCCACAAGGACGCGGAGCGGGCGAAGAACATGTTCGCCCTTGGCCTGCTGTCGTGGATGTACCACCGGCCCACCGAGGGCACCGAGAAGTTCCTGCGCACCAAGTTCGCCAGGAAGCCGGAGCTGGCCGAGGCCAATGTGACCGCCTTCCGGGCGGGCTGGAACTACGGCGAGACCACCGAGTCCTTCGCCGTCTCCTACGAAGTCGCCCCGGCGCAGCGCGCCTTCACCCCGGGCCGCCACCGCAACATCTCCGGCAACCTGGCCCTCGCCCTGGGCCTGGTGACCGCCGCCGACCGCGCACAACTGCCGCTGTTCCTGGGCTCGTACCCGATCACCCCGGCCAGCGACATCCTGCACGAGCTGTCGCGGCACAAGAACTTCGGTGTGCGCACCTTCCAGGCCGAGGACGAGATCGCCGGGATCGGCGCGGCCCTCGGCGCCGCCTTCAGCGGATCGCCGGCGGTGACCACCACCTCCGGCCCCGGCGTGGCCCTCAAGTCGGAGACCATCGGCGTCGCCGTCTCCCTCGAACTCCCGCTCCTGGTCGTCGACATCCAGCGCGGCGGACCGTCCACAGGCCTGCCGACCAAGACCGAGCCGGCGGATCTCCTCCAGGCGATGTACGGCCGCAACGGCGAGGCCCCGGTCCCGGTGCTCGCCCCGCACATCCCGGCCGACTGCTTCGACGCGGCCCTGGAGGCGGCCCGGATCGCGCTGACCTACCGCACCCCGGTGTTCCTGCTCTCCGACGGCTACCTGGCCAACGGCTCCGAGCCCTGGCGCATCCCCGACGTGGCCGAACTACCCGATCTGCGCGTGGAGTTCGCCACCACCCCGAACCGCCCCGACGGCTCCTTCTGGCCGTACCTGCGCGACCCCCGGACCCTGGCCCCTCCCTGGGCGATCCCGGGCACGCCGGGCCTGGAACACCGCCTCGGCGGCATCGAGAAACAGGACGGCACGGGCAACATCTCCTACGACCCCGCCAACCACGACGTCATGGTCCGCACCCGGCAGGCCAAGATCGACGGCATCGACGTCCCCGACCTGTCGGTGTGGGTCGTCACCGGCGACGGCGACGCCCGGCTGCTGGTGCTGGGCTGGGGCTCGACGTACGGACCGATCACCGCGGCCGTGCGCGAGGTGCGCGCCGCCGGCGGCCGGGTCGCCACCGCGCATCTGCATCACCTCAACCCCTTCCCCGCCAACCTCGGTACGCTGCTGCGCCGTTACGGCCGGGTCCTGGTCCCGGAGATGAACCTCGGCCAGCTCGCCCTGCTGCTGCGTGCGCGGTTCCTGGTGGACGTGTGCTCCCACACCCAGGTCTCCGGCATACCGTTCAAGGCCGCGCAGCTGGCCGCCGTGATCAAGGAGAACGCAGAAGACACACAAGACGAAGAAGGCACGGAGGCCACCGGTGTCCACTGACCTCACGCTCACCACGAAGGACTTCAAGTCCGACCAGGAGGTGCGCTGGTGCCCCGGCTGCGGCGACTACGCGATCCTCGCCACCGTACAGGGCTTCATGCCACACCTGGGCATCGCGCGCGAGAACATCGTCTTCGTCTCGGGCATCGGCCGCTCCTCCCGCTTCCCGTACGACATGAACACCTACGGCATGCACTCCTTCCACGGCCGCGCCCCCGCCATCGCCACCGGCCTGGCCTGCGCCCGCCCCGACCTGTCGGTGTGGGTCGTCACCGGCGACGGCGACGCCCTGTCGATCCGCGGCAACCACCTCATCCACGCCCTGCGCCGCAACATCAACCTCAAGATCCTGCTGTTCAACAACCAGATCTACGGGCTGACCAAGGGCCAGTACTCGCCCACCAGCGAGCAGGGCAAGGTCACCAAGTCGACGCCGATGGGCGCCCTCGACGAGCCGTTCCGCCCGCTGTCGCTGGCCATCGGCGCGGAGGCGTCCTTCGTCGCCCGCACCCTCGACTCCGACCGCAGGCACCTGACGGACGTCCTGCGCCAGGCCGTCGCCCACCCCACCCCGGCACTGCCCTGGTCTAGATCTACCAGAACTGCAACATCTTCAACGACGGCGCCTTCGACGCCCTCAAGGACCCCGCCACCCCCGACGACGCCCTGCTGCGCCTGGAACACGGCAAGCCCTACCGGCTCTCCCCGGACGCCGACGAGATCGTCCACGACGCCGAGGACCCGGACCCCACCGCCGCCTTCGCTCTCTCCCGGCTCAGCCGCCCCACCCCGATCGGCGTCCTGCGCGACGTGCAGCGCCCTGCGTACGACCGGCTGATGGACGACCAGTTGGAGCAGCCGTCGCTGAGCGGGGCCGGGGCGACCTGGCCGCGCTGCTGGCCGGCAACGACACCTGCACAGTCGGGGCTTGAGCCCCGACGGGAACCGCACACCGACAGCGACACGAACAAAAGGAAGCACCCGTGACCTACGTCATCGCCCAGCCCTGTGTGGACGTCAAGGACAAGGCCTGCATCGAGGAATGCCCCGTCGACTGCATCTATGAGGGCCGGCGGGCCCTGTACATCCACCCGGACGAATGCGTCGACTGCGGCGCCTGCGAACCGGTCTGCCCCGTCGAGGCGATCTTCTACGAGGACGACGTGCCCGTGGAGTGGAAGGATTACCACAAGGCGAACGTCGAGTTCTTCGACGACCTCGGCTCGCCCGGCGGCGCCGGTGGCCTCGGCCCGGTTGAGCGCGACCACCCGCTCGTCGCCGGACAGCCGGTCCGCGCGGCATGAGCCAGGTCGGAGTGGATCGCCGGGCGCGGGTCACCGTCCGTGCGCCGGGCAAGGTCAACCTGACGCTGTCGGTGGGCCCCCGCCGCCCGGACGGACACCACGAACTCACCACCGTCTTCCTGGCAGTCGGCCTCCACGACGTGGGTGCGGATCGCCCCCGCACCATGGCTCACCGTCACCGTCCGGGGCCCCGGCGCCGCCGACATCCCCGCCGGCGACGGCAATCTGGCGGCGCGGGCGGTCCGCCTGATCGCCCGCGCCGCCGGGGTCGAACCGGCCGTCGCCGTCCACATCGACAAACGCATCCCCGTCGCCGGCGGCATGGCCGGAGGCAGCGCCGACGCGGCGGCCGCGCTGGCGGGCTGCGACGCGCTGTGGGGCCTCGGCCTCTCCCGGGAGGAACTGCGCCTCCTGGCCGCCGAACTGGGCAGCGACGTCGGCTTTCCGCTGTACGGCGGGGTCGCGCTGGGCACCGGACGCGGTGAACTCCTCACCCCGCTGGAGACCTCCGGCGCCGGGGCGTTCCACTGGGTCTTCGCGGTGTCCCCGCACGGGCTGGCCACCCCGGCGGTCTTCCAGGAGTACGACCGGCTGAGGCGGACGCGGCCCGCCGACTGCGAGCGGCCCGCGCCGGAGCGGGTGGCGGCGGTGACCGACGCGCTGGACAGCGGCGACGCCGCCCTGCTCGCTGCGGCCGTCAAGGACGCCAACGACCTCCAGGAAGCTGCCCTGTCCCTGCGCCCGGAGCTGGCGGACACCCTGCGGCTGGGACCGGAGCACGGCGCCCTGGCCGGCCTGGTCTCGGACTCGGGGCCGACCTGCGCCTTCCTCACGGAGTCGGCATGCGCGGCGGCGACACTGGCCACCGCCCTGTCCGCGACCGGCCGCTACCGCGACGTCCTCGTCACGGCCGGCCAGGCGGGCGGCTGTACGGCGGTCCCGGACTGAACCGAGGGCTGTCGAGGGCCGTAGCGGAGCGGTCCGGCGGGAATGCCGAGGGGCTGGTACCGGAGAGATCCGAGACCGGCCCCTCGGCGTTCGATGCGAGGCGTAGAGCTCAGGCCGCGGAAACCGCTCCCGCCGCGAACGCCTTGAGAAGCTGAACGGAAAATTCCTCAGGTCACGGGCATGCTGATGCGTTCGTTGGCCAGAGCTTGAGGTGAGCAGACGCTCGTCAGCCGGCGGGTGGAGGGTGACGTCGTGGCCGAGGGCCTTGAGCTGGCGGACCAGGTCGCGGGTGCGGCGGATGGGATCGATCAGGCGCTGGTGGAAGTCGGAACCGAGGTCTCGGTAGTCCGTGTCTGGGTCGTTGATCAGGTGCCAGGCGATGACGAGGATCGAGCGGGCGACGGCGACCAGGGCCTTCTTGCGGCCGCGGCGTTTGACGATGCGTCTGTAGCGGGCGCCGAGGAAGGTGTCGGTGCGTGAAGCGGCGGTGGCTGCCTCGCCGAGGGCACCCTTGAGCCACGGGTTGCCCCGGCCGGTGGGGCTGGCGCCCCGCTTGGCGCCGGACTGGGTTGTGAGCGGGGTGAGCTTGGCCCAGCTGGCGAGGTGGTCGGCGGTGGGGAACACGCCCATGTCCGGGCCGAGTTCGGCCAGCAGGACGTGAGCGATCGTGACGCCGACGCCCGGGATCTGGTCGAGGCGCTCGACCAGCGATGGTCCAGGGCGTGAGGCTTCCTCCGGGCCGGGCAGGTCACGGACAGCGCCGGTGATCTGTTCGGTAAGCCGGGCGATCTGCGCGGTGAGATGGTCGACGCTGTCCAGTAACGTCTGGCAGAGGAAGCCGTGATGGTCCTCGAACTGCCCGGTCAGGGCGTCGGTGAGGGCGGCCTTCTTGCGGACCAGGTTGCCGCGGGCAAGGTCGGCCAGGGCGCGCGGGTCGCGCTCACCGGCGATGAGAGCGGTGAGCATGGACCGGCCCGAGACCCCGGACAGGTCGGTGACTACGCTGGTCAGCTTGATCTGGGCGTCCTCCAGGACCTTCTCGACGCGCTGCTTGTGCCGGGCGCGTTCCTGGTTGAGAACCGTCCGCAGCCGGGTCATGTCGCGCAGTTGCCGCACCGGCTTCGGCGGCACGAACGACGGCCTGAGCATGCCGCGTTCGGTCAGCTTGGCCAGCCAGACCGCGTCCAGCTTGTCCGTCTTGGGTCGGCCCGGGACGTTCTTCACGTCGCGCGCGTTGACCAGCCAACACTCCAGCCGCGGGCCTCCAGGAGGAAGAAGTACGTTTCCAGTACGAGCCGGTCGCCTCCATCACCACCCGCGCGACGCCCTGGCACACCAGGCGGTCGCCCAGTTCCAGGATCGCCGCAGTGGTCGCCGGGACGTTCCACACCTCCTGCACCCGCCGCCCGGCACGACTCTCGTAGGGCAGGCGCATACACACCAATCCCGACGCCTTCGCGACGTCGATTGCCGCGACCCGTTCCACCAGGTCCTCGGCCCTGCCGAGTTCCTCCGGCTCCGGCACCGTCCTCACCTCGCTACCTCGCACGGACAAGCCAGGGTCGCGGCTGCCCGGGAGCGGGAGGGGACGTCGGAAAGCTGAACGGCGTACTGGAAGGCAACAGTGCATGGCCCCTCAGGCCGGCTCCGGCGTCAGACTGTGTCGCGGGATCGCTCCCCCAAGTTTCTGCCGACGTCAACGGACAGCCGCCGACACAATTTTCACGCCTGGCAAGGCGTCACGAGGAGAGATACGGCAACTGTGTCTGAGCCCTGCATGAAAATACGTTGGGGGATTATCGACTGCGTGGAACCTGCCGACGGGGTTGCTGCGTTTTAGTGAGCGTACCGACCCACACAAAGGCTCAAAGGGGGGCACATGAGGGAAACAGGAACGCCGCGTGAGGGACGCCGGGGCTCTTCTGGGGAAGGGGAGTTGCGGAGAGAGTCTCGGGACATCAGCGAGCTTCCCAAGGTCATATATGAAAAGAGCGTTGGGAGCACTCTGTCAGACAAGTACTCAGAAAAGGCGGATGTGGGGAGCATCGTGAAGATGGCCCGTGTGACAGATCGAACTACAGATCTGGCTTACGACGTCCCGCCTCTCGTCAACGAGCGAAGCGTTGTGCGCAGTGCGCTCCGGGAGCTCGCCAAGGAGCCGGTTCCGGTGACCTGCGCGGAAGCCAATGAGCGCGTCAAGCATCTCGCGATCAAGTTCTACCCTGTCGAGGAACAGGGTGAGCAGGTTGCAATCGCTGCTGTTTGTCCGACACGAGGAGACCAGCAGCGAAAAATCCCTGATCTTCCCTGGGATGCGGCGACAGTCGGGCTCACGGCTGAGTTCGGGGGGATTGATGCTGCCGCTATGGATGCCGTGCGAAGGGTGATGGCGGACAGGGAGGACTGGGTGTCCGGGGCCACCCGGTTTCTGGCCGGTTTTGCCCTCGTCTGTTTCATGCCCACGGCTGTTATCGGAATGACCACCAGTCTCATGGGTGATGCAGTCCGCAATTTCGACATGGGGGAAGAGCGGAAGGATACCGAAGAGATGAGGACGGACAAGGCTCGTGCAGATTTCTTCCAGGGGCTCGCGTTCAGTGCATTGCTTGGTCAGTGGGAGGACCTCCTGAAGGCCTGACAGGTCACGCCTCATGCCCGGATGGTGGTTGGAGCGAGGCGTCCTCGCTCCTACGGTGACGGCATGGGCAGGGACGGAGGGCCTCGGCTACGGCTGGTCGTGGTCAGAGGTCACGACTCCGGGCCGCGGTTGTGCCGTGGGTGCGGTGGTCCGCTGATGCCGTCGGCGAAGGTGACGGCCCTGTTCTGTTCGTCCGTTTGCCGGTCGCGGCACTGGCGGCGGATGCGGCGGGCGCGGGCGAGGACCGAGGCGGTGAAGGCTGGCGTGACGGCCAGCTACCCGGAGTGCGGGCGGCCCTGGACGGTTGGGGTCGAGCGCCCTGCCTCGGCAACGTACTGCTCTCCCCGCTGTCGCAAACGGGCCTGGCACAAGCGGCGCACGCAGCCGGGCGGCGTGTGAGACCGCGCATCCGGCTGACATAACGCGCCTCTCCGCACCGGGACGCACACCCTTTCCGGCGGCGCAAGGCGGTCGGATGGTGCGAAGTGACGGGCCGCCAGGGCGACTTGGCGGCATGGGCAGGGTGCCGCACCCGGGCCCGTGAGGGTGGTGTCGGGATGCCCGAGATGATCGGCAGTGTGACCCGGGAACGCTACGACGAGCTGGTCAAGCTGGGACGGGACTGGGTCGCCACGATGAGCGGCGCCCAGTGGCGGATCGGCGATGCGGCCCTGGAGATCGAGCCGATGCGCTCGTATGGGGGTGCGAATCCGTGCGGGAAGGACGACCTGTTCACCGTCAACGAGGCAATCCGGCTGTTCGCCGAGGACATCGGCCTGTCGTACTCCACTGTCCGCGACTACCGGTGGGTGTCCTCGCGTTGGCCGAAGAACGCCGGCGGGCGGACGTCTCGCACACCATCCACAAGATCCTTGCCAGCATCCCCGATGAGCAGGAGAGATTCGAGGCGGTCAACAACCCCCCGCCCAACCCGCGCGGCGGAGAACCGAGGTGGACGCACGACAGCGCGAAGCGCGTGGTGGGATGGAAGGTCGACTCCCCGGAGAGCGTCCAGGAGAAGGTGGAGGCCATCCACGACCTTGCCACCGAAGGCTCAGGAGGGTCACCCAGGCGCGGCGGAGCTGGCGCAGACGTTCGGGTCGATGGCAGTCGCTGCGCGGATGGAGTTCATGCAGTGGTGCATGCGCGTGCTCGGTGACCAGCTCGAAGACGTCAAGGAGTCGATGGACAGTCTCCGCCGCAAACTGCCCGACCGGTGACGTCCACCCGCTGGCATCGAGTGCTCGCCGTGGGGCCGTGGGAGATCAGTGCAAGTTGGTGGACTGGCCCGTCTCCAGGCCCGGGGCTCTTCCGTGACGGCATCAGTCGGGGAACTGGAGGAACGCCATCTGCACGCGCAGCAGATGGGCGTCAGGGGAGGTTTCTTCATAGCGGTCCATGACCTTCTGGTATCGGCTGGCCTCGAAGTCCTCGCAGGCCCTCTCGTGCTCGTCCAGGCCGCAGGCCAGGGCGAGTGCCGCGCCCTCGCGCAGGGCCTCCCGCTTCGTGGCATACACCCACACGTCCAACCGCCCGCCGCCGCTGTAGCCGCGGTGCGCCAGCGTCCAGACCGCGGGAGCCTGTGTGGTCTCCACCTGCCCGCCTGGCCGGTAGGGGCGAGAGGCGACCTGCTGCCTGATGAACCCCGAATAGTCGGCCACTTCGGCACGGTACTGCCTGCACCGTCACGGCTCGGGGATACCTCAGAAGGTTGCGCAGCAAGGGTGGTTCCGCGGCCCGCTGAGTGTCCGGCCGGCAGGCGGGTCCTGGCCCACGGCGGCCTCGTCGTCCGCGACGATCTCCAGGTTGCGGCAGGCACGGCAGACGTTGCCGACGCCGCCCATGCCATACGGCCAGGACCCGGTCCCGCAGTCTGACCGCAAGCCCGCCGATCGCATGGACCAGGGCCACGACGACGTTCTCCGGCGGGTGCGGCTACTTGTGAGGAGAAGCATTGAGCCGGGGTAGAAGAGCCGCACCCGACTCCCTTGACACACAGCACTTGTGGATACGCGCGTAAGCGGAAGTCTGCGCGCAGGCTCCGGGATGTCAGCCGCCTGGGGTCACCTGGTTCATCGGCAGCCACAGTGTGGTGTTCGAGGACGGGCCAGTGTTCGTCTGGCGTAGGCGGGTGAGTTCGGCGTCGGTCAGGGCCCGGTTCCAGACGCGGACCTCATCAATGCCGCCGGTGAAGAAGGCCCGGCTGTCCATGCGCTGGCCGATGTGCACCCCGAACGGCGAGTTGCGGCTGACCGATCCGGACACGTCCGCTGTGCTGAAGCGCCTGCCGTCGAGGAACAGGGTGAGCCGCCCGCCACCGCGGCGCAGGGCGAGGTGGTGCCAGCGGCCGTCATTGTGCGCGGAGGTGGTGCTGACGGAAGCCGACCGTACGATCGTCGCGCCGCTGCGCACCGTCATCACACCGCGCACCCGGTTGCTCGCCGGTTCGCCGCGCAGCCAGAACTGGGGCTGGCTGCCGCCGACGCCGCCCATCCACAGCAGCGGCTGCTCACCTGCCCGACTGGTATAGCGGAACCACAGGGAAGCGGTGAAGTTCTGGGTGCCGAGCGCGAGTGGGGGGCGGAACGGCAGGCGCACCGCGTCGTCGGCGCCGTCGAAGGCCAGGGCGCCACCGAACACGCCGGCTGTGGTCGAGGCCCCGCCCAGTACGCTCGCGCGCTGGGCGGACGGGGCGTGGTCGGCCGTGGCCGGGTCGGGGCCGCGGCGCGGTGTGAGCCATTCCTCGTTGAAGCGGGCGAAGCGGATCTCGTCGCGGGCGTCGACGGTGCCGCCCTCATACATCAGTCCCACCACGTCACCACCGATGTGCACCATGTCGGAGTAGCCCGACCAGTCCTGGGTCACGAAGGTGCCGCGGTCCACGCTCTCCCAGGTGCTGCCGCCGTCATAGGAGGAGCGGATCATCATGGCCCGGCGGCGGTCCGGATCGCCGGGGCAGGACAGCAGGATGCGGCCGCCCAGCTGCAGCGCCGAGCCCTGAACCTGCGGCGCGTAGAAGTCGGCAAGGGCCCGGAACCGGGTGGCGAAGCTGGCTCCGCCGTCCAGGCTGACGGTCTGGGTGCGGTGGCCGAGATCGGTGCCGTCCTCATCGCGACCGCTGACCAGGACGGCACCGTCGGTGCGCTCGGTGAGGGTGAGTTCGGACGGCTTCTGGCGGAAGGTGCCGTCGGCGGCGACGGGCCAGGAGTCGGTGGCGCCCCTTCGCCAGGTGGTGCCGCGGTCGTCGCTGACGATGAGGGCTGCGTGATTGGCGGTGACCCGGCTGCCGTTCCAGGTCTCGGCGTTGACGCCGAGGACCAGCCGACCGCGGTGGCTGCCGCGGGTGAGCTGGATCCCGTGGACGGGGCCGGTGGCGTACCAGGAGTTCCAGTTCGGGGGCATGATCTGCGCGCTCAGGTCACGCGGCCGGGACCAGGTGCGGCCGTCGTCGTCGCTGTACTGCAGATGAGGGCTGCGCTCACACGGCACAGCGCAGCTCGAGCCGTCCGCACTGGCCGGGTTGTGTGTCTGCGCCAGCAGGATCCGGCCGGTTGCCCGGTCCACGACCGGGGCGGGGTTGCCGTGGGTGTCACCGGCACCGTCGCTGACGACCCGCAGCGGCCCCCAGGTACGGCCGCCGTCCATCGAGCGTTTCAGCACGATGTCGATGTCCCCCGCATCCCCGCAGGTGCGATGACGGCCCTCGGCGAACGCCAGGAGCGTGCCCTGGCCGCTCTGCACGACCGCCGGGATCCGGAAGCACGCATACCCCGGATCCTGGGACACCTTGAAGATGACCCGCTGCTCGAACAAGGGTGCCGCCTTGGCGGGCTGGGCGCCGGCAGGGCCCGCGAACGCCGCCGCGGCCGCCATGACGACGCCCGCAGCGAGACCGGCCCCCAGACGTGCGCGAAGCCCCGACCGCATACAAGACCCTTCGATGTGACCGTTCATCCCGACAAACCACGCCCAACCTATGCACGACGGGCAGAATTTGACGTCAGAGACACGCCACAGAAGGAACATGGCGCACCACGCGACCAACCCCAGGGACATCCCCCTGCCGGGCACGCCTGCGCCGCGCCGATCATGAACGGACACCCCCCGAAACCGTCACCCGCCGCCCGCGAACACACTGCTCCAGCGTGACCCTCCGCCCGGCACAGTCCGGCGCCGGCCGGCAGAGGACGGGACGCGGGGGTGCCGCACGCCGGCGCGAGACCGGAACACCACACCCCCAGCACCCCGGCACCGGACAACATGTCCGCAGCACCCCGTCGGCCGTGCGGCCCCCGAAAACCAGCAGAACACACTGCTGCACGCCATGTAACGGGCGCGAACAGCCCCCGCAACACCGGGACATGCCATCACCGCCAGACAGTGCGGAACCGGTCAGTACCGCAACCACCAAGCCTCGCCAGGCTGGCCAGGCTGCGGCACAGGCTGCACAGCGGACAGCGGGAACCGGCACCGGCCGCAGCCACGGGCGGCTCTCCGGCAGCGATGAGCGTGAACGCAGGGGGAGTTGACGGCACACGTATGGTGGATAGGGAAACGCATCAACGCCCGCCCCGGGCCGTGAGCCGGGCGGGCCGAACGGGGGAAGAAAGGTGCGTGCCCGATGACAATCGGGCTCCTCTCCACGATTGCTGCCGTGTTCTACGGCGGCACGGTCTCCATCCTCGCCCTGACCGCGACCTTCGCTCCACGCCCCACGCTGCGGCGTGAAGCACGCAGCACCCTCGCCGTCCTGGTACCAGGAAGGTCAGCGGAACCGCAGCAGCCAGACCCCGCAGCAGCAAGCCCACACAACTGAACGGCCACAGCAAAACCACGCGGCCACACACAGCCCGACCGGCCAAGCCGCCAAAGGCACCCACCCCAACGGATACCCCACCCGCTGCGGATGCGGGCACGTTCCTTGCCCTGGGCGGCGAGCACGTCGAGGTGGCGGGCGCTGGCGTTGCGCCAGCGCAGGCAGCGGTGCAGGTCCCGGGTCTGCGCGGGATGACTGCGGTGGAGGGGAATCGGCCAGGGTGAACTGCCGCAGCGGGCCGACGTACGCCTCGACCGGGTTGGCCCAGGAGGCGCAGGTCGGGGGAAGCACAGCTCGACCTTGTTCTTCTCCGCCCAGCGGCGGATGTCCGCACCGGTGCGGGCGCAGAGGTCGTCCAAGATGACGCAGACCGGGGCGCCGTCGGGCCGGGCGGCGCGAATCGACTTCAGCGCCCCGAGGGTGTTGGCGCCCCTGCGGCGACGGCTGACGCCCCACAGACGGTCGTCGCCCATGGAGTAACAACCCCGTACCCTTCAAAAAGGCCCGATCGGGCACAAGCAGTGACCATAGAGCGGGAGATGGGGTCCGGCGCGAAGCAGGAACGCATCCGAAGCAGTCGCAGCGCGGTGAGGATGCGTGTCTCCAGGTGGTCGAGACAGACGTTCCACGCGGCCGCGGCCTGAAGCTGGTCGTCCGGGGTGGGGAGACATCGAGGAGTTCGTTGCGCTTGTGTTCGAGCAGGCACAGGTACTCCGACAGGGCATGCCGGTCTCCGCGCGCCAGGCGGCGACCTGCAGCAGAGCCAGCGGGAGGACACCGAGGGCGTCGGCGAGGCGGTCCGCCTCGGAGTCGTCGAGGACGTCCCCGGAGGGGCCCGAGCGACGCAGCAGTTCCTTGCTCTCCTCCCGGGTGAAGACGTCGACCTCGAGCGAGTGGCCCACCACACTCCAGCGCCGGCTGCGGGAGGTGACAAGGATGGTGCCGCTTCCACGTGTGGAGAAGCAGTCCTGGACACGCTCCGGACTGTCCGCATGGTCGAAGATCAGCAGCCAGCGCGAGTACGGCCACCCCTCCCGCAGCGCCTCGCGCACCCAAGGCCCCGCGATGTTGGCCTCGGCGCCGCCAGTCCGACCCGCAGGGACGCCACGGTGAACCGGGGCACGGAGGGCACGTCGGCCGTCTCGAACAGCTCGTCCGCGCCGAGCAGGACCGCTCGGTACCCCCCTGGACGTCCGCGAGCCGTGCGCGTACGTCGTGCAGCGCCCGGGCAGTGTTCCTGCGACGGGACGCGCCAATAACGCCTGGCGGATGTTGGGGCCGAACGTGAAGGCCAGGTCGGCCGCGCGCCCTCAACTCCCGGGCCCGTGAGGACGACACGCACGGTCGGGACCGGTCCACTTCGGGACGAGCACCAGACCTCAAGATATCTGTCGATTCGCCAACGCCCATCGGAGGGACGCTGAGATGGGATGGGGGCTGGGACAGCTGCGTGGCCGACAGCGAGGCAAGCACGTCATACTCGGTCGGCAAGAACGTATTCGTGATCAGGCCCCGGACCGGGCCGGTGGACCGGCAGGTCTCTGACCATGAGGGACAACTTCAAGGACAGGGACGTCGTCTGAAAGGCAAGCTGTAGAACGGGGCGCCATGTCCCGTACGATCGAACCGCGGAATGACGCGTAGAACTTGACGCGCAGAGGGCCCCGTCCCCGGGGGACGCTACCCCCCGGTTCCAGGGCCCTCCATCCGCGACACAGCCAGTGAGCCCGGTCGTTCGCTATTCGGCCGGGCTCACTGCTTGCCCGCCGCTACGACCCGCTCACGCCTCTCCTGTCAGGAGAAGTGCTGCACCACGAGGTTGACGACGCCCGCCAGCACCGGCGACCAGTCGATCAAGAGCTGCCGGATGAGCCGACGCCGTTCCCGGCGCCGCTCGGCGGCATCCTGGTCACCGTCCCCAGCGGTCGTCTGTCCTTCCATATGGACCTCCGTGGTATCCGAGGAAGCCCGGCAGGACCTGCTTGCCGGACCTTCACCAACCGGTCGGTGAAGTACGAGGCGGACGCCACGAAGGAACATCCCCTGAGCCGGGGTTGTGACTCCCCGGCCCTACGAGCCCACGCCTATTTGCTAGTTGAGGGGAGGACGTGCCAAGACTGGCAGCGGTCGCGGTGCGTTGCAACACGGACACAAGCCACGAAGCCGTGGTACCAGGGCCGCTCTTTTTCTGGCTCAACAGCCTTGTCGCCACCCTGCGGGTGAGTCGAAGACCCGCGGGATATGAGGGCATCGCACGCTGAGCACCAGGAACACCGCATGGAGGCCTTCCTTAAAGCTCACACTCCAGAGGGAAGAAGCACGCCCTGTCCTCCCCCGGACGGCTCCAGTGCGGATGGCTGTCCGCCGAGCGCCCCCGCAGCCGGCGCCACCTGTTGCGCCAGAGCCGGTGCCAGGCGGCCCGCTGCAGGCGCTCCAGTCTGCGCACCACCACCGGACAGTCCAGGACCAGCGGGATCGGGGAGGTCGAGTCGGACTCCTTCGACCACCACTCGACCGGCTCGTCCAGCAGCTCCCAAGGCAGGACGAATCCAAGGATCGCCGGCTGCCGCAGATCGGACCACTTCTCCCGACCTCCCCGCATCCGCCTGGTGCGCAGCTCGGCCAGCGAGCGCAGGAGCGGCCGCGCGCCTGCTCCGAGCCGATCCCCTGGGCTTCTCAACCAGCCTCAACCACAGGGGCATTGTCAGGGGCGGCCGGTAGCTGACCTGGTGAGCCACACGCAGGGCTTCCGGGTCGAGCTGGCCCCTGACTGTCAGACAGCTCTCTGCGTGAGCACGAAGCCGTGGATCGGCGACAGTCACGGCGGACATGAGTATCGATCCTGACGGGCAGTCCGATCTTGCTTCGTGCACGACGACACGGAGCGCACGACACGGAGCGCACGAAGTGGAGGTACCGAGTGCTCATCGTCGACACCGACGTCGTCCGGGCGGAAGGAACGCCAGCTGCGGGCCGGAAAGCTGACGTCTCCTGCCTGCGGGGCCGTGCTCGCGCCACGGGGACACCGCCGGAGATCCGCGATGATCTCCGGGGCCCGGCTGTTCGTACGTCCTCGCCGTTCACACTGCACAGGCTGTCAGATCACCCACATGCTGCTGCCGAAGATGCTGTGGCCGCGGCGGACGGACGCTGCCGAGGTGATCGGAGCCGGGCCGGAGACAGCAGCCCCGGGCCCGGGGCAACGCCAGGTCGCCGCCCATCTATGCCAGGCCGAGGGAACTCGAAGCGAAACGCGGAGGCTGGCTTGTCCCGGTGATCGACTTCGCCCCGGACGTGCCGAGATGGCGCCAGGTGTACGAGGTGGTCCGTCAGCGCTCCGGCGGTGGATGGTCGGTGACGGTGGCTGCGCGCCGCCACGGCGGCTCTCAGCCAGGGCCGCTTCCAGCCCGGCCCTCCACGACATGCCCGCACCCGATCGCCAGGCCAAGCCAGGATCTGGTTCGACTCGCTCGACAGGTGACCCCATGCGGCCGTCCCCCGACCACATCCGCGCCATCGGCGCGGCGTACCTCACCCGCTAGCCATCCGGGCGCGATGCCCTGGCTGCGCTCTTCGACGCTCTCACCGGCGACGACGACCCGACCAACCGCAAGACCTTCCCGCGCACGTGACCCGCAGCGCCATCGTCATCGACAGCAGCAGCCGGGTGCCGCACATCCGGCACGAACACAACGGGCAAGGCCCTCGCGCCCGGCGGCCACAACGAACCGGGCGACCAGAACCTTCCCCGTGCCGCCCTGCGCGAGCTGTTCGAGGAAACCGGCATCCCTCACGACGCCGTCGTCCCCCTCCCGGGCGCACGTGGACCTCCGCTGGTCCTTCCTGCAGCGGGCCCAACACGCGGTGACGCTCCAGACCGAAGAGGTCAGCGGCTTCGAGTGGCGATCCTTCGGGGACGCCGCCTCGCCCACCGTCCGCGCCAAGCTGGCCCTCCTCCGCCGCCCTATTCATTCCTGACACACAGTGACGGGAGTCCGCCGTGGCCGCCACCACAGCCTCACCGTCAAGCACAGCACCCCGCCACCACATTGCCGTCATCCCCTGCCGCTGGGGATCCTCCCGATTTCCGGGCAAGCCCCTGGCGCAGCTCGGGGGCAAGCCGCTGCTGTGGCACGTCCATCAGCGCTGGCTGGAGGCGAAGCGCCTCGACAGCATGGATCGTCGCCACCGATGACGAACGCATCGAGGAGGCATGCCACGAACTGGGCATCAAGTGCCTGCGCACCGGAGAACACCTCACCGGCACCGATCGCGTCGCGCAGTGCGCGGAGCGCCTGCCCGCCGACGTGTCCATCAACGTCCAGGGCGACGAGCCGTTCCTCTCGCCCGCCGCGATCGACGCCGTCTGCGAAGCTCTGGAGCAGCTGGCACCCGGAACGCTCGCGGTGAACGCCTACACGGAGCTGGATGACCTCGGTGCCGTCCTGGACCACAACGTCGTCAAGGTCGTCGTCGATACACAGCACAACGCCCTGATGTTCTCCCGGCAGCCGATCCCCCATCCGCGAGGAGACAGGCCGAGCTACCGGCGGCAGCTCGGGCTCTACGGCTTCACGGGAACGGCCCTCAGCCTTTTCCGGCACCTCCCGCAGGGGCCGCTCGAGCCAGCCGAAGGCGTGGAGATGCTGCGCTTCGTCGAACACGGTCACGACATACGGATGCTCGCCGTCGAGGACGAGGGAATGGCGATCGACACACCAGAAGACCTCGCGAGGGCCGCCTCGCTTGTTCCTTCTCAACCGATCCGGTGACCGGTCCGGTTCCGGTGCAGAGATCCGCCGCGCCCAACGTCCTGCCGACCCGGTGCCGGCCGTCGCGTCCGTCCGGCATACGGTGCTCGACCGTCCGCTCAAAGCGGACCGGTTCCACGTCCCCTACCACCGGCACCGCCACCCCTTCTGCCGCACCAGCTTGGTGCACCCCGGGGTCTTTGTACGCGACAGGGAAGCTGCTTCCGGCCGTGCTCAGCATCGACGTGGTCGAGGTGCACGGGTCCCTGTCAGAGCACCACATCGTGCGTGCTCGGCTCGGCGGCGGCGTCCTGGCGGAGATCCTCAACGCTCTGTCTCCCGGACTGTCTGACGCAGCCGTTGACCGAAGCCACCACCGTCACGAGTCGGAGGGCCCACCCGCCGGAGCAGCGGCACCCTCGGCGTTTTGGCCACCGCGGTTCAGAGCCTGGCCCTTTGTGCGGCAAGGGTCGGTGCATCGCACATGCTCCGCCGCACGCTCTACCGCAAGGTTCGAAGTCCGTCCGAAACACGGGTGTTCGAAATCCTGGCGGGGTCGTTAAACCTCATGACCCAGCCGCGACGAAGGGGGAGCCACGTTGACCTCGGCCGAAACTCACGAGCAGCAGGACACCGCGCCGCCGTTTCCACCGCCGGCGGAGATCACCTACAGCGGGCAGTATTCCGTCAATCCGCTCGCCGAGGTGTCCTTCCGGCGGATGTGCGCGCAGATCCCCAAGGTGCTGCGCAGGATCGCCCGGCTGTCGTGGCGGACCGACCGGCGTGCGGTGCAGCTCCTGCTGGGTTGCCAGGTGATCACCGGTGTCTCGGCCGCCGTCCTGCTGACCGCGACGGCCGAGGCCATGGAACCGATCCTCTCCGAGGACGCCGTCGCCGACCGGCTGCGCAGCGCCCTGCCCGCGCTGATGGTGGTGGCCCTGGCCGCCGCGCTCAGCCGCGGCGCGGGGTCGGTAGCCACTTATGCCGAGCGGCGGATCACTCCCCGGCTGACCACGGAGACGGACAGCGCCGTGGTCGAGGCGGTGTGCCGGGTCGAGGCCGCCGCGTATGCCGTGGACGGCTTCTCGGACCGGCAGGAGGCCGCCGAGATGGGCGTGATCCGTACGCACGTGATGGTCACCGACGCCCAGCGGTTCATGTCCGCACTGATCCGCATGATCACCGCCGGCGGCGTGCTGTCGGTGCTGAACGTACTGATGCTGCCACTGCTGTTGCTCGCCGTGCTCCCGGCCGGCGTCGGAGCCGTTCTGACCGCCCGGGTGGACTACGAGACCCACTACGCCAACGTGGCCGACCGCAACGTGCGCGGCATGATGCGCTGGTGGGCCACCACCTCGAAGTACGGCGACGAAGTCCGCGCCAACTCGATGACCGACTACCTGACCTACTGGTACCGCGCCCTGTCCGATCGCTGCGACCGCCGCACCCTCGCCGCCGCGCCGCGGACCTTGCGGATCTCCCTGCTGTCCTCGCTGGCCGGCGGCTTCTTCCTCGTCGCCGTCTGGGGAGCGCTGGCCTGGCTCGCCGTCAGCGGACGCATCGACCTCGCGGTCGCCGCCACTGCCGTCGTCGCCGTACAGACGACGCTCGCCGCCCTGTCACAGGTTGTCATCAACGGCGCCGCCGTCTTCCACACCAGCCTCTACCTCGGCGACATGCAGTCCTTCCTCGACGACGCCGCAGACCGCGCTCCCCAGCGCGGCCCCCGCACCGTGACCGGCCCGGTCGAGGAAATCACTCTCGAAGAAGCCGTCTATCAGTACCCGGGCAAGGACAAGCCCGCGGTGGACGGCGTGTCCCTCACGCTGCGGCGCGGCGAGATCCTCGCGATCGTCGGAGCGAACGGCTCCGGCAAGTCCACCCTCACCCGGCTGATCACCGGCATCTACCTGCCGGACAAGGGCAAGGTGGCATGGAACGGCACGGACCTTACCGAGGTCGCCCCCGCCACCGTGTGGGCGAACACCGGCCTGGTGCCACAGATCTTCGCCCAGTGGCCCCTGCGCGTGAGGGAGAACATCACCCTCGGCCAGCCCCGCACCCACGACGACACACCCGTGTGGGAGGCCGTCGACGCGGTCGGCCTGCGCGAGGCCGTCGATGACCTGCCTGCCGGCCTGGACACGCTCCTGGCCCGCGACATCTTCGGCGGATCGGAACTCTCCGGCGGCCTGTGGCAGCGCGTCGCCTGTTCCAGGGCCCTGTACCGCAAGCCCGGTCTGCTCATCCTCGACGAGCCCACCTCCCAGATGGACCCCCGCGGTGAACACGGCATCTTCGAACAGATCAAGGCCATCGCCGCCGACCGCATCACCATCGTGGTCACCCACCGCCTTGAAAACACCAAGATCGCCGACCACATCATCGTGATGGAACACGGCCGGATCACCGAACAGGGCAGCTACGACGACCTCATCCACGCCGGCGGAACCTTCGCCGAACTCCTGGAACTGTCCCAGGACCGCTGACCTGCCCCTACCAACCTGCAGGATCCGCGACTTCATCAGCAGTGAAGGCCGTTCGTCAGCAGTGCATCAGCAAATCCGCGGCTGCCTGAGCAACGGCTACGGTCGGCAGTTGTCGACAGGGGCTGTCCGACGGCTCTCCCCCGCGCGTTCCCGCCGGGCCGCGATCAGGGCCAGCACCCCGAGCACGATCAGTCCGGGTGCGCCGGAGACCGGATAGAGAATCTGCAGCGGCACGCCGATGGCGAGCAGATACCAGCCCAGCTGTGCCGGGAGCCTGCCGGTGTCACGGGCGATACGTTGGCTGAGTGTGCCCAGGGCGAGGAGGCCGAACCCTGCGAGGAAGAACCACATCTCGTACTCGCGCTGGGGGTTTCCGGGGACGGCGTTCCAGAACCCGTCGCGGGCCACATCATCGAAGGTGCTGGAGGCGATCAGGGCGACCGCGAAGTGCACTGCGGTCAGTCCCATCACCAGTCGGGGAATCACCCGGGTCATCGTCAGCTTCCTCGCCTCGTACGGTCCTTGACTCTGCTGATGGCACGGCACCGGTCCCGGCGGCGAGTGGCGGCGGCGACGTATGCCGTCAGCCCGCCAAGCGTCAGACACAGCGGCGAGTACAGAGCCAGGTCCCAGCGGGTGAAATCGGTCGGCCGACTGGTCAGAGCGGAGGAAACCAGACCAGCCGCACCCCGCAGAAGCAGCACGCCTGCAACGCCCCACGCGCCCTGATGCACCAGGCGACGCGGCCGAACTTGCGGGACCAAGTCGGCCCGGGCCGCGATCACATAGGACGCCGCCCCGAGCGCCGCCGCGACTGCGGCCGTCAACTCCGGTGCGGGCAGGTCGGCTTCGGCGACACCAACGACCGTACGGGCGAACTCGGCTCGGCTGGCCAGTGGCCAGGGAGAGAAGGTCCAGATCCCGTGCAGTGCCCCGACCGCGCCGAGGCCGACTGCGGCCGTCCCACCAGCGAGTTTCGTCAGCTTCATACTGCCCCCAGCCATGTCCGTACAGGCCTGTATGGAACGACCATACAGTACTGTACGGACATGGCTAGACGGCACCTCACCCCCCAGGACTGGTCGACTGCGGCGCTGCGCGCGATGGCACGCGGCGGAGTCGCCGCAGTGTCGGTCAACGCGCTCGCGGGCGAGCTGGAGGCAACACGGGGCAGCTTTTACTGGCACTTCAAGGACCGCGATGCGCTGCTGAAGGCCGCGCTGGAGGCGTGGGAACGGGACGACACCACGGCGCTGATCGAAGAGTTGGGCGATATCACCGACCCCCGGCAGCGGCTGACGGCCCTGTTCACCATCGCGCTGGGGCAGGAAGACATCAACGGACTGGAGCCGGCGATCGTCGCCCACGCCGATCACCCCGCCGTCGCCCCGGTCCTGCGCCGGGTCACCGAGCGGCGGATCGCCTACCTCACGGACCTCTACACAGACCTGGGCCTGGCCCCCGCCTCAGCCCGGCGTCAGGCAGTCGCCACGTACGCAGCTTTCCTCGGATGGCTCGAACTGCGCCGCTCCGCCCGCGACATCGTGCCCGAAGTCGCCGCCACCGGCGCCATCGCCACTGCCGCGCTTGAGCACCTCATCACCGGGCTGGCCCGACCCTCCATGCACCAGGCGGAGCCGGAGCAAAGCGCGCCACCGTCCCCGATGGCCGCGCCCGCCCGCGAACCGGAAACTGGTCAGCACTGACACGGTCCCATCTGCCTCCACTGACCGTGACCACCGACGATGCCGCAATGGCACAGGTTGCTCGTGATCAGCCACCTGGCCTTGGCTCATTGAGCCCGGATTTCGATGTTTCCCCTGCAAACAGTGCACACCGAATGGCGGACCCTACACAACCCCGACAGAGGAGCCGTTCATGATCACCGCCGAGAAACCCCTGCGGGACGGCCGCGCTGTGGTCGACTCCCGGGGTATGTACCTGCTGCACCTGCGCGACGCGAACAAACCCATTTGCGACCCGGGTACGTGGAGCATTCCGGGAGGCGACCGCGAGGGAGTGGCCTCCTGCCGGGAGGCAGTCGAGCGGGAGCTGCGGGAGGAGACCGGCCTGACCGTGCCGCTGGAGGAATTCACCGTCGTGGGCAGTGTCAGCCCACACGGAACGAAGGGCCGCATCCCGTTGCCCACCTGCGCGATGCCGACCCGTACGACCTGATCTACTCGGTCAGCGGTGTGCACTTCGCGGACCCGCGTCGGCTCCTGCCGGCACTGGCCAACGGGCTCCGGCCGGGCGGCGTTTCATCTTCAGCGCGCTGCACACCAACTCCCACGGCGCCGGCCCCTCGGCCGCCGTGGTCGCACGGCCCGAGATCCTGCGGCTGCCCGGCACCACCGAGGAGCTCCCCGGACACATGTGGGTCCTCACCCCAGAGCTGTGGAAGGACCTCCTCGTCGAGCACGGCCTCATCCTGGACCAGGTCACCGCGATCGACGCCCCGCAGCCGGACCACGCCCTGTCGTACCGGCTGTACCTGGCTCACCGC
Organism: Streptomyces cupreus; assembly: GCF_014257025.1. Classification (GTDB taxonomy): domain Bacteria; phylum Actinomycetota; class Actinomycetes; order Streptomycetales; family Streptomycetaceae; genus Streptomyces; species Streptomyces cupreus. Next base: position 38,873 of record NZ_JACMSF010000025.1, read on the forward strand.
CCATAGCGGGTGCCGAGCCGTACCCGCACCAGTGCACCGCCCCCGCCCAATGCGGCACTCGGTGTCGGCGTGATCGTGCACGGCCTGGACGGTCTCCTGCCTGGCCGTCACCGGCGAGGTATCTGGGAGCCGGCCAGCGGGGCGGCGGAGCCAGGCGAGACCTTCGCCGAGGCCGCCGCACGCGAACTCGCCGAGGCAGCCCGTCTCGTGGTGGACCTCACCGACGTGCAGGTGCCGGGCACACTCTCCTGGACCGGGTGAGCGTGTCGTCCGAGTGACGATGCCCGTGCCCGTCACCCGCTGGTCCAGCGCCCCGCAGCAGCGCAAAGAGGCCATCGGAGCCTGGCATTTCTGGCCGCGAAACACCCTGCCCCGACCAGTGTCCGTTCCGAGCGCCCAGTACCTGACGGCACGGGACCCATCCCTCCCCCTCCACCACTTCCCCATCGCCTTCCAGCCCCACCACTCCCCCCGCCACGCCCCCTCCAGCGACGCCGGAGACGAACCTGCCGTATCCAACAGGAAACCATCACCATGACCGCACATCGCCCCCCCTCGCCGCCGTCCCTTCTCAAGGTCTTCGCACACCCGGACAACGAATCCCTCCTGGCCGGCGGCGTCCTCGCACAGCACGCTACCGACGGCGCGAACACCGCTGTCGTCACCGCCACTTGGGTGCCCGACGGTCACCGCGCGGCCGAACTCGCTGACGCCCTGGCAGTTCTGGGCTCCGGGTACCGAGGATGGTCGGCTTCACCGACGCCCGGCATCCCCGAGTCCGCCCCCACCGGCCCCGGCTGGTCGACGCCTCGATCGACGACGTGGTGGAACGGATCGTCGGACACATCCGCGACATGCGGCCGCAGCTCGTCGTCACCCACGCCGCCCACGGCCGCTGACCGGCCATCCCGACCACGTCCGCACCCACCAGGCGACCGTCCTCGCGGTGTACACCGCAGACCTCGAACACCTCTACAGCCCGACGCGGGAGCACCCCGGCAGCCCCAGGCCCTGTTACGCAGCCACACGCACCCACAGGGAGTGTCAACTTGACACACCGGCCAGCCGACTTGGAAGGATCCATGGTGGTCAACCTCCAACCCTGTCCCCCGTCGCGGGACCGACCTCACCCGCTGTGCACCTCCTGGGTACGGCGCAGGACGGCGTCCCGGCTGGAGTGGTCACGCTCGTGGCCCGCGGAGGGACTGCCAGATGCGTTCCGGCAGGGCTCGGGAAGCGTGGCGGAGGTCGATGGCGGGGTCGCCTGCCAGCCAGCGTCGGGCGGTTTCTGCGACGGGACCGATGAGGAGCATCTCTGTGAGCGGGTCGGGGAGGTCGACGACGCGTCCGGCTTGGACATGCGGCCGTAGCCAGGACAGGAGGCGCTCGATGCGGGGCGCCTTGGCCGCTGCGATTGCCGTCGTGTGGGCGGGGAGGAAGCCCGCGTAGGCGGAGGCGTGGATGAAGCGGGCTTTGGCCGGTTGCTCCTCGGCGAACCGCAGATAGGCGACGACCACCGCATGCACCCCGGTACGGGCGGTCCTGGTCCGCTCGAGCGAGGCGATCAGCGTGTCGAGCAGGTCGGCCATGCAGCGGCCGTAGAGGGCGGCGGCGAGTCCGTCGAAGCTGCCGAAGTGGTGGTAGAGGCTGCCCAGGCTGATTCCGCTGGTGGCAATCACGGCCTGCACCGTGAAGCCTTCGGGGCCCTTGTGCTCGTGGACCTCCAGAGCGGCGGCGAGCAGGCGCCGGGCGGTCTCCTTACCGCGCTGCTGCTTAGGCGACACCGGGCGCTCCGGACGGTGGCGGGGTCCGTGGCAGGCCGCTCAGGTCGAGCGCCTGCGCCCAGACCTGCTGCGCGAGTGCGACGTCGCGCGCCATGGGAGCCAAGGGTGTCTCCTTGTCGATGTGGAAGTACCGTCCGGTGGGATCCGTGACGCCCTGCGCCAGCCGGACGACGGGGGCTGCTCCGGTTCGCGGCGACTTCCACAGCAGTTTCATCGCCTTGAGTACGTAGCCGGGCACGCCGACCCGGTCGCCCAGCCCGGTGCGGATCACTCCGGGATGCACAGCGTTGATTCTCACCCCGGCCTCGCTCCAGTGTTGCGCGAACAGGGGAACCAGCAGCAGGTTGCACAGCTTGGTGTCCGCGTACGTGCGCAGAGGGTGGAAATCGGCGCCCGTGGGCGTGCGCTCCAAGTCCACGTGCCCCTTGGTGTACAGCCCGGCGCTGACCTGCACAACGCGTGCCCGGGAGGACACCAGTCGAGGCTCCAGGAGGTGGTTGAGGACGAACGGCGCAAGATGGTTGGTGACGAATGCCTGCTCAAGACCGTTCTCGCCGCGGAGCAGGCGGCTGGGCCAGATGCCGGCATTGTGGACGAGCACATCGATACGAGGGCAGGCGGTGAGCAGCGCCTGCGCTGCGGAGCGGATGCCGGAGAGCTCGGAGAGATCCCCGATGGCGAGGGCCACATCCGAACCGCCCAGGGTCCCGAGGGCCGAGCGGGCCATCTCACCGCGTTGCTGGTCGCGCGCGACGAGGACGACCCGGTAGCCCTGGCGCACCAGCTCTTGTGCGACGGCGTATCCGATTCCGCGGTTGCCGCCCGTGACAACGGCTGTCGGTGTCGAGCTCATGCGCTCTACCATAGAGGTCTCTATAACTAGATTCTAGAGAATCATTCTGGATCGCTTCATCCTTGGACCGGAGACCAGACGATGACCGCTGCCACCCGCGACCTGTTCGACCGCTACCACGCGTGCTGGGAAGCCCGCGACCCTGATCGGATCGCTGAACTCCACACGGTCGACTCGGTGTTCCATCTGCACTCGGGTCAGCCCCCCGCGCGCGGGCTGCCATCCGTGAGGCGGCGGCCGGCATGTTGGAGCATGTTCCCGACCTGACGTTCGAACTTGTCTCGCTTCGCGTCGGGGAGGACTTCTGGGTTGTCCAGTGGAAGGTGACCGGGACGTCGGCGTCCGGCGCCGGAGTCAACGTCGACCTCGCGGACTTCGTCCTTGTCGAGAACGGGGCGGTGAAGGAGAAGCACTCCTACGTCGACGGAGTGGCGATGCAGGCCGCGCTTGCGCCCGCCGAGGGTGCCTCCTGACTCACACCGACATGAAAGTCGTCGGGGTGGAGTGGTGCACGGCCTCTCCGTGGCAGGTTGCACGGTCGCGTCCACGGGCGTGCGAGGCCGGGGCACGGTGAGTGGCAGGCCCACGTAGCGAAGCGGTCGACTACGAGGGAGCCCGGGACGCGCCAGAGGACGCGGCTGCTACTTGGCCTTCGGGGAGGATCGGTCCGGCTTTTGGCGGTAGCGGTCAGTCTGCGCTGAGCTGGTTCGGAACGCGGCCGGAGGCGCGGAGTTCCTGTAGGTCGGGGATGTGGTTGTAGAGGGTGCCGGGGGTGGCGGTGTCCAGGCGTTCGTGCAGAGAGCAGAAGCCGATCTCGCGGCGGCGGAGTTCGCCGACCATGTTGACCAGGTCCTTGAGGGACCGGCCGTAGCGGTCGAGCGCGGGGACGAGGCGGCATGCGCATGGCGGTGGCGGGTGAGGGGGTGCTGGCCTTTCTTCGCGCTGGTGGTTGTCTGAAATTGGTCCTGCAGTGATCGTCATGGCGAGGGGTAAGTACCCCCGGTCAGTAGGCCAGTGCGGTCATGTGGTCGGGGTGGTGGGCGGCGACGTCGTGGGCGGCTTGGACGAAGGCGGCAACGGCTGCGGATCGCGAGGTCTCCGGCCAGGCGACCATGACCGCGCTGGGACTGAGGCCGGTGACCGGCCGGTATGCGATGTCCGGGCGCTGGTGCCGCTTGGTGGTGGAGAGTGACAGGAACGCCACCGCCTGGCCCAGCGCGACCACCTCCAGGAGTTGCTCGACGCTGGCCACGAGCGGCCCCTCAGGAGTGTCGGCCGGCGCCAAGCCTGTGTGGCCATCGCCTGCTTCCGCTCCGTCGCATCCTGTGTAGTAGGCGGTGGTGGAGGGGGCGGCCCCTTTCCAGCGTGGGATCGGTTCGCCCTTGAGGTCGGTCAGCCGCAGTCGCCGGCGTCCGGCCAGGCGGTGCGCGGCGGGGAGAACTGCCAGTCGCGGCTCGACCACGAGTGTCTGGGAATCCAGCCCTTGACCGTCGAACGGGCTGCGCAGCAGCGCTACATCGGCACGGCCGTCCCGCAGCATGGCGATCGGCTCTCCGCTGCCGCCGACGACGACTTCAGGCGGCGGCAGATGCGAACCCGTTCCCCGGTAGGCGGCGAGGATCTCCCGCAGCAGCCCGGCATCGCCTCCCGGCTTGACCGCCACGACGAGCTGGGGTGTCGGCTGACCGGCCCGGCGTGCACGCCGGGCCGCCGCGTGCACCGCGTCGACCGCGATCCGGGCCTGGTCGAGCAGCACCTGACCGGCGTTGGTCAGCCTCACCTGCCGGGTGGTGCGTGCGGCGGCGGAGCGGCGTGAGGACGGCCCGACGGGCGCCTTTCTGGCCGAGGACGGGCCGATTCCCTGGTGAGACCATGCCGCGCCGTCTCCGCCCGAAGCCTGCCGGGGTGTTTTCAACCTCCGCCGTGACGATCACTGGCCTCTTGTGTGGCGCCCATCCCCACGGGCCTTACTGGTAGTTGGTGGGCGCACAAGCCAAGACGGGCACGGGGTGAGCACTCATCTCGCGGAGTCAGCGTCAAGGGCTGAGCCGCAGGTCAGCCGGTGGTTTCCATCGCGGTTGTGTGCTCGTCGTGTTCACGCAGCATGCGCATGACGGTGGCGGGTGAGGGGGTGCTGGCCTTTCTTCGTACCGGTGGTGATGACGAGGCGTTTGGCAATGTCGCGCAGGCTCATCTCCTGCTCGCGCAGGTGGAGGGCCATGGACAGCATCGACTCGTCGGTGACGCCCGCGGACCCTGCCGCTCGGCCGGGTCGGCCCGTACCAACTGCAGGCCGCCATCGCGGCCGTGCACGACGAGGCCGAGGACACCGTCGCCACCGACTGGCCCCAGATCCTCGCCCTGTACGAAATCCTGCAGCGGTTCGGGCCGAACCCGATGGTTTCCCTCAACCGCGCGGTCGCCGTCGCCATGGTCCACGGCCCGGCCGCGGGACTCGACCTGATCACCGCACTGGAGACCGACAACCGCACGGCCCGCCACCATAGCCTGCTCGCCACCCGTGCCCACCTCCTTGAACTCCTTGGCGAACACGGGGCCGCGGCGGCCCCCACCGCGAAGCCGCCCGCCGCACCACCAGCACCCCCGAACGCCGCCATCTCAGCGCCCGCGCCCACCGCCTGGAGTCCCGCGCGTGACGCGCCGTGGCGACGGAGGGGTGGGCGCGAGCGCTGCCCCGCTTGAGATCGTCCGCCACCCTGTCGTCAAAGGATCGTTTGCCGACACTTGAGAGCCGTGGTGTCAGCGGCCAGGCATATCTTCGGCGGCGAGTCTGTCAGCGGCTGACGAGAAGGCCGTCCACCAGGGCCCGGAGCCCGTCCCGGTAGGTGTCCTCAGCGGTCAGCGGAGCCCAACGGTCTGCGGCCTGTGCCAAGCGGGGTAGCTCGCTCGGGTCGAGATCGGCGAAGACGTGCTCCCGGTAGGTCGCACGGTCATCGTCTGCGCGCCGTCGGGCCGCTGTTGTCCTGACCACGATCTCTCCGGCGGTGTAGTACCAGATCGCACGGTAGCCGTGCACGGCCCTGTCGAGGGAAAGGCCGCATTCGACCAGGCCGTCGACGATCTGCTCGACGAACCACAGCGCGCTCGTGGACAGCAAGTCGTCGGCGGTCAGTACCTCCACGATCCAGGGGCAGGCGGCGAGCGCCTCGTGGATTGCGGTGGCGGCCACGATGATCCGCTCGCGAGGGTGGGCTGGCAGTTCCGGTCGGCGCAGGGTCCGGGCGGCGTAGTCGTCCAGCAGGAGGACGAGCAGTTCCTCCTTGTCGCGGACGTGGTGGTAGAGCGCCATCGGCGTACTGCCGACTTCCGTGGCCAGCCGCCGCATGGTCAGCCGGTCCACGCCTCCCTCATCCACGATCCGGCGGGCTGTCTCAATGATCTCCTCGCGAGAGATACGGGGGGGTCGGCCCAGGGTTTTGCGCGGTGCGGACGGTTGCGGCATGCCCCCCATCATTCCCCAGGTGTCGACAACGGCGAACCCCGACGCTAACTTTTCTTACATGTATAAAAACTCTCGCGGGAGGCCCGGAGTGGTGCTGGCGGCTGCCGCCGTCGCCCAGTTCGTCGTCGCCCTGGACATGTCCGTGGTCAACGTCGCATTACCCGCGATCCGCACGGCGCTGGGATTCGCGCCGCTCGACCTGTCGTGGGTCGTGCACGTATATGCGCTCACGTTCGGCGGGTTCCTGCTGTTGGGGGGACGCGCTTGCGACCTGTACGGCCGGCGTCGGATGTTCGTGCTGGGGCTGACCGTCTTCGGGCTGTGCTCGCTGGTGGGCGGGCTGGCCCAGGATCCCTGGCAACTGATCGCCGCACGCGCCGGTCAGGGCCTGGGCGCCGCCGCAGCCGCGCCGGCCGCGCTGGCGATGCTCACCACCACCTTCACCGAAGGCCCCCAGCGCGTCCGGGCACTGGGGGTGTGGAGCGCGGTGAACGCCGCGGGCGGCGCGCTGGGCGTGCTGGCAGGTGGACTGCTGACCGAGTACGCGGGCTGGCGCTGGGTCATGCTGATCAATCTGCCCATCGTCGCGGCGGCTCTCGCGCTCATCCCCGCAGGGGTGCCCGCCGGGGCATCACCTGCCCGGCGCGAGAGACTGGACGCACTGGGCGCCGTCCTGGCGACAGGCGGAGTCGGGCTGTTGGTGCTCGGTGTCGTCCGCACCGACACCCTGGGCTGGGGCTCCCCGGCCACGTGGGCGACCCTCGCCGCCGCAGCTGTGATGCTGGGCATCTTCGCTTTCGCCGAGGCGAGGGTTGCTGCACCGCTGCTGCGCCTCGGCCTGCTGCGCAGCCGCTGGGTCGCCGGCGCGAACGTGCTGGTGTTCCTGGCCGCGGCCGGGCAGTTCACGGCGTTCTACTTCGTGTCCCTGTACATGCAGCAGGTCCTGGGCATGGGTCCCGCAGCGACCGGCACCGCATTTCTGCCCTTCTCCCTGGGCCTGGTCGCGGGAACCATCGTCGCTACCCGCGTCACCGCGTCCCGCACCCCCCGTGTATCCCTGGTGCCCGGCGCCCTGCTGGCCGCCGCGGGCCTGGCCTGGTTCGCCCTCATCAGCCCCGACGGCAGCTTCCTCGCCGACGTGCTCGGCCCGTCCCTCGTCACCAGCGTCGGTGCCGGGCTGGTCCTGGCTCCGGTTGCCGCCGCCGCGACCACCGGCGTCGCTCCGCGTGAGGCCGGCATGGCCAGCGGCCTCATGAACAGTTCGCGCCAACTAGGCGGCTGCATCGGCCTGGCTGCCCTGGCCACCATCGCCGCGCACCACACTGGCACGACCGCCGACCCCGCCGCGCTCAACGACGGCTACGCCCTGTGCCTGGCCATCGCCGCCGCCATCTTCGTGCTCGCGGCAGTCGTGGCCATCGGTGTACTGCCGCGCTGCCGAGCAGTCACCCCTGTCCCGCGATCCACCGGCCCCGCAGAGAACCAGTTGGAAGGAACTCCGTCATGACGACCACCACCGTCGACCTGTTCGCCTCGGCGCTGCATTTCCACCCCGACGGCGACGTCCGAGCCGTCGAACGGCAGATGACGAGCAGCAGCTCCGGCGCCTGGCAGATCGCCACGTTCCACGTGGAGACCAACGCCGACGTTCACGCCGACCACTGGGAGATGCACCCGGAGGCCGAAGAAGCGGTGTGCTGCCTGACCGGCGGCATCCGCCTCTACTTCCGTCCCGACGCGCCCGGCGGGACCGAGGGCATGGTGCAACTGCAGGCAGGCGCCGCTGTGATCGTCCCCCGCGGCCGCTGGCACCGCCTGGAACTGGACGCCCCCAGCGACCTGATGTCGATCACCCTCCGCCACGGCACCCGCCTCGAAAAGCGCACTGACACCCACTGATCGGAGGTGGCCCGGTAAAAGGGCTGCCGGGCCACCACGAACCTTGCCCGAGGGCTTGGCGGCGCCTGGCCCCGCCAGCACAAGGGTGTTCATCGCGCTTGCCGGGGACATCGCGCACCCAGCCGGCCCCACAAGATGACGAACGTGCAGCACAGCACAGTTGTCCACGGCGTCAGCTGAGCCCTCAGTCCGTCATCGCCCTGGAGCGGGGGCCGGTTCACCCTCGGGGGTGCGCGGCACGGGCACGGCGGCGGCGCGGGCGGTCAGGTCCAGGTCGAGGCGACGGTTCATGTCCAGCTCGAACCGGCCGTTGGGGTTCACGTGCGTCCAGAACAGCGGGGACAGTGCCCTCCGGTCCGCGTCAGTGAGGGTGTCGGCCCACTTCGGATCGGCGAGGACCTGCTGCACCGCGACCGATGCCCGTTGCGCAGCGCGGTGCGCGTGTCGCGGCCCTATCCGCGAGGACGTGACCTGGCAGGGCAAGGCCCGACAGGGCTTCGACCTCGACAGCTTCGACATCGACTGGGCCGCACAGCAGGTCACCTGCCCGCAAGGGCACCGCAGCGCCCGCTGGAAACCCCATATCGGCCGGGCCGGATATCCGCAGACCAACGTCTTCTTCGCACCCCCAGCACTGCATCCCCTGCCCGGTCCGCCAGCGATGCACCCGTTCGAAAACCGAAGCCCGCAAGCTCGCCCTGGGACCACGTGAGGAACATGAGGCGATCCGGCACGCCCGCCAGGCACAGCAGACCACCACCTGGTGGCTGCACTACTCAACCCGCGCCGGCATCGAGGCCACCATCGGACAAGGAATCCGCCGCTGTGGCCTACGCCGAACCCGCTGCCGCGGACTGGAGAAGACCCGAACCCAACACGTCCTCACCGCCGCCGCACTCGACCTCATCCGCGCCGACGCCTGGCTCACCGGAACACCACTGGCCACTACCAGGACCTCCCGCTTCACCCGACTCCGTTCCGCATAGCCGACGAAAATCACCAACAGTGTCCCGAAAGTGAGACAGGGCCGTTGAGGGTTCCGGCTCACTTTCAGTGCCGGAGTCACGGAGGGTCACCACTAGTGCGATCACGAACGGGCTCGCGCCGAGAGAAATGCAGTGACGGATTCGCTGATGCTGGTGGGTGCCACAATCCCGGCGATGGCCTCGCCCGGACATCACCGACGCAGTCCGGGCTTCGTACGCGGCGATCACGGCCGCTCCCCGGCCCTGGTCATCACCCCAGTCGGATCGGGCCGATCGGACCGCCGGCCACTGAGTCATGGCAAGCAAGGCATTGAGAGTTGGAGCAGCGAGTCATGCTCTGGTCTGCGGTCATGGCGTCGACCGCTGCGGCGAGGGCTTCCTTTGCCGGATAGGCCCGCCACTGGGAAGCGCCCACTCGAGCTGTGCGTGCCAGTGGCCGCAGCCACGGCTCCAGGCGGGGGAATCCCTCCGAGCAGGATCCTGTCTCCACCATGTAGACCCTCCCGTCGGCGTGGCGGGCCCAGCGGATGGGGAGCCTTCGGCCGGACTGCTGTTCAGCCAGGTGGAGCGCGGTCATCCGGTTCAGTCCGACACCGAGCAGGAGCACGGCGCCGTTCCGTTCGGCAAGAGTGCGCACTGGCCCGTACACGTCGGCCGGGCTCTGTGCCGCGACGAGTTCGGCAGCCTGTGGTCCGAGCGCGGCGAAGGAGTTGAGCGGGTGTCGGCCGCGCGTGGCCTCCCGACGGGCGATGAGCCGGGTTGGTAGTACTCCCATGCCCGAGTTGATGACGCCGCAGTCGACGGTGTAGTACGCAGGTGTCTCCGGCGATACCGTCACCTCAGGCAGAGTCGTGTAGTCAATGCCGTTGCGGGACAGGCGCATTGTGTCTGGCGGTGCGACGCCGAACTGAGGTTCGGTGAATGACGGGACGAGGACTGTGCAGCCGCGGGAGAGCAAGGCATCCAGGATTGCGTCCGCCCCGCCCTCCACAGGTTCGCCAAACGATCGAAGCGACGCATGTACCATGACTGGCTGGTGGGCCAACGCCAGTTCGTCGATCGTTGCGACGAGTTCCTTGGCAGTGATCGTCACGATGTCGCCTTTCTCGCTGTCCGGTGGACCATGTGAGTTGTGAGTGGCTCTGTTAGCTGGTGAAGCTCCTCAGGCGATGTGGCCTGCGTCTGGGACGTGACCGTTTTGTAGGTGATGGAGTGCCGAACGGGACGCCAGCGTTTCGGGGTGGTCATCTCCGAGCACCTGTCCACGGGCCCGCGCAGTTCTCTCGCACTCGGCCATCGCCTCGCTCCACCTGCCTTGTAGAGACAGGACCCATCCCAGCTCATGATGAACGGACAGCGTGTGGTGGTGGTTGTCTCCAAGTACCCGCAGACGGGCCTCGAGCAACTGCCGGTACATCGCCTCCGCCTCGGCGTACCTGCCGCGCTTTGCCGTGATCCACGCCAGTTCGTGGAACGTCGCCAGTGTGTGCGGGTGTTCCTCGCCGAGTTCCTGTCGTCGGATGCGTAGGACAGGCCGCAGTTCTGCTTCGGCCTCCTCCAAGCGACCCTGGTTGGCGATCGCCCAGCCAAGTTCATGTCTGGTGGTCAGCGTGTGGACGTCGTTCTCGCCGAGCAGCCTCTGACGAGAAGGCAGAACGCGCCGGTAGCCGCTCTCCGCCTCTCCCCACCGTCCCTGGGCGGCGGCGATCCAGGCCAGCTCGTGGCGAGTGTCCAGCGTTTCGGGATGGTCTTCCCCAAGCACCTGTCGACGCACGGCGTAAACCCGCTGGAACATGGCCTCCGAGTCGACCAGGCGCCCCCTGGTGGCTGTGTTCCATGCGAGGTGGTGCCGCAGTTTGAGGATCACTGGATGATGCTGGCCGAGGCTAGATCCACGGGTCAGAGCCAGACGGTACAAGTCTTCGCCGACATCGATGGCTCCGCTCTGCTCGATGGCGGCGCCAGTGGTGCAGACAGCTGAGATCAGCGCGGTGAGGGATTCCTGCGCGAGGCGCGGAGCAACGGTGTCCAGCATGGCGTGCACATGTATGCCGAGCAGTCGGAAGCGCGGCCAGTCGGCCGGCATGTACCAGCGCAGGCCAGAAAGAGCAAAGGTGATGAGGCGGACGGCGACGCGCCGGACGAGACGCGCATCCGGCTCGCCTGGGCGCGTGACCTCTGATGCCATGTGGATGCGATTCGTTTCAGCCATCAGCGGGTGGAGAACGACCGCCGTCTGCTGGCCGCACACCCGCACCTCGATCAGGCCCATTGCGTTCAGGCCGTGCAGCGCGTCCTCCACCAGCGAGTCTGCGTCTTCGTCGTTCCCGGCAGCGAAAGGCCCAGGGGCTTGTGGCCGGAGCACGCACGCGAGGCGGCGGGCGTCCAGCAAGTCGAGCGGGATAAGGGTGGCCGGGGCCCAGCAGGAGAGCAGACGCAGCAGTGCACGCGCATGCGGCACGCCGCGTCGCGCCAGGCCGTCCAGGGAGATCTCCCACGTCCGCATCACCACTGCGCGCGCCTCTGCCTGGGGGGCATCCAGTAACCGTGCCCCCTCACGGGTGTCGAGTATGTGGTGATAGTCGGCGAAGGTTCGCCACCGGGCAACGGGTGAATACAGGTAGGCTCCGGCCAGATGTAGCGCCAGTGGCAGCCCGCCCAGCCGCCGGGCCAGTCGTCGCGCCTCGGTCTCGTCTCCTGCCCCGGGGGCCAGACCGAGCAGTACTCGGGCGCCTTCGGCCTCGTCCAATGGTCCTATCCGGTACACCAGGGCGTGCCGCCCCCACGTTCGCTGCTCGGCATTTCGGCTGGTCACCACAGTCAGTCCGCGCCGTGACGGGCGCATCCAGCCCGTTCCGTCACTCACGGCTGCTGGGCCGCTCGGAAATCGGCCGCCGCCGTTCGGCTCGTTATGTCGATGCACCCCGGCAAGAACCTCGGGGTCGTCGGCGTTGTCGAAGATCAACAGCCATCCGGGGGATGCTCGCTCCAGCAGCGCCCAGAACCGGTCTGGAGCGTCCGGCGCCCCCGACGCCACCGCCTGTAGGTCCGCCGACGTAGCACCCAACTGCCGCATCACGGAGACCAGCCCGGCTGCAAGGCTCAGATGGTCCGCAGCCGAGACCCACCACACCCGTCTGGTCAAGCGTCCCGCCCTTCCTCTGCGAAGGGCGTGCTCAGCCAGCGCCGCCGCAACCGTCGACTTCCCGATACCGCCCATCCCCGCCAGTATCACGATCGCCACTGGCGGCCTACGCAGCCACTTCCGCAGCTGTGCCATCACCTCGTCACGGCCGTGCGTCTCGAACGGCAGTCTCCCTGTGGGCGGCGCCACCGACTCGCCGAATACGGTGGGCCCTGTCGGCACCGGACCCTGACGGTGCTCCAGAACTTGGGCCCGCAACTGCAGCCACGCCAACCCCAGCCCGGTGCACGTCCCCAACGTGCCTACGGCGCTCCACACCAGGCCCGCGTCCACAATTCCCTCCTGGGAGAGCACTCACACGACTGCGCAAAGCATGCTTTCAACCGTTCCCCTCCGCATGCACCCGCGCGAGGGCGCAATCGGGGGAGCGCAGGGAGCGCCTCGGAGCATCGAGTACCCGCTGCAGGGGATCGCTTCACCGCCACAACTGCGATCATGAACGGCCGTGGGTGATGCACTGCTCCACGACTTGTGGTTCCACCATGTCGAAGGTGTTGTGATTGAAAGCATCGTGCCCGACCGCGAGTTGGTGGTCGTACGGGCCCGCGCGTCAGCGGAGCGGGCGGTGTGCCCCGCCTGTGGGACGGCATCTGCCCGGGTGCACAGCCGGTACGTACGTCGGCTCGCGGACAGCGCGGTCGGCGGTCGACCGGTGGTGGTTGAGTTACAGGTCCGGCGGTTCCGTTGCCGAGAACGGGCCTGCCAGCAGGCGACGTTCGCCGAACAGGTGGAAGGGCTGACCTTCCGACACGGGAGGCGAAGCACCGGACTGCAGACGGTGCTCGAACGGGTAGCGGTGATGCTGGCGGGCCGGGCCGGCGCCCGCCTGGCGGACACACTCGGGGTCAGGGCGAGCCGGTCGACGCTTCTGCGGCTGATACGCCGCCTGCCTGAGCCCGAAGTGCACACGCCGCGGGTGCTCGGGGTGGACGAGTTCGCGCTGCGCAAGGGGCACAACTACGGCACGATCCTGGTGGACATCGAGACACGCACCCCGGTCGATCTGCTGCCCGACCGGGAAACCTCGACGGTGGCCCGGTGGCTCACCGACCACCCCGGCGTCCAGGTGATCTGCCGCGACCGCTCAACCGCCTACGCCGAAGCCGGGCGGCTCGGCGCCCCGGACGCGGTCCACGTCGCGGACCGGTGGCACATCTGGAAGAACCTGGTCGAGGCCGTCGAGAAAACGGTTATCCAGCACCGTGCTTTGCTGCGCGAGCCGGAGGAGCCAGGCCCGGTTCGTCCCAACCCGGCCGAACAGATCACAGATCTGGAGTCACGTTCCGCAGGCGAGCCACGGCAGTCCGGGCGCCTGTCCGACCGGGTGCGCGAGCAGCACGCGGCCGTCCACGCCCTGCTGGATGAAGGGCTCGGGCTGCGGCCCATCGCCCGGCGGCTCGGCCTGGCCCGCAACACCATCCGCCGCCTGGCCCACGCGGCCACCGCGGACGAGCTCCTGGTCGGCCGCTGGACCGGGCGGACCAGCATCCTCGATCCCTACAAGCCCTACCTGCACCAGCGGTGGGCTGAGGGCTGCACCGTCGCCCGCCGCCTGTTCGAGGAACTCCGCGAGCGCGGCTACCACGGCGGCGAGAGCGTCGTGAAGAAGTACGTGCAACGGCTGCGCGAAGCCTTCCCGCACGACGATCCACCCCGCAAAGCCCCGTCCGTGCGCGACGTCACCAGCTGGATCACCCGCCGCCCCGACCGTCTCGACGACGACCAGGAGCGGCAGCTCAAGGCGATCCTCGCCCGCTGCCCCGAACTAGACCGGGCTGCCGAACACGTGCGGGCCTTCGCCGAGCTGATGAACAACCGCCAAGGCCAGGACCTCGACCAGTGGATCGAGCGCGTCCAGGCCGACGACCTGCCCTCCCTGCACGGCTTCGTCAACGGCCTTGGCCAGGACCGCGCCGCGGTCGTCGCCGGGCTCAGCCTCAGCTACAGCTCCGGCGCCGTCGAGGGCCACAACAACAAGATCAAGATGCTGTAGCGGCAGATGTTCGGACGAGCCAACTTCGACCTGCTCCGCAAGCGGGTCCTCCTCGCAGCGCGAGGCCGTTCATGATCGCGCTTGTGGTGGCCCTCCGTGGCCCCGGCACTGAAAGTGATCCAGAACCACGATTCACGCGTCGCCGACAACCCACCAAGGCTCCGATGATGCCCGCCCCTGCTCCGATTAGGGCTGCTGCTGTCTCGCTGTCCACGAGGCGCATTGTGACGGACAGCTCATGCGTCAGTCCCGGCCGGATCGGCGTCCGGCCGGCGGCCCTGAGGACCTGACGCGCGCGCTGTACACGGATGCGGTCGCAGCGCAGCGCCGTTGACGCAAGACATGACGAAAGGTCCCGCGCGGCCGTGATGACCACGCAGGGGGCTTGTCGGCTATCGGCGGTCATTGAAGGCCTGTACCGGCGGGAAGAGTCCGCGGGGTACGTACTGAGTAACGCGCACCCACGGGTCCATCACCCAGAATCAGGCCAGTGGACCCCCGGGTTCGTCCTGAAGCACCTTCAGTTCTCCCGAACCCGCGGGGGTCCTGGGGTGCCTGCCGGTAAGAATGGTGTCACCAGCCGCAGGTGGCGCCGCTCACCTCAGGGGTAGGCGTGTGCAGAATGGTGGGCCGAGATGTCCAAAGGCATCGGAGACCGCACGGGCGCGTCAGCGGCGCTTCTTCGCCGCCCGTGGCGGCAGGCGGCACAGCTTCGCGCGGAGCCGCTCGACCTCCTCGATGTTGCCAGCCTCGACGAGGAGTTCTATCGCACGACGCCATGCCTGGCGCGTCTGGGCGAGCCGGCCCTGCATTGCCCGGACGTCACCGGTCCAGTGCAGGACACACGCCTCGTAGTACGGGCTGTTCCATGGGCGTTTGTACAGTTCCGCCGCGACATGTCCGTCCTTGTCGGCTGCGCAGGAGCCCGGGATGCGCTGCTTCGCCCGGTCGCGTTCAACTTGTGGAGAGGCAGAATTCCGAGGCGGCGTTGTTCAGGTCCCGTGGTCTGATTCTGTCCACCGTGTGACAAAGCGTGTTCGTCGACGTGCTCCGTGACTGGATCCGTCCCGGTCCTTCGGTTGCGGGCTGAAAGCTCCGGCTCGCCAACAGACGAGCTGGTCGGGTGGTTGGTTTCGGGGCTCCTGGTCGATGCTGTGCGCACGGCGGCCGCGGGCAGGTACGACGAAGTCATCGAAGTCCTCACGGATGAAGGTGATGGCAATCGGGCGTCCACTGTGGCTGCGTTGATTCTGGTCCTGGGCGGCGGCCAGGACGGCGAAGGGGCCTTGTGTGTGCTGGGATGGTTCGTGGTCATGGGTGTGAGCTGGAGGGTGTGAGGATTGCCTGGGTGGTGAGGTAGGCCTCCAGTGCCTTGGGAGCCAGGGGCGGGGAGTAGTAGAAGCCCTGGCCGTAGAGGCAGCCGAGTGAGTGCAGCCGCTGTGCTTGGTGGGGGGTTTCGATGCCCTCTGCGATCACGTCCAGGTCGAGAGCGTCTCCGACCTGGAGGATGGCCTGGATGAGGCTCGTGTCGACATCGCCGCCGCCTCGCAGGACGAAACTCTGGTCGATCTTGACGGTGTCGGTCGGCAGGTCGCGCAGGTAGGCCAAGGAGGAGTACCCGGTTCCGAAGTCGTCGATGGAGACACGCACACCGAGGTCACGCAGTGCGCGAATGTGGGGGGATGTGGTCTCGGCGTCGGTGACGAGGGTGCTCTCGGTGATCTCGAGGACCAGGGAGGCCGGGGGGAACGCGGTCTCGTGCAGGATCTGCCGCACAGTGTCGGGGAAGCGGTGGTCCTTGAGCTGCCGGCCGGAGATGTTGACGGCCACGCTCAGGGCCTCGGCTTTCGGGACGGTGTCGTGCCAGTGCCGGCCGTGGCGGCAGGCTTCGCGCAGTACCCAGGCGCCGATGGGGCGAATCAGGCCTGTCTCCTCAGCCACGGGCACGAACACCTCGGGCGGGGTGGGGGATCGGCCGCCCCGCTCCCAGCGCACCAGGGCCTCCACGCTGGTGACCTGTCCGGTGGGCAGGTGGACGACCGGCTGGTAATGCACGGTGAGTTCGTTACGGGGCAGCGCGTAGCGAAGATCCTGGGCGATACGGGCCCGGCTCTGCCGTCCCAGGCTCATGGTCGGCTCGAAGAGTTCCGCGCGGTCGCGGCCGCGTTCCTTGGCCACGTACAAGGCGATGTCGGCGTTGCGGAGAGCGTCGTGGAACGTGGTCGGTTCGGTGATGGCGACGGCGCCGATGCTGGCGGTGACGAAGACGCTGCGATGGCCAGAGAGCGCGAAGGGCTCCTTGAAGCGGTCCAGGAACCGCTGGGCGTACGTCTCGGCGGGGATCTCGCTGAGGTCTTCGGCGAGGACGGCGAACTCGTCCCCGCCCATGCGGGCGATAGTGTCGCTGCGGCGTGCTGCGCCCAGGAGCCGGTGGCCGACGGTGATGAGCAGCTCATCGCCGACCGGATGGCCGAGGCTGTCGTTGATGTCTTTGAATCCGTCGAGGTCGATCAGCAGCAGGACAGTGTTGTGGGCCGCCGCGGGGCGGCTGAGGGCGTGATCCAGCCGCTCGAAGAACAGTGGCCGGTTGGCCAGACCGGTCAGTGCGTCGTGGAAGGCCTGGTGGGTGAGCTGTTGCTGCAGCGAGGTCTGCTGGCGCAAGGCGTCCTCGGCCATGCGGGCCCGGGCGCCGGCCTGGTCGGCCTGGGCTTCGGCGAACCGTGCCAGGAGCGTGATGCGCACGACCAGCAACACGGTCAAAGCGGCCACGATGCTCGCGATGGCCATGGTGTGTGTGTCCTGCCCGCGCACGCCGCCGACGTCCGCGATCAGCACGACCGGACCGAGGAGGGCGGGCAGGGTGAGGACACAGATACGGGCGCGGGACAGCCGCTCCCGGTTGCGCGGCACCAGCTGGGTTGTCCTGGCCATGGACGGATGCAGGGCGCCCGCGCCGAGCAGCGCATAGGAAGCCATCCACAGGGCATAGCAGACGTCGGCGGCGACCGGAGCGCCAGTCGCCGCCAGCGTGGAGTAGTACAACGCGTCGGCGACCAGCGTGGCACCCACCCACAAAGTGAACAGGGCGAGGGCTGGCAGGCGGACTCCCGAGACGAGTGCCAGCTTGGCGACCATGCCCAGCAGCAAGAGATCGGCCAGCGGATAGGCCAGGGAGACCGTCAGCGCCAGCGCCGACAGGTGGCCGCGCAGGTAGGGCATGACGATGAATGCCCATGCCAGGGTAGACATCCCCAGGGTAATGATCCCCGCATCCAGCACGGCCCCCCATCGCCAGCCCGAGCCCCGTGCCGCCATCAGGCTGACCAGGCCGGCAGCGAAGCATGGATAGGCCGCCAGATACAGCACGTCGGCCGGTGAGGGGAACGGCACCGGCGTGCCCGCGACCTGGAAGGCGCCGAAGATGGCATCCGCCCCCGTGAACAGCCCCATGCCGACAGCGAACAGATACCAGGAGTGGCTCGGGCGCGGCCGGTGCCACCGGACGCCGACCAGGATCGCGACCGTGGCACAGGCCGCCAGCACCGGGGAGAACAGGTGACGTACGGGCGCGGTGACCACGAGGTAGACCGTGATCACCGCGGCGCCGGCGGCCAAAAACCACCACCAGGCGTTCCTGCGCCTACGCAGCGCTTTGCTCTGCGCCTCCTGCATGACACCTCCGCGGACGTAACCCGTGGTCCTGGTGGCCGGGGTCGGATAGCCCACAGGGGCTGCCTGTACGCTCCACCCAAAGAGGACTCGGTAAAGATCGCAACCGCACCTCACGGCCGCGGAACCCGCCGTCGGCATGACGGTCAGCACCGTCCCGGCGCTTGGGCGGAGCCCTTCGAGGACTTGCCGTAGCGGTCCATCATGCTGCCGTAGGCGCCAAACTGCGGGACCTGCGGTTTTGCGGCGCAGGTCGACCAGGCCCAGCGGGTATGACTCGGTGCGACGGGGCGCCGTAGGCGTAGACCGTCTTCAGGATGGCGGTGTCCCGCAGGACCGCCAGGGCACCCTTGCGGCCCTGTCCCTTGCCCTTGGCGGGCCGGGCGTCGGCCGCGTCAAAGAGTGCCTGGACCCCGTCGTAAGTGAGCGGCCGGTGTGTCGGCGATCGCCCTCGTACTCCACCGTACGCACTGCCCGAGGAGAAGCAGGAAGCCATCAGTGCCCTGGGCGCCGGCGTCCTGGACGCGGCCCTGACTCAGCAAGAAGGAAGGGGATGGCACGCGACGGTCCAGGTCGAGCGGCGTGCGCCCTCACCCCATGGGCACCACCCGAATGGGAAACGACGATCGGGACGGTGACCACGCAGTGGCCGGCCGCGATCTTCTCCCCGCCTTTGGGGCCCCTCCGCCAACGCGCTCAACAGCCAGAACAACGACCTGTCCCGGCTGATAGGCTCCGCTTTCGGCGGTGCTTCCGCGGCAGCCGGTGGAATCAACCTGCTCGCGCTCCTCGACGCCGCGAGCTTCCTCATCTCCGCCGCATTGATTGCGGCAATCCCCACCGCACCACGGGCAGAGCTAACACCCTCCGCGCAGGTGGGTGGTGAAGCGCAGTCTGGGTTGGATCATGCACGCCCACCGCCTGGTCCGCGATTACGAACGCCTCCCGCAGCACAGTGAGGCCCTGATCACCTGGGCGGCGATCACCCTGATGACCCGCCGCCTGACACAGCTGACCCGCCAAGCGCTCCAGGCATGACCACCTGGGCGTACTGCTACGAAGGATCCCGGGGGCGTTGACGGTTCGGAGTCTCCGTCACCTCGATCCTCAGAATCTTCAAACCAGACGGGCTTCAGGCGCGAGAACCGGAGCAAACGGGCGGACACGTTCGCGGCTCGATGGACGCGAGGGTGAACGTATGGGGCAAACACCTCAAGCCCGACGGCCAGGAAAGTACTTACCGGCATAGACCGTCCCTAAATGCCCACTCGGAGGGCATTTAGAGCCGGTATGACGATCTTGTGGTCGCCTGATCGTGTGGGCTTGGGTGGTTCGGGCTGGTCGCGTGGCTTGGTCCTGCTGGGCTGTTCGGGTGAGTGACCGCAAGCCCTACAAGAGCGACCTGTCCGATGAGCGGTGGGCGTTGATTGAGCCGGTGATCGCGGCATGGAAGGCCGACCACCCGTCCCCGACGGGACATCAGGGCCGATATGAGATGCGGGAGATCGTCAACGCGATCCTGTACCAGGGCAGGACCGGCCGCCAGTGAGACTACTTCCCGCACGACCTGCCACCGAAGTCGGCCGTCTACTACTTCGCGGCCTGGCACGACGACGGCACGGACACGGAACCCACCTCTGCACGGACATGCGCCACTTCATCGACGGCCAGGACTGGCTGACCGTCGTCCAGCTACCCGCCTACGCCCCCGAGCTCAATCCCGTCGAAGGCATCTGGTCACTCCTGCGACGCGGCTACACCACCAACGTCGCCTTCACCAGCTCAGACCACCTCATCTGCACTGTCCGCCACGGCCTCCGCAAGATCCAGTACCGCCCCACACTCCTCGACGGCTGCCTTGCAGAAACCGGACTCGCTCTCCACCCCGCATAACTCACCACGACAACCCGAGTTCAAGCTCAGTAGTCAAAGTGTGCGGCGGCGGACACTACGCACACCGGTATCTGCGAGGCTCAGGCTTCGTACACCCATCGGCCTACTGTGCCGATTTGGAATTCCTGATCCGACAATGTCGCGCGCCGGTTGAAAACTGCGCTCAAGCATGGTCGCTAACTGGCTGTTCTCGGTGGGCCCCTGAGCCTCCAGCGCGGCAGTCTCCGGAGCGAAGACATCGCTCCTGCCGGTACCTCGCTCGTCGAGCACCACGAGGGCGCCGTCTTCGCGGCGATCGGCCAGCGCGGTACCGGCTCGCGTTGGAACATCTACCGTCGGCGCGCTCCGCTGACGGCAGTTCAGCCGGGGCAGCAGCGCCGGCTCGCTGTGAAGGCGGTGTCCGTGGCGGAGCCTTGACATCTCATCCCGCCAAGAACCGCTCCCGCCAAGGGGCCTCGCTCATGGAAGCCGGTCCGGTCAGCCGAAGGAGGGCCGGATACAGTGCGTGGAACGGCAACCTGCTTCGTGAGGGGAAGCGTGACCGACACCAGCGACACCCGACCCGCCGACAGCGAAGCACACGCGCCACGGCCAAGCCGGCTGCTCCGTCTGATGCGCTACCTCCCGCTGATCGCCCCTGTCCTGCTGTGGGCGGCGCCGTATGGGGTGCTCCTGCACACCGGACAGCACTGGCCGGTGCCCGTCACGCTCGCCGGCACCGCCGTGTCCGCCCTCGGCCTCGTCGGCATGCCGCTCGCGATGATGCGCGGACACGGCCGGCGTCAGCAGGACCGGGCAGCGATCGTCGGTGACACCTTGCTGGGCATCAGCTGGGTCCTGTTCACCTGGTCCATTCTGCTCGGTGTCCTGCTACGGCTCGCCCTGACGGTTGCCGACGTCGGCGAGGGCCAGGACCGGGCCCGAATCGTCACGTGGACCGTTCTCGGCATTACCGCCGCACTGCTCGCCTGGGGGTACGTCGAGGCCCGCCGCGTGCCACGCGTGCGCCGACTCGACGTGCAACTCCCCCGTCTGGGTGCCGGGTTGGACGGCCTGCGTGTCGTCCTCATCACCGACACCCACTACGGCCCGCTCGACCGCGAACCCTGGTCGGCACAGGTGTGCGAGACCGTGAACAGCCTCAAGGCCGACCTGGTCTGCCACACCGGCGACATCGCGGACGGCACGGCCGAACGCCGCCGCGCCCAGGCCGCTCCACTCGGAACCGTGCGGGCCACCCAGGCCCGCGTCTACGTCACCGGCAACCACGAGTACTACAGCGAGGCCCAGGGCTGGGTCGACCTGATGGACGAACTGGGCTGGAAGCCACTGCGTAACCGCCACCTGCTGCTCGAACGCGGCGGCGACACCCTCGTGGTCGCCGGCGTGGATGACGTCACCGCCGAGTCCTCCGGACTGGCAGGACACCGCGCCCACCTCGCCGGAGCCTTGCACGGCGCCGACCCGGACCTACCCGTCCTGCTGTTGGCACACCAGCCCAAGTTCATCGACCGGGCGGCAGCCGACGGCGTCGACCTTCAACTCTCCGGCCATACCCACGGTGGGCAGATCTGGCCCTTCCACCACCTGGTCCGCCTCGACCAGCCCGCCCTCGCCGGCCTCAGCCACCACGGCCCCCGCACCCTCCTCTACACCAGCCGCGGCACCGGTTTCTGGGGCCCGCCATTCCGCATCTTCGCCCCCAGCGAGATCACCCTGCTCGTGCTCCGCTCCCCGCACCTGCCCACCTCGAAGTAGCACTCGACCGGCCGGCACATCCGCCAGTAGTGCTCGGTCGGGTTGATATCGGTTCTGGCATGGCGCGGTGACCGGTGGGAGGGACAGGTGCCGGTCCACAACCCGACGAGTACCTGCAGTTCACGGGCACCTGGTAGAGGTTCAGACCAACACCGTCCGTTTTCTAGACCGGGTGATGGCCTGGAGGGTGCGGAGGGCGTGCGCGACGGAGACGACGGAGCGGTGGCGCCGGCCTCTGAAGATGCGCCATCTGCCGCAAAGTCCTGGAACTGAACAAGAGGTCCGTCGCCGCACCGACGTGGTCGGCATCTTCCCCGATCGCACCGCCATGCTCCGCTTGGCCGACGCCGTCCCGGCCGAGCAGAACGACGAAGGCACCGAGGCCCGCCGCTACAAGGGACTTGAGCGCGACATCGTCCGAATTGATGGATGCCCGTCAGCCGGTCCTGCAGCTCTCACTGGACATGGAGGACCCGGCCGATGGTGATCTTCGTCGTTGACACCCACAAGCGCAACCACACGGCAGTCGCAGTTGACGAACGCGGACGCGAGCTGGGCAGCCACACAACTGGTACCACCAGCCCAGACCACCTGCGCTTGCTTGCCTGGGCCCGTCGCTTCGGCGAAGACCGCACGTGGGCCGTGGAAGACTGCCGTCAGCTCTCACGCCGTCTCGAGGGAGACCTCCCCGCCGCCGGCGAACGGATCGTGCGCGTCCCGCCCAAGCTCATGGCCCACTGCCGCACCGCCGCCCGCACCTACGGCAAGTCCGACCCCATCGACGCTCTGGCCGCAGCCCGAGCGGCACTGCGGGAACCGGACCTGCCCACCGCGCACCTCGACGACGCGAGCAGGGACGTGCGCCTGCTGATGGACCACCGCGACGACCTGGTCGCCGAACGCACCCGCGTGATCAACCGGTTGCGCTGGTACCTGCACGAACTGGACCCGGCACTCGACCCTCCAGCTCGCAGTCTCACCCAGCGCCCAAGCAGGTACTCACCGTGGCGGCCTTCCTCGACGGCCGAAACGGCCTCGTCGCACGCCTGGCCAGGCAACTGCTGGCCCGCTGCCGAGAGCTCACCGCGACCGTCCGGGACCTGGAAGCCGAGATCACCGCCCTCGTTAACCGACTGGCCCCAGCTCTCCTGGAGATTCCCGGCTGCAGCGCTCTCACCGCAGCAAAGATTCTCGGTGAGACCGCCGGAATCACACGCTTCAAGTCGAAGAGCGCCTACGCCCGGCACAACGGAACCGCGCCTCTGCCCGTGTGGTCCGGCAATCGCGAACGTCACCGACTCAGCCGTATGGGAAACCGCCAGCAAACGTCGCACTACACCGCATCGCCATCACGCAGGCTCACTACCATCCCGAAGCACGGGACTACCTTGAGCGCCGCCGCCAGGCCGGGACACGAGCACAGAATCGATCCGCGTCCTCAAATGCCGACTTTCCGATGTCGTCTATCGGGCCTTGCGCCGCGACGTTCACCCTGCCGAGGAGCCACAGGTCCCCCTCGCAGCAGCTGCTTGGCATAGGAGCAGATGCGCAATCGGGACCGGGTCTGACGGGCAATACCTGTCACGCCGGTGATGTCAGGAAGACGTCAGGCAGAAGGGGTGGCCAGCTGGATCCAGGAGTACCCGCCAGCGTCCGTTGCCAGGCTGATGGTCCGGTTTGGCCGCTCCGAGTTCCAGCGCCAGCTCTTCCATCGCATCGAGGTCGTCAGCGCGGAAATCCAGGTGGAACTGTTGTGGCACGTCCTGACCCGGCCACCGCGGAGCCCGGTATCCGTCAACCCGCTGGAAGCCCAAATCACAGCCGGAGTCGTCCGTCAGCGCCGCGAACTCGTCCGTACTGAAGAGCTCGCGCATCCCGGTCAGTGCACCGTAGAAGCCCGCCAGCGTCTGCGGGTCGGCACAGTCCAGAGTCACCCCTCGCAGTTCAGCGCCTGGCACCATTCGCTCCTTCGTGTCCGCGCGTCTGTCTCCGTAAGCCGCCGCTGCACGCGATCACCGGCCCACAGCGACACCGTACTCGCCACATCCAGCGCTCAAGTAGCGGTTTACCCCTTCCTGAGAGCAACGGGTGGCTGTGACCAGCGCTTTCGATACACCCCCTAGGGCTCGCAGAGAATCGGGTTTGATCTTTGATGGGGGTCGGCCGCTGTACTTGTCGAGATGGGCAGCCACGTCTGTCGGAGTGCGGAATCTGGCAGTTGAGGGCGGGATCGCATGATCGTGCTCGGCCAGGAGGGGCCGTACTTGCTGAACGGCACGCGTGAGAGTGCTTCCGGCGACACCGAAGAGCCGGGCGAGCAGTTCATGGGTGCCGATCTTGCGGAGGCAGAGCACGGTGGCCAGGATCCGCTCTTCATCGGAGAGCTTGTCCTTGGCACCCGCGCCTCGCGCCCTTCGGCGCTCACCGCCCCGGCGTTCGTGTCGGGTCCGCTCGCGTCGTTGTGCCAGCGCCGGGATCAACACGCGGACCAGAGCGTCCAGTTGCGGAACGGTCATCCCGTCAGCTCCGGATCACGGAGAGAGCCGACGTCAGGGCCGACCAGAAGCTCAGGCAGTCGAGCGGTCGTGCCGGCGTCGGTCTCCGTTCCCACCTCAGGTGGTGAGAGCACGCAGGAATCGGCTGGGTGGAGCGTGTAATTCCAGTCGCCGTGGAAGCGGTGCCTGCTCATGGGCAAAGCGTCGACCTGCGCGTCGGCGACCTTCACGCCGGTGTCGTAGG
The DNA here is from genome assembly GCF_014257025.1 of Streptomyces cupreus. GTDB lineage: Bacteria > Actinomycetota > Actinomycetes > Streptomycetales > Streptomycetaceae > Streptomyces > Streptomyces cupreus. The sequence continues at coordinate 63,115 of NZ_JACMSF010000025.1, forward strand.
TGCCGGTGTCGAGTTCGGCTTCGACTCTCAGCCCGGCCCCGGTGGCGGTCGCCGCGATGCTGTTCACAGTGACTTCGTGGCTGGTCAACGGCCTGCCACGCCAGTTCATAGAGATGTGGGAGAACAGCCGGTGCTCCACCTTGTTCCACTTCGATGTCCCCGGCGGCAGGTGGCAGACGGTGATCTCCAGGCTCGTCTCGGCGGCCAGGGCGGCGAGTTCGCCCTTCCAGGCCCGGGTGCGGTAGCCGTTGGAGCCGCCTGCGTCCGCGGTGATCAGCAGACGGGTGGCGTGCGGGTAGTCGTGCTGGCCGCGGGCCTGCCACCAGCGGCGGATCGAGGCGACCGCGAACGCCGCCGTGTCGTGGTCGGTGCCGACGCTGACCCAGCCGGTGTTCGCCGCGACATCGTAGATCCCGTACGGGATCGCCTTACCCGGCCCCTGCCGGTCCAGGAAGTCGTGCGTCTTGACCAGGGCGGGTTGCCCCGTGGGCATCCACTCGCGGCCGCCATTTTTGTACTGGCCAACCAGCTCCTTCTTCTTGGTGTCCACGCTGATCACCGGGTCACCGGCGCCCAGTGGTCCTTGGCCCGGTAGTTGATGTAGCGGAACTGGGTATCGTGGTCCGGGTGTTGTGCGCCCTCGATCGTCTTCGCGTTGGCCTGCAGGCTGAAACCCTCCTCACGCAGCAGGTCTCCGACTGCGTCCGCACAAACCCGGTGTCCTTGGCGGATGAGCTCGTCGGCGAGTTTCCTGGTCGACTTGGTGGTCCAGCGCAGCGGCGCCATCGGGTCTCCGCGCATGTCCGGCTCAACCAGGGCCAGCAGGGCCGGCCGCAGCCCCGGGTCCACCTCGGCCGCCCTCTTGCGCCCACCGCCCGGACGGCGCACCCGCCCCAGCGGCTCCGCCCCCGCTTCCAACTCGTCCACGCCCTACGGACCGTGGTCTCACTGACCTGGGCTGCCCGCGCGACCGCCCGGATCCCGCCGTGGCCCAAAATGCAGGCTTCTGCGCCCATCAGCAGCCGCCGCTGTCGCTCGTCCAGATGCGGGAACAACACCCCGAACTTCACGGCCAGTTGATCAGGCGTCTCGTCCAGGATGCCTATACCACGTGAACGAGCTCGGACGCGGGAAGCAACACCTTGATTGTCTGCGAGCCCTAACGGGCTGCCCCGCGATTGGTTTTGTACGCGGGTCGCGACAGCAGATGTACATCTCGTCGAGCCCCCTGTCGACGCAGAGTCGATGTACACGAGCACGGAGAGCACCCAAGTCAGGCCGGACGATGCGATGGTGTGATGATGTCGGTCATGGCTATCGAATCAGTCGTCGTGCGGCAGCGCGTCGAGGATCTGGACGCGGCTGTGCCCTTCTACGAGAAAGTGACCGGAAGCACCGCATCCCGTTTCGCCTTCGCCGGGGTCACCCTGGCAAGCGTCGGGCCCTTCCTGCTGTTCAGCGGTCCGGACGAGGCCGTGCAGCGAGTTGCCGGCGTGGCGGCCACCCTGGCGGTCGCAGACCTGGACGCAGCGGTGAAGGAAGCGGTGGCGGCAGGCGCCGAGGTGATGGTTCCTACCTCTCCAACACCGAATGGCCATCGCGCCGTGCTGCGGCACCCGTACGGCGGCGTCTTCGAGTACGTCGGCCCCTGAACCTTCGGCCACCGCGATTGATCGCGGGCCGTGACATGACGACGGCCGCGCGGGTTCTTGAGGGGTGAAGATAAAGCAAGCCCGCACGGCCATGTCGCATCCTGCCTTCTGCGGCGTCACACGCCCACATCTCGGCGAGTTGATCGAAGAGCTCGCGCCTCGCTGGGAAGCGCTCTGCGAGTCCGGGCGGCACGAGCGGCGTCGGGGCGCCCGCCGACGTCAGCCCGGCACCGGGCCGACGTACGAACTGGTCTTCACCGACCGGCTGCTGGCCACCCTGGTCCACCTGCGCACCGGCCTGACCCCACAAGGCCTGGCCGTGGTCTATGAGGTGGGCTCCTCCACCATCGGCCGCGCGATTAGCGAGATCCGTGCCCTGCTCGGCGAGCGCGGCTTCGCCGCCCGGCCGGCCTGGAATCCGCCTGCGCACCCTGGAGGATGTGTTCGCCTACGCTGCGGCCGAGAATGTCACGCTGCGGATCGACGGCACCGAGACCCAGGTCCGCCGGCCCCAAGGCGCACTGCCCCGGCAGAGGGCCTTCATCTCCGGAAAGCGCAAGCAGAACACCATCACGATCAGCGACGGCCAGGGCCGCACCCCGTGGTCCGGGGCCATCCGCCCCGGAGGTATGCATGACCAGACCGCCGTCCGCACCGAGGGCATCGCCGAGCAGTTCCGGCAGCACCCGACGGTGAGCCGAGGTGGACGAGGGCTGCAGGGGCCTGGCCAACGAGTTCCCCGACCAGGTCAGCGCTCCGCCCAGGAAACCGGCGGGCATCAACAACGCGCCGCTGACCGCATGGTACGCATGGCGTGAGATGCGCCGCCGTCAGTCCTCCCGCCGCATCTGCGTCGAATGCTGCGGGACCTGCCGTCCAGCGGCGACGCGGTGCGTCAGGTCCTGCTGCGGCAGGGCTCTTGGCCGCAGCACTGGTCCCCCTACGGTTTTCCCGGAAACACCAGCCCGGCCTCACGCCTTACGTCGCGGAGCCGCGGGCCACACTGGGGCCGCGGCAGTGCCAGGACTGTCACGCCTGGATTCCCCCGGTCGGCGGGCTGGATTCCGTTGCGACCCGTGCCGGCACTGGCGCGAGAGGCACCCCGGGGCCAGTGCGTGCGCTGGCCCGGAACAACCTCCCCTTACGCGGCGGTCGATGCTGCGGCTGCCACCCCTATTCGACATCGCCGGCCGGGACGACACCTTCACGTTCTGGCAACCGCACCCCCAGGCCGTCTTGGCCTCCCTAACGGTGAGGGCCTGGTCCTGCGACGTCTCGGCCACAGTGCAGGAGACGTTGAGCGACGGCCTCGGTGAGTGGGCGATCTTCCAGGACGTGACGCCGGAGCCGCCGGTGCGGGGACAAGGCGAAGACGCCAACGGGCGGGAGGTCGGAGCGGCTGCGGTAGGGACGGGGTTCGCGGTAGTCGTCGTGTTCCGGGAACTGGTCGAAGAGGAAGAGGGCCGCCAGGTGGGAGAAGCCCTCCAGACCCTGGAGGCAGGCCTCGCCGAAGCGTTCGTCGACGGTGATTGTGCTGCGGACGGCACCCCAGTCATCCGTGTGCTGGACGTCCGTCCGGTTGTTCCGGACCGTACCTATCGGTGTGATCTCGAAGCTCGGTACGGCCAGCTGCGCGGGAGGTCCAATTCGTAGCGAGCGACACGGGACCCCGGCAGCAGCACCCTTGCGGGTACGGCGGCCGGGGCCGTCGTACCTGTCCCGCTCAGAAGATCTTCCGGCCGGTGACGCGGAGCCGCAGTGCCTGGCCGCCGCTCTTCAGGAGCATCTTCCGTACGGTCGGGTCGCCGTGCCTGGTGAGCCACAGCGCCGTCTTGGCGATGACGGGCGGCTTCGGGCTCATGAAGTGCACCGAGCGCTTCTGGAATCCGAATGGCTTGGGCATGAAGTTCGCGCTCTCCAGGACGTCCCACAGTGCCTCGGCCGCCTCGTGCGCGGTGATCTTGCCCGCCTGGTGCGCGTCGACCTGGGCCACCATCGTGTCGAAAAGGTGTTTGTAGCCCTCGTGGTCGGGCCAGTCGTAGCCGAGGTACTGGCCCTTCTCCAGGTCCTTGAAGTGCTGGTCGCTGCCGTCCTTCTGGTACTTCGTCAGGCCGGCGCGGGCGCGGAAGGTGCCGAAGTTGTTGCCCCACACCCAGACCCGGAAGACGGCCTTCCAGAACTCGAAGTGGTCGAACGCGGTGTACCCGCCGTTGACGATCTCGTCGTTGTAATGGAAGCGGGCGCGCTGCCACTCGTCGTAGTCGGCGAAGCGCTCGGCGGAGAAGTCGCCGTCCTGGCAGGCCTGGATGAGGCGCCAGGCGAGCCGGTTGACCGCGTCGCCGGTGTTGGCGAGGCCGTAGGAGAACAGCGGGTCGATGAACCCGGCGGCGTGCCCCAGCAGCGCCCAGCGGTCGCCCACGGTGCGCTTGGAGGAGTACTGCAGCCGGTCGGCGCTGACCCACTCGCGGACCGGGGTGACGCCGGCGTACTGCCGCTCGATGTCCGGGAAGCGGGAGGTGATGTCGGCGAAGTCCTCCTCGATGGAGTGGTTCGGGTTCTTCGGGTAGACCCGTGGGTCGACGGTGAGCCCGATGGAGCACAACGGGTTGCGCGACAGCGGGGTGTTGTCGAAGCCGATCACCCAGGCCCACCCGCGGTGGAACGTGTGGTGGACGGTGCCCTCGTACCACGGTACCGGCGGCCTGTGCTCCGGCGCCCGGTCCCACAGGTCGTCTGTGTGGGTGATGCCGTAGACGTGAGTGAACATGGACCGTGAGTGGTGCTTGAACACCGGGATCTCGTCGCGCAGGTCGAACTTCTTCGCGATCGGCGAGCGGTAGCCGCTGGCGTCGACGACGTAGCGGGCGCGGAACTGTTCGCCCCTCTCGCCGTGCAGCGTGACGCCCGAGTCCTCGAAGTCGATGTCCCCGATCCGGAAGTCCTGCAGCGGGGTGCAGCCGCACTTGATTGCCAGGTGGAAGACGAAGGCGTCGATGTCCTGGCGGTACAGGTGGTGCGCCTCGTGCAGCAGCCCGGGGGTGTGGAACTCGTTGGTCTCACGCGGGTTTTGCGGCTTGCCCTCCTCGTGGCGCAGGAAGCCGAAGTGCGTCTTGGTGCCGAATGTCGGGCCGATCGTCTTCGCGCAGTCCTTCAGGGTGCACAGAGTCGTCAGCTCGGGCACGTTGTAGCGGGCGGCGATGATCCGCTGGGACACGTTGGTGTACGGGATCGTGGCCTCGCCCACGGCGAAGCGCGGGTGCACGCCTGCGTCGATCAGCAGCACCTTGAGGCCGTTGCGGGCCAGCGCCGCACCCAGCATGGAGCCGCCCATGCCGGCACCGATGATGGCAATGTCGAACCGTTTGTTCTGCGGGCTCATGTGGTGTGTGCTCCTCGGGGGTAAGACGGCGGTCAGGACCGCGGCGCAAGCGGCGAGCGCAGGCTCCGGCCCACGACGGGCCAGGTGGCGACGGTGTGCTTGAACTTCTCGCCGAGGCCCACCTCGTCCGGCGACCGGCGCTTCTTGCCGAGCAGGGCGAGGCCCTCGGCCACGAGAGGGCCGATCTCGGAGGGCGCGTCGTTGCGCGCCCATCGCCCGGTTCCGGCGCCCTTGCGCGGGAGGCCGTCGAACCAGCGGTTGGACGTGTCCGTGAGACCCAAGGCCGGCGGCAAGAAGTCCGCCCTGTGCAGGGCGGCGAGAATGTTGCCGGCCGCGGTGCCGCTGTCCTGCCCGCCCTCCTGCGCGAACTGCACCTGCCCGCTCACGTACGCGAGCAGCTCCCGCAGCGGCGGGTAGTCGGGGATTGCGCCGTCGCGCGCCAGCCCCTCCAGCCGGGCCAGGCTGGCGACGTCGTACGAGTCCAGGAAGTGCGCGTACGCGGTGCCGATCTCGAACGTGGCGAGGATCTGACCGAGCGACCAGACGCGCAACCAGGTGTCCCACAGGCGGAAGTCGGAGAACGACGTGTAGGCGTCGGCGGCCAGGGCGTCGTTGTTCCTGAGCAGCCCCAACTCCAGCTCCTCGACGTCCGTGAAGCGCTCGGCCGAGAAGTCGTCCTCCTTCAGCGCCTCCAGCAGCCGCCACGCGAGAGCATTGATGATCTCGAACGAGTTACTCAGGCCGTGGGAGAACAGCGCGTCCACGAAGCCGGCGGCGTGCGAGGTGAGGCACCAGCGCTCGCCCACGGTCTTCGCCGAGGAGTACTGCTGCCGGCCCGTGCGTACCCAGGGGCGGACGGCGACGGCGTCCGTGAACTGGCTGCGGATGTCCGGGAAGCGGCTGATGAAGGAGCGGAACTCCTCCTCCGGTGTGCCGTCGAAGTCGGGATGGACCCGCGGGTCGACGTTGAGCCCGACGCTGACCAGCGGGTTGGTGGTGCGGGCGTGGTTGTTGAACGGGATCACCCACATCCAACCGCCCTCGAAGACGTGGTGCAGGGTGCCCTGGCTCCACTTCGTCGGGTGGCCGTGCGCGACCCGCGACAGCAGATCGTCGTACGCCGTCACGTTCATCATGTGCGTGAACAGCGAGCGCGAGTGGTGCCGCATGACCGGCGCCTCATCGCGCGGGGCGAGCTTCGACGCCAACGGGGAGCGGGAGCCGCTCGTGTCCATGATGTAGCGGGCCCGGTAGGCGATGCCGCGCTCGTCCGTGAGTGTGCCGCCCTGCGCGTCGAAGTCGACGTCCACGATCCTCGTCCGCTGGCGGATCTTGGCGCCGTACTTCACGGCCACGTTGAGCATCCAGGCGTCGATGTCCTGGCGGAAGAAGTGGTTCCCGACGGGGGCAGTCCGCGGGACAGGGAACTGGTGGCACTCTTCGAGACGCTGGCGCTCACCCTCACGGTGGTACAGGAATCCGAGATTCTTCCTGATGCCCGAGGTCGTGGCGATCTTTCCATGGACATTCTCGAACGTGGTGAGGTACTTGATCTCCGGCACGTCGTAGCGCTCGCTCACGAGCCGCATCAGCATCGACGTGTACGGGGTCGTCGACTCCCCGATGGCGAAGCGCGGATGGGTACCGGCATCGATGACGAGGACGCTCGCGCCGCCACGCGCCAGAACTGCCGCCAGAGCGGTCCCGGCGAGCCCGGATCCGAGAATCGCCACATCGATGTCGGGCCGCTCGGCCGACCTTGCGGACTTGGTCACTTGGGGCATGAATCCCTCCGGAACTCGGACCGGCTCAGCTGGGTCCGACCGTCCGCAACCGGGCTCGCAGCGGCCTCGAAAACGAGCGGACGCCCTGTCCGTCAAGTCGGCTTCCCGTCCAGTGCTGCAGCCGAGGGCGAGGTCTGCCCAAACGGGACACCGTGACGAGCCCCTGCCATCCACGGACAGCGGCACGGCCAGGAAGGGGGCCACCGAGCAGGGCGATTGCAGTGCCGGAGCGGCCGGGCCTGCCGGGGGCTGGAGGAAACGGATGCTGAGCCTGCCGCTACCAGTCTCGGACGGACTCCACTCCGGAGATGAGGCTGTCGCGGGCGTCTTCGCGGACGGGGCCGTGGGGTACTTCGGCCTCGTTCACGCTGTGGTCGAGGGCGGCGAAGAGTTCTTCGCGCTCGACGGTCTCGAAGAAGCCGGGTCGGCGGTCAAGCTGGTCGCATGCTTCACCGTAGGCGCGCCCGATTTCCTCCATGCGTGTCGATCGGACACCTGCGGGTTCTTCGGCGAACACCTGAAGGATCGCCTTCCGTGTGCGCGTCACCGCTCATCGACGGATCCCTGCCGGGCAAGGAACTCCTCGAACGCCGCCTTCTGCTTCGGATCCATGAAGCCTTGGCGGACATCGCGGGCCTTCGTCTGCAGCCAGTGCGCCTCGTCGGGGTCCAGTAGCTCGGCGACTACCACGCCGTCACGGGCAACCGCTGTGCGCCCTCCTACGCGACGACGAAAGAGCGTGAACGCGCCGAATTCCGTTGGATGGGCCAGTTCTGGCTCCTGCGCCACAGCCCGGTTCTCTCCCCCAGCGGCACTGTTCGGGGAGGCGGTGGGGGCCCAATGCTCCCAGAGCGCCAGCGTGGCCGCGGGCACCAGCACTGCGCGTTCCCCCTCTGCACGCCCCTCCCACACGAACGTGACCGTGACTGGCTCGCCGACGGCCTCGGCCAACCCGAGCACCCTCTCCACCTCATCATTGATCGGGTAATCCACCACGACCTCGATCTGAATGCCCATGACGCCTGAGACTACTGGCCGCCTCAGACTCGCCGGCCCAAAGTCCCTGTGCCTCGACGTCCACGGCGCACCAGGTCGACCGTCCGATACCGGTGATTTCACCGACTGAGCGCCTTTCCGAGGCAACACTGCGATGGAGAGCAGGTAACGGAAAGTCACAGAACGGCCACACCTCTACAGCTCCACCCCAACCAGCGCGATGATGCCCGTCCGCAACTGTGCTCAAAGGGGAACCATGCGCATCCGCACTGCCGCTGTCACCGCCGTCGCGCTCACCTTCGCGCTCACCGCCTGCTCCAGCGACACCGACCAGCCCAGCTCCGAGCCGGAAGCCGGCGCGAGTGAGGTCTCTCAGAAGGACACGGACGACGCTCTTGCCGCCGCCGGCATCCCACCCGCGCCGACCGGCGCCGACCGGCAGGCCCTCCTCGATGCCCTGGCATCCGCTGCCCCGGACGTCGTGCGGTACGAGGACGAGGCGATCGACGCAGCCCGCAATCAGTGCTCGGCGATCAATGGTGACGCAGGCATGCTCGACTACCTCGCCGCGCAGCGCTTCACGTACAAGGACGTGACGACTACGCAAGAGCAGGCAGCGAAGATCAACGAGGCATTGAAGTCCTCTGGCTTCTGCAAGATCTGACGCATGATCCTCCTTTCCGGCAGGGCGTTGATACGGCAGACCAGGGGATGCTTCCAGGCGCCCACGCAGCGGGCGCCAGGCTTCGCCCGGCACGGACATAACGGGGGCGGCAAGGGACCCGGTGATCGCGCCGACGATCGCCTCCTGCGTTTCGCGCACCTGCTGGTGAAGCCGCAGTATTCGAGAAGTGCGCTGTTCCCCTTGAGGTCGATGCTGTCTGCGATGGTTGGTGGTCGAGGTTGCCGTCGGCGCACGTGCGGAGAAGGCTGTCGGCCAGCCTTTGCCACTGGCGTTCGGCGAGGCATCGCGGCTATCCGGATTGTGGTCGCATGAGCTTGAGATCTTCGCCCCATGCGTCGAGCACCTCGCTGTGTCCGGCTTGTCGAGCCGCGGCCTCGACAAGCGTGAAGAGGTGTCGTTGCAGGGATACGTCGCCTGTTGCCGAGATGCGGTCCACGGCACGAAGCAGCACGTCAGTGTTCCAGCCCTGAAGTGGGTGTCGGGCCAGCTCCCACTCCAGGTACTTGTTGTAGGGGCGGGGCCGACGGTCCAGAGCGAAGAGCAACTCAAGCAGGAACCGCACACTGTCGGCGGCGTCGAGGCGCGCGGCGAGAGCCTGGCCGTCCCGATGGTTTTTGACGGAGCGGTAGAGAGAGTTGGCATAGGCATCGAGCCAGCCGCTGGCATCCTGGAACGCCTCATCGGCACTCAGCCGCGCCTTGTCGGCGAGGATCCGGGCGATGCCTCCGTCGAGCCGGTCGAGCACGATCCGGCCACGGGCGAGGGCGTAACGCTCGAAACCGGGCATGCCGGCTGCGCGGAACTCGGCGAGCGTGACGATGACGAGGTCGAGCTCGGCGGTGCGGTGTCCTGCGAACCGGGTGAGACTCGTTGTGGCGTCATCTGCCAGAACCACATACAGATCGTGGTCGGAGTGCCGGGTGATCAGGCCGTCGTGAGCCCGGGAACCTTTGAGGACGAGGCCGACGACGGCCGTATCAGCGGCGGCGAGGTCGACAAAAGCGTCGTAAGTGAGGGGTTGCTGAGCAGTCATGGTGTGAATCTCCGGTGGTGTAATCGCGGGAACGCCTGCCGGGGCGGCCCCTCAACGGGGCGCCCTGCATCGTCTGCGGTTGCACGCGGCCACCGCCCGGAAGATCAACGCACATTCGAACTCTAACGCCCGGCTCGGTGTGGAGCAGGGCATTCGAAGAGACCTTGGGATGGCGGTTCCCGGTTGGTCTCTCCGTTAAGTCCGGCGGGCGGCGAGGCAGTCGGACCAGCTGTCGCCTGCGAGCGGGCCCAGCGGGCGGCGGTGACGGGCTGATGCCGACGAGGTCGGAGATCACGATGGGTGGCAGGTCGGCGAGGGCTTCCATCATGGCGGCGTTGCGCGCTGCGCGGGCTGGCAGGTCGTGGCGCTTCATCGTGTCTCCGAGGCCCACGGGGTTGCGGGTGTCGGCGTACACCTGAACGTGGCCCTGGCAAGATTTCCGTGAAGCCGGGGTGTGCCACCGTGGCCGGTGACACACCGTCACGGGTAGTGGCGTCGGAGCACGGCTGGGGATGACTCGGTGGCGGAGCAGCGGGACCCCCGCGCGTCCAGCCATGATCCGCTTCTGGAGCTTCAGATCGGTGATGCGGCCTTCGTTGAAGCCGGAGTTGAACGGGATGGTGATGCCCTGAACGACTGCGGGCTGGTCTTCGCGGATGGCTTTGGCCAGGCTGGCCAGGGCCGGGAGGCGGGCGGTCGTGAGGTGCTCGAGCCAGTCCGGCAGCGGGGCGGCGTCGCGGGTGTCGAGCATGGCGGCGAACTGACGCACCAAATCGTGGGTGCGGTCCAGTTCAGCGCAGTGATCGAACAACCGCCGGAGTGCCTCGGCTGCGTGCAAGTTGCGGCGGGATGGCGCGGTGGTGATCCCCAGCGGCCGGAGAGGGCCCGGCTCGGGTCCTGTGTGCTGGGCAGGGCTGGTGGGTGCACGGTGATCTCGATGGCGGTGATCGGGGTGCTGTCGGGTGGACGTCGGTCGCGGTTCCAGATGTTGTAGCTGGAGGTTCCGCACTTGACGATGCGGGCGGACAGTCGCATCCGGCGCCCGGGCAGCAGCGTGTGCAGGACGCGGGCGCCGATGTGTCCCACCAGGTCGGAGCGGCTGCTCGGCCCTGAGGCCGCGGTTGCTCCGACCATGCTGACCACCGTGTCGCGGGCGGCTTCCAGAGCGACGATGAAGCCGGCTCGGTCGGGATCGCAGCCGGGCAGTGTCTCCACCGCGGTCACCATGACCGAGCGTAGGGACTGGTAGAGGGTGAGCAGTCCCCATATCTCCTGGTTGAGACCCACCGGGTCCTTCGAACGTAGAACTCGGCCTTTGAGCAGGGTGTGACGGAGCGCCAGGTAGGTGATCTCGATTTCCCAGCGCTCGTGGTAGAGACGCACCAGGTGGTCGGCGGGATCGGTGCGGTCCAAACGCGTTGTTCTCCTCGCATTCGGCATCGAACCGCGGGCCCGGCTCGTCGACCGGGGCGAGGAACAGCGCGGTGAGTGGGTGGAGCGCACGGTCAGCGTGGGATCAGCGAGCCCTCTCCCGTGACCGTCAGGCGTGCCTGGTGGCCGCCCGGCGAGCAGTTGCGGCCGTTGGGATAGGTAGGCTTCGCGGTGACACTGATCTGTCGGTCGAGCACGGTGGCGCCCCGCTGGTTCTTGAATACCAGCGTGACGTGTATCGGCGTTCCTGGGAGGTCACGTACGACCGCGAAGCCAGGCCAGACAAAGGGCTCAGGGGTTTGGGGGGTCCTCGCTGCCGGGCTTTCTGCGGCGGTAGCGGATTCCGTGGTCATCACGGGGTTCCCTGGGGTCGCCGGTTCATCCGACCAGGTCTCCCGCAGCTGCAATGTGCGCTTCCGGCATGTGCCGTCCCAGCAGGCCGTAAGGGTCGCGTCGGCCACCTTGTTCGCGAGTGTCGGGTGGACCTCGACCCGGATTCCGGCGGGCGCGTCCATCAGGGTGCAGGGATGGGTGTCTCTCGCAAAACCCGCGCACGCGGTCAGCAGCGCCAGAGACGCCAGGGGTACCGCCAATCCGGCGTTCTGTCTCACGCTGGCTCCTCGGCAACCGTCCGCGTCTTGATCATGGCCACTCATGCTCGCACGGCAACTGCACCACGCCGATCGACCTGGACCGTCGCGTGCCATCCCCTTCCTTCTTGCTGAGTCAGGGCCGCGCGGGGTTGTTGTCGTGGGGCTGGTGGGTTGCGTGTCGGGGGGGGTGAGATCAGGAGTGCATACGGCGCAGGGCGTCCATGGCGCCGGCGACGATCTGCTCGTCGGTGTGATGGGCGAGTCTGTGGGCGTAGGCGCCGGCGTTGAAGCCGAGCAGGACGGGCTTGCCGAAGGCTTTGCGGCCGTTGACCCAGTAGGCCCACAGGCCGGGATCATCGTGGTCGAACCATGCGAGATTGCTGGCGTCGCGGTCCCAGAACACTTCGTCGAACTCCAGCCACAGCTTGTCCAGGAGCCCGGCGCCCAGGGCATTGATGGCTTCCTGCTTCTCCTCGGGCAGTGCAGGGTTGAAGGCGATGCGGCCGGCTTTCAGGACGCCGATCGGGACGGTGACCACGCAGTGGTCGGCCGCGATCTTCTCCCCGCCTTTCAGGGTGACCACGGTCTGCCGCGTGTCGTGGCTGACTGCGGTGACGGTGGCGCCGGTGCGCACCGTGAGGTCGCCCTGGAGGTGCTCGACGAGCGAGTCGTAGCCGTCAGGCAGCAAGACGTCGCCGCCGCTGCCGCCGGTGCCCTCCTGAAGGGCGGTGATCGCGAGCTGGCCGGGTTCGGCGGCGTACTCCTGGGTGTAGGTTTCGTTGGCCGCCCAGCGCAGGGCCGCGGAGGGGGCGGCCGGCAGGACATCACCGATCGTGGTGGTGTCCGGGTCGTCGACCTCGTCCAGTTTCTCGCTGTATGGCTTCAGCTCAGCCAGCGCGGCCTCGTCCTCACCGGAGACGCTGTCATAGTCGAAGGGCAACGCGCGGCCTCCGCTCTGCCGGAGCAGTTCGGTCACCGGGTTGCCTCCTTGCCAGGAGTGAATCCATGACGCACCCATCTCCGCCGGCACTCCGGCGATCTGCTCGGTCCACACCCGCCCGCCGACCCGGTCGCGACCCTCCAGCACGCTCACCCGCATCCCAGCCTCCACCAGGGCACGCGCGCATCCCAGACCGGCGAAGCCGGCTCCGATGACGGTGATCGTCTGCTCCGCGCGGGTCGAGGTGAGGATGGCACGGGCCGCGCGGCGACCGCTGTCCAGGGCTCCGGCAGTGGTGGCCGGGGCCAGGCTGGAGGCCGCTTCACCCGCAAAGTGCAGCCGCCCACCGACCGAGGCGGCCAGCCGGGTGCGGGCATCAAGGCCCAGCGGGCTGGGAGCGAGGTACGAGTAAGAGCACAGCGCGAAGGGGTCCGTGGACCACGAGGTCCGCAGGAACGACACCGGATCGGGGATGCGGCGCCCGCCGACGCGGGTGCGGGTCCGGGCGGGACGGGACTGTCCCTGGGATGCTCCGCAGCCTGCCACAGCGACCACCGCCCCGGTCGCGCCGGTCACCGTGAGGAAACCCCGTCGGCTCATCTTCGCGGGCTGACGTTCCGTCATGACCGTCCGTTCCTTGTGCCTTGCGCCTGTACGTCAGTTGGACCGCCGTGTTGGATCTGCTCACGCATTTGGACTGCTCCCCTCCTTGAAGGACCCCGTTGAGCTCCGCGCTCTCATCGACAACGGCGACTTCGACGCCTGCTGGGCGTTGCACCTCGCCCGCGAGCACCAACGCCTCTACCCCACCCCCGACCAGCACCACTGCCAACTCACGGCCTGATCACAAACGTCCCTGCAGAAGAGCTACACCCGTTCCAGTTCGGGATCATGATCTGCGCGCTCAAGTCACGCGGCCGGGACCAGGTGCGGCCGTCGTCGTCGCTGTACTGCCCGGTCCACGACCGGGGCGGGGTTGCCGTGGCTGTCACCGGCACCGTCGCTGACGACCCGCAGCGGCCCCCAGGTACGGCCGCCGTCCATCGAGCGTTTCAGCACGATGTCGATGTCCCCCGCATCCCCGCAGGTGCGATGACGGCCCTCGGCGAACGCCAGGAGCGTACCCTGGCCGCTCTGCACGACCGCCGGAATCCGGAAGCACGCATACCCCGGATCCTGGGACACCTTGAAGATGACCCGCTGCTCGAACAAGGGTGCGTGCGCGAAGCCCCGACGGCATACAGGACCCTTCGATGTGACTGCCCATCCCGACAAACCACGCCCAACCTACGCATGATGGGCAGTACTTGACGTCAGAGACACGCCACAGGAGGAACGTGGCGCGCCACGCGACCACCCCCAGGGACATCCCCCAGCACCCCGGCACCGGACAGAACGTCCGCAGCGCCCGTCGGCAGTGCGGCCCCCCGAAAACCAGCGGAGCACACTGCTACACGCCATTGACGGGCGCGAACAGCCCCGACAACACCGGGACATGCCATCACCGCCAGACAGTGCGGAACCGGCCAGTACCGCAACCACGAAGCCTCGCCCAGCGGGCCAGATTGCGGCACAGGCAGCACCACGGACAGCGGGAGCCGCCACCGGCCACAACCACAGGGCGTGTTGTGGAAGTGGGCGTTGGGCTTTTCGAGTCCATGAAATTACTGGACGGCCAGGGACGTTGATCAGCACATGACTCGACGACCAGGGCCTCGCTCACTGTCCGACGACGCCCTCTCCAGCTTGCTTGGCCAGCAGCAGTTCGGCACGCTCGCCACCATCAAGCGCAGTGGCCACCCCCACCTGACAACCATGGTGTACAGCTGGGACCCCGAAGCCCGCATTGTGCGGTTCTCGACCACAGCCGACCGGGTCAAAGTCCAGCACCTGCGGCGCAATCCACGTGCGGCGCTGCATGTGTCGGGTGGCGACGTGTGGTCGTTTGCCGTCGCCGAAGGCGAGGCCGTGGTCTCTGAGAGCACGACGGTTGCTGGGGACGCGGTTGGGCGGGAACTGCTCGGGATGATCCCGAAGGCCGGGCGGCCCGAGGACGAAGATGAGTTCCTGGAGGAGTTGGTTGCCGAGCGCCGGGTGGTCATCCGGCTGGAGGTGGACCGACTGTATGGCACGGTGCTCGACATCGACGACTAGGACATAACGGTCGCTTCGCAACGGACCGCGAGTTTGTACCTCGTTGCCACGGCCCGGGGCCGCTCGAGACGGTTGATCCCGCACTCAAGGAGCAAGCCGTAGTGCACACATAGACGACGCTGGGACCGGGAATGTCCCGGTCATCGGGGTGGAGGGCCTGCTTGACGCTGCTGCCGTTGTGCGTCGGCTGCTGCAGAGGCGGGCCGACGTCGATGAGGGCGGTGGGGCTCGGCGGGCAACGACGGCCGTGAACTCCCCAGAACGGCCTGTGGGAGATGGTGCCGGAACTGCGCCGGGAACCGGCGGTGCGGTTGCTGTCCGAGCTGGTGGCACGGATGGTGACCGCAGCCGGCGGGGCGGGGGTGACGGCGATGATGGCGTCGCCGTCTCCGTGGAACCGGGTTGACGGCAAGATCCAGCCGAGGCATCTCGACCGTCTCGCGGTCGTCTATGTGCGCCAGTCGAACCCGCTGCAAGTCATCGATCACGCGGAGTCGACCCGGTTGCAGTACGGGCTGCGCCAGCGGGCGGCCGAACTGGGCTGGGATGCATCGCGGGTGCTGGTCATCGATGAGGACCTCGGCCACTCGGCGTCCGGTCTGGTGGCCCGGCCCGGTTTCCAGCGGCCGGCCTCCGAGGTCGGCCTCGATCACGTGGGGCTGGTGCTCGGGGTGGAGATGTCCCGCCTGGCCCGCAGCGGACGCGAGTGGCACAGCTGCTGGAACTGTGCGCGCTGGCCGGCGCACTGCTGGCCGACCCGGACGGCATCTACGACCCGGCATCTACGACCCGGCCGAGCACAACGACCGCATGCTGCTGGGGCTGAAGGGCACGATCAGCGAGCCCGAGCTGCACTTGATCAAGCAGCGGATGTGGAACGGGCGGATCGCCAAGGCCCACCGCGGCGAGCTCGCCGTCCCCCTGCCCATCGGCCATGTCCGGCTTGCGGACGGGCAGGTCGCAAAGGACCCCGACGAGCAGGTGCAAACCCTTGTCCACCTCGTCTTTGACCTGTTCGACGAGCTGGCCACCGTCAACGCGGTGCTGCGCTTCCTGGCCGACAACGGCATCGAGACGGCGTGCGGGCCCGCTCGGGTGCGGGCACGGGGCAGCTGGAGTGGCGCCGCCCGAGCCGGATCGTGATCCACAACATGCTCCGGCACCCGGCCTATGCCGGGGTGTTCGTCTATGGGCGCAGCCGCACCGATCCGCGCCGCCGCCTGTCAGGCCGCCCGTTCACCGGCCGGGTTCGTCGCCCGCGTGAGGAATGGCTGGTCTACCTGCCTGGGGGGCTGCCCGCCTATATCGACACCGGTCGGCACGAACGCAACCTCGCCAGGATCGAGGCGAACCGGGCACGCTCGGCGAGTATGGGAGCGGTGCGCGACGGACCGGCGCTGCTGGCCGGTGTGATCTGGTGCGGACTCTGCGGCACCCGCATGACCGTGCACTACCAGCGCGGCCGGGGCGGCAAGCTGTGGCCCAAGTACGAGTGCGACCGCCTCAAGGCCGACTACGGCGGCCGGCAGTGCCAGCAGTTGTCGAGCACCTGCCTGGACGGCTACGTCGCCAAAGCCCTCCTCGCCGCCATGGCACCCGCGACCCTTGAAGTCTCCCTGCAGGCCGTCGAGAAGGCCGAGCAGTAACGCGGGGGGCGACTGGCTACGCACGGCTCGTCCTGCACCCTTCCGCCGACGCACCGCCGAGCACGTCCGCCGGACACAGGCAAGACCAGGGAGCTGCCCCTCGCCGGTGAGTCGCACCCAGGCATGGAGGCCTTGAATAGACGCGACGACTAGTCTAATCTTGGTGATTAGACGCAACGGTAAGTCTCGTCTTGTGTCTCCCTCCCGTTGCTCGCTCCACATCCACACTCACGAGAGGCCACTTCAGTGGGGAACTCGACCGTCCGCGCCGTCAGCCCGGCAGGCTCCTCGACAAGGGCTCGCGGCAGCGGTCTCGCCGTATTCAGCGTGGCCTTCGCCTTCTGGATCACCATGGCGGGCACTACGGCACCCACACCGCTCTACCCGCTCTACGGAGACGCCTTCGGCTTCACCCCGTTCACCGTCACCGTGGTCTTCGCCGTCTACGCCCTCGGCGTCGTGGTCGGCCTGCTCGCCTTCGGGCGGCTCTCCGACCAGGTGGGACGGCGTCCGGTACTGATCGCCGCAACCTTGTTGTCCGTATGCGCCGCGGTCGCTTTCATACTGGCGCAGAACGTCGCGGCGATGCTTATCGCGCGGGTTGTCTCAGGCTTCTCAGCAGCCCTCGTCACCGGTGCGGCCACCGCCTCCCTCGCGGAACGGCTCGGACAGAACAGCCGGGTCAAGCCCGCCACCCTCGCCCTGTTCGCGAACATGGGCGGCCTCGCATGCGGCACCCTCCTGGCGGGAATCCTGGCCGATCTCGCGCCGTCCCCGCTGCGTACACCCTGGGTCGTCATGCTCGTCCTCGCCGCCATCGGCGCGCTCGGCGTCCTGCTGCATGGTGAGAGTTCAGAGCACCGTTCTGGCTTCTCGCTTCAGTTCCAGCCCCTGCACGTTCCCGCCGAGATCCGCTCGGACTTCCTGCGTTCGGCCATGGCCGGCGGTGCCGGATTCGCCGTACTCGGGGTACTGACCGCCGTGACGGGGCTGTTCCTGGGGACCGTGCTGAACGAGTCCAGCCACTCTCTGACCGGGCTAGTGGTCTTCATCGCCTTCGCCTGCACGGCATTCGGTCAGCTCCTGGTCCGTACGCTCAGGCCCAGCACCGCGCTGCCCGTGGCCTGCCTGGGCCTGATCGCCGCCGCCGCCCTGATCGCCGCGGCCATGGCCACCAGCACCCTGACACCTTTGCTCGCCGGCGCTGCTGTGAACGGCCTCGCGACGGGCATCGCGGTCGGCCACGGCATCGGCAGCATCACCACGCGCAGCGCGCCACAGCACCGGGGCGCGTCTATCTCCACCTTCTTCGCCATCCTGTACTCGATGCTCGCGGTGCCCGCCATCGGCGTCGGCGTCCTGATCCGCCAGACCAGTCTGCGCCCCGCAGGCGAGACGTTCAGCGCCGTGGTGGCCGCGCTCGCACTCGGCGTACTGCTCAGCCTGGTACGTCCGGCCAAGAAGGCCGCATGAGCCGGTTCGCACGCCTCGCATCTCGGTGAACCCGGCCCTGCCACAATTGAGGGACCCATACAACTCGAAGCCCGAAAGGTGAAAGAACCATCAGCGCCACGCGGAAACCCCAACCGGCCTGCGACCAGCACCCCGTCATCAGCCGAACCGGCCCTCGACGCAGCGAGAGCGTCCGGCTCGCGGTCCTCCACGCCGCGGACGACCTCCTGGTCGAGCGGGGATTCGCCGCCCTGACCATCGAAGGCATCGCCCAGCGCGCCGGCGTGGCCAAGCAGACGATCTACCGCTGGTGGAAGTCGAAGGTCGACATCCTCCTCGACACACTCACCGACGATGCCCGCGAGGCGTTGGAGTGGCGTACCGGGCAAGGCAGCCCCGAGGACGACCTCACGGACCACCTTCAGCGCGTGGCCGACTTCTTCGCAGAACCCGCCGGCCAGGTGATGCAGGCTCTGCTCGGGCATGCCCAGTTGGACAAGGAAACCGCCGCCTCGCTGCGTGGCGGTTTCCTGCGGGAACAGCGCGAGCGCGACATCGCCGGCCTGGGCGCGCTCCTCACGCGTGCCCTTGCCCCCGCCACCGTCGACGACCGGCTTGTCGACCACCTCGTGGATCTGCTGCTCGGGCCGCTGTACTACCGGGTTCTGGTGTTCGGCAAGCCGATCGACAAGGAGCTCGTGAACACCACGGCCCGGCTCGTCCTCACGCTGGCGCACGAGTTCACCTCCACTGAACCTGAAGCCTGAAACCGTCTGTCCCGGCACCCCGCCGGCCAACGTTGACGGTTGCATGCGAGTGGCCCCCGACACATACGTCGGGGGCCACTCGCATGCAACCGTCAGTGCAGGCTTATGGAGCCGTTCCGGATCCCCGCGATGACGGCCTCCGTACGTGAATTGGCGCCCAGCTTGATGAAAATTGAATGCAGGTGGACTTTTACGGTGCGCTCAGAAATACCAAGTAACCTTCCGACCATCCTGTTTGAATAGCCTTCCTTGATCCCGTCCAGCACCTGTCGCTCCCTGGGGGTGAGAACAGGGGCGGACGCCCCGTTTCTGAGGTCTCGAGCAGTAGAAACTCCCTCGGAAGTCGGACGAGGTATCAGAGACTTCCTCAGAGACATGTATCCCCCTGTTACGCAAAGATCATTGCTCGCTCACCAAGCGCACATGCGTGAGCACCATTGCCCGCACTGTCGCCTCGTCAACGATTACGCCTTATGACATCATCATATAGTCCAGGCTCAAGCAATCCGTTCAAACGTGGGTTACATCACAGGAAATAGTTGCAAGCTGAACTGAACGTCAAGGAATCACCGATTCCACTTACTGAAAGTGTATGGTGCATAGAAAGCACTGGATTAACCTGCTCCCGGCACCCTAGAGTGGATAGAGGAAGCTAAAGTCTTCCGCCGTACCACTTATCCCCTACGGGGAGGTGAGCTGATGCTCTTCAATCGAGAACGGCGCAGCACGTACTGGATCTACTTAGCTGGCTACCTATTTTTCTCGGGCGGCAAAGGTCGCCGCTCTCACCGCTTTCACTCTCTTCCTCTGCGGCAGCATCATCGACCTGCTCCGCTGGTCAGAGACCGCGCGCGGCCTGCACATCACCTCGGCCGGGGTCCTCGCCCTGGCCGTGCTCCTGTGCGCGTACGGATCGACCCTCATCATCATGAGCGGGTTCGGCATCCATGCCATCGATCTGCTCTCCATCACCATGACATCGGGACTCATCCTGATCCAGCTCTTTATCAAGGTGAATTCGGAAGCCATTGGCAGAACCAACCCGCTGACCCCAGAAGGAACACATAACCATGACGTCCACCCTTTTCTCCACCCAGACCCGGAACGTTCTTGAAAGAATCCTCAAAGAACAGCAGCGAGTAGACGAGACGGAACAGCCGAAACTCCTCGAAAAGATCCGCAGCCGGGTATCCCCGTGGACAGCGGAGGATATGATGGAAGCATGCTCCAGAGGATACTATGCAGCGCCGGGGAATATCAGCCGCATGCCGTATGCGTGCGCGGTGGATCTTCACAAAGAGAAATGCGAGGCCGCACGAGAGCATCTGAAATCTGCTGGGGTAGCCGAGCAGGCCGACGTGATCGAAGGGGAAGCCGTGGACGTGCTCTCCACGTTCGCGGAGCAGATCGATTTTCTCTACCTGGACGGGTGGGCAGATTTCTATCTCGATGTACTCAAGGCGGCGGAACCCCGGCTGCGTCCCGGTTCCCTGGTGCACGCGGACGACACCGAGAAGTTCGCAGCCGCTGCCCGTCCATACCTCGACTACGTCCGCGACTCCGCCAACGGTTACGTCTCCGTCGGCATCACCGACGGGCAGGGGCTGGAACTCTCCACCTGTGAATCTGGCCGTCGGCCGACTGGCCACGAGCGCGCTGCAACCGACCGCGACACAGGTGCTGTGGATCGTGGACAGCTACCTGATCGTCTTCGGCTGTCTTCTGATCCCCAGTGGCGCCATCGGCGACCGCTTCGGGCGCAAAGGGGCGCTCCTGTGCCGGCGCGGTCATGCCGTGGCGCTGTGGACCGCGTTGAGCGGAGGCGGCGGGGTGGCCGGCAACATGGTGGGCGGCGTCGTTCTCCAATTCTTCGACTGGCAGGCCCTGTTTGCTGTTGCCGCCCCTCTTGCCGCGCTCGGCCTCTTCGTAGCCGCGAAATTCCTGCCCCGTGTCGACCGGCACCACCATTCCGTCGACGTGCGCGGAGTGCTCATCCTCGTCGTCTCGGTCTTCGCGCTGCTCTTCGGCATCATCGAGGGAACCGAACTCGGCCGGACTTCCCCGGCCGTTCTGATGGCATTCATTGCGGGACTGTACTTTCTGACCTTCTTTGTCCGATACGAGATCCGCCGGGAACAACCGCTCCTCGACCCAAGGGTGTTCCGTCATCCCGGAATGCGAGCCGGGACGCTCGGCATCGTCGTGTCCTTCATCGCGATGTACTCGGTGTTCTGTCTCAACGGCCAGTACCTGATGAATGTGAAGGGTTATCCAGCAGCTCTGGCAGGGCTCGGTACCGCGCCGCTGGCCGTGGTGATCTTCCTGGTCTCCCCGCGGTCCGCGCGGCTGGCCGACCGCTACGGCTCACGTCCGGTCGTCGCCTGCGGGCTCCTCGTCGTGGTCGCGGGACTCGGGCTCTTCTCCTTGTGCGGCCCTTCGACGCCCTACGTCCTGTACGCGGCGTGCATCATCGTGGTCGGCGTCGGGTCGGGACTGTCCAACCCGCCGCTGTCCCAGGCCGTCATCACTTCCCCGCCCGCGCACCAGGCCGGAGTGGGCTCGGGCATCAACAGCTTCAGTCGTAAGATCGGCGGGGCTCTGGGCTTCGCCGTCTTCGGTACGCTGCTCAACGCCCGGTTCGCTGAACTGGGCAGTGTCGAACGTCCCGGCGCCGCCTCGGCGGATCGTCTCTCCGCGCAGATCCGCGAGGCCTTCACCACGGGCATGGCCGAGTCGTTGCGCGTGGTCGGGGTCATTCTGTTGCTCGCCTCGCTCCTGGTCGCGCTGTGGCTGCGTCGGCCCGTCAGCGAGCAGAACACTTCTCGGGAGAAGCAGTGACTGCGACCGATGCCGGAAGCCCCGCGCACAGTGACTGGAGCGAGGAGATGTCCACCCTGCTGGCACGGCAGGTGGACATGCGGCTGCTGCCGGCTCTGGACGCCTTGCTGCAGGAGGGCAGCGTCACCGGTGCGGCTGAGCGGCTGGCGCTCTCGCCGCCCGCCATGAGCCGGGCCTTGTCCAAGATCCGGCGAGCTCTCGGCGATCCCGTACTGGTCCGGGCCGGCCGTGGCCTGGTCCCCACGCCCAGAGCACTGGAGCTTCAGCCGAAGGTCCGCGCGCTGATGCGCGCGGCCGAGGACATCCTCACCCCGCACCAGCCTGAGGACCTCACCCAGGTCAGCCGGACCCTCACCATCGTCGCGGACGAGGCCTACGCGGCTGTTCTCTCACCGGCCCTGCTGCGCCGGGCGATTCAGGAGGTACCCCTGGCACGCTTCAAGTTCACCGCCGAGAGCAGCCATGGCAACGCACCACTGCGGGAGGGCGCGGTGGACATCGAAGTCGGCATCATCGACGAGCCCTCTCCGGAGCTGTGCATCGAGCCGCTCTTCCGGGACGAGTTCGTGGGCGTGGCCCGAACCGGTCACCCCATCCTGTCCGGCGAGGTGACCGCCAGGACGTTCGCCGCGGCACGGCATGTCAGTGTGTCGCGCAAGGGCCGTATGACCGGACCCATCGATGTCGGCCTGCGCGAACTCGGGCTGCGCCGGGATGTCATCGCCTCAGTGCCCGACTACGGTGAGGCCCTTTTGATGCTCCCCTTGACCGACTTCGTCACCGCGATGCCCCGCTCGCTCGCGGTCAGCGCGCAGAAGTCCGTGAGCATCGAGGTGTTCGACCTTCCGGTCGAGACCGAGCCCATCAGCATCTGTCAGGCGTGGCACCCCCGGCACGAGACCGAACCGGTGCACGTCTGGCTCAGGCAGGCCATACGGTCCGCGCTCCCGCGGGCCTCATCCGGCCACTGACGTCGGCCGCAGACCACCGAACAGGGCATCGACCGCAGAACGCGAGGGGGATACCGGCTCGCCCGGGAGACAGTTCGCCCCCGCCACGGCGCCAAGGAGCAGTCGGGCGATGAGCCGGGGCGCGATGTCGTCGCGTATGTCGCCCTCCGCAACGGCCTGCTCGAGCAGGTCGACCAGCCGCCGGAACACCGCTTCGCGGCACGCCGAGTCCCGGTCGTCACCCGCTGGTGTGCCGCGCGTCGCCCACAGCAGGGCATGCCCGGCCGGGTCGTCCGCCGCCACGTCGGCCAGCCCGCGCAGGAGTCCGGCGAGCATGTCGACGCCCCGGTCCCGTGCCTGCGCACTGCTGCCCAGCAAGGTGAGCACAGCCGCCCGCATCGGCCCGGTGACGGCATGCAGCAACTCCGCTTTGCTGCTGACGTGGCGATACAGGGCGGCCTTGGTCACGCCGGCGTGTTCGGCTATGTCGCCCATGCTCGTGGCGTCGTAGCCCCGGGTGCGGAACAAGGCCGTCGCGGCCGCGAGGACACCCTCACGACCGCGACGGAGACCGGACGACTGCTGTGCCGTCCTCGGTGGCCGGCTCACCTCGAAGCCTGCCCCCGGCACATCTCGAGTACGGCGTCCGCGACCGCACCCCCGCCGTCACCGAGGGTCTGCGTGTACCGGTCGCGTATCGCATGCTCGCGCCCGGAGTCGATCCGTGCACCGCCATCGCCCATGCGCAGACGCTGGATCTCCTTGGACGCCGTCAACCGCTGCTGGAGCGCGCCGATGAGTGATTGGTCCAGGGCGTCGATCTTTTCCCTCAGCCGGGTGACGTCCCCGGGCGCGGGCTCCACGGACACGTCGGCTTCCGCGGTGGCTTTGCCGGTCATGATCCTGCTCCGTTCGGACGGGGACATCACGTGATGTGCCGAGGCGTACGACCCCAGGGATCGGAGCCCCGGCAGGCTCAGCTGCAGGAGACCGACGGCGCGCGCGGTCTCCGGCCGGTCCATGCGGCCCGGGCAGTCAGCGAGGAGCAAGCGGCTGTCCGGGCCGTCGTGGACGACGTTCAGGGAAACCTCCTGCAGGAAAGGGTGCTTCTTCAATTTCTGCAGGTGCACAGTGAGTTGATCCGACCGGCTCGGGAAGCGGCCGATCAGGGAGGTCCGGTGGGCGCAGCCGGGAACCGGGATCCGCGCGGCGCCGCGGTGCGCACAGAGCAGGAAGCGCGTCGCGGCACCGGAACTGTCCTGTATCCCGGTGCCGGCAGCCTCCAGGCCGTAGCGCGCCGCGGCGAAGAGTCCGGCCACCGCGGCGTCGCACTCGCCGTCCTTGACCCGGCGTGCGCCCTCGGCGTTGGACGGCGCCGCGATCCACCGTGCGTGCGGGACATGGCTGCTGAGCCAGCGACGTACCTGCGTCCCCGCGTGGGGATGCCCACTGACCGTACGGACCCGCGACAGCGGCGTACCCGGTCGCACCAGCAGCGCGAACTCGACATCAAGCACGACTTCCCTCACCACAACCGGTGCCGGTGACTCCACGAGCGCGCGCAAGGTGTCCGGGACCGGTCCGGCCACCGTGTTGTGCACCGGCAGCATGGCGGCCTCGGCGGCTCCACGCCACACATGCGCCAGGGCCTGTGCGGCCGTCGCGGCCGCCAGCAGCGAGGACCCGCCGGCCTCCGGGAGCGAGCGCAGGGCCTGCTCGGTGAAGGTTCCTTCCGGCCCCAAGTAGGCGAACCTCCGCCCGCTGTGGCAGAGCTGTACCGCTGTGAGGGGCGCCTTCGTGTCCTGTACCGGCAGTTTCACGTCAGACGGTTGCGGTCGCGAGAGCCGTGTCCACCGCGCTCGCCACAGCCCCCTTGGCCCGCCGCAGCTCCTTCTCCTCCAGCAGCCCGGGGGCGAAGGCCGCCGCGTCGATGGTCACCGCAGCGGCGGCACGCCCCGCCTGCTCCAGTTCCACCGTCGTACGTACGGTAAGCCGGCTGGGCTCCGACAGGTCGGCCTCGTCCACCGTCAGCCGCAGCGTGGCGCCCACGGGGAAGAGGAAGTTCGAGAACGTCGTGTTCATGGAGTTGAGCACGATGTAGTAGCGCTGCTGCGGCCAGCGTGCGGTGAAGTAGTGCTCGATGACCGCGAGGAACATCTGGCGGGCCGCTTCGATCGCCACCATGCCCTGTACATGCACCCGGTCCTGCACGTCGACGAGGAGTTCGTTGTGGTCGTGCAACCGCAGCTGAGCCTCGTACGTACGGTCGTCGGCCTGCGTGAGACCGGCGATCAGGACGTTGTCCTCGCGGGCCTTGTGCAGTTCCTGCCGACGTGCGGGTAACGCGGTGGAGTGCACCAGCACGACGCGGTCGTCCAACTGCCGACGCGTGATCGCGTCGCGGAGGTAGGAGAGTTCGAACTCCCCGATGCCCTGCCCGGTGACCACGTGCACCGGCCCCTGGAGCGTGTCCAGGTCGCCCGCGTCGAGTGAACGGGTCAGGCCCGAGAGGGTCTCGGCGCCGACGGCCTCGGCGAAGTCGCGGAAGCGGTCGCCGACGACGAGTCGGGAGGTGACTGCACTGCTCATGGACATCCTCCTGGCTGGGAGAGCCGCGACTTTGCACAGTCGCGGACGGGTCCGTCCAGCGTGGAGTCCGCGCCACCGCGCCGGTAGTCGCCAGTTGGCAGTAGAACCACCTGTCTAGTCCCCGAGTTCTAGCGGCGGTCCGGTGAGCCGTCAAAGGGTGCACGGGAGCGGAGGCTAGAGCCGAGGTACTAGCCGTATCGGCCGACTGCCGCGGCTTCTGTCCGCCGCGAATGCTGGTGCGGGAACACGGCGCCCCTACTGACCCGGCCGAAGGAGCCTCATCCACATGACAGTTCTTGATCCGCCAGGTGTCGACGAGGTCGGCGTGGCGGCGATGCTGCCTTCAGCGGAGCCTCTGAGCCTCATCGACGACGTGTCCGGCACGGAGTCCCTCGATGCCGCTGTCCTGCTCGAGCTGTACCGGCAACTGGTCCGGGGCCGCCGCTACAACCTCCAGGCGACCGCACTGACCAAGCAGGGCCGGCTGGCGGTCTACCCGTCGACGACCGGGCAGGAAGCCTGCGAGGCGGGCGCTGTCCTGGCCCTGGACCGGCAGGACTGGATCTTCCCCACCTACCGGGACACATTGGCCCTGCTGGTCCGGGGCGTCGACCCCGTGGAGGTACTGACACTTCTGCGGGGCGACTGGCACAGCGGCTACGATCCGCGCGCCCATCGCGTAGCCCCCTTGAGCACTCCCCTGGCCACGCAGACCCCGCATGCGGTAGGCCTTGCGCACGCCGCAGCTCTGCACAGGGACGACCTCGTCGTTCTGGCGATGGTCGGCGACGGTGGCACCAGTGAGGGCGACTTCCACGAGGCGCTGAACTTCGCTGCGGTCTACAAAGCTCCCGTGGTCTTCTTCGTCCAGAACAACGGCTACGCGATCTCCGTACCGCTCAGCAAACAGAGTGCCGCGCCCAGCCTTGCTCACAAAGCGATCGGTTACGGCATGCCGGGTGTCCTGGTCGACGGGAACGACGCGGCAGTCGTGTACCGCGAGGTGCGCCGGGCCGCTGAGCGCGCTCGTGAAGGCGGCGGGCCGACCCTCGTCGAAGCGGTGACGTATCGCATCGACGCACACACGAACGCCGATGACGCCACCCGTTACCGCGACGCGGCCGAAGTGGAGTTCTGGAACCGTAGGGACCCGGTCACCCGCATGGAACAGCATCTGCGCGAGCGCGGACTTCTGGACGACGCCGGGGTGGACCGGATCCGGCAGGAAGCCGAAGACATGGCGGAGGACCTGCGCAGTCGGTTCGCCACGGATCCGTCCCCTGACCCACTGGACCTGTTCGACCACGTATACGCCCGGCGGACCCCTCAGCTTGAAGAGCAACGTGCCCTGCTGGCACAGGAGTTGGATGCGGCACAGAGTGTGCGCGACGGCTCCGCCAGGGGGGAGGGCCAGTGACTGCCACATTGACATCCTCCCCCTCTTCAAGAGAGGGGGATTCCAACCCAGGTGGGTTGAGGTTCACGGGCGCTCGAACGGCCGGTGGCCGTTGTCACCCCTCCGGCACCGGCTGAGCGCCGGGGGCGGGGAATCCCGCCCTGTCCTGCCGCGACGTTGACTGCTGCGTTCCCATCCGCGTTGCAGGTGAACCCGCAGGACACGCAGACGAAGTCGGCTTGGCTCTTGCGCGACTTCTTCTCGATCCATCCGCAGGCGCTGCACCGCAGGGAGGTGTAGGGGGCGGGAACGTCCTCGACCCGGCCGGGGGCCTTGTGCTCGGTGCGCTGACGCAGCAGACCCCAACCCTGGGCGAGGATCGACCGGTTCAGGCCGGACTTCTGCGCCACGTGCTTGCCGGGCTGCTCGATAGTTCCCTTCGCCGAGCGGGTCATGTTCTTGATGTTCAGCTTCTCGAACCGGATCAGGTCGTACGAGCCGGCGAGCAGGGTGCTGGTCTTCTCGCACCAGTCCTTACGCCGGTTCGCCTCCCGCGCCCTGAGCTTGGCGACCTTCGCGTACTCGGCCGCCTTCTGCGGGCTGTTCTTCTTCGCCCGTGCTGCGCGCCGCTCGTGCTTACGGATCCGGGCGCGTTCCTTGACGGTGAGCTGCGGGCAGTTCAGGGTACGGCCATCCGACAGTGCAGCGGTGATCGTGACGCCCCGGTCGATGCCGATGACCTCTCCCGTGCCGGACGCAGGAGCCGGGCCCGGGATGACGGCGAAGGCAATGTGCCACTGCCCGTTGCGGAAGGTGACCCGGAACGTCTTCGCATCGGGCAGCTTCGCACCCTTGCCCTTGATGCTGAGGCGGAAGCGGACCCAGCCGCAGCCGGGCACCTTGACCTGAGCCCACCTGCGGTTGAGCTTCTGCACGACCACCGACCGCCCCAGGACCTGCTTGCCGGTCTTGGCGTTCAGCTTCGGCGACCCGTCCTCGCTGTACTCGGGCACGCGGTCGGTGCCGATGACCCGGAAACCCTCATGACGGAACTTCCTGCGCCAGGTCGGCTCACCGAACCCAGACGTGAACCTGGCGTTCTTGGCCTTGGCGAAATCCTTGAGCGCCTGCTGCTGCACGTCCGCGTTCCCGGAGCCCAGCCACTCGTTCTCCCGCCGGGCCTCGGTGAGCTGGCGGCACTGCTCCGCGAAACCGGGCGCGGACTTGCGCCACCGGTCCCAGTGCGCGTGCTGCTCGACGGCCAGGTTCCAGACGTACCGGGCGTGCGCGCAGTGCGTGAGCATCTGCTCGGCCTGCGCGGGCGACGGATACAGCCGGAAGCGTGACACGCCGCCACTCTAGCGGCGTGCTCAAGTTCACGTTGCGCATCCCCGAAGACCTGCACAAGCGGCTGACCGAACAAGCCACCGCGGACCGGCCTCCCCCAACTCCGAGGTGTTACACCTGCCTGAGGCCGGCCTCAACACCACCTCGCCCGAGACGCCGAATCGCTCTGGCGGCGATTCGGCGTCCCCCGCCCCGCTACGCGAGAGCGGGCATGCACCCCGGCCGCAAAGGACCGGGCACCCTACCCGGAAAGAAAGGTGGATCTGACCGTCGCTCGGGCCGTCGGCAACGCGGCCGCCGTCGAGCAGGTGACGATGTCCAAGGCGCTCAATCGGGCGTTGCACGACGCCCTGACCGACGATGACCGGGTCCATCTGCTGGGCGAGGACATCGGCACGCTCGGCGGCGTGTTCCGCGTCACCGATGGTCTTGCCGCGGCATTCGGCGACCGTCGGGTCGCCGATACCCCCCTCGCCGAGGCGGGCATCCTGGGGACGGCAGTCGGCATGGCCATGTATGGACTGCGGCCCGTCGTGGAGATGCAGTTCGATGCCTTCGCTTATCCCGCATTCGAGCAACTCGTCAGCCACGTCGCGAAGATGCGCAACCGGACGCGCGGCGCGCTGCCGATGCCGCTGACCATCCGCATCCCTTACGGCGGCGGCATCGGCGGCGTGGAGCATCACAGCGACGCTTCGGAGGCGTACTACACGCACACACCCGGCCTCCACGTCGTCACGCCCGCCACGGTCGCCGACGCGTACGGTCTCCTGCGTGCTGCCATCGCCTCGGACGATCCCGTCATCTTCCTGGAGCCCAAGCGGCTGTACTGGTCCAAGGGAGAGATCGACCGCTCGGCCGCGCTGCCCGCCCTGGGCGAGGTGCTCGACGCCGCGTTCGCGCAGCGCGGCGGGGTCTCGTCGTGCGCCTGCGAGCCGGGTACACGGGTCAGGTGGAAGCCTCGACCTTGACACCTTTCATCGCCTGAATGCCCATCAGCGCCGCCGCGAGGCGAGCGCCAGGCGCCGGTCCCGGTGCACATGCGAGCCGACCCCGACCGGCACCCGGTAGGCCTGCACTTCCACCACACCGCCCAGAGTGTCGTGTTGCGCTCGCTCGGGATACTCTTGCTGATCTCGGGCGGGAGTCTGTGGTCTTGATCATCCGTCATGTCATCGGTCGAGGCTGTCACATTGGGGCCATTGAACCCACCCCAGCCAGCCGGGTTGTTAACGTCAAACAGCCGCTCGCGGCGGCGCGGCCCGAAGGGCACATCAGCCCCCACCGTCATCTCCCGGTGCGGTACGCTCTCGCGGCCCACGGCCGGCGACCGCGTCCGCGAGGGTCGCAGCCAGGTCTCCGTCGTATGTAGTGTGCGGCAATGACAAGAAGCGAGCGGCTCGCGGAGCAGCTGGACTGGTACTGGCACAAAAACCTGCGGCCGCGGCTGGACGGTCTTACCGATGAGGAGTACTTCTGGGAGCCGGTGCGCGGCTGCTGGAGCATCCGCCCACGTGGCACGTCGGCCGCACCGATGTCGGAAGGTTCGGGGGAATGGACGATGGACTCCGCGTCCCCTGCCCCGGCGCCGGCGCCGGTGACCACGATTGCCTGGCGGCTGGCGCACATCATCGTCTCCTGCCTGGGCTATCGGGTCGGATGGTACTTCGGCGGCCAGGACGTCGACTCCCAGACATTCGCCTACGCGGGGACCGCTGACGAGGCGCTAAAACAGCTCGATGAGATGTATGGGAGATGGAACGCGGGGGTCCGCGAACTCTCGGACGCTGACCTGGACCATCCGCCCACGGTGGGTCCCGAGCGGTTTCCCATGGAGAACAGGGTCCTGCACGTCAACAGGGAGCTGATCCATCACGGCGCCGAGATTTCCCTGCTGCGCGACCTCTACCGCTGGCAGGACGGAGCCGTACCGCGCCGAATATGACTTTCCGGTAACCGGCGATCGAGCTTCGGAAACCTACGTGGACTCCGTGACGCTCCGTGGTTGCGAGCTTCAGCGAAGCTGCGCCCTCTTTGCAAAACCAACTCTGCCAGACGATCTACATCTCAGACTGCCGCCCACCACCAGCACGAGCGCCCCGAACGACCCTCACGCCACCACCCTGGTCAGCTACTTCAAGATGGCGCAGCTTCGGCCAGGAACGTGACCTCGTCCCGCTCGAACTTCATCCGCGCCCCGCGGCCATAACCCAGGCACCGCCGCGCCAGGTGGTCCGCCACCATCCGCGTCGTCACCGGGATCCCCGCGGGCGTCCTCTCCAGCATCGCCACCAGTGCGGTCCGTGCGACTCCCCCGCGGTCAGCCAGCGCAACCTGCTCAACGGTGCTCCTCGGAATCGGGTGGGCGGGAAGCAGCCGGTTCAACTCGGGGACACACAACGCACGCCCAGGCATCGAATTACGCATCGAAGTCGACGAGGATATGGAGAACACCAGCAGCCGCAGGACGCGGTCCGTGGCCGCCCAGCCCTCAGCGGGACCGGAATTCGTGCAGGGTGACGTGCTCGGGCTCGGCAACCGCCGTGGTGTCGGCAGCCACGCGCTCGGTCAACGCCGTTGCCGGGTGAAGTCCCGTCAGGCAGCGTTGCGCCAGCTTCTGGTACTGCACTGTGCCGTTGCCCTTCCAGGCGACCTCGTCCGCTGTGAGCTCCCGGGCCACCTTGGCCGGGCTCCCCAGGACGAGGTGCCGTTGCGGGATGTGGAAGCCGCTCTTGACGAAGCTGCCGGCACCGACGAATGCCTGTCGCCCCACCACCACACCGTCCATCAGCACCGACTTGATGCCGATGAGGCTGTCTCGGCCCACCCGGCATCCGTGCAGCACGCTGCCGTGTCCCACATGGCCGTCCTCCTCGACGACCGTGTCTGCTCCGGGGAAGCAGTGCAGAACGCAGCCGTCCTGCACGTTGGAGCCCTCTCTCAGTTCGATGTGCCCGAAGTCGCCCCGCAGGCTCGCGAGGGGACCGACGTAGCAGCCCGGCCCGATGTCGACGGAGCCGATCAGGACGGCGTCCGGATGGACGAAGGCCGTGGGGTGCACGACGGGTACGTTTCCTTCGAAGGAATAGATCCTTGCCATGGTTCCTCTCACCATTCGTCGGCTGTCAGGCAGGAGCCGGGGCCGAGGCGGACCCCAGCCGGCCGACGGCGTCGTGCCCGTGGATCCAGGCAAGGTCGTCGGGCAGGGTGGCCAGCCGGACATTGCGGGCCTGCGCCTCGGGCCCGTCGGGCAGCTGGAAGCAGCCGGCGTTCTTGCGGGAACCGGCCTGCAGCAGCCGGGTGCGCGGCCGGCGCACCTGCTCGTACGCGCGCAGCGCCGCCTCGGCCCCGTCGGCATCCACGTCGCCGAGGAGGTGTG
This sequence comes from Streptomyces cupreus, assembly GCF_014257025.1. Taxonomy (GTDB): domain Bacteria; phylum Actinomycetota; class Actinomycetes; order Streptomycetales; family Streptomycetaceae; genus Streptomyces; species Streptomyces cupreus. The sequence continues at coordinate 94,126 of NZ_JACMSF010000025.1, forward strand.
CGAGGACCACCGCGTCCTCCAGCGCCTGGTTCGCGCCCTGGCCATGGTGCGGCAGCATCGCGTGGGCGGCGTCACCGAGCAGCGTCACCGCGCCCGCACTCCAGGTGCGCTGCGGTTCCCGGTCGTACAGAGCCCAGCGTCCCGGTCGCTCGCAGGCCGCAAGGATCTCGGTGACGAAGGGATGCCAGCCTTCGAAGGCCGCCAGCAGTTCGGCCGTCTCGCCCTGCGTGGACCACGACTCGATCGTCCAGTCACGGTCGGGGACGACGGCCAGGAAGTTCAGGGCGCTGCCACCCGCCACGGGATAGGCGATGAAGTGCCTGCCGGGACCGAGCCAGAGCCACAGCACCTGCTCGGCGAGCTGAGGGACATGCCTCAGCCGTTCCATGGGGATCAGGGCCCGGTATCCGCTGGTGCCCGAGAACACGGCATCCTCGGGGCCGAAGAGGCTGTGGCGCACCACCGAATGGATGCCGTCGGCCCCGATCACCGCGTCGGCCTCGTCTTCGGTGCCGTCCTCGAAACGGATCACGGCACCGCGTTCCGTTCTCTCGACCTCGGTGCAGCGCGCTCCCAGGCGCACGTGCTCGGCGCCCAGTTCGCCCAGGAGAGCTTCTTGGACCGCGGCCCTCTCCACGGTCCAGAAGGGGGCCTTGAACCTTTCCTCGTACGCGCCGGTCAGCGGGTGCGACACCATGCACCGGCCCGATCGCCAATGCCGGAAGTCGGCGCGTACCGGCTCGACCGCCGATCCCTTCAGACGCTGGGCGACTCCCAACTCCCGTAGCACCCTGTGCCCGTTGGCGCCGACGGCGATACCGGCCCCTTGGTGCGCCACCTCCCTCGACTGCTCATGGACCTTCACCTCGATGCCCCGCCGCCGCAGTCCGATGGCAGCGGCCAGACCGCCGATACCGCCGCCCACGACCGCCACGTACGGGCGCCTCCCCGCCATGGTTTCTCCTCTCCGTGCTCGCTGATGGGGATGTGCGTGGTCAATGCGGCGGCGCGACTTCGGTGAACGTGCCGCGGTGGAAGACCAGCGGCGCGTCGTCGCGGGATGCGGCACCGAGCACCCGCCCGACCACGAGCACGTGGTCGCCGAGGCGCTGGGTCAGGTGCAGGGCGCATTCGAGGGTTCCGGGGCCCTCGGGGAGAACCAGGCATCCGGTGTGCGGTCCGACGGCCCACTGTGCGGCCTCCTCGACGGGAGGGCGCTGCATGGCCGGCGCCGTGAGTACGCCGACCAGGGCACGCGACTGGTTCCCCAGGAACGAGACAGCCCACTGGCCCGTCGTACGCACCCGCTCCAGGAAGGTGGAGTCGTCCCGCAGACACATCGACACGAGGGGTGGATCGAGGGACACCGAGGTGAACGAGTTCACCGCGATGGCGTCGTGGCGGGGCCCGGACGAGGTCTCGAACCGTGTCGACACCGCGCACACACCGGTCACGAACTGCCCCAGGATGTACCTCAGTTGACGCTCGTCCAGAGCATCGGCACCCTCGGACGGCGCGGGCGGTCCGGTGGGCGTCGCGGGCGTCCTCACCGTGTGGCCTCGGCCGCGCCCAACGAGACCGGGGCCGGCATGCGGCCGCCTATCACGGTGGTGTCCTCGGGGTTGACGAGGTCCGGGACCTTCCAGCCGTTCTCGTCGTACTCCGACAGACACTGGTCGACGAGTTGCTTGTACTGGTCGAACCGCCCTGACGCCTGCTGGGCATGGAGCGCCTCGAAGCGGATCTGCTCGTGGTTGCCCGCGTAGTTCATCTCGTACAGCTCCCATCGGGCACCGAACTCGGTACCGACGGCGTCCCAGGCCAGCTTCATGAGCTTGACACGGTCGATCGCCTCGACGCCGAGACCACGGACGTACTTGTCCAGGTAGGGCCGGATCTCGGGGTTCGCCCAGTCGCTGGCGTGGGAGTTGTTGTAGATCAGGGCACTGCCCAGGTCCCGCAGGAAGATCTCGCGGACCTTGGGGAAGATGGAGGAGGACAGGACACGGAAGGCAAGAGCCGTCTCGCCGTTCGGAGTGACGGTTCCGTCGGGCCACTTGGTCGGATTCTCGGCCATGGAGTCCACCAGGGCCCAGAACATGTTGCGATAGGCGAGGATCTCGCCGAGCCGGCTCTGTACCCCACGGAACTCCGAAGTGCCCGTCGTCTCAAGGCCCTTGGCGAGGAGCCCGGTCATGAAGTCCATCTTCACGGCGAATCGGACGCAGGCGTGGAACATGGCCCGGTAGAAGAACCCGGAGCCGTAAAAGAAGTTGTTCGCCTTGTCCACGTCGTAGCAGAAGACGTTCTCCCACGGAATGAGCACCTGGTCGAACACCAGGATCCCGTCGTTCTCGTCGAAGCGGCTGCTGAGCGGCTGGTCGAAAGGGCTGCTGACAGTGGCCGCGGAGAACTCGTACGACGGCCGGGAGATGATTTTCAGGCCCGGGCTGTTGGTCGGCACGATGAAGTACGCGGAGAAGTCCTTGGCTCCGTCGGGGATGCGCCCGTAGCTGCCGATGAAGATGTGCTGGGTCAGCGCCGCGCCCGTGCCCACCACCTTGGCCCCGGAGACGACCAGTCCGGCGTCCGTCTCGCGGTCCACCGTCAGCATCACGTCCCTGAGCTCGGTGAGCCCCCGGTTACGGTCGATCGGCGGGTTGACGATGCCGTGGCCGATGAACAGGACGTTTTCCTGCGCCTTGCGGTACCAGGCGGATGCATTGTCCTCGAACGGCGCGTAGTGCTCCTTGTTGGATCCCAGCGTGGAAAGGAACGCGGCCTTGAAGTCCGGGGTTCGGCCGAGCCAGCCGTACGTCATGCGCGCCCACTCCTCCATGGCGCGCGCGGACGCCCTCAAGTCCCCGGAGGTGTAGGGCGCCTTGAAGTAGGGGTGGGTGAACCCTCCGTTGCCGGTGTCCGTGGGAACGACCAGCTTGCTGTTGCGCTCGGGGTCATGCAGCGCGTCGTAGAGCCGGGCCACCATGCGCGCGTTGTTCCGGAACGCGGGATGCGTGGTCACGTCCTCCACCCGCTCACCGTAGATCCGCACTTCGCGGCCGTCGCGCAGGCTCTGCAGATATTCGTCCCCGGTCTGCGGGCGGGTCACGGTCCCGGGCGGGTTGGCGGTGCTGCTCATACGGGGATCACCTTTCGAGGCCGGTCGTCTGGTAGCGGCAGGGCGCCGGACTTCCTGTGTGGCCCCTTGCGCCCACCGAAATCCTTCAGGAGGCGGACCGCCCTCGACAGTCGGCCGCTGGGGCTAGTACCCGCGTATTAGATCCGCCCTTCTAGCCTCAACGACCCACTGCCCGCCCCTCGTCCGCCCGTGCCAGGCTGCGCCGCACGGTAACTGCAACCCGGTGCCCGGCCCTTGGAAAAGAAGGCGTTGAGGTTTTCTCCGTGGAACATTCGAATCGCGAATCATGGCGGGCCCTGCCCGCAGCACAGCAGCCGGACTGGCCCGATCGCGCGGCGCTACGCTCGACGGTGTCGGCCCTGTCGGCCGCGCCGCCCCTGGTGTTCGCGCGGGAGTGCGACACGCTCCTGGACCGCCTCGGCGAGGTGGCGCGCGGCGAGGCCTTCCTGCTGCAGGGCGGTGACTGCGCAGAGACACTGGACTCGGTGAGCGCGGAATCCGTCCGCAACAAGCTGGAGGTCCTGCTCCAGATGGCCGCCGTGCTCACCTACGCGGCGGCCGTCCCCGTGGTCAAGGTCGGCCGTCTCGCCGGCCAGTACGCCAAACCCCGCTCCCAGCCCACCGAGACCCGGGACGGGGTCACCCTGCCCTCGTACCGCGGCGATGCCGTCAACGGGCTTGATTTCACCACCCGTTCGCGCACCCCCGACCCAGCCCGGCTCCAGCGCGTCTACCACGCGTCCGCCGCGACCCTCAATCTGCTGCGGGCGCTGACCGCCGGAGGCCACGCCGACCTGGACCAGGTACACGAGTGGAACCGCGACTTCGTGGCGCTGTCCCCGGCATGCCGCCGCTACGAACGGCTCGCGGACGAGATCGACCGGGCGCTCGGCTTCATCCGCGCCTGCGGCATGAACACTTCCACCCTGCGCACCACCGAGGTGTTCGCCAGCCACGAAGCGCTGCTCCTCGACTACGAGTCCGCGCTCGTGCGTACGGACCCCGACACGGGACGTCGGTACGCCCTGTCGGGTCACATGCTGTGGATCGGCGAGCGAACCCGTCAACTGGACGGTGCGCACGTCGCGTTCGCCTCCGAGGTGAGCAACCCCATCGGCGTCAAGCTGGGGCCCGACGCCGACCCGGACGACGTACGGGCGCTGATCGACCTGCTGGATCCACACCGCACGCCCGGCCGGTTGACGTTCATCTCGCGGATGGGCCGTGGCCGGGTACGCGACCGGCTGCACGGCCTCGTCGAGGCCGTGCGCGGGACCGGCGCGGACGTGGTGTGGGCGTGCGACCCCATGCACGGGAACACGTTCACGGCGCCGAGCGGGCACAAGACCCGGCGCTTCGACGACATCCTCGACGAGATCACCGGATTCTTCGAGGTCCACAGAGCACTGGGCACTCACCCCGGTGGCGTGCACGTGGAGTTGACGGGCGAGGACGTCACCGAGTGCGTGGGCGGCGGCAGCGAAGTCTGCTCCGACCACCTGCATCTGCGCTATGAGACCGCCTGCGATCCACGTCTCAACCGCGGCCAGTCAATGGATCTGGCCTTCCGGGTCGCCGAGTGGTACAGCGCCGAGAAGCGCCGCCTCACCCCGCCCCGCCCGGAACCCGCCACCCACCATCCGGAGGCCGTGCCCACACGCGCGGACTACGTGCCGTCCCTCGCCTGAGCACCGCCTTCCCCAGGACATCTCAAGGAGCCCTTCCACGCAGGAGGTCAGGAACCGTGCGGCACTTCGAGCACTTTCCACCCGGCAGCACCTACGAGTTGGGGGCCACCCGGCTCACGACCGACGACATCATCACGTACGCGCGCTCTTTCGACCCCATGCCCTTCCATCTGGATCCCGAGGCCGCCCGTCGCTCCCCCTTCGGCGGGCTCGTGGCCAGCGGCTGGCACACCGGAGCCGTGATCATGGGCCAGTTCGTGCGCGCCCTGCTCGCGGACTCCGCCTGCCAGGGCTCCTACGGCATGGACGAGGTTCGTTTCCTGAGCCCCGTACGCCCGGGGGACGAACTGCGCGGAAAGGCGACGGTGGAGGACGCCTCGCTCCACCCCAGGCGGCCGGGCACGGGGACGGTCCGCTTCCTCGTCGAGGCGGTCAACGAGCGCGACGAACCGGTGTACCGGATGCGCACACGGCTGCTGTTCGGCTGTGCGCAGGCCGTTGGCACGGCGTCCGGAGTCCAAACCGCCCGTTCCTGATCCGGCTGCGCGTGCGGCAGCCCAGAACGCCAGCCCTTCCGTTGACCAGACGCACCGTTGCGTCTAATCTTCTTCCCAGTCGGCCTCGGGAATGCCACCCCCGTCCTTCCCGAGGCCGGCTGTGCCATCGCAACGAGGAGGTCACGCCATGGACGAGCAGCGCAGCGCACCACGGTCGGGCGCCGAACTCCCCCAAACGGCACCCCAGTTGTTCGCCCTCATCGGCCACACCCTGCAGGATCCGGCGACCGCCACGCCACTGCGCGGTCGGGTGCCGGCGCGCCAGGCGCAGAACGACCGCGCACGGCTGACCGACGCCTTCGCTTCCGCCCCGGTCCCCGCTCTGAGCCGGCACGACGCCGACCAACTCCTCGACCTGGCAGTGGGCCCCGTCTTCTACCGGCCCTTCACCACAGGGCAGCCGATGGATCCCCGATTCGTCAGACACCTGACCGCCGCCCTCGCCGACCGGCCCGCCTCGCCGCGCGCCGACGCCCGCCCCGTAGCTCGCCCATCCCACTGACCTCCCGCGGAAAGGCCACCTTTCATGTTCCGCGCACGCCGGACCCGCTTCGCCGCCACGGTGGAGTCTGTCTCCCGGATCGCCCCGCGCATGGCGCGCATCACCTTGGGAGGGCCCGGCATGTCGGCCTTCCACTGCGACGAGCCCACCCAGTGGGTGAAGCTGTTCGTGACCGATCCCCTCGATGGACAGCCCGCGGGCCGCGCCTACACGGTCCGCCACTGCTCCTCGGCAAAACAGACCATCGACATCGACTTCGTCCTGCATGGCAACGGCCCAGCGGCGCGCTGGGCGGAAGCGGCCACGCCGGGTCAAGAGGTCTCTTTCGGCGGCCCCAAGGGGGCCTTCCGCCCGGACCCCGAAGCCGAGTTCTATCTCCTGGCCGGTGATGAGAGCGCCCAGCCCGCGGTCCTCACCATCGCCGAGAGCCTGCCGCGTGGCATGCGGGGCGCCGTCTACCTGGAAGTGGAGGGACCCGAAGCCGAAGCCGACCTGTCATGGCAGGCCGACCTGGACCTTGTGTGGGTACACCGCACCGCGGGCGTCCCGAAGGGAGAAGCCCTCCGGGATGCAGTCCTCAAAGCCCCCGTCCCGCCGTACGAGCGTGTCGCGGCGTGGGCGGCGGGAGAGTCCGGAGCCGTCCGGGACATCCGCCGCCACTTCTTGGAAGGCATCGGCCTCGACCGTCACCGCGCCTACGCGAAGGGCTACTGGAAACGGGACGAGGCGGATCATCGCGACCCACTGGCCTCGGACTGACGACACCGCGGGCTCAATCGGAGCGAAATCTGATGTATGGACCCGGGTGGCAGTCGCAGCACTCCGGGAACTGCCGGGAGCAGCTGGGCCTGCTCCTCTCGCCCCCCTCTCGCCGCCCCGGACGTGTCTCGCCCTGGCCCCCTGGGTGGAACGACCGGCCCCTACCGCCCTCGTCCTGGTCTCGACGGCCCAGGCGGTGCGCGAGGGATCGGTTCGCCCTTGGGGCGCCACTCGCGCCCAGCGTTCGGCAGCCGACCAAGCATCTCCTTCTTCTTCGAGTCGACACTGATCACGGCTCGCCAGCCGCCTGGAAGTGTTTGACCTGCTCGTTGATGTAGCAGAACTGGGCGTCCCGGTCCGGATGCCGCTTGCCTTCCAGGGCCTTGGCGGTCCCCTGCAGGCTGAATCCGCTCGCCCTCAGCAGCTTGCCCACGGAGACCGGAGATATCGGATGGCCTTGACGGGTCAGCTCGGCGGCCAGTTTGCGCAGCGGCTTCGTGGTCCAGCGCAGCGGCGACATGGGATCACCTCGTTCATCCGGCTCGACCAGCGTCATCAGCGCTGGCAGCAGGTGCGGATCACGCTCCGTCAGGCGCTTGCGGCCACCTCCCCGCCTGCGGATACGTCCCCCGCCCAGAGGCACGGGGCGCGCTGCCAGCTCGAGCAGACTCCTTCGGACGGTGGTCTCGCTCGCTCCCGCAACTCGCGCGACGGCGCGTACACCGCCATGGCCGAGTAGTCCCGCCTCCGTCGCCAGCATCAGCCGCCGCTGCCGCTCGTTCAGATGTGGCAGCAACACGCCGAATCGCACGACAAGTTGTTGCCGTGCCCCTCCTTGATCGCCATGCCGAATCATCGATTCGCACCATCTTCACCCAGCCCACCGCTGACCTCGTGCGCAGTCAGCTGGACACCGTCGCCGACATGTTCGGCAACCAGTTTCCCAAGGTCAGGGCCATGCTCCTGGAGGCGAAGGAGGACCTGACAGCGTTCGCGCACTTCCTGCCCCGCCACTGGAAGAAGATCCAGTCCACCAACCCGCTGGAACGGATCGACGCGCTCCATCCCGAACTCCCCGAAGGCGCCCCCGCACTACCCAACACCACAAACACGACCACCAGTTGATCGGCTGCACCACGAAAAGGGGCACCACCTGATCTAGTTGGGGCTCTGCTGCCTGGTTCCTCTCCTGCATCCTTGGCCCCGAGAGGTGACCTCCCGATCCAGCTCCCCGTAGCCTGTGCCGGCATGACAGAGCATCCGCACGTGGCCGCCCTCGAAAGACTGATGCCGCCGGAGCACGGCAAGGACGAGAAGATCGACTGGGACGCCGTGGAGGACGTCTGGGGCACCCGCTTTCCGGCTGACTACATGGCGTTCATGGCCCGCTACGGCACCGGTTCGATCAACGGCGATGCCGGAGTGTTCTCCCCGCTGCCCTTTCAGGGCCGCCGCTGGGTCGACGACGCGATGAAGGAGGAGACAGCCAACGTCCGTTACACCTGGAAGAGGGAAGGCGGCCATGAGGCGCTCGACGTCCACCCCGAACACCTCCTGGCCTGGGGCGTCACGGCGGGCGCGGACATTCTGTGCTGGCTGACCACGGCCAACGATCCCGATCGATGGCCGGTGGTGGTGTGCGGCCGCCACACCCGCTCGCGCTTTACCGTCTACCCCTTCGGTATGGCGGAGTTCCTGTGCCGACTCTTCGAGGACCGGTTCGAGGGCTTCGCCGATGGCTGCCCGGTGAGCTCGATCTTCTGGGAGAAGGGCACCCCAAACAGCTTCGTGCACTCGAAGGAAGCAGAGCGCCGCTGGCTCGCCGGGCTGGATCCGGACACCGGCGAGCCGGATCCGTACGCGGACATGTTCCCCAGGGACAAGGCCCCCGGCGATCGGGAGAGTGATTCGTGAGTTGATGTTCGTTTCGAGGTTGGCTCTGGATGAGGCTCGCTGATCAGGACAATGACGTTCGTCCTGCGGGCGGCTCTGGGCGAACAATCCGGGTTCAGGCTCAGCGAGGATGCCGCGGTTGACCAGGTGTTTCAGCTTGGCGGGTGTTCTCGGTGTGGCGCGGTTCGGTGCCGAGGCCGAGTACGCGGCAGACATCTTTGGCTCGGAGTCCTTCCTCGGCTTGCTCGAAGAGGGCGAGGACTCGTTCGACAGTAGGCCGGATGGATCTTGTGGGCTGAACAGGTCGCAGACTGGCCGGGTGCTGGCTACGCTTCCGGCGGGGCAGTTGGCCGCCGCGCACCACACATCACGGACAGGGGGACTCATGGCCGAAGTCCGGGTCGAGACCGTGGCGTTGGACGCCACAGGAACTCGGCAGATCGCCAGCCGGACGCGCTCCAGCGCTGCATTGGCGGACCGCGCCGGGGAACTGGAGGAAGCGATCGTCCAGGCGTCGGACATAGCGCAGGAGGCGCTCGCCCACGTGCCGCGACGCGACGGATGGCAGGTATCGAGCATGGCCGTCACATTCGGTCTGACCCTGGCCGCGGAGGCGGGGGTCATACTGTCGAAGGCGTCGGCCGAGGCGTCCTTCGAGGTCACGCTCACTGTGGAACGGGTCGCGGAGACGCCGTGACGGGCACCGGCTACTGGATCGAGCTCTTCCAAGCCCAGCAGCGCCTCGGCGGCGGATTCCTGATTACCCGTCGCTATGTCCTCACGGCTCTGCACTGCCTGCGGGGTCTGGCCACCCTCGATGACCGTGTGGATGTGGTCCTGGCGGACGGCAGCCGCCTGGCTGGTGAAGTGTGCCGCCGGGACGAGGAGGCCGACCTGGCCCTGATCGCCATCGCTGGCGCGTACGACGTGCGCCTGCCGATCCCGCGCGCTGGCGTCGCCCACGGCGGGGACGCCTGGCACGGGCCGTACCGTCCGGCAGCGGCCGAGGTGCATCTGCGCGGCCAAGTGGACAGCGGGGCGGCCAAATATCTCTGTGAGGGGGGCGCTGTCATCCAAGCGCTGCAGCTGACGGTGCACCAGATACTGGGCGACTATTCCGGGTACTCCGGCGGCCCGGTTGTCAAAGGCGTCCCCGGGGATCATGAACCGGTGGTCGTGGGCATTCTCCTGGAACAGGTGCCGGACCGGGTCGCCGCGGACCGAGCGGCCAATGTGCTCTTCGCAGCAACGATCGGCGAGGCGATGCGTCGCTTCGACCAGTTCGATGTGGAGCACCTCCTTGATGTGATCGACCCGGCCGGTTCCACACCGGGGCAGTCCAGGAGGGCACGTTCCGTTCTACAGCGGACGGCCAAGGCCGATCCCGCACAGCAGGAAGCAGAAGAGCGGGACGAGCCGAAGGTGGCCACCGTGGCCGCAGCCGCGGCGGCGGCCGAGTCCTGGTTTGAGCGCATCGACGAGTGGTCAGGACGCCACATCCTCGACCCGGCCCAGGTCGCCGAACTCAAATTCACGGCGGCGAAGGCGGCCATCGAAGGCCACACGCGCGGAAACTCGTCATGAGCGACCACTGGCAGGATGCCATCTCCAATGCCGAACGCGCGCTGCGTGGAGACACCAGCGCGCAAACACGGGCCGCGGCCGCCGTACAGGCGCTGCTCCGCGAACCAGAGCCGCTCCGGTACCCCCACATCGCCCGGGACCTTGCCCGGCTGACGGTACTGCTCGACTCGCTCGGCCTGATCGGGGATTCGCACCGTCTCATGGAGCATGTGGTGTCACGCCTGCCATGGGACCCGGTGGCGGCCTCTCTGCCGGACGACGTCAAGAACGCATTGGCTGCCCTGTTCGCGGACCGCGGGCTGGTGTCCGCGGCGGACACCATGCTGTCCATGGCTCCCGCACGGACCGCACAGAGTATGGGCGACGACGCACCCCTGACCCTGGCCAACCTGGCGGCGATCAAGCTGCGCCTCGGCGATCTGTCCGGCGCAGAGGAGGCGGCCCGGCAGGCTGCCGCGCGCTTCGGGACGACCGATTCCGCGGACACGGACGGCCTGGAGGGAAACGGACCAGCCTCCGGCTCCGCCGACGACCGGGACCCTGACCGGCTTGAAGCGCTGCTGCTTGTGGATGCGGTGCTCGCCGAGGTGTGCCGCCAGGACGGACGCCACGACGAGGCGGACACGCACGTACATGCTCTGGCCTGGGCCGCCCGCCGCCTTGTACGAGTGCTCGGGGGCGACCATCCGACGTCTCTTTCGGCACTAGTCACACTGGCTCGCGCCGAGTTCGGTTCGGCTCTCGTGGCCGGGGACGTCGAACGAGCCGAGCGGTCGGCTGATGTCCTTGCGATCACCGCGCAGAAGACGGCCGCGACCCTCGGCGACCGCCACCCCCTGTCCCGTTCCGCTCTGATGAACCTCGCAACCACGGAGTTCGAGGCTGCAGGGGCGATGAGGGATGAGCGCCGGCTCGATACGGCGCGTGCGATGGTCCTTGCTCTGACCGGACGTTCCGGTAGCAGTGAGAGGGCCGCGAAACCGGCATCAACCCCTCGTCTGACCGATGCGGCCCGGTCCAGCACCCCGTCTACCTCGTCCGAGCAGGCCGTCTCTTCGGCGGGTGGACGTCCCTACGCACACGGGACCCGGCAGTCGCTCGTCCTCGACGGACCGGCCGTCGCCTCGCCGCCCCCGCGGGGGCGGGAGCGTGTCTTGTCCCAACAGCAGCGCGGGCACGGTCCCTTGAGTTCCCGTCAGCCCGGCCGCACCCTTCCCGCTCCCCACGAGGAATCCGCGGACAGTCCGCCCCCGGCCCGTTTCGTCGGCTGGCTCGGCGGGCTCGGGGCCGTGGCCGCCGGGTACGGCGTGTTCCAGTTCCTGTTCAGTGTGCTGCCCGGCTCCTTCGAGGGTTCGGCAGCCCGGTATGTGATCGCCGGGGTCAGCGGGCTCGGCATCTGCATCGCGGCCTGGCTGGTGGCGGCACTGCTGCGGGCGCGGGCAGCGGCCACGGAGCGGGCGTCGGCCACACGTGTAGGGCCTGCCGCCACGGCGCCTGGGGCGCCCGATTCGCTCCCTCAGGCTATCGCCTCCGCCTACGACACCCTCCTCGACCAGGTGTCCGTCGTCGACGACCCCGAGCACGGGCGGCTCACCGGCTGGCCGCACTCCCTCGGCGAGGACTCGCCCTCCCGGCCCACCCCCGTCGGCACCGCGTACGGGCTGCACATCATGCTGGACCTGGGCGTGCCTGACGGCCGGCTGAGCACCGGCGACCTGGTGGACACGCTGTGGCGGATGCGGCTCCCGGACGGCGGCTGGTCGGCGCGCTCGCAGGGGTCCGAGGCGCGTCCCGAGGTCACCGCGCTGGTGCTGGGCGCGCTGGCCCGGGCCGGCGCGTCCGGCGAGCGGCTGGCCGCGGAGGTGGACCGATGCGCGAGCGGCTTCACGCGTCAACTCGACCGCGCCGGGTGGGAGTCGACCCACGTGGTGACGACCGTGCTGCGCGGGCTGCTGCGCGCCGCGCCCCGCTCCGAGAGCCTGCCCGTGCTGCGCCAAGCCCTGGCGGACGGCGCGATCAGCGACCCCCACCGCGACCACCTGCGCTGCTGGGGCTACCGTCTCCAGCCGCCGTACGGCCCGCCGTCCCCGCTGCACACCGCGCAGGCCATTGTCGCCCTCGACCGGGCCGCCCGGGTCCTGGGTGAGGGGGGCGACACGCGCGCCGCCCGCGAGGACGGCATCCGCTGGCTGCTGTCCTGCCCGGACGCCCCGCACGACACCTGCCTGGACCTGGAGAACCTGTACGAGGAGGTGCGCCGACCCCGCACCGACGACCCCTCCCGCCACGAGGTGCTGAACGTACGGCACTTCACCGCCTCCTGGCTGGCCCGCGCCCTCCTCTCGCCGGGCGCCCTGGAGATCGCCCGCGCCGAGGGGCTTCAGGACGAGCTGCGGGTGCGGCTGGAGGGGGCCGTGGCCGCGGTGTGGGCGGGGCAAACGGACGGCATCTGGTACTGGGGGCGGGGCGCCGGTACCGAGGTGCGGCGGCCCATCTCGATGACCTATCAGGGGCTGTCGGCGCTGCGCACGCATGCCGTATGGCTGTATCAGCCGGCCGGTCGAACGCACATGTGACGAGCGATTGTTAGAGGATGAGCGGATCGCGTCGACGCCGGACCGGTCCGCCACCACACTGGCGAGCCCGCCCGGCAGACGCCCTCCGTCGCACCCCCGTTCCCCGCGAGTCGGTGGCAGCCACAAAGACACAGGGGCTGGCGAAGGGCACGCCAACGGTACTGGCCCGTTTGTCATTTGCTGGCGACACTCCGACAATTCTTGCGCCCCATCGGTCTCGTGCACCGTAAGCCGGGCTACTTGGCGTCGGTGAAGAGGACCTCCCCGCCCTCGGCCTACGCCCTGGCCCGGATCGCCGGCCAGATCTCCTCCTTGTCGGGCAGCCGCACCCGGTACAGCTTCGCGATCTGATACCCGCCCCGGCAATGCGACAGGACACGAGCGTTCGTCTCACATTGGTGTCCCACAGGCCGGACAAGGGCCACCGTCAATGAGGAAGGGACATCCGAATTGCGAACCTGCACGATGTGTAGGTCCCAATTCCGGAATGTCCTGTTCCTGATTGATGACCTGGGCGTTCTTGCGCTGTCTCAATCCGGGACAGAGCCACTCCGTCTCATGATCTTGTCCCGCGGCTACCGCGGCACATGGTCGGGCCACCGGCCGATCGCTCAGCGCCGCTTCCCGGTCCTCCCGGACCCGCCGGAGGACGCCGCACTGTACGAGGCCATGCGCCGCGCCAGCCACGGCGTCACCTCACCCGAGATCCGCGGGGGGCCGACGTATGCGCGCCGTTGGACATGTGGTCGCCGGAAGCGTCGTGTGCGGTGCCCTCACCCATGTCCATGCCCATCGGCGCGCCCCTGCCACCGCGCAACTGCGCGAGCACGCCGTCCGGGGTGGAGCCGCCCACGCCGTCCACCCAGTCGTCCAGAACGACGACCCACTCCTTGTCGTAGGACAACGGCTCCCTGGGGTCCTCAACGATCAGCGGGGCGTACAGGCCGCGGTCGAGCTGCATTCCCGAGTGCGAGTGCAGCCAGTACGTCCCCGGGTGTGCCACGGCGAAGCGGTAGGTGAAGTCCGCGCCGGGCTTGATGGAGTACTGGGTCAGGCCCGGTACGCCGTCCATGTCGCAGCGCATCCGGACACCGTGCGAGTGCAGTGTCGTCGCCGCGTGCAGGTGGTTGGCGAGCGTGAGATCGAGGGTGTCCCCCGCGGTGATCCGGACCTCCTTGCCGGGCAGTGTGTCGCCGTACGCCCATGACCTGACGGTCTGTCCGCCCAGGTCGAGGGACGTCTCGGTGGCGGTGAGCGTGAACCTGCGGAGGGGTCCGGACCCGCGTTCCTTCTCGGCGGCGACGACCTCGGGATCGGACGGGTTCACGTATCCCTTGGGTCCCTTGGGGGCGAAGCCGAGTCCGCTGTGGTCGGCGGCCACAGCCCTCGACTCGGAGCCGGGCCGCGAGTGGGAGCCTGCCCCGGAGGGGGAGTCGGCCTCGGAACAGGCACCCAATACTCCCGAGCCGGCGGCCACGATCGAGGCACCGAGCAAAGTACGCCGCGTATGTGTGTGCATAGATTAATAACACACGTTTTGCGGTGATATACGGGAGAACCGGGACGGCGCGTCTCATGAATCGCCTGCGCCGCCCAGCGGGGCGCAGGTCTGGCGCAGCGGCCGTACGGCTGGGGCGTTGGCCCGCCGGCAGATGAGGGCTGCGTTGTGGCGCTTCTTTTCCGCGCGCTTCCTGTCGTAGTAGACCCGCGATTCAGCTGGTCACCAGGCTTTCCCTCTCCGGAGTCACAACCGGTGGCCCGCCCGGGCACCGGAGATCGGCAGCCACATTACGCAGCCCTGCCTGCCGGCGGACACGCTTCCATCAGCGACCATCCGGTGCCGCCGGGACCGGCGACAGCACCCCCCGGATCATCAAGGACAGGGGCAAAGAGTCATACCGGCCCCGAAGGCCACGAACCCGAACCGGGCTCTACGAGGAAGGTAATGGGCAGCCCTCGGTAGGTCTGGGCCTTCCGGCCCGGGGACTGGCCCCTGCCACCGGGGCCCCGTGCCGCCGCCCCGGATCTGCCATGCCGGTCCTCACCGGGCAGAACCTGCTAGTGACCAGCCGCCTGCCGCAGTCACAGTGTCTTGGCAGGAGATGTGAGGGCGGCGCAATTGAATTTCCCACGCACCCTAACCGGTCGGAAACCGCCCGGCACTGCGGTCGGACTAGCTTCGTGACTATGAGGGTCTTGGAGCCGTTACGGTCGCTGTTCAGCAGGCTAGGCGCAATAGGCGTGGGTATTTCGGGCAAGGCCGGCTCAGGGCTTCGCCGCGATGGTCGCAGGGCTCCCGGCCGTCGGCCGATGCCTGGCTGGCGCAGCATCAGGGGCCGTGTGGCGGTGGTCATTACGATCCCGATCTGCCTGCTGCTGACTGTGGCCGGTTACGCCGTGCACGGCCGCGCCGAGGCGCTCGGCGACGCCCGGACGACTCGTGCCGAGGTTGGCCTCAGCCTGCGCGTCCAGGCCTTGGTGCATCAACTCCAACGCGAACGTGGCCTGACCAATGGCCTGTTGGGCGGTGAGGAGGAGTTCCGCCCCCAGCTCACCGCTGTGCGCAAGCGCGTTGACGCGGCACTGCACGAAATGCGCCGGGAGGATGCCGTCCAGGGGGTCATCCAGCGGCGCTTGCAGCGCCTCGCCGACATCCGCGCCGCTACCGACGCGGAGACAGCCGACCCTGCCGCGACCCTCACCTTCTACACCGCCGCCGTCGAGGCTCTCAACGCCGTCGATCCGGTGGCGGAGACAGCGACGGGCGCCGACCACCAACTGCGCGACGGGCTCGCAGCGTTGCGGGAGCTGGCCGCGGCCAAGGAATCCGTCGCTCTCGAACGCGGCTACCTCAACGGTGTGTTCGCCGCAGGCGCCTTCCGCGGCAGCGCGTACCTCACCTTCACCGAGGTACGCGCCACCCGCGTAGCCGCCCTCGCCCGCTTCCGTCAGGTCGCCACGGAACCCCAGCGCGTGGCCCTGAAGAACGCTTTCGGGACCGAGAGCGCCGAACGCGCCGCCGCCTACGAGAAACGAGCGGAAGGCGCCGCCGACGGCTCCGCGCTGCCTGCCGACGCCGGCACCTGGTGGGACGCGATGACCGTGCTCGTCGATGATCTGCACGCCGTCCAGCAGTCGGTGGGGGACGACGTACGGGACCGCGCCGAACGCCTGAGGCACGACGCCGAGAAGGAACTCGCCGCCTATCTCGTCGCGGGAATGCTCATGTCCGCCCTCATCGCCGGCCTCGCCGCCTTCGCCTCCCGTTCCCTCACTCGCCCGCTCGGCGCCCTCGCCGAGGCCGCTCATCACGTA
This sequence comes from Streptomyces cupreus, assembly GCF_014257025.1. GTDB lineage: Bacteria > Actinomycetota > Actinomycetes > Streptomycetales > Streptomycetaceae > Streptomyces > Streptomyces cupreus. The sequence goes on from NZ_JACMSF010000025.1 coordinate 110,139, forward strand.
GCACGACATCGGCTGCCCGCAACCGTCGCCCGCATCCAGCGCTCGCCGCAGGACCAAGTGGAACTCCTCCCGTCGGCGGACGCGCCGGACCATCCCGACGCGCGACTGCTGGGCGGCGCGGCGGAGATCGCCGAGGTCGCGGCATCCCTGCACCAGGTGGAACACACCGCCCTCCTCCTGGCCGCTCAGCAGGCCGGCCTGCGGCGCAACACCACCGAATCACTCGCCAATCTCGGCCGCCGCAACCAGAACCTCGTGCGTCGTCAGCTCAGCCTCATCACCCGTCTGGAACGGCAGGAACTCGACCCGGACGCCCTCGCCGAACTGTTCGAACTCGACCACCTCGCCACCCGTATGCGGCGCAATGCCGAAAGCCTGCTGGTCCTCACCGGGCAGAATCCACCCCGGCCCACGGCAGCACCGGCCAATGGGCTGGAAGTCGTCCAGTCCGCTGTCGCCGAGGTGGAGCAGTACCGGCGGGTCCTGATCGCGACCGTGGAGCCGGTACGAGTGCGCGGACACGCCGTCGCCGATGTCGCCCACCTCCTTGCCGAGCTCATCGAGAACGGGCTGACCTTCTCGCCACCGACCGAACCGGTCGAGGTGCACGGCTGGTACGACCGTGAGGACGACATGTACTGCTTCGCTGTCGTCGACCACGGGATCGGCATGTCCGAGGCCGACCGGGCACGTGCCAACGCCCGCCTCTCCGACTCCGGTGAGGAAGCCTTCCTCGCCGCGCCCACCCGGTTTCTCGGCCTCCTCGTCGTCGGCCGGCTCACCCACCGCCTCGGTGAAGGCACCCAAGTCCACCTCTTCGACACCACTGGCGGCGGACTGTCCGCACTCCTCGCCCTCCCCAAGCGCCTCCTCGCACCCGTGGAGGATGCCTCTCCCCCATCCCCGCCCGCCAGGCCCGCTGTCGCCTCCCTGCTCAACGGCTTCCGAGCAGGTGTCGCCCGTGCGGAAGCCGGCACCACACAAGGAGCGTCATCGTGACCACCGCCGTCCAGAGTTTCGGCTGGCTCATCTCGGACTTCGTACGCACCGCAGACGGTGTCACCGACGCCGTCGCCGTCTCCTCCGACGGCTTGCTCATGGCCGCCTCGGACAGCCTCAGTCGCGATCGCGCCGATCACCTCGCCGCAGTCGTCTCCGGCATCACCAGCCTCGCCCAGAACGCGGCGACGGCCCACGGCTTCCACGGGATGAAGCTCGTCATGATCGAAATGCTCGGGGGCTTCCTCATGGTCGGTCGCATCCGCGACGGCAGCTGCCTCGGCGTCCTCGCCGCCGAAGGGTGCGACGTCGGCCTGGTGGGCTACGAGATGGCTGTCCTGACCGACCGCGCCGGCGAACTGCTCACGCCGCAGCTGGTGCGCGAACTCCATTCCGGGCCCGTGGCCGCGGGATAGTCGCCGGAGCGCTCCACTGACTGTATGTCAGGACCAATGCGAGTCATGCGGGTGCAGACCAGCAGGCATCCAGTTGGCCCACGACGCCCAGTAGCGGTGGTCCCGGGTGATCGTCTCGCCAATGTCCACCATGATGGTCACCATCACCCTCGGAGCCTACGACTCGCTGGCAATTGCTCTGCGAGACGGATGCCCCGCGCCGTGTCGAATCCGCTGCCAGCGGGCGTCGGACAGGTCGCTGGGGCAGGGCCGTACGGGGCCATGTTCCGAAGCAGCCGGCTGTCGGCGGGCGCGGCAGCGGGCAAAGGGCGGCGATTGGGGGCGGGTTGGGAGCATCGGAGGGAAACGGCTCCCCGATGTCATGCAGGAGTCGGCCGCCCAGCAGCCGCAGCAGCCTCCACTCGGGAGGGCATGGAAACCGCGACGCCCAACTCTCCCGAGACAGAACCAAGCACTCAGGTAGTACTCCGGTGGAAATCCCTCTCCGCCGTGCGGCGGGGGCAGACCCTGCCTGCGAACGATGCCGAGGGCACGGGCGTTGACGACGATCAGGGGTATCCGAACGTCCCTGAATCGGAGCCCCGCATGCTGAAGGAATTCTGCGCGCCACCGTCCTACTCGCCCTCGTGGCCACCTTCGCCGTCTCCTCGCTCAAGGGTAGATCCGCATGGACTGCCCCGTCCCGAACCAAGAGGTGCAGGTGTTCGTCGACGTTGGCTCCACGTACACCATGGACAGCATCCCGCAGCGCTCCTGGGGCACTTTGTGCATCTCGTACGCCCAGGATGGCAAGCTGTACTGGGGCGACTTCTCGGTGGCCCCACCATCACCCCGTACGGGCGTGAGTTTCTTCGTCCCGGTGAAGGGCGAGGCCCGGATCGGGCTGGCTGGGGCCGCCGTGAAGGGCGAGCCGCTCTCACCCAGTGCATGGCACCCGCCGCCGAGGCGAGGGTCGTCGACGGCGGGTACACCCTGCGCGACCGCAACAGCCCTCAGCCCAACAACCGGTTCCTGACTGCGGCGAGGACTTCTGTGCGGCTGCGCGGTCCGTTGTCGGCTGCGATGAGGTGGTCGCCGATGCGCAGTGAGAAGGTGATCAGGCAGCGGGCCTCGACATCGCCCTCGTCGGGGCAGAACGCCCCGTAGAGCTCGCGCAGATAGTCCATGCGCCGGTTGTCGGCCCGGCGGAGGCAACGTGCGACACCTTCGTCGCGCCGGGCCCAGTCGCGGATCGCGAGCTCGACCCCGGCGCTGGTCACGGGCGTCTCGCCCGACCCCACGAAGTCGAAGAGACGCCCGAGGCGCTCGCGGGCGTCGCCCCCGTCGCGTTCGATCCGCTCGATGACATCCTCGGTGCCCCCGCGCTCCCAGGTGGCGAGCATCTCCTCCAGCAGTGCGGCGCGGTTGCGGAAGTAGCCGTAGAAGCCACCCTTGCTGACGCCGAGCGTCTGGGCGAGGACCTCGACCCGGACAGCCTCGGGGCCGCCGCCGGCAAGCGCCCGCAGTCCCTCCTCGATCCACTTGTCCCGTGGCGTACGGATCGCGCCCATGCCGTGTCTCCCCTCACATCTCCCAGCCAGTATACGGAGCCGTATAGATGAGTCTATGCTCGATTTATACGCCACCGTATAGAAAGAGGTTTGCCATGAGTGACCTGCGCCTTCCCTCAACCGACCACACGTCCCGCCCCTGGCGGATTCATGAGATCGCCAACGACTTCCGGCTTGAGGATCTATGGACGCTGCCGACGCCGGGCGGCCCGGACGACCTGCACCACCTGGTCCAGCAGATGGCGAACGGCAAGGGTGGC
>NZ_JACMSF010000026.1 GCF_014257025.1 Streptomyces cupreus
CGAAGAGGATCACGTCGTCGCCCTGGGCGGCGAAGTTGTGCACCGACTCGTTGACGTTCGGCGGGAGCACCTTGATGCCCATACGACGGCATTCGTTGAGGTAGATCGCCGACTTGTCCTTGTCGTCCTTGACGGAGGTCAGCAGCGCGGCCATGTACTCGGCGGGGTGGTTCGCCTTCAGGTAGGCGGTCCAGTACGAGACCAGTCCGTACGCGGCCGAGTGGGCCTTGTTGAAGGCGTAGCCGGCGAACGGGACCAGCACGTCCCACAGGGCCTGGATGGCCTCGTCGCTGTAGCCGTTCTTGCGGGCGCCGGCCTGGAAGATGGTGAAGTTCTTCGCCAGTTCGTCGGGCTTCTTCTTGCCCATGACCCGGCGCAGGATGTCGGCCTCGCCGAGCGAGTACCCGGCGATGATCTGGGCGGCCTTCTGCACCTGCTCCTGGTAGACGATCAGGCCGTAGGTGACCGCGAGGACCTCTTCGAGGGGCTCCTCCAGCTCCTTGTGGATCGGGGTGATCTCCTGGAGCTTGTTCTTGCGCAGCGCGTAGTTCGTGTGCGAGTCCATGCCCATCGGGCCGGGACGGTAGAGCGCCGAGACGGCGGAGATGTCCTCGAAGTTGTCGGGCTTCATCAGGCGCAGCAGCGAGCGCATGGGGCCGCCGTCGAACTGGAAGACGCCGAGGGTCTCACCGCGCTGGAGCAGCTCGAAGGTCGTCGGATCGTCGAGCGGAAGGGCCAGCAGGTCGAGGTCGATGCCCTTGTTGGACTTCACCATCTTGACGGCGTCGTCCATGATCGTCAGGTTGCGCAGACCGAGGAAGTCCATCTTCAGCAGGCCGAGCGACTCGCACTGCGGGTAGTCCCACTGCGTGATGGTCACGCCGTCCGTGTGCCGCACCCAGATCGGGGCATGGTCGACGATGGGTTCGCTGGACATGATCACGCCGGCGGCGTGCACGCCCATCTGCCGGACCAGACCCTCGACGCCCTTGGCGGTGTCGATGACCTTCTTCACGTCCGGCTCGTTCTCGTACATCGCACGGATCTCGCCGGCCTCGCTGTAGCGCGGGTGCGAGGGGTCGGTGATGCCGTTGAGGTCGATGCCCTTGCCGAGGACGTCGGCGGGCATCGCCTTGGTGAGGCGGTCGCCCATGGCGTACGGATACCCCAGCACGCGCGCGGAGTCCTTGATGGCGTTCTTCGCCTTGATCTTGCCGTAGGTGCCGATCATGGCGACCTTGTCGGCGCCGTATTTCTCGGTCACGTACCTGATCACTTCCACGCGCCTGCGCTCGTCGAAGTCGATGTCGACATCGGGCATGGAGACGCGCTCGGGGTTCAGGAACCGCTCGAAGATCAGGCCGTGCGGGATCGGGTCGAGGTCGGTGATGCCCATGGCGTACGCGACGATCGAACCCGCCGCCGAACCACGGCCCGGACCGACCGCGATGCCCTGGCTCTTGGCCCACATGATGAAGTCGGCGACGACGAGGAAGTACCCAGGGAACCCCATCTGGATGATGACGTCCATCTCGTAGTCGACCTGCTTCTGCCGGTCCTCGGGGATACCGCCCGGGAAGCGGCGCTCCATGCCGCGGCGGACCTCCTCCTTGAACCAGGTGACCTCCGTGTAGCCCTCGGGGATGTCGAACTTGGGCATGAGGTCGCGCTTCTCGAACATGCCCGTGGTGTCGATCTGCTCGGCCACCAGGAGCGTGTTGCGGCAGCCCTCCTGCCAGGCGTCCGAGGAGTCGATGGCGTACATCTCGTCCGTGGACTTCAGGTAGTAGCCGGTGCCGTCGAACCTGAAGCGGTCGGGGTCGGAGAGGTTCTTGCCGGTCTGGATGCACAGCAGGGCGTCGTGCGCGCCCGCCTCGTGCGCGTACGTGTAGTGCGAGTCGTTGGTCACCAGGGGCGGGATGCCGAGCTTCTTGCCGATCTCCAGCAGTCCGTCGCGGACCCGGCGCTCGATCTCGATGCCGTGGTCCATCAGCTCCAGGAAGTAGCGGTCCTTGCCGAAGATGTCCTGGTAGTCGGCGGCGGCCTTCAGCGCCTCGTCGTACTGGCCGAGGCGCAGCCGGGTCTGGAGCTCGCCGGAGGGGCAGCCGGTGGAGGCGATGAGCCCCTCGGACCACTGGGAGATGGTCTCCTTGTCCATCCGGGGCCACTTCTGCAGCCAGCCCTCGGCGTACGCGTCCGAGGAGAGGCGGAAGAGGTTGTGCAGTCCGGTCGCGTTCGCCGCCCAGATCGTCTTGTGGGTGTAACCACCGGAACCGGAGACGTCGTCCCGCTTCTGGTGCGGCTGGCCCCACTGGATCTTGCGCTTGTTGCGCCGGGACTCGGGGGCGACATAGGCCTCGATCCCGATGATCGGGGTGACCCCGGCCTTCTTCGCGGAGTGGAAGAAGTCGTACGCGCCGTGGAGGTTGCCGTGGTCGGACATGGCGATATGGGTCATGCCCATCTCGTTGCACGCGTTGAACATGTCCTTCAGCCGCGCGGCACCGTCCAGCAGCGAGTACTGGGTGTGGACGTGCAGGTGCGTGAACGGCGGCTTTGACACGGTGCGGCCTCCAGGGGAAACACTCGGCGACGGGCTGGCGGACAGTTCTGGGGTCAGCGTCGAAGTCTATGCCGCGGCACTGACACTCGGTGGGCACTCCGACGTACCGTCGTGCGTTGGTAACGGCAGAGACGCTGTCGTACATGCACTGCACCAGGAGGCACCCAGCGATGTCGGTCCCGAAGCTCAGCGACGAGCACCGCGGCGAGGAGATCCTCGCCGTCTTCGACACCGCGTTCGGCGAGCTCCTGGCCGCCGACCCGGCCGCGTTCCGCGTGAAGTTCCGGAAGATGGCGGCCTCGGCGTTCGCGTTCTACCGGGGCACGGCGGGCCTCTTCTACCACGACCTCGACGCAGAGAAGCGGGGCGGCCCGTTCCTGGACGAGCGCACCTCGCGCGTGTGGATCCACGGCGACCTGCACGCGGAGAACTTCGGCACGTACATGGACTCCACCGGCCGCCTGATCTTCAACGTCAACGACTTCGACGAGGCCTACGTCGGCCCCTTCACCTGGGACCTCAAGCGCTTCGCCGCCTCCGTGGCGCTCATCGGGTACGCGAAGGCGCTCAGCGACGAGCAGATCACCGAGCTGGTCGAGGTGTACGCGGGCGCGTACCGCGAGCGGATCCACGCGCTCGCGACCGGCGCCAAGAGCGACGAGGTACCGCCCTTCACCCTGGACTCCGCCCAGGGCCCGCTGCTGGACGCCCTGCGCGACGCCCGCGCGCTGACCCGGTTCGGACTGCTGGACTCGATGACCGAGATCCGCGAGTTCGAGCGCCGCTTCGCCCCGGGCGGCGGCTCCATCGAGCTGGACGCGGCCACCCGCTACAAGGTGCTGGCCGCCTTCGACGGCTATCTGGAGACGCTGCCGGAGTCGTCCCTGGACCGCCCGGACTCCTACCGCGTGAAGGACGTCGTCGGCCGCCGCGGCATCGGTATCGGCTCGGCCGGTCTGCCGTCGTACAACATCCTCCTCGAGGGCAACAGCGACGCCTTGGAGAACGACGTCGTGATCTACATCAAGCAGGCCCAGACCCCGGCCGTCTCCCGGCACATCACCGACCCGGCGATCCGTGACTACTTCCAGCACGAGGGCCACCGCACGGTGATCTCCCAGCGCGCCCTGCAGGCGCACGCCGACCCGTGGCTGGGCTGGACCGAGCTGGACGGCGCGGGTCAGCTGGTCGCGGAGGTCTCGCCGTACGCCGTGGACCTGGACTGGGACGACATCGACGACCCGGAGGAGATCGCGGCGGTCGTCGCCGACCTCGGCCGGGCGACGGCGTCGATGCACTCGGCGGCGGACGACACCTCTGGCGAGTCCCTGGTGCCGTTCTCCACCGAGCGGGCCATCGACGCGGCCATCGCGGCCGACGAGGACGGTTTCGCCGAGCTCCTGGTGGACTTCGCGCACGACTACGGCGCACGCGCGCGTGCCGACCACCAGATCTTCGTGGACCTCTTCCGCAACGGCCGGATTCCCGGACTGTGACAGAAGGCTGTACCAACCGGCCTATGACAAAAGGGGCGTTCACAGGAATCCTTTAGGGGTCCCTTACAGCCCTCCGTGACAGACTCTCCTGCGCTATGGACATATCCGGGACCCAGCTACGAGCGCTCCGCGCGGCGCTGTTCACGGCACTCGTCGTGACGCTCAGCACCGCGTCGCACGTGCTGCTGTCCCGGGTCCCGCTGCCGCTGAACACGGTGGCCCTGGTCGCCGCCACCGTGTTCGTGGTCGCCTACGCGCTGGCCGGGCGTGAGCGCGGCTTCGGGCGGATCGCCGCCCTGCTGATCCCGCTGGAGCTGGCTGCCGACACCGTCTTCACCACCGGCCAGCACGTCTGTTACGGCACTGCGGGCGGCCCCGTCGCGGGTCCGTTGCGCTCGGTCGGCCTGGACGTGCTGTGCGGCGACGGCACCCGTGTCGGCACCGCGCTGACCACGGTCAGCGAGAAGACCGGCACCGACCGGCTCGCGACCCTCCTCGCCCACGCCGACGCACAGACCGCCTGGCTGCTGCTCGCCGCCCATGTCTCGGTCGGCCTGGTCGCCGCCGCCTGGCTGCGCCGCGGCGAGCGCGCGCTGGCCCAGCTGCTGAGCGCGGTCGCGGCCACCACCTTCCGGCCGCTGCTGCTGGCGGTCGCCGCCGTGACGGTACGGCCGGCCCGGTCGCCGCGCCGGCTTCCGCGCCTTGTCCGCCGTACCGCCTCCGCCCGTGAGCGGATCCTCGTGCACTCCCTGGGACGGCGTGGACCGCCGTGCTCGGCCGCCTTCGCCTGAGCATCAGCAGTCCACCCCTACGTATTCCGCACACACGACGTGTGCGCGTCCCCATGGAGAAAACAGACATGAGCAAGCGGAACAGCCAGGCGGCCAAGTCGGCGGCGCGCGAGCGGCTGCGCGTCGAGCGTGAGCGCGAGGCGAAGCGGGGCAAGGTCAAGCGGCAGATCGTCGTGGCCTGTTCGGTCGTCGGCGTGCTGGCCGCGGCCGGCGGCATCGGCTACGCCGTCGTCCAGTCCAACAAGCCCGGCCACTGGGAGGCCGTGCAGGACGAGAAGGTCGTCGCCCCGGCCAACACCACGGGCACCGACGGCACGACCGTCGTCATCGGCAAGGACAGCGCAAAAAACACCCTCAAGGTCTACGAGGACCCGCGCTGCCCGGTGTGCGCCTCCTTCGAGCAGACGGTCGGCTCGACGGTCGAGAAGGACCTCGACGACGGCAAGTACAAGATCCAGTTCATCGGCGGCACCTTCCTCGACGGCGACCAGCTCGGCGACGGCAAGGTCGGCAGCAACGGCGAGGGCTCCAAGAACGCGATGAGCGCCCTCGGCGCCGCGCTGAACGTCAGCGACGAGGCCTTCCTCCAGTACAAGACGGCGCTGTACTCGGCGAAGTGGCACCCGGAGGAGTCGGACGACAAGTTCAAGGACGACGACTACCTGATCGAGATCGCCGACACCGTCGACGCCCTGAAGAACAACACCGAGTTCCAGAACGCCGTGAAGAACGGCACCTACGACGCCTGGGCGCTGGCCATGTCGAAGACCTTCGACACCAACGAGGACGACGTCAACGGCACCCCGAGCTTCGTGCTGGACGGCAAGACGCTCACCACCGACCAGGGCAACCCGCCGCTGACGGTGGAGGAGTTCAACACGCTGGTCGACGGCGCGCTGAAGGCCTGAACCCACGGCTCAGGCCGACCGAGAGACGAAGAGCGGGCGAACTTTTACGAGTTCGCCCGCTCTCGTTCATACCGGTCAGTAACCTGATCGCTCGTGACCAGTCGATACAGATCATCCGAGCCGCTCAACACCCCTGCCCCGCGCCGCCGTACGGTCGTCAAGGCCGCGGCGGCCACCGCCGGCGCCACCTTCGTCGCAGCACCGCTCGCCGCCGCGATACCCGCGCGCGCCGCCAACGAAGCCCCCGCCTTCCTGCACGGCGTGGCCTCCGGCGACCCGCTGCCCGACGGCGTCCTGCTGTGGACCCGTGTGACCCCGACCCCCGAGGCGATACCCGGTTCCGGGCTCGGCCCGGACACCGAGGTCAGCTGGACCGTCGCCACGGACAGGGCGTTCACGCACATCGTCGCCAAGGGCTCCACCACCGCCACCGCCGCCTCCGACCACACGGTCAAGGCGGACATCCGCGGCCTCGCGCCCGCCACCGACTACTGGTTCCGCTTCTCCGCGGGCGGCACCGACTCCCCGGCGGCGCGCACCCGCACCGCGCCGGCGGCGGACGCGGCCGTGGCGAACCTCCGCTTCGGCGTGGTCTCCTGCGCCAACTGGGAGGCCGGCTACTTCTCGGCGTACCGCCATCTCGCGGTCCGCGGCGACCTGGACGCCTGGCTGCACCTCGGTGACTACATCTACGAGTACGGCACCGGCGAGTACGGCACCCGCGACACCGTCGTACGGCAGCACGCGCCGGCGCACGAGATCCTCACCCTCGCCGACTACCGCACCCGGCACGGGCGTTACAAGACCGACCCCGACCTCCAGGCCCTGCACGCGACCGCGCCGTGCGTGGCGATCTGGGACGACCACGAGATCGCCAACGACGCCTGGTCCGGCGGCGCCGAGAACCACACCGAGGGCGCCGAGGGCACCTACGCCGCGCGCCAGGCCGCCGCCAAGCAGGCCTACTTCGAGTGGATGCCGGTCCGTCCGGCCCTCGCCGGCACCACCTACCGCCGTCTGCGCTTCGGCAAGCTCGTCGACCTCTCGCTGCTGGACCTGCGCTCCTTCCGCTCGCAGCAGGCCTCCGTGGGCAACGGCTCGGTCGACGACCCGGAGCGCACGCTCACCGGACGCGCCCAGCTCGACTGGCTGAAGGCGGGCCTGAAGTCCTCCGACACCACCTGGCGTCTGGTCGGCAACTCGGTGATGATCTCGCCGTTCGCCATCGGCTCCCTCTCCGCCGAGCTCCTCAAGCCGCTCGCCGAGCTGCTCGGACTGCCGAAGGAGGGACTCGCCGTCAACACCGACCAGTGGGACGGCTACACGGACGACCGCCGTGAACTCCTCGCCCATCTGCGCTCCAACGCCATCCGCAACACGGTGTTCCTCACCGGCGACATCCACATGGCGTGGGCCAACGACGTGCCGGTGAACGCCGGTACGTACCCGCTGTCCGCCTCGGCCGCCACGGAGTTCGTGGTCACCTCGGTGACCTCCGACAACCTCGACGACATAGTGAAGGTCCCCGAGGGCACGGTCTCCGCGCTCGCCTCGCCGATCATCAAGGCCGCCAACCGGCACGTCCACTGGGTCGACACCGACCGGCACGGCTTCGGCGTCCTGGACATCACGGCCGACCGCGCGCAGATGGACTACTACGTCCTGTCCGACCGCACGAAGGCCGACGCGACGGCGTCCTGGGCCCGTTCGTACCGCACGCGCAACGGCACGCAGAAGGTCGAGCGGACGTACGACCCCGTGTAAAACCCGCGTTTCAGCGGCGACTTTCGGCCAACGGCGGGTGGCGCGAACCGCGCTTCAGTTCCGGGCGCGCCACCTGCCGGGCATCGCCATTCACCCCGTTTGTTCGAGATTCCGATTGGCCGAAACGTTTCTCTTCTGACCTAGGCATGTACACGTAATCTCCGGGCGGCGGCCAGGAAGACCCCTGTGCCCGTCCTCCCCAACGCATCAGCTAGGAGTCAGCATGCGTGCGCTTGCCCGGATAACCCCCTCTACGCGCAGACGCCTCATCGGCACGGCCATGGTGGCCGGAACCCTGATGTTCTCCCCCTTGTCCGCACCTACGGGTGTCGCGGCGGCCCAGGCTCCGGCCGCCGAGTGCGTCGAGGAGGAGGCCGGTCACTCCGCGGCCCGTGAGGCCCGTCCGGGGCACGCCGGCGAGGGCGTCGCCGAGCCCAACGAGATCAGCGCCGCCAAGGCCCAGGCGATGGACGCGGATCTGAAGAAGAAGCTCGACAAGCTGCCCGCTTCCGGCAGCCGCAGCCTTGCCGCCGCCGCGTCGACCACCATCCCGGTGTACTTCCACGTCATCCACAGCGGCGCCGCCGGACAGCTCAGCTCCGCCGACATCACCGCCCAGATGAACGTCCTCAACGCCGCGTTCGCCGGCCAGGGCAACGGAAACACCGACTCCGGCTACCAGTTCACGCTGGCCGGCACCGACTACACCGACAACGCCGCCTGGTACAACGTCGGTTACGGCTCGGCGGAGGAGAAGGCGATGAAGTCCGCCCTGCGCAAGGGCGGCGCGAACGCGCTCAACGTCTACACCGCCAACCTCGGCGGCGGCCTCCTCGGCTGGGCCACCTTCCCCAGCTCCTACAACTCCAGCCCGTCCATGGACGGCGTGGTCCTCCTCGACGAGTCGCTGCCGGGCGGCTCGGCCGCCAACTACAACGAGGGCGACACCGCCACCCACGAGGTCGGCCACTGGATGGGCCTGTACCACACCTTCCAGGGCGGCTGTAACGGCAACGGCGACTACGTCGAGGACACCCCGGCCGAGAAGAGCGCCGCCTACGAGTGCCCCGAGGGCCGGGACACCTGCACCCGCAAGGCGGGCGTCGACCCGATCCACAACTTCATGGACTACACGTACGACTCCTGCATGTACCAGTTCACCGCGGGCCAGGTGACGCGCATGCAGCAGAACTGGGCGGCGTACCGAGCGGCCGGCTGAACCGACTAGAGCGAGTCGAGGAAGCCGAGCGCCACCCGCCAGGTGGCCTCGGCCGCCTCGGCGTCGTAGTCCGGCAGGTCGGGGTCGGTGTAGAGGTGACCGGCCCCGGCGTACCGGTAGATCTCCACATCGGCGCCTGCTCTGCCCATCTGGAGATACCAGGCGCTCAGCCAGTCGTCGGTCTCGAACGGATCCGGCTCGGCGACATGCAGCTGCACCGGCAGTTCGTCCACCGAGGCGTTCGGCGCGATGTCGGAGGTGCCGTGCAGAAGCAGCAGACCGCGCGCCTTCTCGTCGCCGAGGGCGAGGGTCTGCGCGATGGACGCGCCGAGCGAGAACCCGGCGTAGACCAGGCCCCGTTCCGAATAGGGCGCGGCGGCCAGCACGGCACGCCTGAGCAGTTCGTCCTTGCCGATCTCGTCCTTGAACGCCATGGCCTCCTCGACGGTGTCGAACGTACGGCCCTCGAAGAGGTCCGGCGTCCACACCTCGTGTCCGGCCTCGCGCAGCCGGTCCGCGGCCTGGCGCACCGCGGGGCGCGGGCCGTAGGTCGAGTGAAAGAGCATGATGTTCATGAAGCCATCGTGCCAGTACGGTCGGACCCATGGAGAACGTACTGCGCCCGCTGATCGTCATCGGTGGCTCGGTCGTGCTCACGCTGCTCATCGGGTGGGCCACAGACCTGCTGCTGCGCAAGGCCGACGCACGGCACGGCGAGACCCCGCTGTGGGGGCTGCTGCGCCGCGCCCGCGTCCCCTACCAGCTCGTGCTGTGCGCGGCCCTGTTGAGAGGGTCGTACGACTCGGCGAAGGTGCTGGAGGAGCACCGGGTCGGGATCGGGCAGATCCTGACGCTGGTGCTGATCGGCTCGGCGGCCTGGCTGGTGATCCGGATCGCGGCGGCGATCGTCGAGACGACGTACACCCGCTACGCCCGCGCCCACCGCGACCCGGCCCGGGTCCGGCGGGTACGGACCCAGGTGACGCTCATCACACGCGTGGTGGCGGCGGTGGTCGGCGTGGTCGCGGTGGCCGCGATGCTCCTGACCTTCCCCGCGATGCGCGCCGCCGGCGCCTCGCTGCTGGCCTCGGCGGGCATCCTCGGCATCGTCGCGGGGGTGGCCGCCCAGTCGACGCTGAGCAATATGTTCGCCGGGCTCCAGATCGCCTTCGGCGACATGGTGCGCATCGGGGACACGGTCGTGGTGGACGGCGAGTGGGGCACGGTCGAGGAGATCACGCTGACCTTCCTCACGGTCCGTACCTGGGACGAGCGCCGCATCACGATGCCCGTCTCCTACTTCACCTCCAAGCCGTTCGAGAACTGGTCCCGGGGCGGCGCCCAGATGACCGGCATCGTCTACTGGCACCTGGACCACTCCGCGCCGGTGGACCTGATGCGCGAGAAACTCCGCGACATCCTGCGCGAGTGCCCGGCCTGGGACGGCCGCGCGTGCGATGTGTCGGTGACGGACTCCACCCCGAACACCATGGAGGTACGGGCGTTGGTGACGGCGAAGGACGCGGACGACATCTGGACGGTACGGGTGACGGTCCGCGAACAGATGATCGCCTGGCTGTCGACGGCGCATGCGTACGCGCTCCCCCGGGTCAACACAGCGGACGCGGCCCTGCCGCCAGGCCTCACGCCCCCGCCCCGCTCACCGGACGGCTCCCCCTCCCGGCGAGCCCACGAGCCGCCCAGGACGAGTCGCTGAGGGTGCCGGCGCGCTCAGCTACACAGCGCGCCGCATCGACCGGTGCGGAATCCCCGCGTCGGGGAACTCCGGCCCGTACGCCTCGTACCCCAACCGCTCGTAGAACCCCAGCGCCTGGGTCTGCGCGTGCAGATCCACCGCCCTGAGCCCACGCGCGCGTGCCGCGTCCTCGATGGCCCGCACCAGCGCCGCGCCGACCCCGAGCCCGCGCGCCGCCTTGGTCACCGCGAGCCGCCCGAGCGAGCCCACGGACAGGTCGCCGTCGACCTTCGCCACGGCGGCCTCGCCGTACAGCAGGCGCCCGGCCCCGAGCGGCACCCCGTCCTGCGCACGGCCAGCACATGCACCGCTACGGCGTCGTAGGCGTCGTACTCCAGCTCCTCGGGCACACCCTGCTCGACGACGAAGACCTCCCGGCGCACCGCGAAGCACGCCTCACGGTCGGCGGTCTCCGACGCGACCCGCACGACGTACGGCTCCGGGGTCATCCGTAGGTCTCCTCGCGCACCTGGTCCAGGGCCTGCTGGAGGTCGTCGGGGTAGTCGCAGGACAACTCCACCCACTGCCCGTCCCCGGGGTGCTCGAAGCCGAGCCGGACGGCGTGCAGCCACTGCCGGGTCAGCCGCAGGCGCTTGGCGAGCGTCGGGTCGGCGCCGTAGGTCAGATCGCCGACGCAGGGGTGGCGGTGCGCGGCCATGTGGACGCGGATCTGGTGGGTGCGGCCGGTCTCCAGCTTCACATCGAGCAGAGAGGCCGCGCGGAACGCCTCGATGAGGTCGTAGTGCGTGACGGACGGCTTGCCGTCGGCCGTGACCGCCCACTTGTAGTCGTGGTTCGGGTGCCGTCCGATGGGCGCGTCGATGGTGCCGCTGGTCGGATCGGGGTGCCCCTGGACCAGCGTGTGGTACCGCTTGTCGACCGTGCGCTCCTTGAACTGGCGCTTCAGCGACGTGTACGCGTACTCGGACTTGGCGACGACCATCAGACCCGACGTACCGACGTCGAGCCGGTGCACGATCCCCTGCCGCTCGGCGGCACCGGACGTCGAGATCCGGTACCCGGCGGCCGCGAGACCGCCGATCACGGTCGGCCCGGTCCAGCCCGGCGACGGATGCGCGGCGACCCCGACCGGCTTGACGATCACGACCACGTCATCGTCGTCGTGCACGATCTCCATGCCCTCGACCGGCTCGGCCACCACCTGCACCGGCGCGGGCGCCTGCGGCATCTCGACCTCGAGCCAGGCACCTCCGCGCACACGCTCGGACTTGCCGACAGCCGCGCCGTCGACCAGCACCTTGCCCGCCGCTGCGAGCTCCGCGGCCTTGGTACGGGAGAAGCCGAACATGCGGGAGATGGCGGCGTCGACGCGCTCGCCCTCCAGGCCGTCCGGCACGGGCAGGGTACGGATCTCGGGAATCGTGCTCACCCGTCGAGTATGCCGGACGGGTGAGACACTCCCGACCGCGCGCTCAGCCCTTGTGGACGGTGCCGTCCGGGTCGAGCCCCTTGAACGACAGCAGCACGATCAGGATGCCGCCGCACACGATCGCCGAGTCCGCGAGGTTGAACACCGCGAAGTGCTTGGGCGCGATGAAGTCCACGACCGCGCCCTCGAAGACGCCCGGCGAGCGGAAGATCCGGTCGGTGAGATTGCCCAGCGCACCGCCCAGCAGCAGACCCAGCGCGATGGCCCAGGGCAGGCTGTAGAGCTTGCGGGCGAGCCGGGCGATCACCACGATCACGGCCGCCGCGATCACCGTGAAGATCACGGTGAAGGCCTCGCCGAAGCCGAAGGCCGCGCCGGCGTTGCGGATCGCCTCGAACTTCAGCCAGTCCCCGATGATCTCGATGGGCTCATGATGTTCAAGCTCGGCCACCACGATCATCTTGCTGATCAGGTCGAGGGCGTACGCGAAGGCGGCGACCGCGAACAGCACGGCGATCCGCCGCTTCCCCTTGGGCCGCGCCTCGCCGCCCCCCTGTCCCTGCGGACCGGATGACTGCTCCGGCTCGGCCTCAGCCCCGTCCGGGGATTCCGGCGTACCGATGATGCGCTCCGCCTCTGCCACGTGAGTCCCTCAACCTAGGTACCTGACTGAGGACGAGGGTACGGCACGCCCGACCGGGCCTTCAGTACCGGCGTTCCTGCTTCTGCTTGCACTCCACGCACAGCGTCGCGCGCGGGAAGGCCTGCATACGGGCCTTGCCGATGGGGTTCCCGCAGTTCTCGCACAGCCCGTAGGTGCCCGAGTCCAGCCGCTCCAGGGCGCGCTCGGTCTGGATGAGCATCTCCCGCGCGTTGGCGGCGAGCGCAAGCTCGTGCTCCCGCGTGATGTTCTTCGTGCCGGTGTCGGCCTGGTCGTCGCCGGCACCGTCCCCCGAGTCCCGCATGAGACCGGCGAGCGACTGCTCGGAGGAGGTGATCTCGGCCCGCAGCCGCTCCACCTCGGACAGCAGCTCGGCGCGCGCCTCCTCGACCTCCCCCGGGGTCCAGGGGTCCTCACCGGGGCGCACCGCGAGCTCGCCCGGCTCCACCGCCGCGGAGACGCGTGCCTTGGGAACGGCGGTCTTCGCCGCCGTGGCCGTGCCAGGAGTCTTCTTCGCAACCACCGTCGTGGCTCCCGTCTGCTCCGCGGCCTCGGCCGCGCCCGCCTTCTTGGCCGTACTCTTCTTGGCCGCGCTCTTCTTCTCGGCGGCGCTCTTCTTGGCCACGGCTTTCTTGGCCGGAGCCTTCTTGGCCTCGGCCTTCTTGGCCGGAGCCTTCTTCGCCACTGCCTCCTTGGCCGCGGTCTTCTTCGCTACGGCCTTCTTGGCCGCCGTCTTCTTCGCTACGGCCTTCTTGGCGGCCGTCTTCTTCGTCGCCGCCTTCTTCGCGGTCTCCTTCTTCGCGGTCTTCTTCGCGGCCGCCTTCTTGGCCGCCGGTCTCACCGCCGCCTCCTCCTCGGCCGCCTTCTTCGCGGGAGCCGCCCTCGAAGCCGTCGCCTTCTTGGCGGCGGTCTTCTTGGCCGCACTCTTCTTCGCGGCGGTCTTCTTGCCCGCCGTGGTCCCGCCCTCCTCGGTGCCGTGCCCCCGCACGGTCTTCACCGGCTTCGCGGCCCCTCCGGAGCTCCTCGTGGACCCCCCGCGCGTGCTCTTCTTCCCGCTCACATCCTTGGCCGCACCGCCGGAGGCTTTCGTGGCCCTGCCGGACGCCGACTGCTGTACGGCGGTCTTCTTCGCCACCATGGCCGCGGCCCCTTCACATATTGTGATCTTGCTCGCGAATCGTGCTGGGACGATAAATCGACTTGAGTCCCGCGGCAATGGGGCACACCGCCCGATTCGCCCGCCTCGCGGATGCCGCGCGGCCGACCTGCATGCGTATTGCCCAGCTCCCCGCCGGGTAATCCGCCGACCTCGGCGTCCCAGAATCCGAACACCCGTACCGCGCCATTCGGGTCATCGCAGGCCACACCCGGCCCTCGCCCCCGGACGCCGGAAAACCGGTCGGCCGCTGTCCCCGCGGCGCCGTACACTGGGCGCAGCGAGAAGCGTGGATGGGGACGAGTAGCGGCGTACGCAGCCCAGAGCGACCCGGGGACGGTGGAAGCCCGGGGGCGAGCGCGACGTGAAGATCACCCCGGAGCCGCCGGAAGAAAGCCCCATGCGGGCCAGTAGAACCGGCATCGCGACCCCAATGAGGGGGCTCACCGAGGCACACAGAGCGTCGGCGGGCCAAGGAGGGTGGTACCGCGGGAGCGCGCCGAAGACGGCGTAACGACAGACGTAGCTCTCGTCCCTCCGGACGGAAGGCAGCAAGTCCGCCGGAGGAAGCTCGCAGATGACAACGCCGACGTACCGCCAGGTACCCGCCCAGGTCGACCTGCCCGCCCTTGAGCACGCCGTGCTCGATTTCTGGCGCGAGCAGAAGATCTTCGCCAAGAGCCTGGAGCAGTCCGAGGGCCGCCCCGAGTGGGTCTTCTACGAGGGCCCGCCGACCGCCAACGGCATGCCCGGCGCCCACCACATCGAGGCCCGCGTCTTCAAGGACGTCTTCCCCCGCTTCCGCACCATGCGCGGCTACCACGTGGCCCGCAAGGCCGGCTGGGACTGCCACGGCCTCCCGGTGGAGCTGGCGGTGGAGAAGGAGCTCGGCTTCAGCGGCAAGAAGGACATCGAGGCGTACGGCATCGCCGAGTTCAACGCCAAGTGCCGTGACTCCGTGCTGCGGCACACCGACGCCTTCTCCGAGCTGACGACCCGCATGGGCTACTGGGTCGACCTCGAAGAGGCCTACGTCACGATGGACCCCGAGTACATCGAGTCCGTCTGGTGGTCGCTGAAGGAGATCTTCAACAAGGGCCTGCTGGTCCAGGACCACCGGGTCGCCCCCTGGTGCCCGCGCTGCGGCACCGGCCTGTCCGACCACGAACTGGCGCAGGGCTACGAGACGGTCGTCGACCCGTCCGTGTACGTCCGTTTCCCGCTCACCTCCGGTCCGCTGGCCGGCCAGGCCGCGCTCCTGGTCTGGACGACGACGCCCTGGACGCTGGTCTCCAACACCGCGGTCGCCGCCCACCCCGAGGTCACCTATGTCGTGGCGACCAACGGCGAGGAGCAGCTCGTCGTCGCCGAACCGCTGGTCGCCAAGGCCCTCGGCGAGGGCTGGGAGACCACCGGCCAGACGTTCACCGGCGCCGAGATGGAGCGCTGGACCTATCAACGCCCCTTCGAGCTGGTCGAGTTCCCGGCGGAGGCGCATTTCGTCGTCAACGCCGACTACGTCACGACCGAGGACGGTACGGGTCTGGTCCACCAGTCCCCCGCCTTCGGTGAGGACGACCTCAAGGTCTGCCGCTCCTACGGTCTGCCGGTCGTCAACCCCGTCCGCCCGGACGGCACCTTCGAGGAGGACGTCCCCCTGGTCGGCGGCGTCTTCTTCAAGAAGGCGGACGAAAAGCTCACCGAGGACCTCCAGCAGCGCGGCCTCCTGTTCAAGCACATCCCGTACGAGCACAGCTACCCGCACTGCTGGCGCTGCCACACCGCGCTCCTCTACTACGCGCAGCCGTCCTGGTACATCCGCACCACGGCCGTGAAGGACCGTCTCCTCCAGGAGAACGAGAACACCAACTGGTTCCCCGACACGGTCAAGCACGGCCGCTTCGGTGACTGGCTGAACAACAACATCGACTGGGCGCTGTCCCGCAACCGCTACTGGGGCACCCCGCTGCCGATCTGGCGCTGCGAGGACGACCACCTCACGGTCGTCGGCTCCCGCGCGGAGCTCACCGAGCTGACCGGCACCGACCAGTCGGACCTCGACCCGCACCGCCCGTACATCGACGACGTCACCTTCGACTGCCCGAGTTGCGCGAAGACGGCCACGCGCGTGCCGGAGGTCATCGACGCCTGGTACGACTCGGGCTCGATGCCGTTCGCGCAGTGGGGCTACCCGTACAAGAACAAGGAACTGTTCGAGTCCCGCTACCCGGCGCAGTTCATCAGCGAGGCCATCGACCAGACCCGCGGCTGGTTCTACACGCTGATGGCGGTCGGCACCCTGGTCTTCGACAAGTCGTCGTACGAGAACGTGGTGTGCCTCGGCCACATCCTCGCCGAGGACGGCCGCAAGATGTCCAAGCACCTGGGCAACATCCTGCAGCCGATCCCACTGATGGACCAGCACGGCGCCGACGCGGTCCGCTGGTTCATGGCGGCCGGCGGCTCCCCGTGGGCGGCCCGCCGCGTGGGCCACGGCACGATCCAGGAGGTCGTCCGCAAGACCCTGCTCACGTACTGGAACACGGTCGCCTTCCAGGCCCTGTACGCCCGTACGTCGAACTGGGCGCCCTCCGCCGCGGACCCGGCCCCGGCCGACCGTCCGCTGCTGGACCGCTGGCTGCTGTCCGAACTCC
Organism: Streptomyces cupreus; assembly: GCF_014257025.1. GTDB lineage: Bacteria > Actinomycetota > Actinomycetes > Streptomycetales > Streptomycetaceae > Streptomyces > Streptomyces cupreus. The sequence goes on from NZ_JACMSF010000026.1 coordinate 16,359, forward strand.
ATGCGCTCACCGACCAGGTGACGCAGGCTCTGGAGGCGTACGACACCCAGCGCGCCGGCAAGCTGCTCTCGGCGTTCGTCGACGATCTGTCGAACTGGTACGTCCGCCGCTCGCGGCGCCGGTTCTGGCAGGGCGACAAGGCCGCGCTGCGCACGCTGCACGAGGTCGTCGAGACGGTGACCAAGCTGATGGCCCCGCTGACCCCGTTCATCACCGAGCGGGTCTGGCAGGACCTGATCGTGCCGGTCACTCCGGGCGCCCCGGAGTCGGTGCACCTGGCGGCGTGGCCGGAGGCGGACCTCACCGCCATCGACCCGGAGCTGTCGAAGCAGATGGTGCTGGTGCGCCGCCTGGTGGAGCTCGGCCGTGCCACGCGCGCGGAGTCGGGCGTCAAGACCCGCCAGCCGCTGAAGCGTGCACTGGTCGCGGCGACCGGCTTCGGCTCCCTCAGCCCCGAGCTGCACACGCAGATCACCGAGGAGCTGAACGTCGAGTCGCTGGCGTCCCTCTCCGAGGTCGGCGGCAGCCTGGTGGACACGACCGCGAAGGCCAATTTCCGCGCCCTGGGCAAGCGGTTCGGCAAGCGCGTCCAGGACGTGGCGAAGGCCGTCGCGGGGGCCGATGCGGCCGCGCTGTCCCTGGCCCTGCGCGACGGCACGGCATCGGTCGAGGTCGACGGTGAGACGATCACCCTCGCCCCGGACGAGGTGATCATCACCGAGACCCCGCGCGAGGGCTGGTCGGTGGCGTCCGACTCGGGCGCTACGGTCGCCCTGGACCTGGAGATCACCGAGGAGCTGCGCCGCGCGGGCCTGGCCCGTGACGCGATCCGCCTGATCCAGGAGGCCCGCAAGAACAGCGGCCTCGACGTGGCCGACAGGATCGCGCTGCGGTGGCTCTCGACCGACCCGGCGACGGTCGCGGCCCTGTCGGGGCACACGGAGCTCATCGCCGACGAAGTCCTCGCGACGGACTTCGCCCAGGGCGAGGCGGACGACAGCTACGGCACCCCGTTCACGGACGAGGGCCTGTCCCTGACGTTCCGCCTGCGCAAGGCGTAGGCATGTGAAGGGCCCGGTCTCCAGTTCGGAGGCCGGGCCCTTTCCTGCTGTCAACGCGAGTAAAAGGGGCGGGCCCCGGATCGAAATCCGGGGCCCGCCCCTTTGAACGCTGCCGACGCCTAAGGCGTACTACTGGCCGTCAGTTGTCGTCCTCGTCGATCAGGAACCCACGCATCGGCGAGGGAGCCTGACCCATCGGGGACGGACCCTGCGGACGGACCGGAGCCATCGGCTGGGTCATCGCCGGGGACATCTGCTGCTGACCGCCGTAGGAGGGGCCGGCCGGAGCCGGACCGCTGCCCATGCCCTGGTTGCCGCCGTACGACGGGGCGCTCGCACCGGCCGGGGCCATCGACGGCGCCGGGGACGGCGGCAGCGAGGCGGTGGCCGGAGTGCGCGGCGGGGCCAGCGAGTCGTCGGCCTGGGTCTCCAGCTGACGCAGCTGCGACTCCAGGTAGGACTTCAGACGCGTGCGGTACTCGCGCTCGAAGCCGCGCAGGTCCTCGACCTTGCGCTCCAGCGTGGCGCGAGCGGACTCCAGGGAGCCCATCGCGACGCGGTGCTTCTCCTGCGCGTCCCGCTCAAGGGCGTCGGCCTTGGCACGAGCGTCACGCTCAAGCCCCTCGGCACGCGAACGCGCCTCGCCGACGATCTTGTTGGCCTCGGAACGGGCCTCGGCGATCGCCTGGTCGGCGGTCTGCTGGGCCAGCGAGAGGACACGGGCGGCGCTGTCGCCACCGGGGCCCTGACCGGGGCCGCCCATCGGGCCGCCCATGGGGCCGCCCATCGGACCGCCCATCTGCTGCTGCATCGGTGGCTGGCCCATCGGACCGGGACCCTGGCCCATCGGACCGGGGCCCTGCGGGCCACCCTGACCGCCGGGACCGGCGGGCAGCTGCGGTGCGCCGCTGGGCAGCTGGGGCGGGCCACCCATGGGGCCACCCATCTGCTGCTGCGGCGGGCCCGATATGCCGGCGGGCACCGGAGCGCCCGGACCTCGCATACCCTGCTGCGGCATACCACCCTGCTGCGGGATGCCACCCTGCTGCGGCATGCCACCCTGCTGCTGGTCCTGCGGACCGGGGCCCTCCGGAGGCTTGCGCATGTTCTGCTGGTTCTGGGCAGCAGCGCGCGTGGCCGCGGCCAGTTTGGCGCGCAGGTCCTCGTTCTCGCGGAGCAGGCGCGTCAGTTCGGCTTCGACCTCATCGAGGAAGGCATCGACCTCGTCCTCGTCATAGCCTTCTCGGAGGCGGACGGTCGTGAACTGCTTGTTCCGCACGTCCTCGGGGGTCAACGGCATCTCTTCACCTCAACGTAGTCGTCGGCATTCGGCAAGACGGTAGTTCACATCGCTCACAGCCGGCTCACGATCGAGATCAGGATGTAGACGATGATCATCAGTACGAAGAAGGACAGGTCGAGCGCCACGCCCCCGAGACGCAGCGGCGGAATGAACCGCCGCAGAAGCTTGAGCGGTGGATCAGTGACAGTGTAGGTGGCCTCCAGAACGACCACCATCGCCTTGCCGGGTTGCCACGAGCGGGCGAACTGGAAGACATAGTCCATGACCAACCGGAAGATCAGCACGATGAGGAAGCACATCAGCGCGATATAGACGACATCCAGGACCACGCTCATGACCCTTGCTTCCCTCTCCCCATGTTCCGTGCTGCTGCGGTACTGCGTTGTGTTGCTCTGTTCTGTACTGCTGTTTCCGGTTGTGCGTCTCAGCTCTGGTTGAAGAACCCGCCCTCTGCGATGCGGGCCTTGTCCTCCGCCGTGACATCGACGTTAGCAGGCGACAACAGGAACACCTTCTGCGTCACCCGCTCGATGCTGCCGTGAAGACCAAACACCAAACCCGCCGCAAAGTCGACAAGTCGCTTGGCATCTGTGTCATCCATCTCAGTCAAGTTCATGATCACCGGAGTGCCCTCACGGAAGTGTTCCCCGATGGTACGGGCCTCGTTGTAGGTCCGCGGGTGAAGCGTGGTGATCCGGTACGGCTCTCGTTCCGACACGACCTTGGGCATGATCACCGGCGCGTTCTTCTCCAGGCTTTGACGTTCTTGTGTGATGGATGCCACGGGCGCGATTCGCGCCGGGCGCCCGGATTCCGCGCCCAGCGAAGCGGCGTGGGGCACCGGGTCGCGCGGCACCGATGGCTGCACCACTCGTACCGATTCGTCCCTTTGGGACTGATGTGAACCGTGCGACTGGTGCGACGGCTCATGCCGTCGGTGGTCCCGCTCGGGCTCGGGATCGAGTTCGGGTTCGAAGTCGTCGTCGGGGTCGAAACCGCGGCCGTCGTACCCATCGTCCTCCACGAGGCCGAGGTAGACCGCCATCTTGCGCATCGCGCCGGCCATGCTCTGAGTCCTCCGCTCTGTGGTGGATCGGCTGACGACTGCCAAGTGCCCGCGATCCACGAGGTCGTTACGCCCGCTGTTCAGCGGTAATGACCATATTTTCTGCTGTGGTCCGACTTCCTGGCGACGTTACCCGAGCCTCGGGCGGACTCCGAGTACCGCAGTGCCGACGCGCACATGTGTCGCTCCGGCCGCCACGGCCTGTTCGAGGTCCGCACTCATTCCTGCCGAGACCATGTTCGCAGCCGGATGGGCTCGGCGCAGGTCGGTCGACAAATCCATCAACCGCTCGAACGCCGCCAGTTCACGTCCCGCGTACTCTCCGGTCAGAGGTGCGACCGTCATCAGCCCGTCGAGCCGCAGCCCAGGAGCCTCGGTGACAAGGTCGGCCAACTCTTCGATTCCGCCAGGTGCTACGCCACCCCGCTCCCCTCGCTCGCGCTCACCGGCGTCGAGCGCGACCTGGATGAGACAGCCCACCTCGCGCTCCACCCGTACGGCCCCCCTGGAGAGGGCCGTCACCAGCTTGGAACGATCGACGGACTGCACGACATCCGCATAACCGACCACGGATCGCACCTTGTTGGTCTGAAGCTGACCGACAAAGTGCCAAGTAAGGGGCAGATCCGAACACTCCGCCGCCTTGGGCGCCGCGTCCTGGTCCTTGTTCTCGGCGACATGGCGCACACCGAGTTCCGACAGGATCCGCACATCGCTCGCGGGGTAGGTCTTGGTGACCACGATCAGGGTCACCTCCTCGCGCTTACGCCCGGCGGCCACGCACGCCGCGGCGATGCGCTCCTCGACTTTCGCCAGGTTTCCGGCGAGTTCGTCCTTACGTTCTGTCATGCCCCATCAGTCCAGCCAGACATAGCCCGCGAGCCGGCCCGTGGTCCGGTCGCGGCGGTACGAGAAGTGGTCGCCCGACTCGCGCGTGCACACCGGCGACTGCTCCCGGTCGCACACCCCGAGCCGGTCGAGCTGCGCGTGCACTCCGGCGGTCACATCCACCGCGGGCGTACCCCAGCTCGTCTCGGCGTACGCCGCCGGCTCGACCGCGGACACCTCGGCGCGCATCTCCTCGGGCACCTCGTAGCACCGGCCGCAGACGGCGGGCCCGGTGCGGGCGACGATCCGGGACGGCTCGGCACCCAGTTCCATCATCGCGCGTAGCGCGGCGGGCACGACTCCGGCGACCATGCCGGGCCGGCCCGCGTGGGCCGCGGCGACGACTCCGGCGACCGGGTCGGCGAGCAGGACGGGCGTGCAGTCGGCGGTGAGAACGGCGAGGGCCAGACCCCGCTCGGCGGTGACGACCGCGTCGACCTTCGGCACCGGATGCTCCCCCCGGGGCCGGTCGACCACCACGACGTCGTTGCCGTGCACCTGGTTCATCCAGACGACCCGGCCCGCGTCGAGTCCGAGCGACTTGGCCGCCAGCTCGCGATTGGTTCGTACGGCGTCGGAGTCGTCGCCGACCGCCGCGCCGAGGTTGAGCTCCTCGTACGGAACGGCGCTCACCCCGCCCCACCTGTCGGTGAAGGCGAAGTGCGCGCCGCTCACGGTGTCGCGCTGTCCTATCACTTCAGGAAGTCCGGCACGTCCAGCTCCTCGGCCGCGCTGTCCGAGTAGGACCGGGACGGCGGGACCGGCGGGCCGACCTGGATGTCGGCGGCCGGCTCGGGAGCGGGCGCCGGCTCCTCCTTCGGCGTGACGCTGCCGAGCGAGCCGAAGGACGGACGGCCCTCGGTCTGCCGTACCGGAGTGGGCTCCTCGCGCTTGGCCGAGGACGAGCCGAGGATGTTGTCCCGCTTCGACGGCGGCTGACCCCCGTCGAAGCCGGCCGCGATCACGGTGACCCGGACCTCGTCGCCGAGGGCGTCGTCGATCACCGCGCCGAAGATGATGTTGGCCTCGGGGTGGGCGGCCTCGCTCACCAGCTGGGCGGCCTCGTTGATCTCGAACAGGCCGAGGTCCGAGCCGCCGGAGATGGAGAGCAGCACACCGCGGGCGCCGTCGATGGACGCCTCCAGCAGCGGCGAGGAGATCGCCATCTCGGCCGCGGCCACCGCGCGGTCGTCGCCGCGGGCCGAGCCGATGCCCATGAGGGCCGAACCGGCCTCCGACATGACCGACTTGACGTCGGCGAAGTCGAGGTTGATCAGACCGGGCGTGGTGATGAGGTCGGTGATGCCCTGGACACCGGAGAGCAGGACCTGGTCGGCCGACTTGAAGGCATCGAGCACCGAGACCTGGCGGTCCGAGATGGACAGCAGCCGGTCGTTCGGGATGACGATGAGGGTGTCGACCTCTTCGCGGAGCTCGGCGATGCCGTCCTCGGCCTGGTTGGCGCGGCGCCGTCCCTCGAAGGTGAACGGGCGCGTGACCACGCCGATGGTGAGAGCGCCGAGCGAGCGTGCGATGTTGGCCACGACGGGCGCGCCGCCGGTGCCGGTGCCGCCGCCTTCACCGGCTGTCACGAAGACCATGTCGGCCCCCTTGAGGACCTCCTCGATCTCCTCGCGGTGGTCCTCGGCGGCCTTGCGGCCGACGGCCGGGTTGGCTCCGGCGCCGAGTCCGCGGGTGAGTTCACGGCCGACGTCGAGCTTGACGTCGGCGTCGCTCATCAACAGCGCCTGTGCGTCAGTGTTGATGGCGATGAACTCGACGCCCTTGAGACCGACCTCGATCATCCGGTTGATGGCATTGACACCACCGCCGCCGACACCGATGACTTTGATGACTGCGAGGTAGTTCTGCGGTGCTGCCACGTCGAAGGCCTCTCGCCTCGAGTTACGTGTCGCCGCCTCGCGGTTGGCCCGCGATCCGACGACTGATGCCGAATGGGACGGTCCGTTTCGCCGACCCGAACCCTAACCCTGAAGTTTAGGGTTACCAGTATGTCCGTTCCTTGGAATCTTCTGAACAGGACACTAAGTCGACAAGTGGCGCCCGTTCAACGAACACGCCGAACCTCCCGTTTTTCTTTTCACCCTATGTGATCAGCCATAGCAGTGCCCAACCAGGGTGCTGACCTGCGCGGATGTGCGTCAACTCCCCGATGACGCAGGGGCGGTGGGAACGCCGACGTCGAAGTGCCGCGCGTCCGGCGAGGCTTTCATCAGAGCGAGGAGTGTGCGAGCCTTCGCCGCTCCCTTCTCGGCGCTGCCCCAGTCGACGGTCCGGCCGTCGGCCAACTCCAGTGAGATGTCGTCGTAGGAACGGACCTTGACCGTCCGGGTGTCGCGGGCGACGGCGGCCGGAACGGCACCGGCGACGCGGACCGCCTCGCGCACGAGCCGGTCCTCGCCGAAGCGACGCAGGCTCGCGGCGGAGGAACCGGACGGGGAGAGCGCCAATTCCAGCACGGGAACGCCTTTCGGGGCCTCGGAAACCGTGGCGAATCGGACACCTTCATCGTCCACTTCGACGAAGTTTTTGCCCTTTTGCACAATCAGAACCGGGGTTCGCTCGGTCACTTTCAGCCCGATTCCATCGGGCCAGGACCGGCCCACGTCCACCACGTCAATTCGCGGCAGTTTCCGCCTCAGTCGCGCCTCGATGGCATCGGTGTCGACGGAAACCAACGGCGATCCGACCGGAACGTCGGCGGCCTCGCGCACCTGCTCGGGCGTCAGCACCCGGGTCCCCGACACGGTCACGCGCTCGACGCGCACCCAGCTCGACCCGTACAACACCCAGACGCCGCCCGCCCCGAGAAGCACGAGCGCGACGGCGAGGATGATGATCGTACGAAGCCGTGGTGGCCGCACCCGCCGGGCAGGGGGCGGACCGGACGACTGCTGCTGACGTTCACCGCGCTCGGCGGTCGTCGATCCGGCCACGCTGCCTGCCCTCCGTCATACGGTCCTAGCGTCGGTGCGAGGCGATCGCCTCGTACACCATGCCGACGAGCAGGTCGTCGGCGTCCCGGCGGCCGAACTCGCTTGCGGCGCGGGACATCTCGTACAGCCGGTGCGGGTCGGCGAGCACGGGCAGGACGTTCTGCTGCACCCACTCGGGGGTGAGTTCCGCGTCGTCGACCAGCAGTCCGCCGCCGGCCTTGACCACCGGCTGGGCGTTCAGCCGCTGTTCGCCGTTGCCGATGGGCAGCGGGACATAGGCGGCCGGGAGTCCGACGGCGGAGAGTTCGGCGACGGTCATCGCGCCCGCGCGGCAGAGCATCATGTCGGCAGCGGCGTACGCGAGATCCATCCGGTCCAGGTAACCTACCGGGATGTACGGGGGCATTCCCGGCATCTGGTGCACCTGCGGCAGTTCGTTCTTCGGGCCGACCGCGTGCAGGATCTGGATCCCGGCCTGCTGGAGCCAGGGCGCGACCTGCTGGACGACCTCGTTCAGCCGCCGGGCGCCCTGCGAGCCGCCGGAGACGAGCAGGGTCGGCAGGTTCGGGTCGAGCCCGAACAGCGCGCGGGCCTCGGGGCGTACGGCGGCCCGGTCCAGGGTGGCGATGGAGCGGCGCAGCGGAATGCCGATGTAGCGGGCGTCGCGCAGCTTGCTGTCCGGGGTGGAGACGGCGACCCGGGCGGCGTACCGCGAACCGATCTTGTTGGCGAGACCCGGGCGGGCGTTGGCCTCGTGGATCACGATCGGCACACCGAGGCGCTTGGCGGCGAGGTAGCCGGGCAGGGCGACGTAGCCGCCGAAGCCGACGACCGCGTCCGCCTTGGTGCGCTCCAGGATCTGCTCGGCGGCCTTGATCGTGCCGCGCAGCCGGCCCGGGACGGTGATCAGCTCGGGGGTCGGCTTGCGCGGCAGCGGTACGGCCGGGATCAGCGCCAGCTCGTAACCGCGCTGTGGAACGAGCTTGGTCTCAAGACCCCGCTCCGTGCCCAGGGCCGTGATCCCCACGGTCGGGTCCTGCCTGCGCAGGGCGTCCGCGAGGGCGAGCGCGGGCTCGATGTGGCCCGCGGTTCCTCCGCCGGCGAGTACGACATGCACCGAAATTCACCGCTCTCCGGACGTACGCGCCGCCGAGGCGCGCCGTCGCATCGTGTTCCATCTCCGAGGCTCCCTGGTCGCAGCAGAGCCCCCGGCACCCCGCTTTCTACCAAAGCGGGGTTGCCGCATCGATAGCGCCGCCCGCGCAGCGGGCTCGTCGCGTGCGAAGGCGATCAGCAGCCCGATGGCGAACATGGTCGGCAGCAGGGCGGACCCTCCGTAGGAGAACAGCGGGAGGGGGACACCGGCGATCGGCAGCAGACCGAGCACCGCACCGATGTTGATCACCGCCTGAGCGGTGATCCAGGTGGTCACGCCTCCCGCGGCATACCTCACGAAGGGGTCCTCCGTGCGTCCGGCCACGCGGATACCCGCATAGCCTAGAGCCGCGAAGAGGGCGAGCACCGACAGCGTCCCCGCCAGGCCCAGTTCCTCACCGGTGACGGCGAAGATGAAGTCGGTGTGGGCTTCGGGGAGTTGCCCCCATTTCTCCATGCTCGCCCCCAGTCCGGATCCGAAGATTCCGCCGGACGCGAGGGCGTAGATCCCGTGCACCGCCTGCCAGCAGCTGTCCCCCGGGCCCGGGTCGGTGGCGCCGATGCACTGGAGGCGGGCCATCCGGTTCGGGCTGGCCTTGATCAGGATCAGGCCGATCAGACCGGCGATCGACAGCACCCCCACGAACAGCCGGGTCGGGGCTCCCGCCAGCCACAGCAGGCCGAACAGGATCGCCGTCAGGATGATCGCCGTACCCATGTCGCCGCCGAGCATGATCAGCCCGAGCAGCATGAAGGCGACCGGGACCAGCGGCACCAGCATGTGCTTCCACTGGGTCAGCAGCTTCTTGTCCTGCTTGCGGGCCAGCAGGTCGGCGCCCCACAGCACCAGCGCCAGCTTGCCGAACTCGCTGGGCTGGAGCAGGAAGGGGCCGCCGACGGAGATCCAGTTCTGGTTGCCGTTGACCGAGACTCCTATCCCCGGCACCTGGACCAGCGCCATCAGGAAGACGGCGCCCGCGATGATCGGGTAGGCCAGCGCCCGGTGCAGTTTGACCGGCATCCGGGAGGCGGCGAACAGCAGTCCGGCGCCGATGAGCGCGGCCACCAGCTGTTTGCGGAAGAAGTACGAGCCGGGCAGCGACATCTGCAGCGCCTTGATCTGGGAGGCCGAGTAGACCATCACCAGACCCAGCACGGTGATCAGCAGACTGCCGCCGAGGATCAGGTAGTACGCGGTCAGCGGCCGGTCCCAGGCCTTCTTCGCGCGCGTGTAGAGCCGAAGGAGGGGGTTCTCGCGCGGAGGCCGGGGGGTGGCGGGACGGCGGACGGCTCGCTGGGCCGGGGGGCGGCCCGTACGGCTACTGGACATCACCGGCTCCTCGCACGCACCCACCGAACCCGAGCCACATCCGAGTCACCCGTCCCTCCAAGGGTCCCGAAGCACCCTAGGTGGCCGAGACCCGCCGTCAGGCGCCGGCGCCGAGTTCGCGAACCGCCTCCGCGAACGCGTCACCGCGCTTGTTGTAGTTGGCGAACATGTCCATCGAGGCGCAGGCCGGGGCCAGCAGCACCGTGTCGCCCTCGGTGGCGAGCCGCCGGGCCTCCTGGACTGCCGCGAGCATCGCCCCAGTGTCGGTCCGGTCGAGGTCCACGACCGGTACTTCCGGGGCGTGTCGCGCGAGGGCTTCGCGGATCAGCGCCCGGTCGGCGCCGATGAGGACGGCCCCGCGAAGTCGCTTTGCCGACTTGGCGACCAGCTCGTCGAAGGTGGCGCCCTTGGCCAGTCCGCCCGCGATCCACACGATCGACTCGTAGGCCGCCAACGAGGCTTCCGCCGCGTGCGTGTTGGTGGCCTTGGAGTCGTCGACGTACGCGACCCCGTCGACGTCCGCCACATGCGCGATGCGGTGGGCGTCCGGGGTGAAGGCCCGCAGACCGTCGCGTACGGCCTTGGCGGGCACTCCGAAGGCGCGCGCGAGGGCCGCCGCCGCAAGGGCGTTGGCGATGTTGTGGGGGGCCGGCGGGTTGACGTCGGAGACCTCGGCGAGCTCCTGGGCGTTCTTCTGCCGGTTCTCCACGAAGGCGCGGTCGACCAGGATGCCGTCCACGACGCCGAGTTGGGAGGAGCCCGGGGTGCCGAGAGTGAAGCCGATGGCCCGGCAGCCCTCCTCGACGTCCGCCTCGCGCACCAGGTCCTCGGTCGCCTTCTCGGCGACGTTGTAGACACAGGCGACGCGATTGCCCTGGTAGATACGGCCCTTGTCGGCGGCGTACGCCTCCATGGAGCCGTGCCAGTCGAGGTGGTCGGGGGCGAGGTTGAGGACGGCGGCGGAGTGGGCGCGCAGGGACGGCGCCCAGTGGAGCTGGTAGCTGGACAACTCCACGGCCAGGACGTCGTACTCCTCGTCGCCGAGGACCGCGTCCAGCAGGGAGACGCCGATGTTGCCGACGGCGGCCGTGCGCAGGCCCGCCGCCTTGAGGATCGAGGCGAGCATCTGGACCGTCGTGGTCTTGCCGTTGGTGCCGGTGACGGCGAGCCAGGGCGCGGCGTCGGGGCCGCGCAGGCGCCAGGCCAGTTCGACGTCGCCCCAGATCTCCAGGCCGGCCGCGCGGGCCGCCGTGAACAGCGGCTTGTCCGGCTTCCAGCCGGGCGCGGTGACGACGAGTTCGGTGCCTTCGGGCAGGGTGGCGCCGTCGCCGAGGCGGACCGTGATGCCCAGCGCCTCCAGCTCCGCGGCCTGTTCACGCGCGCGTGCGTCGTCGCCGTCGTTGACGACGGTGACCCGCGCGCCCAGGCCGTGCAGCACCTTGGCCGCCGGGATGCCGGAGACGCCGAGCCCGGCGACGGTGACGTGCTTGCCCTGCCAGTCGAGAGGCTCCGAGGAGGTCACTTTTCTGCTGCCCATCCCGCGTAGAAGAGACCCAGGCCTACGATCACACAGATGCCCTGGATGATCCAGAAACGGACCACCACGAGCACTTCGGACCAGCCCTTGAGTTCGAAGTGGTGCTGGAGTGGCGCCATCCGGAAGACGCGCTTTCCGGTGAGCCGGAACGAGCCGACCTGGATGACCACCGACATGGTGATCAGGACGAACAGGCCGCCGAGGATGGCGAGCAGCAGCTCGGTGCGGGAGCAGATCGCGAGACCGGCGAGCACACCGCCGAGCGCCAGCGAACCGGTGTCGCCCATGAAGATCTTGGCCGGCGAGGTGTTCCACCACAGGAAGCCGAGGCAGGCGCCCATCAGCGCGGCGGAGACCACGGCGAGATCGAGCGGGTCGCGCACCTCGTAACAGGCGCCCGGGTTGGTCAGGGTCTGCGCGTTGGCGCAGGACTCCTGGTACTGCCAGACGCCGATGAACGTGTAGGCGCCGAAGACCAGCACGGAGGCGCCGGTGGCGAGGCCGTCGAGACCGTCGGTGAGGTTCACGCCGTTCGACATCGCGAGGATCATGAACAGCGCCCACACCACGAACAGCACCGGGCCGATGGTCCAGCCGAAGTCCGTGATGAACGACAGCTTCGTGGAGGCCGGGGTGTTGCCGCGGGCGTCGGCGAACTGGAGCGAGAGCACCGCGAAGGCGATGCCGCCGAGCAGCTGTCCGGCCATCTTCGCCTTGGCCCGCAGACCCAGCGAACGCCGCTTGACGATCTTGATGTAGTCGTCGAGGAAGCCGACCAGACCCATGCCGACCATCAGGCCGAGCACCAGCACACCGGAGTAGGTCGGCGGCTTGCCCGTGATGAGCTTCGACAGGAAGTACGCGGCGACCGTCGCCAGGATGAAGGCGATACCACCCATGGTCGGCGTACCGCGCTTGCTGGCGTGCTCGCGCGGGCCGTCGTCGCGGATGTACTGGCCGTAGCCCTTGCGGGCCAGGAGTTTGATCAGCAGCGGGGTGCCGATCAGCGTCAGGAAGAGGCCAATGACTCCTGCGAACAGGATCTGCTTCATCATCGGGCGGCAACCTCACCCTCGGCACCGGTCTCGACGAGCGCCTGCGCCACGCTCTCCAGACCGACCGACCGGGACGCCTTCACGAGTACGACGTCCCCTGGGCGCAACTCGCTGCGCAACAGGTCGACCGCCGCCTGTGCGTCGGACACGTGCACCGACTCCTCACCCCACGAACCCTCGTTATATGCGCCCAGTTGCAGCCAGGACGCTTCCCTGCCCCCGACCGCGACGAGCTTGCTGACGTTGAGCCGGACGGCGAGCCGCCCGACCGCGTCGTGCTCGGCGAGCGCCTCGTCCCCGAGCTCGGCCATCTTGCCGAGCACCGCCCAGGTCCGCCGCCCCTTGCCCATCGCCGCGAGCGCGCGCAGGGCGGCTCGCATGGACTCGGGATTCGCGTTGTAGGCGTCGTTGACGACCGTCACGCCGTCCGGGCGCTCGGTGACCTCCATCCGCCAGCGGGAGAGGGAGCCCGCCTCGGAGAGCGCGGTGGCGATCTCTTCCGCGGACATGCCCAGCTCGTGGGCGACGGCGGCCGCGGCGAGCGCGTTCGACACGTGGTGCTCACCGTACAGGCGCATGGTCACTTCGCTTGCACCGGAGGGTGTGTGAAGCATGAAGGCGGGCTGTCCGCTGTCCGTGAGTCGCACGTTCTCGGCACGTACGTCCGCTTCGTCGGACTCTCCGAAAAGGATCACCTTCGCCTTCGTACGGGAGGCCATGGCCCGTACCAAGGGGTCGTCCGCGTTGAGGATCGCGGCCCCGCCGTCCTCCGAGGAGGGCAGCGCTTCCACGAGTTCGCCCTTGGCCTCGGCGATCTGCTCCCGGCCGCCGAACTCGCCGATGTGGGCGGTGCCGACGTTGAGCACGAGGCCGACCTTCGGGGGCGTGAGCTCGGCGAGGTAGCGGATGTGGCCGATGCCCCGGGCGCCCATCTCCAGCACGAGGAACTTCGTCTCCTCGGTGGCGGACAGGGCGGTCAGCGGCAGCCCGATCTCGTTGTTGAGCGAGCCGGGCGTGAACACCGTGGGCGCCTTGCGCCGCAGCACCTGGGCGATCAGGTCCTTGGTGCTGGTCTTGCCCGCGGAGCCGGTCAGCGCAACGAGGGTGGTGCCGAGCCGTCCGACGACGTGCCGGGCGAGGGCGCCGAGGGCCCGCTGGACGTCGTCCACGACGATCGCGGGCACGCCGACGGGCCGCGAGGCCAGCACGGCCGCCGCGCCCGCCTCGACGACCGCGGCGGCGAAGTCGTGGCCGTCGACGCGCTCGCCGACGAAGGCGACGAAGAGGCTGCCGGGCTCCACCTCACGGGAGTCCCGGACGACCGGTCCGGTGACCCGCAGCGACGGATCCGGTATGTCGTACGTCTGCCCGCCGACGACTTCTGCGATCTCGGCGAGAGAGAGGGCGATCACAAGTTCATCCCTGGGTCTGCTGGATAGCTTCGCGAAGCACCTGGCGGTCGTCGAAGGGACGCACCACCCCGGCGATGTCCTGGCCCTGCTCATGGCCCTTGCCCGCGACCAGCACGGTGTCCCCGGGCCGCGCCCGGGCGACGGCGGCGGCGATCGCGGCGGCCCGGTCCTCGAAGACCTGCACCTCGCCGCGCTCGTGGGAGGGCACGGACGCCGCGCCCTCCAGCATGGTCGCGAGGATCGCGAGGGGGTCCTCGGAGCGGGGGTTGTCGGAGGTCAGTACGGCGGTGTCGGCGAGGCGGGCCGCGGCGGCCCCCATCGGCGCGCGCTTGGTCCGGTCCCGGTCGCCACCGCAGCCGAGCACGATGTGCAGCTTGCCCTCGGTGACCTTGCGCAGGGCGCGCAGGACCGATTCGACGGCGTCGGTCTTGTGGGCGTAGTCCACGACCGCGAGATAGGGCTGCCCCGCGTCCACCCGCTCCAGCCGGCCGGGCACGCCCGGGACCGCGGCGATGCCGTCGGCGGCGGACTGCGGGTCCAGGCCGGCGACGGCCAGCGCGACGATCGCGGCGAGGGTGTTGGCCACGTTGAACGGGCCGGCCAGCGGCGAGCGGGCGCTGATCCGCTCCCCCTTGGGGCCGATCACGGTGAACGTCGAGTCCATGGGCCCGACCTGGACGTCCTCGGCGCGCCAGTCGGCGTCGGGGTGTCCCTCGGCGGAGAAGGTGACGACGGGGACCGTGGCTTCCTTGGTGAGCCTGCGGCCGTACTCGTCGTCGAGGTTGACCACACCGAGCCTGCTGCGTTTCGGCGTGAACAGCTGCGCCTTGGCCCGGAAGTAGTCCTCCATGTCGGAGTGGAACTCCATGTGTTCCGGGCTGAGGTTGTTGAAGACGGCGATGTCGAAGACGCAGCCGTCGACCCGGCCGAGGACCAGCGCATGGCTGGAGACCTCCATGGCGACCGCCTCGACACCGCGTTCGCGCATGACGGCGAACAGGGCCTGGAGGTCGGTGGCCTCGGGGGTGGTGCGCTCGGACTTGATGCGCTCGTCGCCGATGCGCATCTCGACCGTGCCGATGAGACCGGTGTTGCGGTCGGTCTTCAGACCGCCCTCGACGAGGTAGGCGGTGGTGGTCTTGCCTGAGGTTCCGGTGATGCCGATCTGGAGCAGATCGCGGCCGGGCCGGCCGTAGATCGTGGCCGCCAGTTCGCCCATCTGTCCGCGCGGGTCCTCCACGACCAGCACGGGCAGGCCCGTGGCGGCGGCGCGTTCGGCGCCGGTCGGGTCGGTGAGCACGGCGACCGCGCCGAGGCCCGCGGCCTGGGTGACGAAGTCGGCGCCGTGCAGCCGGGCGCCCGGCAGAGCGGCGTACAGATCGCCGGGGAGGACGGCGCGCGAGTCGTGGGTGATGCCCGTGACCTCCGCGTCCTGGCCCGGCCTTGCGGCACCCAGCTGGCCGGCGAGCTCCGCGAGGGGTGTGGCGGAGACCTGGACCGGCCTGGGCGGCCCGGGATATGTCACGGGTGCACCCTTCTGGGTGGATTGGGACTGATCAGCGTGTGGCACGGCGGTGAGCGTACCGGGCCCACCCGCCTCGGAGCGAAGCGAGGCGGCGGACGCTGCTTGGTTCCCGGAATCGGGGGTGATCGTTGTCACGAGGTGGTTCCTGGCTGCTCGGGGCTGATCAGGGCGTGAAGGTGACCGGGAGCTTGGCGGCCGGGGCCCCGGTCGGCGGTACCTGGAGGGTCTTCAGGGCGAACTCCATGACCTGCTTGTAGACGGGACCGCAGATCTGGCCGCCGAAGTAGCTGCCCTTGGTGGCGTTCTGGATGGCGCAGTAGACGGTGACCCGCGGCTGGTCGGCGGGCGCGAATCCGGCGAACGACGAGGTGTAGCCGTGGTACTTGCCGGTGGCCGGATCCACGCGGTTGGCCGTACCGGTCTTGCCCGCGACACGGTAACCGGGGATCCGCGCCTTGGTGCCCGTGCCCTCGCGGTCGTCCACCACCGACTCCAGCATCCGGGCGAGGGTCTTCGCCGTCTTGGCGCTCACGACCCGCGTCTTCTCGGGCTTCTGGGCAGGGGTGAAGCGTCCGTCGGGGCCCTTCGTGCCGCGCACCAGGGTGGGTTCGACGCGTACGCCGCCGTTGGCGATCGTCGAGTAGACGGAGGCGGCCTGCATCGCGTTGATGGAGACACCCTGGCCGAAAGGAATCGTGTACTGCTGCGAGGTCGACCACTGGTCCGGCGGCGCGAGGATGCCCTTGGTCTCGCCGGGGAAGCCGAGCCCGGTGTAACTGCCGAGGCCGAACTTGCGCAGATAGGAGTAGAGGACCTGGTTGGACTCCTGCTGCGTCTTGCCCAGCTGCCCGGTCGCCAGGATGGTGCCGATGTTGCTGGACTTGGCGAGCACGCCGTTGAGGGTGAGGTACCAGGTGGCGTGGTCGATGTCGTCCCTGAAGAGCCGGTCGCCGCGGTGCAGCCGGTTGGGCACGACGACATGCGTGTCCGGCGTGGCCGCGCCCTCCTCCAGTACGGCGGCCATCGACATCACCTTGGCCGTGGAGCCGGGCTCGTAGGCGTCCTCCACGCTCCAGTTGTGCAGGGAGTTCGCGTCTGCCTTGGAGAGGTCGTTGGGGTCGAACCCGGGTGAGTTGGCCATGGCGAGGATCTCGCCGGTCCTGGTGTCCTGGACGATCACATAGCCGCGGTCGGCCTTGGACTCCTTCACCTGTTCGCTGATCGCGTTCTGCGCGGCCCACTGGATGTCGCGGTCGATGGTGAGCTCGACATCGCTGCCGGGCACGGCGGGCGTCTCGGTGGAACCGGCGGTGGGCACCTGGCGGCCGCCGGACTGGGCGTAACGGATCTTGCCGTCCTTGCCGGACAGCTCCTTGTCGAGCTGCCGCTCGACTCCGCCGCCGCCGTTGCCGTCGTAGTTGACCCAGCCCAGTATCCCGGCGGCGAGGTCGCCGTTGGGGTACACGCGCTTGCTGCTGGCGACCGAGAAGACGCCCGCGAGGACGTTGACGGTGCCGGGGTCGGTGTCCGCCTTGGTGGCGAGCGCGGTCTTGAGGTCCTTGATCTGCTTCCAGACCTGCGGGGTCTGCCGGCGGGAGAGCAGGACGTACTGGCCCTTCGCCTTGAGCTTCTTGGTCAGCGCCGCCTGCTCCTGGCCGAGGATCGGGGCGAGCAGGGCGGCGGCCTGCTCGGGTCCGTCGCCGACCTTCAGCGACTTGCGCGTGAACATCGTGGGGTCGGCGGTGATGTCGTACGCGTCCACGCTGGCCGCGAGGGCCACGCCGTTGCGGTCGGTGATGCCGCCGCGCTCGGCGGCCAGGGTGTAGCCGACGTACCGGTTCTTCTCGGCCTTGGCGGCGTAGGTGCCGGCGTCGACGGCCTGCACCTGGAGGAGGCGTACGACGAAGGCGATCAGGACGAGGGTGAGCGCCAGGCCGACCATGCGCAGCCGGGGGCGGGGGCTGCCCAGCCGGATGACCTGGGGGGCCGCGGGGCGGGGCGGTGCCGGGCGACGGGCCGGGCGGGCGCCGGGGCCCTGGGTGCGCCGGCCGACGGGGCGGTCGGGCCGTGCGGGCCCTGGCACCCGGCGGCGCGGCGGTTGCTTGCCTGAGTCGGCCACTCTTCCGTCACCTGCCGGGGGTCGTGGGGGTCGGGGACGTGGTCGCGAACGCCTCGGGGGCCAGCACCAGCGGATTCCGTACGGCCGTCCGGCGGGCGGCGGGGGCCGGGGAGGGGACGCCCTTGACCGTGCCGTCGGGGTCGAGGAAGGCGGGGTCGCCGCCGGGCACCATGCCGAGCTCACGGGCCCGGCGCTGAAGGGCCTCGGAGGCGGAGTAGGCGTCGATGTCCCGCTGGAGCGCCTGTTCCTCGTCGGTGAGGCTCTTGGTCTCCTTCTGGAGGTCGTCGAGCCGGAACGCGCCCTCGCTCAGGGCGGAGTTCAGCACCAGCAGTCCGATCAGACCGCCGCCGAGGAGCAGGACGACGAGGAGCACGAAGGGAGTGCGGGCGGCCTGGCCCGGTCCCGCCGGGAAGAGCCGCGCGAGCCGGGCGGCCCTGCCCCTCAGTTCGGGTTTCCTACTCACTCGCCCTCCCGTGAGTGCGGCTCACTCGACGTCCTCCCTGATGCGCTCCGCCCCGCGCAGTCGCGCCGGTGCCGCCCGACGGTTCTCGGCGATCTCTGCTTCCGTGGGAAGTTCGGCACCGCGTGTGAGCAGCTTGAGCCGCGGCTGGTACCGCTCGGGGACGACGGGCAGCCCGGGCGGGGCGGTGGTGGCGGCCCCGGCCGCGAAGACCTGCTTGACCAGCCGGTCCTCCAGCGAGTGGTACGACAGCACGGCGATCCGTCCGCCGACGTCAAGGGCCTTCACGGCGGCGGGGACGGCCCGCTCCAGCACGGACAGCTCGCCGTTGACCTCGATGCGCAGCGCCTGGAAGGTGCGCTTGGCCGGGTTGCCGCCGGTGCGCTTGGCGGCCTGCGGCAGCGCGTCCCGGATGAGCTCCACGAGCCGCGCGCTGTTGGAGAAGGGCTCCTTCTCGCGCTCGCGGACGATGGCGGCCACGATCCGCTTGGCCTGCTTCTCCTCGCCGTACGCGCGCAGGATCCGCACGAGTTCCCCGGCGGGGTAGGTGTTGAGGACCTCGGCGGCGCTGATTCCGGTCGTCTGGTCCATACGCATGTCCAGGGGGGCGTCCTGGGCGTAGGCGAAGCCGCGGTCGGCCTCGTCGAGCTGCATGGAGGAGACACCGAGGTCGAACAGGATGCCCTGCACGCGCGCGATGCCGAGCTTTTCCAGGGCATCCGGGAGCTCGTCGTAGACGGCGTGCACCAAGGTCGCGCGCTCGCCGTACGGCGCGAGCCGCTCGGCGGACAGGCGCAGGGCCTCCTTGTCCCGGTCCAGGGCGACGAGCCGGGCCTCGGGGAACCGCTGGAGGAGGGCCTCGCTGTGGCCGCCGAGGCCGAGGGTGCAGTCGACGACGACGGCTCCGGGGGCCTGGAGGGCGGGGGCCAACATGTCCAGGCACCGCTGGAGCATCACCGGGACGTGTCGACTGTTGCTCAAGGGGCCCTCTCAGGTCCGGCGGGCGGTACGCACTGCCGGGTCCCCGCCCTCCCCCAGCAAGCTGGGGGACCCCCAGTGAAGGGGAGGCCTGCCGGCGCCAAAAGCGTCAGCCGGCCGGGAGCGGGAGGAGGCCGAGCCGTACGTACGCGCCGCGCACGTGGGGAGATCTCCGGCGGGCGCGCCGGGTCCTACGGGAAGTTCAGTCCAGCAGGGAGGCCTCGCCTCCCGCTTCGCGTCACTTTAGTCCACCCTGTCTCGCGGTCAATCAACCGGCCTGCGCGTCGCGCCCCAGGGGCGGCGTGAAGCCGGGAGCCGGGGAATTCACTCCTACAGGCGCGCTCGTGCCCCCCTTGTGGGTTAGCTCACAACAGGACTCAATGACGTTCTTTGTCCCCTCTCACAGCGGGACGGGGCCGGAGGTGACCAGTACCGTCATGGGTATGACGACATCTGCATCGGTTCCCGCAGGTCCCCACGGCTCCATAGCCGACGGCGGCACGGTCACCGACCGTCTCGTCGAGGCAAACGAGCGGTACGCCGCCGCCTTCGCCGACCCCGGCATGGACGCCCGCCCGGTCCTCCACGTCGCCGTCGTGGCCTGCATGGACGCCCGACTCGACCTGCACGCCGCGCTCGGCCTTGAGCTCGGCGACTGCCACACCATCCGCAACGCCGGCGGCGTGGTCACCGACGACGTGATCCGCTCCCTCACCATCAGCCAGCGGGCCCTCGGCACCCGCAGCGTCGTCCTCATCCACCACACCGGCTGCGGCCTGGAGACCCTCACCGAGGATTTCCGGCACGACCTGGAGATGGAGGTCGGCCAGCGCCCGGCCTGGGCCGTGGAGGCCTTCCGGGACGTCGACCAGGACGTACGCCAGTCCATGCAGCGCGTGAGGACCTCGCCGTTCCTGGTGCACACCGACGATGTGCGCGGCTTCGTCTTCGATGTGAAGACGGGTCTGCTGCGCGAGATCGACCCCGCGTAACCTCCCGCCAAAGCTGTCGTTTCGCTGTTGATTTCCGGTTCCGGGGTGCCCAAAAGACCGTAAGACCCGACATATCGCTGACAGTTGTCCACAGGCGAGTGACACGAATCGGTAACGGCGGCAAGAATGCGGGTGTGACGTCACACGGAACTTTTCACGTGTGGTGTCCGTGTTTCGGGGTGGGCCGGTCCGCATCGCAGAGCGTCGGCCCGGAAAGAACGGGCCGAGGAGGGCCGGGTGACGACCTATGACGATCGAGCGAGCCTCACTGATCTGACCGCCACCGTCGAGCGTGTCCGCAGTTCGGTGGAGGGAGTGATCGAGGGCAAGCCCGAGGTCGTACGGCTTTCGCTGACCGTGCTGCTCGCCGAGGGACATCTTCTGATCGAGGACGTCCCGGGCGTGGGCAAGACGATGCTGGCCAAGACGCTGGCACGGTCGATCGACTGTTCGGTGCGGCGTATCCAGTTCACCCCCGACCTGCTGCCCTCGGACATCACCGGTGTGTCCATCTGGGACCAGCAGCGCCGGGACTTCGAGTTCAAGCCGGGCGCGATCTTCGCGCAGATCGTGATCGGCGACGAGATCAACCGCGCCTCCCCCAAGACCCAGTCCGCGCTGCTGGAGTCCATGGAGGAGCGGCAGGTCACCATCGACGGGCAGACCTACGAGCTGCCCAGCCCCTTCATGGTGGTGGCCACCCAGAACCCGGTCGAGATGGAGGGCACCTACCCGCTTCCCGAGGCCCAGCGCGACCGTTTCATGGCCCGTGTCTCCATCGGCTACCCGAGCCCGGAGGCCGAGCTGGAGATGCTCGACATCCACGGCGGGGTGAACCCGCTGGACGACCTCCAGCCGGTGGCGCACGCGCACGACATCGTGAAGCTGATCGACGCCGTCCGCGGTGTCCATGTCGCCGAACCGGTCCGGCGCTACGCCGTGGACCTGGTCGCCGCCACGCGTACCCACCCCGACCTCAGACTCGGCGCCTCCCCGCGCGCGACGCTGCATCTGTTGCGCGCGTCGAAGGCGTCCGCCGCGCTGAGCGGCCGGGAGTACGCCCTGCCGGACGATGTGCAGGCGCTCGCCGTGGCGGTGCTGGCCCACCGGCTGCTGCCCACCGCCCAGGCCCAGCTCAACCGCCGTACGTCGGAGCAGGTCGTCCAGGAGATCCTGCAGCGCACCCCGGTGCCCGCGGCTCCCCAGCAGAGCGGCTTGGGCGGCCTCGGCCGCGGCACCCCGGCGTATCCCCAGCAGCCGCCGCGGAGGCTGTGATGAGCACCGGGGGGACGGGGCACGCGGAGGCCGACCGGGGCGAGCAGGGCGGGGTGCGCACCGCGCTGGCGGGTCTGACCACCCGCGGCCGCTCCTTCCTGGCCGCCGGGGTGGCGGCCGCGATCTGCGCGTACGTCCTCGGGCAGAGCGATCTGCTGCGCGTGGGTCTGCTGCTCGCGGTGCTGCCCCTGGTGTGCGCGACCGTGCTCTACCGCACGCGCTACCGGGTCGCCGGCAGCCGCCGGCTCTCCCCCGCGCGCGTGCCCGCCGGCAGCGAGGCGCGGGTCCATCTGCGGATGGACAACGTCTCCCGGCTGCCCACCGGCCTGCTGATGCTCCAGGACCGGGTGCCCTACGTCCTCGGCCCGCGCCCCCGCTTCGTGCTGGACCGGGTGGAGGCGGGCGGCCGCCGCGAGGTGTCCTACCGCGTCCGCTCCGACCTGCGCGGCCGCTATCCGCTCGGCCCGCTCCAGCTGCGTCTGAGCGACCCCTTCGGCATGTGCGAGCTGACCCGGTCCTTCTCCACGTACGACACCCTGACGGTGATCCCGCGCGTGGAGCCGCTCCCGCCGGTGCGGCTGAGCGGCGAGGCCAAGGGGTACGGCGACGGACGGCAGCGCTCGCTGGCGCTGGCCGGCGAGGACGACGTGATCCCGCGCGGCTACCGCTACGGCGACGATCTGCGCCGCGTGCACTGGCGCTCCACCGCGCGCTACGGCGAGCTGATGGTGCGCCGCGAGGAGCAGCCGCAGCGCGCCCGCTGCACGGTGCTGCTGGACACCCGGGGCCTGGCCTTCCAGGGCGCGGGGCCGGACTCGGCCTTCGAGTGGGCCGTGTCGGGCGCGGCGTCCGTCCTCGTGCACATGCTGGAGCGGGGCTTCTCGGTACGGCTGTTGACGGACACCGGCAGCTCGGTGCCCGGTGAGGGCGCCGACGGTTTCGCCGGGGCCAGCCAGGAGTCGGCGGACGCGGCCGGGCTGATGATGGACACCCTCGCGGTGATCGACCACTCCGACGGCACCGGCCTGTCCCGGGCCTACGACGTGCTGCGCGGCGGGAACGAGGGGCTGCTGGTGGCGTTCTTCGGCGACCTCGACGAGGAACAGGCCGCGGTGGCCGCCAAGATGCGCCAGCGCAGCGGGGGCGCGGTCGCCTTCCTGCTGGACAGCGAGACCTGGGTGCGGGAACCGGCCGACGTGGCCGAGCCGTTGGACAGGAGCGGGGAGCGGCTGCGGATGCTGCGGGAGGCGGGCTGGACGGCCCTGGGCGTGCCGCGGGGCGCTTCCCTGGAGGAGCTGTGGCGCCAGGCGGACCGTGAGCGCATAGGCGTCGTGGCCGCGAGTGGTGGGGAGGGACCGGCATGAGCGGGCGGGCACGACTGGCACTGTGCGCCGCCGTGGCCACACTGGCCGCGGCCTGCGCTCTGCTGCCGCTCGTCGAGGAGGCCACCTGGCTCTTCCAGGCGGTCTTCCTGCTGGCCGTGCAGACCGGCGTGGGCATGGCGGCCCGCCGGGTGCCGCTGGCCCGGGCGCTGACCGTCGCCGCGCAGGCCCTGGTCACGCTGATGCTGCTGACCCTGGCCTTCGCCCGGGAGCAGGCGCTGCTGGGGCTGATTCCGGGTCCGGAGGCGTTCACGCGCTTCGCCGACCTGTTCCAGACGGGCACCGACGACGTCGGGCGGTATGCCATCCCGGCGCCGCTGTCCGACGGCATCCGGCTGATGCTCGTCGGCGGTGTGCTGATCATCGGTCTCGCGGTGGACACCCTGGCGGTGACCTTCCGCAGCGCCGCCCCGGCCGGGCTGCCGCTGCTCGCCCTGTACTCGGTCGCCGCGGGTCTTTCCGACGGCGGCGCCGACTGGCTGTGGTTCCTGGTCGCGGCGGCCGGCTATCTGATGCTGCTGCTGGCCGAGGGCCGGGACCGGCTCTCGCAGTGGGGCCGGGTCTTCGGCGGCGCCCCGCGCACCCCGAGCGGCGAGCCGAGTGGCGCCGTCGCACCGGTGCGCACCGGGCGGCGGATCGGCGTGGTCGCGCTCGGCATCGCCCTGGTGGTGCCGCTCGGGCTGCCCGCGATGAGCGGCGGCCTGCTGGACGGCGCGGGCACCGGAGTGGGCTCCGGGTCCGGGAGCGGCGGCACCATCTCCGCGGTGAACCCGCTGGTGTCGCTGCGCGACAGCCTGAACGTGGACGAGGACCGCCAGGTCCTCTCCCTGCGCACCAACACCGACGACCTGTCCAACATGTATCTGCGGATCGTGTCCCTGGACGACTTCGACGGCACCACCTGGAAACCGTCCAAGCGGAACATCACCTCGGTGCCGCAGGAGTTCCCCACCCCCATCGGCCTCGGCCCCGACACCAAGCGCGCGGAGGTCGAGACCCGGATCTCGGCCGCGAACTGGTACGCCCAGGACTGGCTGCCGATGCCCTACCCGCCGAGCGGCGTGGACATCGAGGGCAACTGGCGTTACGAACCGCTCGGCATGACCCTCGTCGGCGACCACGGCCAGAACACCCGCGGCATGACCTACACGGTGCGCAGCCTCGATGTGCAGCCGACCGCCGATCAGCTCGCCGACGCCCCTGAGCCCTCGGCGGCCATCAAGCGGGAGTTCACCGAGCTGCCCTCCTCGCTGCCGGAGGAGGTGGCGCAGACCGCGCGCGAGGTCACCGAGGGCGCGAACAGCCACTACGAGCAGGCGGTCAGGCTCCAGGAGTACTTCGCCGTCACCGGCGGCTTCCAGTACGACACCGAGGTGCAGGTCGGCAGCGGCTCAGGCGCGATCGTCCGGTTCCTGCGGGACAAGCAGGGCTTCTGTGTCCACTTCTCCTTCTCGATGGCGGCGATGGCCCGCTCGCTGGGCATACCGGCCCGGGTGGCGGTGGGCTTCGCGCCCGGCACCCCGCAGGGCGACGAGTCGGTGTCGGTGGGCCTGAAGGACGCCCATGCCTGGCCGGAGCTGTACTTCGAGGGCGTCGGCTGGACCCGCTTCGAGCCGACCCCGACCCGGGGCTCGGTGCCGTCGTACACCCAGACTCAGGCGCCCGGCAGCACCCTGCCGGACGTGGCGCGGCCGACCCAGTCGGCGAGCTCGGCCCCGAGCGCCGCGCCCTCGGAGAGCGAGAGCTGCGCGGCGGCCGGCAACCCGGAGCTGTGCGCGAGCGAGTCCCCGCAGGCCGCCCTGGCCAAGGACGACGACGGCCCGAAGTGGTACGTCGCCCTGGCCTGGTCCCTCGCCGGACTCGCGGCCCTGCTGATCCCGCTGTCGCCGATGCTGTGGCGGCTGCGCACCCGGGCCGTACGGCTCGGAGCGCACGGCCGCGGTGAGGCGGACGCGGCCCCGCACATCCTGGCGGTCTGGCAGGAGCTGACCGACACGGCGTGGGACTACGGCATCGCGCCGGACGAGTCGCAGACCCCGCGCAAGGCGGCGGCCCGGATCGTACGGCTGGGACACCTCGACCCGGAGGCCGCGGCCTCGGTGCACCGGGTGGCCGACGCCGTGGAGCAGGTGCTGTACGCGCCGCGGCCGCAGCCGACGCCGGGGCTCTCGGCGGACGTCCGCCGGGTGGCCGCCGCCCTGCCGACCACGCTCAGCCGGAGTACCCGGCTTCGAGCGCTGTTCCTGCCGCGTTCGACCGTGCGTGTGGTGTGGGCGGCAGCGGCATGGTGGGCCGGGGTCAAGGCGCGGGTGTCCGCGGCCCGGCCGCCGGTGAGCAAGCCGTCGGGGCAGCACAACTGAGACCGGGAACGCCGGCTGGTCGGCGTGAACGCGTGCGTGAGGGGGCGACCACCCTGCGGTGGTCGCCCCCTCACGTGTGTCCAGGAGCTGCGGCTCGTTGCGCTAGTGGCCCTGTTCGTCGCGGCGCCGCTGCCAGCGCTGCTCGATACGGTCCATCATCGAGCGCTTGGTCCGACCCTGACGGCTGGCCTGCTGACCGCCTGTGGGCTGTTCGCCCGGCTTGGGGGCCTTGCGCCAGCCGGTCACGGCGAGTACCGCACAGCCCAGCATGACGAGGAATCCCACCACGCTGAGCCAGACCTGCTTGGCGACCATTCCAGCCATGAGGAGCGCGATACCCACGAGGAAGCCGGCTACCGCCTGGTACACCCGGCGACGGGTGTACGTGCGCAGCCCGCTTCCCTCAAGCGCTGTCGCGAACTTGGGATCTTCGGCGTACAGCGCTCGCTCCATCTGCTCGAGCATGCGCTGCTCGTGCTCCGAGAGCGGCACGGAGTCCTCCTCATCGTGCAGTCGCCGGGGCGACCCGGGGGTCCCTTCAGGATAGGCAGGGAATCGCCCCCGTGAAACCCGCCCCTCTACGCCAATTGGCCAACCGGGATCCGTCATGGACGTCCCGGCTCGCTGAGATCTGCATTCCCCAGCAGCCGACCCGTCATGCCGGGCGGTCTCCCTCGATCATACGGCGCTGAGCGCCCGATCGGGGGGCCTGTGGCGTACTCCATGTGCAGCCAAGTACCTGATCAGCGGCGCACCTCAGGAGCCGGCTCAGGCCTCGGCGGTCCCCCGCGTCTCGCCGAGCACATGGAGCTGGGTGGCAACGGAGTGGAAGGCTGGCAGCTCGGCCGCCGCCTCCTCCAGCTTCAGCAGCGCCTCCAGGGCGCCGGGCTCGGTGTCCACGAGGACGCCGGGCACCAGGTCGGCGAAGACCCGGATGCCGTGCACGGCGCCGACACGCAGGCCCGCGGCCTCTACCAGGGCGGTGAGCTGCTCGGCGGTGAAGCGGTGCGGCACGGGGTCGCCGGCGCCCCAGCGGCCGTTCGGGTCCTCCAGAGCCTGCTTGGCCTCCGTGAAGTGACCGGCGAGGGCGCGGGCGAGCACGGCGCCGCCGAGGCCGGCCGCGAGCAGGCTGAGGATGCCCTCGGGGCGCAGTGCGGCCACGGCGTTGCGTACGCCCTCGGCCGGGTCGTCCACGTACTCCAGGACGCCATGGCACAGCACCGCGTCGTAGCTGCCGCGCTCGACCACGTCGAACAGGCCGTGGGCGTCGCCCTGGACGCCCTGGACCCGGTCGGCCACGCCGGCCTCGGCGGCTCGGCGCTCCAGCGCGAACAGGGCGTTGGGGCTGGGGTCGACGACGGTGACGCGGTGGCCGAGGCTCGCGACCTGCACGGCGAACTTGCCGCTGCCGCCTCCGGCGTCGAGGACGTCCAGAGTCTCCCGACCGGTGGCCTTGAGCTGACGGTCGAGGGCGTCCTTGAGGACCTCCCACACCACCGCGGTGCGGATGGAGGCGCGAGGGCGGGGGTCGGAGCGCAGCGACGTCGGTTGAGGGTGGTGGTGGGCGACGGGCGGGCGCATCGGATCCGACACGGCTGTTGACTCCTCGGCGCGGCACCGCCTCTGGTACGGCGGAGCGAACGGGGTGCCGCCCGGCCCGGAGTACCGGAGCGGGACGGCTTCAGGCGTGTCCCACCCTATTGCCTCCGGGGCCGGTCCAGGTCACCGCGGTGCCGTCAGCCCGCGTCCGGAAAGCCTTGGCCGGGGCCCTGCTTCTCCCTCTGGTCGGTGTCCTGGCGGGGCTGGGGCAGGACCGGCTGGAGGACCAGCATCCGCTCGACGAGGCGCAGGAACATCGCCACGTCGCGTATCAGGTCGTCGGCGTCCCGGCGGCTGGCCGCGCCCTGGATGCCCGCCTCGGCCCGGGCGCGGCGCCGGGCCCCCGAGGCGAACAGCGCGCTCCATTCGGCGAGTTCGGGTGCTATCTCGGGGAGCACTTCCCAGGCGCTCCTGATGCGGGCCCGGCGTCGGGGGCTGGGCTCCGGGCGCCCTCGGGCGGCGAGGACGGCGGCGGCGGTGCGCAGGGCGGCGAGGTGGGCCGTCGCATAGCGCTCGTTCGGGCTCTCCAGGACGGCGGCCTCGTCGAGTCCGGCGCGGGCCTGGGCGAGCAGGTCGAGGGCGGCGGGCGGGGCCGTGGCCCGGCGCAGCACGGGGTGCACATCGCTCGCCGGGCCGGTCAGTGAGGGGGCAGGGCCGGTGGCGCGGCGCCGACGCGCGGCGGCTGCGTGGTAGCTGGCCATGACGAACCTCCTGTCGTCTGTGTGACGGCACGGGTGCCGTATGTGCCCATCGTGAGGTATGGCACTGACAATCCGTTCTGACCTGCGCCTTTGCTTCGATCGACAGTTCGGGCTAGTTTTTGCACTGACCAGTCAGTTCAAACCAGGGGATGGGGGAGCCGTGGCCGGAGTCGGCGTCACGGCCCAGGGCCTTGGTCTCGAAGGGCCCCGCGGATGGGCGTTCCGTGGGGTTTCCTTCGAGGCGGACCCGGGCTCACTGATCGCGGTGGAGGGGCCGTCCGGATCCGGGCGCACCTGTCTGCTGCTCGCGCTCACCGGACGGATGAGGCCCACCGAGGGCACGGCCGCCGTGGGCGAGGCCGGGCTGCCGAAGCAGCTCTCGGCGGCGCGGCGCCTCAGCGCCCTCGCCCATGTCCCGGGCGTCACCGATCTCGACCCGGCGCTCACCGTCGCCGAGCATCTGCGCGAACGGGCGCTGCTCCAGCGGCGGTTCGGCGGTTCCCTGCGCGGACTGCTGCGCCCGCGCGCGGAGCGGGCGACGGAGACCCGGCTGGTGATCGACCGGGCGCTGGCCGCCGCCGGGCTCGACCGGGAGGCCCTGCCGAAGGGGTCCAGGACCGCGGTACGCGATCTGGAGCGGGTGGAGGCGCTGCGGCTGTCCGTGGCGCTGGCGCTGATCGGTGAGCCGGGGCTGCTCGGCGTCGATGACACCGACCTCAAGCTCTCCGACGCCGAACGGGCCGAGGTCTGGGCGCTGTTGAGGTCGATCACCGAGGCCGGGACGACGGTGGTGGCGGTGTGCAGTGAGGCGCCGGAGGGCGCCGTGGCCGTGTCGACCGTCTCCCAGGACGAGGCGAAGGAGGTGCCCGCCGATGCGCTCGCCGAAGCTGGCCGCGCTTGAGATCCGGCGCTTCGGGCGCGGGAAGCTGCCGCGCGCCGCCATGGTCGCGCTGCTCGTGCTGCCCCTGCTGTACGGCGCCCTGTACCTGTGGTCCTTCTGGGATCCGTACAGCCGTCTGGACCGGATCCCCGTGGCTCTGGTGAACGACGACAAGGGCGCGAAGGCCGACGGGAAGAAGATCGCGGCCGGCGACGACATCGTGGAGGGCCTGCGCGAGAGCCAGGTCTTCGACTGGCACGAGGTGAGCGCGAAGGAGGCACGCGCGGGCGTGGAGGACGGCAGGTACTACCTGTCGCTGACCCTGCCGGCCGACTTCAGCAGGCGGATCGCGTCGAGTTCGGGCGACTCCCCGGAGACCGGGGCCCTCCAGGTACGCACCAACGACGCCAACAACTACATCGTCGGGCAGATCTCCCGGACGGTCTTCGGCGAGGTCCGCGACGCCGCGTCGACCAAGACCTCGCGGTCCTTCCTGGACCGGATCTTCATCTCCTTCTCCGACATCCACGGGGCGACGGTGCAGGCCGCCAAGGGCGCCGACAAGTTGGAGACCGGCATCGGGAAGGCCGAGAAGGGCTCGCGGGACCTCGCCGACGGGCTGAAGGACGCCAAGGGCGGCAGCAGCAAGCTGGCCAAGGGTCTGAAGAAGCTCGACAAGGGCGCGGGCGATCTGGAGGACGGCTCGAAGAAGGTCGCCGAGGGCACGCAGACGCTCGCCGACAAGGTCAACGCGACCGCCGAGAAGGTCGGTCCGTTCCTGAAGGACAACGAGAAGACGATCGGCGATACCGCCCAGTCGGTCGCCGACGCCTCCGGGGCGATCCGCGACAACCTCGACGCCCTCGTGGAGCGCGCGCCGACGGCGGCCGAGGACGCCCACAAGGCCTCCGCCGACCTCGACCGCGTATACAAGGCGCGCTGCGAGGACGCCGCACTGCCCGACTCGGCCTGCGCGGACCTGAAGACGGCCAGGACCGCCGCCGCGAAGGTGGCCGCGGTCGCCGATGACGTCAACACGCTGATCAGCGACCAGGACGGCAACCTGGACAAGCTCGACAAGCATCTGGCCACCCTGGAGAAGCAGGCCCAGGCACTCGCCGACCGCGCGCCCCGCCTCTCCGAGGACCTCGACGACGCCGTCACCAAGATCAACGACCTGAACGAGGGCGCCGCCAAGGTCGCCGCGGGTGCCGAGAAGCTCCACACGGGCCTCGGTACGGCCAAGACCGGGGCCACGGACCTGGACAAGGGCGTCGGCGACCTCAAGACCGGCGCCAAGGACCTCAAGGCGGGCCTGTACAAGCTCGTCGACGGCTCCGGGGAGCTCTCGGACGGGCTGCACGACGGCGCGGAGCAGATCCCCGACTACGACAAGCGCGACCGCGACGAGCGCACCGAGGTGATGTCCGACCCGGTCCGGCTGGTCTCCGAGGACCTGCACAAGGCGCCCAACTACGGCACCGGATTCGCCCCGTACTTCATCCCGCTGTCCCTGTGGGTGGGCGCGATGGTGGCGTACATGCTGATCGCGCCGATGAACCGGCGGGCGCTCGCCGCGGGTGCCTCGGCATGGCGGATCGCGCTGGCGGGCTGGCTGCCGGTGGTGGCGATCGGGGTGCTCCAGACGGTGGCCCTGATGTCGGTGCTGCACTGGGCGGTCGGGCTCCAGATGGCCCGCGCGGCCGGGACGGTGGGCTTCCTGTTCCTGGTGACGGCGTGCTTCGCGTCCCTGGTGCAGTGGCTGAACGCCCGCTTCGGGGCGGCCGGGCGGATCCTCGTCCTCGCCCTGCTGATGCTCCAGCTGACGTCCGCGGGCGGCACCTACCCCGTGCAGACCAGTCCGGGCTTCTTCAACGCCCTGCACCCCTTCCTGCCGATGAGCTATGTCGTGGAGGCCCTCAGAAGGCTCATCACGGGCGGCGGCCTCGAACCGGTCTGGCACGCGTGCGTGGTGCTCGTCGCCTTCACCGCGGGGGCTCTCGCGCTGACCGCGCTGTCGGCGCGCCGTCGCCAGGTGTGGACCCTCGACCGGCTGCACCCGGAGCTGAGCCTGTGACCGCGCGCGGGACAATCATGGCCATGGAAAGCAGCAGCGCCGCGTCGGGCGGCAGCACCCGCCGTGAGGCCACCCGGCAGAAGCTCTACGAGGCCGCCGTCACGCTCATCGCCGAGCAGGGCTTCTCCGCCACCACGGTGGACGAGATCGCCGAGCGGGCCGGGGTCGCGAAGGGCACGGTCTACTACAACTTCGCGAGCAAGTCGGTCCTCTTCGAGGAGCTGCTGCGGCACGGCGTGGGCCTGCTCGCCGCCTCTCTGAAGGAGGCGGCCGAGCGCACGGACCGGGACGGCGGCAGCAAGGTGGACGCCCTGGACGCGATGATCCGCGCGGGGCTCGGCTTCATCGCCGCCTACCCGGCCTTCACCCAGCTGTACGTGGCCGAGCTGTGGCGCACCAACCGGGCCTGGCAGTCCACGCTCATGGTGGTGCGGCAGGACGTGGTCGCCGTGGTGGAGGGCGTGCTGCGCGACGGTGTGGCGAACGGCGAGTTCAGCGACGAGATCGACATCCAGCTGACCGCCGCCGCGTTGGTCGGCATGGTCCTGGTGGCCGCCCTGGACTGGCAGTCCTTCCAGCCGGAGCGCTCGCTGGACGATGTGCACGCGGCGCTGTCACGGCTGCTTCAAGGACGGGTGAGCGGCCGGCGCTGAGGCCTTCCGCGCACACGAAAGCGCCGGTCCGAGATGGCCATGTCCCCCAACGGGCCACCGCGAACCGGCGCTTCCTTCGTTCCCCCGTTTCCCCCGTTGGTCCCCCGTCCGGTCGTTCCTCCGGGTTCCCCGTGTCTCGCTTCCGCCGACGCTCGGGCCGGCGGAAGGAGCGGATCGAGGGCGGCTCCGTTCCGGCGCCCCGTGTCGCCGGTGCCGGAGCCGTGCCCTTTCTCCGTGCCTCCACTCTCTCGTTCACGCAGGTCGTCCCCCATCCGCGCGCGTACTCATCTCACCGCCTAGGTACGCGTACTCAGCCCTGCGCCCGCAGGCCCACGCCGACCCGCCGCCCACTGGTCACGATCGCGTCCGTGTCGGTACTCCCCCTCGCCCGGGGGCCTGGGGGCCGGCAGGCCGGGCGGCCTCCGGCGCCGTGACTGTCAGTGGTGGCGGATAAAGTCCCTGACATGGCACGGATTGCGGTGATCGGCGCCGGGACGGGCGCGATGGCGGCCGCTGCCCGGCTGGCCGTCGCGGGCCACCGGGTGGCGGTGTACGAGCGTACGGAGACGTACGGCGGAGCGGTGCGCCGCTTCGAGCGGGACGGCTTCTCCTTCGACACCGGCCCCGGTCTGCTGACGCTGCCCGCCGTCTGGCGTGATCTGTTCGTCAAGACCGGCAAGGAGCCTCTGGAGGACCGCGTCGAGCTGCTCCAGGTCGACCCGTCCTCGCGGCATGTCTTCGCGGACGGCACCGAGGTGTCGCTGCCGAACGCCTCGCGCGCGGGAGTCGTCGCCGCCCTGGACGAGGCGCTCGGCGCGGGAGCGGGCGGACGCTGGGGCGACTTCCTGGTCCGGGCCCGTGAGTCCTGGGACCGCAGCCGCAGACCGCTCCTGGAGGAGCCCCTGTGGCCCAACTGGCGGGTGCTGGCCGAGCGCGAGCCCTATCCGGCGGTCCCGCACAAGCGCCTGCTGCGCACCCGCAGGGCCGCCACCCTCGCCGAGATCGGCGCCTGGGAGCTGCGTGATCCCCGGCTGACCGCTCTGCTGGAGAGCCACGCGCTCGCGTACGGCCTGGACCCCGAGGCCGCTCCGGCGAGCGCGGCCGTCCTGCCGTACATGGAGCACGCCTTCGGCACCTGGTACGTCCTCGGCGGCATACGGGAGCTGGCGCGTGTGGTGTACGAGCGGTGCCTGGCTCGGAAGGTCGAGTTCCACTTCGGCGCCGAGGTGACCGCGGTCCTGGAGAAGGACGGCCGGGCGGCAGGGCTTGAGCTCGCGGACGGGACGGTGGCGGAGGCGGATCTCGTGGTCGGCACCGGGCCGTGGCGGCTGGGCGAGCTGGTGCGCGGCCGGGAGCTGTACGGCGTGGAGGACGTGGAGCCCCGGCCGGAGGGGGGAGCGGGCGGCCGGGTCGTGGTCTGTCTGGCGCTGCGTGGTGCGCGCGAGGCGGGTGCCGCGCACCGGACGGTGGTGCACGCCCCGGACCGCAGGGCCGAGTTGGACTCCTTCGGGCTCGGTGAGCCGCCCGCGCGGCCGACGGTCCGCGTCGACCGCCCGGACGACCCCGCTCTCAGGCCCGACGAGGAGCACGAGTCGGTGGTCCTCACCGCGACGGTGCCCTCAGGGACGCTGTACGACTGGACCGCGCCCGGCGCCGCCGACTCCTTCGCGGACCGGATGGTCGAGGCCGCCGAGCGCGCGATACCGGGACTGCGCGAGCGGACGCTGTGGCGCGAGGTCCGTACGCCGGTGCACACCGAGGCGGAGACGGGCGCCGAGGGCGGCGCAGTGCCCGCGCCCGCGCTGGCCGCGGCCGAGGGGACCTTCCTGTACCCGGCCAACAGCACACGGATACCGGGCCTGTTCAGCGTCGGCGGCTGGTCGCACCCCGGCGGGGGTCTCCCCCACGCGGGCATGTCGGGCGCGCTGGTCGCCGGGCTGATCGTGGAGGGACCAGACTTCCGGGGCTCTCAGTGAGGAGTCAGAAGCGGTACTGCTCGTCGTACCCGCCGCCCTGCTGCCCCTGGCCGCTCTGGTACGGGTACTGCTGCTCCGGCGGGAGTTCGCCGCCGTAGGGGTCGTCGGTGCTGCGCTGCTGCGGGACCCACACCCCGCCGGACGGGGTCGTCTCGCCGGTGTAGGTGCCGGTGACGTACTGGTCCTGGGCGTAGCCCTGCTGCCCGTACTGCTGGCCGTAACCCGCGTCGTACGAGCCGCCGCCGTAGGTCTGGTTGCCCATGTACGGGTCGGAGTAGGCGGCGTACTGCTGCTGACCGGTGGGGTCGTAGCCGTACTGCTGCTGGTCGTAACCGGTGTAGCCGTCGTAGCCGTAGCCCTGGTCCGTGCCCTGGGACGCGGTCGCGTACTGGTCCTGGGACTGGGCCGCGGCCGCGTAGGAAGGGTCCTGCTGGGCGCCGTAGACGCCGTAGGAGCCGGTGTCCTCCGGCATGGGCTGCGGCTCGTAGACCGCGGTGGTCTCGGCGGCCGAGGGCCCCGCCGGGCGTGAGGGCGTGAAGACGTCGTCGCGGTCGTAGGCGTCGTCCTGGCCGTAGCCGGCGCTGTCGCGGCCGTAGCCGCCCTCGTCGCCGTAGTGGCCCTCGCCCGCTTCGAGGTCGGAGACCTCCAGGGTCGGGTCCTGGTAGTCGGGCTCACCGCGGCGGCGCTTGGAGCCGCCCAGCGCCGGAGCGTTCACGGCCCAGCCGGAGGCGAAGCCGCGGCGGAACGACAGCGTGACGTAGGTCTGGCCGACCGCGAAGGCGGCCGCGCCGACACCGATGACGATCACGGACGGCATCAGCACCCCGAGCACCACGCCCAGGAAGCCGACGAAGGCGAGCAGCCGCCAGCGCAGGCGTGCCTTGTACTGCAGCAGCACCTCACCGAGCAGCCACAGCGCGACGATGCCGAACGCAATGTAGAGGACCGTCCAGCCCATGTACGCCCCTCTCCCAGTGGCCGTTACGCAGTGTGTCGTACAGCGGTGCGGCCGGTCTAGGCCCGCGATGGGTGGTGCAGGCCCAGGTTCTCGTAGATCTCCAGTGTCGCCGTGGAGTTGTTGAGCGTGATGAAGTGCAGACCCGGCACTCCCTCGGCCAGCAGCCGCGCGCAGAACTCCGTGGCGAATTCGATGCCAATGGAGCGTACAGCGGCCGGATCGTCTTTTGCTGTGAGGATCCGCTCTTTCAGAGCCGCCGGGAAGGCGGCGTTGGTGAGGGAGGGGATGCGCTCCAGCGTCTTCACGCTGGCGATCGGCATGATCTCGGGGATGATCGGGGTCGCACAGCCGGCCGCGTCGACCCGGTCACGCAGCCGCAGATAGTCCTCCGGATCGAAGAACATCTGGGTGATCGCGTAGTCCGCGCCGGCCCGGCACTTGTCGACGAAGTGCCGTACGTCCGTCTCCCACTCCGCGGAGCGCGGGTGCATCGCGGGGAAGGCCGCGACGCCCACGCAGAAGTCGCCGGACGTCTTGATCAGTTCGACGAGGTCGGCGGCGTAGGTCAGGCCCTGCGGGTGCGGCACCCAGTCGCCCATGGGGTCGCCGGGCGGGTCGCCGCGCAGCGCGAGCATGTTGCGGATCCCGGCGTCGGCGTACTGCCCGATGATGTTGCGCAGGTCGGCCACCGAGTGGTCGACCGCCGTGAGGTGGGCGATCGGGGTGAGCGTGGTGTCGGAGGCGATGGCCTCGGTCGCCTTGACCGTACCGGCACGGGTGGTGCCGCCCGCGCCGTAGGTCACGGAGACGAAGTCGGGCGCCACGGCCTCGACCCGGCGCAGCGCGTTCCACAGGTTCCGCTCGCCCTTCGGGGTCTTCGGGGCGTAGAACTCGAAGGAGTACGTCGTCTTGCCGGTCGCGAGCATCTCGCGCACGGTACGAGCGTGGTCCGACCTGGTGGATGCGGTGCCGAGGGCCATACCCGAAGGTTAGTCAGGGGGCGACGGTCCCCCCAACCAGATGGCTGGCATTTGCCCGAATTGTCGGGTTGTTGTCCAGTCCGTGGACAAACGGCGTCCGCTGACGGCCCGATACGGGCTTCGAGGGCCGTTACGCCTGCCGCAGCCGCTTCGTGAACTCCGCCGCCGCGGCCCCCGGGTCGTCCGCTTCCGTGATCGCCCGTACGACGACGACCCGGCGGGCGCCCGCGTCCAGCACCTCGTCGAGGTTGCCCAGGTCGATGCCGCCGATGGCGAACCAGGGGCGGTCGGTGCCGAGGGCGGCGGTGTGCCGGACCAGGTCCAGGCCGGGGGCATGCCGGCCGGGCTTGGTCGGGGTGGGCCAGCACGGGCCGGTGCAGAAGTAGTCCGCGCCCTCCTGGACGGCGGCAGCCTCGGCCTCGGAGTCCGCGTGCGTGGAGCGGCCGATGAGGACGTCGTCGCCGAGGATCGCCCGGGCGGCCGGGACCGGGAGGTCGCCCTGGCCGAGGTGCAGGACGTCGGCGCCCACGGCATGGGCGACGTCCGCGCGGTCGTTGACCGCGAGGAGCTTGCCGTGGCGCGCGCAGGCGTCGGCGAGGACCGCCAGGTGCTCCAGCTCCTCGGCGGCCTCCATGCCCTTGTCGCGCAGCTGCACGATGTCGACACCGCCCGCCAGGGCCGCGTCCAGGAACTCGGCGAGGTCGCCCTGGCGCTTGCGGGCGTCCGTGCAGAGGTACAACCGGGCGTCGGAGAGACGCTCGCGTGCGGTGGCGGGCATACGTGTTCCCCCGTGATCGGTGGTGTACGGGCCCCGGGCGCCCCGCGGCCCGTACACCGGGACTGTTGATCGGTTCAGACGGCGAGCGCCTGGGCGCGGCGCTTCACCTCCGTGCCGCGATTCTCGCTCAGGGCCTGCGCGGGGGTGCCGGGCAGGCTCTCGTCGGGGGTGAAGAGCCACTCCAGCATCTCTTCGTCGGTGAAGCCGTCGTCCCGCAGCAGCGTCAGGGTCCCGGACAGGCCCTTGACGACCTTGTCTCCGTCGATGAAGGCGGCGGGGACGTGCAGCGCGCGGTTCTCACCACGGCGTACGGCGATGAGCTGGCCCTCCTTGACCAGCTGCCGCACACGTGTCACCTCGACGCCGAGCTGTTCGGCGATGTCGGGGAGGGTGAGCCAGGCGGGGACGAGAGCATCGATCTTTGCGTCAATCTCGGTCACAGGACAAGCCTGCCATCCCGCACTGACATCAGGAAGCCAGGCCCGTCCGACCAGGGGCTATACCGTCGCCGCCTTCAGGGGCCGCGCCGGGTCCGTCAGCAGCGTCGGGTCCATCCGCGCCCCCGCCTCGATCAGCCGCCGCCCCTGCGCCAGGTCCCGGGGCCGGCCCACCGCCAGCAGGGCGATCAGGCGGCCCTCGCGGAGCCAGCAGACCGTCCAGGCGGGGCCGGTCGGGTCGCCGCGCCACAGGGTGGTGTCGGCCGAGGCGTGATGGCCGGCGTACTGGACGAAGCGGCCGAACTGCTCGGACCAGAAGTACGGGACCGGGTCGTAGACCACGGGGGCCTCGCCGATGATGTCGGCGGCGACCGTGCGCGGGCCCTGCAGGGCGTTGTCCCAGTGGTGGACGAGGAGTCGCTCGCCGTACCGGTCGGAGGGGAAGGAGGCGCAGTCGCCGACCGCCCAGACGTCGGGCGCGGAGGTGCGCAGATGGTCGTCGGCCACCACTTCGCCGTGCGCGCCGAGCTCGATGCCGGAGCCGGCCAGCCAGGCGGTGGCGGGACGGGCGCCGATGCCGACCACGACGGCGTCCGCGGGCAGCCGCGAGCCGTCGTCGAGGACGACCGCGCCGGGCTCGACGCGCGCCACGCGCGCGTGGGTGCGCAGTTCGGCCCCGCTGTCGGCGTACCAGGCGGTCATCGGCGCGGCCACCTCGGCGGGCAGCGCGCCCGCGAGCGGCCGGTCCGCGGCCTCGACGACCGTCACCGAGCAGCCCGCCTCGCGCGCGGCGGTGGCGAACTCGGCGCCGATCCAGCCCGCGCCGACGACCACGATGTCGTGCTGCCGGGCGAGCACGGGCCGCAGCCGCTCGGCGTCGTCCAGGGTGCGCAGCAGATGCACTCCGGGCACGCCCTCGGCGCCCGGCAGCCGGATCGGTTCGGCACCGGTGGCGAGGACCAGGACGTCGTACGGGACCGGGCCTTCGGCGGTGTCCAGCTCATGGTCGGCGGGGCGCACGCCCAGCACCTCGCGGCCGAGGTCGAGTTCGATGCCGAGCGCCTCGAAGTCCACGTCGAAGGCGGATCCCTCGGCCTTGCCGAGCAGGACGGCCTTGGACAGCGGGGGGCGGTCGTAGGGCTGGTGGGGCTCGGCGCCGATCACCCGCACCGTGCCCGTGAAGCCCTGTTCCCGCAGGGCGACCGCGGTCTGCACGCCGGCCATGCCCGCGCCGACCACCACCACCCGCCGCGACGTCGTCGTCTGCTCGCTCACCTGATCACCATAGACTCGTGACACGTCTCGCCTACCTGCACATGGGGTACCCAATGCCCCCGCAACCAGGGATGAAGCACTCGTCGTCTGTCGTTGTCTGTCGTCGCTGGCCGCCCTCGGACGGCCCACAGACGGCCCGGGCCAGGGCCCGATCTGCCGCTAGCGCTAGCGGCAGGGAGCGCTAACGTTAGCGACCCCGCTAGCGACCAAAGTCGCTCGTGACCAGCACGTTAGCGGTTAGCGAGCTATCTGGGCAGACCCCGGAATCGTGCCGTTCGGCGCTTCTGAGAGGGGCGCCGGCCGGATCGCTATCGGGCCTGGGAGGCTTGTCGCTTGTCGCTTGTCTTGTCGCTTGTCGGCTCGCAGGTCAGAGCCTGTTTCGACTCCCGCGCAGTGCGGCCCTACCTCCTCACGACAAGCGACAAGCGACAAGCGACAAGTGGGGGGTGCCAGCAGGCTGCCAGTGCGTCGGGGGAGGAAGAGCAGGAAGGAACGGCCTACGGCCGCACGTCCCTTGGCAGCTCGCTGCGCTCGCGCGGCGACCGCCGTGTGGGCGAAGGCCGTGAACGCCCCTCAGAGTGCCTGGCCCCCCTCGCGAGGGGTGGAAGACCCTTGGGATGGCGAACGGCCGCCAATGGCCTCACGGAGGCGCCGTGGGACGGCAGTTTCCGCCTCCGTACGCGCGCGTGCGCATTGGGACCCCTCCCCGGAAACCGTGGAAACTGAGAAACCCACAGGTCAGAGGCGGTTGCAGGGGGTCAACCGGCCTTGTCGATGCATCCGACGGCTGCAACCACCCTAAATCGGGCGGGATGACGGCCGAATGCAAGGCGCGTACAAGCAAGAGGAGCACCCCCCGCGGCGCCGTGGTGCTCCTCTTGCTTGTACGCGAGGACGGCAATCCAGGAGCGGGCGACGGACCTGCCCGCCCGCCTGGAATGCCGTCCGGGGGCCTTCCAAGGGGGGCGGCAGACGTGGGTGAGTGTCGCTGGGCCCTCCCGCTCTATGCGGCTCACCACGGCTCTTCAGAGGGGGACAGGCAACCGTGCGCACCGCGAGCCCTCACCTGAAGAGCCGTCCTTCACTCTCTTACTGGAGAGTTGAGGGGAAATAGCGTCCGCAGCGTCCGCCGGGCGGCGTCCACCCCTTCCGACCTGCACTGTTCCTGCGGACGCTAAACAAAATGTTTAGCGTCCGCTAGCGTCCGCAGCGTCCGGGCACGCTCTGTTACTAGTAGCGCGTTTCCGCAGGTCAGAGCGACTCTTAGATGGGGGCAGGTTGCGGACGCTGCGGACGCTGACTCATCCAGAACGCCGAAGAGACACCCCGCGCCGGGTGGTCTCTTGCGCGGCAACGAGCCCGCCGGAAGCGCGCGATGGCGCTTGGGAGCTCCGACGGCTGTCGCGCGCGAGCGCAGCGAGCTGCCAAAGGTCGCGCGGCCGTAGGCCGCTCCGTACTACGCCTTGAAGACTCTTGAAGGTGGCCCCCACAGGGGAGGACACCAACTGACTACGCTGGTGTGCACCAGCCAACGAATGGGGAGCGTGCTGCGGGAATGGCAGAAACCAAGACGGCTCGGGTGGAGCGCACGATCCGTGAGTGGGTCGGAGGGGGGAAGTTCTCGCCGGGCGACAAGATGCCGTCTGAGCGCACGCTGACGGAGGAACTCGACATCGGCCGCACCGCCCTGAGGCAGGTGCTAGCTCGACTCGTAGCGGAAGGCGTGCTGGAGGTGCACGGCCGGAGTTCGTACCGAGTGCCGGCGTCCTCCCCCACTCAGCGACGCATGGGCGCCAGCTCGGGAGAGCTGGAACCGTGGCAGATCTACGGCGAGCGGCCCGTGTATGACAACCGCTGGGTCCGGCTCGACCTGGTCGACGTCGAGCCCCCGGGCGTGAAGCGCTTTGAACACCACGTGGTGCGGCTACAGCACGTCGCAATCACGGCCGTGCTGGACGACCAAGACCGTGTGCTCATGCTGTGGCGCTACCGCTTCGTGCCGGACCAGTGGGGCTGGGAGCTCCCTGGCGGCATCGTCGACGCGGACGAAGATGCCCGCGCGTGTGCCGCGCGGGAGGTTGAGGAAGAGACAGGCTGGCGCCCTGCCAACCTTGACCACGTCGTCACCTATCAGCCCATGGTCGGGATGGTGGACTCGCCGCACGAGATCTTCGTAGCGCACAGTGCCGAGCACGTAGGCGAGCCGACGGACACGGAGGAAGCGGGCCGCGTCGAGTGGGTACCGCTCGCCGACATCCCCGACCTGATGGGGCGCGGTCAGCTCATGGGGTCCGGCACCCTCGTTGCCCTGCTGCACGTGCTCGCGAACAGGACGAACGCGTCTACAGCCTCTGCGTGAGTTGATCGATCCTACGGCGATGCCGCGCCGATCCGGTGCGGCTCGCCAGTAGGCGCGCAGTCCGCAGGTGTTCTTGCGCCTGGCCGTACTCGCCGCGCGCCAAGTGCGCTTGGGCAAGGTCGCACCTCAGCCCGGATTCGGCGCGCACGAACGTGGAATCGAGCGAGTCAAGCGCCTGGTAGAGGCTGCCCACCGCGTCGTCGTCCCCAAGCATCGCAAGGGCGTTGCCCCGCCAGCGAGCCAGGTGCGAGCCGTTCAGGAAGATGCTCAACATGTCTGGGTCCCTGGCGTCATCGCCGGGCGGGAGCACGGACGCGGCCATGTCCAGAGCCCGGCGGCAGTCGTCGGCCAGTTCGGGCCCGGCCTTGGCGCACAGCTCCGCTTCGGCCGCGTACAGCCACGCTTGAAGGCGGGGCGACACGTGGCCGTCTGCTGCCCTGCGAGCGTCGCGCACGAGCGCCACGGCCAGTTCCGGCCGCCCCGCCTCGCCGAGCACGTACGCCTGTTCCGCCATGGCGTGCGCAAGGTACATGGGCTCTCCGGCTTCCTGCGCCGCCCGCTTGCCCAACTCGTAGTTTCGCCAAGCCCGTTCGACGGCCCCCGCGTCCAGGGCCTGCCAGGCCGCGAGCGTCGCGGCGGCAGCCAGCGCCTGAGCAACCGGCCGGCGGGTGTCGGGGAGGACAGCGAACGTGAGCGCATCTTCGAGCCGGGCCAGATGGCCCGTCATCTGGTCGACGAGGGAAGCGGCCCCCATCTGCCTGTCCATCGTGCGGAACAACTCGGTTTGATCAGTGAAGGTCTTCACCATGCTGAGGCCGACGCTCCCGGCCGAATCGATTCGGCTGATCAGCTCGTCGTAGCCGCCTACCAGCGGCGGCCCGGCCGTCTGCATCTCCCCGAGCAACTCCCCATCAGTGAGCCCAAGAAGAGGCCGGAGGATCGCTGTGAACCGCGCTGAGATCTTGCGCCTGCCGTTCTCCCACTCAGAGACGTAGACGCGGAGGCTCGCGGTCGTCGGGACGTCAAGCGCGTGCTGGCGGGCGTATCGCTCGATCTCCCGCACGAGACGTTCCTGAGACCAACCGCGAGCATTTCGAGCTTCCCTCAGCCGTTCACTCACGCATACCGCCCCCAGTCGCTAGGCCGTTCGGACTTCACACCAGCATGCACCAAATCCCGCAGGTCGGAAGGGGTTAACACCAGTCTTAACACCCCGGCCATTAAGGCCTGTTGGCTACCGACACACCCCTTCTCGGGCGTTCCCTCGAAGCATGCAGCAACCGCGGACCTCACGGATTCTGCGCACACCCCCTTGCATCTGGTGCGCACCAGATGCCAATCTACTGGTGCGCACCAGATTGGAACGCAAGGCGGGCCATGACGCGCATACGTCGCCATGGCCCGACACAGCAAGGAGCGGCCACCTACCGCCAAGCAGTCAGCCGCTCCCCGACCCTCGAAGGGGCAAATCCATCATGCCTGGAACCAAGACGGAACGTAGGGCCGAGCAGACCGCGTCTCGGGGCAATGGCCCGGGGGGGCGGAAGCTGGAGCGGGGCGAGATCATCGCTCTCACGCCCAAGCAGTCGGAGCGGCTGGCTGAGCTGTACGCGGAGTTCGGCGGGGGCCGCCTGGAGCGATACGCGGCCCGCAAGCTGATGAACTACGGCATGGACCGTCTCCAGGCACGGGAGCTGGCCGACGACATCGCGCAGGACGTGTGGGTGGCCGTCGCCAGGGAGACCACCAAGCCGCTCATGGCAGCCGACGAACTGAGCGAAGACGACCGCCGGATCTTCCTGTTCGGCCGGGTCAAGACGGAGGTTCACCAGTACTTCCGCCGTGGGTCCACATCGGAGTTCCCGGTCGACTGGACCGACCCGGTGACCTGCAACACCCTGTGCCCGGTGCTGTCCAGTGGCTGTGCGCGTACGACGCTGCCCGCCTACCTCGACGCCATGGTGTCCAAGCTGCCGGAGCGGGAGCGGACGGCGCTGCTGCTGCGCCTGGAGGGCATGCCCATGCGGCGGGTGGCCGAACGCGTCGGGGTCAGCTACCCGACCGCCAACCGGCTCGTGGAAACGGCCCTGCTGCTGATCCAGATCGAGAACCCCGTGTTGTCGGCTGACCCGGTGCCGCTGGAGTCGCTGCCGCGGTGGGAGCGCGAGGAGCTGGCGCGCATGAGCGCGGCACAGCGTGCGGCCCTGCTGCGCATGGACGAGATCT
The DNA here is from genome assembly GCF_014257025.1 of Streptomyces cupreus. Taxonomy (GTDB): domain Bacteria; phylum Actinomycetota; class Actinomycetes; order Streptomycetales; family Streptomycetaceae; genus Streptomyces; species Streptomyces cupreus. The sequence goes on from NZ_JACMSF010000026.1 coordinate 58,113, forward strand.
CGCGTCGGGCCCTGCTGCTGCATGTGGGCCAGGACCTGAACATCACCGAGGTTGCCCGGCGGCTGGACGTCCCGCGCTACCAGGTGCTTCCGGTGCTGGGTGCGTGCGCGACTGCGCTGCGCTCGCTGACCGCCGATGACATGGAGCAGGCGGCATGAGGCGCGGCCACCCCCTCAACTCCGCGCGGCGGCGCGTGCGCAAAGAACAGCTCGCGCGCCGCCACGGGCAGCGCTGCGCGTACTGCCGTCGTCCGTTCACCGACCTGAAGGACGCCACCCTCGACCACATCGCCCCGCAGTCGCTGTGGCGTTCATGGTCGGTCACCTCACTCCTGCTGGCGTGCGCCGACTGCAACCAGACCAAGGCCGCCCGGCTCCCGCTCTCGCTCGCCCTGGTGTTGCTGGCATGGGCCGACCCGACTCAGCCGATCGTCCGCCGGGACGACTGGCCCCTGTTGGCCCGACTCGCCGCTGTTCACGAGTCGGCTCTGACCAGCGTGACGACCCCCGTCACACCCGCCGACACGGCCGACCCGACCGGCGAGCGGTCTACCCCCAACCTGCACGAATCGACCGGTCACGCTCCCTCGCGGTCGATCGTGCAGCCCGACTGCCTACGCGCGCCCCGACCGGTGCGCACGTGCGTAGGCCCGACCGGAGAGGCGGTGTCCGCGTGAGCACGATGAACGGCCGCGTGAACGGATCGACCCGGCCCGTGAACGCGATGAACACCACCGTGAACGAGTCGGCCGACTCCGTGAACACCCGCACGCACCGCAAGAGTCGACCCACGGTCGACCCGACCCGATCTGCCGGACGCCGACCCGACCACAGCGCCGACGACGGGGGCAAGAAGCCTCCCGCCGCTGCCCGGATCGTGGCCATGGCGCGCGAGCATTACCGGTTCGTGATGTCGCCCGACGGCCGCCCGTACGCGGTCGCCATCGAGGGTCCGAACATCGCGCTGCCGCTGCGGAACAAGGGCGGACTACGCCAGCGTCTTGCCCGGCAGTTCGCCGACGCCTACCCCGGCGAGGTGGCCTCACAGTCCGCACTCGCGGACGCCATGACCGTCCTGGAAGGCATCGCGGAAGACGACGACCCGGAACCTGTGCACCTGCGGGTGGGGCGTGACCCCGCCGGCGCAATCGTGATCGACCTCGGCAGCGCCGACGGCCGCGCGGTCGTGGTCACCGCGACCGGCTGGAACGTGGTCGATCGCGCTCCGGTGCTCTTCCGCCGCTCCGGAGCCATGGCCCCGATGCCCGCCCCCGTCCTGGACGGTGACGGACTGGCCAAGCTGCACGCGCTGCTGAACATGGACCAGCCGTCGTTCCACCAGCTCGTGGCGTGGCTCGTGGCGGCCTGGATCCCGGACATCCCGCACCCGGCGCTGGTCTGCAAGGGCGAGCAGGGCACGGGCAAGTCCAAGGCCGCGCAGATGTTCATCAACCTCATCGACCCCTCTCCGGCCGCCAAGCGCAGCCAGCCCCGCGACGAAAAGGCGTGGTCGCGGCAGGCGTTCAGCTCATGGGCGCTGTGCCTGGACAACGTCTCCACCATCCCGCCGTGGCTGTCGGACACCCTGTGCAAGGCCGTGACCGGTGACGGAGTCGTAGACCGCGCCCTGTACACCGATGACGACGTGGTGGTGCTCACCTTCAAGCGGGTGCTCGCCATGACCACCATCGACGCGGGAGCTCTCGCGGGCGACCTCGCCGAACGGGTCCTGTTGCTGGACTTGCAGCTCATCGACTCCGGACACCGCCGCTCCGAAGAGGAGTTGGACGCCACTTTTGAGGCGGTACGGCCTGCCGTGCTTGGGGCCCTATTCGACGTGCTGGCCTGCGTGCTCGCGGTGCTGCCCGGGGTGCGGCTGGAGTCGATGCCGCGCATGGCCGACTTCGCCCGCGTGCTGGCTGCCGTTGACCAGACGCAGGGTTGGAACACCCTTAGCGACTACCTCGCCACGTCGGAGAACGTCGCCAGTGACGCGCTGGAGGGCGACCTGTTCGCGATGGCCATCGCCCACCTGGTGGAGCAGGCGGGAACCTGGCAAGGCACCGCCGGGCAGCTATTGGAGGCGCTGCCCGCGCCGCCGGTCCGGCCGAAGAACTGGCCCGTGGATCCCACTCGCGCGGGCGGCCGGGTCAAGCGGCTCGCCCCGCTGCTGCGGTCCATCGGGATCATGGTGGACGACACGCAGCGTAGCCGTGACCGGACCCGGCACAAGCTACTCACGCTGACCCGCGCACCCGATGACGACGCATCAGCGCCCGCACCCGAACAAGCCTCTCTCTGGCCGGAGGTGGCCCCCACGGGGCACGGCAGAACCCCGCCTGAACAGCACTGACGTAGTCGGAAGGCCCGCCGGGCCGGGCCGCACACCAGCGGCCCGGACACGTCGAAGCTGCGGACGCTACAGCCGTCCAGCGTCCGCAGCGTCCGCACTAGCGTCCGCACACCTCACCCCCACTGACCTGCGATAACGCGGCCGTGCGGACGCTAGGAAGCTGCGGACGCTGAAATACACCAACTCTCTAGGACGGCAACCGGCACCACTCCCACACACCGCCCCGACGGACACGAGGAGTCACCAAAACCATGGCCACCGAAGAACCCACCGACCCGCGCGCCCTCCTGCGCGGCGGCCTCCCGGACCGCTACCTGACCCCCGAAGACCTGGTCACCATGTTCAGCCTCCCGAGCGTCGAGACCGTTTACCAGTGGCGCCGCAAGCGCATCGGCCCGCCCGGCTTCCGCGTCGGCCGCTACATCCGCTTCAACCCGGCCGCCGTGCAGGCGTGGGAGGCCGAACGCACCGCCCTGGACGATGCGGCCTGAGCGCGCGGCGCGCGGCAACTGCGCGGCACGAACCGCGCGCCGCGCGGCAGGGGAGGCAACACCCACCGGGCCGGGGAAGCGGGGAGAACTCCCCAAGCACCTCCCCGGCCCGCATCCCCCGCACTGAACAGCGCAAACCGTGCTTCGGGGAGGCGGGGAGGCACCGCCGGAAGCACTCCGAAAACCGCCCCGGGAAGCCCCTCGGAGCCCCCGTCCCTGCCTCCCCGCCGGGGGCCCAGCGAACACCGCGCGCGGCAGGGAGGAACGGCCCGCCGACTCAGGGAGGCAGGGAGAACTCCCTGCCTTTCTCCCTGGCCCACATCCCTCTACCTGATCAGCGCAAATGGCCCTTCAGGGAGGCAGGGAGGCACGCGCCAGCACCCCCCGAAAACCCCCTCCTGAAGGCACCCGATACCCCCTGTCTCAGCCTCCCTGAAGCACCGCCCGGCGCTGCTACCGGTAGCGGCCCCACCCGCTACCGGTAGCACCCCCGCTAACACCCCAAACCCCGAGTGATCAGGCCCCTAGCAAGTAGCGGGCCTGGCCCAGCACACCCCAAAACCGGCCGGACGGACGCCACCAGACCCCGCAGCGCCCCCTGCTACCGAGAAGGGAGGTCAGCCCACATGGCTGGCCACATCCAAGACCGCTGGTACAAGACCGAGACCGACGCCAACGGCAAGGCCGTCCGCGTCAAGGCCGACCGCCACGGGACCGGCCTGCGCTACCGGGCCCGCTACGTCAGCCCCGACGGCACCGAGAAGTCCAAGAGCTTCCCTGATGGACAGAAGCGCATCGCTGAGAAGTGGCTCTCGCAGATTGAAGCCGACATGACGCGCGGCCAGTACATCGACCCGCGCGCCAGCCGGACCACGTTCCAGCAGTACGCAGAACGCTGGATCGCAGCCCAGACCACGGACGTGGCAACCCGCACGACCATCGGGACGCGGCTACGCCTGCACGCCTTCCCGCACATCGGCTCCCGCCCGCTCGGCTCGTTCCATCCCGAGCACATCCGAGTGTGGTCCCACACTCTCGAATCGTCTAGGTTGGCCACGTCGTACCGACGGGCCATCTTCGGCAACGTCTCGTCCGTCTTCAGGGCCGCCGTGGATGATCGCCTCATTGCTCGGAACCCCTGCCGCGCCGGGTCGGTCAGGGCCCCCAAGGCCGCCGCTGGCCGCGTACGGCCGTGGAGTGTGGACCGTGTGTTCGCCATGCGTGCAGCGCTCCCGGAACGCTTCCGGGCAACCGTCGACGTCGGGGGAGGCTGCGGGTTGCGGCAGGGCGAGATCTTCGGCCTGCCGGTCGATGAGGTGGACTTCCTTACGGGTTGGCTGCACGTGGGTTACCAGGTGAAGCCGATCAACAAGAATCTGGTCTTCGCACCGCCGAAGGGCGGAAAGGTGCGTGACGCACCTCTCCCCCAGGAGGTCAGCACCGCCCTTGCTGCCCACATCAAGCGATTCCCGCCCGTGGATGTCACCCTGCCGTGGCGCACTCTGGACGGCCCCCTGGTGACGAAGAAACTGATCTTCACCAACGAGGACGGTTCGGCATTGCACCGGAACGCCTTCAACCTCAGCGTCTGGAAGCCTGCTCTCGTGGCCGCAGGGGTCATCCCTAAGCCTGAGCGGGGCAAGCGGGCCCAAGCGTCCCGCGAGGACGGCATGCACGCGCTGAGGCACTTCTACGCCTCCGTGCTGCTGGACGCGGGAGAGAGCATCAAGGCCCTGAGCCAGTACCTCGGGCACAGTGATCCGGGATTCACGCTGAAGGTCTACACGCACCTCATGCCGAGCAGCGAAAGCCGCACCCGGTCAGCCGTGGACGGCATGTACGAAGCGGCCGGGAAAGCTCACGACGGCCCAGAGACGGCCCAGGCGGCCTGAGCAACGCTGCTACCGGCGGCAAAACCGCTGGTAGCAGCACGTTCGGCGCAGCTCCGTCAATAGATCACCATAGACAACTGACAATTTGTCAGTCAGCCGTCGTGCCGCGTGACCTGCTCCACAACGCTGGTCCCGTTGCCCGGCTGGGACTCCCACTCCCAGGTCTCCTCCAGGCGCACCCGCCCGTCGGGCAGCTCCACGACCGTCGACACACAGTGCCCGGACGACGTGCTGCCGTCCCGCTTGAGCTGCACGTACCGGAAGTCCAGCCGGTCGCCCTCCCGGGTACCCACCAGATGTCCGCGTACGACATCGCCGCCCGCGTAGTCGGCCCAGATCTCGCCGTCCTTCTCGTGGTACGTGAAGCGGGTCCGCGTACCCACCTGACCTGGGGCCTGGTCGGCGACAGGGGCGAGGACGAGGCCGTCGAGCGAGACGGGCATGGGACAAGGCTCCCTTACAGAGGCGTGGAACCACGGGCTAGGGTGGCCAGCGTGCTGCATTTCCCGGGGGGCGACCCCCGGACCCCCAGCACAAAAAATACTCGCGGGAGCCCGGACGCACCGGGCTGAGAGGGAGGCTGGCGGCCTCCGACCGTACGAACCTGATCCGGGTCATGCCGGCGAAGGGAGGGGCTGGACGCCCATGTCGCCTACGCGTTCTTCAGACGTCCTCGTCCTCGGGGGCGGAATCATCGGCCTGGTCACGGCGTGGCGGGCCGCACAACGCGGGTTCGCCACGGCCGTGGTCGACCCCGAACCGGGCGGCGGCGCCGCCCAGGTGGCGGCCGGCATGCTGGCCGCCGTCACGGAACTGCACTACGGCGAGCAGACGCTGCTCGGCCTGAATCTGGCCTCGGCACGCCGCTACCCCGAGTTCGCGGCCGAGCTCACCGACCTCACCGGACAGGACCTCGGTTACCGGCAGTGCGGCACCCTCGCGGTCGCGCTGGACGCCGACGACCGGGCGCACCTGCGTGAACTGCACGCGCTGCAACGGGAGTCGGGGCTCGACTCCGAGTGGCTCTCCGGGCGGGACTGCCGGCGCCTCGAGCCGATGCTCGCGCCGAGCGTGCGCGGCGGGCTCCGGGTGGACGGCGACCACCAGATCGACCCGCGGCGCCTCGCACGGGCGCTGGTGACGGCCTGCGAGCGGGCGGGCGTGGTCTTCCACCGGGCGTGGGCGTCCGCGCTGTCCGTCGTCCAGGGGCGGGCCGCGGGGTGTGTGACCGACGACGGCACCGCCCTCGGCGCCGGGCAGGTGGTGCTCGCGGCCGGCAGCCTCAGCGGGCGGCTCGCGGGCGTCCCGGAGGACGTACTGCCGCCCGTACGGCCCGTGAAGGGACAGGTGCTGCGGCTGACCGTGCCGAAACGGCAGGCGCCGTTCCTGAGCCGGACCGTGCGTGCGGTGGTGCGCGGCAGCCAGGTCTACCTGGTGCCGCGGGAGAACGGCGAGCTGGTCGTCGGGGCCACCAGCGAGGAGCAGGGCTGGGACACGACGGTGACCGCGGGAGGCGTGTACGAGCTGCTGCGCGACGCGCACGAGCTGATGCCGGGCATCACCGAGCTGCCGCTCACGGAGACCCGCGCGGGGCTGCGCCCCGGGTCCCCCGACAACGCGCCGCTGCTGGGCCCGACCGAACTCGAAGGGCTGCTGCTGGCGACCGGGCACTACCGCAACGGCGTGCTGCTGACCCCGGTCACCGGTGACGCCCTCGCGCATGCCCTGGTCACCGGTGAACTCCCGGACATGGCCCGTCCGTTCAGCCCGAAGCGGTTCGCACTCACGGAGCAGCCCGTATGAACGTCTCGGTCAACGGCGAGCGTCGGCGGATCGAGCCGGGCACGGCTCTCGACACGCTCGTGAAGTCCCTCACCGCGGCGCCCTCCGGAGTGGCCGCCGCGCTCAACGAAACCGTCGTCCCGCGCGCGCAGTGGTCCTCGACGTCCCTCTCCGAGGGGGACCGGGTCGAGGTCCTCACCGCCGTCCAAGGAGGCTGACCCATGGCCGACGATCCCTTTGTCCTCGGCGGTACGTCCTTCTCGTCCCGGCTGATCATGGGGACGGGCGGTGCGCCCTCCCTGGAGGTGCTGGAGCGGGCGCTGGTCGCGTCCGGGACGGAGCTGACGACGGTCGCGATGCGGCGGGTGGACGCCTCGGTGCACGGCTCGGTGCTGTCGGTGCTGGAGAAGCTGGGCATCCGGGTGCTGCCGAACACGGCGGGGTGCTTCACGGCGGGGGAAGCAGTGCTGACGGCCCGCCTCGCGCGCGAGGCGCTCGGCACGGATCTGATCAAGCTGGAGGTCATCGCCGACGAGCGGACGCTGCTGCCGGATCCGATCGAGCTGCTGGACGCGGCGGAGACGCTGGTGGACGACGGCTTCACAGTGCTGCCGTACACGAACGACGACCCGGTGCTGGCCCGCAGGCTGGAGGACGTCGGGTGCGCGGCGATCATGCCGCTGGGCTCTCCGATCGGCTCCGGGCTCGGGATCCGCAACCCGCACAACTTCCAGCTGATCGTGGAGCACGCGCGTGTGCCGGTGATCCTGGACGCCGGGGCCGGTACGGCCTCGGACGCGGCGCTGGCGATGGAGCTGGGGTGCGCGGGTGTGATGCTCGCCTCGGCGGTGACGCGGGCGAAGGAGCCGGTGCTCATGGCCGACGCGATGCGCCACGCGGTGGACGCGGGCCGGCTGGCGTACCGGGCGGGCCGGATCCCTCGGAGGCACTTCGCGGAGGCGTCTTCTCCGGTGGACGGGATGGCCGTGCTGGATCCGGAGCGTCCAGCCTTCTGAACGACCGCGTGGGTTGCGTCACAGGTCGGCTTCAGTACCGCCCCGAACTCGGGCTGAGCGGCGGTCGTGTCAGTCGCTGCTCGTACACTCGCCTGCGTGGATACGACCCTTCAGGACCCGCTGGTCGGGCAGGTGCTCGACGGCCGTTATCGCGTCGAGGCGCGGATCGCCGTCGGTGGGATGGCCACGGTTTATCGGGCAGTGGACACCCGGCTCGACCGTGTGCTCGCGCTGAAGGTGATGCACCCGGGACTCGCGGCCGACCGGACCTTCGTGGAGCGGTTCATCCGGGAGGCCAAGTCCGTCGCCCGGCTCGCGCACCCCAACGTCGTGCAGGTCTTCGATCAGGGGACCGACGGGGCGTACGTCTATCTCGCCATGGAGTACGTCGCCGGCTGCACCCTGCGTGACGTGCTGCGCGACCGCGGGGCGCTCCAGCCCCGTGCCGCCCTGGACATCCTGGAGCCGGTGCTGGCCGCGCTCGGCGCCGCGCACCGCGCCGGGTTCGTGCACCGGGACATGAAGCCGGAGAACGTGCTCATAGGGGACGACGGGCGGGTCAAGGTCGCCGACTTCGGGCTCGTGCGCTCCGTGGACTCCGTCACCAGCACCACCGGTGCCGTCCTCGGCACCGTCTCCTACCTCGCGCCCGAGCAGATCGAACAGCCGGGCGCCGCCGACGCCCGCGTCGACGTATACGCGTGTGGTGTCGTCCTGTACGAGATGCTCACCGGCGACAAGCCGCACGACGGGGACGCCCCCGCGATCGTGCTCTACAAGCATCTGCACGAGGACGTCCCGCCGCCCTCGGCCGCCGTGCCGGGGCTGGCGTACGAGCTGGACGCCCTGGTCGCCTCGGCCACCGCGCGCACCCCCGACGTCCGTCCGCACGACGCGGTCGCCCTGCTCGCCGAGGCCCGCGACACCCGGGCCGCGCTCACCGCGGACCAGCTGGACGCGATGCCCCCGCAGGCGCTCTCCGCCGAGCACGACAGCGCCGAGGACCGCACGAGCGTGATCCCGCGTTCGCTGACGGTCCCACGCCCCCTGCCGGTCGACGAGGACGAGGACGACCAGGCCCGCTTCCACCGCACGAGCCGCTTCGAGACCCCGCCACCGCCACCGCCCACAAGACGCCGGGTGCCCGGGCGCGGTCCCCTCGCCCTCGTCGTCGCCGTTCTGCTCGTCCTCGGCGTCGGCGCCGGCGTCTGGTACATCAACTCCGGCCAGTTCACCCGCGTCCCCGCACTGCTGACCCAGACCGAGGCGAAGGCCGAGGACCGTCTTGAGGATGCCGGTCTTGAGGTCGGCAAGGTCGAGCGCGCCTTCAGCGACACCGTCAAGCGCGGCCAGGTCATCAGCACCGACCCGGCCGTCGGCAGCCGCATCCGGCACAACGACTCGGTGAACCTGGTGATCTCCAAGGGCCCGGAGGTCGTGAAGGTCCCCGACCTGGAGGGCTACCGCCTGGACAAGGCGAAGGAGCTGATCAAGGAGGCGGGCCTGGAGCCGGGCATGGTGACCCGGGAGTTCAGCGACTCCGTGGCCAGGGGCTCCGTGATGTCCACGAACCCCACGGCCGGCACCGAGCGCCGCTCGGGCTCCGCCGTCGCGCTGATCGTCAGCAAGGGCCGCCCGGTCGACGTCCCGGACGTCACCGGTGAGAGCCTGGAGGACGCCAGGGCCGAGCTGGCGGAGGCGGGCCTGAAGGTGCGGGTCGCCTCGGAGGAGGTCACCTCGTCCGAGGTCGACAAGGGCGGGGTCGCCCAGCAGACCCCGGAGGCCGACACCCAGGCCGTCGTGGGCGACACGGTGACGCTGACGCTGTCCAAGGGCCCGGAGATGGTCGAGGTCCCGGACGTGGTCGGCGACAACGTCGACGACGCCAAGGCCGAGCTGGAGGCCGCGGGCTTCGAGGTCGACGAGGACCGCGGGCTGCTGGGGCTGTTCGGCGACACGGTCAAGAGCCAGTCCGTGGAGGGCGGCGACACCGCGCCCAAGGGCTCGACGATCACCATCGAGATCCGCTGACGGGACGCACGCACACATGACCGGCCAACAGCTCCGCAACCCCGTCGGCGGCCATGTCCCCGTGGCCGGCGGCCTGAACTCCGTCGGCCTGGCCTACGCCCGTGACCTCAAGGCCGAGACCGTGCAGGTCTTCGTCGCCAACCCGCGCGGCTGGGCCACGCCCGCCGGAAACCCGCGGCAGGACGAGGACTTCCGCGCGGCCTGCGCGGACGGGTCGATCCCGGCGTACGTCCATGCCCCGTACCTGATCAACTTCGGCTCGCACACCGAGGTGACCGTGGAGAAGTCGGTGGAGTCGCTGCGCCACTCGCTGCGGCGCGGGCGGGAGATCGGGGCGCTGGGCGTGGTCGTGCACACCGGCAGCGCGACCGGCGGCCGGGACCGCTCGGTGGCGCTGAGGCAGGTGCGCGAGTACATGCTGCCGCTGCTCGACGAGCTGACCCACGACGACGATCCGTTCCTGCTGCTGGAGTCGACGGCGGGCCAGGGCTCCTCGCTCTGCTCGCGCACCTGGGACTTCGGGCCGTACTTCGAGGCGCTGGACGCCCATCCGAAGCTGGGCGTCTGCCTGGACACCTGCCACATCTTCGCCGCCGGACACGACCTGACCGGCCCGAACGGCATGCACCAGACCCTGGACCTGCTGGTGGACACCGTCGGCGAGGGGCGGCTGAAGCTGATCCACGCCAACGACTCCAAGGATATGGTCGGCGCACACAGGGACCGGCACGAGAACATTGGCTCAGGACATATCGGCGAGGACCCGTTCCGTGCGCTGATGACCCACCCCGCCACCGAGGGCGTACCGCTGATCATCGAGACGCCCGGCGGCAAGGAGGGGCACGCGGCGGACGTGGAGCGCCTGAAGAAGCTCAGGGACAGCTGACCCAAAAGCTACAGCTCGGGCCCGTCCCCCGGTCCCTCCTGGTAGGAGTACCGCTGTTCCTTCCAGGGGTCGCCGATGTTGTGGTACCCGCGCTCCTCCCAGAAGCCGCGGCGGTCGGCCGTCATGTACTCCACGCCCCGGACCCACTTGGGGCCCTTCCAGGCGTACAGATGAGGCACCACGAGCCGGAGCGGGAAGCCGTGTTCCGCGGTGAGCAGTTCACCGTCCTTGTGGGTGGCGAAGATGGTGCGCTCGGCGGCGAAGTCCTCAAGGCGCAGGTTCGAGCTGAAGCCGTACTCGGCCCATACCATCACATGGGTGACGGCCGGAGCGGGCGGGGCGATCTCCAGAATGGTCCGGGCGGGGATCCCGCCCCACTCGGCGCCGAGCATGCTGAACTTGGTGACGCAGTGCAGATCGGCCACGACGGTGGTGTACGGCAGAGCCGCGAACTCCTCATGAGTCCAGCAGTGCTTCTCACCGTCGGCGGTGGCGCCGAAGACCCTGAACTCCCAGCGCTCGGGGCGGAACTTGGGGACCGGCCCGTAGTGGGTGACCGGCCAGCCGCGCTGCAGGCGCTGCCCCGGCGGGAGCTCCGGCTGTACCGCTCCTCCAGATTCACTCTCCACCGGCTGACCCATGTCTCCATCCTGACAGACCCGAGGCAGTGCACTTGACCAGCCTCACTTCAAAGCGGGCAAAACCGAAGGAATCAAACTAAGCATGCACTTACTTACTAAGCGAAGACTTACTGGACGATCTTCGTTGCCGGTGCGAGGATGCGGCACAACCTGCCAGTTCCCCCGTTCTCCTGGAAGGAGCCTCTGCGATGCAGGGCGACCCCGAGGTCATCGAATTCCTGAACGAGCAGCTCACCGGCGAGCTGACGGCGATCAACCAGTACTGGCTGCACTACCGGATCCAGGACAACAAGGGCTGGACCAAGCTCGCCAAGTACACGCGTGAAGAATCCATCGACGAGATGAAGCACGCGGACAAGATCACCGAGCGCATCCTGATGCTGGACGGTCTGCCCAACTATCAGCGGCTCTTCCATGTCCGGGTCGGCCAGACGGTCACCGAGATGTTCCAGGCGGACCGGCAGGTGGAGGTGGAGGCGATCGACCGCCTCAAGCGCGGGATCGAGGTGATGCGCACCAAGGGCGACATCACGTCCGCGAACATCTTCGAGTCGATCCTGGAGGACGAGGAGCACCACATCGACTATCTGGACACCCAGCTGGAGCTCATCGACAAGCTCGGTGAGGCGCTCTACATCGCCCAGCAGATCGAGCAGCCGAGCTGAGCGGAGCCGCTAGGCGGCCTCTTCCAGCTCTTCCAGTTCGGCGAGCACCGGCCGACCCTGCTCGGCCAGCTCACGGCGGGGGCAAGCGCCCCGGCCCAGCAGCGCCTGGATCCGGCGTACACACGAACCGCAGTCGGTGCCCGCCTTGCAGGCCGAGGCTATCTGGCGCGGGGTGCAGGCGCCGTCCTCCGCGTGCTTCTTCACCTGCTGCTCGGTGATGCCGAAGCAACTGCAGACGTACACGCGGTTCACCTCCCGCCGGGATCGATAAGTGGTGCCGTACCGATGTACCGAGAGCCCGATTGATCGGTGAGGCTAACCTAACCTTACCCGGCACAAGGGAGCCGCAAAAGTGGCGTGGGGCGCGGATCGTATGTGATCCGCGCCCCAATGCGCTCTGGTGTAACAACCGAACCGGTTACTGGTCCCTGTACATCTCCGCGACCAGGAAGGCCAGGTCAAGGGACTGGCTGCGGTTCAGACGGGGGTCGCAGGCCGTCTCGTAGCGCTGGTGCAGATCGTCGACGAAGATCTCGTCGCCGCCGCCCACGCACTCGGTGACATCGTCACCGGTGAGCTCGACATGGATGCCGCCCGGGTGGGTGCCCAGCGACTTGTGGACCTCGAAGAAGCCCTTGACCTCGTCGAGCACGTCGTCGAAGCGGCGGGTCTTGTGGCCGGAGGCCGCCTCGAAGGTGTTGCCGTGCATCGGGTCGGTCACCCAGGCGACCGTGGCACCCGAGGCGGTGACCTTCTCGATCAGCTCCGGGAGCTTGTCGCGGACCTTGTCGGCGCCCATGCGGACGATGAAGGTGAGCCGGCCGGGCTCGCGCTCCGGGTCCAGGCGCTCGATGTACTGGAGCGCCTCTTCGGCCGTCGTCGTCGGGCCGAGCTTGATGCCGATCGGGTTGCGGATCTTCGAGGCGAACTCGATGTGCCCGTGGTCCAGCTGCCGGGTGCGCTCACCGATCCACACCATGTGCGCGGAGACGTCGTAGAGCCGGCCGGTGCGGGAGTCGACCCTGGTCAGCGCCGACTCGTAGTCCAGCAGCAGCGCCTCGTGCGAGGAGTAGAACTCGACCGTCTTGAACTCCTCCGGGTCGGCCCCGCAGGCGTGCATGAAGCTGAGCGCGTTGTCGATCTCGCGGGCGAGCTGCTCGTAGCGCTGGCCGGACGGGGACGACTTCACGAAGTCCTGGTTCCAGGCGTGCACCTGGCGCAGGTCGGCGTAACCGCCCGTGGTGAAGGCGCGCACCAGGTTCAGCGTGGAGGCGGAGGCGTGGTACATCCGCTTCAGGCGCTCGGGGTCCGGGACGCGGGCGGCCTCGGTGAAGTCGAAGCCGTTGACGGAGTCGCCGCGGTAGGTCGGCAGGGTGACGCCGTCGCGGGTCTCGGTCGGCTTGGAGCGCGGCTTGGAGTACTGACCGGCGATGCGGCCGACCTTCACGACCGGCACCGAGGCGGCGTACGTCAGCACGGCGCCCATCTGGAGCAGGGTCTTGAGCTTGTTGCGGATCTGGTCCGCGGACACCGCGTCGAAGGCCTCGGCACAGTCGCCGCCCTGGAGGAGGAACGCCTCTCCCTTGGCGACGGCCGCCATCCGGGCGCGCAGCTGGTCGCACTCGCCCGCGAAGACGAGCGGCGGATACGACTCAAGGTCCGCGATCACTGCGCGCAGAGCCTCGGTGTCGGGGTACTCGGGCTGCTGCGCCGCGGGCAGGTTTCGCCAGGTGTTGCCAGCGCTTGCGCTGGTCTTAGCGTTCACGGTCACGACGTCAACATTACGGGGTCGTGTCGGGCACCCTGCCCCATGCCCAGCAATTGAGACACGGGGTACGCCCCTCGGACATGGGGTATGGTGCCTCGCATGTTCGCGCATTCGACCCAGAACTGGTGGTGGACCGCTCATCCGGCGGCCCACTGACTGCGCGTACGCAAGACTTCGCGAAGGCCGCCCGAGGGGCGGCCTTCGGCGTTTCCGGGGTCCGTTCCTCTCAGTGAACTCCACGCGAGCTCCCCAGCCGAGAAGGAAACGGACCCATGCAGCTGCTCGACCTGCTCGACGATCCCCGCCCGTTCGCCCTGCTGCGCCGCCGCACGCCGGGCCACGAGGAGGACACCGTGGAGGTGTTCCTCGGCCCGGTCCGCTCCCACGACCGACTCGCCGACCTCCCCGACGAGGGCCTCGCGCTCATCCCCTTCCGCCAGATCCGCGAGCGCGGCTTCGACGTCCGCGACGACGGAACGCCGCTCACGGTGCTGATCCCCGAGGAGCGCTGCGACATCCCGCTCGCCCAGGCGCTGGAGCAGCTCCCCGCCCATGACGTCCGCGTCGAGGGCGGCGGCTTCGACGTCGGCGACGAGGAGTACGCCGAGATCGTCGGGCGTGTGCTGCGGGAGGAGATCGGGCGGGGCGAGGGCGCGAACTTCGTGATCCGGCGGACGTACGAGGGACAGATCCCGGGGTTCGGACGCGCCGACGCGCTCGCGCTGTTCCGGCGGCTGCTGGAGGGCGAGCGGGGCGCGTACTGGACCTTCGTCGTGCACACCGGGGAGCGCACGCTGGTCGGGGCGAGCCCCGAGGTGCACGTGCGGATGTCCGGCGGCACCGTCGTCATGAACCCGATCAGTGGGACGTACCGCTATCCGGCCGAAGGCCCCACCCCCGGGCATCTGCTGGACTTCCTCGCCGACGGCAAGGAGATCGAGGAGCTGTCGATGGTCGTCGACGAGGAGCTCAAGATGATGTGCACCGTCGGGGACATGGGCGGGGTGGTGGTCGGGCCCCGGCTGAAGGAGATGGCCCATCTCGCGCACACGGAGTACGAGTTGCGCGGGAAGTCCTCGCTGGATGCGCGGGACGTCCTGCGCGAGACCATGTTCGCGGCCACCGTCACCGGCTCGCCCGTGCAGAACGCCTGCCGGGTCATCGAGCGGCACGAGGTCGGCGGGCGCGGCTACTACGCGGGGGCGCTGGCGCTGCTCGGCCGGTACGCGGGTGGCGGGCGGGAGAAATCAGTCGGGGCCCAGACTCTCGACTCCCCCATCCTCATCCGCACCGCCGACATCTCGGCCGACGGCCATCTGCGCGTGCCGGTCGGCGCGACCCTCGTCCGCGGCTCGGACCCGGAGAGCGAGGTCGCGGAGACACACGCCAAGGCGGCGGGAGTGCTGGCGGCTCTGGGCGTACGTCCGTCACGGCCGCGTGAGGAGCACGCGCGCGTACGTCTCGCCGACGACCCACGCGTGCGTGCCGCGCTCGACGGACGCCGGGCTTCCCTCGCGCCGTTCTGGCTGCGGATGCAGGAGCGGTCCGACGAACTCACCGGACACGCCCTCGTCGTCGACGGCGAGGACACCTTCACCGCGATGCTGGCGCATGTGCTGCGCTCCAGCGGCCTTGAGGTCACCGTCCGGCGGTACGACGAGTTGGGGCTGCGAGAGACGGTCCTCGCGCACGAGGGACCGGTCGTCCTCGGTCCCGGTCCGGGCGACCCCTCCGACCTGGAAGACCCCAAGATGCGGTTCCTGCGGGACCTGACCGCCGAGGTGATCCGGAACAACCGGCACGGCGTCCTCGGCGTCTGCCTCGGGCACGAGCTGATCGCGGTGGAGCTGGGTCTTGAGATCGTACGGAAGGACGTGCCTTATCAGGGGGCGCAGACGACCGTGGACCTGTTCGGGCGGTCGGAGACCGTCGGCTTCTACAACAGCTTCGTGGCGCGCTGCGACGACGAGGCGGCCGGGGAGTTGGCCGCGCACGGGATCGAGGTCAGCCGGAGTGCGTCGTACGAGGTCCATGCGCTGCGGGGGCCCGGATTCGCGTCGATGCAGTTCCACCCCGAGTCGGTGCTGACGCTGAACGGTGCCGCGATCGTCCGGGAGCTGGTGGGTCAGCTGCGTGGCACCAGCACGTTCTCCGAGCGGCGGCCCTCCTTGTAGTCCAGGACGTTCTTCACCGTGGCGTCGATGATCTGGCCGACGGCGTCCACGGTGTAGTACGCCTGGTGCGAGGTGACCAGGACGTTCGGGAAGGTGACCAGGCGGGCCAGGATGTCGTCCTCGATAGCCTCCAGGGACTTGTCGAGGAAGAACAGGCCCGCCTCCGCCTCGTACACATCGAGGCCGACGCCGGTGAAGCGGCCGGCGCGCAGTTCGGTGACGAGGGCCGCGGTGTCGATCAGGCCGCCGCGGCTGGAGTTCACCAGGATCGCGTCGTCCCGCATCCCCTTCAGGGCGCTCGCGTCGATCAGGTTCTGTGTCTCGGGCATCAGCGGGACATGCAGGCTGACCAGGTCGGACTCGGCGAGGAGCTGCTCCTTGGGGACGTACTTCATGCCGAGTTCCATACAGGCGGGGTTCTCGGCGATGTCCCAGCCGAGCAGCTTCATGCCGAAGCCGTGGGCGATCCGGGCGAACGCCTCGCCGATCTTCCCGGTGCCGAGGACACCGGCGGTGCGGCCGTGCATGTCACGCCCCATCAGTCCGTCGAGCCGGAAGTCGAAGTCCCGGGTGCGGGTGGAGGCGCGGACGATACGGCGGTTGACGGCCATGGCGAGGGTCCAGGCGAACTCGGCGACCGCGTACGGTGAGTAGTACGACACCCGGGCGACCGTGATGCCGAGCCGCTCGGCGACGTCCAGGTCGATGTTGTTGAAGCCGGTGGAGCGCTGGGCGACCATCCGCGTGCCGCCGGCCGCGAGGATCTCCAGGACGCGCGCGCCGAGGTCGGCGTTGACGCTGGTGGAGATGGTCTCGTAGCCGGCCGCGATCGGGGCGGTGTCCTCATTGAGGAAGACGTCCAGACACCGGACGTCGTGGTGACCGGCGAAGGCGTGCTCGATCAGAGGCTTCTCGTCCGCCTGGACACCGAAGGCCAGAATCTCCACGACTGCTCCCGTTCCGCTCGGCTATGGGCCGAATATACGACCCATAGCCGGGTGCCGCCGGATCAGCCGAAGAACACCCCGACCTCTTCGTACAGCTCCGGATCCACCGTCTTCAGCTTCGCCGTCGCCTCCCCGATCGGGACGCGGACGATGTCCGTGCCGCGCAGGGCGACCATCTTGCCGAAGTCGCCGTCGCGGACGGCCTCGATGGCGTGCAAGCCGAAGCGGGTGGCGAGCCAGCGGTCGAAGGCGCTGGGGGTGCCACCGCGCTGGACGTGCCCGAGGACGGTCGTACGGGCCTCCTTGCCGGTGCGCTTCTCGATCTCCTTGGCCAGCCACTCGCCGACGCCGGAGAGCCGGACGTGCCCGAAGGAGTCCAGCGACTCGTCCTTGAGCACCATGTCGCCGTCCTTCGGCATGGCGCCCTCGGCGACTACCACGATGGGGGCGTACGACGCCTTGAAGCGGGAGGTCACCCAGGCGCACACCTTCTCGATGTCGAAGCGCTGTTCGGGGATGAGGATGACGTTGGCGCCGCCCGCGAGGCCGGAGTGGATGGCGATCCAGCCGGCGTGACGGCCCATCACCTCCACGACGAGGACGCGCATATGGGACTCGGCGGTGGTGTGCAGCCGGTCGATGGCCTCCGTCGCGATGCCGACGGCGGTGTCGAAGCCGAAGGTGTAGTCGGTGGCGGAGAGGTCGTTGTCGATGGTCTTGGGGACGCCGACGCAGGGCACGCCGTACTCGTCGGACAGCCGCGCGGCCACCCCGAGGGTGTCCTCGCCGCCGATCGCGATGAGCGCGTCGACCTCCTGCTTGGTGAGGTTCTCCTTGATCCTCTTGATGCCGTCCTCGTGCTTGAGGGGGTTGGTGCGCGAGGAGCCGAGGATGGTGCCGCCGCGGGGCAGGATGCCGCGCACGGCGGGGATGTCGAGACGCACGGTGTCGCCGTCGAGCGGACCGCGCCAGCCGTCCCGGAAGCCGACGAAGTCGTAGCCGTACTCCTGAACGCCCTTGCGGACGATGGCCCGGATGACGGCGTTGAGACCGGGGCAGTCGCCGCCTCCGGTCAGTACTCCGACCCGCATGGAAATGTCCCTTCGCCGCGGTTGCCTGGTGAGGCCACGCTAATAGTGATCCAGGTCACTCAGGGATGGGTCGGTAGGGCAATTCCGGTGAAACGTCGGGCGGTTGGTTTACGCGTCGTCAAGTCCGCGCTCTATGGCGTACCGCACGAGTTCCACGCGATTGTGCAGTTGGAGCTTGCCGAGGGTGTTCTGGACGTGGTTCTGCACGGTGCGGTGGGAGATGACCAGGCGCTCGGCGATCTGCTTGTAGCTCAGGCCCTTGGCGACCAGGCGCAGCACCTCGGTCTCCCGCTCGGTGAGCTGCGGGGCGCCCGGCTGGTCGGCGTCGCGGTCGGCGGGCGCGGGCTCGGAGGCGAGGCGCCGGTACTCGCCGAGCACAAGGCCGGCCAGGCCCGGAGTGAAGACCGGATCGCCGACAGCGGTACGGCGGACCGCGTCGAGGAGTTCCTCGGTGGACGCCGACTTCAGCAGATAGCCGGTGGCGCCGGACTTCACGGCCTCCAGGACGTCGGCGTGCTCGCCGCTCGCGGACAGGACGAGGACGCGCAGGGCCGGGTTGTGGCCGACGAGTTCCTTGCAGACCTGGACGCCGGGCTTGGCGGGCAGGTTGAGGTCGAGGACGAGGACGTCGGGGCCCGCGGCCTTGGCGCGGCGCACGGCCTGCTCGCCGTCGCCCGCGGTGGCGACCACCTCGAACCCGGACTCGCTCAGGTCACGGGCGACGGCGTCACGCCACATCGGGTGGTCGTCGACCACCATGACCTTGATCGGCGCGCTCTGCTCGCTCATCGCATCCCCCGGGACATCTGCTTCGGTACCTTCAGTTCGACTTCCGTGCCCTGTCCGGGCACCGAGATCAGCTCCGCGCTGCCCCCGATGTCCCGCAGCCTCCCCCGGATCGACAGGGCGACCCCCAGCCGCCCCTCGCCCTCCGCCTGCGCGAGCCGCCCCTCGGGGATGCCCGGTCCGTCGTCCCGGACGGTGACGATGACCGCGTCCGGCTCGTCCTCCACCAGGATCCACGCGCGCGCCTGCTCGCCCGCGTGCTTGCGCACATTGTCCAGGGCGGCCCCGACGGCCGCGGCCAGTTCCCGAGCGGCGGCCGGCACCAGCACCACAGGCGCCCCCGGCTCGGCGAGACTGACCCGGGACCCGGCGTAGGGGGCGAGCAGGGCCCGCAAATCGAGCGGCCCACCCTCGTCCGCCTCTTCCTCCACGGCTCGTACGACCGCGCCCGCGGCCTCGTCCTCCGACGCCCGCGACACGGGTGTCAGACCGCCGGAGACCAGCGTGCGCAGCGCCACCTCCTGCTCGCCTGCGAGGCGCCCCAGTTCGGCCGCCTCGCCGCCGATGACGGCGCCGCGCCGCTGCACCATGGCGAGCACCTGGAGGACGCTGTCGTGGATGTCCCGGGCGAGCCGCTCGCGTTCCCTGGTCGCGGCCTCGATCTCCAGGGCACGGGCGAGGGTGCGCTCGGAGGCGCGGGCGACCTCGACGACGTAGCCGATGGCGATGGAGGCGACCCAGACGAGGACCACCGCGTGGACGGTGTCGCGGGTCGGGGAGCCGCGGTGGACGAGGTTGGCGACGGCGACCAGCGTGGAGGCGAAGGCCGCCCAGCGCCAGCCGCCCTTGATGGCGAACGCCAGCACCGACCCGGCCGTCCATATCGACGGCAGCGTCGGACTGCCCGACTCGATGTGCGCGACCGAGTCGGCGACGCGCGTGAGCAGGATGCCGACGATCGCGATCGTCAGATCGGCGGTGAGGAAACGCTTGGTGCAGGCGGCGGCGTTCGCGACCTTGGGCAGGGTCGCGAACGTCCACACGGTCAGTACGGCGAAGTAGGCGATGGCGACCCAGGGGCGGGCGAACTCGTCGTAGGCGCTGATGAACAAGCCGATCGCGTACAGCAGGGTGAGGATCCGGTACCCCCTGAGCGCACGCCACAGCGGCTGTTCGACCGACATCCTCAGGACCTTCTCGCGCTTGGCCAACTCCCCCACCCCCCGAACCGGGCTGCCGCGTCTACGACTCGGACTTTTCCTTCTTCGCCTGATCCTTGTCGGCCTTCGCGAGGGCGGCCTTGGCCGCCTTCTCCGCTTCCTTCTCGGCCTTGGCCGCCTCCGCGATCCGGCGCTTGGCGGCGGTGGCGTACATGTCGACGTACTCCTGGCCGGAGAGCTTCATGATCTCGTACATGACCTCGTCGGTCACCGCGCGCAGGACGAAGCGGTCGTGCTCCATGCCCTGGTAGCGGCTGAAGTCCAGGGGCTTGCCGATCCGGATGCCCGGGCGCATCAGCTTGGGCACGACCTTGCCCGGCGGCTGGATCTTCTCCGTGTCGATCATGGCGACCGGGATGACCGGAGCGCCGGTGGCGAGCGCCACGCGCGCGAGGCCGCCGGGCTTGCCCCGGTACAGCCGGCCGTCGGGCGAGCGCGTGCCCTCCGGGTAGATGC
Organism: Streptomyces cupreus; assembly: GCF_014257025.1. GTDB lineage: Bacteria > Actinomycetota > Actinomycetes > Streptomycetales > Streptomycetaceae > Streptomyces > Streptomyces cupreus. The sequence goes on from NZ_JACMSF010000026.1 coordinate 78,311, forward strand.
CGAACAGCTCGCCGCGCTCCAGCACCTCGATACCGCTCTTGATGGCCGCCTCGCCCGCGCCGCGCGCTCCGGAGCGGTCCACCGGGAGCTGGCCGACGCCCTTGAAGAACGCGGCCGTCAGCCGGCCCTTGACGCCCGGGGTCGTGAAGTACTCGGCCTTCGCGATGAAGGTGACCTTGCGGTCGAGGACCGCGGGCAGGAAGAACGAGTCCGAGAACGAGAGGTGGTTGCTCGCCAGGATCGCGGGGCCCTCGGCGGGAACGTTCTCCAGGCCTTCCACCCAGGGCCTGAAGGCGAGCTTCAGCGGCCCCCCGATGGATACCTTCATCGCGCCGTACAACAACCGAGTGCCTCCTGTGTCTGTCGATCAGACCTTATCCCGGAGCGCCCGCCAAAGAGCCCGACGACCCTGGTCGGTGTCAGTGCGGTCGCGTACGGTGAAGTACCTGCAACCGACCTCATGAACAGGAGACCGAAGGTGCCGGTCCTTCCTGGAGCCGAGCCGTACCGCCATGAGGGCGGGGAGATCTCCGTCCTCCTCTGCCACGGCTTCACCGGTTCCCCGCAGTCGCTGCGCCCCTGGGCGGAGTATCTCGCCGAGCGCGGTCTGACCGTCTCGCTGCCGCTGCTGCCCGGGCACGGCACGCGCTGGGAGGACCTCCAGCTCACCGGCTGGCAGGACTGGTACGCGGAGGTGGACCGCGAGCTGCGCGCGCTGCGGGAGCGCTCCACGCATGTGTTCGTGGCCGGTCTGTCGATGGGCGGCGCCCTGGCCCTCCGGCTGGCCGCCAAGCACGGCGACGCGATCGACGGCGTGGTCGTGGTCAACCCCGCGAACAAGGTGCACGGCCTGGCCGCGCACGCCCTGCCGGTGGCCCGGCACCTCGTCCGCACGACGAAGGGCATCGCCAGCGACATCGCCAAGGAGGGCAGCCAGGAGCTCGGCTACACCCGGGTGCCGCTGCACGCGGCGCACTCCCTGCGGCACTTCTTCCGGCTGGTCGACGGCGAGCTGCCGCAGGTCACCCAGCCGCTGCTGCTTCTGCACAGCCCGCAGGACCATGTGGTGCCGCCGGCCGACTCGGCCCGCGTCCTTGGTCGGGTCTCGTCGGCGGACGTGACGGAGATCGTGCTGGAACAGAGCTACCACGTGGCGACGTTGGACCATGACGCGGACCGGATCTTCGAGGAGAGCCACGCGTTCATGACCCGGCTCGCACCAAGTCTCGGCAAGGAAGGGACGGCCGTAGGTGGCTGAGCACGACTCCGACCGTGAGGATCGCGAGCCGGACGACCACGGTGCCCGTTTCGACGAGGACGCCGCATGGGCGGCCATCGTCGCCGGGTACGGCGAGGAGCCGCCGGACCCGCCGGGTTCCAAGCCGTTCAAGTCCGTCGAGGACCTGGCGCTGCTGGAGGCCGAGACCAACGACGACGAGGCCGACAAGGCCGAGAACTCCGACGGCGACACCAAGACCGAGCCGGTCAAGCCGCTCGGCGGCTCCGTCGCCTTCGCGCCCGGCGTCGGCCCGCGCGACTACACCGCACCCGAGCCGACGGACGAGGACTTCGACGAGGACGACGAGGGCCACTTCGTCCCTCCGGAGCCCCCGCCGCTGCCCGCGGCGGACACGACGGCGAAGTTCGCCTGGCTGGCGGTCCTCGGCGGACCGATACTGCTGCTGCTCGCGGTCCTGCTGGGCTGGGACATGACCTGGTGGCTGACGACCCTGGGCATCGGGGGCTTCCTGGGCGGCTTCGCCACGCTGGTGATGCGCATGCGCCCGGACGACGAGGACGACGACCCGGGGCGTGGAGCGGTCGTCTGACACACATGGGCGAAAAGGGAACCCGATCCGTCGGGACGGCGCGGCCATGAAGACGTACACCCAGCTCTCGTATCTGGACAGCTGGGCCGTCGTCGACAAGGCCAAGCAGCGGCCGTAGCTAGTACGGGATCTTGAGGGCGGCCAGGACCGGGAGGTGGTCCGTGGCCGCCCTCAGGTCTGCGTCCGTGACACCGGGGAGGTCCAGCGGGACTCCGCAGCCGATCACCTCGATGCCCTTCGTGGCGAAGATCGCGTCGATACGGCCCTGGGGCTCGGACCGCGTCCAGGTGTGCTCGCCGCCCTCGGGGGCCGTGGCCCAGCAGTCCTGGAGGGTGTCGGACAGCCGGGAGAAGGAACGGCCGCCCGGGCGTTCATTGAGGTCACCGCCCGCGACGGCATGGTCCACGCCCATTCCGGCCAGGCGGTCGAGGAGCATTCCGGCCTGCTCGTACCGCTCCTCCTTGTGGAGGCTGAGATGACAGCTCAGCACCCCGAGCCGGGCGCCGCCGAGCCGGACGACGGCGGTGGCGAAGCCGCGCCTGTGTAGTCCCGGCGTGAGCGGGAGGAGGACGTCCTCGGTGCGCTCGACCTTGGTGCGGAGGCCGCAGAGGATCGCGGGTCCCGCTGCCGTGGCGCCGCCGGTGAGGATGACCAGGTCCGACGCCCGGGCCAGGCGGGCCAGTTTCTTGCGCCAGCGGAAGAAGCGGGGGGCTTCCTGCACCAGCACGAGATCCGGTGCGCAGGCCCTGATCACCTTGGCCAGTGCGGCGGTGTCGTCCCGCATGGAGCGGATGTTGTAGCTCAGGACTCGGACGAGGGCTGAACCGTCAGACATGCGGATCAATGTACGCCCAAGGGGGCGGGGCGCGAGGGGTGTACGCCTCGCGCCCCGTCGGGGAGTCACATGATCGGGTCCGGCTCCCGCGCCAGGTCCGCCGCGCCCACCAGGCCCGCCTTGTTGCCGAGCTGAGCCGCGATCACGTCGGCCACCGGGCGCCAGTTGCCGCCCACCAGCCAGCGCTTGTAGGACTTGCGGATCGGGTCCAGGACCAGTTCGCCCTCGTCGGAGAGGCCGCCGCCGACGATGAACGCGGAGGGGTCGAAGAGGGAGGCCAGGTCGGCCAGGCCCGCGCCGGCCCAGCGGGCGAGCTCGCGGTAGGAGTCGACGGCGACCGGGTCGCCCTGCCGGGCGGCGACGGAGATGTGCTTGCCCTCGATACCGTCGGGGGTGCCGTCGCCCAGGGCGAGCAGCACCTCGGCGCGCTCGGGGGTGGCGTTGGCGCGCTGCTTGGCGTACCGGACGAGGGCGCGGCCGGAGGCGTACTGCTCCCAGCAGCCCTGCGAGCCGCAGCCGCACAGCAGCCCGTCCGGGACCATGCGGATGTGGCCGAACTCGGCGGCCACGCCGAAGTGCCCGCGGCGCAGCTTGTTGCCGATGATGATGCCGCCACCGAGGCCGGTGCCGAGGGTGATGCAGATGACGTTGCGGTGGCCCTTGCCGGCGCCGAACTTGTACTCGCCCCAGGCCGCGGCGTTGGCGTCGTTCTCCACGACGACCGGCAGGCCCACGCGGGCCTCGACCTTCTCCTTCAGCGGCTCCTGGCGCCAGTCGATGTTCGGCGCGAAGTAGACCGTCGAGCGCTGGCGGTTGACGTAACCGGCGGCACCGATGCCCACGCCGACGATCTCGTGCCCGGCGCGCGCGCCCTCGACGGCGGAGGCGATGGCGTCCACGATGCCCTCGGGCGTGCCCGGGGTCGGCACCTTGTGGGTCGAGAGGATGTTGCCTTCCTCGTCGACCACGCCGGCCGCGATCTTCGTGCCGCCGATGTCGACGCCGATGGTGAGTCCCATGAATCCCTCAGTTTCGGTCGAGCCCCGCTACGGCCAACCGTACCCGAGGCCTTGCCGTCAGGTTCGAGTCGTCCGCCCTGCGAGCGCGGGCTTCGAGCGTCCCTGGAGGATCGGCCGGAGTGTCAGTCCAGGTCGATGCGCTCGCCGGGACCCGAGTCGTCGCCGCGGTCGCGGCGCTCTTCCAGGTCGTGGTCGTCGCCGGTGGTCCAGCGGCGCTCCTGGGCCTGGACGGCGGAGCGGTAGGCGGCGAGGAGTTCGTTTCCGGCCGCCGCGAGGTGGTCGAAGACGTCCGGGTTGCGTTCGATGACGGGCTCGACGGCGGCCTTCGCCTGCTCCACGACCTGCTTGACCATCTGCTGCGCGGCGGGTCCGGCGACCGCCCCGAGCAGCGGGGACTGGAGCGAGGACAGCTTGTCGCTGACGGCGTCGACGAGCTTGCGCAGTTCCTCGGCGGCCGAGCCGGGCGGCGGGCCGTACTGGGCTCGGTGGCGGGCCTGTTCCGCGGCGAGGTCCTCGGCGCACGCCGTCGCCCACGCGTCGGCGTCGGTCGCCCGTACCTCGTCGAGCGCCTCTTGGCCGGCGGCGTCGGACGGGGGGAGCTCTTCGCTCATGACGGACTCCTGACTACGGTTCGTCCCTACGACGTTACCCGAACGGGCGTACCGCGTTCACCGGGTCACGGGCCACAACCGGGGGTCGGGCGCGAACCGGATCCGCAGCACGCCGTCGCGCAGCGCGGCCCCGTCGACAGTGCAGCGGCGCAGGGCGGACGGCAGCGGGACGATACGGCGGTACGGGCCCGCGGTGACGACGAGTTCGTCCCCGCGCCGGACGAGGTCGAGGTCGTCGCGTACGGCGCCGGGGAGCGGGATGTTCCAGACGAGCACGCCGTCGTCGGCGAGGCGGTCGGTGACGGGCCACTCGACGGTGGAGCACGCGGAGTTGACGGCCTCGGGGGCGTCCAGGGCGCGGAGGTCGTCGTCGCCGCGCGGATCGTGTCCGCGGTGGGGGACGGCCCGGACGTCGTACGACTCCTGCCACTCCGCCAGGATCTTGCGCTGCTGGGCGACGAGCCCCGGGGGCCAGTCCTCCGGTGCGACCCGGTTGGCGACCAGGATGTCGGCGCGCAGTCCGCGCAGGGCGAGGGCGAGGCCGGCGCCGCGCACGGCGTCGGCACCGGCGGGTCCGGGCTCGGCGACGAGTCGTACGGCGGTGCGCCGGTCGGCCACGACGGCCTCGACGGCGGCCAGCTCGACGTCCCAGCGCGCCGCGGTCTCGTACAGCCACTCGGCCGGCATGGGGACCCCGGCGAGCCGTCCGAGCACGGGCCGCAGGGCGCGGGCCGCCTGCCGCTCGGGCGGGAGCAGGCGGCGCAGGTAGCGGCGGAGTTCCTCGGGGAGGGCGAGGAGGGCGAGGGCGTGCGGGGTGGCCGGGAGGTCGACGACGAGGAGGTCGTGCCGCTCGGAGAGGGCGGCGTCGCGCAGGGCGCGCAGGAGGGTGAGCTCTTCGGCACCGGGAAGAGGGGTGACCTCCTCGGGGTCGAGCCGGGATGCGCCGAGGAGGTCGAGGGCGGCGGTGGCGCGCTCCTGGAAGGCGGCGAGGTCGTCCCGGAATCCGGCGGCGGCGTCGGGCCGCCAGGCGGTGAGCCGCTCACGGGCCTCCACGGGCGCGGGCCCCGTCGGCGTCCCGAGCACGGCACCGAGGGTGTCGTCACGGTCGGCGCTCAGCACAAGAACCCGCTCACCGTCCCGGGCGGCGGCAAGCGCGGTGGCGGCAGCGATCGTCGTACGACCGCTGCCACCGGGGCCGGTGATCAAGAGGGTGCGCATGAGGGTGAACGGTAACGGAGGCCCACCCGGCGACTTACTTGGAACCCGCCTCCACGCGCTTCTTCAGCCCCGCCAGTGCCCGGTCGATGATGACCTTCTCGGCCTTGCGCTTGATCATGCCGAGCATCGGGATCTTGACGTCGACCGTCAGGACGTATGTGACCTCGGTCGAACCCGACCCGGCCGGCTTGAGGATGTACGAGCCGTCCAGGGAGCGCAGCATCTGGGACTTCACCAGCGTCCAGGACACCTCGTGCTCGCCGGTCCAGGTGTACGCCAGCACCTGGTCGTCCTTGATCGCGCCCGCGTCCATCACCAGGCGTACCTGCTCGGCACGGCCCTGGCCGTCCGTCGCGAGGACCTCCGCCTCCTTCACCTCGCCGGTCCAGTCCGGGTAGCGGGCGAAGTCGGCGATCACCCCCATCACGTCGGCCGGTGCCGCCTCGATCGTGATGCTCGAACTGGTGTGTTCCGCCATCGCCGTGGCTCCTCCAGATGCGGGCCGGTATGTCGTCCTCGTGCGCACGTGTGTGCAGCGTGAAGGCTACCGCGCACCCGACGTCACCATTCCAGCGCCCATGGCTTCCCGGTCCCGGCGAAGTGCCCCACGTTCACGCACTCCGTCGATCCGACCCGCATCCGTCGCGCCAGCGGCTGATGGACATGGCCGAAGAGCGAGTAGCGCGGCCGCGTCCGCCGGATCGCGTCCAGCAACGCCCTGCTGCCCCGCTCGAACCGCCGCGCCACCGTGTCGTAGACCAGTTCGGGCACCTCCGGCGGGATGTGGGTGCACAGCACGTCCACCTCCCCCACCGCCTCGATCTTCGCCGCGTACTCCTCGTCGCTGATCTCGTACGGCGTGCGCATCGGCGTGCGCAGTCCGCCGCCGACGAAGCCGAAGACCCGGCCGCCGATCTCCACCCGCTCCCCGTCCAGCACGGTCGTGCCGGGGCCCGCGTACTCGGGCCACAGGGGCGGCATGTCGACGTTGCCGTAGGTCGCGTACGTCGGCGTCGGGAACGCCGCGAACAGCTCGGCGTACTGCTTGCGTACCGCCTTCTCGATCACCGCGCCGCGGTCCGAGCCGATCCCCGCCCACAGCCGGGCGCCGAACTCGCGGGCCTCCTCGTAGCGGCGGGCGGTGCGCAGTTCGACGATATGGTCGGCGTTCTCGGCGCCGAAGAGGTCGGGGAAGATGCCGCGCGAGTGGTCGGCGTAGTCGAGGAAGAGGACCAGGTCACCCAGGCAGATCAGGGCGTCCGCGCCGTCACCGGCTCTGGCCAGGTCACGGACGTTGCCGTGTACGTCGCTGACCACGTGAACGCGCGTCCTGCTGTTACCGGCTGGTGTGGATGCCATGGCGATCAAGCGTAAGCGTGTGCGGCATGCGTGAACAGTGGCGGCCGGACCTGCGGTTACTGGCTAGTCGTCAGAGCCGTCGACTACTGTGCGCGCAGAAGGACATATCGCGGTACCGATCCATGTGACGCAGCGAACATCTCGCCGGTCCCCCTGTCGAAGAAGCCATACCGGCGGGTAACGTCCGGGCAGTCCAGTCGTGCTCAGGATTTCAACCACCGGAATTCCTGGGTACCTGCCCGAGCCTTGGACCGCACCGTCGCATCACACAACGTCGTGGCGCCGGCGCCCTATGAGGAGCAGCAGTCTTGCGCGAGTTCAGCCTTCCGGCTTTGTACGAGGTCCCCGCGGACGGCAATCTGACCGACATCGTCCGCAGAAACGCCGCGCAGCATCCCGATGTCGCCGTCATCGCCCGCAAGGTGGGCGGCAGCTGGCAGGACGTGACGGCCACCGCCTTCCTCGCCGAGGTGCGCGCCGCGGCCAAGGGCCTCATCGCGGCCGGGGTGCAGCCGGGCGACCGGATCGCGCTGATGTCCCGCACCCGCTACGAGTGGACCCTGCTGGACTTCGCGATCTGGTCGGCGGGCGCGATCACCGTGCCGGTGTACGAGACCAGCTCCCCGGAGCAGGTGCAGTGGATCCTCGGCGACTCGGGCGCGACCGCGTGTCTGACCGAGCTGGACAACCACACGGCCGCCGTGGAGTCGGTGCGCGACCGGCTGCCCGCCCTCAAGCACGTCTGGCAGATCGAGGCCGGCGGCATCGAGGAGCTGGGCCGGCTCGGCAAGGACGTCAGCGACGAGACGGTCGAGGAGCGCAGCTCGCTGGCGAAGGCCGACGACCCGGCGACGATCGTCTACACCTCCGGCACGACCGGCCGCCCCAAGGGTTGTGTGCTCACCCACCGCAGCTTCTTCGCGGAGTGCGGCAATGTCGTGGAGCGGCTGCGCCCGCTGTTCCGTACCGGCGAGTGCTCGGTGCTGCTGTTCCTGCCGCTCGCGCACGTCTTCGGCCGGCTGGTGCAGATCGCCCCGATGATGGCGCCGATCAAGCTGGGCTGTCTGCCGGACATCAAGAACCTCACCGATGAACTGGCCGAGTTCCGGCCGACGCTGATCCTCGGTGTGCCGCGCGTCTTCGAGAAGGTCTACAACTCGGCGCGCGCCAAGGCGCAGGCGGACGGCAAGGGCAAGATCTTCGACAAGGCGGCGGACACGGCCATCGCCTACAGCAAGGCGCTGGACACCCCCTCGGGTCCGTCCGTCGGCCTGAAGATCAAGCACAAGGTCTTCGACAAACTCGTCTACAGCAAGCTGCGCGCGGTCCTCGGCGGCCGGGGCGAGTACGCCATCTCCGGCGGCGCCCCGCTGGGCGAGCGCCTCGGTCACTTCTTCCGCGGCATCGGCTTCACGGTCCTGGAGGGCTACGGCCTGACCGAGTCCTGCGCGGCGACCGCCTTCAACCCCTGGGACCGCCAGAAGATCGGCACGGTCGGCCAGCCGCTGCCCGGCTCGGTGGTGCGCATCGCCGACGACGGCGAGGTGCTGCTGCACGGCGAGCACATCTTCAAGGAGTACTGGAACAACCCCGGCGCGACCGAGGAGGCGCTGGCCGACGGCTGGTTCCACTCCGGTGACATCGGCACCCTCGACGAGGACGGCTACCTGAGGATCACCGGCCGCAAGAAGGAGATCCTCGTGACCGCGGGCGGCAAGAACGTCGCTCCGGCCGTGATCGAGGACCGGATCCGGGCGCACGCGCTGGTCGCGGAGTGCATGGTGGTGGGCGACGGGCGGCCGTTCGTGGGCGCGCTGGTCACCATCGACGAGGAGTTCCTGGGCCGCTGGGCCGCCGAGCACGGCAAGCCCGCGGATGCCACCGCCGCGTCGCTGCGCGAGGACGCGGATCTGCTGGCCGCGATCCAGTCGGCGATCGACGACGGCAACGCGGCGGTGTCCAAGGCGGAGTCGGTGCGCAAGTTCCGGATTCTGCCCGCCCAGTTCACGGAGGAGTCGGGCCATCTGACGCCGTCGCTGAAGCTCAAGCGGAACGTGGTGGCGAAGGACTTCGCGCAGGAGATCGAGGCGATCTACGCGAAGTGACCGACCGGGTCGTAAAGGCGCGGTGTCCTCTTCGAGGGCACCGCGCCTTTGACGTCCGTGCCTACAGCAGCTCCTTGAGCCGCTCCGCCAGCAGGTCCCAGCGCCACTTCTCCTCGACCCACTCCCGGCCCCGCTCCCCCATCCTGCGGCGCAGTTCCGCGTCGCCGAGGAGGGTGACGATCCGGTCGGCCGCCTGATCGGGCGAGCCGCCGCGCACCACCCAGCCCGTCTCGCCGTCGAGCACCGCGTCGGGTGCCCCGCCGGAATCGCCCGCGACCACCGGCAGACCCGTCGCCGAGGCCTCCAGGTAGACGATGCCGAGGCCTTCCACGTCCAGGCCCCGCCGACGCGTGCGGCAGGGCATGGCGAAGACGTCGCCGGCGCCGTAGTGGGCGGGGAGTTCGGACCAGGGGACCGCGCCCGTGAAGTGGACGGAGCGGGCCACCCCGGTCTCGTGGGCCAGCCTGCGCAGGTCCTGCTCGTACGGGCCGCCGCCCACGATCAGCAGGACCGCGTCCGGCTCCTTCGCCAGGATGCGGGGCATCGCCAGGATCAGGGTGTCCTGGCCCTTGCGCGGGACCAGCCGGGAGACGCAGACGATCACCGGACGGTCGGTCAGGCCGAGGCGGGCGCGGACCTCGGTGCCGCCGGACTCCGGGTGGAAGGTCTTCTCGTCGACGCCCGGCGGGAGCTGCACCATCCGGGAAGCGGCGGAAGACGAAAGGGCGGTGGCGATCCGCGAGCGCGTGTACTCGCCGAGGTAGGTGATCGTGTCCGTCGAGTCCCCGATCCGGCGCAGCAGCTGCCGCGAGGCGGGCAGTTGGGCCCAGCCGGCCTCGTGGCCGTGGGTCGTGGCGACCAGGCGCCGGGCACCGGCCCTGCGCAGGGCCGGTGCCATCAGGCCGAGCGGGGCCGCCGCCCCGAACCACACCGACGTACAGCCGTGCTCCCGGAGCAGCCCGACCGCCCGCCGGGTCACCCGGGGCGTGGGAAGCAGCATCGTCGTGGAGTCGCGGACGACGGTGAAGGGCTGTTCGGCGTCGAAGGCGGCGGTCGCCTCGACGCCCTCCCGGCCGCGCTTCCAGGTGGAGGCGTAGACGACCAGCCGCTCCGGGTCCAGCCGTAGCGCCATGTTGTGCAGGAAGGCCTGGATGCCGCCGGGGCGGGGCGGGAAGTCGTTCGTCAGTATGAGCGTCTTGTGCATCGCGGCCGACCCTATCGGAGGCGTCGTGCACAGCGCGTCACGGCTGTGCCGGTGGCCGACGCACAGCTTCCGGGGACATCATGTTCCCCTCAAGGCGGATGCGAACGGCAGGGGACCAGGTGGAGACGACGGGCACACGGCGGTCCTTGGCGGGTCTGCTCGTCATCTGGTCCCTGACCAGGGTGGTCCTGCTCCTGTTCGTGTTCAAGGTGTACATCTTCCCCGGCCCGGACGTCACCAGCGACGTGTCCGTGATCTACCAGGGCTGGTACGAGGTGCTGCGCACCGGAACGTTCCCGCAGGACGACGTCACCTGGCAGTACCCGCCCGCCGCTGCGCTCGCGATCCTCTCCCCCGCGCTGCTGTTCTACCTGGACTACGCCTCCGCGTTCTTCGTGCTGGCCTTCACCGCCGACCTCGCCGTCCTCGCCCTGCTCCTCTGCGCGGGCCTGCGCCCGGGCCGCAGCCCCCGGGGCACCTGGGTGTGGACGGTGGGCGTGCCACTGCTCGGCCCGACCGTGTACGCCCGCTACGACGTGATGGTGACCGCGGTGGCGGTGGCCGCGCTGCTGGCCGGTGCCCGGCACCCCCGGGTGATGGGCGCGCTGACGGCGTTCGCGGCGCTGCTGAAGGTGTGGCCGGTGCTGCTGCTGGTCGCCGCCCGTAAGCGCTCGGCCTGGGTGTCGGCCGCGGTGACCGCGGGTCTGCTGGCGGCGCTGTTCGCCGTGATGATGCCGGGCGCGTTCGCGTTTCTGACCTTCCAGCGGGACCGCGGCACCGAGGTGGAGTCGCTGGGCGCCCTGGTCTTCCATGTGGCCCGGCACTTCGGCTGGGACGGACAGGTGCTGCTGAACTACGGCTCGGTGGAGTTCCTCGGCCCGTACGTGGACGTCGTCAGCACCGGCGCCCTGGTGCTCACCGCCCTCGCCTTCGGCTGGCTGCTGCTGTGGCGGTTCAGGGCGACCCGGTTCCTGCCGCACACGCTCGCGGACGCGGCCCTGGTGGCGGTGCTGATGTTCACCACGAGCAGCCGGGTGATCAGCCCGCAGTACATGGTGTGGCTGGTCGGTCTGGCCGCGGTGTGCCTGTGCTTCCGGGGCAGCCGGATGGGATGGCCGGTCGCTCTGGTGCTGGCGGCGTGTCTGGTGACGGTGCTGGAGTTCCCGGTCTGGTTCGCGCATGTGGTGTCCAGCGACACCCTCGGCATCGCCCTTATGTTCGTCCGCAACGGCCTGCTGGTCCTGGCCACGGTCCTGGCCGCGCGCGCTCTGTGGCGCTCCACGGTCTCCGCCGCCGAGCCGGCTCCGGTGCCCGCTCAGGCCGCCCGCAGCAAGGAGACCTCGCTCCCCTCCTGAAGCCACCGGAGCAAGGCCCACTGCAACGCCATCGCGAGCGCCAGCGCCAGACACACGCCCGGCAGCCCGAGCCCGGACAGCCCGTACGCCAGCGGCAGTTGTACGGCCGTGCCGAGCAGCGTCACCCGCAGCAGCACCGGCGCACCGCCGCCGCCCTCGAAGACCCCGCCGAGCGCGATGAAGCAGGCCATCAGCAGCAGGTACGGCCCGATGCAGCGCAGGAACAGCACTCCCTCGTGGGCGACCTCCGGTCCGGCACCGAAGGCCGCCATGACCCACGGCGCGGTCACGGCGAGCAGCACGGCCGCCGCGAGCCCCGCCGTCCCGGACACCAGCACCGCCTGCCGCCCGATGGCCCGCCGCTCGTCGCGCCCCGCGCCACGGGTGTGCGCGGTGTGGATGGCGGCGGCCTGGCGTACGGCGTAGAAGGCCATCGTCGCGATGTACAGGACCTTGTAGGCGATCGAGTACGCGGCCACCGCGCTCACCCCGAGCCGGGCCACGATCGCCACCAGTGCCAGCGCGCCCGCCTGACGGACGGTGAAGTCGGCGGCCATGGGCAGACCGGTGGCAAGGGTCCGGCGCGGGGAGAAGGAGGCCCGCGGCCCCCGGAGCAACGGCTCCCGGCGCAGAACGAGCAGGCCGACGCCCAGGGCCGCACAACGGCACAGGACAGTGGCAGCGGCTGCGCCCTGGACGCCGTGGAAGTGGATCGCGAAGGGGTCCAGGACCAGGATCAGGCCGTTGGCCAGGAGGGCGAGGCGCATCGGGGTGCGGGTGTCGCCGGTGCCTTTGAGGATGCCGTCGACGAGGGTCTGGGCGAAGAAGACGGCGATGCCGGGCAGGGAGATCGCGAAGTAGGCGGTGGCGAGCGGTACGGCCGGGCCGTCACCGCCGAGGACCAGGCGGGCGAGCGGCTCCCGCAGCAGCAGACCGCCGAACACGACCACCGGCGTGACCAGCGCGTACAGCGCCCAGCCCCCGCGCACCGCCGCCCGCACCGCCGCGGGGTCCCGGGCGCCCCTGGCGTGCGCGACCAGCACGGTCGTACCGGAGCCGAAGACCAGCGCGACGCCCAGCAGCACGTTCTCGGTGTTGGTCGCGACGGCCACGGCGGCGACGGCCGGGCCGCCGAGCCGGGAGACCCAGACGGTGTTGATGATCCCGGCGGCGACGGAGGCGAGGAGCGAGAAGTAGACGGGGTGGGCGAGCGAGACGAGCTGCTTGCGGTGAGCGTCCATGGGTCCCCCTCTATCCGAGCTACATCGATTCGAGGTAGCTCGGATAGAGGTAGCATGGTGGGCACGACACCCGCAAGGAGGAACCGGTGCTGGAGCTGTCGATCCTGGGCTTCCTGGCCGAAGAGCCGCTGCACGGCTATGAGTTGAAGGAACGGATCAAGTCGCTGAGCGGCCACGTCCGCCCGGTCAGCGACGGGGCGCTCTATCCGGCGATCACGCGCCTCATCAAGGCCGGCAAGCTCGACGAGCACGCGGAGCCGGGCGTGAGCGCCGCGCCGCGCCGGATCCTCTCCCTCACCGACAAGGGCCACGAGGACCTGCTGGAGCGGCTGCGCCATCCCAAGCAGGTCGAGATCACCGACCAGGTCCGCTTCAACACCGTGCTCGCGTTCCTACGGCACCTGCCCGACCGGCGTGAGCAGGCCGCCGTACTGCGCCGCCGACTGGAGTTCCTGGATGCGCCGTCGAGCTTCTTCTACCGGGGCGGAAAGCCGGTGCGGGCGGAGGAGGCCGACGATCTGTTCCGGCAGGGCATGCTGCGGGTGGCGCGGGCGACCGGTGCGGCGGAGCGGGCGTGGCTGGCCGAGGCGATCGAGCTGCTCGATCCGCCCGGCGAAGGTCAGGCGAACTGACTCCGCAAATACTCCCGCCACTGCGCGGTGAAGTCCGCCAGAGTCGTCCCGAGCACCTTCGCCATCGCGTCCTCGACCGCGCCGGATCGCTTCTCGTGCGCGCCGACGGCCCGGTAGAACTCGCCGAGCCGTACCTCGCCCCAGCGGTCCGCGATCATCCGGCAGGCCATCCAGCCGCTCTCGTAGGCCTGCGCGAGCCCGGCCGAGTCCCCGGTGAACCCGAAGTCCTCGTCGGTCGGCAGCCCCGCCGGGATCTCGCCCTCGGTCACCGCCCGCCACAGCTCCGGCGCGGCGTCGGAGGGCGTGCGCCCGGAGCCGAGGTAGCCGACCCAGTCGGCGTAACCCTCGGAGAGCCACAGCGGGGTGGCGGCGCTGGTGTGGGCACGGGTGGCGACATGGGTGGTCTCGTGGGTGAGCACGACCTGCTTGCCGCTCTGGCCGAGGACGCCGTACGCGACCGGGTTGAGGATGATCCGGTCCGCGGGCGCGCCGGCGGGGGCGCCGGTCTCGCCGGTGGTCACGGCGGCGATCCCGCGGTACGAGGAGGCGGGCGAGCCGAGCAGCCCCGCCATCCCCTCCAGGGACTCCGGTACGAGGACGACGACCCGGCGCGGCCACTCGGTGCCCCAGGCCTGCGTCACCGCGGGCACGGCCCGGTCGGCCAGATCGGCGAAGGTGCTCAGCCGCTCGGCGCTCTGGCCGACTCCGAGCACGATGCTGCGCGCGCCGCGGACCACGTCCACGCGGCCCTGGTCCCACAGCTGTTCGGCGGACTTCTGGGCGGGCCGCTCGGACTCGACGTACCACTCGCCGCCGGCGTCCAGACTGAGCCGAAGCCTGCGGGCGGCGGTGACCGGCGCCCGGTCGTTGCCCTCGATGCGATAGCGCAGCTCGGCCTCGGCGGTCGCGGTGTCACCGGCGCGCCGAAGCGCGGTCACCCGGTACGACCACTCGGCGAACGGCACCGCCCGCAGATCGTCGAACCCGCTCTGCGCGCCCGTCCGCACGAAGGCCGACTCGTCCTGCTCGACGATCGCCTCGGCCCGCCGATCGAGGACCCTCTGCACCGACTCCAGAGCCACATCGGTGACCGACCGCCCCCCGCACCCCACGAGCGAGACGAGCAGCAGACACACCACCACCACACCGGATCCGGACGCCCGCCGTCGACCAGCCATGACGCGATCGTACGGCGATCAGCCCACGGAGGTCAGACCCCGGTCACACCCTGGTGACGGTCGATTCCGGCGCCATCCCCACCGGTTCAGTGCGCACCAGACCCCCCGAGGTCGGGTCGCCTCCGCCCCCGGCAACCGTCGCCCCCACGGCCCGGCCCACCGGATCACACCGCCGCAAGAGCCCGCCGAAGCCGCCCCCGTCACACCCTGGTGACCGTCGCCCCCGGCATCATCCCCACCGGGTCGTATCTCACCGGGGCTCCCGGGTACGGGGCGTGGATCACCTGGCCGTTACCCATGTACATGCCTACGTGGCTGGCGTCGGGGCGGTAGGTGACCAGGTCGCCGGGCTGGGCCTGGGAGAGGGGGACCTGGCGGCCCGCGAAGCGCTGGCCCTGGGAGGTGCGGGGCAGGGAGACGCCGGCCTGGGCGTAGGACCACTGCATCAGGCCCGAACAGTCGAAGCCGCTGGGGCCGTTGGCGCCCCAGACGTAGGGCCTGCCGAGGGCGGAGCGGGCGGCGGCGACCGCGGCGGCGGCGCGGCCCGAGGTCGGGACGGCGCCCCCGAGGTAGGGCATGTCGGAGCGGCCGGAGCGCGAGGCCCGGTCGTAGGCGGCGCGCTCGGCGGACGTCAGGGAGTTGAGCAGTTCCCGGGCCTTGGCCAGCTTCCCCTCCACCGTCCGCTTGTGCGCGGCGACGGCCTTGCGGCTCTTCTCCAGCTCACCGAGCTTGCGGGAGGCCTCGGCGCGCTCCTGGGAGAGCTCGCGCATCGCGTCCTGAAGGTGCTTCAGCTCGCCCGCCTGATGGGCGTTGATCCGGTCAAGGACGGCCGCCTTGTCGAGGTAGTCGTCCGGATCGTCGGAGAACAGCAGCGCGAGGGAGGGATCGAGCCCGCCGGACCGGTACTGCGCCCCGGCCAGCGAACCGAGCGCCTCCCGCATGGAGTTGATGCGCTCCTGCTGCCGAGCGATCCGGTCCTGCGCCCTGTTGACCTCCCCCCGCAGCGAGTCGGCGCGCTCATCGGCCTTGTTGTAGGCCTCGGTGGCCTTCTCGGCCTCCTCGTAGAGGCGGTCCACCTCGGCCCGGGTGTCGTCGTGCGGCGCGGCCGACGCCGGTACGGCTCCGAAGGCCGCGGCGGCTGAGATGACGCAGAGCGCGGCACTCGCGCCCCGGTCGAACCCGGACGGTACAAGGCGACGATGGGACCCCACAGGAAGCCGCACCCCTTCGCTGGCGGACAAGGACCTTCCCCGGCGAGGGGGAAACGCGCCAGACAGTAGCCCCGCGACGGGCCACCGACCAACGACCGCCGCGGCCACGCAGCGTGACGCCCCGCCTATGACGCAGGTCATGGGCGGGGCGTGGGGTCAGTTCACGTCGCGGCGATTCGCCCGAACGGGCGCCGCCGTGTCCTGATCTTGGAGGGGATCAGATGCGGACGCCGAACTGGAACGGCATGTTGTTGATCGACTCGTAGCGGACGACCGTGCCGGTGCGCGGGGCGTGCAGGATCTGGCCGTTGCCCGCGTAGAAACCGACGTGGTGCAGGTCGCCGTAGAAGATGACCAGGTCGCCGACCTTGAGGTCGGACTGGCTGTAGATGCGCGTGCCGGCGTTGGCCTGGGCCTGCGAGGTGCGCGGGATGGAGACGCCGGCCTGGGCGAAGGCCCAGGAGGTCAGGCCCGAGCAGTCGAAGGAGGAGGGGCCGGAGGCACCGTAGACGTAGGGCGAGCCGATCTTGCTCTGGGCGGCCTGGTAGGCGGCCATGGCCCGGCCGGAGCCGGTGGGCGCGTCGCCGAGCTGGACACGGTCGGCGGAGGACCGGCTGGCGCGCTCCTCCTCGGCGGCGAGGGCGGCCTTCTCGGCGGCGGTCAGGGAGTTCAGGAGCTTCTGCGCCGCGGCGAGCTTGGCCTGAACTTCCTTCTTGTTCTTGCCCAGTTCGGCCCGGGTGGAGGCGAGGTCCTTGAGCTTCTCGGTCGCCTCGGCCCGGTCCTGGGCGAGTTCCCGCTGCTTGTCCTGGATCTTCTTCAGCGCCTCGACCTGCTGGCTGCTCAACTGGTCGAGCGTGGAGGCCTTGTCGAGGTAGTCGTCCGGGTCCGAGGAGAGGAACAGCTGGACCGAGGAGTCTATGGAGCCGGTGCGGTACTGGGCGGCGGCCGCCAGGCCTATGGAGTCACGCATCTCGTTCAGGTCTTCCTGACCGCGCGCGACGTTGTCCTGGATCGTGGAGATCTCCTTCTGGAGCTTCTCCTGCTTCTCCTTGGCGCCGTTGTACTTCTCGGTGGCGTGCTCGGCCTCTTCGTAGAGCTTGTCGACCTTGGCCTTGACCTCGTCCTTGCTCGGCTTCTCGCTGGGCGCGGCGTTGGCCGCCTGCGAGCTGATGGCCACGGCGGCAGCAGCGGCGGTGGTCAGCACGGTCACACGTGCGCGGCTCGGCTGCTTGGGTCGACGGTGGGACGCCACGGAGGCGAACTCCTTCTGCTGAGTGATCTTACGATCGAAGGTTCGAAGGCAGACCCTAGTGATACAGCTGTGATCAGTTCAAACCCATGGGCGATTTATCCCGGTTACGGTCCGCATTCTTTACCATCAACCCACGTGCAGTGATACCCACTTGACGCTACGTTGCGTGACGCTTCCGTCAATTCGGGCATTGCATCTGTACGTTGACCTTCAGGACAGTCGCTTCAGAAGCACCGCAGATGCCACCGGCCGGGCGCCCGCCCGGGCGACCCCGTCGGCCACCTCTCGGTCGGTCGAGACGACGATGACCGGACGCCCCGGCGGCTCGGCGCGCACCAGCTGACGGATCAACTCATCCGCGGTGACCCCGGGCTTGGAGAACAGCACCCGCACCCCGCGCGGCGGCGCCAGCAGCACCGGCGCGGCCAGCTCGGCCCCGTCGAAGACACAGGTCACCTCGGCGCCGGTCTGCGCGGCGAGCTGGGAGAGCTGCCCGAGAAGCCTGAGGCGCTGCTTCTCCAGCGGCATCTGGGGATAGCCGGTCTTGGTGACGTTGTAGCCGTCGACGACCAGATGCGCCTGCGGCAGCGCGAGCAGCTGGTCGATGATGGCGGGGTCGTTCTCGGACAACGCCCGTGCGGCGATGTCCTTCGGCGTCATACGTCCCGGTTCGACCGCGTCCACGGTCTCCGCCGGACGCACCGACACCGGCGGCAACGCCAGCTCGCGGCGCAGTCCTTGGGTGGCGTCCAGCAGGGTGTCCAGCAGCAGCCGTACCCGCATGTCCTCGACGCTGCGGCCCTCGCGCGCCGCCCGGCGGGTCGCCTCCAGGGCGGCCTCCGCCTCTCCGAGCCGCGACTTCAGCCGCCGGGTCTCGCTCTCGGCGGCGGATACCTGCCCGTGCGCCTCCGCCCGTACGGCCTCGATCTCGCCCTGCGCCTTGCGCAGCGCGGCCTCGCCGCGCTTGACGTCGCTGAGGGCGGCCCGCAGCTTGCGGTGAAGCGATTCCGCTTCCTTCTTGGACGCGTCCAGCTCGGTGCGCAGCCGCTCGGTCTCGGTCCGGGTCTGCTCCCTGGCCTGGGCGAGTTCGGCGCGCAGCCGCTCAATCTCGGCCCGGCTCTCCTCGTCGGCGCGCTCGGCATCGGCCCGCAGGGCCTCCTCGCCGGCCGCGGTCACCAGCTTGACCCAGCCGGTGGGCCGGAGCACATAGGCCGCGGCCGCCACATCGAGCGGATCCGCGGCCGGGGGCGGCGAGCCGGAGTCGAGGGCGCCGACGAGTTCCGGCTGGGCCTCTCTCAGCTTCTCCCCGATGCGCTGGCGGAAGAGCGTATCGGTCTCCAGCGCGGCGGCCATGGCGTTGCCGGCGAACTTGGCGCGCCGGTTCGGGGCGAACCGGGCGTACTGCCTCAGCTGGGCGGGCAGTTCACCGACGGTCAGCCCGCCGAACCCGTCGGAGACGATCTGTACGACTCTTCTGCGCACTCCGTCGGGCAGCGGACGGTCGAGCACCTCAGCGGCGCCGTCGCCCGGCCCCCCGCCTGCGGTCTCCACCATCCGTCTCACCCCAATGCCTGTGCGGGATCCCCCTGGCCTGGGGGATCGCCCGAGCGGGGCCCGCTCCTGTCAGGAGCCGGCGCCCGGCCTGTCCACGAGTTCCACCTGGTCCACGGCGTTGCACCAGCGGCAGCGCACCGACTCGATGGTCTCACTGACCACCTCGCGCTCCTCGACCTTGGGCTCACCGGCGAGGTCGAGGTGGACGTACTCGACGACCTTCGACGAGCGGGTCACATCGAAACGGGTGAGGTTGCCGCAGAGCGTGCAGCGCCACCGCGTGGTGGCGGTCGGCAGGGGAACCGTCATCGCGACCGTTCTTTCCTTCCAGTGTCGGTGACTCACCGGCATCCCCGGTGCGTGTGGCTCGTAACCCTACGGCCTGGCGGGTACTCGCCGCTCGGCCGTCCACAGCGGCGAGGCGGTCTGTTCGGCTGCGTCCCATTACGTCATGCTCTGTGTTCATGATCAGCAACTGGAGTACCAAGGCCGTCAGAACGATCCGGACGCCGTCCGCGCCGGTGACATACGGACTGATCGCCCTGTGCACGCTGATCTTCGTGATCGGCCCGGCCTCGGGGCTGAATCCGGCCTACGGCACCGGCGAGGAGCTGCTCGCGGCGCAGCGGGCGTACTTCCGGCGCTGGGGTGTGGTTCCGGCCGTACTGTTCGAGGGCGACGCGCGCGCCACCCTCACCCCGGCCACCGCGCTCTTCGTGCACGGCAGCTGGGTGCATCTGCTGGGCAACATGCTCTTCCTCTACGTCTTCGGCGTGCTGACCGAGGAGCGCATGGGCCGTCTTCAGTTCACCCTCTTCTATCTGGGCTGCGGCTATCTCGCCCTGCTGGGCTACGCGGCCGCCAACGCCGACTCCGAGCAGTCCCTGGTCGGCGCGTCCGGCGCGATCTCGGCGGTCCTCGGCGCCTGCCTGGCGCTGTTCCCACGGGCCCGGGTGACGAGCCTGCTGCCGTTCCTGTTCTTCCTGCCGCTGCGCTTCCCTGCCTGGGTGGTGCTGCCCTTCTGGGCGGCCCTGCAATGGCTGGCGGCGGGACGGGCCACGAACGGGCCCGGGGTGGCCTATCTGGCCCATCTCGTGGGCTTCGGCCTCGGGTGCGGCTTCGCCTGGGTGCGGTTCGGCCGTACGACTAGAGTGAAGGCCACCCCAGCGACGCCCGCCCCCGAGGGAGAGAACCAGCCGTGATCACCGCGATCGTCCTCATCAAGACCAGCGTGGACCGGATCCCCGAGATCGCGGAGCAGATCGCTTCGCTGGACAGCGTGAGCGAGGTCTTCTCCGTCACCGGCACCTACGACCTGATCGCGATGGTCCGGGTCAAGGAGCACGAGGACCTCGCCGAGGTCATCCCCGGCCGCATCAGCAAGATCCCGGGTGTGGAGGGCACGGACACGCACGTGGCGTTCCGGACGTACTCCCAGCACGATCTTGAGGCCGCGTTCGCGCTGGGGCTCGACAACTAGTCACACGGCCGGAACGCAGCGCCCGTCCTCCGTGCGGTAGTTCCACTTCGCGCCGTCGGTGACCAGCTCGCGCACCGCGGTCACGAAACGCTCCACGTGCTCGTCCGGCGTGCCCGCGCCGAAGCTGACCCGGATGGCGTTCAGGGACTTCTCGCCGGGTGCCGCCTCGGGGGCGCCGCACTCGCCCTGGGTCTGCGGGTCGCTGCCGAGCAGGGTGCGGACCAGGGGGTGGGCGCAGAACAGGCCGTCCCGGACGCCGATGCCGTACTCGGCGGAGAGGGCGGCGGCGAAGTGGGAGCTGTTCCAGCCGTCCACGACGAAGCTGATCACGCCGACGCGGGGGGCGTCGTCGCCGAAGAGGGAGAGGATCCTTACTTCGGGGACCTCGGCGAGGCCCTCGCGGACCTTGCCGATGAGGTACTGCTCGCGGGCCACGAGGGTGTCGAAACCGGCCTCCGTCAGCGCCTTGCAGGCCGACGCGATGGAGTAGGCACCGATGACGTTCGGGGAGCCGGCCTCATGGCGGGCCGCGCTCTCGTGCCACTCCACGTCCACTCCCCCGTCCGCGCGCCGGGTGACCTTGCGGCTGGCGCCGCCGCCCGCGAGGTACGGCTCGGCCGCGATCAGCCAGTCGGCGCGCCCGGCCAGGACGCCGGAGCCGAAGGGGGCGTAGAGCTTGTGGCCGGAGAAGGCGACCCAGTCGACGTCCAGGTCCTGGACCGACACCGGGTGGTGCGGGGCGAGCTGGGCGGCATCGAGGACGATCCGGGCGCCGTGCGCGTGGGCAGCGGCGGCCAGCTCGCGGACCGGCCACAGCTCGCCGGTGACGTTCGAGGCGCCGGTCACGCAGACCAGGGCCGGGCCGTGCGGGTCACGGTCGGCGAGGGCGCGCTCCAGGGTCGCCACGGCCTGCTCCGGGGTGCGCGGGGCGTTGAGGTAGGTGACCTCGGCGTCCTGCCAGGGCAGCAGGGAGGCGTGGTGCTCGGTCTCGAAGACGAAGACCTGGCAGTCGGCGGGGAGGGCGGCGGCGAGCAGGTTCAGGGAGTCCGTGGTGGACCGGGTGAAGATCAGCTGGTCATCGGCGCGGCAGTCGAGGAACTCGGCGACGGCCTTGCGGGCGTTCTCGAAGAGGTCGGTGGAGAGCTGCGAGAGGTACCCGGCGCCCCGGTGGACGCTGCCGTAGTACGGCGCGTAGGCGGCCACGTCGTCCCAGACCCGCTGGAGCGCGGGGGCGCTGGCGGCGTAGTCGAGCGCGGCGTAGCTGACCTCGCCGCCGGTGACGAGCGGGACGGTGACATCCCGGCCCAGAACGGGCAGCGGGGCACAAACGGACCGGTCGATGGCAGCGGTGGAGACAGACATGGCGGAACTCCCGTGAGAGACGGAGAAGGAAAGAGCGAAAAGGGTGTGCGGAGGCGGGGCTCGGCGGCCCTATCGCATTCGCTTGCTCACGGAAGACTCCCTCGAACGACCCAGGACCCCTGGTTTCGCGAGGGGTCCGCGCTTGCCGTAGACCTTGTTGCCTACGGCCTGGTCTTCACCCGGGGCACCCCGCCACGGACGGAGGGTTGCCGGACAGTCGGCCGGGGCCTCATGACTGTCACTCATGACCTGGTACAGGAACCTATGTGAAGTGATCACCGCCCCGCAACCCGTGTCCGGATCGCGGGACGAGGACCGATAGCCGCCAGTGCCTGTCCGGCGGATCAGGTCGGCTGCAAGAAGCGGCGTGTTGAGGAGGGCGACGACGCGGAGCGTCGGCAACCGACGACACGCCGCTGGGGGTCCCCCTCTGGGGGAGTGCCGCCAGACCCCGCGACGCCGGCATGATCCGCCGGACCAGGCCCTAGGCGTTGCTGGCGGCCACCCAGCGCTCCAGGGTCCGCTTGGCCGCACCGGAGTCGATCGACTCCGCCGCCTTCGCCATGCCGGTGCGGATCTGCTCGGTCAGGGGGGCCCCGGTCGGCCGGAGGGCCACCAGGGCCGCCGCCGAGTTGAGGAGTACGGCGTCCCGGACGGGGCCCGTCTCGCCGTTCAGCAGGCGCCGCGCGACGTCCGCGTTGTACGACGCGTCCGCGCCCCGCAGCGCCTCCACCGGGACGAGGTCGATGCCGACGTCCCGCGGGTCGAAGGACTCCTCGGTGACCTTGCCGTCGCGGACGATCCAGACCTGGGAGGTCGAGGTCGTGGTCAGCTCGTCCAGGCCGTCGTCGCCGCGGAAGACCAGCGAGGAGTTGCCGCGCTCGGCGAACACGCCCGCCACGATCGGCGCCATCCGCGGATCGGCGACCCCGACCGCCTGCGCCCGCACCCGGGCCGGGTTGGTGAGCGGACCGAGGACGTTGAAGACCGTCCTGATCCCCAACTGCCCGCGCGCCGCGCCCGCGTGCCGCATCGCGGGGTGGAACTTCGCCGCGAAGCAGAAGGTGATCCCGGCCTCCTCGGCCACCCGTGGCACCCGGGCCACCGGCAGCTCCAGGTTCACCCCGAGCTTCTCCAGGACGTCCGAGGAGCCGGAGGCGGAGGACGCGGCCCGGTTGCCGTGCTTGACGACCTTGGCGCCCGCGCCGGCCACCACGATCGCGGACATCGTGGAGATGTTGACGGTCTTGGCGCCGTCCCCGCCCGTGCCGACGATGTCGACGGTGTCGCCGGCAACCTCGATCACATTGGCGTGCTCGTACATCGTGCGGACGAAACCGGTGATCTCCTCGACCGTCTCGCCCTTGGCCCGCAGGGCCACCACGAACCCGGCGATCTGCGCGTCGGTGGCCTCGCCGCGCATGATCAGGTCCATCGCCCAGGCCGTGTCGTCGGCGCTCAGGTCGCGCCCCTCCAGCAGGCCGTTCAGCAGCAGGGGCCAGGAACGGCCCGCCGCGGTGTCGCCTCCAGCGGGGGTCACAGCGCTCATAAGGCCGCTCCTGAGTGTCGTAAGAGAGTGTGACCCCACCCTATCCAGCTCAGGGCACGGAGAAGGGCCCCCGTCCGAAGACCGGACGGGGGCCCTTCTACCGCGCGTGGCGAGCGCAGCGATCAGTGGTGGCCGTGGCCGCTCGTGATCTCCTTGTACTCCTCGACGGTCGGCTTCGGAATCTGGGACTCCTCGCCGTAGTACGCCTTGCTGAGCTTGACGCGCAGCTTCTCGGAGCCCTTCACCTTGCGCTCGACACCGTTCTCGTCGACCAACGGGCCGATCTCGGCCGGCTTGTACTGCTCGTGCGCGGTGAGGGTGTGCAACTGCTCCTGGCTGAGCGGCTCGTGCACCTCGATGAACTCACCGTGCGGCAGGCGCTTGATGATGCCCGACTCGCGGCCGTGCAGCACCTTGTCCTTGTCCCGGCGCTGCAGGCCGAGGCAGATCCGCTTGGTGATGACGAAGGCGAGGACCGGGCCGACGAAGAACGCGATCCGGACGAACCAGGTGATGGCGTTGATCGACAGGTGGAAGTGGGTGGCCCACAGGTCGTTTCCACCACCGATCAGCAGCACGAAGTACCAGGTCATCCAGGCGACACCGAAGGCCGTACGGGTCGGCGCGTTGCGCGGGCGGTCCAGGATGTGGTGCTCGCGCTTGTCGCCGGTGACCCAGGACTCGATGAACGGGTACACCGCGATGGCGACCAGGACCAGCGGGAAGATCATCAGCGGGATGAACACACCCAGGACGAGCGTGTGACCCCAGAAGTTGATCTCCCAGCCCGGCATGACACGGATCAGACCCTCGGAGAAGCCCATGTACCAGTCGGGCTGGGCGCCGGTGGACACCTGGTCCGGACGGTAGGGGCCCATGGCCCAGATCGGGTTGATCGTGGCGATCGCCGAGATGGCCGCGATGACACCGAAGACCAGGAAGAAGAAGCCGCCGGCCTTGGCCATGTAGACCGGCATGAGCGGCATGCCGATGACGTTCTTGTTGGTCTTGCCGGGACCCGCGTACTGGGTGTGCTTGTGGTAGACGACCAGGATCAGGTGGCCGACCACCAGACCGAGCATGATGCCCGGCAGCAGCAGGATGTGGACCGAGTAGAAGCGGGCCACGAAGTCGCCGCCCGGGAACTCCCCGCCGAAGAGGAAGAACGACAGGTACGTGCCGACGATCGGCACGGACAGGATCGCGCCCTCCATGAAGCGGACACCGGTGCCGGAGAGCAGGTCGTCCGGGAGCGAGTAACCGGTGAAACCGGTGAACATGCCGAGGACGAACAGCAGGAAGCCGAACAGCCAGTTGATCTCACGCGGCTTGCGGAACGCGCCGGTGAAGAACACGCGCATCATGTGCACGAACATGCCGGCCAGGAAGACCAGCGCGGCCCAGTGGTGGATCTGCCGGATGAGCAGACCGCCGCGGACGTCGAAGGAGATGTGCAGCGTGGAGCTGAACGCCTCCGACATCAGCTGACCCTGGAGCGGGACGTAACTGCCGTGGTACTCCACCTCGTTCATCGACGGGTGGAAGAACAGCGTCAGATACACACCCGTGAGGATGATGATGATGAAGCTGTAGAGGCAGACCTCACCCAACATGAACGACCAGTGGTCGGGGAAGATCTTGCGCATGTTGGCCTTGGCCAGGCCGTAGATGCCCAGTCGGCCGTCCGCCCAGTCGGCGACTCGCTCGCCGGCCGGCGCTTTCCCGCGCGAGCGGGACTCGGTGGTCTCTGTAGTGCTCATCCGCGCTCCCAGAATGCAGGACCGACGGGCTCTTCGAAGTCGCCGAGCGCCTCAAGGTAGCCCTCGTCGTTCACGCCGATCCGCAGCTGCGGCAGGGCGTGACCGGCGGGACCGAAGATCACTCGGGCACCGTCGGAGAGGTCGAAGGTGGACTGGTGGCAGGGGCACAGCGCGTGGTGCGTCTGCTGCTCGTACAGGGAGATCGGGCAACCGACGTGGGTGCAGATCTTCGAGTACGCCACGATGCCCTCGTGCGACCACTCAAGCTCGCGCTTGTCCTTGATGTTGTCCGGCTGGATGCGGACGATCATCAGGGCGGCCTTGGCGATCTCGGTCTGGAAGTCGTGGTCGTGCTCCTCCAGGCCCTCCGGCTTGGCGAAGGTGAGGGAGCCGACCGCGACGTCCGAGGGACGCAGCGGCTCGTTGGTGTTCATGTTGACGAGCAGCTTGCCCTTGGACCACAGGGTGTGGCGGAGCTTGTTCTCGGGCAGCGGGCCGAGGTCACGCAGGAGGACGACACCGGAGAGCGGGAACAGGGCCAGCGCACCGAACATCGTGTTCCGGATCAGCTTGCGACGGCCGAGGGCGGACTCCTTGGCGCCGTCCGCGAAGTCGGCCAGAACCTTGGCCTTGACCTCCGGCGGCGACTGGACGGCGTGGCGCTCCTCGGCGACCTCGACGTCCGACATCAGGGTGCGGGCCCAGTGGACCGCGCCCGCGCCGATGCAGAACAGCGAGACACCCAGCGTCATGCCCAGCGCGAAGTTCAGCGCGCTGATGTGACCCAGCGGGAAGATGTAGACCGACTTGTCGACCGGGATCGCCACATAGGCGGCGATGAAACCGACGGTGGCCAGCATCGACACCGTGAACAGCATGGCGACCGTACGCTCGGACCGCTTGGCGGCCCGCTCGTCGACGTCCTGGATCCGGTGCTCGTGGGGCGGCAGGCCGGGGTCCGCGAACGGGTCCTTCTCGTCCGCGACGCTCACCGCGCCGTGTTCGTCCTGCTCTGCGGGCAGGTTCTCTTCTGGAATGTCTTGGCTACTCATGACTTCTTGGCCTTTGCGGTCCGAGCGGCGACCCAGACGGCGACCGCGATCAGCGCGCCGAGTCCGAAGACCCACGCGAACAGGCCCTCGCTGACCGGACCGAGTCCGCCCAGCTCAAGACCACCGGGGTTCTCGGTGTCGTCGCTGTTGACCGCGTCGAGGTACGCGATGATGTCCTTCTTGTTCTGCTCCGACAGGATGGTGTCGGGGAAGGAGGGCATGTTCTGCGGGCCGGTCTGCATGGCCTCGTAGATGTGCTTCGGGTCCACGTCGTCAAGAGCCGGCGCGTACTTGCCGTGGGTCAGCGCACCGCCCTTGCCGGTGAAGTTGTGGCACTGCGCGCAGTTGGTGCGGAACAGCTCGCCACCCTTGGCGATGTCGGCGCCCTCGGGGCCGTACTCCGCCTCGGTCGGGATGTTCGGACCGGCGCCCAGCGAGGCGATGTACGCCGCGAGCTGGTCGATCTCGGCCTGCGTGTACACGACCTTCTTCTTCGGCGCCTGGGCGCCCTGGGAGGTCGCGGCGGGCATACGGCCGGTGCCCACCTGGAAGTCCACGGCCGCGGCGCCGACGCCCACCAGGCTCGGACCGTCGGAGGTGCCCTGACCGCCGGTTCCGTGGCAGCTGGCGCAGCCGACGGCGTAGAGCTTCTTACCCTCGTCGATGGCGAGAGACTGGGCGGTTTCCTCTGCCTGCGCCTTGCCCGTGGGCGCGACAAAGGCGTACAGCCCCCCAGTGGCCGCCAGCGCGAGGAGTAGGACGACGACCGCCGCCAGCGGATGGCGTCGTCGTGCGGAGAGCTTTTTCACGGATTACCCCGGTGTCAGGATCTTCTGCGTCGATGCTTCTGGGATGTGCGCTTGCTTGCTTGCCTGCTCGCAGCGCGCGGGAACGGGCCCGGCTACTTGATCATGTAGATCGTGGCGAAGAGGCCGATCCAGACGACATCGACGAAGTGCCAGTAGTAGGACACGACGATGGCGGCGGTCGCCTGCTCATGAGTGAACCTCCTGGCCGCGTAGGTGCGTCCGAGGACGAACAGGAAGGCGATGAGGCCACCCGTCACGTGCAGGCCGTGGAAGCCGGTGGTCAGGTAGAAGACCGAGCCGTAGGGGTCGGACGAGAGCGAGAGGCCCTCGTGCTTGACCAGCTCGGTGTACTCGTACACCTGACCGCCGATAAAGATCGCACCCATGATGAAGGTGACGATGAACCAGCCCCGGAGCTTCTTCACGTCACCGCGCTCGGCGGCGAAGACGCCGAGCTGGCAGGTGAGGGAGGAGAGCACCAGGATCGTGGTGTTCGTCGCCGAGAACGGGAAGTTCAGGAAGTCTGCCTTCTCCTTCCAGAACTCGGGACCCGTCACCGATCGCAGGGTGAAGTACATCGCGAAGAGGGCCGCGAAGAACATCAGCTCGGAACTCAACCAGATGATGGTTCCGACACTGGTGAGGTTCGGCCGATTGACCGACGGGTGCGCGTGCCCGGTTTCTACTGTCGTTGCTGTCGCCACGACCGACATTATGTCGGTCGCTTATCCCGCCCTCACTCCGGGGGGTGCCGTTCGGAGTGTCTCCCTGCCCCATACCAGTGTTGACGTGGTGTTCAAGGGAGTAGCATCCGCCTCAACGGGCCTGTCCTTACGACGCTGACGTCACGGAGGAACAATGCAGCCGACCGCTACGGTGCTGGTGTACAGCGACGATTCCAACACCCGCGAGCAGGTGCGGATGGCCTCCGGCAGGCGGCCGGCCCCTGATGTCCCGTTGGTCGAGTTCGTCGAGTGCGCGACACCCGCGGCTGTGCTCAGCGAGCTGGACAAGGGCGGGATCGACGTCTGTGTGCTGGACGGTGAGGCCGTGCCCATGGGGGGCATGGGGGTGTGCCGGCAGATCAAGGACGAGGTCTTCAATTGTCCGCCGGTGCTGTTGCTGATCGGGCGCCCTCAGGATGCTTGGCTGGCGACGTGGAGTCGTGCCGAGGCCGCGGTGACCCTGCCGGTGGATCCTGTGGAGTTCGCGGCCGCCTTGGCCTCCCTGTTGCGTACCCAGAGGCTTCAGAGCGCCTAGGAGCTCGGGGGCCCCAGGTCGGTCACACCGCCGCGGGTCGCAGCCTTGCCGCCTCTTCCGGCCGGGGGCCCTCGGGCTCTCCTGCGACCAGGGCGCTGCCCTTGCGCCACTTCTTCCAGGCGACGTTCCAGTCCCCGAAGCCGTTGCCGAAGGGTTCCATCGTGTTGCCGTACGAGTTGATGACCTCGACCAGGTCGCCCTCTCGGACGTTCTCGAAGAACCAGGCCGCGTTGCCGGTGCTCATTCCGGTGCAGCCGTGGCTGACGTTGGCGGAGCCCTGGGAGCCCACGGACCAGGGGGCGGCGTGCACGTACTCACCGCTCCAGGTGACCCGGGTGGCGTAGTACACGGGCAGGTCGTACGACTCCGCCGAGCCCTCCGCTATGCCGATGCTGGTGCCGCGCATCCGTACGAAGTACTCCTTGCCCAGCACCACCTTGACGCCGTTGCGGGTCTCGAAGCCGGGCTTGCCGGTGGTGACCGGCATGGAGTTGATCTTCTCGCCGTTCTTGTAGACCGTCATCGAGTGGGACGAGGCGTCCGTCACCGCGATGACCCGGTCCCCCGTGGTGATCTTCAGCGGCTTGGCCTTGCCGCCCCAGAGGCGGTCGCTGACCTTGATGCCCTCCAGGTTGCTGCGCACCCGGATGGTGGCGTGGGTGGGCCAGTAGTCCTTGGGGCGGTAGTGGAGCTTCTTGTCGTCCACCCAGTGCCAGGCGCCCTCGGTGGCGGGCATGGATTCGACCTTGAGGGCGCGTTCCACTATGGCGCGCTGGGCCTCGTCCTTGACCGGCTTGCTCAGTTCGGCGGTTATGGGCTGGCCGACGCCGTACGTGCCCGCCTTGGGGCCGAAGGTGACGTCCAGACGCTTCTTGGTGAGCGGCTTGCCGGTGTCGAAGCTGAGGACCCGGCGGCCGGGGGCGCCGTCCTCGTCCTCGGTGGACACCCGGACCGTGTAACGGGCGTTGGCGGCCAGCGGGGAGGTGCTGTGCCAGCGGCTGCCGTCGGCGGAGAGTTCGCCGCTGACGTAGCGCCCTGTGCCGTCCACGGCCGTGACGTCCGTGATACGGCTGTCCGAGTCCTCGGCGGTGACCTCAAGGGGCTTGTCCGGGTCGGCCTTCTTGCCGTCGCCCTTGGGGCCGTTGAAGGAGATCTGGCCCGCCGCGTCGTACGGCGCGGCCGACAGAGGGTGGCCGTCCCCACCGCACGCCGTGACGCTCGCGCCGAGCGCGATCACCAGCAGGGTGCAGCCGACGACGGTGCGGGTGTGCGGAGTTGTGTTCATGACTTCACGCTAGGGAGCCACGTCAAGCGCGGCGCGCCGAATAGTCCGGAAGAGGGACGAAAGTCGTGGCAAAAGAGGGAGCCCGGACCCTCCTGACGGAGTGTCCGGGCTCCCGAGCGCTCGGCGCGTGTTACTGGGTGCGATTCTCACCGCGGTAGTACT
The DNA here is from genome assembly GCF_014257025.1 of Streptomyces cupreus. Taxonomy (GTDB): domain Bacteria; phylum Actinomycetota; class Actinomycetes; order Streptomycetales; family Streptomycetaceae; genus Streptomyces; species Streptomyces cupreus. Next base: position 107,633 of record NZ_JACMSF010000026.1, read on the forward strand.
CGAAGACCCAGCCCCAGAGGCCGACCAGGATCAGCGGGGCCGAGAAGTACATCAGCCACCAGCCGATGGCGACCGCGAGGAAGGCGAGCGCGCCACCCACGGCCAGCGAGAGCGGCTGCCAGCTGTGCGGGCTGAAGAAGCCGACCTCGCCGGCGTCGTCCGCGACATCCGCGTTCTTGTCGTCCTGTGCCCCCGCGTCGACCCGCCGGGCGGTGAAGCCCAGGTAGAAGCCGATCATGATGGCCAGACCGAACGCCAGGAAGAGAGCCGTCGTACCGGCCGGCTCCTTCGACCACACGCCATAGACGATCGCCATGGCGAGGATGAAGACGCTCAGCCAGATGAACATCCTGCCTTGGATCTTCACTTGCCGGCCTCCTTGCCACCAGCCAGGGCCTTTTCACCGTGAGGGGCGTTCTCAAGCTGGTCGAGAGCGGCGATCTCAGGGTGGTGCAGGTCGAATGCCGGGGATTCACTGCGGATCCGCGGCAGGGTGAGGAAGTTGTGCCGCGGCGGCGGGCAGGACGTCGCCCACTCCAGCGAACGGCCGTAGCCCCACGGGTCGTCGACCTCGATCTTCTTGCCGTACTTGGCGGTCTTCCAGATGTTGTAGAAGAACGGCAGGACCGACAGACCGAGGACGAACGAGCTGATCGTCGAGATCGTGTTCAGGGCGGTGAAGCCGTCGGCCGCGAGGTAGTCCGCGTAACGACGCGGCATGCCCTCGGCA
>NZ_JACMSF010000027.1 GCF_014257025.1 Streptomyces cupreus
GCCAGCAACGGAAACAGGGCCCACCCCGACGGCCCGACAGCCGTCGCGCCTACCCGCTCCCCGAGCATCGCGAACCCGCCCACGAAGGCGCCGCCCGCCGCTCCGCCCACGCAGGCCGTCAGGAACGGGCGGCCCAGGGGGAGTGACACCCCGTAGATCAGCGGCTCGCCCACGCCCAGCAGGCCCGCCGGAAGCGCCGACTTGATCGTCGTACGGATGGAAGTGTCGTGGCGGAGGCGGACGTACACCGCCAGTGCCGCGCCCACCTGCCCCGCGCCCGCCATCGCGAGGATGGGAAGCAGGACGGTGTGGCCCTGTTGCTCGATCAGCGTGGTGTGGATGGGGATCAGGGCCTGGTGGAGCCCCAGCATGACCAGCGGGAGGAAGAGGCCGCCCAGGACGAAGCCCGCCACGACACCCGTCGTCGACAGGAGCCAGTCCGCCCCCGCTCCGATGGCCGTGGAGATCTCGCCGGCCGCGTACATGAGGCCGTAGAGCGTGGCGAGGCCCGCGATCAGGACCGTGAGGGTGGGGGTCACCAGCACCTCGACGGTGCCCGGCACCCGTCTGCGGCTCCACTTCTCCACGTACGTCCCCAGCAGTGCCGCCGCCAGCGCGCCCAGCACCCCGCCCTGACCGGGCGCCAGGGTCACCCCGAACGCCGTCACCTTCGCGACCCCGGGGTACACCACGACCGCCGCGACCGCCCCGCCGAGTACGGGCGTACCTCCGAACTCCTTCGCCGTGTTGTGGCCGACGAACACCGCGATCAGGGACATGAAGGCGGCCGAGAGCACCGTCAGAGCCGGGGTCACGCCCGTCAGCCGACCCAGATTGATCAGCAGGCCGTTGATCCCCGAGAGGATGCCGCAGCCGATCAGCGCCGGGATGAGGGGGACGAAGATGTTCGCGACGCGGCGCAGGAGCAGCTTGCCGGGGGTGGCATTCCGCGCACGCCGGGCCTCCTTCAACTCGGCGCCCCTGGCCGCCAGTTGCCCCGCGGCCGTCAGCAACGCCTCGAACTCCGGCGTCACCCGCCCCACCACCCCCGGCCCCAGCACGATCTGATACGTGTCGTCGTCGACCACCCCGAGGACGCCGGGCACCGCCCGCAGCGCCTCCTCGTCCACCAGGGAGCGGTCGGCCAGGCCCAGGCGCAGACGGGTCATGCAGTGGGCGACGGAGGTGATGTTCGCGGGGCCGCCGACCAGGGGAAGGATCGCGGCGGCGGTGTCGTACGACGCAGAGCTGTGCACTCCCCGAGCGTGCGGGTCAGCGCCCCGCCGCCGCCAGCGCGGCACGCAGATGGCCGCCGGACTCCTCCAGAAGGCGGGCGGCCGTCGGGCCGTCCACGCCGGCGAGGATCGCCAGGATCGCGTTCTTCACCTCGCCGTCCGTCGCGGCCAGCGCCCGCTCGATCTCCGCCTCGTCCGCGCCCGTCGCCAGTGCGACGATACGGCGGGAACGGGCGCGCAGTTTGTCGTTCGAGGCGCGTACGTCGACCATCAGGTTCCCGTACGTCTTGCCCAGCCGGATCATCGTGATCGTCGAGATCATGTTGAGGACCAGCTTCTGCGCCGTGCCGGACTTCAGGCGGGTGGATCCGGTGAGCAGTTCGGGGCCGACCACGATCTCGATGCCGTGCTCGGCGGCTGCCGCGAGCGCGCTGTCCGCGTTGCAGGCCAGGCCGATGGTCAACGCGCCCAGTGCGCGGGCGTGTTCGACGGCGCCGATCGCGTACGGGGTACGGCCGGAGGCGGAGACGCCGACCACCGTGTCGAGGGGCGTGAGCGTGAGCGTGGCGAGGTCGGCGCGGGCCAGCTCCTTGGAGTCCTCGGCGCCCTCGACGGAGGTCACCATGGCCTCGGGGCCGCCCGCGATCAGACCGACGACCTGGGTCGGGTCGGTGTTGAAGGTGGGCGGGCACTCGGAGGCGTCGAGCACGCCGAGGCGGCCGGCGGTGCCCGCGCCCGCGTAGACGAGCCGTCCGCCGCGGCCCATCCGCTCCGCCACGGCGTCGATGGCGGCGGCGATCTGCGGGAGCCGCACGGCCACGGCGGCCGGTACCGAGGTGTCCTCGCCGTTCATCAGACGGGCGATGTCGAGGGTGGGCAGCCGGTCGATGTCGGCGAGGTCGGGGCGGAAGGCCTCGGTGGTGAGGGACTCCAACTCGGCGCGCAGATCACGGGGGTTGGATGTGGAGGTCATGAGCTCTTTCCGCGTACGGGTGTCATTTCACGGGTCTTTACCGCCGGTGCCGGTGGGCCAGTGCCTCGTAGGACGCCGACAGCGCGGGCGCGGCGGTCTCGTACGTCCGCTGTGCCACGCCCACGAACAGACAGTCCACCACCAGCAGTTGACCGGTCCGGGACGACATGGCCGCGGGGCGCAGCTCGCTCTCACGTGCGGTGGACGTCGTCAGTAGGTGATCGGCGTACTGGGCGACCGGCCCGTCCGGCCGTCCGGTGATCGCCACGGTCGTGGCCCCGTGCTCGAAGGCCACCCGCAGCGGCTCGATCACATCGCCGGTGGACCCGGAGTGCGTGATCGCGAGCGCCACGTCGCCCCCGCGGAGCTGCACCGCGTTCGTCACGGCGAGATGCGGATCGCTGTGCGCGTGGGCTATCAGCCCTATGCGCAGCAGCTTCTGCGTGAGGTCCTGCGCGACGAGCCCGGACGCCCCGACGCCGTACACATCGATCCGGCGGGCGCCGGCCAGGGCGGTGACGGCCGCGCCGAGCTGGGCCGTGTCGAGTCCGGCCGCGGTGTCGGCGAGGGTCTGCTGCTCGTCGTAGGCGAGTTTGGCGACGACGTCGGCGATGGGGTCGTCCACCGCGATGTCCGTCGTGATCGCGGGCGCCCGCCCTGACTGCTGCTGGGCGGCGAGTCCGGCGAGGGCGAGGCGCAGATCGCGGTAGCCGGGGTAACCGAGCAGACGGGCGGTGCGTACGACGGTCGCCTCGCTGGTGCCGGTGAGCTCGGCGAGACCGGTGACGGTGAGCGCGGCGCAGCCTGCCGGATCACCGGCGACGGCCTCGGCGACCCGCTGCATGGAACGCGTCATGGAGGGCGCCAGCGTGCGCACCTTGGCCGCGAGGGCGGCGGGGGCGGGCGGGCCGGGCTGCTGCCCGAAAGTTTCCTTCACATGCTGGGTCACCTGTGAAAGATATTTTCGCTTCAGTGTTGTGGTCAAGAGTGCGCACAATGGGACCATGGATCACTCCGGCCAGCCCGTAAGCCCCCTGGAGCAGGCGTTGCACGCGGCACGCGCCCTCGTGCTCGCCGATCTGATCGCGGGCGAGGTCGCCGAGGCGGACGTCGTGTCGCTCATCGAGGACGCCGTCGTAGAGCGGCGCTGGTGGGTGGAGCAGTGGCCGGAGGGCGCGGGATACGTCGTCGGACTGGTCGCGCAGGACGTCCAGGACGCCCTCCTTGAGCGGTACGGCCGCTGGCCGCTGTGCCCGGTGTGCGGCCAGGGCGACCCGCATGCGCTGGACGTCGAACCGGAACTCGGCCCCGACCCGCACTGGGTCTGCCACAAGGCGGGCGTGAGGGTGGCGTCGGTGGGATCCCTGGGAACGGCGATGGGCGGGCCGTCCACGTGAGGCGGCCCCTGTGACGGTGTACATCGACCCGCCGACCTGGCCCGGCCATGGCCGTATGTGGTCCCACATGGTCAGCGACGTGTCCTTCGCCGAGCTCCATGACTTCGCCGAACGGCTGGGCGTGCCCCGGCGGGCCTTCGAGCGGGACCACTACGACATACCCTCGCACCGGTACGCGGAGGTGGTGGCCGCCGGGGCGGTGGAGGTCAGCAGCCGGGAGGTCGTGCGGTTGCTGAACGGGGCGGGGCTGCGACGGCCGAAAGGCCGCTAGGACAGGTCCTGGGGCCGCCCGCCGGTGTGGACGTACACCTGGAGGGGCCCGTCCGCCTCGCGGCTCTCGCCCATCGCCCGCTCCTCCTGCGACGTGGCCCGGACGAAGCCCGCGCGCGTGACGACGGCCTGTGACGGCAGGTTGTCGTGATCTATGGTCGCCAGCAGGGTGTGTACGTCGTCCCTGGCCAGCGCCCACTTCGACAGCGCGCGGAGCCCCTCTGTGGCGTAGCCGTTGCCGCGGGCGGACTCCGCCAGGTCGTAGCCGATCTCGACGCGACCGTCCTCGTCCGGCGCGCCGTGGAAGCCGAGGGCGCCGACGGCCCGGTCGTCCTCCTGCCGTACGAGGACGAAGACGCCGAACTCCGTTCGGTGCACGCCCGCTTCGTATGCCTTGAGCAGCATGCCGGAGGCCTCTCGGGTGCCCTCGTAGGGGCCGCCCCGGACCCACTCGTAGCCGCCGTCGCCGCCCGCGGCGAGGTCGGCCGCGGCGGCGGGGGTCAGGCCCTCCAGGTTGAGCCGCTCGGCGGGGATGACGAGGTTGTTGATCCAGTACCAGCTGGTGACGGGTGCGCGGCCGGGGAGTTCGCCGCGGCCGGTGGCCCACAGGAGGGTGCTCCAGGGGGTGGGTCCTGGCTGGACATGGGGCAGGAGCCGGGTAAGGGCGAACTCGGCCAGTTCGGCGGGGGGTTCGTACGTCAGGCCCAGGGCCTCGGCGATGTCGTACGTGTGCAGCAGCACCTCGCCGACGCCGAGGGCGGCGAAGCCCTCGGGGTTCGCGGTGTGGAAGGGGCAGGGGTGATGGGCGCGGATGTGGCGGGGGGTGGTGCGGATGGTGGCGGTGAGCAGGGCACCGGTGGTCTCGATGGCCTGGAGGATGCCTTCGTTGCCGGCGCTGTCGTCGGGGTGGATCCTCAGCGGGACGTGAGCGGCACGCCCCCGCCCCGCGAGTCGGCCCGCGTAGATGATGAGGTCGTAGGCGATATGGATCGCCGCCTCCCGGCAACTCCACTCGGACCGCGCCGCCTTGACCGTGTCCCAGTCCCTCTCGACCGCCGTCCGCAGCAGAGCGACCGAGCCCGTCACGGCCTCCTGAACGCGTTCCTCACCCATGTGTCGCATGCGGGCAGGCTATGTGGACGGGGCGGACGGGAGCGACAGCATTTCGAGTTCCGAGGTGAGGTTGTAGCGGGCGGTGGCCTCCCATTTCTCCTGTCCGTACGGCGTCCTGAACAGCCGTGGCAGAGCGAGGAGTTGGCGAAGGATCGCGGACCTGCCCGCCCGGAAGGCGTCGCTCGGCACGAAGTGGTACTCCTCGCGGACGGCGGCGGTGTAGGCGGCGTACGCGGAGGGCGGCGCGGCGAGGACGGCGAGGTCGGCATCGCACAGGACCTGGCCGTCGGGGTCGTCGTCGGCGGGGTCGTGGCTGACGGTGAGCCGGACCAGCCGGGCGACTTCGGCGGCGAGCGCCTCCGGGACACCGGCCTCGGGCAGCGCGCGCTCGGCGAGGCGGGCGGACCGCTCCTCGTTCGTGGAACGGTCCGGCAGATAGACGGCGTCATGGAACCAGGCGGCGAGCCGTACCGCGACGGGGTTGCGCGCGTACTGCTCCAGCTCGTCGATGTGCCGCAGCACCGCGGCCAGGTGCTCGACGGTGTGGTAGTGCCGCTGCGGCTCCGACCAGCGCTTGAGCAGCGCGTCCCCGTACCGGTACGGGTCGGGGTGGCAGGCGCCGTCCCGGGCCGGGAGCAGAGTGCGCAGCCAGCGGTCGCGGAGGTCGTCGAGATCGGCCATGTGCCCATTGTCCGTGACCGGGGCGGGAGGGGCTCCTGGTTTGGGGGTCATGACTGACAAGTGGGTACGGGATCCGGAACTGCCCGGGCGTTTGCTGACCAGGGAGCGGGATGAGCCGGTGCCGTTGCTGCGGCGTCGTTCGGAGGCGGACTTCGCGGTGGCGGTGCGGGCGTGTCCGGGGTGGTCGGTGCGGGATGTGCTGGCGCACTGTTCGGCCGCGTTGCTGCGGGTGGTGGAGGGGCGGTTCGAGCAGGGGGTGTTCTCGTCGGAGTCGAACGACCGGGACATCGCCGAGCGGGCCGAGTGGTCGTGCGCGCGGATCGTGGACGAGCTGGAACGGGGGATGACCGAGGCCGGGCCGGTCATGGCGAAGGCGGGGGAGCTCAACATCTTCGGGTGAGCGGGGTTCGGTGAGCAAGGGTCGGGTGTGAGCCGGGTCGTGTAGCGGGCGTAGTCTTGGAGCAGAATTGGACTAGACCTATAGCTGCAGACCTGTAGTCGACCTCTGGTCGCCGACGAATGGGGCCCCATGAGCAAGCGTGCACTCCTGGAGGTGATCGCCCTCGACGTCGAGGACGCGGTCGCCGCCCAGGCCGGAGGCGCGGACCGCCTCGAACTGGTCACCGACATCGCGGCCGACGGGCTGACGCCGTCGGCCGCGACCGTGGCGGGGATTCGTGCCGCTGTGGATATCCCGGTGCGGGTGATGTTGCGGTTGGCGGACGGGTTCGCGGCGGGGGATGTGGGCCGGTTGGTGGGGGTCGCCGAGGAGATGCGGGGGGTTGGGGCCGAGGAGTTCGTGCTGGGGTTCCTCGACTCCGACGGGGGTGTCGACCTGGATGCCGTGGAGCGTGTTGTGGGAGTGCTGGGTGGGTGCCGGTGGACGTTTCACCGGGCGATCGACCGGGCGGGGGATCGGGATGCGCTGCGGAAGGCGCTGGACGGGCTGCCGGGGCTGGATGCGTATCTGACGGCGGGGGCTGCGACGGGGGTGGACGAAGGGTTGCCGAGGTTGCTGGCGGAGGCGGCGCGGGGTGGGGAACCGGGGTACGAGCAGCGGATCCTCGTGGGTGGGGGATTGCGGCTGGAGCATGTGCCGCATCTGCTGTCCGCCGGGATCGACGCGTTCCATATCGGCGGGGCCGCCCGGCCGGGGGGCTGGTCCGGGGCGGTGTCGGAGGCGGCGGTGGGGCAGTGGCGGGGGGTGTTGGACGGGGGGTGAGCGGGGGTCTGGGGGCGGCAGCCCTCGGGGATGGGACGGGTAGGGGCGGCGGGGGCGAGAATCAGTGGGTCGTCAGTTCCGTCGGCAGCGGCGCCCCGTGCGTGACGATCAGGCCCGATACCGCTCGCGTCAGCGTCACGTACAGGCGGCGCAAGCCCGTCCGTTCGTCCGGTTCCCCGTCCACCACCGCCTGGGGTTCGTCCAGGACCACGTAGTCGTACTCCAGGCCCTTCGCCAGCGACGCCGGGACCAGGGTCAGACGGGTTTCCCGGGTCGTCTCCTCGCCGGGGGACAGGTAGCCGATGCCCGCCGCACCCAGCGCCTCCGACAGCTCCGGGATCCGCGCGTCCGCCGCGATCAGCCCCGTCGAGCCCTCGTTCCGCAACAACTCCTCGCACGCGCACACCACTTCCGATGTGCCCCCCACCGAACGCACCTCGAAGAACCCAGGGTTCTCACGGACCGATGCCACCGGCGTCAGACCCGGCGCGATGTGCGGCAGCAGACGGGAGGCGTACGTGATCACGTCCGTCGGTACCCGGAAACCCGCCGTCAGTTCCTCCACCACGCCCTCCGGCTTGCCCAGATGAGACAGCGCCTCCGCCCAACTCCTCGTCGCCCACGGCGTCGTACCCTGCGCCAAGTCCCCCAGCACCGTCGCCGAACCCGTCGTACAGCGCCGGCCCACCGCCCGGTACTGCATGGGGGACAGATCCTGCGCCTCGTCCAGCACCACATGCCCCAGCGAATGCGTCCGCCGGACCAGATCCGTCGCCTCGTCGATCAGCACCGCATCCGCCGCCGACCACTTCGCCGACTTCACCGAGCGCACCGGCCGCGTCCAAAGGACCGTCTTCTGTTCGTCCTCGGTGAGCAGCCCCTCCGCATGCTCCGCGAGAAAGGCCCCATCGCTCAGCAGCCGCAGCACCAGTTTCGCCGGCTCCACCACCGGCCAGATCGCCTTCACGGCCGCCTTCACCGCCGTATTGCGCGCCACCGCGTCCTGGACGCGATCGTCCGGCGCCTCCCCCGAGCGCTCCATCTGCACCAGCACCGCATGCGCGATCCGCTGCGGCAGAGCCTCCCGGGCGGCGCCGTAACGGATCTCCCGGTCCAGCAACTCACCGACGATGTCCTGGAGTTCGTACGACGGCACCCGCCAGCGGCGCGAACCCCGCACCACCACGACCGGCTCCGTCGGCAGCGTCACGTACGAGTACAGCGCCCGCCGCAACACCTCCGCCATCCTCGCGTCACCCTTGACGATCGCCGCCGCCGCGTCGTCCGTGCCATGCACCTCCACATGCCCGACCAGGTCGTCGACGGTCGCCTGCCGGACTGTCAACTCACCCAGGGCCGGGAGGACTTGCTCGATGTAGTGGAGGAAGGAACGGTTCGGGCCGATGACCAGCGTCCCCGTCCTGGCCAGCCGCTCGCGGTGGGCGTACAGCAGGTATGCCACCCGGTGCAGGCCCACCGCCGTCTTTCCGGTCCCCGGACCTCCCTGCACGCACACCGTCCCGCCCAGACCGGACCGTACGATCTCGTCCTGCTCGGGCTGGATCGTCGCGACGATGTCCCGCATCGGGCCCACACGCGGACGCTCGATCTCCTGCTGGAGCAGTTTGCTGGTCCGCGCCGCCTCCGCCGGGTCCGACAGATGCTCGTCCTCGTACGCCGTCAGGTCGCCGCCCGTGTAACCGAAGCGGCGGCGCAGCGCCACGTCCAGCGGGTCCTTCTTCGACGCCCGGTAGAACGGCTGCGACACCGGCGCCCGCCAGTCGATCACCATCGGGTCGCCGACGGCATCGTGCACATGCCGGCGCCCGATGTGCAGCGTCTGATAAGCGGCCTCCGGCCGCGGGCGCTCCCCCTCCCCGCCCTCGGAACGGTCCGCGCCCGGCGCGTGCAGATAGTCGAGGCGGCCGAAGAACAGCGGGGTGTCGCTCAGGTCGGCCAGCGCCTTGATCCGCTCGTCGATCTGGTGGGCGAGGACCTCGGCGTTGACCCAGTTCGCGGTGACGTCCGTGATGTCGAGCGCCTCGACGTCCTCACGCATCGCACGCAGGGCGGCGCGGGATGAGGCGAGGTGGGAACGCTCACGGGACAGGGGATCGTCGGCGGGCGTGGACAAGGGGGTGCCTCCAGTGGGCCTACGGGGTCGGGCGCTGAGAGAAGCCGTCCGGTTTCCGTCCGGCAAAGCAGGGGTGGCCCGAAGGGCCTCGGTTGAGGGTGGTGGTGGGAGACGGGTGGGCGGCACTCCGTGAGGGAGGCGGGCAAGAGCGGAGATTCTAGGTGGGCGGGGGAGGCTGAAGCCAACGGTTTTCTCGTCCCCTAGGGGACCCGGCCCTCCTCGCTGAGGGGTACACGTCGGTCCCCGGTCGTACGAGTGCCGCGCCGCGATTCGCCCCCGAGACCGATGCCCTCCTTATGTCCCGGAATCCACCATGGAGACATGAGCGCAGCAACCATCACCCCAGCCCCCGGCCGCCCCCCGGCAGCCGGAGCCAGTCCGGTCCTCGGCAGCCACCACCACCGCCTCGGCGACGCCCTGCGCGCCGTGAAGGTCTTCGCGGGCGCCGCCTTCGACGTCGTCATCCTCGGCGAGTACGGCGAGGAGGCGGGCGTCCGCCGCAGGTGAGGTCTTGGCGGTTCAGCTCTCCGCGAGGATCTCGTCCGCGTCCATGATCCGGTACGCGTACCCCTGCTCCGCCAGGAACCGCTGCCGGTGTGCGGCGAAGTCCTGGTCGAGGGTGTCGCGGGCGACCACCGAGTAGAAGTGCGCCTGGTGGCCGTCGGCCTTCGGGCGCAGGACGCGGCCGAGGCGCTGGGCCTCCTCCTGGCGGGAGCCGAAGGTACCCGAGACCTGGATGGCGACCGTGGCCTCCGGCAGGTCGATGGAGAAGTTGGCGACCTTCGAGACGACCAGCACGCTGATCTCGCCCTCCCGGAAGGCGTCGAAGAGCTTCTCGCGCTGGGCGTTGGAGGTCTCGCCCTTGATGACGGGGGCGTTCAAGTGCTCGCCCAGTTCGTCGAGTTGGTCGATGTACTGGCCGATCACCAGGATCTGCTGGCCCGCGAACCGCCGTACCAGAGACTCCGTCACCTTCCGCTTGGTCGCGGTCGTCGCACAGAAGCGGTACTTCTCCTCGGTCTCGGCGGTGGCGTACGCGAGCCGCTCGGACTCGGTGAGGTTGACCCGGACCTCGACACAGTCGGCGGGCGCGATGTAGCCCTGCGCCTCGATCTCCTTCCAGGGCGCGTCGAACCGCTTGGGGCCGATGAGCGAGAAGACGTCCGACTCGCGGCCGTCCTCGCGGACCAGGGTCGCCGTCAGGCCCAGCCGCCGCCGCGCCTGGAGGTCGGCGGTGAACTTGAAGACCGGAGCGGGCAGCAGATGCACCTCGTCGTAGACGATCAGCCCCCAGTCCCGGGAGTCGAACAGCTCCAGATGCGGATAGACGCCCTTGCGCTTCGTCGTCAGCACCTGGTACGTGGCGATGGTGACGGGCCGGATCTCCTTCTTCGTCCCGCTGTACTCGCCGATCTCGTCCTCGGTGAGCGAGGTCCGCTTCACCAGCTCGTGCTTCCACTGCCGGGCGGAGACGGTGTTCGTGACGAGGATGAGGGTGGTCGACTTGGCCTGCGCCATCGACCCGGCGCCGACGAGCGTCTTTCCGGCACCACAGGGCAGTACGACGACCCCGCTCCCGCCGTGCCAGAAGTTCTCCACGGCCTGCTTCTGGTACGGCCGAAGCGCCCAGCCCTCCTCGGCCAGCTCGATCGGATGCGCCTCACCGTCGACGTACCCGGCGAGGTCCTCGGCCGGCCAGCCCAGCTTCAGCAGCGTCTGCTTGATCTGCCCGCGCTCGGAGGGGTGGACGACGACGGTGTCCGGGTCGATCCGGGCCCCGACGAGCGGGATGATCCGCTTGGACCGCAGGATCTCCTCCAGCACCGGCCGGTCGGTGGTCGTGAGGACGAGCCCGTGCGCGGGGTGCCTGGAGAGCGTCAGCCTGCCGTACCGGTCCATCGTCTCGGCGATGTCGACGAGCAGCGCGTGCGGCACCGGATACCGGCTGTACTGCACGAGCGCGTCCACGACCTGCTCGGCGTCATGCCCGGCGGCACGCGCGTTCCACAGCCCGAGCGGGGTCACCCGGTAGGTGTGGATGTGCTCCGGCGCCCGCTCCAGCTCGGCGAACGGCGCGATGGCCCGACGGCATGCGTCGGCCTGCTCGTGGTCGACTTCCAGGAGCAAGGTCTTGTCGGACTGGACGATCAGCGGTCCGTTCACGTACGCATCCCTCCGGACTGGTCCAAACGTCCAGTGTGCCGCAACCGGGAACGATCAAGCTCAGTCGTCCGCGAGCTCGGCCACCCCGGTGACCCGGTGCAGCGGGTACGTCCGTACCTCGTCCGCCGTGTGGTCGTACGCCGTGACGAAGCCGCCCTCCACGCGGATGGGGGCGATGACGCGTTGGCTGGCGGCGCCCTCGGCGTTGACGTAGCCGATCCAGAGGGCCTCGCCGGTGAGGACGGCGGCCTGCATGGTGGCGAGGGTCTCGGCGGAGCTGGTGCGGGGGAGTTCGCCGCCGGAGAGCGGGGGCTGTTTGCGGGGGGTCGTGGAGGCCATGTCGCCCGCTCTGATCGCGCGGATCGCCGCCGAGAGCAGGGTCGCGTCGGGGACCGGGGGGCCGTCCGGAACCGGTTCGGGGGCCGCGCGCGGTGGGGTGCGGTGGGCCAGGGCGCGGGTGATCAGGACATCGCCCTCGGCGGACTCGGCGGCCGGGGCGAAGCCCATCGCGCGCAGGCCGTCCAGCAGGGCGGCCGGGTCGGCCTGGGCGGCCAGGACCGTCGGGGCGAGGCGGCGCAGGCGCAGGCCCGCGGCGCGCTTGTCGGCGAGGATCTCGTTCAGCAGGGCGTCGTCGTCGCAGCGGACGTAGGCGGAGGCCGCGCCGACCCGGAGATGGCCGTGCTTACGGGCCACGTCGTCGATCAGATACGTCAGCGGCTGCGGTACCGGCGTGCGGGAGTGCGCGGTGAGGAAGGCGTGCAGGTCCGAGGCGGACTGGCCGGCGTCCAGGGCACGGCGCACCGAGCCGGGCGTGAAGCGGTACACCGTCGCGCCGCCCTTCGACTCCACGTCCGCCAGCACCCCGAGCATGTCCGCGAGCGGGCGCTGAAGCGGGCCGGGGGCCACCGCGGTCAGGTCCGCCTGGAGCAGGACGTGGTCCAGGGGTTCGGGCAGGAGGGGAGCCAGGAGGCGGGCGGCCGCCGCGGAGGCCGTCGCCCGTTCGGGCGGGGAGAGGGGGGCGGCCGTGGGGGCGGGGCGGTGGTGGACGGGGAGCTTGTCGCCGGGGCCGGTGGGGGGCTCCTCGTGCCTGTGCGGCTTCGGCTCCGGTGCGCCCAGCAGGGCGCGGCCGTGTGCCGACAGGGCGCCCCGGCCGGTCACGCCCAGCATCTCGGCCTCCGCCAGCGTCCACCGGGCCAGCTGTGCGCGCAGGTCGTCGTCCTTCTGCGGGCCGCGCAACGGGCGCTCCCAGCGCAGCCGGGCGAGCACCGACTCCGCGCTCGGGGCGGCGCCCTCCGGAAGTCCGGCCAGCAGGGTCAGCACCCGGTGCCGTACCTCGGGGGCGGCGGAGCGGTCGAGGCCGGGGCCGAGAGCGGAGAGCGTACGGTCCTTGGCGTCCCGCCCGCCGATCAGGCCCGACGTCCGGGTCGCCGTCAGCCAGGCCCCCGCGAGCTGCGCCCAGCGGCGGTCCGGGGACTGCTCAAGCCACTCGTCGTAGGCCGGGGTCGCCGCGTACCGCTCTTCGGCCTCGCCGTCGGAGGCGAGCAGGCCCGCCGCGTAGGCGAGCTCGACCCAGAACGCGGCCACCGGCTCGGCGACGTCCAGCGCCACGGCCGTGCGCTTGAGGTCGCGGACGCTCAGACCGCCGGCCCGCAGTACCGCCGGGCCGCCCTCGTCCCAGTCCTTCAGCAGCTCCTCGACGGTCGCGAGCGTGGTGTACGCCTGTCCGGCCGCCGTCGTGTCCACAACCTGTGGACGGTGCGTGGCGGTGGTCTCCACGGCGGGCGGAAGCGGCTCGGTGGTGCGGTGCGCGTGGCCGCCGCGCAGGTGCAGGGCCACTTCGCGGGGGAGTACGACCGTCCCCGGCGTCGTCGGGAGCAGCAGGCCGCGGTCCAGGAGCCAGCGCAGCCGGGGAGCCGGGTCGGCGGTGACCTGGCCGTACGGCGGGCCCCAGATCAGACGGGTCAGGACGTCGAGGGACTCGGCGGGGGCGCCTGCTAGCAGGGCGGACATCCGGTGCCGGTCGGTGAACAGGGCGGTGAGCGAGGTGACGGCGGAGACCGCGTCGTGGGTGGACGGCAGTCCGGCAGCGGTGACGATCTCCTGGATACGGCCCGGGGACATGCCCGACGTGGCTTCCCGTACGGTCGGGCCGAGGCCCGTGGGGGACGGGCGCTGCGGGGTGGGCGTGAGCAGCTCGCGGGCCGTGCGGACGAGACGCAGGCGGTCGTCGTCGCCCCAGACGAGTGCCTGCTCGCGGAGGAGGGCGACGGCTCGGGGGAGGGCGCTCTCGACGGCGGGGTCGCCCTCGTCGCCGGCCATCAGGCCGAGGAGTTCGTCGTACGGGGCCGGGTCCGCGGCCACCGCCAGGGCCTCCGCCGTCTGCAGAGCGAAGCGGTCCAGGCGTTCCAGGGCGCGTACGACCGAGGCGCGGGTGCCGGCCCTTGTCGCGAGCTGGGTGAGGTCCGTCGGGACGGGGGTGATGAGGTCGGGGCGGGCGCGCAGGAGTACGGCCAGGGAGGCGTCGTCCCGCGCGCGGAGCGCTTCCGCGAGGGAACGGGGCGGGGGTGCCGGGTCGCTCATCCGACCCACGTTATCGGTTCGGTACGTCTGTGGTCTTCGCCTGCGTCACACGGTGCCCGGTGCCGGGCGCGGCTGGGTAGGTGGTCCGACGCGGTACCTTCGTGGCGCGGGGTTTTCAACGTGCCGACCCCCGGAGGGACTTCGGTGGGGATTGAGAGTGACCAGGTCGTCTACGAGTATCTGAGCCGTGTCGGCGACGTGGCCCAGCAGCGGCAGTTGCCGTCGAGTGTTCGGATGCGGCTCGTTTCCGAGTTGCGGAACGAGATCGACCGGCGCCGGGCCAAGGTTCCCGTCGACAGTCCCGCCGCCGTGCGCCGGATCATCGCCCGGCTCGGTACCCCGGACGAGGTCGTCATCGCGGCCGGTGGCAACGGCGGGGCGGCGCCCCGGGCACCGGCCGCCTCCGTGCCCGTACAGCCCGATGGGGACGAAAAAGAAGTGCGGGCCAAGGGGTTGCGGCGGATCGTGCCCCGGCCTCGGCCCGCCGAGGCCGATCACGGGGGCGACGACGTTCCCTCCTCGCCGCATCTCGCCGGCACCCATGAGCTCGGCGACAGTGCCGCCCAGCCCGACTGGTGGCGGGTGGACTCCAGTCCGTTCGGGGTCGGGGACGAGGTTCCCGGGTTCGTCGGCGGCGTCGAGATTCCCGAGCTGCTCAAGCCGCCACCGCCGAAAGATCCGCAAGAGCCGAAGAAGGAGGCCGAGGCTCCTGCCGTCGTCGAGGAGGAGCCCGCCCCGCGGCGGCGGTTCCGCGTCCTGCCCGCCTCCGGGTGGAAGAACCGGCAGAACCCCCTCCTCCTGCTCGCCGCCGCCCTCCTGCTCACCGGTGCCGTCATCGGCAACCTCGTCGTCCTGATCCTCGGCTGGCTCCTCGCCTACGGCTCCCGCAGGCTGACCGACGCCGAGAAGAAGGGCGCCGTCATCGTGCTGCCCGGACTCGCGGCCACCGCCGGTGTCGTGTGGCTGTGGGGACGTACCGACGGCCGCTGGGGCGACCCCATCGCCGAGGGGCAGATGAACGACGCCGTCGCCGAGACCTGGCCCTGGGTCGTGCGGGGCGCCGCGGTCGCCTCGGCGCTGTACCTGGTGTGGCGGTCGCAGAGGCAGAAGTAGGTCCGTCGCGGGCGCTGGGCACAATGGCCCATATGGCCTCCACCGAGAACCCCGCGCCCGCCCTCACCGTCGGCTTCGACCTCGACATGACCCTCATCGACTCCCGGCCCGGCATCCACGCCTGCTATCGGGCGCTCGCGGAGCGGACGGGGACGTACATCGACGCCGACCTGGTGGTCACGCGGCTCGGGCCGCCGCCGGAGACGGAGCTGGCCCACTGGTACCCGGCGGACCAGGTGCCTGCCATGGCCGACCTGTACCGCTCGCTGTACCCGGAACACGGCGTCGCCGGCGCTACGGCGCTGCCCGGCGCGCGGGAGGCGATCGCGGCGATACGGGCGTTCGGCGGACGCGCGATCATCGTCACCGCCAAGTACGAGCCCAACGCCAAGCTCCAGGTGGAGTGTGTGGGCCTGGAGCCCGACGCGGTCATCGGCAGCCTGTGGGCCGAGCAGAAGGCCGAGGCGCTGCGCGAACACGGGGCGAGCGTGTACGTCGGCGACCACGTGGGCGACATTCGCGGTGCACGAGCCGCCGGGGCACTGTCGGTCGCCGTGCCGACCGGGCCCTGCCCGGCGGAGGAGCTGACCGCGGCCGGTGCCGACGTCGTGCTCGCCGACCTCACGCACTTCCCGCAGTGGCTGGCGGGCTACTGGCCCGCCCGCGCCTGACGGCGCCCCGCCGCAATCGACTGGAGCACGCCCACGCCCGCGATCAGGAAACCGAGGCCCATGAGCATGCTCAGTCCGAACATGTACGTCGGAAAAGGCGTCGTCCCGAGCAGCAGCGGGGCCACCGTGACCACAGTGGCCACGGCACCGATGAAGAACACGACCGCTCCGACTCGGATCAGTCGGTCACCGGGCGCGGCGGAATTCGTTTGGGTTTTGTCACGCACCGGACCAGGGTAGTTCCCTGCGCGAAGGAACAACCGGGGGACGTCTTGTCACCCGCCCGAAGACCATTAGCCTTGGTACCGGCGGGTCATGGTCGACCCGCCCGAGTGCTATCAAGAGCCGTTTCAGAAGCAGTTTTCCGACGAGTACGAGGACGAGGACAGACGTGCCTACCGGCAAGGTCAAGTGGTTCAACAGCGAGAAGGGCTTCGGCTTTCTCTCCCGCGACGACGGCGGTGACGTCTTCGTCCATTCCTCGGTCCTCCCCGCCGGAGTCGAGACGCTCAAGCCGGGCCAGCGAGTGGAGTTCGGGGTCGTCGCGGGACAGCGCGGCGACCAGGCCCTGTCCGTCACGATTCTCGACCCGACCCCCTCGGTCGCGGCGGCGCAGCGCAAGAAGCCGGACGAGCTCGCCTCGATCGTCCAGGATCTGACGACCCTGCTGGAGAACATCACGCCGATGCTGGAGAAGGGCCGTTACCCCGACAAGGCCTCCGGCAAGAAGATCGCCGGTCTGCTGCGGGCGGTCGCCGACCAGCTCGACGTATAGGCGCCCTCCCCTTACGGGAGTTCGAGCGCGTCCGGGCCGAGGGGCGGCAACAGCCCCTCGGCCGCCGCGCGCGTGAGCAGTCCGCGCACCGCCGCGTAGCCGTCCTCGCCGAGGCCCGCGGTGAACTCGTTGACGTACAGCCCGATGTGCTGGTCGGCGACGGCCGGGTCCATCTCCTGGGCGTGCTCCATCACATACGGGCGGGAGGCCTCGGGGTCGTCCCAGGCGGCCAGCACCGAGGCGCGGATGGACTCGGCGAGCAGGGTCAGCCGCTCGGCGCCCAGCGAGCGCTTGGCGATGATCGCGCCGAGCGGGATGGGCAGTCCGGTGGTGTGCTCCCAGTGCTCGCCCATGTCGGCGAGCTTGTGCAGACCGTAGTTCTGGTACGTGAAACGCGCCTCGTGGATGACGAGCCCCGCGTGGACCTTCCCGTCCCGCACGGCCGGCATGATCTCGTGGAACGGCATCACCACGATCTCCCCGACCCCGCCCGGCAGGGTGTCGGCGGCCCACAGGCGGAACAGCAGATATGCCGTCGACCGCTCGCTCGGCACCGCGACCGTACGGCCGGTGAGGTCCACCCCGGCCTCCCGGGTCAGCACCAGCGGCCCGCAGCCCCGGCCCAGCGCGCCCCCGCAGGGCAGCAGCGCGTACTGGTCGAGGACGTACGGCAGCACCGCGTACGACACCTTCAGCACATCGAACTCACCGCGCTCGGCCATGCCGTTGGTGATGTCGATGTCCGCGAACGTCACGTCCAGCTCGGGCGCGCCGGGGATCCGGCCGTGCGCGAGGGCGTCGAAGACGAAGGTGTCGTTCGGGCAGGGGGAGTACGCGATCTGAAGCCTCATGCCGACTTCCAACTCTCCAGTACGGGTGTGAGCTTCCCGAAGCCCTCGGTCAGCGCGGCCAGCGCCTCCCCGATGCGCCAGGCGGCGCGGTCGCGGGGGCCGACGGGGTTGGAGACGGCGCGGATCTCCAGCACGGGCACGCCGTGCAGGGCGGCCGCCTCGGCGACGCCGAAGCCCTCCATGGCCTCGGCGAGGGCGGTGGGGTGGCGTTCGCGCAGGGCGGTGGCGCGGGCGGCGGTGCCGGTCACCGTGGAGACGGTGAGTACCGCGCCGGTGCGGGCTCCGGTGGCCTCGGCAAGCGCTCGTACGAGTGACCGCGGCGGACGGTGGGTGACGGTGCCGAAACCCAGTTCCGTGACCGGCAGGAAGCCCTCGGGTGTCTCGGCGCCCAGGTCGGCGGCGGTGATCTCGTCGGCGACGACGAGCGAGCCGACGGGGGCGTGCGGCGCGAAGCCGCCGCCGATCCCGGCCGAGACGACCAGGTCGTACGGGGCCCTCGCGAGGGCCGTGGCGGTGCCGGCGGCGGCCCGTGCCGGGCCTACCCCGACGGCGAGGACGTCGCCCGTGAACGCCCGTGCCACCGCGTCCCGTTCGGCGGGGACCGCGGTGGCCACGAGGACACGTACGGCAGGCGTGGTCAGTCGTCCTTCTTCAGCTTGAAGGACCACAGGCCGGTGACCGTGTTGCTCTGCTTCTCGCCGTCGCCCGCCTTGATGGACACGAGGGTCGAGTCGCCCTGCGCGCCGTACTGGGCGTTGAAGAACACGCTGCCCGGGATCGTGGTGTACGTCTTGTCGGTGTCCTCGGTGAGCGGCTGGCCGTTCATGAGGATCGTCCAGCGCTTGTCGGCGATCTCGGGGTCGACACCGAAGCGGACGGTCTCGGCCGGGTCGACCGTGATGGACTTGATGTCGGTGTCCTTCAGGCACTTCGTCACGTCCGCGGTCTCGATGGCGTCGCCCTTGCCACCGCAGGTGGCCTCCTCGCTGACCGAGGACGAACCGACGGTGATCGTGGCCATCGGCGTGGGCTTGTCGCAGGCCGACAGGACGAGCAGTCCGGCGGATACGGCGCCGGCGGCGGCGACGGCGCGGCGGCGTCGCACAGCGGATTGCATGGTCATGGGCGAAGGCTATCCGTAGCGCCCTACGGTCTCTTTACGTGGGGTGCGGCGTGCCGTGCGTTACGCCACCCTCGTACGTGGTGTGCCGCCTCCGTGCCGGGCCGAGACGATCAGCCCCCGGACCGTGGTCAGCCAGCCCGCGGCGACGATCACGGCGCCCACCGTCATGCCCAGGGTGCCGTTCAGCGGCAGCACGATGCCGATCGCGCCGCCCAGCACCCAGGACATCTGGAGCATCGTCTCGGAGCGGGCGAAGGCGGAGGTACGCACCAGCTCCGGCACGTCCCGCTGGATCAGCGCGTCCAGGGACAGCTTGGCCAGCGCCTGCGAGAACCCGGCGACCGCCGCGAGGCAGGCCACCAGGGCGGCGCTGAAGAAGGCCGCCGCGGTGATCGCCGCCGTCAGCACACCCGCCACGACGGTCACGATGATGATCTCCGGCGTGCGCGATCTCAGCCACGCCCCGACCGCCGTACCGAGGGCGTTTCCCACTCCGGCCGAGACGGCCACTATCCCCAGCGACACCGCGGCGCTCTGGCCGGCCAGCGGATGCTCGCGCAGCAGGAAGGCGAGGAAGAAGATCAGGAAGCCGGACAGACAGCGCAGGGAGGCGTTGGCGCCGAGGGCGTGGGTGACGGCGATGCCGACCGTGCGCAGCCCCGGCCGCTTGACCGGCTTGAGATGCGGCCCGTGCAGATGCTGTTCGTCCGCCGCCAGCAGCGCGGTGTCCTCGCCCTTGGCCGAGTCGACCTTCGGCGGCAGCGTGAACGACAGGAACGTCCCCACCATGAAGATCACGAAGGCGCCGTAGAGCGGCCATCGGGGGCCGATCGCCTGGAGCCCGGCGCCGACCGGCGCGGCCACCCCGGTGGCGAGCAGCCCGCCGAGGGTGACCCGTGAGTTCGCCTTCACCAGGGAGAAGCGGGGCGGCAGCAGCCGGGGCACGACCGCGCTTCTGACCACGCCGTACGCCTTCGACGCCACCAGCACGCCGAGGGCCGCCGGGTACATCTCGATGCTGCCGGTGATCACCGCGCCGGACAGGATCAGCGCGAGGAAGGCGCGGGCCAGCATCGCGCTCGCCATCGCCGCCCGGCGGCCGTGCGGGACGCGGTCGAGGAGGGGGCCGATCACGGGCGCGAGGAGCGTGAACGGCGCCATGGTGATGCCGAGGTAGAGCGCGACCCGGCCGCGGGCCTCGTCGGTCGGGACGGAGAAGAAGACGGTGGAGGCGAGGGCGACGGTGATCATCATGTCCCCGGCGCCGTTCACCCCGTGCAGCTCGATCAGCTTGCCGAGGCCGGACTCGCCGGCGCCCTGCGCATGGGTCGCCCTGCGGATGCCGCGGGCGGTGCCGGTGACCGGAAAGTGCAGGGCACGACCGACGGAGCGGACGGCGCCGCCAAGTCGGCCCGAACCGCCGCCTCGACTGCGGCCCCTGTCCCCACCTACCCCGGTGGCTCCTTGAGGCGTGCGCGCGGCTGCCACGACGTCATAGTGCCCCGAGATGGGCGTACGTAGTGCGGTTACCGCGCGTATGGGCGCGGCTTTGTCAGCGGTTTGCGACCGTCGGTGTAGGCCGAGCGCCGGTGAGCAGGTAGCGTGCGTATCTCGGCCATCCCGCAGAATGGATGGTGACAGGTGCGCCCGAGTGCGAGAGGGCGCGGACGTCGACGCGGTCCCCAGGTCCGCTCCGTCCGCCCGTCCCGCCGCCTTCAGGCAGCGGCACCAGAGAGACGGCGTAGGAGAGAAGCGATACCTGTGAGCGCAGCGACAACGCGAAGCCGCACCCCCGACCGCCTGTGCGCCGAGGCGATCGACCTCGCCCGCACCGCCGCCGAGGAGGCAGCCGCGCCCGGCGTCGTCGGGGAGCATGTGGGTCTGGTCTCCGAGGGCGACCGTGTTGTCACGCACTTCTTCGAGTGCAAGGAGCTCGGGTACCGAGGCTGGCGCTGGGCCGTGACGGTGGCCCGCGCCTCCCGCGCCAAGATCGTGACCCTGGACGAGGTCGTTCTGCTCCCGGGCCCGGACGCGCTCCTCGCGCCCGAGTGGGTGCCGTGGAGCGAGCGGCTGCGCCCCGGCGACATGGGCCCGGGCGATCTGCTCCCCACCGACGCCGAGGATCTGCGTCTGGAGCCCGGCTACACCGGCGAGGACGAGCCGATCCCCAGCTCCCCCGTCTCCCATGAGATGGCCGAGCTGGTCGAGGCCGAGGACGCCGAGGTCACCGCCGGCGCCCCCGCCAACCTGCCGGTCGCCCCCCTCAGGGGTTCGATCGCCGCCGTCGCCGAGGAACTGGGCATGCGCCGGGCCCGGGTCCTCTCGCGCTACGGCCTCCATGTCGCCGCCGACCGGTGGGACGAGGCGTTCGGCGCCAAGACGCCCATGGCGCAGGCGGCCCCCGCCTCCTGCGTCAGCTGCGGCTTCCTGATGGCGCTCGGCGGCTCCCTCGGCCAGGCCTTCGGCGTCTGCGCCAACGAGTTCTCCCCGGCCGACGGCCGGGTCGTCTCCCTGACCTACGGCTGCGGCGGCCACTCCGAGGCGGCCGTCATGCCCAAGCCCCCACAGCCTGCCCCTCCGGTGATCGACGAGACGAGGGTGGACCCCTTCCCGCTGCGTCCGGCGTCGGACTCGGGGTCGGTGCCGGTGGTGTCGGACGAGGACGCGGCGGATTTGGGTCACTCGTAACCCCCAGGAGGCCCCTGGTCCGGAGTTGGCGTTGCCCCACCTCGCGGTACCTTCATCGTCACGCCGATGAGTGGAGTGAACGTGAGCAAGTTCGTGCGGCCGGCCGTCGAGGGAGCGGATCCGTTCGGGACCGCCCGGCTGCGACGCGGAGTACTGGACGCCTGGGCCACCAGCCCCGCCCGGTTCCGGGAGGACGCCAACGCCGAGGAGGACCTCGTCCTCGGCGGATACCGGGACCGGCTCGTCGTCGAGCTCGCTCAGAACGCCGCCGACGCCGCCGCCCGCGCGGGCGTGCCCGGACGGCTCCGGCTCACCCTGCGCGACGGCGTCCTCGTCGCCGCCAACACCGGCGCCCCGTTGGACGCGGCCGGCGTCGAGTCGCTCTCCACGCTCCGGGCGTCCGCCAAACGGGACACGCCCTCCATCGGCCGCTTCGGCGTCGGCTTCGCCGCCGTCCTGTCCGTCACCGACGAGCCCGCCGTCGTCGGCCGGCACGGCGGGGTGCGCTGGTCGCTCGCCGAGGCCCGGGAACTCGCCGCCGACACCGCGCGGCACAGTCCCGGGCTGGGGGACGAGATCCGGCGCCGGGACGGGCATGTGCCCCTCCTGCGGCTCCCCTTCGCCGCCGAGGGCACCGCCCCCGCCCCCTACGACACGGCCGTCATCCTGCCGCTGCGCGACGCGGCCGCCGCCGACCTCGCCGAACGCCTCCTCACCGCCGTCGACGACGCCCTCCTGCTCGCCCTGCCGGGTCTGGAAGAGGTGGTCATCGAGACCGACGGCGTGCGGACGATCAGCCGCCGCACCAACGGCGTCTTCACCGTCGTGGACGACTCACGGGACGGTGTCACACACTGGCGTACGGCCGTCGCGCACGGGCCGCTCTCGGCCGAGCTGCTCGCCGACCGGCCCGTCGAGGAGCGGCTGCGGCCGCACTGGTCGGTCACCTGGGCCGTGCCCGCCGAAGCGGACGGCTCCCCGGCCCGGCCGCGCACCAGCCCCGTCGTGCACGCACCGACGCCGAGCGACGAGGTTCTCGGGGTGCCCGCGCTGCTCATCGCCTCCTTCCCGCTGGACACCACCCGACGGCACGCGGCTCCCGGCCCGCTGACCGACTTCCTCGTGCAGCGCGCGGCCGACGCCTACGCCGAGCTGCTCGCCGACTGGCGGCCGGTGACCGCCGGGATCATCGACCTCGTGCCCGGGCCGCTCGGCAAGGGCGAGCTGGACGGGGCGCTGCGGGCGGCGATCCTTGAGCGGCTGCCGCGGACCTCTTTCCTCCCGCCCGCCCTCGAAGCCACCGACGACCTGCCCGAGGCCCTGCGCCCACGGGACGCGGAAGTGGTGGAGGGCGCGGGCGCCGACACCGTGCGCGTCCTCGCCGAAGTACTGCCCACCCTGCTGCCCGCCGGGCTCGAACGGCGGGTGGAACTCAGGACGCTCGGTGTCGCCCGGGTTCCGCTGACCGACGCCGTCGACCGGCTGGCCGGGCTTGAGAAGGACCCCGGCTGGTGGCGGCGGCTCTACGACAGCCTCGCCGGGGTCGACCCGGACCGGCTCTCCGGGCTGCCCGTGCCGCTGGCCGACGGCCGGACCACCATCGGCCCGCGCCAGATCCTGCTGCCCACCCCGGACGCCACCGGGATCGACCCGGAGGTGCTCGCCCGGCTCGGTCTGAAGGTCGCCCACCCGGACGCCGCCCACCCGCTGCTGGAGAAGCTCGGCGCGCTGCCCGCCACCGCGCGGGCCGTGCTCACCACCCCGCAGGTGCGGGCCGCCGTCGCCGCCTCCCTGGACGACGAGGGCGGACTGGACTGGGAGCAGGACGCGCTCGACGCCGAGGAGCTGGCCGACACCGTGCTGGCCCTGGTGCGGGACGCCGACCTGGAACCGGGTGACGAGCCCTGGCTCGGCGCCCTCGCCCTGCCCGACGAGGAAGGGGAGTTGGCGCCGGCCGGTGAACTGGTGCTGCCCGGCAGCGCCTTCCACCAGGTCATGCGCGAGGGCGAACTCGCCGCCGTGGACGCCGAACTGGCCGACAAGTGGGGCGAACAGCCGCTGGCCGCCTGCGGTGTCCTCGCCACCTTCACGCTGGTCCGCGCCACGGACGTGGTCCTCGACCCCGATGAACTGGAGCCCCGCGAAGGGGACTTCGCCGAGCCCGACGACGCCGGACTGCTGGACGCCGTGGACGTGTGGAGCGAGGACATCCTCGACCGCTTCCCGGACACCCCGGTGCCGCCCGTCGCCACGGAACTGGTCGCCGTACGCGACCTGGACCTCGTCGACGACGACAAGTGGCCCCAGGCCCTCGCCCTCCTCGCCCAGCCCCCGCTCAGGGACGCCCTCACCCAGCAGGTGCGCATCCTCCTGCCCGACGGCACGCACGAGGTCGTACGGCCCTACACCGCCTGGTGGTTGCGCGGGCACCCGGTGCTCGACGGCCGCCGCCCCGCCGGGCTCCTCGCCTCCGGCGGCGACCCGCTGCTGCGCGGCCTGTACGACGAGGCCGACGCGACCGGCTTCGACGACGAACAGGTGCTGCGGGCCCTGGGCGTACGCACATCGGTGTCGGCCCTGCTCGACGAACCCGGCGGTGCCGCCGAGCTGTTGGACCGGCTCGCGGATCCCGAGCGGAAGGTGACCGGAGCCCAACTGCACGCCCTGTACGGCGCCTTGGCCGACCTCGACCCCGAGCAGGTGACCCTGCCGGACGAGCTGCGGGCCGTGGTCGACGGCCGGGTGGAGGTGGTGGACGCGGCCGACGCCGTGGTCGTCGACTCGCCCGACCTGCTGCCCTTCACCGAGGGTGTCCCGCTGCTGCCGGTACGGCCGTCGCGCGCCGCCGAACTGGCCGAGCTGTTCCAGGTGCGGCGCCTGAGCGAGTCCGTCACCGGCGAGGTCGACTCCGAGGGCACCGAGCACGACGTACCGGAGTCGGTACGGGTGCTGCTGGGAGCGCGGACCCCGTCCTCGTACGTCGAACACGAGGAACTCGTCGTGGACGGCGTGGAGATCGACTGGCGGCTCACCGACGACGGCGTCCTGCACGCGTCCACCCTGGAGGGCGTCGCCGCGGGCCTCGCCTGGGCGGCCGGGCAGTGGCCTCGGCGGTTCGAGGTGGCGGCGCTGCTGGAGGATCCGTCGCGGACGCGGGAGTTGGCGCGGGACCGCTGGTTCGACTGAGACGCTCACTTGGTTTGACCGGTCGGACGCTCACCCGGTCCGAAAAATTTCCGCACAAAATTTTCGTACGACGTACAACCATTCACACGCGTCACGGATCTGATCATGCGAGCCAACAGGCTCCACGATCACTTGGGCCCCGGCCGACGACGAGCCGTAGGGAACGACCACCGTCGGGGCCCCTCTCCAACTGGGGAACACATGCGTATTCGTGCCACCGTGGCCGCCGTCTCCGGCGCCCTGGCTCTGTCCGCCGTCGCCGCGCCGCTCGCGCAGGCCGACTCGCGGGATGCCGCGAGCCTGGACCGGCCGAGCGTTGCCGAGCGTTTCGGCGCCTCCTCCGCCAAGTCGGCGTTCAGCACGGCCGCCGTCGCGCCCACCGTCTCCAACGTGACGGTGAACGCCGGCAAGAATCTCGTCTTCGGCACCACCACCGTCAAGACCTTCAACGTGTCCCTCACCGCCACCCACGAGAGCGGCATCGCGGACGCCTACATCGACCTCTGGCACGGCACCGACGTCGAGACCGACGTCGACGGTTACCTCGGCCCGAACGAGGACGCCGCCACCTGCACCGCCGTCAGCGACACCACGTCGACCTGCAAGCTCACGATCACCGGTGACACCTACGAGGACCTGCTCAGCAACACGCTGGCCGGCAACTGGCACGTCACCGCGGGCGTGCTCGCCAACGACGGTGAGATCTACTGGAACGACTACTACCAGACCCACAAGGTCCAGCGCGCGGCGAAGCTGACGGTCAACGCCTCGCCGGAGCCGGTGAAGAAGGGCGCGACCCTTACGGTGTCCGGCAAGCTGAGCCGCGCCAACTGGGAGACGCTCACCTACTCCGGCGTCCCCAGCGGCCAGTCGGTGGTCCTGCAGTTCCGCAAGAACGGCACCTCGACGTACACCAACGTCAAGGGCATCAAGACCACCACGGGTGGCGCGCTGAAGACCACGGTCACGGCCTCCACCGACGGCTACTACCGCTTCGCGTACGCGGGCATCACGAGCACCGCGGCGGCCACCGCCACGGGTGACTTCGTCGACGTGCAGTAAGCAGCGATCATCCCGCCGACGTCCGGTCCCGGAAGCCATCCGGGGCCGGGCGTCGGTGTTTTGGGGGCCGTCGGGCAACCGAAAGGCCCGTGCGTCCCTCTGATCATGTGGAGCATCCAGGCTCCCTTCACGACCACTTGGGGAACGCATGCGTGTTCGCGCCACTGTGGCCGCCGTCTCCGGCGCCCTGGCCCTGTCCGCCTTCGCCGTGCCGGCCGCGCAGGCCGACGACTCCGGCTCCGCTTACCGCGCCGACGTCGCCAAGGTCCGCGCCGCCCACGCCAAGAGCGCCTTCGGCACCCGCGCGGACGCCCCGTACGACATGGACGTCACCTTCTCCAACTTCAAGATCGCCAAGTCCGTCAAGGTCGGTACGACGGAGCATGTCTCGACGACGGTCACCTACACGATGACCCACGCCGCGGACATCGACATCAAGGCCGCGGACTTCCAGACCGGCCCCTACATCTACAAGGGCGCCTTCGCCACGCCGGACAACATGCTGTTCGGCAACAAGGCGGCCACCTGCACCGCCACCTCGGACACCACCGCCGACTGCACCGGCAAGATCGACGTCTACCCGGGCGACGGCGAGCTGCTGAACTCCGACGCCGGCACCTGGACGGGCGCGGCCCTCGCGCTGGCGCAGAACGGCCAGGACCCGCTCAGCGAGAACTACGACATCACCAAGGTCGGTTACGCCGACCAGGGCGACCTCGGCAGCACGCTGGTCCAGCGCGCCTCCAAGCTGACGGTCGACGCCACGCCGGAGCCGGTGCAGAAGGGCAAGCCCATCACGGTCACCGGCAAGCTGACCCGCGCCAACTGGGACAACGGCAAGTACGTGGGTCTGCCCAGCGGCCAGAAGGTGGTGCTCCAGTTCCGCAAGGCGGGCACCTCGGCGTACACCAACGTCAAGGGCATACAGACCGCCACGGGCGGCGCGCTGAAGACGACGGTCACGGCCTCCGAGGACGGCTACTACCGCTTCACGTACGCGGGCATCACAAGCACGGCGGGAGTCTCCGCGAAGGGCGACTTCGTAGACGTCCAGTAAGCGCAACCGACCTTCAGGGGCGCGGGGAACTGCGCGATCAGCCCCCACCGGGCCGCAGCCGACAACGCGCCCCCTCCGCTCAAGCCGGAAAGCGGCGGTCGACCCACTTCCACACGAACTCCAGGGCGACCGCCGCCACCACCGAGATCCCCACCGCGATCCACGGCATCGTGACCCCCACCAGCCGCAGCGCGAAGAACTCCTGCAGCCAGGGCACGACCAGCACCAGCACGAAGCCGAGGCCCATCGACGCGACCAGGGCCACCCGCCACCAGGTGTAGGGCCGGGCGATGATCGCCAGTACCCACATCGAGATCAGGAACAGCGTGAGCGTCGCCACGCTGGTCTCCGCGTCCAAGGCGCCCTCGCCCGAGTACTGGTGACGGGCGATCAGATACGTCAGGAAGGTCGCGACCGCGGCCACCACGCCACCCGGGATCGAGTACCGCATCACCCGCCGCACGAAGTGCGGTCTCGCCCGCTCCTTGTTGGGCGCGAGGGCGAGGAAGAAGGCCGGGACGCCGATCGTGAGAGTGGACAGCAGCGTCAAGTGCCTCGGCAGGAACGGGTACTCCACCTGCCAGCACACCACCATCACCGCGAGCAGCACCGAGTACACGGTCTTCACCAGGAACAGCGTGGCCACCCGGGTGATGTTCCCGATGACCCGCCGCCCCTCGGCGACGACCGAGGGAAGCGTCGCGAAGCTGTTGTTGAGCAGCACGATCTGCGCCACGGCCCGGGTCGCCTCGGACCCGGAGCCCATGGACACCCCGATGTCGGCGTCCTTCAGCGCGAGCACGTCGTTCACGCCGTCCCCGGTCATCGCGACGGTGTGCCCGTGGGACTGCAGCGCCCCCACCATGTCCCGCTTCTGCTGCGGGGTGACCCGCCCGAACACCGTGCCCGCGTCGAGGGCGTCGGCCATGCCGTCCTTGTCGCGGGGCAGCAGCCGGGCGTCGACGGTGCTGCCCTCAAGGCCCAGCTTGGCGGCGACCGCGCCCACGGAGACCGCGTTGTCACCGGAGATGACCTTGGCGCTGACGTTCTGGTCGGCGAAGTAGCGCAGGGTGTCGGAGGCGTCGGGGCGCAGCCGCTGCTCCAGGACGACCAGCGCGGTCGGCTTGGCGTCGGCGGCCACGTCGGGGTCGTCGAGATCGCGTCCGGTGCGGGCGAGGAGCAGGACGCGCAGGCCCTGTTCGTTGAGCCGCTCGGTCTCGGTGAGGGCGGGGTCGTCGGGGGCGAGCAGGACGTCGGGCGCCCCCAACAGCCACGTACTGGACTCGCCGCCTCCCTCGCTGAAGGTGGCGCCGCTGTACTTGCGGGCGGAGGAGAAGGGCAGGGCCTCGGTGCAGCGCCAGTCCTCGGAGTCGGGGTAGGCGTCGATGATGGCCTGGAGGGAGGCGTTCGGGCGGGGGTCGGACTCGCCGAGGGCGCCGAGGACCGTGCGGACGTACGACTCGTCGCTGCCGTTCAGTGGTCTGAGCCCGGTGACGTTCATGCCGCCCTCGGTGAGGGTGCCGGTCTTGTCGAGGCAGACGGTGTCGACGCGGGCGAGGCCCTCGATGGCGGGGAGTTCCTGGACGAGGCACTGTTTTCGGCCAAGTCGGATGACGCCGATGGCGAAGGCGACGGAGGTGAGCAGGACCAGGCCCTCCGGGACCATGGGCACGATGCCGCCGACGGTGCGGGCGATCGAGTCGTCGAGGTCCTTGTCCTTCACGAACAGCTGGGTGACGACCAGGCCGAGCGCGGCCGGGATCATCATCCAGGTCACGTACTTGAGGATCGTGGAGATGCCGGAGCGCAGCTCGGAGTGGACGAGGGTGAAGCGGGAGGCCTCCTCGGCGAGCTGGGCGGCGTAGGCCTCGCGGCCCACCTTGGTGGCCTGGAAGGCGCCGCCGCCCGCGACCACGAAGCTGCCGGACAGGATCTGGTCCCCGGACCGTTTGACGACCGGGTCGGCCTCGCCGGTGAGCAGCGACTCGTCGATCTCCAGGCCGTCGGCCTCGACGCAGACACCGTCGACGACGGCCTTGTCGCCGGGCCCGATCTCGATCAGGTCGTCCAGCACGATCTCGGAGGTGCTCACCTCGGCGGCGACCCCGTCTCGCCGCACGGTGGGCCGGGCCTCCCCGATGACGGCGAGCGAGTCCAGGGTCTTCTTCGCGCGCCACTCCTGGATGATGCCGATGCCGGTGTTGGCGAGGATGACAAAACCGAACAGGCTGTCCTGGATCGGCGCGACGAACAGCATGATCAGCCAGAGCACGCCGATGATCGCGTTGAACCGGGTGAAGACATTGGCCCGGACGATGTCGACGGTGGACCGGCTGCTGCGCACCGGTATGTCGTTGACCTGCCCCCGCGCGACCCGTTCGGCCACTTCGGCGGCGGTCAGTCCACCCGTACCCACCGGGGCGGGCAGGGGATGGCCGGGATCGACTTCGGTGCCCGCGTCGATGTGCGTCATGCATTCGACGGTACGTGCGGATTTACGGCTTCACCCGCCGAGTGCGCGGAAGATCCGACTTGGGGAGGACGGACAACGGGCCGAAGTGGTGCCGTGGTTGTACGCGACCCCTCCTGCCTGACCCCTACTGCCTCGCGGCCTCGGCACGCTTGATCGCCGCGTCCCGCTTGCGGACGTACCAGATGCCGATCAGGCCGAGTCCGCCGCCGGCCAGGCAGGTCCACAGCCACCACAGGTGCCCGTGGTCCTCGAACCAGCCGTAGAAGGGGAGCTGGACCAGGAAGAGGACGAACCAGAGGATCGTGCCGCCCGTGATGGTGGCGACGACGGGGCCCTCCAGGGGCTCCGGCGCCTCGTGTGTGGGTGTCCACTTCGCCATGGGGCACAGCTTACGAGGTGATCGGATGCGACCGGAGCGACCATGCCTCATGGGCTGTCTACGCGCGGAGATAGCGATCACCTCCCTATGTGTTCATACTGAATCCGTTTGTCTTTGACCAATTATGTTCGTAGGAAACGCCAATGCCCACCTCGGCCCCCGCCAAGGTCCCCGCCCCCGAGCAGCCGGGCGGCGCGCCCGCGTACGGTGCGCTCGACCGCTACTTCAAGATCTCGGAGCGGGGCAGCACGCTCGCGCGTGAGGTCCGCGGTGGCTTTGCCACCTTCTTCGCGATGGCCTACATCATCGTGCTGAACCCGATCATCCTCGGCAGCGCGAAAGACATGTACGGCAACCAGCTCGACAACGGTCAGCTGGTCACCGCCACCGCCCTGACGGCCGCCTTCACCACCCTCCTCATGGGCGTCATCGGCAATGTGCCGATCGCGCTGGCCGCGGGCCTCGGCGTGAACTCGGTCGTCGCGCTCCAGCTCGCGCCCCGGATGTCCTGGCCGGACGCCATGGGCATGGTCGTGCTGGCCGGTTTCGTCGTGATGCTGCTGGTCGCCACGGGTCTGCGTGAGCGCGTGATGAACGCCGTGCCGTTCGGGCTGCGCAAGGCGATCTCGATCGGTATCGGCCTGTTCATCATGCTGATCGGGCTCGTCGACTCCGGCTTCGTCTCCCGTATCCCGGACGCCGCCCAGACCACCGTCCCGCTCCAGCTCGGCGGCGACGGTCACCTCAACGGCTGGCCGGTGCTCGTCTTCGTCCTGGGCGCGCTGCTGACGCTCGCCCTGATCGTGCGCAAGGTCTCCGGCGCCATCCTGATCTCGATCGTCGCCATGACGGTTCTCGCCGTGATCATCGAAGCGGTCGCGGACATCCCCTCCTGGGGCCTGACCACCCCGAAGTGGCCCGGCAACCCGGTCGCCTCCCCCGACTTCGGCCTGGTCGGCGAGGTCAGCCTGTTCGGTGGGTTCGAGAAGGTCGGGGTGCTGACCGGGACCCTCTTCGTCTTCACCGTCCTGCTCTCGGTCTTCTTCGACGCGATGGGCACGATCATGGGTGTCTCCGACGAGGCCAAGCTGACCGACGCCCAGGGCCAGATGCCCGGCATCAACAAGGTCCTCTTCGTCGACGGCATCGCGGTCGCCGCGGGCGGCGCCACCTCCTCCTCGGCCACCACCTGCTTCGTGGAGTCCACGGCCGGCGTCGGCGAGGGCGCCCGCACCGGCTTCGCGAACGTCGTCACCGGCGGACTCTTCACCGTCGCGCTGTTCCTGACGCCGGTCGCCACCATGGTCCCGTCCCAGGCGGCCACCCCGGCGCTGCTCGCGGTGGGCTTCCTGATCCTCGCGAACTCCGTCAAGGAGATCGACTGGGCGGACTACACGATCGCGATCCCGGCGTTCGTGACGATGGTGATGATGCCGTTCACCTACTCGATCACCAACGGCATCGGCATGGGCTTCATCACCTTCGTGGTGCTGCGCCTCGCCGCCGGGCGGGCCAAGGAGATCCCCGCCGCGATGTACGTCGTGGCCGCCGTCTTCGCCTTCTACTACCTGATGCCGGCGCTCGGCCTGACGTGAGCCATGGGGGTCAGGTGACCCCGTAGAACTTCTCCGTCTTCTCGACGGCGGTCTGGAACCGCTCGTCGAAGTCGTCCCGAATGAGCGTCCGGACCACATAGTCCTGGACGCTCATTCCTCTTTTCGCCGCATGATGCCGGAGCCGTTCGAGCAGCTCCCCGTCCATCCGCAGGCTGAGCACGCTGGTCCCCATGCCTACGAGGGTCACCTCAGGGGGCCGGACCGTGTGTCACTTTCCGGAATCGGCTCACTCATACGGGTGATGCCAGGTTTTTAGTGGCCGGGGTCACGGCATTTTGGCGCGTCCGGGGTGGTCTTTAGTCAGGGTAATGAGTTAACCTAAAGAACATGTCGGACCTTACCCATGGCGACGACGCTGCCGCCGTGAACTCCCTGCGATCCGCTGTCATGCGGCTGTCCCGCCGGCTCAAGCACCAGCGGGTCGACGAGTCGCTGAGCCCCACCGAGATGTCGGTGCTCGGCACCCTCTCCAACTGCGGCCAGGCCACCCCGGGCGAACTCGCCCGCAAGGAGCATGTCCAGCCGCCGTCGATGACCCGCATCGTCGCGTTGCTGGAGGCCAAGGGGCTGGTCCGCCTTGAGCCGCACCCCGAGGACCGGCGCCAGAAGGTCGTCACGAAGACCGAGCAGGCCGAGGCGATGCTCGCCGAGAGCCGCGCCAAGCGCAACGCCTTCCTGGCCACCCTGGTGGACGGCCTCGACGAGGAGGAGTGGGCGAAACTCCGCGCCGCCGCCCCCGTGCTGGAGAAGCTCGCACATCTGTAAGCACTCTGAAGGAGGCGAACACTTTTGAGTACGGGATCCGGAGCAGCTTCCGCCCCCGCACCGACCACCCCTACCACCCGCAAGTCCTCGATGTTCAGCTCGCTGAAGGTCAGGAACTACCGCCTGTTCTTCATCGGGCAGGTCGTCTCCAACACCGGCACCTGGATGCAGCGCATCGCCCAGGACTGGCTGGTCCTCAGCCTCACCGGCTCCGCGACCGCCGTCGGCATCACGACGGCCCTGCAGTTCCTGCCGATGCTGCTCTTCGGCCTCTACGGCGGTGTCCTCGTCGACCGGCTGCCCAAGCGGCCCACACTGCTCGTCACCCAGACGTCGATGGCCGTCACCGGCCTCGCGCTCGCCGCCCTCACCCTCACCGGACACGTCGAGGTCTGGCACGTCTACGTCGCCGCCTTCGCCGTAGGCCTCGCGACCGTCGTCGACAACCCGGCCCGGCAGACCTTCGTCACCGAGATGGTCGGCCCCGACCAGCTCCAGAACGCGGTCAGCCTCAACTCCGCGAACTTCCAGTCGGCCCGCCTGGTCGGCCCCGCTGTCGCGGGCCTGATGATCACCGGCGTCGGCACCGGCTGGGCGTTCCTCTTCAACGGCCTGTCCTTCGTCGCGCCCATCGCCGGGCTGCTGCTGATGCGCGCCCGCGACCTGCACGCCGTCGAGCGCGCGCCGCGCGGCAAGGGGCAGCTGCGGGAGGGCCTTCAGTACGTCGCCGGGCGCCCGGAGCTGATCTGGACGATCGTCCTGGTCGGGTTCGTGAGCACCTTCGGCTTCAACTTCCCCGTCTACCTCTCCGCCTTCGCCGACGACGTCTTCCACGCGGGCGCCGGCTCCTACAGCCTCTTCAACACCCTGATGGCGGTGGGCTCCCTGTCGGGCGCTCTGCTCGCCGCCCGCCGCGGCACCGCCCGGCTGCGGGTGCTGGTCGCGGGCGCGGTGGCCTTCGGCACGCTGGAGATCGTCGCCGCCCTGGCCCCTTCGCTGTGGCTGTTCGCCCTGCTCATGGCCCCGATCGGCATGTTCGGCATGACGGTCAACGTCACCGCCAACAGCAGTGTCCAGCTCAGCACCGACCCGGCCATGCGCGGCCGGGTGATGGCCCTGTACATGATGGTGTTCATGGGCGGCGCACCGCTGGGAGCGCCGATCGCCGGCTGGATCACCGACGCGTACGGCGTCCGGGCGGGCCTTGCCGCCGGCGGCGCCATCGCGGCGCTCGCGGCGGTCGTGATCGGCCTGGTCCTGGCCCGCGTCGGCAATCTGCGGCTCACGGTGGGCTGGAACCGGGGGCACCCGGTGGTCCGCTTCGTACCGAGGAAGCGGGAGCTGCTGGCGACGGTGGGGTAGGGGAGGGCTTCCGGGTCAGTCGCGGGGGAACTTGTCGGTTTTGAGGACGAGGTCGATGATTGTGCCGGTCAGGTCGATGTCCATGCCGAAATCCACCGAGGTCCTCATGGCGTAGTCGCCGTCCTTGGGGTGGGTGTAGGCGTAGCACCGTCCCTGATAGGGATCGGCGATGACGTAGAGGGGGACCTCGGCCACCGCGTAAGCGGTCTTCTTCGGGCCGTAGTCGTTGGCGGCCGTGCCCTTGGAGATGACCTCGGCGACGAACTCGACGTCCTGGTACCGCCAGTGGCCCTGCGCGTCCTCTTGAGCCGAGTCCTTGAGCATGGCGACGTCCGGGCAGAAGCCGTTCTCGTGGCCTGGGAAGTCGATCCGAACGTCCGTGAACGCATTGACCTCCCTCCCGAACCTGTCTTCAAGGGCCCATAGGATCCGGCGGATGATCCGCCAATGATTGGTTCGCTGCGGCGTCATGTGAACGTTGCCCCCGACGATCTCGACCCTGAATCCTTCGGGGACGGGCATGCGCTCAAGCCGCTCGAACCACTCGTCCAAGCGCTCGGTGTTGGCGTCGGCCATCTCGATCCTGTCTTCCAGGACGGTCATCGTGGCGCTCCTCCCCGGCTGCCCCACGGACAGGTGCAGCCGCGCAGTACAACGATACGCACGGTGACCGGGTCACGCGGGGGTGCGGCAGCGAGACTGGGCGTATGAGACTCTTCGCCGCGCTGCTCCTGCCGGAGGACGTTTCCCGTGAGCTGGCCGCTGAGGTCGACCGGTTGAAGAAGCTGCCCGGCGCGGACGCGCTCCGCTGGACCGGCAGCCCCGGTTGGCACTTCACCCTCGCTTTCTACGGCGAGGTCGACGACGGACTCGTGGCGGGTCTGTCGGACCGGCTGGTGCGGGCCGCGCACCGTACCGGGCCCTTTGAGCTGGCCCTGCGCGGGGGCGGGCAGTTCGGGCACGGGCGGGCGCTGTGGGTGGGTGCCGAGGGGGACCTGAACGTCCTGCGGCTGCTGGCCGACCGGGCGGAGGCGGCGGGGCGGAAGGCCGGGGTGGCGATGGGGGAGCACCGGCGGTACAAGGCGCATCTGACGGTGGCCAGGAGCCGGACTGCCGTGAACACCCGCTCCTACGTGACGGCCCTGAACGCCTTCTTCAGCCGTACCTGGAAGGTGGGGGAGCTGGTGCTGGTGCGCAGCCACCTGCCGCGGTCCGGGGTGCCGGGGGAGGAGCCGCGGTACGAGGCGGTCGCCCGCTGGGCGCTCGGGGCGGCCGGTTAGGCTCGTACACGTGGACCCGAAAACCCGGAACCGGATCATGGCCGGTGTGCTTGTGCTGATGTTCGTTGTGATCGCGCTGGCAGCAGTTGTGGGCCAGTAGTGGGGAGCGCCCTTGAAGGGGCGCCCCCACCGAGGCGGCGTTACCAGGCGAACGCCTCCGGAGACGGCCCCGGACCAGGGAAGATCTCCTCCAGCCCCGTCAGCAGTTCCTCGCTCAGCTCCAGCTCGACCGCTCGCAGCGCGGAGTCGAGCTGTTCTGCCGTACGCGGGCCGACGATCGGGCCCGTGACGCCGGGGCGCGTGAGGAGCCACGCAAGGGCTGCCTCTCCGGGCTCCACGCCGTGCTTCTCCAGGAGGTCCTCGTAGGACTGGAGCCGGGAGCGGGCCGCCGGGTCCGCGAGGGTGTCGGCCGCCCGGCCGGAGGCGCGTCGGCCGCCCTCCGCCTCCTTCTTGATGATGCCGCCGAGCAGTCCGCCGT
This sequence comes from Streptomyces cupreus, assembly GCF_014257025.1. GTDB lineage: Bacteria > Actinomycetota > Actinomycetes > Streptomycetales > Streptomycetaceae > Streptomyces > Streptomyces cupreus. Next base: position 34,648 of record NZ_JACMSF010000027.1, read on the forward strand.
GCAGCGGCGACCAGGGGATGACCCCGAGCCCGTAGTCCTGTGCGGCCGGAATCACCTCCATCTCGGCGCGCCGCTCGTACAGGTTGTACAGGCACTGCTCGCTGACCAGGCCGTACGAGCCGTGGCGGGCGGCGACCTCGTTGGCCTGGGCGATCTTGTAGCCGGGGAAGTTGCTGGAGCCGGCGTAGAGGATCTTGCCCTGCTGGACGAGGACGTCGATGGCCTGCCAGATCTCCTCGAACGGGGTGTTCCGGTCGATGTGGTGGAACTGGTACAGGTCGATGTAGTCCGTGCCGAGCCGCTTCAGCGAGGCGTCGACGGCCCGGCGGATGTTGAGCGCCGACAGTTTGTCGTGGTTCGGCCAGGCCTCGCCGTCGGCGCCCATGTTGCCGTACACCTTGGTGGCGAGGACGACCTTGTCGCGCCGGTCGCCCTTGGCGAACCAGCTGCCGATGATCGACTCGGTGCGGCCCTTGTTCTCGCCCCAGCCGTACACATTGGCGGTGTCGAAGAAGTTGATGCCCGCGTCCAGCGCCGCGTCCATGATCGCGTGGCTGTCGGCTTCGTCGGTCTGCGGTCCGAAGTTCATGGTGCCGAGGACGAGTCGGCTGACCTTGAGTCCCGTGCGTCCGAGCTGCGTGTACTTCATGACTGACCAGCCAACGCCGTAGAGCGGACTCGAAGCAAGCGAGCTTTAACGCAGTTCGGCGAACAGGCCCCGTACACGGCTGCCGTCCGGCGCGGTCCAGTGACCGGAGACATGGCCGACGGCACCCGGGGGAGGGGCGTCGGGGAGGCCGAGCCGCCGGTGGATGCGCAGGGTGGTGCCGTCCTGGGCCGGGAGCTCGGTGCCGGTCTCGTCGTCCACGGCGGGGCCGTGCGCCCGGAGGTCGCCGGTGCTGGTGCAGGAGCGGGTGATCTCATGGTCCGGGGTGCTGTCGACGCTCTGCGCCTGCGCCTGGGCGCGCCCCTCGACCAGGGCGAACAGTTCGGCGACCAGCACCGGGTCGTGGGTGCCGTCGTAGGCCCAGCGCTTCCCCAGCACTCCGTGCTCCATGGTGCCGATGAGGGCGTGCTCCGCGCCGGGCAGCGGGGCGCCGCGGTAGGTGAGGGGGACGAGGTAGGCGACCCCCTCGCCATCGGCTGCCACCATGAACTCGATCCCGACCTCACCCTCGGGATCGTCCAGCCGGAATCCGCCGGCCTTGGTCAACTCCGGTGCGCCGGTGCCGACATACCAGGGGCGTGTGGGCAGCCAGGTGGCGAGGAGTTCCAGTTTGGTGGGCTTGAGGGTGGTGTGATGAATGATCGCCATGCGAACTGATTCTGTCAGTCGCCAGGGAACTCGTCGGTCTTGAGGGTGAGTTCAACGACGGTGCCGGTGAGGTCCACGTTCTCGCCGAAAGGAATCCTGGTCTCCGTGGCGTAGTCGTCGCCCTTGGGGTTCGTGTAGAGGTGGCACCGGCCCTGGTAGGGGTCGACGATCAGGTAGACGGGGACTTCGGCGACGGCGTAGGCGGTCTTCTTGGGGCCGTAGTCGTTGGCGGACGTGTCCTTGGAGATGACCTCGGCGACGAACTCGACGTCCTTGTACTGCCAGCGGCCCTTGTCGTCCTTCTGGGCACCCTCCGCGAGAGCTGTCACATCGGTGGCGAACCCGTTGAGATGCCCGGGGTAGTCGATGCGGACGTCGGACTTGACGCGCTTGCGCGGGTACTTGGTGCGCAGCTGCTCGACGATGTCCAGGATGATGTCCCAGTGGTGGTCCCGCTGCGGCGACATGAAGATGTGCCCCCCGACGATCTCGGTCTTGTATCCCTCGGGGATGGGCATCTTCTCAAGCCACTCGAACATGACGTCCAGAGTGAGCTTGTTGCTGGCTTCGGCCATCTCGATCCTGTCGTCAAGGACGGTCATCGTGGCGCTCCTCCCCGGCTGCCGCTCGAACACGGTCAGCCGCGCAGTACAACGATACGAGCAGTCGTAAGGTTACGTACCGTGCTCAGGGACGTATTCCCCTCCGACCCCCCACCCCTGCCACATCGCCTCCGCGAAGGCTGCCGCGATCTTCTGCTCGCCGCTCGCGTTCGGGTGGGTGCCGTCATACGTGTCGAGGTCGATGTCGTACGACGGCGGGGGCGAGGTCAGCAGGAGGGGGGACCGGGGTTCGTCCAGGTCGGCCACCGCCTTCGCCAGGAGTTCGTTGAAAAGAGTCACCTGAGCGGCAAAGAGGGGCTCGGACTCCGCCCGGACGTTCGGGATCACCGGCAGGATCACCATCCGCACCTTCGGCCGGGCCGCCCGCGCCTCGGCCACGAACGCCCGCACGTTCTCCGCCGTCTGCTCGGCGTTGGTGTAGAAGCCCAGGTCGATCAGGCCCAGGGCGACCAGCAGCACATCCGCCCGGTGCGCGCGGACCGCGTCGCCGATCAGCGGGGCCATGTGCAGCCAGCCCTCGCCCCAGCCGGCCAGGTGGGCGCGGGGGAAGTCGGGGTCGGCGTACTCGTACGACGTGGGCGCGTCCGTCGCCTTGTCGTACAGCGTCTCGCGCGGGCCGACGAGGGCGAAGGGGCCGCCGTACGTATCGCGCAGGTGCTGCCACAGTCGGTAGCGCCAGGTGTGTTCGCCCGCGCTTCCGATCGTCTGGGAGTCACCGACGGGCATCAACCTGAGCATCCGCTCATGATGGACGATCAGCGGGGCGGGTGGGGTGTGAGGCCGGACACGCCCCGCCAAACCGTGGGCGGGATGGCAGGCTTGACGGCATGCGCCGACCCTTCGCCCTCCTCGCCGCTGTCTTCCTCGCGGGTGCCTTCGCCGTGCCCGCGTCCGCCGCCGGCGACGACGGCTTCACCATCAAGGACCCGCGCATCACCGAGTCCAGCGGTCTTGCCGCCTCCCGCCGGCACCCCGGCGTCTACTGGACCCACAACGACAGCGACGACGGCGCCTACCTCTACGCCGTCGACAGCGCCACCGGCGACACCGTCGCCACGATCACCATGACCGGCGTCGGCGCCCCCCGGGACGTCGAGGCGATCTCCGTCGGGCCCGACAACCAGCTCTACGTCGGCGACATCGGCGACAACCTCGGCGGTACCTGGCCCCACGTCTGGATCTACCAGCTCCCCGAGCCCGAGGAACTGCGCGACCAGACCGTCCGGGCCACGCAGTACGTCGTGAAGTACGAGGACGGGGCGCGTGACGCGGAGTCGCTCGTCGTGCATCCGAAGACCGGGCGGGTGTACATCGCCGACAAGAAGGAGGAGGGCGGGCACCTCTACGAGGGGCCGGCCGAGCTCTCCGCCTCCGGCACCAACGTCTTCAAGCCCATCGCCGCCATCGACAACCTCCAGGCCACCGACGCCACCCTGTCCCCCGACGGCCAGAAGCTCGTCGTACGCAGCTACTTCGGCGCCTTCGCCTACGACTGGAACGGCGGCGACATCAAGAAGACCGGCCGGCTGAGCGTGCCGTTCCTGGGCCAGGGCGAGTCCGTCACCTACACCGCCGACGGCACGAAGCTGATGTACGGCGCCGAGGGGTCCGAGAGCTCCGTGGAGCCGGAGGACGCGCCGGGGGACACGGGTGACTCCAAGTCGCCCTCTGGGGAGGGGAGTTCCGCGTCCGGCGAGGACAGCGGTGGTGGCGGCGACTACAAGGTCGGTGCCCTCGCCGTGGCCGCCGTCTTCGCCGTGGTGTTCGCCTTCCGGCGGCTGCTGCGGCGGAGGTGAGACCCGCTCTCACTCCTCCCGGCGCCGGGCCACGAACACCTCAAGGCCGTCCAGCAGGCGTTGCAGCCCGAACTCGAAGTGGTCGAAGCCGGAACCCCAGGTGTTCTCGTCGAGGGAGGCGAGCAGTGGGTAGCGGCCCGACGTCATCACCTTCTCCAGCATCGGCGCCTGCGCCTGCCAGAACTCCGCGTCGGTCAGGCCCGTCCGGCGCTCCGCCTCCTGCTGGTACAGCTGGGTGCGCGCGGCGCCCACGACATAGCCGTCGATCATGATGATCGCCGAGACCGTCTCCACATCGCTCAGTCCCATCGGCTTGATCCGGGCAAGCACCTTCTCCATGCCGTCCAGGGCGCTCGGGCCGAGGATCGGGCGGGACTGGTTCACGTGCAGCAGCCAGGGGTGGCGGCGGTAGAGCGCGAGGGTCGCGTGGGCCATGGCCTCCAGCGCCGAGCGCCAGGTGCCGTCGCCGAGGTCGGCCGGGTTCTCCGAGGGCCGCTGGACGCGGTCCAGCATCAGGTCGAGCAGCTCGGCCTTGCCGGGGACGTAGCGGTACAGCGACATGGTGCCGGTGCCGAGCTCGGCGGCGACGCGGCGCATGGAGACCGCGTCCAGACCCTCGGCGTCCGCCACCCGGACGGCGGCTTCCACGATCTGGTCCAGGGTGAGGGCCGGCCTGGGGCCGCGGCTGGGGCGCCGGCCGGTGTCCCACAGCAGCTCCATGGTGCGGGCGATGTCCCCGCTGCCACTGGTCTCCGTACCGTCCTTGCCGCTTGCCATGGGGTCAGCTTAGGTCCTGTCCAAAAAACTGGGTACGTCGTACGCGCAATCGGGTACGGTGTACCCAGTTATCGAGAAGGGGGACCCATGAGCGACGGATACGCCGTACGGGCCGAGGCCCTGGAGAAGCGCTACGGCGACAAACGCGCCCTCGACGGCTTCGACCTCGCCGTCCGCGAGGGCACCGTGCACGGACTGCTCGGCCCGAACGGCGCGGGCAAGACCACCGCCGTGCGCATCCTGTCCACGCTGCTGAAGCTGGACGGCGGCCGGGCGACCGTGGCCGGCCTGGACATCGTCCGGCAGTCGCGCGAGGTGCGCGCCAGGATCGGGCTCACCGGTCAGTACGCCGCGGTGGACGAGGTGCTCACCGGCCGGCAGAACCTGGAGATGTTCGGCCGCCTGTTCCACCTGGGCGGCAAGCGGGCCAAGGCGCGCGCCGCCGAGCTGCTGGAACAGTTCGACCTGACCGACGCCGCCGAGAAGGGCGTCGGCAAGTACAGCGGCGGCATGCGGCGCCGCCTGGACCTCGCCGCCTCGATGATCCTCGCCCCTGCGGTGCTGTTCCTGGACGAGCCGACGACCGGGCTCGACCCCCGCAGCCGCGGCGAAGTCTGGGAGTCGGTACGGGCGTTGGTGGCCAGCGGCACGACCGTACTGCTGACCACGCAGTATCTGGAGGAGGCCGACAAGCTGGCCTCCCGGATCACCGTCATCGACCAGGGGCGGGCCATCGCCGACGACACCCCGGACGGGCTCAAGAACCTCGTCGGCGGCGACCGTATCGAGGTCGTGGTCGCCGAGCGGTCGGAGATCCCGCGTGTGGTGAAGGTCGTCTCCCGGGTCTCGGAGGCCGAACCCGAGGCGGACGAGGCCGAGTTGCGGGTGCAGGCCCCCGTGACCGACCGGGTGAGCGCGCTCACCGAGGTCGCGCGCACCCTCCAGGACGAGGGCGTCCGCGTCGAGGACATCGGGCTGCGCAGGCCGAGCCTCGACGACGTCTTCCTGCGCCTGACCGGACACCGCACCGAGAAGGAGGCAGCGGCATGACCGCCGTGGATCTGAACACGCAGGCCCCGGGCGGCCGTACATACTGGCTGCTCGCCGACGTCTGGAACATCGTCCGCCGCGGCCTCACCCACTATCAGCGCCAACCCATCAACATCGCCTGGCAGTTGGGCTTCCCGATCCTCTCCGTCCTGCTCTACGGCTATGTCTTCGGCAGCGCGATGCAGGTGCCCGGCGGCGGGGACTACAAGGACTTCCTGATGCCCGGCATGTTCGTGATGACCATGGCGTTCGGCTTCATCAACACCGCGACCCTCGTGGTCTACGACTCCACCAAGGGCGTCATCGACCGGTTCCGCTCCATGCCCATGGCCTCCTCCGCGGTGGTCGCCGGACGCGGGGTGACCGATCTGCTGGTCGCCTGCGCCGAGTTGGCCATCATGATGCTGACCGCAGTCGCCATGGGCTGGCGGCCGGACGGCGGGTTCGGCTTCCTGGCCGCGTTCGGGCTGCTGCTGTGGCTGCGGTTCTCGTTGATCTGGATCGGGGTGTGGCTCGGCCTCATCGTCCCCAACCCGGAGGCGGCGGGCGGTCTTTTCGCGGTCGCCTTCCCGCTGACGATGATCTCCAGCATCTTCGTCGCTCCGCAGCTCATGCCCGACTGGCTGGGCTGGGTCGCGGCCTGGAACCCGATCTCCTCCACAGCGGCCGCCACCCGCGACCTGTTCGGCACCCCGGTCGGCGGCGGCGACTCCTGGGTCGAGGAGCACGCCCTGCTGATGGCGGGCGTGTGGCCGGTCGTGCTGACGGCGATCTTCCTTCCGCTCGCGGTACGGAGGTTCCAGAAGCTGGGCAGGTGACGTCGACAGTCTTGACGTGCTCATGTAGCCCCACTTTCATGGGAGGTGCGGGAGTGGGAGCGCTCCCACTCGTTCCGGCCCGCGCCTCCCGAGAGGAAGCAGCGACATGTTCCGCAGCTTGCGAAGAGCGCTGTGTGCGGTGGCCGCGGCGGTTCTGTTACCGCTGGGGGCCGGCGCGCAGACGGCCGAAGCCGCAGAGCCGGGCGCCGGCTACTGGCACACCAGCGGCCGGCAGATCCTGGACGAGGCCGGGCAGCCGGTCCGGATCGCCGGGATCAACTGGTTCGGCTTCGAGACCGGCAACCACGTCGTCCACGGCCTGTGGGCCCGCGACTACAAGTCCATGATCGACCAGATGAAGTCGCTGGGCTACAACACCATCCGGATGCCGTTCAGCGACGACATCCTCAAGCCCGGCACCATGCCCGACAGCATCAACTACGCCGACGGCAAGAACGCCGATCTGCAAGGGCTCACGTCCCTCCAGGTCCTGGACAAGATCGTGACGTACGCCGGACAGAGCGGCCTGAAGATCGTCCTGGACCGGCACCGCCCGGACGCGGGCGGCCAGTCGGCGCTCTGGTACACCAGCGCGGTCCCCGAGTCGACCTGGATCGCCAACCTCAAGTCCCTGGCGTCCCGTTACGCCGGAAACCCGACCGTCGTAGGCATCGACCTGCACAACGAGCCGCATGATCCCGCCTGTTGGGGCTGCGGTGACCTTTCTGTCGACTGGAGGCTGGCGGCTCGGCGAGCAGGCAACGCCGTCCTTTCCGTCAACCCCGACCTGCTGATCATGGTCGAGGGCGTCCAGTCGTACAACGGTGTCAACGGCTGGTGGGGCGGCAACCTGATGGGCGTGGCCCAGTACCCGGTCCAGCTCGACGTGCCGAACCGCCTGGTGTACTCGGCCCACGACTACGCGACCAGCGTGGCCCAGCAGCCGTGGTTCAGCGATCCGTCGTTCCCGGACAACATGCCCGGCATCTGGGACAAGTACTGGGGCTACATCTTCAAGCAGAACATCGCGCCGGTGTGGCTCGGCGAGTTCGGTACGACCCTTCAGTCCACGGTGGACCAGAAGTGGCTGTCCGCACTGGTCACATATCTGCGCTCGACCTCGACACACGGCGCCGACAGCTTCCACTGGACCTTCTGGTCGTGGAACCCCAACTCCGGTGACACGGGCGGGATCCTGAAGGACGACTGGACGACCGTGGACACGGTGAAGGACGGCTACCTGGCGAGCATCAAGGCGCCGGGCTTCCCGGGCGGGCCCGGCGGCGGCGACCCCGGAGGGGACCCGGCGTCCTGTGCCGCCGCCTACACCGTCAGCAGCGACTGGGGCGGCGGCTTCAACGCCGAGGTGAAGGTGACCAACACCGGAACCCTGCCGCTCACGGGCTGGAAGGTGACCTGGACCTGGAGCGGGGCACAGCAGATCACGAACATGTGGAACGCCTCGTACACCCAGAGCGGGGCGAGTGTCACGGCCGTGAACGCGGCTCACAACGGCTCGGTCGCGCCGGGCGGTTCGGCGAGCTTCGGCTTCGGCGGCGCTCCCGGGGGCGGGGGTGTGCCCACGGTGACCTGTACTCCGGCATGAGAAAGGGCGCCCGGCGGTGATCGCCGGGCGCCCCTCGAAGCAGGTGCTACAGCTTCTCGATCACGTAGTCGACGCACTTCGTCAGCGCCTCGACGTCCGCCGGGTCGATCGCCGGGAACATCGCGATGCGCAGCTGGTTGCGGCCGAGCTTGCGGTAGGGCTCGGTGTCGACGATGCCGTTGGCGCGCAGGACCTTGGCGACGGCGGCGGCGTCGATCTCGTCCGAGAAGTCGATCGTGCCGATGACCTGCGAGCGCTTGGCCGGGTCGGTGACGAACGGCGTCGCGTACTTGCTCTCCTCCGCCCAGCTGTACAGCCGGGTCGAGGAGTCCTTCGTACGGGCCGTGGACCAGGCGAGACCCCCCTGGCCGTTGATCCACTCCAGCTGCTGGTTCAGCAGGAAGAGGGTGGCGAGGGCCGGGGTGTTGTACGTCTGGTTCTTGCGGGAGTTGTCGATCGCCGTCGGCAGGCTGAAGAACTCCGGGACGTGGCGGCCGGACGCGTGGACGCGCTCGGCGCGCTCGATCGCGGCCGGGGAGAAGACGCCGATCCACAGGCCGCCGTCGGAGGCGAAGGACTTCTGCGGGGCGAAGTAGTAGACGTCGGTCTCGGAGACGTCGACCGGGAGGCCACCGGCGCCCGACGTGGCGTCGACCAGGACCAGCGCGCCCTCGTCGGCACCGGCCACGCGCTTGATCGGGGCGGCGACACCGGTGGAGGTCTCGTTGTGGGTGAAGGCGTACACGTCCACGCCCGCCTCGGCGACCGGCTCCGGGTGGGTGCCGGGGTCGGCGGAGACGACGGTCGGCTCGGCCAGCCAGGGGGCGAGCTTGGCGGCCTTGGCGAACTTCGAGCTGAACTCACCGAAGGTGAGGTGCTGCGACTTGTTCTCGATCAGGCCGTGGGTGGCGATGTCCCAGAACGCGGTGGAGCCGCCGTTGCCGAGGACGACCTCATAGCCGTCCGGGAGCTGGAACAGCTCGCTGATGCCCTCGCGCACCTGGCCGACCAGGTTCTTGACCGGGGCCTGGCGGTGAGAGGTGCCCATCAGGGAGGTGCCGGTGGCGGCGAGGGCGTCCAGCGCCTCCGTCCGCACCTTGGAGGGGCCCGCGCCGAAACGTCCGTCGGCGGGCTTGATGTCAGCGGGAATCTGGATCTCAGCCACGGAGTGAGGTTAGCCGGTGGGGGAAACCTGGGCGAAATGTAGTCCGTCGGCTGAGACGTTTCGCTGGTTGAGTGGATCCATGACCGTTCTAGAGGCGGAACTGCGCAAAGTCGTTCGAGGTGACGTCGGTTTCAGCACCACCGCTCGGGCCCTCGTCACCATGGACGCTTCCAACTACCGCCGTGTCCCGCTCGGTGTCGTCGCCCCGCGTGATGCCGACGATGTGGCCGCCGTACTGGAGGTGTGCCGGGCGCACGGAGTGCCCGTCGTGCCGCGCGGCGGCGGGACCTCGATCGCCGGGCAGGCCACCGGGACGGGCGTCGTGCTGGACTTCACCCGGCACATGAACCGCCTCCTGTCGCTCGACCCGGAGACCCGCACCGCCGTCGTCCAGCCCGGGCTCGTCCTCGACCGGCTCCAGGAGGCCGCCGCGCCGCACGGCCTCCGCTTCGGGCCCGACCCCTCCACCCACAGCCGCTGCACACTCGGCGGGATGATCGGCAACAACTCGTGCGGCTCGCACTCGGTGGCTTGGGGGACGACCGCGGACAGCGTGCGCGAGCTGGACGTCGTCACCGCGCGCGGGCAGCGGTCGCGGCTCGGCCGGGGCTGGGCCGGGGCGCCGGAAGGGCTGCGCGGGCTGGTGGAGGGTGAGCTGTCCCTGCTGCGCACCGGCTTCCCGGAGCTGCCCCGCCGTATCTCCGGATACGCGCTGGACGCGCTGCTGCCCGAGAGGGGCGCGGACGTGGCCCGTTCCTTCTGCGGCTCCGAGGGCACGCTCGGGGTGCTGACCGAGGCGGTCGTAGGACTCGTGGCGGCGCCACGCGCGCGTGCCCTCGCGGTGCTGGGGTATGCGGACGAAGGCGCCGCCGCCGAGGCCGCAGCGGGGCTGTTGCCGTACGGCCCGTTGACGGTGGAGGGCATGGCGGCCGACCTGGTGCCTTCGCCGGTCGCGCTGCCCAGGGGCGGTGCCTGGCTGTTCGTGGAGACCGGCGGGGAGTCGTCCGAGGAGGCACGCGCGCGTGCGGAGGCGATCGTGCGGGCCGCCGATGTCGTCGACTCCCTGGTCGTCACGGACCCGGCCGGCCAGCGGGCTTTGTGGCGCATCCGCGAGGACGCCAGCGGTACGGCGACCCGCATGCCCGACGGCAGCGAGGCCTGGCCCGGCTGGGAGGACTGCGCGGTGCCACCGGCCCGCCTGGGCGCCTACCTGCGCGACTTCCGCGCCCTGCTGACCGCACACGGACTGCGCGGAACGCCGTACGGCCACTTCGGGGACGGCTGTATCCACGTCCGCATCGACTTCGACCTGCTCACCGAGGCGGGCATCGGCCGCTTCCGGCGCTTCTCCGAGGAGCTCGCCGATCTGGTCGTGACACACGGCGGCTCGCTGTCCGGAGAGCACGGGGACGGGCAGGCGAGGGCCGAACTGCTGCCGAGGATGTACGGCGAGCGGATGGTCGCCCTGTTCGAACGGGCGAAGGCGATCTGGGACCCCGACGACCTGCTCAACCCGGGCATGCTGGTCCGCCCGGCGCCCCTGGACACCAACCTCCGCTTCTCCGTCCTGCCCCGCGAACCGGTCGACGTGGCCTTCGGCTACCCCTCCGACGCCGGTGACTTCTCCGCGGCCGTACGCCGCTGCGTCGGCGTCGCCAAATGCCGTACGACCTCGGCGACCGGCCCCGCCGTCATGTGCCCCTCCTTCCGCGCCACGGGCGAGGAGCGGCACTCCACGCGCGGGCGTGCCCGGCTGCTGCACGAGATGCTCGCCGGCGAGATCGTGACCGACGGCTGGCGCTCCACAGAGGTCCGCGACGCGCTCGACCTGTGCCTGTCCTGCAAGGGCTGCCGCTCCGACTGCCCGGTCGGGGTCGACATGGCCACGTACAAGGCGGAGTTCCTGCACCACCATTACGCCGGCCGACGCCGGCCGATGGCCCACTACACGATGGGGTGGCTGCCGGTATGGCTGCGGTGGGTGGCGCGGGTGAGGGGGGCGTGGCTGGTCAACTCCCTGGCTTCGGTACGGGTGTTGGCGTGGGCCGGGAAGCGGCTGGGCGGGGTGGCGGCCGAGCGGGAGGTCCCCCGGGTCGCTGCGGAGACGTTCAGCGGGTGGTGGCGACGCAGAGGCCCTGCGGGTGTGGGTGGATCTTTGGTCGTCCTGTGGCCCGACACCTTCACCGAGCATCTCTCGCCCTCCGTCGGACGGGCGGCGGTGCGGGTGCTGGAGGCGGCGGGGTTGCGGGTGGCGTTGCCGCCGACGTTGCGGATGCGGGGGCGGCCGGTGGGGGACGGCCGTACGAAATGGGCGGTCTCGCTGCTGGGCGCGGGGCGTCGGGGCACGGTGTGCTGCGGCCTGACGTACATCTCCACGGGCCAGTTGGACCGCGCCCGAGCGGTACTGCGCCGAACACTGGACCTCCTGGAACCGGTACTGGCGACGGAGGCCCCACTGGTCGTCCTGGAACCGAGCTGCGCGGCGGCCCTACGAGCGGACCTGCCCGAACTCCTGCACGACGACCCGCGCGCGGCTCGCCTCGCGGCCCGGGTCCTGACCTTCGCGGAGGCCCTGGAACGCCTGGCCCCGGACTGGACCCCACCGCGCGTGGACCGCCCTGTCACCGGCCAGACGCACTGCCACCAACACGCGGTCCTCGGGGATGCGGCCGACCGCCGCGTACGCCAGGCCGCGCTGCTCTCCGGCGAACTGAGCGGCGGTTGCTGCGGCCTCGCGGGCAACTTCGGTTTCGAGAAAGGCCACTTCGAGGTGTCGTCGGCCTGCGCGGAGGAACAGCTCCTGCCCGCCGTGCGGGAGGCGAGCGAGGAGACGGTGATCCTGGCGGACGGGTTCTCCTGCCGGACACAGTTGGAGCAGTTGGCGGGGGTGCGGGGCCGCCATCTGGCGGAGGTGCTGGCGGAAGGGCTGGGGGAGGGCTGACGGATGGGCTGAGGGATGGGCTGGGGGATGGGCCGGGGGACACGGCGGCGGGCCCTCGATGGGCCGGGGAAGAGCGGGGGTGAGGTCTAGCCTGGGCAAGATCAGCAACTCCAAGGAGCCCCGCCATGCCCCTTCATCTCCAGCCCCTCACACGCGAGCAACACCTGGCCTTCGTGGCGGCGCGTCCCTCCGCCAGCCATATGCAGATGCCGTCCTGGGGTGACGTGAAGCCGGACTGGCGGGCGGAGAGCCTCGGCTGGTTCGACGAGGAGGGGCGGCTGGTCGGGGCGGGGCTCGTACTGTTCCGCCCGCTGCCCAGGCTGAAGAAGTACCTCGCGTATCTGCCCGAGGGCCCGCTGATCGACTGGGACGCGCCGGATCTGTGCGAGCGGTGGCTGGAGCCGATGCTCGCCTGCCTGAAGGCGCGGGGTGCCTTCTCGGTGAAGATGGGGCCGCCTGTCGTCGTACGGCGCTGGAGTGCCGAGGCGGTGAAGGCGGCCATCGCCGAACCGACGGCTCTGCGGCTGCGGGACGCGGAGGCGACGTCGTACGAACCGCGGGCCTCCGACATCGCGGACCGGCTGCGCAGGACGGGCTGGCGGCAGACGGAACCGGGCGGGGAGGACGGCTTCGCGGCCGGGCAGCCGCGGTACGTCTTCCAGGTGCCGTTCGCGGGGCGGTCGCTGGAGGACGTCCAGCGTGGCCTGAACCAGCAGTGGCGGCGCAACATCAAGAAGGCGGAGAAGGCGGGTGTGAAGGTCGTCCGGGGTGGTTACGAGGACCTCCCGGCCTTCTACGACCTCTACGCCGAGACCGCCGAGCGGGACCGTTTCATCCCGCGCCCGCTGCCCTATTTCCAGCGCATGTGGACCGCGCTCACCGCCGAGGACCCCGACCGTATGCGGCTCTACCTCGCCCATCACGAGGGCGAGGTGCTCGCCGCGGCCACGATGCTGACCGTGGGCGAGCATGTCTGGTACTCCTACGGCGCCTCCACCAGCCGTAAGCGCGAGGTCCAGCCCAACAACGCCATGCAGTGGCGCATGATGTGCGACGCCCACGAACTCGGCGCCGCCGTCTACGACCTGCGGGGCATCACCGACACCCTCCAGGACTCCAACCACCTCCTCGGCCTGCTCCGCTTCAAGGTGGGAACGGGCGGAGAGGCGGTGGAGTACCTGGGGGAGTGGGACTTCCCGCTCAACCGGCTGCTGCACAAGGCGCTGGATCTGTACATGGCGCGCCGCTGATCGCTTTCTCACTCCCTGGGACAGCCCCGAAACGGGTTCACACGCCTGACAGAGTCCACTACCCTGAACTCGGAAGTACATCGCGATGCACGAAACCTAGCCTCAGGACCGCCCGTGAGCACCCCCGACGCCGTCACCTCGCCCGCGCCGACCGCCGCCGCCTCCTCTTCCGCCGCCGCTTCCGTGCCGATCGGCGCGCCGAGCCGTTGGGGTTCGCTCGGGCCGGTGGGTCTGGTGTTCGCCGGTGGGATCTCGGTGCAGTTCGGCGGGGCCCTGGCCGTGAGCCTGATGCCGAGGGCGGGCGCGCTGGGCGTGGTCACGCTGCGGCTGGCGGTGGCGGCGGTGGTGCTGCTCCTGGTCTGCCGCCCGCGCCTGCGCGGCCACTCCCGTACGGACTGGGGCACGGTCGTGGTCTTCGGCATCACCATGGCCGCGATGAACGGCCTCTTCTACCAGGCGGTGGCCCGCATCCCGCTGGGCCCTGCGGTGACGCTGGAGGTGCTGGGTCCGCTGGCGCTGTCGGTCATCGCCTCCCGCCGCGCGATCAACTTCATCTGGGCAGGCCTGGCCCTGGCCGGCGTGTTCCTCCTCGGCGGGGGAGGCTTCAGCAGCCTGGACCCCGTGGGCGTGGCGTTCGCCCTGAGCGCGGGCGCGATGTGGGCGGCGTACATCGTCTTCAGCGCACGTACGGGCCGACGGTTCCCACAGGCGGACGGGCTGGCGCTGGCCATGGCGGTGGCGGCGGTGCTGTTCCTGCCGCTGGGGGTGGCGGAGTCGGGGGCGAAGCTGCTGGACCCGGTGACGATGGCGCTGGGCGCGGCGGTGGCGATCCTCTCCTCGGTCCTCCCCTACACCCTTGAACTCCTGGCCCTACGGCGCCTCCCCGCTTCCACCTTCGCCATCCTGATGAGCCTGGAACCGGCGATCGCGGCGACGGCAGGCTTCCTGATCCTCGACCAGGCCCTCGCCGCGACGGAGGCGATTGCCATTGCCCTGGTCATCGCGGCGAGCATGGGCGCGGTACGGACGCAGGTGGGGCGGGGGAGGGCCAAAGCGCCGGGTACGGCGTCCTGACGGTTGGCGGGGCGCGGGGAGTCGGGATGGGGCTAGAGTCGGACGCGTGCCTGTGAAGGGAACGGCAGCATGAGTCTGCAGCACACGGAAGCAGAGGGCGACCGCCCGCTGATCCCCCGTCCGGAGCGCACTCCGGGCGCCCTGCGTGCCGCCTGCGCCGTAGTCGCACCTCAGCTTCTGACGGCGTACGACCAGGTCAAAGACCAAGCACTCGCTGAGGCCGTGCAGCACGGCTCGCTCAAGCCCGTGCACGCCTACCTCGATCACTGGGCCGCGCTGATTGAGATCGAGCGCCATCCGGAAACGGCGAAGGCGTACCACCGTGCCGAATACCTCGCGCACGTCTCGACCACCCCCGAAGAGGCACGCGGTCACCTGACCACCGCCAGCGGTATCTACCGCGCCGCTGCTGAGGCGGTACGCGCGGAGTGACCTGGCACTGGGAGTACGTTCCGGACGAAGAAACCGTGGCGGCCGGAGCCCCACCCGCATTCCTCGCCGAGGTGGAAAAGAAGGCCGACGAACTGGTCCGAGCCGCCGAAGCCCTTTACCTCCACGGATTGGCCTATGAAGGGGCGGACGAAGGCGCGAAGCATGCGTTCGTGGCCGGAGGCTTCTTCGTCTACATGATCACTCCGCGCTCGGAACTCGTCACGATCTGGCAGATCACGCCCGATCCGATGTGAGGCCTGACCCTGCACGACCGCCCACGTCAGCCGAAGGCACCGTCAACGGTCGCCGTGACGAAGAGGGCGAAGCTCTTCGGGGTGACGGTGACTGTTCCGTGGGCGGGGTTCTTGGAGTCGCGGATGGCTATGTGGGGGGTCAGGTCGGCGACCTCTACGCAATCACCGCCGGTGTCGCCGCTGTACGACGACTTCCGCCAGGCGACAGAGCCGACAGGGGCGCACTCAACACACTGCCCGCCGGTATCGCCGCTGTAGGAAGACTTACGCCAGGTCGCGCCCGTCAGGTTCGATTCCATACCGTTCCTCCATCACGCGGGCGATGAGGGCCGCCGAGTCGTCCACGGAGAGGGCGGCCGCTTGCAGATGATCGTAACGGACCGAACCCTCCTTGACTGCTTCCGGATTGGCCGTCATGTGCCCCTGGACGAAGTCCTCGGTGTAGACGATGTCGGGGTCCTTGTCGAAGCGAAGAAGGTTGAACGAACCCATCAGCCCCGTGTGTGCGCCGGCCTCGAACGGCAGCACCTGGATTTCCAGCCACCGGCGCTTCTGCAACGACAGCAGATGCGCCAGTTGCTCGCGCATGACCTCCCGGCCGCCGATCTCCTGGTGCAGTACCGCCTCGCTCAACACAACCCACAGCACGGGCGGTTGCTCCCGATCCAGGATCCGCTGCCGATCCAGTCGCGCCGCCACCTTGCCATCGAGATCACCTTCGTCTCGCGCACCGAGCACCGCGCGGGCATACGCCTTCGTTTGGAGAAGGCCGTACACCAACTGCGCCTGGAACGACGAAATGAACGTCGCCTTGGCTTCCAAGTCCGCATACGGCTGAAACCACCCAGGCAACTGGCTTCGCAAAACCAGCCCCACCAACCGCGAGAACGTCCCACCCGTCCCCAACGCCGCATCCACCCGCTCCGAAAACTCCCGTTGCGGAACCTTCAACGCCGTCTCGATCTGCCCGATCAGCGACCCCGTACAGAACACGATCGACCCGAGCTGCGCCAGCGTCAGGCCCGCCGCCTCCCGGTGTCGGCGTAGTTCGTAGCCGTAGTAGTCCAAGGGCGACGCACTCGGATCCAGCTGCCGAATATTTGCCACGGCGACCACCTCCAATCACCGAGAGTAGCCACAAGGGTGCACACAGGAACCGGAGTTGTGGAAAAAGAAATCATGCAAGCGTGCTTGATTGATTCAAGGCCCCCTGCCATGCTCCCCCCATGGCCGACCCGACGCCCGTGCTCGACGACCTGCGTGCCGAAAGTGATGAACTCGACCGACTGGTGGCCGAGTTGAGCCCGGACCAGTGGGCCCTCGTCACCCCCGCCCCGCGCTGGACCGTCGCCCACCAGATCGCGCACCTCGCCTGGACCGACCACGCCGCTCTGCTCGCCGTCACCGATGCCGAAGCCTTCGGGCGGGAGGTCGAGAAGGCGCTCGCCGCGCCCGACGGCTTTGTCGACGAAGGTGCCGAGGGGGGCGCCAAGAAGCCGCCCGCCGAGATCCTCGCCGGCTGGCGCGCCGGACGTGAGGCGCTCGCCGACGCCCTGCGCGCCGCCCCTCCAGGCGCCCGATTCCCCTGGTACGGCCCACCCATGTCCGCCGCCTCCATGGCCACCGCACGTCTTATGGAGACCTGGGCTCATGGCCAGGACGTCGCCGACGCCCTCGGTGTGGTGCGCACACCCACCGACCGCCTCCGGCATGTGGCCCGCATCGGGGTCCGCGCCCGCGACTACGCCTACGGAGTGCGTGGACTGACCCCACCTGTCGGCGAGTTCCGCGTCGAGCTCGTCGGGCCGAGCGGCGACACATGGGCGTACGGCCCTGAAGGCGCCCCCCAGCGCGTCACCGGCCCCGCCCTCGACTTCTGTCTTCTCGTCACCCGGCGTGCCCACCGCGCCGACCTCGCCGTACGGGCCGAGGGGGAGGACGCGGACCGTTGGCTCGACATCGCCCAGGCCTTCGCCGGGCCGCCCGGCGCCGGGCGGGCGGCCAAGGGAGCGGGCTCGTGACCCTTCGTATCGGCAACGCCTCCGGGTTCTACGGCGACCGTTTCGACGCCATGCGCGAGATGCTCACCGGCGGCGAACTCGACGTCCTCACCGGTGACTACCTCGCCGAGCTGACCATGCTGATCCTCGGGCGCGACCGGCTGAAGGACCCCGGGGCCGGGTACGCCCGTACGTTTCTGCGGCAGTTGGAGGAGTGCCTCGGGCTCGCCCATGAGCGGGGGGTTCGGATCGTCGCCAATGCCGGGGGACTCAACCCTGGTGGACTTGCCGACTCCGTACGGCAGTTGGCCGATCGGCTCGGGATTCCCGTGCGTGTCGCCCATGTCGAGGGGGACGACCTCACCGCCTCCCACCCCGGCAGCCTCGCCGCCCACGCCTACCTCGGCGGCTTCGGTATCGCTGCCTGCCTACGGGAAGGCGCCGATGTCGTCGTCACCGGACGGGTCACCGACGCCGCCCTCGTCACCGGGCCCGCCGCCGCCCACTTCGGCTGGGCCCCGACGGACTACGACCGGCTCGCGGGTGCCGTCGTCGCCGGGCACGTCCTGGAGTGCGGGGCGCAGGCCACCGGCGGGAACTATTCCTTCTTCGCTGACCGGCGTCGGGATCTTCTCCGGCCCGGCTTTCCCCTCGCCGAGATCCACGACGACGGCACCGCCGTCATCACCAAGCACCCCGAAACCGGCGGCTTCGTCGATGTCGGAACCGTCACCGCCCAGCTTCTCTACGAGACCGCCGGCGCCCGCTACGCCGGGCCGGACGTCACCGCCCGGCTCGACACCGTTCAGCTCACCGGCGATGGGCCCGATCGCGTCCGTATCCACGGCGTTCGCGGTGAGGCCCCGCCCCCTTCCCTCAAGGTCGGCGTCAATCGGCTCGGTGGGTTCCGCAATGAAGTCGTCTTTGTTCTCACCGGGCTTGAGATCGAGGCCAAGGCTGATCTCGTACGTGCGCAGATGGCCGACGCGCTCTCCAAGTCGCCCCCCGCCGAGGTGCGGTGGGATCTCGTCCGTACCGATCGTGTCGATGCTCCGACCGAGGAGACGGCCAGTGCTCTGCTTCGGCTTGTCGTCCGGGACGCCGATCAGGAGTCCGTCGGGCGGGCCTTGAGCGGGGCCGCCATTGAGCTTGCCCTCGCCAGTTACCCCGGGTTTCATGTGCTCGCCCCACCTGGGAAGGGTGCCCCTTATGGGGTCTTCGAGGATGTGTACGTCCCCCATGCGGCCGTGGCACATATGGCCGTCCTCCATGACGGTCGGCGGGTCCCTGTGGCGCCGCCCCAGGACACCCTCGTACTCGAAGAAGACCTGGCGGAGCCTTCGCTTCCCGTGCCGCTGCCGCCCGCGCCCACCACCCGTGCTCCTCTCGGGCTCGTGGCCGGGGCCCGCAGCGGGGACAAGGGAGGCAACGCCAATGTCGGGGTGTGGGTCCGCACCGACGACGCCTGGCGCTGGCTCGTCCATGAGCTGACCGTGGAGCGGTTCCGGCAGCTCATACCGGAGTGCGAGGGGCTCTCCGTTCACCGCCACACCCTGCCCAACCTGCGTGCCCTCAATTTCGTCGTCGAGGGCATCCTCGGCGCCGGAGTCGCCGCTCAGCACCGTTTCGATCCGCAGGCCAAGGCGCTCGGCGAGTGGCTGCGCTCCCGCCACCTGGACATTCCGGAGGCCCTCCTGTGACGGTTCTCAGTACCGCCCTTGATCTCAGCAGTCCTGACTGTCGGGCCAACCGCGAGGCCATGCTCGCCAAGCTCGCCGATCTTGACGCCGAGCATGCCAAGGCCCTTGCGGGTGGTGGTGAGAAGTACGTGGCCAGGCACAAAAAGCGCGGCAAGCTTCTTGCTCGGGAGCGGATCGAGCTGCTCCTCGATCCCGACACGCCCTTCCTGGAGTTGTCTCCGCTGGCCGCCTGGGGGAGCGATTACGCCGTCGGCGCCTCGCTCGTCACCGGTATCGGGGTCGTGGAGGGCGTGGAGTGTCTGATCACCGCCAATGATCCGACCGTGCGCGGGGGTGCCAGCAATCCCTGGTCCCTGAAGAAGGCCCTGCGCGCCAATGACATCGCCCTGGCGAATCGGCTGCCCTGTATCAGCCTCGTGGAGTCGGGGGGCGCGGATCTGCCGTCCCAGAAGGAGATCTTCATCCCGGGCGGAGCCATCTTCCGCGACCTCACCCGCCTCTCGGCCGCCGGGATTCCGACGCTCGCCGTCGTGTTCGGGAACTCCACCGCCGGTGGCGCCTACATCCCCGGGATGTCCGATCACGTGATCATGGTCAAGGAGCGCGCCAAGGTGTTCCTCGGCGGGCCGCCCCTCGTCAAGATGGCCACCGGTGAGGAGAGCGACGACGAGTCGCTGGGCGGCGCCGAGATGCACGCGCGTGTGTCGGGGCTCGCGGACTACTTCGCTGTGGATGAGCGGGACGCGTTGCGGCAGGCGCGGCGGGTCGTTGCTCGGCTCAATCACCGTAAGGCGTATGCGGATCCGGGGGTCGCCGAGCCTCCCAAGTACGACGCCGACGAACTGCTCGGGATCGTTCCCGGCGATCTGCGGACCCCTTTCGACCCGCGTGAGGTCATCGCCCGGATCGTCGACTCCTCCGACTTCGACGAGTTCAAGCCGCTGTACGGCAGCAGTCTGGCCACCGGGTGGGCGCGTCTGCACGGTTACCCGGTCGGCATCCTCGCCAACGCCCAAGGCGTGCTGTTCAGCGAGGAGTCGCAGAAGGCCGCTCAGTTCATCCAGCTGGCGAATCAGCGGGACATTCCGCTGCTCTTCCTGCACAACACCACCGGTTACATGGTCGGCAAGGAGTACGAGCAGGGCGGGATCATCAAGCACGGCGCGATGATGATCAACGCCGTCAGCAATTCGAAAGTCCCTCACCTCTCCGTCCTCATGGGGGCCTCCTACGGCGCCGGGCACTACGGCATGTGCGGGCGGGCCTACGATCCGCGCTTCCTGTTCGCCTGGCCCAGCGCCAAGTCGGCGGTCATGGGGCCGCAGCAGCTCGCCGGCGTGCTGTCGATCGTCGCCCGGCAGTCGGCGGCCGCCAAGGGGCAGCCGTACGACGAGGAGGGGGACGCGGCGCTGCGGGCCATGGTGGAGCAGCAGATCGAGTCCGAGTCGCTGCCGATGTTCCTGTCCGGGCGGCTGTACGACGACGGCGTCATCGACCCGCGCGACACCCGCACCGTCCTCGGCCTGTGCCTGTCCGCCGTCCACACGGCGCCCTACGAGGGCGCGCGCGGTGGCTTCGGCGTCTTCCGGATGTGAGGGATCAGCAGTGATCACTTCTGTACTCGTCGCCAACCGGGGCGAGATCGCCTGTCGTGTCTTCCGTACCTGCCGTGAGTGGGGAATCCGGACGGTCGCCGTGCACTCGGACGCCGATGAGAACGCCCTGCACGCGCGCGTGGCCGACGCGGCGGTACGGCTGCCGGGGGCGACGCCCGCCGAGACGTATCTGCGCGGTGATCTGATCGTGAAGGCCGCCGTCGCGGCCGGCGCGGACGCCGTGCACCCCGGCTACGGCTTCCTCTCGGAGAACGCCGACTTCGCGCGTGCCGTCCTGGACGCGGGGCTGGTGTGGATCGGGCCGCCGCCGGAGGCCATCGAGGCGATGGCGTCCAAGACGCGCGCGAAGGAGCTGATGGGGCTCGCGCCCCTGGGCGAGGTCGGGCGGAGCGACCTGCCGGTGCTGGTGAAGGCGGCCGCGGGCGGTGGGGGGCGCGGGATGCGGATCGTGCGTCGTCTGGAGGAGCTCGGTGCCGCCTTGGAGGGTGCGCGCGCCGAGGCCGCGAGCGCTTTCGGTGACGGTGAGGTCTTCGTCGAGCCCTATGTGGAGCGCGGGCGGCATGTCGAGGTGCAGGTGCTCGCGGACGCGCACGGCACGGTGTGGGCGCTGGGCACGCGCGACTGCTCCCTTCAGCGCCGCCATCAGAAGGTGATCGAGGAGGCCCCGGCGCCCGGGCTCTCGGACCGGCTCGCGGAGGAGCTGCGGGCGCTTGCCGTACGCGCCGCGCGTGCCGTGCGCTACGTCGGCGCCGGGACCGTCGAGTTCCTCGTCGCCGACGATCAGGCGCACTTCCTGGAGATGAACACCCGCCTCCAGGTCGAACACCCCGTGACGGAAGCCGTGTTCGGTATCGACCTCGTCGCTCTGCAACTGAGCATCGCGGAGGGGCAGCCCCTCGACAGCGAGCCCCCACGCGCGCGTGGCCACGCTGTCGAGGCCCGCCTCTACGCCGAGGACCCGGCCCGCGACTGGGCCCCGCAGACCGGCACCCTGCACCGGCTCGCCGTACCCGAGGGCGTGCGGCTGGACAGCGGTTACGGCGACGGCGACGAGATCGGCGTCCACTACGACCCGATGCTCGCCAAGGTGGTCGCCCACGCCCCCACGCGCGCGGGCGCGCTCCGCAAGCTCGCCGGCGCCCTGGAGCGGGCGACGATCCACGGACCGGTCACCAACCGGGACCTTCTCGTCCGCTCCCTGCGGCACGAGGAGTTCACGACGGCCCGGATGGACACCGGCTTCTACGACCGCCACCTCCCCGAACTGGCCGAGCCCGCCCCCGACCCGCACGCCCCCCTGGCCGCCGCCCTCGCCGACGCCCGCCGCTCCGGCTCCCGCTTCGGCGGCTGGCGCAATGTGCCCTCCCAGCCGCAGACCAAGCGCTACGCCATGGCGGGCGAGGAGCACGAGGTCCGGTACCGGTACACAAGGGCGGGGCTTGAGGCGGACGGGGTGCGGATCGTGCACGCCGGCGCGGAGCTCGTCGTACTCGAAGTGGACGGTGTGCAGCGCCGGTTCGAGGTTGCCCGCCACGGCGAGGAGCTGTACGTCAACAACACCGCCCTCGAACCCCTGCCCCGCTTCCCCGACCCGACGGCCCAGCTCGCGCCCGGGTCCCTGCTGGCCCCGATGCCCGGCACGGTCGTCAGGGTCGCCGAGGGGCTCGCCGCGGGAGCCGCTGTACGGGCCGGGGAGCCCCTGCTGTGGCTGGAGGCGATGAAGATGGAACACAGGATCACAGCGCCGGTCACAGGGACGCTCAGCGCCCTGCATGCCGTCGTCGGCCGGCAGGTCGACGTCGGAGCTCTGCTCGCCGTCGTAGAGGAGGACCAGGACCAGTGAGCACCAACTTGGAAACCGAGGAGCACAAAGCCCTGCGAGCCGCGGTGGCCGCCCTCGGCAGGCGCCACGGACGCGGTTACGACCGAGAGTCGCTGTGGTCCGAGGCCGCCAAGCTCGGCTACCTCGGCGTCAACCTCCCGGAGGAATACGGCGGAGGCGGTGGCGGTATCGCCGAACTCTCCCTCGTCCTGGAGGAGTTGGGCGCGGCCGGTTGCCCGCTGCTCATGATGGTCGTCTCCCCGGCCATCTGCGGCACCGTGATCTCCCGCTTCGGAACGGACGCCCAGAAGCGGGAGTGGCTCCCCGGCCTCGCCGACGGCACCCGCACCATGGCCTTCGGCATCACCGAACCCGACGCCGGGTCCAACAGCCACCGCATCACCACCACCGCCCGCAAGGACGGCGCCGACTGGCTGCTCACCGGCCGCAAGGTCTTCATCTCCGGTGTCGACATCGCGGACGCCACCCTCATCGTCGGCCGCACCGAGGACGCCCGCACCGGCAATCTCAAACCCTGCCTGTTCATCGTCCCGCGCGACGCCGAAGGCTTCTCTCGGCGGCAGATCGACATGGAACTCAACGCCGCCGAGAAGCAGTTCGAGCTGGTCCTGGACGACGTACGACTGCCCGCCGACGCGCTCGTCGGCGACGAGGACGCGGGGCTCCTCCAGCTCTTCGCCGGACTCAACCCCGAGCGCGTCATGACGGCCGCGTTCGCGATCGGCATGGGCCGCCACGCCCTCGCGCAAGCGATTGCGTACGCCCGCGAACGCACCGTCTGGAAGGCCCCGATCGGCGCCCACCAGGCCATCGCGCACCCCCTCGCCCAGGCGCACATCGACCTGGAACTGGCCCGTCTGATGATGCAGAAGGCGGCTCATCTGTACGACGCCGGGGACGACGTGGGTGCGGGGGAGGCCGCCAACATGGCCAAGTACGCGGCCGGGGAGGCCTGTGTGAAGGCGGTCGACCAGGCCGTGCACACGCTCGGCGGGAACGGCCTCACGCGCGAATTCGGGCTCGCGTCGTTGATAACCGCCGCGCGCGTGGCACGTATTGCTCCGGTGAGCCGGGAGATGATTCTCAACTACGTCTCCCACCAGACCCTGGGCCTGCCCAAGTCGTACTGAGACCCTGCACGGCGTTGTGCGAGGAGGAACCGTGTTCCGCAGCGAGTACGCAGACATATCCCCCGTCGACCTGCCCATCCACGAGGCCGTGCTGGGCGGCGCGGCCGAGTTCGGCGACACGCCCGCCCTGATCGACGGCACCGACGGCACCACCCTCACATACGAGCAGGTGGACCGGTTCCACCGCAGGATCGCCGCCGCACTCGCCGAGGCCGGGGTGCGCAAGGGCGATGTGGTCGCCCTGCACAGCCCGAACACGGTGGCCTTCCCGACCGCCTTCTACGCCGCCACGCGCGCGGGCGCCTCGGTCACCACCGTGCACCCGCTCTGCACGCCCGAGGAGTTCGCCCGGCAACTCGGCGACAGCGCCGCCCGCTGGATCGTCACCGTCTCCCCGCTGCTGGAGGTCGCCCGGCGGGCCGCCGAACTCGCGGGCGGGGTCGAGGAGATCTTCGTCTGCGACAGCGCGCCCGGGCACCGCTCGCTGATCGACATGCTCGCCTCCACCGCCCCCGAACCGCGGGTCGGCATCGACCCCGCCGAGGACGTCGCGGCCCTGCCGTACTCCTCGGGCACGACCGGTGTGCCGAAGGGCGTGATGCTCACCCACCGGCAGATCGCCACCAACCTCGCCCAACTCGAACCGGCGGTCCCCGCGGGCCCGGGCGACCGCATCCTCGCCGTCCTGCCGTTCTTTCACATCTACGGTCTGACCGCGCTGATGAACGCGCCCCTGCGCAAGGGCTGCACGGTCGTCGTGCTGCCCCGCTTCGACCTGGAGACCTTCCTCGCGGCGATCCAGAACCACCGCATCACCGCCCTGTACGTGGCCCCGCCGATCGTCCTCGCCCTCGCCAAGCACCCGGCGGTGGAGAACTACGACCTGTCGTCGCTGAAGTACCTGATCAGCGCCGCGGCCCCGCTGGACGCGAGGCTCGCCGCGGCCTGCTCCCAGCGGCTGGACCTGCCGCCGATCGGCCAGGCGTACGGCATGACGGAACTGTCCCCGGGCACCCATGTCGTCCCCCTGGACGCCATGCGCGAGGCGCCCCCCGGCACGGTCGGCAAGCTCATCGCCGGCACCGAGATGCGGATCGTCTCCCTCGACGACCCCGACGAGGACCTCGGCGTGCGGGAGGCCGGCGAGATCCTCATCCGGGGCCCGCAGGTCATGAAGGGCTACCTCAGGCGCCCCGAGGACACCGCCGCGCTGATCGACAAGGACGGCTGGCTGCACACGGGGGACGTCGGTTACGCCGACGCCGATGGCTGGCTGTTCGTCGTCGACCGGGTCAAGGAGCTCATCAAGTACAAGGGCTTCCAGGTGGCCCCCGCCGAACTGGAGGCGCTGCTGCTGACCCACCCGGGCATCGCCGACGCCGCCGTCATCGGCGTCCACGACGACAACGGCAACGAGATCCCACGCGCGTACGTGGTCCGCCAGCCGTCGGCCGCGGACCTCTCCGAAGGAGAGGTCATGATGTACGTCGCCGAACGCGTCGCCCCCTACAAGCGGATCCGCCAGGTCGCCTTCATCGACGGCGTGCCCCGGGCCGCCTCCGGGAAGATCCTCCGGCGTGAGCTCAGGGAGCGCGCGTGACACTGATCGGCCGTACACGCGCGCGTGGCGTCGAGACGCTCAGCCTCGACTCGCCGGACAACCGCAACGCCCTGTCGGCGGCCCTGGTCGGCGAACTCGCCGTCGCGCTGGCCGACTGCGCCAAGGACACGGGCGTCCGTGCGGTCGTCCTCACCCACACCGGCAACACCTTCAGCGCCGGGGCCGATCTGCGCGATCCGCCCCACCCGGACGCGCTGGTCGGCCTGCTCCGGCAGATCGTGGAGCTGCCCCGGCCGGTGGTCGCCCGGGTCACCGGCCATGTGCGCGCGGGCGGCCTGGGCCTGATGGCCGCCTGCGACATCGCGGCCGCCGCGCACACGGCGAGCTTCGCGTTCACGGAGGTACGGATCGGGGTGGCCCCCGCGGTCATCTCGCTCCCGCTGCTGCCGCGTACGGACCCCCGCGCCCTCGCCCGCTACTACCTCACGGGCGAGCGCTTCGACGCCCCCGAGGCGGCCCGTATCGGCCTGCTGACGGCCGCGGGGGACGACGTGGACGCCGTACTGGAACCCGTCCTCGACGGCCTCAGGCGCTCCGCCCCCGAGGCCCTGGCCGAGACGAAGCGGCTGCTCACGGCTAGGGTGCTGGAGTCATTCGACCGGGACGCGGCCGACCTCACCGCGCTCTCGGCCCGGCTGTTCTCCGCCCCGCAGGCCCGCGAGGGGATGACGGCCTTCCTGGAGCGACGGGATCCCTCATGGGCGGTGTGAGTACGGCGGAACGCGACCGCGTTCCCAAGCAGGACCGCAGCCGGGCGACCCGGCAGCGGCTCCTGGAGGCCGCGGTGGCCTGCCTCGCCGAACACGGCTGGGCCGGCTCCACGGTGTCCGTCGTCGCCGAGCGCGCCGGGGTCTCGCGGGGCGCCGCCCAGCACCACTTCCCGACCCGCGAGGACCTCTTCACGGCCGCCGTCGAGTACGTTGCCGAGGAACGCTCCACGGCCCTGCGGGCACTGTTCCCGGAGGGCGCCGCGGAGGACCGGCGGGCGGTCGTGGCGGCGCTGGTCGACCTGTACACGGGCCCCCTGTTCCGCGCCGCCCTGCATCTGTGGGTGGCCGCCTCCAACGAGGAGCAGCTGCGCCCGCGCGTCACCGAGCTGGAGGCCCGCGTGGGGCGCGACTCGCACCGCATCGCCGTGGAACTGCTCGGCGCCGACGAGTCCGAGCCGGGCGTGCGGGAGACCGTGCAGGGGCTGCTGGACATGGCCCGGGGGCTGGGCCTCGCGAACCTGCTGACGGACGACAAGGGTCGGCGCGAGCGGGTGGTGGCGCAGTGGGCGTCACTCCTCGACGACGCCCTGGGCGTCACGGGCTGAGCCGCTCCACCCGCCAGCTCCCGTCCGGCTGGGTCACATAGCGCAGCCGGTCGTGCAGCCGGTTCTCGCGGCCCTGCCAGAACTCCACCGACTGCGGCGCCACCCGGAAACCGCCCCAGTGCGGCGGTACGGGCACCTGCTCGCCCTCCGGGTAGCGGGCGGCCAGTTCGGCGTACGAGGCGTCCAGGTCGGCCCGGGTGGGGATCACCGAGGACTGCTCGCTGGCCCAGGCACCGAGCTGGGAGCCGTGCGGGCGGGTGCGGAAGTAGGCGGCCGTCTCGTCGCGCCCGGTGCGCCGCGCGATGCCCTGGACGATGACCTGGCGGGCCATCGGGTGCCAGGGGAACAGCAGCGACACATAGGGGTTCTCCGCCAGGTCACGGGCCTTCTGGGAGTCGTAGTTCGTGTAGAAGACGAAGCCCTGCTGGTCGAACTGCTTCAGCAGCACCGTGCGGGAGCTGGGGCGGCCCTCGGCGTCCGCGGTGGAGACGACCATGGCGTTCGGCTCGAACAGATGAGCCTCGCTTGCGGCCTGCTTGAACCAGCGCGCGAACTGTTCCACCGGGGTGGCGGCCAGCTCGTTCTCGGCGAGGCCCGCGGCCCGGTACTGCTTGCGCATCACGGCGGGGTCCGGCGGTACGGCGTCTCGGTCGGTCACGCGGTCATCTTGCCGTATGCGCACGGCCGGTTCGGCACGGTGTCCTTCGTCACTGCGTGGCACTCAGTGCCGCAAGGCCTCCCCAAAGGTGGCACTCGGGGATATCGTTCTGATGCCGTTCCGGTTGGATGACCGCCAGCCGCAGCGGGCATCACCGGGGTACCGCCCAGGACCGCGAGTCCGTCGAGCCACGACCGCGGATCCACCGGGCGCGCAGCCGTCCCTGCCGTACCAGCAACGGTCCGCACCATCACCCCCACAACACCATCTGTCGCACACATCACGAGGGAGCCGCCTGATGTCCGACTTCGTACCCGGACTCGAAGGAGTCGTCGCGTTCGAAACGGAGATCGCCGAACCCGACAAGGAGGGCGGCGCACTCAGGTACCGGGGCGTCGACATCGAGGACCTCGTCGGCCATGTCTCGTTCGGCAACGTCTGGGGCCTGCTCGTCGACGGGGCCTTCAACCCCGGTCTGCCGCCCGCCGAGCCGTTCCCGATCCCGGTGCACTCCGGCGACATCCGCGTCGACGTCCAGTCCGCGCTCGCCATGCTGGCCCCGGTGTGGGGCCTGAAACCGCTGCTCGACATCGATGCCGAGCAGGCCCGCGACGACCTCGCCCGGGCCGCCGTGATGGCTCTGTCCTACGTCGCCCAGTCCGCGCGCGGGCAGGGCCTGCCGATGGTTCCGCAGCGCGAGATCGACAAGGCGCAGTCCGTCGTCGAGCGGTTCATGATCCGCTGGCGTGGCGAGCCGGACCCGAAGCATGTCGCCGCCGTCGACGCGTACTGGACCTCCGCCGCCGAGCACGGCATGAACGCCTCCACCTTCACGGCCCGCGTGATCGCCTCCACCGGCGCGGATGTGGCCGCCGCGCTCTCCGGCGCCGTCGGAGCGATGTCCGGGCCGCTGCACGGCGGTGCGCCCTCGCGCGTGCTGTACATGATCGAGGAGATCGAGCGCACCGGGGACGCCGAGGCGTATGTGAAGCAGGCCCTCGACAAGGGTGAGCGGCTCATGGGCTTCGGGCACCGGGTGTACCGCGCCGAGGACCCACGCGCGCGTGTGCTGCGGCGTACCGCGCGTGAGTTGGGTGCGCCTCGCTTCGAGGTGGCCGAGGCGCTGGAGAAGGCGGCGCTGGCGGAGCTGCACGCCCGGCGTCCCGACCGGGTGCTCGCCACCAACGTGGAGTTCTGGGCGGCCATCGTCCTCGACTTCGCGCAGGTGCCGGCGCACATGTTCACGTCGATGTTCACGTGCGCGCGTACCGCCGGGTGGTCGGCGCACATCCTGGAGCAGAAGCGGACGGGGCGGCTGGTGCGGCCGTCCGCACGGTATGTGGGGCCGGGGCCGCGCGATCCTCGGGAGATCGAGGGGTACGGCGACATCGCCCGCTGAGAGCAGCCCACAACGCAGACGACCCGCGAGCTCGGGTTCCTCCGCCTGACGGCGGAGGAGCCGGCCGGACGTACCGGCGAACTCGCGGGTCGGGTGACTGCTTGGGATTGGGCCGGCTGCACGCATCCGTCACGTGCTGGTCCGGCACCGCAACTAGTGGGGTGCTGGGCCGCTAGCCCGCAGCCACCTCACGCGTCCGGTTTCCATACATCTGCCGAACCACCTCCCTTCTCGTGTGCCCCACACACTAGGAAGCGACCGCGGCGGGTTCAACCACTTTTTTTCAGAGGTTGAGCCGTACGCGCCGTGGGGAGATGCCAGGCGTGAACGATCTTCGTGTCGTGCCGGTGGACGGCGACCGCATGCTGGAGCAGTGGCGGTACGTCCACAACCTCATCGTGCCGCCCGACGAGCTGAGCCCCGACGAGGTGCGCGAACGCAGTGGGCGGCACCGGCTGGAGAACGCCTATCTCGGGGACGAGCTCGTAGGCTGCTCGACCGTGCGGCCGCCGGGCGGCGAGGACGCGGTGGCGACCGTCATCGCGCGTGTGCTGCCCGAGTACCGGCGGCGCGGGTTCGGGGCGGCCCTCTACGAGCACTGCCTCGCCCGCGCGCGCGTGCTCGGTGCCCAGGGCATCCAGACCGTCGTCCTCGCCGCCAACACCGATGGGCTGCGGTTCGCCGAGGCGCGCGGTTTTGTCGAGGTGGAGCGGTATGTGGCGCCCGAGGACGAGACCGAAGTGTGGCTCACACTGCGGCTTGAGCGGTGAGTGGTACGACGTTTCCGGCGTGCAACGATTCCCTCAATCTTGTGGGGAACCGGGTGTGTGCTGCGTCACGTTCGAGTTGAATGATTGTTAGTGGGCGAACCGCCGCACCGTACGCGTGCGGACGCGGCTTGGCAGGGGGTCCAGGTGAGTGCTTCCCGGCGTAGTGGGACCACCGACGAACTGGGGCCGGACGAACCCGAGCGGGCCGGTCCCGAGGGCTCCGGCGGCTCCGATCTGCTCGCCGCGCTGCTGGACGGGATGGACGCGGCGCTGTGCGCCTTCGACGCCGACGGTGTCGTCACGCACTGGAACCGCGAGGCCGAGCGGATCCTCGGGTGGACCGCCGCCGAGGCCGTGGGGCGGCAGGGGTTCGCCGGATGGGCGGTGCGCAGTGCCGACGCCGAGGAGGTCGAGGGGCGGCTGATGTCCGCCATGGACGCCCCCGGACGGCAGGTGCACGAGTTCGCGCTGCTCACCAAGGACGGCGGCCGGGTCCTCGTACGCACCCAGTCCGCGGCCGTACGCGGCCCCGACGGCAAGCCCGCCGGCGTGTACTGCGCCTTCAGCGAGGTGCACGCGCAGATCGACCTGGAGCGGTCCATCGCGCTCAGCGAGGCACTCTTCGAGGACGCCTCCTGGGGCGTCGTGCTCGTCGACGCGGATCTGCGCCCCGCCGTCGTCAACGCGCACGCCGCGCGCGCGTTGGGCATCGGCCGTACGTCCGTCCTGGGCCGCCCGCTCGGCGAACTGCTCGCCCAGGGCGTCGAGGAACTGGAGAGCGCGCTCACCCATGTCCTCGCGGAGGGCGCGCCGCCCGCCCCGGCCGAGATCTGGGTGAGTGTGCGCATCCCCGAGGGCGAGCAGCGGCGCTGCTGGCGCTGCGGCTTCGTACGGCTGGCCTCGCCGCTCGCCGAGGAACCGGTGCCCCTGGGGGTGGGCTGGCTCTTCCAGGACGTGACCGAGGCCAAGCAGGGCGAGCAGGAGGCGGCGCTGCTGCGGTTCCGTACCAACCAGATGCACCGGGCCGCGCGCGCGGCGGCGGAGTGCGAGGACCCCACGGAGGCGGCCACCGTCCACCTCGACTTCGCGCTCGCCGGATTCGCCGACCACGCGCTGGTCGACCGCGTCGCGGGCGGCATCCTGAGCGACGCCGACGCGGCCGCCCCGGTCCGCCTGGTCAGAGCCGCCGCCACCCCCTCCGGCGCACCGGGCCCCAGCCTGCCCACCGGCGCCGCGGGCCTGCCCGTGCGCTACACCGAGAACCACCCGGCGCTCCAGTGCGTGGCGCGCGCCGGATCGGTGCGGGCCAGCGTCGGCACCGTACCGCCGGAACAGGCCCGCGCCTGGGCCGAGGCCCGCCAGTGGCCGCCCGACTCGGTGCACGCCCTGTGCGCGGTGCTGCGCAGCCGGGGCCGGACACTCGGCGTGGTGACGTTCCTGCGGGGAAGCGGCCGAAGCGCCTTCGAACGCTCCGACGCGACCTACGCCGAGGACGTGGCGGCGCGTATCGCGACGGCCCTGGACCTGGCGAGCGCCACCTGAGGGCTCACCGCCGGTAGAAGATCCGGTCCCCGTACTCCTCGAACACGCGCCCGTTCCACTCATGGCCGCCGTCCACGTTGCCGGAGCGCAGCAGCGGCGGCTCGATGCCCCGGTCGGTCAGGGCGCCGACCGCCGTGGCCATGACGGCCTGGAGCAGGGCCGCGGTGACGACGGTCGACGCGGGCGCGAACGGCGCCGGCACGGTGTCCAGGGTCAGCTCGGCGTCCCCGACGGCGATCTTGGAGTCGAGGACAACATCGCAGTGGTCCTTCAGACAGGTCCCGGAGACATGCCGCGACTTCGTCTCGGAGGCGTACGCCACGGACGTCACCCCGATGACCTTCACCCCGAGTGAGCGGGCGTTCATGGCCATCTCCACGGGCAGCGCGTTGCGCCCGGACAGCGAGACGATCACCAGCACGTCCCCCGCGCGCAGCGGCGAGGTGTCCAGGACGGCGGCGGCCAGTCCGTCGACCCGCTCCAGGGCGGAGCCCAGAGTGGCGGGCATCACATCGACGCCGACGACCCCCGGCACCGCCAGCAGGTTCATCAGCGCGAGCCCGCCCGCGCGGTAGACGACGTCCTGCGCGGCGAGCGAGGAGTGCCCGGCGCCGAACGCGAACAGCCGCCCGCCCTCGGCGACCGTGTCGGCGAGCAGGGTGCCGGCCGCCTCGATGTTCCCGGCCTCCTCGTCGCGGACCCGCTGGAGCAGCCCGATCGCGGCGTCGAAGAACTGGCCGGCCAGCTTGCGGTCGCTCATGCGCGGGGCCCCTTTGCCGTGCGAGAGTGCGGTGACGGTGGTGAGTGGTCGTGATCTGTGTCGCGGATCACCGTGCGGTCTGGACCAGTGCGGTGTCAATACGGCGGTACGGCTGGCCGGGGGCGCCCGCCGGGCGCGGCCGCGGGTCGGGCGCGCGCCACCGTGTACACGCGCGAAACCCCCTGGTTTCAACGGCACGGCACGGTTGTCAGCGCTATGGGTCAGAATTGAAGCCAGGGCCAGCGCACACGCCGCGAAGCTGTCGCGCTTCCGGCAGATCTCACCAAGGGGCACGTATGTCCGGACTGATCGACACCACGGAGATGTATCTCCGCACCATCCTTGAGCTGGAGGAGGAAGGTGTGGTCCCCATGCGTGCCCGGATCGCCGAGCGGCTCGACCAGAGCGGGCCGACCGTCAGCCAGACGGTGGCGCGGATGGAGCGGGACGGTCTGGTGTCCGTCGCCTCCGACCGCCATCTGGAGCTGACGGACGAGGGCCGCCGGCTGGCCACGCGCGTGATGCGCAAGCACCGCCTCGCCGAGTGTCTGCTCGTCGACGTGATCGGCCTGGAGTGGGAGCAGGTGCACGCCGAGGCCTGCCGCTGGGAGCACGTGATGAGCGAGGCCGTGGAGCGCCGTGTGCTGGAACTGCTCCGGCACCCGACCGAGTCGCCCTACGGCAACCCGATCCCGGGTCTTGAGGAGCTCGGCGAGAAGGACGGCGCCGACCCCTTCCTCGACGAGGGCATGGTCTCGCTGGCCGAGCTGGACCCGGGCCTTGAGGGCAAGACCGTCGTCGTACGCCGGATCGGCGAGCCGATCCAGACGGACGCGCAGCTGATGTACACGCTGCGTCGGGCGGGCGTGCAGCCCGGCTCGGTGGTCAGCGTGACCGAGTCGGCGGGCGGTGTGCTGGTGGGCAGCGGCGGCGAGGCGGCCGAGCTGGAGGCGGACATCGCCTCGCATGTGTTCGTCGCCAAGCGCTGAGCACCCGTAGTTGCCGACGGTGGCCAACTCCTGTTGCTGTGGGGGTAGTTGAGGCGACCGACGCGATCTCGTCGTTTCCAAGATTCAGTCCGTGGAATCGCAGCGTTCCGGCGCTTCGCGTGCGAGGCTGTCGCGAGGGGCATATGACCTGAGGGGGGCGGAGGATGCGCCGCAGACGTGTGGAAGGCCCCGGCGCCATGCGGCGCCGGGGCCTGTCCTCCCCTGTGCTGACCCGGAGCCCCGAGCTCTCAGGGTCATTCCCCTCGGACCGTCTTCCCCGAGCGGCCCGCCTCCCGTTGAAGATCTCCCCTCGTCTGCGGCCGTCAATCCCTGAGGGAGGTCACTCGAATGAGGGGTGTTGTCCGCCGAGACGGCATCTTCGAATAGAGGTTCGATAATCTGCGGGGCAAGGGCACGGCAGGCGGAGCTAGGGGGGTTCCAGGACCTATGGCACGGCGTATCGACGTGACCGGGACGGGCGGAGTACGCCTCGCGGCCTGGGAGTTCGGCGACCCACCGAAGAACGACCGGCTGGCCGCCGCCGAGGGCGAGCCGGGGCACGGCGTGCTGTTACTGCACGGGCTGATGGGCCGCGCCTCGCACTGGGCGGCCACGGCCCGCTGGCTCTCCGAGCGGCATCGCGCGGTGGCGCTGGACCAGCGGGGGCACGGTCGCAGCGACAAGCCGGCCGAGGCCGCGTTCACGCGCGAGGCGTATGTGGAGGACGCGGAGGCCGCCCTCGAACAGCTCGGCCTCGCGCCGGCCGTGCTCATCGGCCATGCGATGGGGGCGCTGACGGCCTGGCAGCTCGCCGCGAAGCGCCCTGACCTGGTCAGTGGCGTGATCATCTGCGATATGCGAGCCTCCGCCCTCGGGGCGTCCTCGCAGCGGGAGTGGGCGAACTGGTTCAAGTCCTGGCCCGTTCCCTTCGCGACCCTCGCCGATGTGCGCAAGTGGTTCGGCGAGGACGATCCGTGGGTGGAGCGGCCGAATCCCGCGCGCGGGGAGTTCTACGCCGAGGTCATGCAGGAGTGCGAGGACGGATGGCGGCCGGTGTTCGAGCCCGAGCAGATGCTGAAGTCCCGCGAGACGTGGGTGTACGACGCGCACTGGGAGGAACTGGCGCAGGTCCAGTGCCCGACGCTGGTCGTGCGGGGTCTGGACGGGGAGCTGGGGCGGGCCGAGGCGCAGGAGATGGTGCGGGTGCTGCCCAGGGGGGAGTACGCGGAGGTGGCCGACGCGGGGCACCTTGTGCACTATGACCAGCCGGAGGCCTGGCGGGCGGCGATCGAGCCGTTCCTGGACGCGGTACGGACGGTTTGAGGGCGCTCAGGGAGTTCCACGCCTCCGGCGTCGGCACGATCCGCCCACAGTCCCTAGCCCTTGCTCACCGCCGTCAGGATCTCCGGAAGCCTCGCCGCCGTCTGTGGCGCCGCCAGCCGTAGTCCCAGTGCCGTGATTCCCGCCCCGTACGCCGCGCCCACGGGCAGGAGCAGCCATCTCCAGTCCTCGCCGTTCGCCGAGACGTTCAGCCAGATCGTCAGGGCGATGAACGGGGCGCAGAGCAGGGCCGCCGCGACCATTCCGCCGAAGATGGAGATCCAGGCCAGGCCCACCTGGCCCGGGGCCACGTTCTTGTAGCCCTCCTGCGGGATGGAGTACGGGAAGCGGGCCGAGGTCCAGGCGCCGGTCGCCAGCATCGCGCCGAGCAGGGCGAAGGACAGGCCCAGGGCGTCGGGCAGGCGGGGCCAGTCGTCCAGCAGGGCGGCCGTCAGGACGGTCACCAGCGTCGCGTACGGCAGGGTGATCAGCAGCAGCGCGAGCGCACGCGCGCGTAGCTCGACGTAGGCGTCCCGCGTCGACGAGATCGTCATCGCGACCATCCAGAACGCCGAGGTGTCCTGACCGAACTGGTTGTACATCAGGATCCCGAGCATCCCGGCCGCGAAGCAGGCGAAGTAGATCGAGCCGGTGCCCTGGACGGCGTTGAACACCGGCACGATCAGTCCGATGGCCAGCGAGGTCACCCAGGCCGCCTTGGTCTTCGGATCCCGCCAGATGTAGCGCAGGCCGCGCTCCATGGCCGTACCGGTGCGCCCGGCGGGCAGCAGACGGGCCAGGCCGGTGGACTGCCGTACGGCGGTGTCGGTGGCCGCTTGCAGGGTCGAGCCGTCGGGTTCGGTCATCAGGCGGGTCAGATGGCGTGCCCATACGGCGATCAGGGCCGCCAGCACACCGGCCGTCAGGGCCAGTTGCAGCAGCGCGACACCGTACGAACCCTCGCTCGCCGCGTCCGCCGCCCCGATCGCCGACGCGGGCGGGATCCAGCGCAGCACGTCCGCCGCCGGGTCGAGTTCCCCGAGTCCCGAGGAACCGAGGCGCTGCGCACCGAAGTTGACGACCTGCGCGCCGACCGCGATGACCAGACCGCTCAGTACCGCGAGATCCCGGCCCTTCCGGCTGGTCAGCAGGCGGATGTTGGCGGCGGCGACGGCCCGCGCGAGGGCCACGCACACCAGCAGCGCGAGGACGACTCCGACGACGCCCACGACGTAGGCCATGGTGCCGTGCGCGACCGCGATCACCGAGCCGGTCAGCAGGCAGAGGGTGAACAGGGGGCCGATGCCGACCAGGGAGGCGGCGAGGAGGGCGCGTACCAGGGGACGCGGGCGCAGGGGGAGCATGACGAGGCGGGTCGGGTCGAGGGTCTCGTCGCCGCCGGGGAAGAACAGCGGCATCACCGCCCAGCCGAGCGCCAGCACCGCCACCAGCAGGATGACCACGGACGCGGCATGGGCGTGGCCGCGCAGGGCGATCAGACCGATCAGCTGCAACGCGGCCAACAGCAGCGTGACGACGACCGAGGCGACGTAGGCGGCGCGGCGTCCGCTGGACTGGCGCAGTCCGTTGCGCAGCAGCGACAGCTTCAGCCGGACGAAGACCGAGGTGACCGGTGTAACCGTGGGCGCGCTCATCGCGCCCCGCCGCCCAGCCAGTCGAGGTCGGACCCGGCGTCGCGCCCATGGGCCCCCACCAGCTCCAGGAACGCCTGCTGGAGGGAGGGCGCGGCCCCGCGCACCTCGATGAGGGGGCCGTGCGCCCGGATACGGCCCGCAGCCATGACGGCCACCCAGTCGCACAGCGACTCGACGAGCTCCATGACATGGGAGGAGAAGACGACGGTGGCGCCGGAGGCGGTGTACCGCTCAAGGACGCCCCGGATGGTCTGCGCGGAGACCGGGTCGACGCCCTCGAACGGCTCGTCCAGGAAGAGCACTTCGGGGTTGTGGAGGAGAGCGGCGGCGAGCCCGATCTTCTTGCGCATGCCGGTCGAGTAGTCGACGACGAGCTTGTGCTGGGCGCCGGCCAGGTCCAGCACGTCGAGGAGCTGCGTGGCCCGCTTGTCGACCTCGGCGCCGGGCAGGCCGCGCAACCGCCCTGAGTAGGCGAGCAGTTCGCGCCCCGACAGCCGTTCGAACAGCCGCAGCCCCTCCGGCAGCACCCCGATCCGCGCCTTCACCTCCACCGGGTCCCGCCACACGTCGTGCCCGACGACCTCGACCGACCCCTGATCGGGCCGCAGCAGCCCGGTCACCATGGAGAGCGTGGTGGTCTTCCCGGCCCCATTGGGCCCGACCAGCCCGATGAACTTCCCGGCTGGTAACTCCAGATCGATCCCGGCAACGGCGATTTGCTGCCCGAACCGCTTCCAGAGCCCACGTACCACCACAGCAGAGGTCATGGCCAAACCCTACGGCGGGCTATCGGTCCCGTCCGCACGCGTAGGCGAGCGGTGAGATCAACTCCTCGGCGTCCGGCAGCCAGCGATTGGCGGCTGTGGGCCGACAGGCCCACTGCACAGCGCCCCGGGACCCGAACCGGGTCGGGGGAGCGGCGACATAAGTGCCCTCGCCGAGCGCGTCGAGATCGAGCGAGGACAGCGACCAGCCCAGCTTCCGCACCAGGTCGGGCACCTTCACCGCCGCCCCGGGCAGCACGAAGAAGTGCATCCGGCCATCCGGCGTCAGCGTCACGGGACCGAGCGTCAACTCCATCCGCTCCATGCGGGCCAGCGCGAGAAACCCGGCCGTCTCCGGGACGGAGATCGCGTCGAACGTACGGCCGGTGGGCAGCAGGATCGAAGCGAGCGGCTGCTTCGACCACATCCGGCGCGCGACCGTCGCACTCCCCGTAGCCTGCGTCCCCCAGTCCGCGCGCGCCGGATGCGCCCCGGGCGCATCGCACGAGGCGTCGCCGCACGAGCAGCGCTGCACCCCGTCGACGGCTTCCAGCCAGGTGCCGGGAAACACGTCCCAGTGGCGCTCCTCGGCGTAGCGAACGGCGGTGTCCAGCAGCGATGCCCCGCGCTGCTTCGGAATCTGAGCGGTTTCAGTGCCCGCGATCGTCTCTTCCACGCACATCACAACTCCCGCACCCACCTGGAGTTACGGCTGCACCGCGCGCGGGGGAGGAGCATCGATTCGGCACCTGGGGCGCATGGATGCATGTGTGGGGGCGCGCGGGAGGATCCACGGCGGGAGCTGGGTAGCCACGAGTGGGGTCGGACACAGGCTCTTATCCCGGCAATCCTCGCATGCCTCGCATTTTCGGCATGTCCGCGGGGCATTGATCTTCACGGCCGGATCTTTTCGGTGCGAAGACAAGAAACCTCGGTGCGTGGGCAGGCACCGCAGCCACAGGGGGTACGCCATGGCCGCAAGGCCTCTCGTCGCGCGGCAGCCGAACGAACGGTTGCAGGCGCTCATCCAGGAAGCGGGCTGCTCGAACGCAGGGCTCGCCCGCCGGGTCAACATGTGCGGCGCCGAGCACGGCCTCGACCTGCGCTACGACAAGACGTCCGTGGCCCGTTGGCTGCGCGGACAGCAGCCGCGCGGACGCGCCCCGGCGATCATCGCGGAGGCACTCGGCCGCAAGCTCGGCCGTACGGTCACGATCGACGAGATCGGCATGGCCAACGGCAAGAACCTCGCCTCCGGTGTCGGCCTCCAGTTCTCGCCGACGGTACTGGGCGCCATCGAGCAGGTGTGTGAGCTGTGGCGCAGTGACGTGGGCCGACGGGACTTCCTGTCCGGCTCGTCCGTCGCCGCGTCCGCGCTCGTCGAACCCAGCCGCGACTGGCTGATCTCCGCGCCCGACTCCCAGGTCGCGCGCTCGGCGGGCCCGCGCGTGGGCAGGTCCGACGTCGCGGCCGTGAAGGCGATGACCCAGGCCCTGGTCGACCTGGACCACCAGTTCGGCAGCGGGCATGTGCGCCCGGTCGTCGTGCACTACCTCAACAGCGTCGTCTCGGGGCTGCTCGCCGGGTCGTACCGGGAGTCCGTGGGGCGTGAACTGTTCGCCGCGGTGGCCCGGTTGACCGAGCTCGCCGGCTACATGGCCATCGACACCGGCCAGCCCGGGCTCGCCCAGCGGTACTACATCCAGGCCCTGCGGCTCGCTCAGGCGGCCGGGGACCGCGGTTACGGCGGTTACGTCCTCGCCGCGTCCATGAGCCATCTGGCCGCGCAGCTCGGGAACCCGCGCGAGATCGCGCAGCTGGCGCGGGCGGCGCAGGAGGGGGCGCGCGGTCGCGCCACCCCCCGCGCGGAGGCCATGTTCTACGCCGCCGAGGCCCGGGGGCACGCGCTCATGGGCGACGTACGGGCGGCGCAGTCGGCGTCCGGTCGGGCGGTGAGCGCGCTGGAGGCGGCGGATCCGGCCGCCGGGGACGACCCGGTGTGGATCGCGCACTTCGACGAGGCCTATCTGGCCGACGAGTTGGCGCACTGCCATCGCGACCTCGGACAGGCCGAGGCGGCGGCGCGGCGCGCGGAGGAGTCCCTCGCCGGGCTGCCGGAGTCCAAGGCACGGCGGCGCGCGATCGGCTATGTGCTCCTCGCCACGGCCCAGGTCCAGCAGCGCGAGGTCGAACAGGCGTGCTACACCGGCCTGAAGGCCGTGGAACTGCTGGAGACCCTGCGGTCCAACCGGGGCGCCGAGTATCTGGAGGACTTCCAGCAGCGGCTTGAGCCGTACCGGGAGGAACCCGTGGTACGGGAGTTCGGGGCGCGCCTTGAGCTTCAGACGGCGGCCTGAAAGTACGGCCACGCGCGCGTGAACCCATGGGAAACGAAGGCGTCGACACGGAGAGGAGACCGTAGACAGCGGATGGGGGGCCGGTTCTGTTACGGCGGTCACAGGGACGGACATCACGTTCTGAGCTGCGTGGCACGCGACTCACGGGACCCGGTAGCGTGAGCCGACGATTCCGAAGGTCCCCCATTCGTAGGAGTCCCGGTGACGCAGAGTGGACAGGGCGAGGAGCCCTCGGCGCGACCCGCGCGCGAAGGCATCGTGCTGCCCTCCGACGGAGGCGAGCCGTTGCTCCCGGGCATGACGGGCGGACCCGGCGGCCCCCAGCACGCCCATCCGACCCCGCCGCCCGCCCCGGCGGCCCCGCCCGGCGGCCAGGCCTGGAACGGCGCCTGGGGCCCGGAGCAGCACCAGCCCCCGGCGGCCCCGCCTCCGGGGCAGGGCTGGACGCCCGCGCCCGCCCAGCCGTGGGCCGGACCGGAGCAGCCCGCGGTGGCATGGGGCACCCCGGACAACGCGCCGGCCCCGTCCCAGCCGCTCCCTCCGGAGAACGCCCCGGCACCGTCGTACGGCAGCCCGGCCTACGGCGGCCAGGACTACGGCACCCCGTCCCAGGGCTACGGCCCCCAGGGCACCGGCGCGCTTCCGCCCGCCGCGCCCTACGGTGACGACGGCGCCACCCAGTTCATCCCGCCCGTCGCGGACGGCGCCACGCAGTACATCCCCCCGGTCGTCGGCGACGCGGCCACCCAGTACATCCCGCCGGTCGGCGGCGGAGCCCTGCCGCCCGAGGTCACCCCCGAGGCGCCCGCCGAGAGCACCCAGGTGCTGGGCCGGGTCCGGCAGAATCCCGCCCCGAACCCGGACGCCGAGGCCACGCAGTACATCGCGCCCGTGCCCGCGAGCGCGGGTGGCGAGCGGCAGACGCCCGCCGAGTTCGACAACCTCTTCCGCAGCGAGCCGGGCGGTGAGCCCCCGGCCGCCTCCACCCAGCAGCTCCCGCGCTTCCAGCAGCCCCAGCCGCAGCCGTACGGCGCCCAGCAGCCGTCGTTCATCCCGAGACGTGAGAGGCACGACGACGAGGAGCCCCGCCGTGGCGGCCGTACCGGCTCCCGTGTGACGCTCTTCGCCGCCGTGGGGGTCGCGATCGCCGTCCTCGGCGTCGGCGCGGGCGCGCTGATGGCCAGTGGCGGCGAGGACGACAAGAGCGACAACAAGACCGTCGCCGCCACGGCGCCGGCGAGCCAGTCCGCCTCGCCCTCCCCGTCCGCCGACCCGGCCGAGCAGCAGGCCGTCGAGCTGGACAAGCTGCTGGCCGACAGCGGCAACAGCCGGACCATGGTCATCAACGCGGTGGCCGACGTGAAGGCCTGCACCAACCTCTCCCAGGCGGCCAAGGACCTCAGGGACGCCGCCAAGCAGCGCAACGACCTGGTGACCAAGCTGTCCACGCTGGCCGTCGACAAGCTGCCGCAGCACACCGAGCTGACCACCGCGCTCAACAAGGCCTGGCAGGCGTCCGCGTCGGCCGACAACCACTACGCGGCCTGGGCCGACCAGGTCGCGCAGCGCAAGGGCAGCCTCTGCAAGAAGGGGCAGGCCAAGTCCACCCCGCAGACCCAGGCCGGCAACCAGGCCAGCGGCACGGCCAGCACCGAGAAGATCAAGGCCTCGGGCCTGTGGAACTCGATCGCGAAGACCTACGGCCTGACCGAGCGCCAGCCGACCCAGCTCTAGGAGTCGATCAGCTCAGGTCGGCCTGCTGGAGGGTCTTCGTCACATCGATGAAGCCCTTCCGGGCCGACACCAGCCGGCCGTCCCGTACGACCTGGAGGGTCACGTCGGCGTTGACCAGCTGCGGGAAGCCGACCTGGGCGAGGCTCTCCGAGAAGTCCCAGCTCAGCGGTGGGGTGAGACCGCCCGTGCTGATCTCCAGACCGTTGTCCAGGGCGCGGCGGACCGAGCGGGCGGTCACCTCCCCGTCGCCGATGGAGTCGACGACGGCCTTGAACACGGTGTAGGCGATCCAGGTGGTCTGCACTCCGGCGTCCGCGGGGTCGATGCGGTTGTCGCCGAAGGCCTGCGCGCTGATCACCTTCTTCATCTCGTCCCAGCGCTTGTCGCTGGCCACGGGATACCAGCCGGTGATGTACGCGTCCTCGTAGGGCCCGGACTTGCCGCCGGAGGCGTTGATCACGGTCTGGTCGACGCCGCCCAGCACGGTCGCCGTGCGCACGTCGGGGTACTCCTTGCGGTCTCGCCGGAAGGAGTCCATGAAGGTGCTGGTGCGGTCCCCGAGGGCGGGCACCACGCAGCCGGCGCTCGTCGGGTCGGTGCTGGTGTACTCCAGCGCCCGCTCCGAGTGCGCCGAGTACTCGGTCGCGTCCTCCGCCGCCAGCTGGTCGCCCGCGTTCGCGTGGCCGCCCGCGGAGAGGCCCGAGTTCAGCAGGGCGGGCAGCTCGTCGCCCGCGATGCTGTCGGGCCGTACGAGTGCGACGGGCCCGCAGTTCTTGGCGAGCTCCCGGCCGAGGCCCGCCAGCAGGCTGGGCTGGCCGCCGTTGACGGGGTAGGACAGCGGGCTGGTGAACTCGGAGGCGGTGACGCCGTAGCCACCGATGTAGGGGATGCCCGCGCTCTCCAGCGTGGGGAAGAAGGAGTCGCCGTACTGGCTGTAGGAGCCGACGACGGCGACCACGTTCTCGTCGACGGCGCGCTCGGCGCACTTCGCCGCGGCGACGCTGTCGTTGTGGTCGTTGCAGTTCAGGACCCGCAGCTTGCGGCCGTTGATGCCGCCCTGGGAGTTGATCCAGCGGGCGTAGGCGAGCGCCAGCGCGGGCATGCCGGGCTTGTTGGTGGCGCTGGTGTCCTGCGGTGCCCAGGTCATCACGGTGATCGGATCATCCCCGGAGCCCCCCGAGACGCCGGGAATAACTCCGCAACCGACGGCGAGTGACGCACACACGGCCAGGACCGCCGCTTTGCTCGCGGTGGCTCTGACGGGTCGAGTGAGCGCGGGGAGGTGGGTATTGCGGAAGCGACGCCTGCCGGTCATGGACACGCACG
Source organism: Streptomyces cupreus (assembly GCF_014257025.1). GTDB lineage: Bacteria > Actinomycetota > Actinomycetes > Streptomycetales > Streptomycetaceae > Streptomyces > Streptomyces cupreus. The sequence continues at coordinate 76,248 of NZ_JACMSF010000027.1, forward strand.
ATTCCGCCACATCACTAACCCGGGAGTGATCTACGGTCAACGTAAGGTGACGTGAAGGTGAATTACGGGGGCCTGCGAACGGAGTTCGAGCGAGAACGTACGATCGATGACCGTGCAAGGTTCGGAGAACTCTTCCCGTCGCGGCCGTCGCTCATCCACCATGGGCGGCATGCCACTCAACGACATGCCGTGGTGGCGCTGGCGCAGCAATGTGCGCTCCGCGCTGCACATGCTCTCCGACCCGGTGTTCCAGCGGGACGCCTGGCTGGCCGGCGTCGACGGCTACGGAGACGTCACCGATGCCGTGTACCGCCTGGTCGAGGACACCTGGCTGGACAACTGGTCCGCCGAGAAGTACGTCGGCACGATCTTCCGGGACTCGCAGGAGGCGGCGCTCGTCGACACCGCCGTGCTGCGGGTGCTGCGGATCATGCACCAGGTCGGTCCTGACGCGCCCGTCGCCGCGTATCTGGAGCACCAGGGGTGGCCGGACGCGGTGCGCGCGGCGCGGGACGCGCATGTGCGGATGGCGGCGAGCGACGGGGACGACCCGGACGCTCCGCCGCGCACCCTTGAGGTGCTGCGGATCATGACGAGGTCCGCGTAGCGGGACGGCCGTGATCGGGGGGCTCCGTTTGTGGGACCCTGTCCTGCATGAACGAGCAGTCCGACCGAGCCGCGGTCCCCTCCGACCAGTACGTCCTGACCCTGTCCTGCCCCGACAAGCAGGGCATCGTGCACGCCGTGTCGAGCTACCTCTTCATGACCGGCTGCAACATCGAGGACAGTCAGCAGTTCGGCGACCACGACACGGGTCTGTTCTTCATGCGCGTCCACTTCTCGGCGGAGGCGCCGGTGACGGTGGACAAGCTGCGGGCGAGCTTCACGGCGATCGGTGACGCCTTCCAGATGGACTGGCAGATCAACCGGGCCGACGAGAAGATGCGCATCGTCCTGATGGTCTCCAAGTTCGGGCACTGCCTGAACGACCTGCTGTTCCGGGCGCGGATCGGGGCGCTCCCGGTGGAGATCGCGGCGGTGGTCTCCAACCACACGGACTTCGCGGAGCTGGTGGGCTCGTACAACATTCCTTTCCACCACATTCCGGTGACGAAGGACACGAAGTCGGCGGCCGAGGCGCGGCTGCTGGAGATCGTGCGCGAGGAGAACGTCGAGCTGGTCGTTCTCGCGCGTTACATGCAGGTCCTCTCGGACGACCTGTGCAAGCAGCTCAGCGGCCGGATCATCAACATCCACCACTCCTTCCTGCCGAGCTTCAAGGGCGCGAAGCCGTATCACCAGGCGCATACGCGGGGTGTGAAGCTGATCGGTGCGACGGCGCACTATGTGACCGCCGACCTCGACGAGGGGCCGATCATCGAGCAGGAGGTCGAGCGGGTCGGGCATGACGTCACGCCGGACCAACTGGTGGCGATCGGCCGCGATGTGGAGTGCCAGGCGCTGGCGCGGGCCGTGAAGTGGCATGCCGAGCGGAGGATTCTGCTCAATGGGCGACGAACGGTTGTGTTCGCCTAGGAGTTCGGGGCGTTCCGCAGTCGCCGACGTATCGGCAACCAGCCCCTACATCCGGCTCAACGACGCCACCGAGAACAGCACATCCCTGATGGCCTCGCGGTCGCCCACCTGCCCCGCCGCTGCCTCCGTCGGAGACACATGTCCCGCCGCCAGGCGGCAGAACTCCACGCCGTCCAGCGCCACGTGCGCCACCTCGTGCTCGGCGGAGCCCACCGCCGCGGGGGAGTCCAGCGGGATCAGCCACTCGCCGCCGCCCGAGCCCTCGATCTCCAGGCGGACGCTGCGGCCGGGGCCGCCGGCCAGGCCGAGGTGGCGACCGTGCCGCGGGGACGCCAGGCCGTTGCGGCGGCGTCTGGCCAGGGCCCCCGGCAACATACGGGCCCCCAGGTCGATCATGTCGTGCAGATGGCGGGCCGAGGGCAGGGTGTACGGGTAGTCCACGGCCTCCGCGATGTCCTCCGCGTGCACCCAGCACTCGAAGGCCCGGTCCAGCATCGCGTCGTGCAGCGGCAGCTCGAAGTCGCCGTAGGAGACCGTCATGCCGCCCGCCTGGCCGCCGGTGAAGGAGACCGTGCGGACCAGGTCGTGGCTCTGCTCCCGCCAGGGCGCCCGGACCGAGCGGTTGGGCGGGAAGTGGGAGGCACGCCAGTACGCCTCGGTGCGGGCGGACGGGGTGGGGCGGTCGGCCTCGACGTCGCCCAGGGGGTCGTCGAGGCCCAGGGCGATCGCGGCCAGGCCGTCGACGGTCAGCAGGTGTGCGATCACCCCGGCGACCGTCGTACGGCGGCTCGTGGCCTCGTCGGCCCTGAACCACCGCAGCCGCACGGGCGCGTGCCACTCCGCGTCCCCGAAGTCCTGGAGCAGCGCGTCCAGTCGCGCGGTCTCGGCGTCGTACGCCGCCGCCCAGCCCGGCACCGGGATGCGCGGCGGGCGGCGCTCCAGGCAGCTCTCCAGGACCCGGGTGCGCAGGGCGGGGTCCAGGTCGAGGCTCTCGGCTTTGTGCAGCAGGCCCACGGCCTCGCGCAGCCGCAGCGCCTCGTCGGCGCAGGAGCCGCAGCCGCCGAGGTGCGTCTCGACGGCGAGCGTCTCCTCCGGCGAACACGCGGCCAGCGCCCACGCGCCGAGCAGCGACTTCAGCACCAGGTGCTCCAGGACGAGCGGCACCGGATCCGTGACGAGGTCGGGCAGCGGCCTTCCGGTGTCCTCGACGGAGGCGCGGGGGAGCGGTATGCGGGGCGGCTCCTCCGGGTCGGGCCGTGGACCGCTGCCGTAGCCCTTTCCGGAGCCGCCGGAGTCCGACACACTGGCGTCCTTGTCGCCCTTCTCCGGGCCGTCCTGACCCTCGTAACCCTGCTCCTCCTTGGGCTCGCCCTCTTCCTCGTGCTCGTCGTACGCCTCGAACCGGCCGGCGTCGGTCACACGGCACCCCCGTATCCCGGCGGGGCGTCGGCGTCGTGGGCGGTGGAGAGCAGTTGCAGGCCGAGGCGGAGCCGGCGGCGGGCCTCGTCCTCGGTGACGCCGAGGTCGGTGGCTGTCTGGCGGTAGTCGCGGCGCTGGAAGTACGCCTGCTCCAGCGCGGCGCGCAGCGGCACCGGCATGGCCTGCACGATGTAGTCGGCGCGGGCGGCGACGGAGGCGTGGCGCACCTTGCGCTCCAGCTCCTCGGTGGTGCCGTGGCCGCCCTGGGCCAGCGCGGCGGTCTCGGTGGCGCGCAGCCGCTGCACGGCGAGGCGGTGGGTGAGGGTGGCCACCCAGGAGCGCAGGGGGCCCTGCTTGGGGTCGTAGGTGTCGGGGTGCTCCCAGACGTGGGCGAAGACCTCGCGGGTGATGGTGTCGGCGGCGCGCTCGTCGCCGAGGACGGTGTGGGCCAGGCCGTGCACCAGGGAGGCGAAACGGTCGTAGAGCTCGCCGAGGGCGGCCGCCTCCCCGCGCGCCAGCCGCTGCTGCATCCTGCGGTCCCAGCGGGGCGGTGCGTCCTTCTTCGCCATGCGGCCCCCTCGCCTCACACTGCCTGTGCCCTGGTCAAGCCTGATCCCACCGTCTCCTCGAATGTAGTCGGCACCTCTGGCAGCGCACGCCCCTTTGTCGCAATGTGCGCCCCCTGACGGGCCCCAGGTGATAGTGAACCGTCGCCTACCCAGTCCAGAACTGATCGAACAAGACCGAAGACGACAGAAACAAGCCTCTTTCCATCTCTTTCTGTTTCTGGCCCGGTGTTTCAGGGCACTGCCGCTGGGCAGCCGCGCTGCGAGGAAGCGTAGGGACGGCTTCCGTTTGCGGGGGGTCCGGCGAGCGAAGGGCATGGCGGTGGCGTTCAAGGTGACCTGCGAGGAGCAGGGCGGGTGGGCCGTACTGCGGGTCTCGGGCGAACTGGATCTGGTGACCTCGCCCGTGCTGCGCCAACGCGTGCACGACGAGGTGGCCGAGGGCCGGCACAGCCTTGTCCTCGATCTGTCCGAGGTCTTCTTCTGCGACTCCAGCGGCGTCGGCGTGCTCATCGCCGCCCGACGGCTCGTCCGCTCCTGCCGGGGCCGTCTGCGCCTGATACTGCCCGCGCACGGTGCCGACGAGGGCTCTCACGTCAACCGCGTCCTCGGCGCCCTCGGCGTCCGCCGCCTCTTCGACGTCCACCCCGACCTGGGCTCGGCCACCGACGAGGAGACCGGACCGCTGTCGGCGTAGCCCGTCGCACTGCCACACCGTTGTCCCGAAATTCCCCCGGTCTTGGCACAACCGTCGCTTTCCCGCTCCCGGACGGGCCCTGACGTCGTACGCTCCCTGCCAGAACGCACCCCACGTGACGTAAAGGCGGCACGAAAAGACATGGTCAGCAGCGAGTACGAGCGCAGGATCGCCGCCCGGTTCGCCACCTTCGACCAGGACGGCAACGGCTACATCGACCGTGAGGACTTCAACGCGGCGGCCAAGGCGCTGCTCACGGAGTTCGGTACGGCGGCCCGGTCCGACAAGGGCCAGGCGCTGTACATCGGCGCCGAGGCGTTCTGGCAGGGCATGGCGGGAATAGCGGACCGGGACGGCGACCAGCGCATCACGCGGGACGAGTTCGTGGGCGGCGCGGTCAAGCGGCTGCGCGACAACCCGGACCGGTTCGCCGAGATCGCCCGCCCCTTCCTGCACGCGGCCCTCGCGGTGGCCGACGGGGACGGCGACGGAGCGGCCACCCTCGCGGACACCGCGCGCGTGCTGACCGCCCTCGGCGTGGACGCGGAGGTCGCGCGGGCCGCGGCGGCCACCCTCGACGCCGACAGCGACGGCAGGGTGGAGGAGTCCGAGATCGTGACCGCCTTCGCCCGCTACTTCACCGTCCCCGAGTAGCGCTCCCTGAGCTTGTACTTGAGCACCTTGCGCAGCGTGTCGCCCCGCGGAAGAGCGTCCACCACCTCCAGCTGCTCCGGCAGCTTGTGCACGGACAGCCCTTCCGCGCGCAGATACGCCGTGACCTGCGCGAGGCTCAACTTCACTGCCCCCTCGGGCTGTTCGACCACGGCACACACGCGTTCCCCGCGCTCGGTGTCCGGCAGCCCGATGACGGCCGCGTCCGCGACCGCCGGATGCCGGTGCAGCAGATCCTCGATCTCCTTCGCCGAGATGTTCTCGCCCTTGCGGATGATCACGTCCTTCAGTCGCCCGGTGAGCACCAGATGCCCGGTGCCGGTGAGCAGCCCCAGGTCGCCGGTGCGCAGGAAACCGTCCTCGTCGAAGGCCTGAGCGGTCTGCTCCGGGTCCAGATAGCCCCGGCACACCGCCTCCCCGCGCAGCCGCACCTCCCCGTCCACGATCCGGATCTCCATGCCCTCGGGCGGCCGTCCCTCGGTGGTGGCGAGCAGCTCCGGGGCGTCGTCCGGGTCGCCCATCGTGATCATCGGCACCTCGGTCATGCCGTAGCCGTGGGTCAGCTGCACGCCCATCTCCCGGACCACGGCGTGATACAGCTCCGGCGGCTTCGGCGCCCCGCCCCCCGCCAGCAGCCGGAGCGTCGGAACCACCTTCGTGCCGGGCTGTTTGCGCTGCTCGGTCAGGAACATCGAGTAGAACGCCGTCGATCCGCCCGCCATCGTCACCCCGTGCCGGCGATAGCCCTCCAGCGCCTCCGGCAGCGCGAACTGCTCGAACAGCACCGCCGGGAAGCCGTACAGGAGCAGCATCACCATGTAGTCAGGGCCGCCTATGTGGGCGTAGGGGAAGGCGATCGAGCCGACGTCGGCGTCGGTGGGGCGCAGGGCGTGGGCGAGGCAGGAGCCGCCCGCGATCAGCGAACGGTCCGTGTGCAGCACGCCCTTGGGGTCGGAGGTGGTGCCCGAGGTCCAGTAGATCCAGCGCACGGAGGTGCCCTCGGCGGGCGGGGCGGGCAATACCCGCGGATCGCCGTCCGGGAGTCGGTCGTACGCCTCGAAGACGCCCTTCGCGCCGAGTCGCCGGGCCATCTCCGTGTGGTCGAAGCCGCGCCAGGTGCCCGGTACGGCGAAGTACTCGGCCTTGGACTCGCGCAGGGCGAAGCCGACCTCGCGGTCGCGGTAGAAGGGGATGACCGGGGACTGTACGGCGCCGAGGCGGGCCAGGGCGAAGGAGAGCAGGGCGGTCTCGATCCGGGTGGGCAGTTGCCAGGCGACGACCGTGCCGGCGCGTACGCCCATGTCGTACAGGCCGGCCGCCACTCGCTCGGCACGCGCGCGTAGCTCGCCGAAGCTCGATGTGCGGTCCTCCTGGAGGAGGACGGGCCGGTCCGGGGTGAGGTCGGCGCGGCGGGCGAGCAGGTCCCACAGGGTCCGGGCGGAGCTCAGGTCGAGTGCGGTGTCGGTCACGGTGGCGACCCCCTTTGCTGACGGTGCGTCAGATAGTGGCCAGAGCGTAGGGCTCCCCGCCTTGTCGGTCCAGGGGTGCGGGGCTAGCCTGAACTGACGGATCGTCAGATTGGTGGGCCGCCGTATGGACCTCACGTACACGCCCGAGGAGGAGGAGTTCCGGGCGCGCCTGAGGCGGTGGCTCGGCGAGGTGCTGCCGAAGCTGCCCCCCGCGCCCGCCCCCTCCGACTGGCCCGCACGACGCGCCTACGACCTCGGCTGGCAGCGCATGCTCCATGACGCCGGATACGCCGACGTCCATTGGGACGCCTCCCCGACCACCCGCCTGATCTACCTGGAGGAGACCGAGCGCGCGGGCGCCCCCTACGTCGGCGCCAACTTCGTCGGACTGCTCCACGCCGGCCCCACCATCGCCGCCGAGGGCACCCCTGAACAGCGGTCGCGCTGGCTGCCGCCGATCCTGCGCGGCGAGGAGGTCTGGTGTCAGGGCTTCAGCGAACCCGGCGCCGGCTCCGACCTCGCGGCGCTGCGCACGCGCGCGTGGCGCGACGGGGACGCCTATGTGGTGACCGGCTCCAAGATCTGGACCTCGCATGCCGAAGTCGCCGACTGGTGCGAGCTGTTGGTCCGTACCGACCCCGAAGCGCCCAGGCACCGGGGCATCACCTGGCTCGCGATGCCCATGGACGCGCCCGGCGTCACCGTACGGCCGCTGCGGACCCTCGCCGGGTCCACCGAGTTCGCCGAGGTGTTCCTCGACGAGGTACGGGTGCCGATCGCGAACCGGGTCGGCGCGGAGAACGACGGTTGGCGCGTGACGATGGTGACCCTCTCCTTCGAACGCGGCACGGCCTTCGTCGGCGAAGTGGTCGCCTGCCGCCGCGTCCTCGGCGAACTGGCCGCGGAGGCCCGCAAGAACGGCCGCTGGGACGACCCGGTGCTGCGGCGCAGGCTCGGCCGCCTGAACGCCGAGTTCCGCGCGCTGTGGCGGCTGACGCAGTGGAACGTGAGCGAGGCGTCGGCGGGCGGGGTGCCGGGGGTCGGCGGTTCGGTTTTCAAACTGAGGTATTCGCACGCCCGCCAGGAGCTCTACGACGCCGCCGCCGACGTCCTCGGACCGGGCGCCCTCGACCTCGACCGGCCCTGGGTGCTCGACCGGCTGTCGTCGCTGTCGTACACCATCGCGGCCGGCACCTCGCAGATCCAGCGCAACATCGTGGCCGAGCGGATCCTGGGGCTGCCGAAGGGGAAGTGAGCATGCGTTTCCAACTGACCGAGGACCAGAGGGCGTTGCAGGCCGGGGTGCGGGAGCTGCTGGACCGGCGGTTCGGTGCCGAGGCTCTGCGGGCGGCCGTGGACGAGCCCGGGCTGGACCGGGCGCTGTGGCGGGAGCTGGGCGCGGCCGGGTTCTTCGCACTGCGTCTGCCCGAGGCGGACGGCGGGGTCGGACTCGGGCTGCCGGAGGCGGTGTTGGCTTTCGAGGAGGCGGGTCGGGCGCTGCTGCCCGGGCCGTTGACCGCCACCCATCTCGCGGCGGGCTCGGTGCCGGGCGCCGCCACCGGGGAGACGGTCGTGACGGCCCCGGACGGCGGCCTGGTGGAGTGGCTGGCGTGGGCCGACGTGGTCCTCGGGGACGCGGACGGGGCCGTACCCCTGCGCTCTCTGGACCCCCTGACACCGCTTCACCGGGTGGCCCACCAGGGCGAGGCGGACCCCCTCGCCGTCCTCCTCGCCGCCGCGGAGCAACTGGGCACCGCCACGCGCGCGTGCGAACTCGCCGTGCAACACGCCCGGACCCGCGAACAGTTCGGACAGCCGGTCGGAGCCTTCCAGGCGGTGAAGCATCTGTGCGCCGACATGCTGGTGCGGGCGGAGACGGCCCGTGCCGCCGTGTACGCGGCCGCCGTGACCGAGGACCCCGCCGACATCGCCGCGGCCCGGCTGCTGGCCGACGAGGCCGCCGTACGCGGCACCCGCGACTGCCTCCAGGTGCACGGCGGAATGGGCTTCACCTGGGAGTGCGAGGTGCATTTGCATCTCAAGCGCGCGTGGGCGCGGTCACAGCGTGGCGGAGGAATTACGGAAAGTGAGGAAGTGCTCGCCGCCGATCTGGTCGCGTGAAAGGCGAAAAGCGCGCTGGGCTGCGGAACCGGAATGGTGGCGGCAATGGGTGTCGCGGATTGTGGCATACCGGAACTACGGAGCGTTGATATCGGGTTGTGTCCTATGTGTGACTCGTCACGGCCTGGAGTCGGCGCCGTGCTCCGGTACCTTGTGTGGGATGCGAGTGGTTCCGAGCACGAGCCATGCCGGAGGTGCCCTTGAGGCGGCTCCGGATCCGGCGGTGCGCGCCGGTTCTCGCAGGGCGGGCGCGGTTTCGGCCCCCGCTTGTTCGACTCCCCGTCAAGAGCGTCGCACAGTATCCCGCATGGGTACTCCTTCGCGCTGGAATATGCCCGAAGCGCTTGTTGGGGTGACTGTACGTCAACCATGCTTTCTCGTAAGGGATTCACGTTCCGTGATCCTGGCTCCGGCCATTGTTCTGGTCATGCAAAAAATGGCTACGATCGTGGCCCTCGCGAGGCGCGGGGCTATGAGTCCGCCGGTTCGGATGGTGTGAGCGGTGCAGGTGCTTCAAGTGCAGCTGGAGATCCGGCCCGACCCCGCTGAGGTGGGTCGAGCCCGGCGGTGGGCCCGCTCGCGGCTCGCCGGATCCGGGATAGGGGTCGACGAGCCGCTGTCGGAGACGCTGATCCTGCTCGTGTCCGAACTGGTCACCAACGCCGTGGTGCACACCGGCTGTCCGGCCGTGCTGCGGCTGTTCCTGCCCGGGGTGGCGGCCGACGCCGAGTCGGTCACCGTACGTCTGGAAGTGGCGGACGCCAGCGGCCGGGCCCCGGTGCCGCGTTGTGCCGGCGGCGGAGAGACGGGCGGGCGGGGCCTCGCCCTTGTCGACGGTCTCGCGGACCGCTGGGGCTGGATGCCCGAGGGTCCCGGCAAGCGGATCTGGTGCGAACTCGACCAGTGCGCCGAGGGGCGGGAGCCCGCGGTGGCCTACGGCGGCGGAGCCTTCGAAGGGCTGGCCTACGAGGCGGTGTGAGGGCGCCCGTGGTGTACGCGGCGGTGTCCGCGGGCGTCGGGCCCGGAACCCTGCGCCGGACGCGGTGCGATGCGCCGGGACATGCTTCTACGTGCGCCTGTCGCATATAGGGCGTAAGTCATAAATCCCCGAACAGGTGTTGACGGCGCGTGTCCGTTTGATCACGCTTGTGGTCAGCGATTCGCCGTGAGGGGACGACGAGGGTTTCGGTGACGGGAGCCCTCGACGAGTGTGGGTCGTGATTCGGCGTCGGCTCCCTCAGGGCCCGAGGGGCAGCCGGGGTGGGAGCGCCGAAGTCGGATGGCGGTGCGCGCTGCCGTGCTCGGGGCGGGCAGATCGCGCGCCGCCAACCGCACTTCAGGACCTCACAGAACGGCGACCGGTGCCACCGGGGCGCCTGTGGCGCCGACGAAGGGCTCGGGGGTCGCCGACAACAGGAAGGCGTACCGACCTTCTTGTCCACAGGCTGTGGACAACTCTTCGAGATTCCAGTTCTGCCCCTGCGGCATCCCCATCTCCACCAGGTCCAGCGCGTGCACGGGCAGCCACAGGTCCTCGATCTCCGGCGGGAAGATCTCGAACGTGAGGGTGTCATTGGCGACGGCGGCCACATCGCGCGCGTGGAACCACTCCGGAGTGCGGATCGACAGCCCCGGCGACGGATAGCCGTAACCGTGCTTGTCCCCGGCGAGACACACCCGCATCTGCCCGGTGCGTACGAGCACGATGTCGCCCGCACGCACGCGCGTGCCCGCGAGTTCCTCGGCGGCCTCCAGGTCCTCGGGCGTCACCGCGTGCGCACCGTCGAGCTGTTCAACGCCATGCGCGCGTGCCACGTCGAGGAGCACCCCGCGCGAGACGATGTGCCGCGCGGTGGCCATTCCCGCGAACTCGGCGCCGCCGTGCGCGGTGATCGTGCCGGCCGGGCGGCCGTTGTAGAGCCGGCCCGAGTGCGAGACATGCGTCAGCGCGTCCCAGTGCGTGCCCGCCTGAAGGCCCATGGTCACGGCATCGTCGCTGCACGCGACCGTGCCCGGACCGAAGATCTCCTGGTTGATCTGCACCATCACATGCAGCGGATTGACCCGCCCCGGGATCATCCCGGTCTGCACACCGTCCTGCTGCAACGGCAGCGCGAGCGGAATCCGCCGTCCGCTGCGGACGCAGGCCGCGGCCTCGCGGACGACCTCGTCGGTGATCAGGTTGAGGGTGCCGAGTTCGTCGTCGGCTCCCCAACGGCCCCAGTTGTTCACACGCTTGGCGATCTCGTGGAACACGTCCGGCAGTGACATCGGTCCCTCCCCGGGGCTTGTCTCCGACTGTCCGACGGGTCATAAAATCTAACGGTCCGTCAGAAACCGCGGGAAGGGGCCGGGCGTGGGGAACTTCTTGGCAGGCAAGGTCGTCGCCGTGACCGGCGCGGGGCGCGGTATCGGGCGGGCGGTGGCACTGGCGGCGGCGGCCGAGGGGGCGCGGGTCGTCGTCAACGACTACGGGGTCGCCGTGGACGGGGCCTGCCCGACCAGCGAGGTCGCCGAGGGCGTCGTCAAGGAGATCGAGGCCGCCGGGGGAGAGGCCGTCGCGGTGGGCGACGACATCTCCACCATGGCGGGCGGGCAGCGGGTCGTGGACGTGGCCGTGTCGTCGTACGGGCGGATCGACGGGGTCGTGTGCGTCGCCGGGATCCTGCGGGAGCGGATGCTGTTCAACATGACCGAGGAGGAGTGGGATCCGGTGATCGCCACTCACCTCAAGGGGACGTTCACGGTGTTTCGTGCGGCTTCCGCGGTGATGCGGGGGCAGCGCTCCGGGACGCTGATCGGTTTCACGAGCGGGAACCATCAAGGGTCCTATGCGCAGGCCAACTACAGCGCGGCCAAAGGCGGGATCATTTCGCTGGTACGCAGCGCCGCGCTGGGCCTGAACAAGTACGGGGTGACCGCCAATGCTGTGGCACCGGTTGCTCGTACGCGGATGTCGGCGAAGGTCCCCATGGAGCTGACGGAGATCGGGGAGCCGGAGGAGGTGGCGGCGCTCGTGGTCTATCTGCTGTCGGACCGGGCCAAGGAGCGGGGGATCACCGGGCAGGTGTACACGCTTGCCGGGCCCAAGCTGGCGGTGTGGGCACAGCCCCGGGAATTGCGGGCCGCGTATGCGGACGGCGCTTGGACGCCGGAACGGATCGCGGAGTTCTTGCCGGGGACGGTGGGGGTCGATCCGATGCCGTTGCTTCGGCCGCCGAACGCCTCGTAGAGGAGAGTTCTGTGGACTTCGGATTCAGTGCCGAGGACGAGGCGTTCCGCGCGGAGGCCAAGGCCTGGCTCTCCGCCCATGTCGACCCCGATCTGGACCGCCGTACCTGGGAGCGCACCCTCGGAGCAGCCGGCTGGATCGGGCTCTCCTGGGCCGGGACCGGGTACGGCAACCGTTCCGCCACGCTCACCCAGCAGGTCGCCTGGGCCGAGGAGTACGCCCGTTCCGGGGCGCCGCCGCGCTCCGGGCACATCGGGGAGAATCTGCTGGCGCCCACCCTGCTCGCCCATGGCACCGACGAGCAGAAGGGCCGGTTTCTGCCGCCCATAGCCGCCGGTGACGAGCTGTGGTGTCAGGGGTACAGCGAGCCCGGGGCCGGGTCGGATCTGGCGTCCGTGCGGACCGTGGCCGTGCGGGATGTGCACGGCGGGTACCGCATCACCGGGCAGAAGATCTGGACGTCGCTCGCGCACGAGGCGGACTGGTGCTTCGTGCTGGCCCGTACCGAGCCGGGCTCCCGCCGCCACCGGGGGCTGAGCTTCCTCCTCGTGCCGATGGACCAGCCGGACCACATCGATGTCCGCCCCATTCGGCAGATGACCGGCACCAGCGACTTCAACGAGGTGTTCTTCGACGGCGCGCACGCGCGCGTGGAGCACGTCGTCGGCGGCGAGGGCCATGGCTGGCAGGTCGCGATGAGCCTCCTCGGGTTCGAGCGCGGGGTGTCCACGCTGGCCCAGCAGATCGGCTTCGCACGGGAGTTGGAGACGGTTGTGCGGGTCGCTGTGGAGACGGGTGCGGCGGCGGATCCCGTTCTACGGGACCGGCTCGTCCGGCAGTGGGCCGAGCTGCGCGTCATGCGCTGGAACGCCCTGCGCACCCTGGGCGGTTCCGGTGACGCGGGCGCCTCCAGCGTGGCCAAGCTGCTGTGGGCCGGGTGGCATCAGCGGCTCGGGGAGCTGGCGGTGGCGGTGCGGGGCGCGGGGGCCGCGGTCGGGCCGGTCGACTGGGCGCCTTCCGCGCCGTACGAACTCGATCCGCTTCAGCATCTGTTCCTCTTCTCCCGGGCCGACACCATCTACGGCGGCTCGGATCAGGTCCAGCGCACAATCATCGCCGAGCGGGTGCTCGGTCTGCCCAGGGAGCCCAAGGGGGTCGTCTGATGCGCGGAGTGCTGTTCGACGGGAAGCGGACCGAGGTCGTGGACGACCTTGAGGTGCGGGAGCCGGGGCCGGGCGAGGTGCTGGTCGCGATCGCGGCGGCGGGGTTGTGCCACAGCGATCTTTCTGTGGTCGACGGGACCATACCTTTCCCCGTTCCTGTGGTGCTCGGCCATGAGGGCGCGGGTGTGGTGGAGGCCGTGGGGGCGGGGGTCTCGCATGTCGCGCCCGGGGATCATGTGGCGCTGTCCACGCTCGCCAACTGCGGTGCCTGCGCGGAGTGCGACCGGGGGCGGCCCACCATGTGCCGACAGGCGATCGGGCGGCCGGGGCAGCCCTTCCTGCGGGGCGGGCGCTCGGTGTACCAGTTCGCCTCCAACTCCGCCTTCGCCGAGCGGACGGTGGTGAAGGCCGTTCAGGCCGTGCGGATCCCTGGGGAACTTCCGCTGGTGTCCGCCGCGTTGATCGGGTGCGGGGTGCTGACCGGGGTCGGAGCCGTGCTCAACCGGGCGCGGGTGGACCGTGGAGACAGGGTGGTGGTGATCGGGACTGGTGGAATCGGGCTCAATGTCATCCAGGGCGCGCGGATCGCGGGTGCCCTGCGGATCGTCGCCGTCGACTCCAATCCGGCCAAGGAGGAGGTGGCGCGCCGGTTCGGTGCGACCGACTTCCTGACCTCCACCGAGGGGGTGCGGGACATCCTGCCCACGGGTGCCGACCACGCCTTCGAGTGCGTCGGACGCGTCGAGCTGATCCGCGAGGCCGTCGATCTGCTCGACCGGCACGGCCAGGCCGTCCTCCTCGGCGTGCCACCGGCCACGGCCGAGGCGTCCTTCCGCGTCTCGACCCTCTACCTGGACAAGTCGATCCTGGGCTGCCGCTACGGCTCATCCCGCCCGCAGCGGGACATCGCCCTGTACGCCGAGCTGTACCGGGCAGGACGGCTGCTCCTCGATGAACTCGTGACGCGGACCTACCCGGTCGAGGACTTCGAGAAGGCGGCGGCGGACGCGGAGGCGGGCCGGGTCGCCCGGGCGGTGCTGACGTTCTCGGACTGACGGAACGTCCGGCGGTACGCCGTCGGCGTCACCCCGAGCGCCGTCTGCAAGTGCTGCCGCATCGACTGTGCCGTACCGAATCCCGAGTCCTGTGCCACCTGGTCCATGGACAGGTCGGTGGACTCCAGCAAGTGCCGGGCCCGTTCCACGCGCTGCTGGGTGAGCCACTGGCCGGGGCTGACGCCGACCTCCTCGCGGAAGCGGCGGGTGAAGGTCCGTACCGACATGGCCTCCTGTGCCGCCATGTCCCGCAGCTGGATCGGCTCGTGGAGGCGGCCCAGGGCCCAGGCACGGGCCCCGGTCGTCGTCGACTGCTGGGGATCGGGCACCGGGCGGTGGATGTACTGCGCCTGGCCGCCGTCGCGGTGCGGGGGTACGACCGTACGGCGGGCGATCTCGTTGGCGACGGCCGTGCCGTGGTCCCGGCGGACCATGTGCAGGCACAGGTCGATCCCGGCGGCGACGCCGGCCGAGGTCAGGACGTCGCCGTCGTCGATGAACAGGACGTCCGGGTCGACGTCGATGGCCGGGAACAGGCGCTGCAGCTGGTCGGTCTCCGCCCAGTGCGTGGTGGCGGGGCGGCCGTCGAGGTATCCGGCGGCGGCGAGGACGAAGACGCCGGTGCAGATGGAGGCGAGCCGGGTGCCGGGGCGGATGTGGGCGAGCCCTGCGGCCAGCTCCTCGGTGAGCACGCCCTGCTCGAAGACCGGGCCGAGTTCGTAGGAGGCCGGGACGATCACCGTGTCGGCGGTGGCCAGCAGCTCGGGGCCGTGCTCGACCATGACGGCGAAGTCGGCGTCCGTGACGACCGGGCCGGGTGGCCGGATCGAGCAGGTCAGGACCTCGTACAGAGGGCGGCCCTGGGCGTCCTTGGGGCGGCCGAAGATGCGGTGCGGGATACCCAGCTCGAAGGGGAGCAGTCCGTCGAGGGCGAGCACGACGACGCGATGCGGACGGAACTCGGGCGTCTGCGGGTCACTGCTCATGGCCCGATCCTAACGAATGCTGACCTTCGGGCCACTCGATGAGGCGGATTCCGGCCGCGATCATCTATGCCGTGACCCAGACAACCGAGGCCGCAGCCACCGCAGAGGACACCCTGACCCGCCGCAGGCGCCGTATTCACCGTGCCTGGTTCGTCGCCGCCGTCACCTTCGTGACGATCATCGGCGCCGCCGCCTTCCGCTCCCTGCCCGGGCTGCTCATCGACCCGCTGCACCAGGAGTTCGGCTGGTCCCGCGGCACGATCAGCTCGGCGGTCTCCATCAACCTCGCGCTCTACGGGCTGACCGCGCCCTTCGCGGCGGCGCTGATGGACCGTTTCGGCATACGCAAGGTCGTGGCGGTCGCACTGACCATGATCGCCATCGGCTCCGGCCTCACGTACTGGATGACGGCGGCCTGGCAGCTCCTGCTGTGCTGGGGTCTGCTGGTGGGCCTCGGCAGCGGTTCCATGGCGCTGGCCTTCGCCGCGACCGTCACCAACCGCTGGTTCACCGAGCGGCGCGGACTGGTCACCGGCATCCTCACCGCCGCCTCGGCCTCCGGGCAGCTGATCTTCCTGCCCGTGCTGTCCTGGATGGTCGAGGAACACGACTGGCGCCCGGCGGCTGTGACGGTCGCGTTGGCGGCTCTCGCGGTCGTCCCCTTCGTCTGGCTGCTGCTGCGCGACCATCCGGCGGACGTCGGCCTGAAGCCGTACGGCGCAACGGAGTACGTACCGAAGCCGCCGCCCGTGACGGGCGCCGCCCGCCGTGCGGTGACGGTCCTGTTCAAGGCGGCTCGCACAGGCCCCTTCTGGCTGCTCGCCGGCACCTTCGCGATCTGCGGCGCCTCCACCAACGGCCTGATCCAGACCCACTTCGTGCCCGCCGCCCACGACGAGCACATGCCGGTCCAGGCCGCGGCCTCGTTGCTGGCGGTGATCGGGGTGTTCGACGTCGTCGGCACGATCGCCTCCGGCTGGTTCACGGACCGCTACGAGGCGCGCCGGCTGCTCGCGGTGTACTACGCCCTGCGCGGGATCTCGCTGCTGTTCCTGCCGATGCTGCTCGCGCCGAGCGTGCGGCCGCCGATGATCTTCTTCATCGTGTTCTACGGCCTGGACTGGGTCGCGACCGTCCCGCCGACCGTGGCGCTGTGCCGGGAGCACTACGGGGAGGACAGCGCGATCGTGTTCGGCTGGGTGCTGGCGTCCCACCAGGTGGGGGCCGCGCTGGTGGCCTTCCTCGGTGGGGTGGCTCGGGATGTGTTCGGGTCGTACGACGTCGTCTGGTACGCGTCGGGGGCGCTGTGCGCGGCGGCGGCGCTCATGGCGCTGGTGATCCGCCGCCGGCCGGCCACCGAGTTGGCGGTCGCCTGAATCGTCGGTACGACGGCCAGTGGCCGTCAGAGGAACCGGCCACGGTGGAACAGCAGCGGCGCCGCGTCCTCCTCGCTCGCCCCGAGCGCGTTCACCCGGCCGACCACGATGAGGTGGTCGCCGCCGGTGTGGACGGCGTGGATCGCGCAGTCCACCCAGGCGAGGGCGCCCGCGAGGCGCGGCGAGCCGGACACCGGCGCCGGGTCGTGGGCGACCCCGGCGAACTTGTCGCCGCCGCTGACCGCGAAGCCACGGCACAGCTCGCCCTGGTGCGCACTCAGGACGTTGACGCAGAAGACGCCGGCGCGGGCGATGCGCGGCCAGGTCGTCGACGTACGGCCGACCATGAAGGCGATCAGGGGTGGGTCGAGGGAGAGGGCGGAGAAGGACTGGCAGGCGAAACCGGCGGGGGAGGCTTCGCCGTCGGCGGCGGGTGACGTGACAACGGTCACCCCCGTCGCGAAGTTCCCGAGCACCCGCCGGAACTCGGCCTGGCTCACCGGCGCCCGCTCGTCCTCGCCGACGCACCGCAACTCGGGCCGCGGCAGCGGCTCCACGCGCGGGGCGTCGACCGACCTGAGGTAGCGGACGGCGGCTGCCGCCATCCCTGCGTGTCCCATCACACCGTTCATTGAAGCTGACGGTGTGTCAGATTGGAAGGGGTGTGCGAGGGCGCCGGGCACGCGTGCGTACGCTGCGCCCATGGGGTGGGGATACAGCGGTCAGGACCGGAGAGCCGACGGCTCGGCAGGGCCGACGTCCGAGCTGTACGCGGCTGCCGCCGTGGCCGCCGGACAGTTGCCGCCGGTCTGGCTGGTCTGGTGGATCGGGGAGCAGTCCGGCGACGACTACGGTATCGGCTTCAACTCGCTCGGCATGGCCTGCGTCTTGATCTTCGCGCCGCTCGTCCTGCCCGTGCTCGGCCTCCTCCAGGCGGTTCTGCACGCCCTGCCCGCCCTCCACCTGGCCCGCTTCACCGCCGCCCGCGCGCGGGGCCCGATCTGGGGCTGGTACGTGGTGTGCGGCGTGCTGCTCGGCGTGGCCTGGGCGGTACTGGCCGCAGGGCTGTGGGACTGGTCGTTCACCGTGATGGCGCCGCTGTTGGCGGCGCTGGGCACCCTTCCCGTCCTTGGTGCGGCCTGGGTCGCCAGGCGCGCACGATGGGGGTTCTGGCGCACCTGGCTCGGCTCGGGCCTGGCCTCCATGGTGCTGTTCGTCCTGGTCGGGCTGGGCGGGGTGCTGGCCTCGGTCACGGGGCTGCTCAAGGAGTACGAGCCTCCGAAGCTGTCCGCGGGGCAGCTCACCGGCGTCTGGCGGGGCGAGGACGGGGCGGTCCTGCGGCTGGACTCCGGCGGACGGGCCGAACTCGCCGAGCTGCCCACCGTCTCCGATTCCGACGACTGGACGGTCGAGCCGCCCTTCGCCGTGTGCGAGGGCACCGGTACCTGGGAATTGGTGCGGGAGGACGAGGACGAGGGCGTCGACCGTGACGGCGTCGGCCTGCGTGTCGGAAGCGGATGCGGGCAGCCGACGCTCTGGACGATTGGCGGCACCGAACGCGAGCCCGAGCTGTTCGTCCTCTTCGGCGATCCGGACGCGGGAGACCTGCGCATCCTGCGGAAGGAACCTCAGCGCCCCTCGTAGACAGGGCTCCTGCGCTCCACGAAGCTCGCCACCCCCTCCTGCGCGTCCCGCGTCGCCATGTTGATCTCCTGCGCCGCCGCCTCCGCCGCGAAGGCGGTCGCGCGGTCGCTGTCGAGGGAGGCGTTGACGAGCTGTTTCGTCAGGGCGAGGGCGCGGGTGGGGCCGGCGGCGAGGCGTTCGGCCCACTCGCGGACCGTCTTCTCCAACTCCCCGTCCTGGACGACCCGGTTGACCAGCCCGAGCCGTTCCGCGTTCGCCGCCGACAGTGCGTCGCCGAAGAACATCAGCTCCTTCGCCCGCTGCGGACCGATCAGCCGGGGCAGGAGATAGGCGCCGCCGCCGTCCGGGACGAGACCCCGCCTGACGAACACCTCGATGAACCGGGCCGATTCGGCGGCGAGTACGAGATCGCAGGCGAACGCCAGATGCGCGCCGAGGCCTGCCGCCGTGCCGTTCACGGCGGCGATCACCGGTTTCTCGCAGTCGAGGACGGCGGAGACCAGGCGTTGGGCGCCGAGGCGGAGCATGCGGGCCACATCGCCGGGGATCCGGTCGCCCGTCGCAGCTGTGCCGCGAAGGTCCGCGCCCGCGCAGAATCCGCGGCCGGTTCCGGTGAGTACGACCGCTCCCACCTCCGCGTCCGCCGACGCCTCCACGAGCAGTTCGACGATGCGTTCCCGCTGGTCAGGGGTGATGGCGTTGAGGGCCTCGGGGCGGTCGAGCGTGATGCGGCAGACCCGATTGTCAGTGGCGTGCTGTACCAATGACTCAACGGAATTTCCGGGCACACGGGGGGAATCAGACATGTCAGCGACACACCGCCAGCGCGTCCAGCGCCACCGCGCCCTGCCCCTGCGGCAGCACCATCAGCGGATTGATGTCCAGCTCCGCCAGATCGTCCCCGAGCTCCAGCGCCATGCGCTGCACCCGCAGGACGACTTCGACGAGCGCGTCCGTGTCCGCGGGGGGCCGCCCCCGGACCCCGTCGAGGAGGGTCCGCCCGCGCAGTTCATGGAGCATGTCCCGCGCCTGCTCCTCCCCGAAGGGCGGCACACGTACAGCGGTGTCCCGCAGCACCTCGACCAGCACCCCGCCGAGTCCTACGGTCACCGTGGGCCCGAAGAGTTCGTCATGCGTGAGACCGACGACCATCTCGGCGCCCCGCTCGACCATCTGGCAGACCAGGATGCCGTCCAGGGAGACGTCCTCGTAGCGGGCGATGTCCGTCAACTCCCGGTAGGCGTCGCGGACCTGGCTGGCGGAGGTGAGGCCGACCTTGACCAGGCCCAGCTCGGTCTTGTGGGCGATCCGCGCGCCGGACGCCTTCATCACCACGGGGTAGCCGACCAGGCCCGCCGCCCGCACGGCGGCCGCCGCGCTGGTCACCAACTGCTCGCGCGGTACGCGAATGCCGTACGCCCGCAGCAACTGCTTCGCCGCGTGCTCGCTCAGCTGCTGTCCTGGGCGCATCAGTGCCCGGGCCTTGCGGAAGGACGGAGACGGGGTGCGCGGGGCGCGGTCGAAGGGGGAGCGGTAGCCGGTGGTGAAGCGGTGGTGGTCGAGGTAGGCGCGGACGGCGGTGATGCAGTTGGCGACCGTGCGGAAGGTGGCCACCCGCGAGGAGCCGAGCAGCACTTCGCGGTAGGCGGGTTCGGTGCCGACCGGCGACCCCCACACCACGCACACCAGCTTGTCGGTGCGCTCGGCCGCGTCGACCAGGTCCTTCACGAGCCGGTCGCTCAGCGGCGGGAAGGGCCCGGTGACCGGGCAGATGAGGACACCCACCTCCGGATCGTCGAGGAGGGCGTCGATGATCTTCCGGCCGCGCCGGTCGCCGACCGGATGGCCGCCGTTGTCGACCGGGTTGGCCACGCTCAGGTACTCGGGTATCCACTGGTGCAGCTCGGCCTGCTTGGCCTCCGGCAGCACCGGCAGCCGCAGTCCCGCCTCGGTCGCCAGGTCCGCGAAGTGTGCGCCCGTGCCGCCCGAGATCGAATAGACGACGACGCCGTCGGCAAGCGGGGGCCGTGCCCGGGCCAACAGGGTGGCGGTGTCCTGGAGTTCGTCGAGACCGTCGACGCGGATCACTCCGTACTGCCGCATGGCCGCGTCCACCACCGCGTCCGCGCCGGTCAGCTTGCCGGTGTGTGAGGCGGCCGTGCGGGCGCCGGTCTCGGTGCGGCCCACCTTGACCGCGACCACCGGCACCTTGCGCCGGGCCGCCCGGTCGGCGGCGAGGAGGAAGGCGCGGCCGTCCTTCAGGCCCTCCATGTAGCAGGCGATGGCGCCCACCTCCGGGCGCTCGGCGAAGTAGGAGATGAAGTCGGAGGTCTCCAGGTCGGCCTCGTTGCCGGTGGGCGCCCAGTGGGACAGGCGGATGCCGAGTTCCTGGAGGGCGAAGACGGGCCGGCCCTGGTGCCCGGACTGGGTGATCAGGGCGATGGCGGGGCCGTCGAGGTCGGTGCGGAACTCCTCGAAGGCGTTGAGGTTGGTGTTGGGACCGAGCAGCCGCATCCCGGACCGCTCCACGGCGGCGGCGAGCCGGGCCTGTGCGGCGGCGCCCTCCTCACCGGTCTCGGCGAAGCCGGAGGCGAAGACGACCGCGAACTTCACCTTGGCCTCGGCCAGTTCCTCGATCACCGCAAGGGGGTCGGCGACCAGCAGTACGGCGAGATCGACCTGCTCGGGCAGGTTGGCGACGGAAGGAGAGCAGGGGATGCCGAAGACGGACGGGCGGCTGGGGTGCACGGGATGGAGCCGGGCGCCGACCCGCTCGGACCAGGCGAGCAGTTGCCGGGTGACTCCGGTGTTGGGCCGGCCCTCGGTGTCCGAGGCGCCGATCACGGCGACCGATCCGGGACGGAAGAAGCGGTCCAGATCGGGTACGCCCGCATAGAGCGGACGCCCGCTGACGTCGAGATCGTCGACCTCGGCCGGACGGCCGTGGACGGCGGGCCCGGGCTGCTCCCCGCAGGCGATGACCCGGGTCCGGCGGGAGTCGGTGGTGAGGGTGCCGTGGGTTGATCCAAGCATCGGTCCGCCCGCTCCTGTGTGACAGCGATTAACTGACGCAATGTCAGATTACTGAACTGACGTTCCGTCAGGAATGGCTGTGCAGACAAAGTTGAACGGAGGAGACGCCCTTGGGTGAAGAATCTCAGGTGACAGGCAGCCGGGACACCCGGTCTCCGGCCTCCTTCACCACCGCCTTCGCGATCTTCTCGGCGTCCATGGCCAGTTCCCGGAGCATCCCGCTGATGGGGTTGGTGAAGCCGGTGAAGTACAGGCCAGGGGCATGGGACGGGGTGCGGGCGCCGTGGACGACCGGTCTGCCACCGGCGTCGAGGACGTCCAGATGGCCGACGAGACCCTCCAGGGCGCGGACGTATCCGGTGGCGGCGATGACGGCGTCCGGTTCGACGAGGGTGCCGTCGGCGAGGGCCACCTTGCCGTCGTCGAAGCCGTCGACGGCGGCCACCACCTCCACCCGGCCCTTGCGGACGGCGTCGATGAGGCCGACGTCCTGCACCGGGACGGCCCCTTCGAGCACCCGGCTGTACAGGCCGGTGTCCGGCCGGGGCAGCCCCTGCGCGGACAGGTCCGGCACGCTCAGCTTCGCCAGCGGGCGGGAGAGACGGTCGACCAGGGCGACCGGCAGGCGTCGGCACAGGACGCCCGAGTACTGGGCGGCCCAGCCGGCCGTGGAGCGGCGCACGATGTGCGGGGCGGTGCGCACCGAGAGCCGTACCCGGGAGGCGCCGCCCTCGACCAGGTCGACGGCGATCTCGGCGCCGGTGTTGCCGACGCCGACGACGAGGACGTCACGGCCGGCGTAGGGCTTGGGGTTGCGGTAGGCGGAGGCGTGCAGGAGCTCGCCGGTGTAGGTGTCGCGGCCGGGCCAGTCCGGGAACCGGGGGGTGTGGTTGTAGCCGGTGGCGACGACCACTGCGGCGCCGGTCAGTTCACGGCCGCCGGTGGCGCGCAGGAGCCAGCCGTCGCCGGCGGGGGCGCGCTCCACGCGGGAGACCTCGACGCTGGTGACGATCTCCAGCTCGTGGTGCTCGGCGTACTTCTCCAGATACCGCACCACGTCGTCCCGGCCCACCCACCGCCCGAACCGCCGGGGCATCGGCAGCCCGGGCAGCCCCGACAGGCGCCGGGTGGTGTGCAGGTGCAGCCGGTCGTAGTGGCCGCGCCAGGAGGCGCCGACGCGGTCGGACTTCTCCAGGACGACGGCGCGTATGCCCCGGGCGCGCAGGGTGTACGCGACGGCGAGCCCGCCGGGACCGCCACCGATGACGTACACCGGGTGGTCGGCGTCGGCTGGTGAATGCGCTGTGGAGTCGGCCATGAGCGCGAGCGTAATCACGCACCCCGTTGATGGGTCTCGGTCAAGACCGGAATTGGTTGCGGATTGATCACGCCTGTAGGAGGAGTGGGTGGGGCTGGTGGCGTACGTGGTCTGGTTGTGGGGTTTCGAAGGAGAGACGCTGCGGGGCCCACCTAGTCGTCGGCCGCGACCAGCAGCGTCAGGGTGCTCGCCGGGCGGTCGATGAGGACGAGTTCGTGGAAGTCGATGTGGATGCCGCCCCAGTCGTGGCGGGCGTCCTCGGGGAGGGGGCCCAGGAGGGAGGTGCTGGTCGCGGTGGCGATCGGGGTATGGACCTGCTCCTGCATGCGTTCTACGAGTGCCTCCGGGACCGGACCGTGCTGTCCGGCCCACTTGCGGATGACGGTGCTCGCAGTCGCCGCGTCGACGGCTCGGTAGCTGTCGGGGGTGATCCGGTCGAGCCACCATCCGCCGTGCCGGGGCCAGTCCTGGACGCCGGAGCCGTCGTAGGTGTCGCGGAACTGCGGGTGCGCGATCAGGGCGGCCAGCAGGGCGCGGTCCTCGGGCGGCTCGGCCGGCAGACGGAAGCGCTTGATGTCGATCCAGCGGTGGCCGTGCGCGGAGGACTCGGCGAACTTGAAGTCGCGGAAGTTGATGAAGGGGCTGCCCAGGTGGACGAGGGTGGGCGGTACGGCTCGCATGCCGGTCATCGTGGAACCAGCCGGACATACCAGCCGGACATACCGGGGCATGACGGGAAGCCGGCACCGGGCTCCGGGTGAAGGGCCGGGGCCCGCGTGGCCCTGTAAGTCCGAGGACGAGGACCCACAGCTTCATGGCAAACGCACAGCCGGGGGTCTCCCCTCGAAACCAGATCTGACGTACCGTCAGATCCATGGACACGATCTGGCTCAGCGGCGCGGAATGGCTGGCCGTGCTCCGCATAGGCCTCGGCCTGTGGTGGCTGGAGAGCTGGCGGCACAAGGACAAGAAGAGCTGGTTCGAGGGCGGCGGCATCGCCTGGGCTGCGGACGTGGCGGCCAAGCACCGCTGGAACGCCGTACGTTCCGGCTTCGACGTGGTCGTAGCGCCCCGCCCGCGCACGATGGCGTACGTCGTCGCGTACGCCGAACTCGCCCTCGGACTCGGCCTGATCGCCGGATTCCTGACCCCCGTCGCCCTGGTCGCCGGCCTGTTGCTCAACGGCGTCTACTTCGCGCTGATGATCCACGACTGGGCGGAACAGGGCCAGAACTCGATGATGGCGCTCATCTCGGCGGTCGCCCTCTTCGGCATGTCCTGGCAGACCTGGTCGCTGGACAACGCACTGGGGCTCTTCTGATGGCCGCCGAGAAAACCGACCGGCACCCCGCCCGCTTCGACCTCCCCGAACCCGACGCCTTCACCCGCCCCTACTGGGACGCGGCAGCGGCGGGCCGCCTGCTCGTCCGCCGCTGCCGGGCCTGCGGAAGGGCCCATCACTACCCGCGCGAGTTCTGCCCGTACTGCTGGAGTGAGGACGTCACCTGGGAGACCGCGAGCGGCCGGGCCACGCTCTACACCTGGTCGGTCGTCCACCGCAACGACCTGCCGCCCTTCGGGGAGCGCACCCCGTACGTCGCCGCCGTCGTCGACCTGGCCGAGGGCCCCCGGATGATGACGGAGATCGTGGAGTGGACGGGGTCGGCGGGGGAGGCGCCGCTGCGGGCCGGGATGGAGCTGGAGGCGGGGTTCCGGGAGGGGGTGCCGGTGTTCCGGCCGCGAAAGCGCGCGCTCCCGGACGGCGCGCACGCCTGGAAAGCGCGCGCTCCAGAAAGCTCGCACTCCTGGGAAGCGCCCACTGCCGGAAACACGCGCTCCCATGCGAATGAATGAGCGACCGGTTTCAATGGCCTCATGGCCCTCGATGATCAGCGCTACAAGGCACCGCGCCTCCCCGACCTGCGAACCCCGCACCTCTGGCTGCGCCCCTGGGACCCGGAGTCGGAGCAGGACGTCGAGGCCTGGCTGCGGGGCCGCACCGACCCGGAGTTCGAGCGCTGGAACACCCCCCTGAGGTTCACGACGGACCTCGACTCCGCGCGCGATCAGCTACAGGCGTCGGCGCGGACCGCGGAGGAGGGCACGGCGGCGCCGTACTGCATCGCGGACCCCGAGACCGGGCGGCCGCTCGGGCACATCGGCGTCAATGTCATCAACCGTGTGATGAGCACCGCGCGCGTCGGCTACTGGGTGCTCCCCGAGGCGCGCGGCCACGGAATCGCGACCCGCGCCCTCGCCCTGGCCACCCGCTGGGCGCTCACCGATCTGGGACTGCACCGCCTGGAACTCGATCACGCGGTGGGCCACGAGTCGTCCTGCCACATCGCGGAGCGCTGCGGTTTCACCTACGAGGGGACCCTCAGGGGTGCCATGTGGGAGGCGAGGCGGCACGACGCCTACCGGGACATGCATCTGCACGCACGACTTGCGGATGATCCGGATCCGGATGCGTCATGAAGGCGTGACTCTCGCGTCGATGTGACGGCCGCGTGTTCACCCCGGAAAAGCATGGCCAAGTCCCGTACAGACGCGGGATCATGAGACATGCGCTCGGACGACTGGTACGTCACCGAAGACCTCGACCGCTTCCTCTCCCACGCGGGTGGCTTCCTGCGGTCGCGCCCCGATCTGCACACCGTTGCCCTGACGGTCACGGAGTCGCTGCGCACGCGCGGACTGCGCGCGTACGGCGGTGACGAGCCGCCCGTGTTCGGGGTGATGAAGCGGGACGGCCAGGTGCGCGGAGCCTATTTCCGCACCCCGCCCTACCGGCTCAACGTCACCCCTCTCACCGCGGACGAGACCGACGCCCTCGCCGCCCACCTGGTCGCCATCGGCCACCCGGTGCCCGGCATCATCGGCACCCGTGAGACGACCGCCGGCTTCGTCCGCTCCTGGCAGCGGCACACAGGCGCGACCTCGGCCCTGCGCCAGCGCCAACGGCTGCACCGGCTGGGCATGTTGATGATGCCGCAGCCGGTGCCGGAGGGCGGCGCGCGGGTGGCGGGCGAGAAGGACAGGGACCAACTGATCCGCTGGTACGGCGAGTTCACCGAGGGCGTCGGCGAGCATGCGGCCGGGGACCTGGAGGCCTGGGCCGACCATCGCATCGCCTACGGCGGCGTCACCTTCTGGGAGGACATCGACGGCACGCCCGCCTCCATGTGCGGGGTCACCCCGATGGTCGCGGGACAGGTCCGTATCGCCCCCGTCTACACCCCGCCCCACCTGCGCGGACGCGGTTACGCCGGTGCCGTGACGGTCGAGGTCAGCCGGGCCGCCGTCCGCGCCGGCGCGGAGGAAGTCCTCCTCTTCACCGACCTCGCCAACAACACCAGCAACGGCCTCTACCAGCGGATCGGCTACCGGGCGGTGGCGGACTTCGAGGTGTACGACTTCTCGGGCGGCGCGGGCTCGTAGCGATCAGGGCCAGAGGAGTTCCCGGGCCCAATCCGAGCCAGTACGGCGGTAGTTCAGCCGTACATGCTGACGCTTCTCCTCGCCCTGGAAGAACTCCACCTCCTCCGGGAGCAGGCGGTAGAGGGTCCAGGTCGGGACAGGTGCGTCCGGTTCCTGCTGCGCCCGCGCCCAGGATTCGGCCGACACCCGCGCCAACTCCTCCAAGGAGCCCAGGACTTCGCTCTGCCGTCCGGTCAGCGCCGCCGCCAGTGCCCCGGTCGACCGGGCGTGCAGATCCGCCTGGCTCTCCATCGACGCGGCCGCCGTCACCGGCCCCCGCACCCGCACCTGCCGCCCCAGCGCCGGCCAGTAGAAACCCAGCGCCGCGAACGGCCGTGCCGCGAGCTGCCGCCCCTTCCTGCTGCCGACATGCGTCGCGAACGACCAGCCGTCCGCGTCCGCCCCGTGCAGCATCACCGTCCGTACGTCCGGCCGGCCCTCCTCGTCCGACGTCGCCAGCGACATCGTGTGCGGCTCCACCTGCCCCGCCGCCACCGCCTCCGCGAACCAGTTCGCGAACAATGGCAGCGGCTCGGCCGGCGCCGCCTTCGGGTCGAAGGGCCGCAACTCGGTCACCTCCGGGTCCCACACCCGCAGTGACCTCAGCAGCTCATGAAGATCCATGCACTGATTGTCAGACGGTTCCCAGGTCCGAGGACACCCAACGTTCGGGCCGCATCCGTACGACCACCTGCTCGCCATGGTTCTTCCAGGCGAAGTCCACGTAGCCGTCGACCTTGTCCTCCGGCAGATACCGCGCGGAGATCTCCCTGAGCCGCTCCTTCGTCGCGGGCACGGTCTCCACGACCGGGCCCTCCACCGATACGTACCGGATCGTCGGCTCCAGTCGGTCCACCATCAGTGAGTACCGGCCCGCCGCGCTGATCAGCTGGTTCTTACGGGACTCAAGGCCGGTCATGATCCATACGCTGCCGTCGTCCTCGACCTGGTACCAGATCGGCACGGTCAGGGGCGCTCGGTCCGCGCCTCCGTCCACCGAGAACGCGGCGACATGCGGCTCGGCCAGAAACTGCTCGCGCTCTTCGCGGGTCAGGGCCATCGTCGGTCTCCTCCTGCGTTCGTCGAGTCGTCCTGCTCCGGTTTGTTCTGTGCCCTGGTTCATTCTGTGCTCTGGTTCACAACCACGCCCGACGGGTACCTGTTCCCCACCGGCCGACGTCGCCTTCCGTTGACCCGCGCGTCACCAGGTCTTCTTAGCGTGCCCACTATGAGAAGAACCTCGATCATGCTCAGTGCCGTCGCCCTGACGGCCGCCCTCGCGGCGCCCTCCGCGCTCGCCGGTGAGCAGCACCATGACTTCGGGCAGGCCACGCTCACCGGCTGGGCCTCGCTCCCGGCGGAGACGTTCGTCCCGGGCAGCGAGCCGTCCGGGGCCGCGATCGGCGCGGGCCCCTTCAACGGCATCTCCGCCCCCTTCGCCGACCAGCCGGTCCAGGGCTTCAGCGGCATCGTGAACCGGCACGACGGCACCTACGACGTGCTGTCGGACAACGGCTACGGCGGCAAGGCCAACAGCGCCGACTTCCTGCTCCGGGTGCATCGGGTCAAGCCGGACCCCCAGACCGGGAAGATCGAGGTGCTCGGCGGGTTCAACCTGACCGACCCCGACCACAAGGTGCCCTTCGCGCTCACCCGCAGCGACCGCACCCTCACCGGCGCCGACTTCGACGTCGAGTCGATCGTGAAGGCGTACGACGGCACGTACTGGGTGGGGGACGAGTTCGGCCCGTTCCTGCTGCACTTCTCGCGTACCGGGAAGCTGCTGGAGGCACCGATCTCGCTGGAGGGCGTCAAGGCGCCGGAGAACCCGTACCTGAACGGCGGTACGCCCAACCTCGGTGGCAGCAGGGGCTTCGAGGGCATGGCCCGTTCCGTCGACGGCCGGTATCTGTACCCCCTCCTGGAGGGCACCGTCGCCGGTGACACCCCCGGTGACCTGCGCTTCAACCAGTTCGACCTGAAGGCCGGAAAGTACACCGGCAAGCGCTGGACGTACCGCCTTGAGTCCTCCGCCCACGCCATCGGCGACGCCATCGCCGTCGACAAGCACCATTTCCTCGTCATCGAGCGGGACGGCGGTCAGGGCGCGACGGCAAAGTTCAAGCGGATCTACCTCGCCGACACCCGCGACCGCAACGACGACGGCGTCATGGACAAGACCCTCGTCGCGGACCTGATGAACATCGCGAACCCGAAGAAGCTCGGCGGCTTCGGCGAGACCTTCACCTTCCCGTTCCAGACGATCGAGGACGTGGTCCTGCTCGACGACCGCACCCTCGCCGTCCTGAACGACAACAACTTCCCCTTCTCCTCCGGCCGCACGGCGGGCAAGGCGGACAACAACGAGTTCATCACCATCCGCCTCGGCGAGCGCCTGCACGCCGACCCGCGCGCCCTTTTCTAAGCCCTTCCCTTTTCTAAGCCCTTCCCAGCACCACCGTCCCCGACGAGCAGAACCACCCACCCGTCCCGGACGCCACAGCGAGGCGCGGCAACTCGCCGTCACCGGCCAAGACTTGCCGCGCCTCGCACTCGCCCCTGAGCTGCCGCACCGCTTCCACCAGCAGGAACAGGCCCCGCATCCCGGGATGTTGGGCCGACAACCCACCCCCGTCCGTGTTCACCGGCAACTCCCGCGCCTGCATGAACGCCCCGCCCTCCCCCTTCTTGCAGAACCCGAGATCCTCCAGCGTCACGAGCGTCATGTAAGTGAACGCGTCGTAGATCTCCGCCACGTCGATCTCTCCGGGCCGCACCCCCGCCCGCTCGAACGCCAGCCGCCCGCTCACCGCCGCCGGCGACACCGTGAAGTCCTCCCACTGCGACATCGCGGAATGCGACACGCACTCCCCGCTCCCCAGCACCCACACCGGCGCCTTGCGGCAGTCCCGTACGTACTCCTCCGCCGCCAGCAGCACCGCCGCCCCGCCGTCGGAGCGGATGCAGCAGTGCAGCTTGGTGAAGGGGTCCGCGATCATCGGTCCCGACAGGACGTCGTCGATCGTGATCGGGTCCCGGAACATCGCCTCCGGATTCAGCGCCGCGTTCTGCCGCGCCTGCACCGCCACCTCGGCCAACTGCTCGATGGTCGTGCCGTGTTCGATCATGTGGCGGCGCGCGGCCATCGCGTACTTGGCGATCAGGGTGTGGCCGTACGGCACCTCGAACTGCAGGGGACCGCGAGCTCCGAAGGACAGGTTGCCCGTCCTGCGGCCCGCCCTGATGTCCGCGCGGGCCGTCGATCCGTACACCAGCAGAACCGCGTTCGCATGCCCCGCGGCTATCGCGTCCGCCGCGTGCGCCGCCATGACCTCCCAGGTCGAGCCGCCCACCGAGGTGGAGTCGACCCAGGTCGGGCGCAGGCCCAGATACTCGGCCACCTCGACCGGCGCGAGGACGCCTGTTCCGGCGGACGCGAAGCCGTCGACCAGCGCGCGGTCGAGGCCGGCGTCCGCCAGGGCTCGGCGGGCCGCCTGGGCGTGCAGGGTGTACGGGGTCGCGTCGTCCACGCGGCCGCAGTCGGAGAGGGCCACCCCGACCACGGCGACTTTCCGGTTTCCGGCAGTCATGACAGGCCTCTCCCATCAGTGCATCCCTCTGTGCATCTCGACCCGGCACTCCTAATATGACGGACCGTCAGATCCGGAGGGAAGGGGCAGCGATGGACGCCGGTTTCACCGCCGAACAGGACGAGATCCGCCGTACTCTCCGCGAACTGCTCCACAAGCGGTGCGGCCCGGAGGAGCTGCGGGCCGCCATCGACAGCCCGGCAGGCCATGACCCCGCCCTGTGGACCGCCCTCTCCGAACAACTCGGCGTGCCAGGACTCGCCCTCCCCGAGGCCTACGGCGGAGTCGGCTGCTCGGTGACAGAACTCGCCCTGGCATTGGAGGAGTTGGGGCGTCTCCTCACCCCCTCACCCCTCCTCGCCTCCGCCGTCCTCACCGCCCCGCTGATCCTCGCTCTCGGCACCGACGACCAGCGCGCCGAGCTGCTGCCCCGCATCGCCGACGGCTCGCTCACCGCCGCCCTGGCCGCCCCCGCCGCCGCCCTGGCACTCACCGGTGACAACAGTGGGGGCTGGGCGGGGGGCGGGCGCGCCGGGGGTGTTCAGGCCCGGCGGGAGTCGGTCGGGGGTGGGCGCGCGGGTGGCGTGCAGGTCGGGCGGGAGTCGGCCGGGGGTGGGCGCACGGGTGGCATGCAGGCTGGGCGGGCAGAGGGCGGCGTGCAGGTCGGGCGGGCAGAGGGTGGCGTGCAGGTCGCGGGTGTCGTTGAGGCCCGAAAGGCGGTCGGCGGCTGGCGGCTCTACGGCGAGGTCGAGCGCGTCCTCGACGGGCACAGCGCCGGGCTCCTCCTCGTCGCCGCCCACACCGGTGGCTTCGCCCGGTCCCACACCGACCTCTTCCTGGTCCCGGGGGATGCCGACGGGCTCGTCCGGGTACGGCAGACCGCCCTGGACTCCACCCGGCCGCTCGCCCGGCTCCAACTCCGCGATGTCGAGGCGCGGTTGCTGGGGGAGGAGGGCGCGGATGTGCTCGGGGTTCTCGCCCGGCTCGGAGACACCGTCGCCGCCGTACTCGCCTGCGAGGCCGTCGGTTCCGCCGACCGGGTGCTGGAGCTGACCGTCGAGTATGTGAAGCAGCGGGAGCAGTTCGGGCGGCCGATCGGGTCCTTCCAGGCCGTCAAGCACCGGCTGGCCGATGTGTACGTCCAGGTCCAGGCCGCGCGGTCCGCCGCCTACTACGCCGCGTGGGCCTCCGGCCGAGAGGAAGCCACCGGGACCATCGCACGCCAGGAAGCTGCCGGGGCCGCCGCTTGCCGGGAAGCCGTGGGGTCTGCCGGTCGTCGGGAAGCCGCAGGGCCTGCCGGTCATCGGGAAGCCGCAGGGCCTGCCGGTCATCGGGAAGCCGTGGGGCCTGCCGGTCGC
>NZ_JACMSF010000028.1 GCF_014257025.1 Streptomyces cupreus
AGCGCCCCGGCGCTGCCCAATACGCCGAACACGCCCGCCAGTTGATCCCTAACACCACAGCAAGGGACACGACCTCAGTGCGGTCTCGTTTGCTCTACCGCCGCAGATCGCGCAGTACCTCACGCGCGGCGCGTGCCCCCGAGGCCATCGCGGCCTGCACCGATCCGGTGGCCCGGTGGTCGCCGCACACGTAGCGGCCGGGGCCGACCCGAGTGGTTCGCCTGGGCGGCCGCGAAAGCGGCATCGCGGGTACAGCGTCCTCGACCGTACGCCCGTCAGCACGTCCCCGTCCTCCGTGGCCGTGTCGTAGGCCTCGCCGAATACCTCCCGCCTGCTTCTCCCGACCCTCGGTGTCGGGGCCCAGGACGGAGGTGGCGATCAGCGCGTGGCCCCCCGGGCAGCAGCGCGCTCCAACCTGCCATTGAGCTGCCAGATGACGACGATCGACAGCGCAGCGGCGCAGAGGTCCAGGCCGCAGCTGAACATGATCTGCCGCAAGGCATCACGAGCTGGGATCGTGGTGGTGGCCTCCTTCAAATCCTCGGAGGCATCACTCACCGTATACGCACTGGCTGCGACCAGGACAGACAGCCACCACGCCGTGAGCAGGGGGTGTCCGCGTCGACGTTGCGGTTCCGGCCGGCTGGCAGCCCACAGGTCGTTCACGAACATCTTGGGCACGAAGACCTGCGCAACCGGTACGACCCAGCCAAAAACCAGCCACGCCCTACGCCGACGCTTCCCTGACGCCAGAGCACGTCCGCGACATCACGCATGTTGGCAAGCCAGATGCAGAACTGAAGCAGCGCGACGAGGAACAGCCCCACCCGCCAGCCCATCAGGTTTCTGAAATACGTGTCCACCTCGACCAGCGGGTTGTCAACGTATGACCCCGACGTCAGCGGCCCCGCCAGCAGTTGGTACTTGTGCCAAGCCGCCAGCCCGGCCGCGACACTCACCAGCGCGAACGCAGCAAGCACGGCGCAGGCAAGCCGAGCCTGCCCGCGCGGCAACCCGACCGCTCCAGCCACTTCACACCTCCTGAAAGCCGCCCATTCAGACTTCCCGCAGGTCGGCAGCGGATCCTAACCCCGAGGGGAAGCGACTGACACAGCGCCCTGGCAGACCCAGACCGCCGCGGGGAGCCGGCATCAGTCACTGCGCGCTTTCAGCGCTGCCGCTCCAGAGTGAGGACGGCGGACCGGCTGGCGCCCGGGCCCCGGGCGCAGCACGTTGACCAACAGGGAGCCGGGTGTCCTGATCATGAGAGAGTCGCGGCCATGAGCGATTTCGTCCGCCCGGGGCGGCTGTTCCGGGTCGTCGGGTTCAATCCGTCCCACCGGCAGCTCTTCCTGCAAAGCGACGCAACGTTGGTTGACCGGACCACCACACGCATCGAGGTCTACATCGGGCATGTAGAGCTGATGCTCCTCCAGCCCTACTACCGCAACGGGATCCACATCCGGCGCGCCAGCCCTGACGAGTTCGCCGTGCTCAAGGAGCGGCACGGGCTGGAGTCATCCGACGCCGAGTACACCTGGATGCTGGACCCTGACGGAGGCAGCTTCGTCGTCGGAGGCATACCCAGCTGGCGCGAGGCGGAATACGCGCTGATGGACGACCGGCAGTCGCTGTACGACCTGTCCAAGCCCTGGCCACCGGACTTTCCCGTGGAATCAGGCCACGTCGGCTGACCCGTCCTCCCGACTGATCCGCGGCTCACCGCGGCGCCACGGTGCGGCCCGCGTAAGCGATCGGCCACCGGCGGACACTCAGTGCGCCTCGTGAATGGAGCGGTCGCGCTTGCTCCTACAGACCGCGCAACGCCTCGTACAGGTCGCGTAGGCATCCCAGCAGTGATGCTTCACAAGACACAGGCTGTGGAACCCGACAACCATCTCGGGGCGTGGCATCTCGTGGGCCTCGCCGAAGCCGACCCAATTCACTGGCCGATCGGGGTCGAGGGCGACAGCCCCACGGTCCCCCGATACCTCACGGATCTGCTGAAGACTCCATCCCCGGGGTAGTCGCACGTCGGCCATCCATGGATGATCCCACGCGCCCGGTGCAGATCACCACTCCAGGAGCGAGGCAGGGCGATGTCGGCAACGGCTGAAAAGGGTTCTGTAGCACGCTCGTTGGCCCTCGAGCGTGACGGTTGGCCCGCAGTTGACTCGTACTCCTTCCTGAAGGAGGGAGATTCTGGCCGTCCTGCTCGTTGCTGAGCCGCTACGCGGCACAGGTCTCGGGGGGATTCCGTGACTTCCTGTTTCCTGTTTCTTCGCGCTGTGCCAGGACGGGTCCGGTCTTACCGGCGCTCCACAGGCTGATGCCGCCAGTCCGACGGCCGCTTTCACGTTCTTCGCGGCATTGTGGTCCCGATCGTGCCGGGTGCCGCAGACGGGACAGGTCCACTCCCGTACGTCCAAGGGCTCGGGCCCGTCCCGGTGGCCGCAGGCCGAGCACACCTGGCTGGTCGGCTCGAACCGGCCGACCTTCACGAACGTGCGGCCATACCGCCGCGCCTTGTACTCGAGCATGGACACGAACTGGGACCAGCCCGCAATGCGGGATGCCCTGGTCCGACTGTTCAGGGGCGTGACATCCCGCATGGCATCACAGCCGGGGGCCCGACGTCAGCAGTAGAGGTTGCCGCCAGGGGACGTCCCGAGGATCTGCGTGAACCGCTGATAGTTGTTCACGCGGCTCTGGACCTGCGCCGGGTTCTTGCCGTCGCACTCCAGGGAGCCGTTGATGCTGCGTATTGTCTGGCCGAACCCCGCCTGGTTGACCATGGCGTTGTGCGGGGTCATGGTGCCGGGACCGGTCTGGGTGTTCCAGTACCACAGGGCCGTCTTCCAGGCGACGGCCGAGTCGTTCTGCACCAGCCAGGGGTTACCCAGCAGGTCGATGCCAAGCGCGTCGCCCGCCGCCTTGTAGTTGAAGTTCCAGCTCAGCTGGATCGGGCCGCGTCCGTAGTAGGCGGCCTGGCCGGCCGGGCAGCCGTACGGGCGGCTCCAGTCGCAGTAGTGCGGGTAGTTGGCAGTGTTCTGCTCCACCACATGCACCAAACCGCCGGTCTCGTGGCTGACGTTGGCGAGGAAGGCCGCGGCCTCCTGCTTCTTCACCGTGTCGCTGCCAGTGTTCGCGAACGCGGGGTAGGCGCTCAGGGCAGCGGTGAGCCCGCTGTAGCTGTAGAAGGAGTTCCGGTTGGGGAACATCTGGTTGAACTGCGCCTCCGTCACGACGAAGCGCGCATTGGGCGTGCCCGGCCCGCTGTCGCAGGCGTACGGCTCCCAGTACCAGGTGCTGATGACCGGGTCGTAACCCGGGTTGGCGTGCTCGGCAATGTATGCCTTGCCGTCGGTATAGCGGACGACGTCACCGGCGTTGTACGACCTGCCTGCCACCCAGTTGGGGTAGCTGGAGCACGCCGCGGCGGCGGCGTTCGTGGTCGGGAGCAGCACCGGGGCGGAGCCGGCGAGGGCGAGGACGGCCAGTACGGCGGAGACACGGCGTCTCGACACGGGATCAACTCCTTTGCAGGGCACGGCCGCACCTCGAACAGGGCGCAGTGGAGCCCGCACCGCACGCACCGGTGGACCGGACACGGCGTGGGGGCGGCCGTGGTGGGGGGCTGTCGGAGACACACTCAACCGCGTTGGTCTGTACCAGTCAAGGGTGTAGACCAGTCAGGCCTAGACCAGTTGGCGGGCACCAGTCGCTCACTGCCCGGTCGTCGAAGCCTCAAGGCACGGCCTGCTTTCCTCTTCAATGGGCTGTTGACCGCTCGTCTGTTGAGGGCGTGACCGGGAGCGGCGGGGCATGACGGACGGACGGGCTGACGGTGGCGATAACGGCGGTGACAAGCATCACCGTTGCCAGAACGCATACGGAGCCGACTGGTCCGACAGTGGTGAGCAGGTAGCCGGCGCCGAGGGAGGCGAGGGGCATGACTCCCCAGGACAGGGTCATGGCAGCGCTGGTGACACGCCCCAGTGGCTCGTTGGGGACCAGGACAGTCGCGTAACTGATGATCACGACGTTCCACAGCGGTCCGATGAACGCGCAGGCGGCGCCGATGGCTCCGATCAGCAGAGGGCTGGAGGTGAACGCGAACAAGGGCATCGTGCCGATGGTGGTGGATGTGGCGCCATGGTGTTGAGCGAGGACGACGATGATCAAGATGAGTGCCTGGAAGACCAGGTTGCTGGCGGCAATCAGCAAGATCGCGGCTCGGATGAGGGGATGACGCCAGACCCAGCGCAGGCCTGTGGTCGTCGCTCGCCACAGGGGTTCCGATGGCGTCGTCGTCGGGTTCTGCAGGTCGCTTCGGATGAACAACAGTCCGATGCTGGCAGCCACATAGGACAGCTCATCCACCATGAACGGCACCGCGCGGTCGATACCGAAAAGCGCACCGCCCAGCGGAGGACCGGCCAGAGCTGCACCGCGACTTCGGGCTTCATTGTGGGCTATCGCCGTGGGAAACAGTGCTACTGGGACGATCTTGGGAAGGGCGGCGCGCTCGGCCAGTCCGAAGAAGACGAAGCACAGTCCCTGTACGAAGGCGACCACGGCGAGGTGCGCCACGGTAACGCGGCCCAGCCATATGGCGACCGGGACGGTGGACAGTGCCAGGCCCGCACAGAGCTCGCTGAGCAGCAGGATCCTGCGGCGGTTCCACCGGTCCACCAGAGGTCCGGCAGGCAGGTGGGCGACGAGGTAGGCGTGCCGGCGGCTCCCACGACGCCGGCGTCGGAGGGCGATCCTGTGGTCGCGAGGACGAGCAGCGGCATCGCTGTCCCGCTGGTCTGGGCGCCCAGGGTCGAGACGACCTGACCGCTCCACAGGGCGAGGAACTCGCGGTTGCGCCATAACGAAGGCCGGTCGGCGGTGTCCTGTGCGGCCGGGGTGGTCACGAGGCGTCCCCGCGCTCGGGAGTGGGAAACGCGTGGAACACCACGGAGATGTGCCAGCTTGCGGGGGACGCCTGATCCGGGTCGCGGTGCCAACGCGAAAGGAACGCGAGGTACTCCTCGCCGAACTGAGCCAACTCCTCGGCGGTGAGAGTCGTCCCGCCGAAGGAGTGCATGGCCGCGGCGGCGAACTCGCCGAAAGTCTCGCGGTCGGACAGGTATGCGGTCAGGTCACGGTCAGCGCCCTTCCAGCCACTGCCGGCCGACCTCCGCCGCTGCGGCAGCAGTCCGAGGGTCCGCCGGATCGCGCGGCAGGCGCACGCCCTGGAGAATGGCCCACCAGTACTTGCGGCGCCCGGATGAACGAGCAGTGTCCTCTTCGGTGAACCCGAACCGGGCCAGTTGCCGCAGGTGATAGCTGGTTGCGCCGCGGTCCTCATCGAACTCTGCGGCCAGGTCGGCGGACGTAGCCGGGCCGTGCCGCTGGAGCCGGGTCAGCGTACGGTGGGCCCGCGGAGGGAACCTCACCCCGTCGAACTCGACCGTGCCGCCCAAGACCGCTGCCTGTCCCAAGTCGCCCCAACCACCAGGGACGGCGGCCTGGCCCAAGGTGATCTGGTCGATCGTCACACTGGGGGGACGTCTTCCCCGACATCAACGGGGCATGCCTCGCCAGCCGACCAATCGGTTCAGCCCGGTGAGCCGTCTGTCGAATCGGACTCCTGCCGCACCTACCCTGCGCATGTGTGGTCGCAGGGCCATAGCGACTCCCCTGCCCGGTTCGAGGCTGCCACACAAT
Source organism: Streptomyces cupreus (assembly GCF_014257025.1). Classification (GTDB taxonomy): domain Bacteria; phylum Actinomycetota; class Actinomycetes; order Streptomycetales; family Streptomycetaceae; genus Streptomyces; species Streptomyces cupreus. The sequence continues at coordinate 5,719 of NZ_JACMSF010000028.1, forward strand.
GTCAGGAGTGGGCACTCGCCGGTCACTTCCGCTCAGTTGGCGTACTGACGGCCACTCGGTGGTCTCGTTTCGAGGTTATGCCGTGAGTGCAAGCCGGACCGTCCACCGGTGTGGGTGCGTTGGCAGTCTGGACCTCGCCCCCGTGAAGGAGCGCGACAGGACCGCAGGACAAACGCATGTAGGTGCAGGCTTTAGCATGTCGCCCGTCGGGCTGTGTCCTGGCAGCTGTGTCTACGGGGGAGAACTTCGATGTTCGGAATCATCAGGCCATGCCGTCATCGGCTGGGCGAGGGCATGCGTACCGAGTGGATGGCGCACCTGTGCGGGCTGTGCCTGGCGCTGCGCGGCGAGTACGGGCAGTTCGCACGGGTGGCCACCAACTACGACGGCCTGATCGTCTCGGTGCTGACCGAGGCGCAGTCGGAGCGCACCGGCGCCTGGCGGCGGGGCGCCGGTCCGTGCCCGCTGCGCGGGATGCGGTCGGCAGACGTGGCGCAGGGCGAGGGTGCCCGGCTGGCGGCAACGGTGTCGCTGGTGCTGGCCGCGGCGAAAGTACGGGACCATGTGGCCGACGGCGACGGCCTCTTCGGCCGCCGCTCGGTCACGCTGGCGGCACGCAGGATCGCCAACGGCTGGGAGCGTGCGGGTGCCGCGGGCGGCGAGCAGCTCGGATTCGACACCGCGGTGCTGCTCGGCGCGGTCGATCGGCAGTCGAAGATCGAACACCTGACCGGCCCGGGCGACTCACTTCTGGCAGTCACGGAACCTACGGAGACAGCAACCGCCGCCGCCTTCGCTCACACCGCAGTCCTCGCCGACCGTCCGGAAAACGCCGAGCCGCTCGCGGAGGCCGGCCGCCTGTTCGGTCGGCTGGCCCATCTGCTCGACGCGGTGGAGGACCTGGACGCGGACGCAGCGACCGGCGCGTGGAACCCGATCACCGCGACCGGCGCCAGCCGCACCGAGGTGCGTCGCCTCTGCGACGACGCCGTCCATGGGATCCAACTCGCCTTGTCCGACGCCGAATTCGTCGACGGGCGGCTGGCGCGGGCGCTGCTCGGCGGAGAGCTGGAGCGCGCCGTCGACCGCGTCTTCGCCCCCCGGCATCGTCACCACCAGCACCGCCACCAGGCACAGGGCCCGCGCGTGCTTCCCTGGCTGGGACGCCGTGCGGCGACGGAAACGCCCTCGGGGACCGGCAGAGGCACGGACTGCGGCGTCGGGGCGCTTGCGGGCGCGGACCCACAGGGCGCGACGATGGCGTCGGACCAGACTTCTGAGGGGCAGTGTCGGCGGTGTGACCAGCGGCGCCAGTTGTGCCGCGATTGCCGCTTGTGCTTCAGCTGCTGCACCTGCAACGAGGACACCGGCCCGGATGACGCAGAGCCCTGGCAGTTCGGCGAAGGCAACCGGGGCGGCAACTTTCGCCAGGACGGCTCCGGCCGGGACAGCTCCGGGGGCGACGGCTGGTCCGGCGGACCGAGCGGCGGCAACTCGGGCGGCCCCTCCGGCGGTTCGGGCGGGGGCGGCCGGGGATCCGGTGGGTCCGGCGGTGGAGATGGTGACGGCTGCTGCAGTGGCGGGGGCTGCTGCAATCCGTGCAAGTGCTGCTGCGACTGCTGCGACTGAGCTTCTTCAGTGGGGACCCTGATCATACGTGCCGCCCCGCGCACCAGTCCCGCAAAGACGCCGAGGCCCGCAAGACCGCAAAAGCCCGCGCAGCGCCATGGGTACGCAAGGGCCGTTGACACCGGTGCAGCCGCTCGCCCAGCGAGTCTTCCGGCGGCAGTACCTCTGGGCTCGACTGGCGCTGTGACGGTCTCGGTCCCGATAGGTCCCACCAGCGCACCGGGTGCCACGGCGGGATCTCCTGCGTGATCCGATCCGTGGAAAACCAGGCAGAGCGGCGCAGACGCTGCTCGGCGCCACGGCAGGCCGGGATCGCCCGACGGGGCGCTACTCCGTTCGAGTGGTGCGTTCGGGCCCTCGGTCGTAGCGTCGGAACCGGCACATCTGTCGGCGAGCGGCAGCAGGGAACGGCTATGCACAGACGCGCACGCACAGCGATGGTCACGCTCTGCGCGGTTGCCGCCCTCGCCACCGCGGCAGGCACGCCGCCGGTGGCCCGGTCGGCACCGTCACCCGCCGCACAGACCGCACAGCAGCGCGTCGCTCTTCCGGTCCTCGTCGACTGCCTGTGGCACCCGCAGGTGCGGCCGTCCGAATTCATGCTGGCCTGCGGCGACGGCAACAGTCGCCTGGACTCACTCAAATGGTCCCGGTGGGACGCGGCTTCGGCGCGGGCCGAAGGGGTGAACTGGGTCAACGACTGCAAGCCGTACTGCGCGGCCGGCCGCTTCCACGCCTATCCGGTGACCGTACGGCTCGATCATCCCCAGCCCTGGAAGAAGCGGCCCCAGCTGTCCCACTACACCCGGATCACCCTCGTGTACACCGACAGCCGACCGGAGCAGTTCTCCCAGACCATGTCCTACTCGCTGTGGGACTGAACGGCCCGCTCCTGCCAGCTTGACTGCCGGCCCCAGGTGTTGAAGCCCTGGTCGATGGGTGCGGTGGGATGTGATCATGGGCGAGTCATGTTCATGCGCCCGTGAGGTGATTTCTTGAGGAAGGTGGCACTGCTTTCTCACGCACTGTTGCCTCGGCAGTACGACCATCACAAGGTTCTGGCGACCACCGTGGACGCCTGGGGCCGAACCCGCCGGCTCGGAATGTCGTCATGGCTGGGACCGACCGGACTCTAGAGCGCTCACGAGGACTCGTACACGTACGTCTCGCTCGATTCAATCGCCTCCACACTTGAATCGAGCGTACCAACCCGGCAAGGTGCTTTAAACAAGCGCAATGTCTGCGGTTCGGAGAGGTGCTTCATGGACGAGATCGACCGGGCCATCCTGCGGGAGCTGCAGGTCGACGGCCGGATCCCGTACGCCGATCTGGGGCCGAAGGTGGGGCTGTCGCCCTCGGCCGCAAGGCTCCGGTTGCAGCGGCTGATCGACACCAAGGCGGTCCAGGTCGTGGGAGTGACCGACCCGATGACCATGGGCCAGCAGACGATGGCGCTTTTGGGCTTGCGTGTCGACGGTGATCCTCGGGCGGTCGCCGATGAGCTGTCCCGGCACGACGAAGTGGTGTACACGGTCCTGACGGCCGGCGGCTTCGACCTGTTCGCGGAGGTGGTGTGCCGTCAGCCGCGGGATCTTCTGGACTTCATCAACGACATCGTGCGGCCCGTCGAGGGGGTCGCATCCGTGGAGAACTTCCCCTACTTCGGGATCCACACGCACCGCTTCTTGTGGCATGTCGACTGAGGGATCCGAGCGTTGCATCCCAGTTTGCCCGCACCAGCCGAGGGACCCTGCATGCAGCCCAACGAGTACCGCACGATCGACTTCTTCACCGAGGACGCCCTTCCCGCACCCCGCGTGGCGCCGGCCGAGGCGGAGCGCATCGCTGCCGAGCACTTCGGCATCACCGCTCGCGCGCAAGCACTGGGCAGCCAGCAGGACGCCAACTTCCTTCTGCACGCCGACGATGGAACGCCCACGGCAGTTCTGAAGATCGCCAACCCTGCCTTCAGCGCCACGGAGATCGACGCTCAGGACGCGGCAGCCGACCTGATCGCCTCGACCCACCCGGAACTGCGCATCGCCACGGTCCTGCGCCGCCCTGACGGCTCCCCACGTCGCACGACGGTCGACACCGAGACCGGTCCGGCCGTCGCGCGCCTGCTGCGCTACCTGCCCGGCGGCACCCTCTCGGGACCTCGGCACCTGTCACCGACGGCGGTGGCGGCCATGGGCACGATCGTCGGAAAGGTGAGCACTGCCCTGCACGGCTTCCGGCACCCGGGGCTCGACCGTGTGCTCCAGTGGGACCCGCAGCACGCCGATCGCGTCGTCGTCAAGCTCGCCGGGCACATCGACGAGCCCGACCGGCGTGCAGCCGTCCAGAACGCGACCGCCGAGGCCTGGGCACACGTCCACAAGCTCGCCGCCGCCTTGCCGTCGCAGGCCGTGCACCTGGACCTGACCGACGACAATCTGATCCGCCGTACCGACAACCGTCCGCCCATGCCGGACGGGGTCATCGACTTCGGTGACGTGACCACGAGCTGGGCGGTCGGCGAACTTGCCGTGGCACTGTCCTCACTGCTCCACCACGACGGTCTCGAGCCTCACCACCTGCTGCCGGCCGTCCGCGCATTCCACGCCGTTCGTCCGCTCTCCCGAGCGGAGGCGGAGGCATTGTGGCCGCTCGTGGTCCTGCGCGCCGCCGTCCTGGTGGCCAGTGGGCGGCAGCAAGCCGCCGTCGACGAGGACAACGCCTACGCCAAGGCCGCCCTGGACCGCGAATGGCGCATATTCGAACAGGCCACCTCGCTCCCCCTCCCCGTGATGATCCGCCTCGTCAGGGATGCGACCGGCGTGGCCGACGTGCCTGCCCGAACCGCGCAGGCCGATGCACCGGTACACCCTCTCCTGCGAGGCCTCGCCGCCGGCGACATCACGCTCCTCGACCTGTCCACCGACGCCGAGAGCATGGACCTCGGAGCCTGGATGGACGCCGGCACCGAGGACCGGCTGGCGGCCTCCGCGCTCGCGGACGGAGCGGCCGCAGTCGCCACCCGTCACGCCCGTGCGCAGCTCACGCGGACGCAGGTGCTGTCAGCGGTGTCGACCGCCACGGTGCCCACCGGAATCGACCTCTGGCTCGGCCGGGATGCCGTGCTCCAGGCGCCCGCCGCGGGCAGGGTCCTCGCCGCGGCACCGGGCCGTATAGAACTCACCTACGGCCCACAGGTGCTGTCGCTGTCCTTCGCCCCCGGGGGCCGGCCCATGGTCGGCACCGGTGCGACGGTGCAGGCGGGCGAGGAGATCGCCCACCTCGGCTCCGGCGCCATGGTCCACGTCGCGCTACGCGCTGCCGACGGCCCCGCCGTTCCGCGCCTGGTCCGGCCCGAGTACGCCGCCGGCTGGCTCGCGCTCACCGCCGACCCCGCCCCCCTCCTCGGCCTTCCGGCCGGCTCCGACCATCCGCGCGAGAGGGACCTGCTCGACCGGCGCGACGCCGTGTTCGCCACCGTGCAGGGGCACTACTACGCCAACCCTCCCCGTATCGAGCGTGGTTGGCGCCACCATCTGCTGTCCACCGAGGGCCGCGCGTACCTGGACATCGTCAACAACGTCACCCCGTTGGGCCACGCCCACCCCCGGGTCGAACAGGCGGTTTCCCGGCAGTTGCGGCGGCTCAACACCAACTCGCGGTTCCACTACTCCTCCGTGGTGGAGTTCACCGAACGCCTCGCCGAACTGCTTCCCGAGCCCCTGGACACGGTGTTCCTCGTCAACTCCGGTTCCGAGGCGGTGGATCTGGGCCTGCGGCTGGCTATCGGAGCCTCAGGGCAGCACGATGTTGTCGCACTGCGCGAGGCGTACCACGGCTGGACATACGCCTCCGACGCGGTCTCCACCTCCTTGCAGGACAACCCGAACGCCCTCGCCACCCGGCCGAGCTGGGTGCACACTGTGGACTCCCCCAATGCCTACCGAGGCCGGCACCGCGGCACGGACGCCGTACGCTACGGGCCCGAGGCCGTCGCGGTGATGGACGAACTGGCCGCTACCGGCCGCCCGGCAGGGGCATTCATCGGCGAGACCTACTACGGCAACGCCGGAGGCGTCGCCCTTCCCGACGGCTACCTCGCCGGGGTGTACGCGGCAGTGCGTCGCCGCGGCGGCCTTGCCGTCGCCGACGAGATCCAAGTCGGCTACGGCCGCCTGGGCCACTGGTTCTGGGGCTTCGAGCAGCAGGGGGTCGTGCCCGACATCGTCTGCGTCGCCAAGGCCATGGGCAACGGACACCCCCTCGGTGCCGTCATCACCTCCAAGGAGGTCGCCGATCGTTACAGCGAGCAGGGCTATTTCTTCTCCTCTACCGGTGGCAGCCCGGTCTCCAGCATCGTCGGCCTCACCGTCCTGGACACCCTGCGCGACGAGGATCTCCAGGGCAACGCGGTGCGTGTCGGCACCCATCTGAAACGCCGGCTCGAGTCACTGGCCGACCGCTACGGCATCATCGGCGCCGTCCACGGCTCGGGCCTCTACCTCGGCCTCGAACTCGTCAGGGACCGCACCACCCTGGAGCCCGCCACCGAAGAGACCGCCGAACTCTGCGACCGCATGCTCGACCTCGGCGTCATCGTCCAGCCCACCGGCGATCACCTCAACATCCTCAAGATCAAGCCGCCGCTGTGCATCGACTCCACCGCCGCGGACTTCTTCGCCGACATGCTCGACCTGGCCCTCAGCCAACTCGACCACGGCCACACCGGGTGAGACCCGGCCTCGGCGTCGGCGCCTCGCGATTCGGCGCCGAGGTGATGCTCGACCCGCACTGGCCTCACCTGGCGCTCCATGGCACGCGCCAAACCGCAGTCAGGGCCGCCAGGACGTGTGGCTGCGGGCCCTCGACCGCCTGTGTCTCCGCTTCGGCCCTGACCCGGGGCGGAACGCGGGCGGCGGCTTTCCGCAACCAGACACCAGCGGCGCGGCGGTGACCTCACGGGCCTGGATGCGGAAGGCGTTCGTCACGGTCCGACAGGACAGGTGCAGGTCCCGGGCGGCCTGGATGACCGTGGCGCCGGCATCGCGTATGCGGCGCCCGGCCGCACTGCGCAGCCGGGCGGTCAGCCTGGCCCGGCCGGTATCTGCGCAGCCGGGCGGTCAGCCTGGCGCCGGCCGGTATCTGCGCGATCTGCTCGGTGAACGACCGGCGCGGGCAGCCGGCCTCCCGGCAGAACCAGCGGCGCTTGTGCCAGCGGAACTCCAGCCCGCTCTCGCCATACGGAAGGTCGCGGGGACAGGTGACCGCGGAGCCCTTCACTCGGGTGGCGAAGACTCCGCAGGTCGGGCAGGCCCTGGCGGTCTCATCGGTGGTGACCAGGTGAACTCGGCGCCCTTCCGTCGGCCAGCCGCTCAACCCGCGCAACGGACACCCCGTCGGCATCCTGCATCCGGGGCCGTGCCCGAATGCGTCATGACAATCGGCCGGGTGTGGTTCGCTGCTGGGGTGACTCAGGACTTGGAGATCGTCGCATTCGAATCCGCCGAGACATTCGAGGCATGGCTCGGCGAGAACCACGCCGTCTCGCCCGGCATCTGGCTCAAGCTTCGCAAGAAGGGCCCCGGAATCGTCGCGCTGGACTACGCCCAGGCGCTCGACGTGGCACTCTGCTACGGCTGGATCGACGGCCAGAAAGCCAAGTTTGACGACCAGTGGTGGCTCCAGCGGTTTACCCCGCGCAAGCCGAGCAGCAAGTGGTCCAAGGTCAACCGGGACAAGGTGGCCGCCCTGATCGAGCAGGGCCGGATGCATCCGCCGGGGCAGGCCGAGGTCGACCGCGCCAAGGCAGACGGCCGCTGGGAGGCGGCCTACGACGGCGCGAAGACCGCCACGGTGCCGGACGACCTCGCGGCGGCCCTGACCGCCGAACCGGCCGCGGCGGCGTTCTTCGAGAAGCTGGACCGGCAGAACCGCTACGCGATCCTGTACCGGATCCAGGACGCCAAGAAGGCCGAGACCCGGGCGCGCCGGATCGAGAAGTACGTAGCGATGCTGGCGAAGGGCGAGAAGCTGTACCCGTAGTCGCGGAGCGGGTCCGTGGACGAAACGTCAGAGGCCCTGAGCAGGCGCACCGCTCAAGATCGAAGACCCCCAAAAGCGGACCCAGCCCGGTCGACCGTGCACGCCCGGGCAGCAAACACCACATCATCACCGCCGGCCAGGGCATCCCGCTCGCGGTGTCGCTGACCGGCGGCAACCGCAACGACGTCACCCAACTGCTGCCGCTGCTGGACAAGATTCCAGCGGTCGCGGGAGTCGTCGGCCGACCACGGCGACGGCCCGCCATGCTCTTCGCGGACCGCGGCTACGACCATGACAAGTACCGCCGGCTTCTCCGGCAGCGCGGGATCCGGCCCGCGATCGCCCAGCGGGGACAACCGCACGGCACCGGCCTGGGCACCTTCCGTTGGGTCGTCGAGCGGACGATCTCCTGGCTGCACGGCTTCCGCCGCCTACGGTTCCTCGGACTCGCCGTCTGCCTGATCACCCACCAGCACGTCCAGAAGCTTTGTTAGGGCCAGTTAGCCGCGACTTCGGCGCGCACGAGAAATCGCGGACGAAGTTTCCCATGGTCGCCTACCACATCAGCGAGATCATCTGGCATGACCAGTCCTGCCTGATCTGCGGACGGCCGGATGTGGAGTGGACCTACCGCCTGAGGCGTGGACCGTCGGCTCGCATTGGCCGACTCTCTCCGGACCGGCAGCGACTGGCCGGCACCGGAACAGCTCGTACTCGCCCTACCTGAGGCAGTCGACGGAGCGGCCGTCCACAGGTAACCGCGATGACCTGACGACGGCGCCCCGAACAGAGTGCCAGTCAGCGGCCAGCCCAGCTCACGCTTGCGCCGTTTGCGGACCTGGTGACGGCGGGTGCTGGGCGATCCGGCCGCCTGGAGTTCGGGCTTCGGCGCTGTTCGGGACAGACGCCGGCCGCCGGCGCGCCGACGGCCGGTCATGCACAACCGTTGCTCAGTTCTGACCCGGAGCCAGCCGCCACACCTTGAGGTCGAATGCGAAGGCGGTGGAGCAGGACAGCGGGACCCGCTCGCCGAGTACATCCACCGCCGCCACCGTCCGGAGCTGTGTGTTGGTGCCCGTGGTGATGACGTAGTGGTGCGCCGGGTCCTCGATGACCTCGTGCACGCGCTCGGGCTGTCCCGCGGCCGCGTAGGTGCCGCTGATGACGGCGTCACCTACCGGTTCGGCCGTGTCGTCCAACGTCTTGACCGGGATCTCGGCCGCGATCGTCCCGTTGGAGAAGAGCGTGGTGTCCTCCGGTCCGTAACCGCCGCCGTACTCCGCGTGCGGTGTCTCGACCGACAGGCTGGCGTGCGAGCCGAACGCGGAGTTCTGGTAGAGGTCCACCGTGACGGTGACGCCTCCGGACTGCCCGGTGCAGGACAGGGCGTACCCCTTCTCGATCGTCTGCTCCGGCGTGGATCCGTGCTCCGTCGCCGGGGCGGCCTGGGCGGCCGCGCCTGTGGTGGCGACCATGCCGGCACCGATCAGGCAGGCCAGTGCGACTCTTGTTGCGTTCCTCAACGTGGTTCCCCGTTCCTGGGCTCTGGGCCCATATGGCGCGTTTACGCGCGTTGCGGGAACTGAGACACGTTAGGTACGCCTTCGGTTGCACGGAACGGAAGAACTTCGTCGCCGTCTGGGAGCGTAAAGGCGCATCTCAATTGGCGGCTCCGCTCACCGGTGCAAGTGGTCCAAGCCTCCTTCGGGCGCTGGGTAGGAATGCTCTGCGGGTAGGAGGCGTCGTGCTGCAGTCAGGTCCCCGTCCCGTACGTGGTCGTGAATCGTGTGCGCAAGTGTGGTGATGTCGGTGATGCAGACCGTCCACTCGTCCGCGTAGCGGTGTGCGGCTTCTCCTGTGAGACCGAGCTGCAGCGAGCGGTGAGGAAGCGGCCGCAGGTGCAGGTCACGTTCCGGGTCCCACTGGACCCGGGCCGGAGACCGCTTCAACTGGCGTTTCCAGGTCGTGCGGTCAGGATGCAGCCCCTGCTCATAGTGGGCCAGGCAGGCATGTTCCAGTGCCCACTCGAAGCCTTCTCGGGTGATCTCGATGGCGAGGACAGTTTCCTGGCCGTCCTTGGAGCCCCATCCGCAGCGGTACATCATCCAGAGGAAGGAGGGCTTGATCCATGTCATCCGGTCCCGCTGCCAGGCCGCCGGGAAGCGACCGTCCCGGGCCGCGGGAAGGCCGATCTCCGGCCCGTACGCCTGGTAGACAGTGACCGTGGAAGCCGTGTACAGGGCGCGGATCTGGTGCTTGGGTTCTGCCACGGTGACCAGCGTGGGCGTACCGTTCGATGCGCGCCATCGAATTAGCGGCACACTTGGGTGTCGAGCCTGCGATAGCAGACGGCCCAGTCGCGTCGAGGTCTCGATGCCCTTGCGGACGATGCGGTGGTTGATGCCGCGTCCGCGTAACCATCGTCGCAGGTGGGAGTAGTCGTAGCCCTTGTCGGCGTGCAGCTTGTCCGGCCTGCGTCGTCGGCGCCCTCGGCGGGACCGGATCGGTGGTATGCCCTTCACCAGGGGGATCAGAGCCTGGCTGTCGTGCAGGTTCGCCCCCGAGATTCCGACGGACAGGGCAGACCGGTCCGCTCAGTGATCAAGTGGATCTTCGAACCGTACGTGCCCCTGTCCACAGGATTCGGAGCTGTCAGGTCCCCCTTTTTCAGAGCCCGCATGTTCACCGAGTCGATCGCGCAGCGGGACCAGTCCAACTCGCTGCGGGAGCCGAGCTCGCCGAGGACCAGGCAGTGGAGCTTGGCCCACACCCTGGCCTTCGTCCACTCGGAGAAGCGTCGATGAGCAGGGCCCGCAGGACGGTCAGGCAGGCGTGGGCGGCCATGGCCAGGGTCATGTGGCGGTGCCGGCCGGGATGGCGGCGGACCTGGTAGTCGTCCAGGCCGCATTCCTGCTTCTGCCCGGGAGCTGCTCAGTACTCGTTGCGGCGCCGCAGTCCGAAGGGCCGGCCGTCCGGGTCGGCGAGGAGGCGGTGCAGCGGCCTGGAGAGTGTCGCTGCCGTACGCGAAACGCTCGCCGAGCGGTAGGTCCGCAGGCGCCCCGGTGGCCTAGGGCCGTGACGACCGTTGGCGTGCCAGGCGTCCAGTGCTGCGGCGCTCTGCGCAAAGGCGGCGAAGGCGCGCCCGGGGTCGCAGAGCTCGTCAGTCTCGTGCGGGGCCCGGGGGTTCTCCATGTCCACGTCCTCGCAATCCAGGTGCTCGCGCGACAACTCCAAGCGCAGATTCCTGGCGAAGCGGCGAGCGCCGTCCCCGAGGGCGCCGGGGTCGCGAGGCTCACGCGGGTCCACGCACTCGTCCAGGACGGCACAGGCGAGTTCGGAGTCGTGGGTCCAGGAGCGCATATTGACGTTGTCCGACCCGACACAGGCCCAGACGTCGTCGATCACGCACACCTTGGCGTGCACGTACACCGGTGTCCCGGCACGATTCTCCAGCCCGTACACAGCCACCCGGCCGCCCCCAGCGCGCCGCAGCCTGTCCAGGGCACCGATCCGGCCGACCAGATTCATCGGCAGGGTCAGCCGGCCGTCCTGTTCGGGAAAGGAGGGGACGACCGCGATCAGCCGCAGGCCGGAGTTGGCGCTCAGCGCATCGGCGAAGCATTCCACCACGCGCGGCGACCACAGGTACTGGTCCTCCAGGTAGATCAGGGCACGGGCTCGCCGCAGCGCCTTGCGGTAGCCGCGCGCGATGCTGCGCTCGCCGTCGGGGGCGAAGTCGTAGCCGCGCAACAGCCGGTTGGGGTAGGTACGCAGGACCTGGACTGTGGCGGTGCCGCAGGGTGACGGGTCCGGTGCCTGAGGCGGCAGCGGATCGGCTTCGGTGTCCTCTCCGTGAACGAGTTCCCGCAGGCGGACGAGCGGGCTACGGCTGAGCGGCGCCGTGTCCGTCCAGCGTTCACGGAAGCAGGCCTCGATGTCGCCGACGGCCGGTCCACGTATCGCCAATTGGACGTCGTGCCACGGTGGATGCGGTCCGTACGCGGTCGCGATCCGCAGTGGCTGGGGATCGCCGCGGTGGGCCGCGTCGTCGTGCCGGTTGTGGCACAGGTCGATGCCGCCGGCGAACGCGACGTCGAGCTCGGGGCGGCCGGCATGCCGGAGCACGACGAACTTCTGATGGTGCGATCCGCCCGGGCGTACCCGCATGTCGAGCAGGCACTCCCCGCCCGCCGTCTCGATCTCTTCGCCGAGGTGGCGGTTCTCGGCCTCACTGAACTGCAAGCGGTCCAGGTGAGAGCGCCAGATCAGACCTTTGACGATCACGCCGCGTTCGGCCGCCTCGCCCAGGACGGTACCGATCTCGCTCCCCGGACCGTCCAGGCGCTCGTCGGGGTCGCCCCGCCAGTCAGTGAACATGAGCAGGTCCCCGGCGCGCTGCGCACGGATCGCGCGCAGAAGTTCCGCGAAGTACGTCGCACCGTGGATGAGAGGGCGCACCGCGTTCCCGTACGACCATGCCGCTGCATCCGATCGGCGCCTGTCCAGACACGTCGCGCCGTTGCCGCGTTCCGCCGCGGTCAGCAGCCATGCGTCGAGTTCCACAGCCAGGACCTCCAGGTCCCACCGGGTACCCCGTTCTCACCCTCTCGTCCCAAGGGTCGTGTGTCCTTTACGGACCTCTGTGCCGCGCTCGTCAAAAGCGCGGGACGAACCCGGGTGTTCAGCACCGAGCACCGTCACCCGCCCTGCTCGGACAGCTCCGCCAAGTACTGCGTGACTGGCCCGAAGGTGAGCAGTCCGCTCTGCGCGCCCGCCGGTTCACCGGCCGCCGGCTGAAGCTGCTGGGCGGCTCGTTGCATCGCCTCGCGGTCGCCGACGGCGGTGGCCGCCGTGGCCACCAGACACCACAGGGCCTCGAACATGAGGTCACGGGGCGGAGAGGCGATACCCCGCAGGCAGGCGCGCGCCGCGTGGGTGTCGCCCGCGGCCACCAGGAGGAGGGGGCGTGCCCAGGTCTCGTAGGGTCCCCAGTCGGTCTCGGCGTCCACCACCGGCGGGAGGCCGTGGCGCAGGTGCAGACTCAGTTCGACCAGGGGCAGCAGACCGTGCGGCAGGCCCGGAATTCCGGCGCCGCCAGGAGCGTGCCGGCCTCCCGGTAGGCCGCCTCGGCGACGGGCAGCGGCTGGGTCATGGCGGTGCGCAGGGCGCGGTACCAGGTGGTGAACACTGCGACGAGGGGAAGGCCGTACCGGTCGGCGGCGCTCGCGTGCTGGTCGGCCCCGGTGAAGTCGGACACCGCGCAGCGCGACTGGAGCCGGTCGAGGTGACCGAGGATCTCGTATGTCACCAGGCCGCCCCGCCCGGAGACGGAGATGATCTCCGCGCCGATGACGTCCCGGCGTGCCGCCAGTCCGGCGCGGTGAAAGGTCTGCATGAACACCACGTTCAACGCGAAGGCCGGCAGGGAGGTGTCGTCCAGCCCTCGCGCGAGCTGCTCGGCCTGCCGGGCGGCCTGGAAGGCCCGGGCTTGTCCGCCCGAGGCCGGCCGGTCGGTGGGCAGGGTTCCGCGGGACTCCACGGCGATGGTGGCCAGCAGTCGGCAGCGGGCCGCCTCGTGGCCGTCCGGCGGCAGCGTGCGCAGGGGCGCTCGGCCGCGGCCACCAGCCACTGAGCCTGTTCGGGGTCGTCGGAGCGGGTCCATACCGCGGGCACGTCGTAAATGCCGATGACGCGGGCGGTGGTTTCCGGGTCCCCGAGTTGTTCGGCCGCAGCCACCGCGGCGACCCGATGGCGCTGCGCCGCCTCCAGGCCTCCGCCCCCGGTCACCGCCAGGTCCCGCATCAGTCCCGCGGTGGATTCCAGCCGGGTGCGGGCGTACGAGGGGACAGCGCGTTCGTAGGCGGCGGTCGCCTGCGCCCAGACCTGGGCGGCCGGACCGCCCGGGCCGGGGTCGAGGTGGTCCGCCTGCCGCAGCAAGTCGCTCTCCAGTCGGCGCAGTCTCGGTCCGAGTTCGATGCCCACCTGGTCGCTCAGCGTGCGCCGGGCACGGCGGACGACGGACAGTGCGTCGCTGTGGCGTCCCGACCCGTACAGGGCCAAGGCGAGCAGGTGCCAGGCATTTTCCCGCCACGGGTGCTCGCTGACGTAGGTGTCCAGCTCGGGTACCGCCTCGGCGGCGGCGCCCAGGGCGAGGTGCGCCTCGGCCCGGGCCTCGACTGCCTGGCACTCCAGGTCGGCGAGCCGGGAGCGCTCGGAGCGCACCGGGAGGCCTCGCCGATGCCAGCGTAGGCGGGGCCGCGCCACCAGCTCAGCGCCTCGGTGAGTCCGCCCACGGCCTGGGAGGCAACTCCCCGGCCGCGCGGACGGCTCGCTCGAAACGCCATGCGTCCACGTCCTCCTCGGCGGCCTTGAGGGCGTAGCCCGGGCCCTCGGTGACCAGTACAAGGGGCCGGACCCTCGGGGGACGGTCGGGTTCCAGGGCACGGCGCAGCGCCGCCACGAAGGTACGAAGCGTGCTGACGGCGTCGGCCGACGGCTCGGTCCCAGAGGTCCTCCACGAGCCGGGACACGGGCACGACGCGGCGGCGCGCGACGACGAGCCGGGCCAGGACCGCCTGGTGCATCGGTCCCTTCACGCCGCGGTCCGTACGGGACTACGGTGCACGCGTGCGCGGCCGTGCCGCAGAACACGCCACTGGCCACTGCCCACAGCACGTCGCAGTCTCCATTGGCACCCTGCGCTGACGGCATCCACGCGGCCGCCTCGGTGAGGGTGTCGGCGTCAGCAGCTCAGGCCATGAGCATCGTGTCCCGGCCTGCGCAGGCGGCCCGTGGCAGCGGGGCGTGAGTACGTACGAGGAGGGGGCCGACAGTGGTTCGCCTCCTACGGCGTTCCCGTCCAAGGCAAGCAGCGCCAGCGCCACTCCCCCGGCGATCATGGCGTACACCAAGGCCAACACCACCGTGAGGCGGCGTTTGCGAAGACATGACCGCTCGGCACCGTGCCGTCGCCGCGGTTCCCCGGGCCCCGTCGACCGTAGAGCTGTTTGTCGTCCAGGGGTGGATGAGCCCGGCTACCGCACGGATGTCAGCGCGATCCGGGCGGCGACCGGCAGGTGGTCGCTGCCGGTGGCGGGCAGGGTGCCAATGTGGGCGACGGTTGCCGAGCAGGCCATGACCTGGTCGATCCGGGCCAGGGGGAAGTCGGCGGGGAAGCTGAAGGCGAACCCGCGCTCCGCCACGTTCATCCGTGAGGTCAGCGGGGCCAACCCGCGGTCGTCGACCGTGCCGTTGAGGTCGCCCAGCAAGATCACCGTCTTCAGCTGCTCAGCGGCGATGGCCTTGCCCAGCAGGTCGGCACTCTCGTCGCGCCAGGAGGATGCGAGGCCGCTCACCCGGATGCGCACCGAGGGCAGGTGCGCGACGTACGCCGCGATCTCGCCGCGCGGTGTGTGGACCACGGTCCGCAGCCCGCGGCTCCAGGGCCCTGCGAGCCCCTGCGGTTTGATGTCCAGTGGCCGGGGATCGGTGAGCGGGTGCTTCGACCACAGGCCGACGGTGCCCCGGACCGCGTGGTACGGGTAGTCCGGGGCGAGAGTCTTCTCGTAGGCCTGCAGCTCCTGGGACACCAACTCCTGCAACGCTATGAGATCGGGCCCTGCGTCGGCCAGGGCGCGGGCCGTGCCCACGGGGTCGGTGTTCTCGTCACTGACGTTGTGCTGCACGACCACCAGCTCGTGCGGTCCGGCCTTCGCCCCGGGCAAGAGCAGACCGCTGAAGAGGTACGTCCAGGCTGCCACCGGCAGGAGCAGAGCAACCAGAGCGGTGGCCGAACGGCGCAGCAGGCCCAGGCCGAGCAGTACCAGGACCACCAGGCCAAGCCAGGGCAGGAACACATCCAGCAAACTGCCCAGACGGCCAGGGGAGTTGGGCACCGATCGGTGGAACGCCAGCAGCCCGGCCGTCAGCACCGCGAACACGGCGGGCACTCGCCCCCGCGTCCCGACCCACCGGCGCCTCGCCTCCGCCTCACCACCCTCGCCCGGAAGCCGCTGCCTGGCCCAGCGCAGCGCCCACCTGGGCACTGCTGCTTTCACCCTCGATGTCACACCGCTGTACGACCGCTCCACCTGGCTTTCCATCCGCTCGGCTCGTCACCCAAGACGAACCGCCAGGTGATTCAGTTTCCGCTCCCCCCGTCAGCGCCTGCTCTGCTTAACCGGCTCTGTCGGCTGACCAGTTGGTGGAAAACGGTGGCTGGTTCTCTCTCCTGCCTTCTCGTCCTGCCGAAGCTCAACTGGACGTAGGTATGGACCAGTTGTCGATGTCGGCGTAACCTCCCGGCTAGCGTTGAGAGCGCTCTCACCGTCCGCGCGCCTGCTGCTGTCAGCCGGCATACCCCCACAGCGAACGGAAGGAAGCAACCCCCATGCGCCACATGCAATCACGCCCTGCTGCCGCTCTGCTGCTCGCCCTCGGAGCCGCAGGCGCCTCCCTCACCCCCACCGCCCAGGCCGCACCCGGCGTGCCCGAGATGTCGCCGGGGCTCGTGCAGGCGATGCAGCGGGACCTGCACCTGACGAAGTCCGAAGCCGAGCACCGGCTGTCGGCGGAGCGGCATGCGATCACCGTGGATCGGCGCGTCAAGAGCCTGGCCGGCAGCTCCTACGCGGGCAGCTGGTTCGACGCGGACACCGGCAGACTGACGGTCGCCACGACCGATCCGGCGCTGGCCGGGGAACTACGCGCCGCGGGCGCCGACGTCCGCCAAGCCGTCTATTCCGCGGCCCGGCTGGACGCCACGAAGAAGCAGCTCGACAAGGCCGAAGCGCCCAAAGGCGTCGCCGCGTGGCGGGTGGACCACAAGGCCAACCGCGTGGTGGTGGACGTCGTCGCATCACAGCGTTCTGATAACGATGTCAGATCCTTCGTGGAAGGGGCGCTCAGGGCCGGCCCCGTCCAGATCCGCGAAGTGAACGCGCCTCCCCAGCCGTTCGCCGCCGGAACCGTCGGCGGCGACCCCTACTACACGGGCAACGTCCGCTGTTCCATAGGCTTCTCGGTCCATGGCGGCTTCGTCACCGCCGGCCACTGCGGGCAGAGCGGCGCTGCGGTCAGGGGCTGGGACCACACCGCCGTCGGCACCTTCCAGGGCTCGTCATTCCCGGAAAACGACTACGCCTGGGTGAGTGTGGGCAACGGCTGGTGGACCGTGCCCGTGGTGCTCGGCTGGGGCACGGTCCCCGACCAACTGGTGCGCGGCTCGAACGAGGCTCCCGTCGGTGCGTCGATCTGCCGCTCCGGTTCCACGACGCGCTGGCACTGCGGGACCGTCCTCGCGAAGAACGAGACGGTGAACTACAGCCAGGGCGCTGTGCACCAGCTCACCAAGACCAGCGTGTGCGCCGAACCGGGCGACTCCGGAGGCTCCTTCATCTCCGGCGACCAGGCCCAGGGCGTCACCTCCGGCGGGTGGGGCAACTGCTCCAGCGGCGGCCAGACGTGGTACCAGCCGGTCAACGAGATCCTGAACCGCTACGGCCTGCGCCTGCACACGGCGTGAGCGTCGGGCGTCCTGCGCACGGCGACGCGGCGGAGCTCCCGAGCCAGTGACCTCCACTGCCTGGCGACTACTGGCGGCCTGGCCGGGCTAGCGGTGGATTCCTCAAACGGTGTACACATACCGGCGCCGTAAGACGCGGGTTGAAGGTGCAGGTCTTCCCATACCCAGGGCCAGGGCCGAGCTCGGGCGTTGAGCTGGGCGCTTGCGGTCCTGACCGCCCAGATCCTCCAGCCCCGTCCTGGCCAGCGCGGTTGAAGCGATGCAACCAACGGCGAACCGTCGTGGGGCTGCACCTCAACTCGTCCGCACTGGCCGGGACTCGCTCGTAGACCTGGGCGTGTCAAGGTCAAACACATCCGGTTCGCATACGAACAAGGTGGACGCCTGGCAGACTCGTGACATCGACATAGGTGGAGGCAGCATCTGATGAGCGATCCCGAGGGCGTGCCGCTGGCCGACTACATCCGCGTAGTCCGCGATCAGTTGGAGACCGCACAGCAGGAAGGGGCGGGCCGCGGGGTCAAGTTCGGCGTCGGGGCTGTGGAGCTGGAGTTCGAGGTCACGATGGCGCGGGAGGCAAGCGGGCGCGGCGGGCTGAAGCTGTGGGTGGTCGAGGCGGGCGCCGACGGCAAGCACAGCGGCGGCCGGACTCAGCGTGTGCGGATGACCCTTGCTCCCACCGACGACGCAGGCCGACCGCTGTCGGTCACCGACCGGCTGCCTGAACTCCCGCGCTGAGGCCGGTGGTGGACTCACTCGCCGGGCGGTGTGCCGAAGTCCTGGTCGAGCAGGACGGCGGTACCGGGTACGGCTCGGGGCTGCGGCTGGCGACATCCCTGGTGGTGACGGCCGGGCATGTGGTTGAGGGCGGTGGCTTGGTCAGGGTGCGACTGTCCGGCGGCGCCCCCGACGAGATCGTCGTCACCGGCCGGACGGTGTGGCGAGGTGACCGGCTGGACGTCGCGCTTGTCGAACTCGCTCCGGACGTCCCCCTCGACGAGGTCGCGCCGATGGCCATCGGAGTCGTACCGGACGAGACTGACGGACGGCTTGCGTTCACCGCGATCGGCTTTCCGCGCCATCAGAGCTGGACGGACACGGACACGGCGACCTGGCGCGACAGCGACCAGATCGACGGGGTGATCCCGCTCGGGTCGAGTGTGAAGCGGGGCCGCCTGCTGCTGCATCGGGCGGACGGCCGCCGCCTGGAAGCACGCGACTGGAGCGGCTTCTCGGGAGCGGGCGTCGTCTGTGAAGCGTCGGCCGTCGGCGTCGTCGTGGAGTCGGCCCACTCGGGCGCGCTGGAGGCCGTACGACTGGCTACTGTGATCGGCGCGTACGAGCCGCGCGCGGAAGGCGAGCGCGAGCCCGAACCGAGCGCCACCGCAGCACGTCAACTGCTGGCATCGCACGGCGTCTTGCCACAAACCCTGAGCGGGACGGAGCGGCGTCGCCCGGCCTACGAGGCGATGCTTCGTCAGTACGCAGCCCGGTGCGCCGAACTGACCGGCCGCGACCGGGAACTCACCGACCTCCTGACGTTCGCGACCGGGCCGGACCCCTACCTCATGCTCGTCGCCGGTCCGTGGGCCGGAAAGACCTCGCTGGTCACCCACTTCGCCACGGGGTCCCACCCCGCGCTGGACGTGGTGTCGTTCGTCATCTCACGGCGCGATGGGCAGATGCGCGTCCAGCAGTTCCACCGGGCCATGTGTGATCAACTCGCCGCCTTGCTGGGCGAGTTCCCGCCCGCCGAACCGGACGCGGCCGCCTTCCTCAGCCTCTGGGGACGCGCGATGCGGATCCCCGGACGGTCCCTGCTGCTGCTCGTCGACGGCCTGGACGAGAACGACTACCGCGAGCTGGCCGAGCCCAGCATCGCCGCGCAGCTCCCGACCACGCTCGGTCCGACCGCACACGTCCTGGTGACAAGCCGCCATTCCGACCTGCCGCTCGACGTCGACGGCAACCACCCGCTGCGCACCTGCCGCCGCCAGACGCTGACACCATTCCCCGCAGCGAAAAGCCTGCTCCTGCGCGCCCGCCAAGAGCTGGATCACCTGCTCACCGAACCTCTCCCGCGCACCGTCCTGACCACGATGACGGCCGCCGGCGGCGCGCTGAGCAACAGGGACATCGCCTCGATCGTCAACGACTCCCCGCTGACGATCCGCAGGACCCTGGAACGACAGCTCTCCCGGGTCGTGGAACCGCGCCCCGGTACACCGACCCGGTACACCCTCGCCCATGACACCCTGGCCGCCGCAGTCCAGGAGGACCTGGAACCCGAGGAGTTCACCCACACCCGCACCGCCATCGACGACTGGGCCCTCGGCTTCGCCACGGCCAACTGGCCCGACGACACCCCGGACTACCTGACCGAGGCGTACCCGACCCTCCTGCTCACCGAAGGCGCCGGCCGAACGCTGGCAGCCCTGGCCTCCCCCGCGCGCCGCGCCCTCCTCCGCCGCCGCACCGACGGCGATCTGGCCGCCCTGTCCGAACTGTCCAACGCAGCAAGGCTCCTCGAGGCGGCCCCCGACTGCGACCTCACCCTGCTGACGCGGGTGTCACTGCTCCGCAGGCAAATCGAGGCCGACAACTTCACCATGCCCGCCACGTATCCGCTGCTGCTGGTACGCCTCGGCCGAGCCGAGGAGGGCATCCAGCTCGCCCGTACCCTGCAGAACGTCTACGTGCAGGCCGACGCTCTGCTGGCGATCGGCGAGCACCTGCTGGACAGCCGGCCGGCCGAGGCACGGAACCTCATCCACGAAGCCATGGCCGTACCGGGGAGGTTGTCCCTGGAGCGGATGGCACATACGGTGCGCGCAGCCCTCCCGCTTGCGCGGCACGGCGAACCAGCCGCCGCCGATCTCGCTCGCGAAGCCCTCACCGACAGCGGCGACGAGCGAGGCTGGTCCCTCACCACCGTCGCCGACACCCTGGCCGAGATCGATCCCGCGCTGACACGGACCCTCATCGAGGAGGCCATCGCACACGCCGATGCCGAGGACCGCCCCGACTTCTGCGGCCTCCTCGCGCCGGCGTTCGCCGCGCTCGGCGACCTCGACCGCCTCGTCCAGCACCTCGCCGACCTGGACCGGGACGACAGGAAACGAGCCCTCCTCACCGCCTGCGGCGAGCACTTCGCCAAGGGAGGCCGCCGTAACGTGCCCGAGGTGCTCCTCACCGCCTTGAACCATGAGTTCACCGCCTCCGAACTCGTGGAATCAGCCCCCTACCAGGACGAGGACCGGGCCCGCCACCTGCTCGCCCTGCCCGCCCAGTCCTCTCCCGGTCTCGATCTTGACGAGCTCGCCTATAAGGCCCTCGCCGCCCACGGCCTCGATCCTCGCCGACCCGGGGCCTCCGACGAGCTGCTCGCCGACGCCGCAGCGTCAGCCCTGATCAACGGCCACCTCTCGCTGGCAGTCTCTCTGGCCCAGGACATCGCCAACCCCTCCGTCCGTGCGGACCACCTCGCAGAGACCGCCCTGGGGCTGCTCGACTCCGATACGCCCCAGAACGCCGCTGTCGTGGCACGCGAGGTGGAGGCTGCCCTCGACGAGACCAGGAACACGCCGCCGCCCACCGTCCTGGCGGCCTTCGCCCGGGCCGCTGACACCGCCGGACGAGCGGACCTGGCCATGCCGGCCCTGGAACTGGCCCTTCACACGGTGCTGCAGGACAGCGACGACAGCCATACCAGGTGGGAGGCGCAGGCTGTGGCAAGCACAGCCGCCCGGCTTGACCGCCTCGACCACACCCTGACGATCGCGAAGGGGGTCGAGGCAGATCAGCTCGACCGCATCGACATACTGCTGCACGCCGCCACGGCTGTCGCGGCGCACGGCAATCACCGCACCGCCGATCTCGATCTGCTCATCGCCCAGGTGACCGAAGGCATCGAGAAGTCCACGGACCCGAGCGTCGCAGGCTGGCGCACCCGCGTCACTCACGAGCTCATCTCCCTCCACCTCCGCGCCGGGCACGCCGAAACGGCCCTCGCTCTGGCACGCCGGCTCGCCAAGACCGACCTTCCCGGCCGCACACTCCAGTTCCGTGCGCACCTGGTGTCGGACGACATCCCCTCAGCGATCTCCCTGATCCACGAAACGGCCCTGACCATGCCCTCGGGTTCCCCGCGGGGCCCAGCCCGCTGTCAGGAACTGGCAGCCGCAATGATCGTCGAGATGTGCGACGCCGGCCACCAGCACCTGTGCCGCGATGTCACGGCTCTACTCGCCCGAACCGCAGACCCCGGCGTAACGCTGGAAAGCGGCCTCTGGGCCCGTCCTTGGCTCACCACAGCGTGCCTGGCCACCGGCCTCACCGACGATTTCACCCGCCTCCTGGATACGCTCCAGCACGCGACCCTGGTCACGGGCGCCGACTACGGAACCCAAACCGTGCCGGTGGAAACAGTCGTCCGCCTGCGCCTGTGGGATCGCTTTCACGCCGAAGCCCGCCGACTGAGCGAAGTGCTGGCCGAGGTCGTGCTGACCGACATGATCAAAGCGATGCTGGAGGCAGGCCTCCTGACCGAGGCACTCCCCCTCATCGACGACCTCCAGGACGACGCCGCCTACTGCCTGGCCCTCGCCGCGGCCACCACCTCCCCGCCGCCTGTCGACCTGGTCAAGCGCTCCCTGGCCCACGGCTTCACCGAGGACGTCATTGCCCCACTGGCCGCCCTGGAACCGGCGTGCCTGCAAGAGATCGCAGCCCAGCTCGGAGTGATCCGGCTCCCCGCCGAACAGATGACGCATCGAGCCCCCATCCGCACTGGGGCATCGGACCTTCCCCAGAAGCTGTGAAGCACGCGGGACGAGCCGTGTTGCGTTGCGCCAGGACTACGCGGCTGGAGTCTTCGGAGCAGCAAGGGACAGAAACTCGTTGGGACTACTCACACCTGGGAGATGTTCGGTTCCAGGGAAACCGCGACAAGCCGGTCGCTGAGGGAGTCGGCGGAGCTGACACCCGTCGTCTCGGCGCGGTACGCACGGATCGCCGGGTCGGCGAGCGTAAGGGCCAGCACCGGGCAGTCCGCGACGTCGTTGGTGTTCTCAGGCGAGCACTTGTTGATGCTGCGCAGGCTGTGGCCGGGACACACGGCCCCGGCAGGCAGCTCCACGTCCAGGAGCAACTCCTTGCCAGGATCGACACGGAAACTGCCGGACGCCGGCATTTTGACAGGCTTGCCCATGTAACCGCTGTCCACGACCGTCGCGGTGAGCCCGCGGGCCGAGGCGCGGCGGCCCTCACCGTGCGGTCCGTAGAGATCCAGCGTGACACGGCCTTTGGCCAGCGGTGCGTCGAGCACCAGGGGCCGGTCGCCTGTCCGGATGGCCGCATGGACGGTGAATCGGGGCTCGCCCGGCACCTTCGACCCCGGGTCGTAGTAGCCCCAGCCGGTGAGCACCAGCTGCGGGTCCTCGCCCCGCTCGCCTTTCCCCCGCGGTGCCGGCCGCGGCCAATCGTCCACGCCGCACCTTGAGAGCTGGGCCGTGCCGCCGCCGCGGAGCGGACTGTCCTGCAACGGCTCTGCGGGAGTCGGCAGTTCCGCGGATGCGCGCTGCTGGGACGTTGCAGTGGAATACGCCAGCACCAACAGACCCACAACGGGCACGGCGAGGATCAACCAGGAACGCAGGGAAACGCGGAACACTCAGCCACGCCCTCGCGCTCGGCCGAGCGTCCCCGCACCGCCTCCAGGACCTCCCGGGTCGCCGGCCAGCGAAAGCGAACAACGCTCCTCACCAGCCGGACGGCTGGTATCCACGCTTCGCTCGTCGGCCGGGCGGATCAGTTCCACAACGCTCATGAACCTTTCAGCGTGCCGGACAGCAAGAACATCACCACTCCGCTCCCCCACCAGACCCTCATGGAGGCACCGCTGGCCCAGCCCCAACGTGGCGCAGGCAACGGACCTCATGACGGCCAGGCGGCTACCCATGTGGCAGCCGGTGCCTTCGACGCCCCACCATGCCGCCCAGGGCGATTGCGCCGCCACGGACACCTGTTGTGCGGGGCAATCTAGGCGGACGGCCACCGGGCGGTACCGAAGAGGGCATCCCCCAGCCCTGGCAACGGCTGACTGGCTGTTCTCTGCTCGTGGCCGGCAGACCCGTCCGTCGTGATGATCGTGAACGGCAGCACGAGGCGGGAGGGGGTGTTCGGCGTCTCGGTAGATCTTGTGCGTGACCGGTGGGCCCACCGGCAGGTGGAAGGCGTCTGGCGGGAGCAGAGAGTTGTGGGTGTCGGCCAGCGGCTTGTCGTTGGACAGTCCCACCACCAGGCGGTGGCCCGGCTGGAAGGTGCCGGCGAACGGGTAGAGCCGCAGCACGTACTCCTCGATCTTTCCCAGCTCCACCGGCACTGCCCGGGTGTGCGTCGCCTCGCCGCCGTCCGGAGTAAGCGGTGCTGCTGCATGAACTCGAATACTTCAGACGCCGGGGACACGTTCACCAGCTTCAGCGCCGACCGTACGTCCCCGATTCGCAAGCCGTGTGGTCCGAGGGACGGGCCGGGAGCCGGGCAGCCAGCCCCGCAAGAGATCCATGCGCGCCGGGCCTCGTCCGAAGTTCTCCCGGCTCACAGAAGCCCCGGACGCCGCGGGGGTGCCGACGCCGGTGGGGCCGTCGTAGCCGATGACGGCTGTGCACAGGTAGGTGCCGCCGCATGAACCGTTGCTGCCCTGGTCGATGTCCCAGAAGAACCGGCGGTTGGCGTAGGGGTAGGAGTTGGGGCGGTCGTTCGGCCCCGGGGTGCCCGCCAAGGCGTAACTGGCGGCGATCAGCGGGCCGGACAGGCTGGTACCGCCGACCACTACCCAGCCCCCGTGCTGAAAGGTGTCGTATACGGCGAGGCCGGTTACCGGGTCGGCGACCGTGCGCCGGGGGCAGAGGGGATCTGTCTGCCACGGAGGCTTCGGCTGGAACTGAGAGCAGCCGGAGCCGGCGCCGGTCCATGCAGATTCGTACCAGTCTTCCCGCCGCCTCTGCGGGCCGTGCACCGACCGGCGGACACGGTCGAGGCGGGTTCGGCCGGCACCGGTGACGTACTGGGAGGCGGCGGGCCAGTGGACCTTGAAACCGCTGTCACCCGAGGCGGCCACCAACGCGATGCCAGGGAAGTTGAAGTAGATCTGGTCGAGGTTCGGTCGGAGGCGACGAAACCAGCCCGATGCCCGTGGAAGCGAGAGACCAAATCCTGCATTCGGGCACCACCGGCGCCTTCCTTGCGTTCGCCCCGAGTGGCACAGCCGCTGGCCGGCAGGCGGAGGGCGTCTATGGTACTCATAGGCGACCCGGATCTCCCACGCATGCTCGTACGCCGTCGGCTTGCGCTCGGTGTACCGCTTCACGCACGAGACGTCCTCGACGTCGAGCTGCGCGGCCAGGTGCTCGACCACGACCCACGGCACGTCGAGCGGGACACCCAGGAGGAACCGGCCGATATAGCGCACGGTGCACATCTGGAGGGCGAATCCGAGCCGACTGTGGTCCCCGCACCGTTTCGCGATCAACTTGCGGTCCTCGTCGTCCAGAAAGAAGAACCGCTCCAGCTCCGGCCGGGGTCGGCTCCTCATTGAACTTGCCGTACGACCCGGCCTGCTCGTCGGTCAGAAACTCCACTGGCATGAGCGTGAAGTTGTCGACGCCCGGAGCAGCTCAGGGATCTTCCGCCGGACCGACGTTCCCCGAGGCCGGTTTCCTATGGTTTGCGTGCCACACCGCCGAAGTCGTCGACCTCGGCAGGTGTTTCCCCACCCGTCCCCGCGGGGCGCCAACGCGAAACGGAGACCAGGCCGGGCTCCAGCAGCTGAAGACCGTCGAAGAATCGGCCAAGCTGCTCCGGGCTGCGGTTGACGCGGGGGTTGTCGCTCGCCTCGTTCCACTGCTCGATCATGCCGCGCATCTGCTGCGGGTTGATCACCTCGGTGTCGTCGCAGAGGACGAGGTAACTGCCCGAGGGCAGGGCACTCATCAGGCGGCCGACTATCTCGTAGACGGAGTCGTCGGTGACGTGGGCGGTGATCCCCAACAGCACCAGCGCCACCGGCTGGGTTAGGTCGAGCGTCTTGGTGGCGTGTTCCAGGATTGCGTCGGGATGGTGCAGATCGGCGTCGATGTAGTCGGTTGCGCCCTCGGCGGTGCTGGTGAGCAGCGCCTCGGCGTGGACCAGCACAACAGGGTCGTGGTCGACGTAGACGATCCGTGTCTCGGGGGCGAGGCGCTGGGCGACCTCATGGGTGTTGTTCGCGGTGGGCAGGCCGGTGCCCACGTCCAGGAACTGGCGGATGCCGGCTTGGGTGACGAGGTACTCCACGGCGCGGACAAGGAATGCCCGCTGCTCCCGGGCGATATCGAGGATGGCCGGGTTGGTCTCGGCGATCTGGTCGCCGACAAACCGGTCGATCTCGTAGCAGTCCTTGCCACCGAGCCAGTAGTTCCAGATGCGCGCGGAGTGCGGCACGCTGCTGTTGATGATCGGACGTTCAACTGACATTACATCTCCCCGAGTTGGCCTGATGCTACGCAATCTAGCCGCATCGGCACGCCAGGTACCGGGGCCCGCGTCGAGCACGTCTTCGCGCGGATGAAGTCCTGGAAGATCCTTCGAGACTGCCGCCTGAATGCCGACGGCGTCCACACCGCCATGCTTGGCATCGCCCGGCTGCACGACCTCGCCCTCACGGGATGACTCCCGCCCCCATACGCTCAGTCGATACAGAACTCGTTGCCCTCGATGTCCAGCATCGGGATGCACGAATCATTGCCGTCATACAGTGTTCGCACGTGTACTGCGCCGAGCGGGACCAGTCGTGCGCATTCGGCCTCAAGTACGGCGAGGCGTTCTTTACCCACGAGTCCGGTGCCGACCCGCACATCAAGATGCACCCGGTTCTTGACGGTCTTCCCTTCGGGGACGCGCTGGAAGTACAGCCGCGGGCCCACACCTGAGGGATCTACGCAGGCGAACCATGAATCCCGCTGCTCAGGTGGCTGCGAACGCTTGAACTCATCCCAAGTGGCAAACCCCTCTGGCGGCGGCGGTACGACGTACCCCAACACCTCGCACCAGAAACGAGCGAGACGCTCAGGTTCTGCGCAGTCAAAGGTGACTTGGAACTTCTTGATCGCTGACATCGGCGCACCGTACCAAGGGGACTTGGGACCCTGCCGCTCATTTTCCCCAGGGGGTTCGCCCGCAACGCCGTCAGGCCCTGGGCCGTCTTGGACATCAAGCGATCAAACCGGACAGCCCACGAGGACGACGCGACCCTGGCGGCGAAGCCCACCGGTGGCCCCATTTCGGGGCCAGAGCCCTGGGAGTGGGGGCGCCGTGCTGCCCTACGTCAACGGAGACGAGCGCGCTCCCGGTGCGTGGACTCGTCCCGCTGCCTCACCTGCTGCGGACCCGTTGCGGAGCGAAGGCGCATCCGTCCGCGTCTTCCTTGGGTTACTTGGCGAGGAAGTTGAGGAGGGCAGTGTTGACGTCGTCGGCGTGGGTCCAGAGGAGGCCGTGGGGGGCGCCTTCGATGCGGACGTAGTCGGCTTGGGGAAGGAGGGCGTGGAAGGGGTCGGCGGTGGCTTCGATGGGGAGGATGCGGTCGGCGGTGCCGTGGAGGATGAGGGCGGGGACGTTGATCTTGGGGATGTCGTTGCGGAAGTCGGTGGTCCAGGTGGGGACGGCAGCGCGGGAGGCGTATGCCGATGCGCCGGCGGCGGTGTTCCAGTTGGAGCGGACGACGTCTTCGCTGATGCGGGTGCCGAGGTTCTCGTCGAGGTTGTAGAAGGCCTGGTAGAAGTCTGTGAAGTAGGCGTAGCGGTCTTCGGTGACGGCGGTCAGGATGCCTTCGAAGACGGTGCCGTCGACTCCGGTGGGGTTGTCGTCGGTCTTGAGGAGGTAGGGCTCGAGTCCGGCGAGGAAGGCGGCCTTGGCGACGCGTGCGGAGCCGTAGGTGCCGAGGTAGCGGCCGACTTCTCCGGTGCCCATGGAGAATCCGACGAGGATGGTGTCGGTGAGATCGAGGGTTTCCATCAGGGTGTTGAGGTCGGCTGCGAAGGTGTCGTAGTCGTAGCCCGTGGTGGGCTGGCTCGACTGGCCGAAGCCGCGGCGGTCGTAGGTGATGACGCGGTGTCCGGCCTCCAGCAGGGCGGGGAGCTGCTTCTCCCAGGAGTGCCCGTCCAGGGGGTAGCCGTGGATGAGGACGACGGGCTGTCCGGTGCCGTGGTCTTCGTAGTAGAGGTTGATGTCGGTGCTGTTTTCCTGGCCGACGGTGATGAACGGCATGGTCTTCTCCTGGGGAGTGTGAGTGGCGCCAGTAGGACAGGGCGGGGTATTTCCCATGACGGGGTAACGCAGTTGCGTATGTCAGCGGGTGGTGGCGTGGGCAGCGTTTTGGATGATGCTGCTGACGGCGTCGGGCTGGGAGACGGAGACGGCGTGAGAGGCCTTGATCTCGGAAGTGTGGGCGTGGGCGCGGTCGGACATGTAGCGCTGTGCGGCCGGGGGGATGTTGAGATCCTGGGTGGCGATGAGGGACCAGGCGGGGATGGTCTTCCAGGCAGTCTTGGTGGCCTTTTCCTCAAGGGCGGCAGCGGCGATGGGGCGCTGCGTGGCGGCCATGAGGGCAGCCTGGCCGCGGGGGACGTCCGCGGCGAACTGCTGGCGGAACTTGTCGGCCTTGATGCGGAGGTCGTTGCCGGTGGTGCCGTCGGGGAGGGTGTAGGAGGTGGCTTCGATGACGTTGCCCAGCGTGCTGCCGGGATACTTGTTGGACAGTTCGAGGGAGCTTTCGCCCTGGTCGGGAATGAAGGCGGCGATGTAGACGAGTGCCTTGACCTTGTCCTCATTGCCGACTGCGGCGTTGGTGATGACGGTTCCGCCGTAGGAGTGGCCCACCAGGACGACGGGGCCGCTGATGGTGTCCAGGACGCTTCGGAGATAGGCGGCGTCGGAGGCGGGACCGCGGAGCGGGTTGGCGGTCGCGATGACCGGGTAACCCGACTTCCTCAGCCGTTCGATCACGCCGTTCCAGCTTGAGGCGTCGGCGAACGCACCGTGCTCCAGCACGATCGTCGGCCTCACTCCGCCCGGCTTGCCGCCTTCCACTGTGCCGGCCGCAACCGCGCCTGCCGAACCCGGGAATGTCGCCATTCCCACGGCCGCCAAGGTCGCCACCGCCGCTGAAGCTCCCGCCAGCGAACGATTGCGAGATGGACGGGAAGACTGTGTGTGGTTCATGACCTGCTCCTTCACGAAGGCATGCGAATGCAGCGTGGGGCGTTCTCGGCTTGTGCTGTGCACTGCTGCGGGGCCTGCACCGGTGGGTAGGTTTCGCTCCGCCCGGGGGCAGCGGACCCTGGATGACTCGAAGATCACGTCATACGGACGGGGAGGCATGACCCCGCCCCGCTTAAAGCTGCTGCGTTGCGTTAAGGCAACCGTAGGCCCCTTCGCCTCTTAATGCAACACCTTAGCCTTAGGCTGCCCAGGGGCTGGCTTCTTCCTACGGTGAAGACGCTGAAGTCGAGCCGGAACGCGGCCGTTTCGCCGGCTGGGCGGTGAGGCGTGTACAGCAGTGCGCTTCCACGACAACTGCCCCCCGTCCATGGTTGATCCCGGACCGCGGGCAGGGTTGTCGAGCGGCCCGACCAGTCAGCGACTCAGAAGTGCTCGCAGGGCGGCAGCAACATCCGCTGGAGCTTCCTCCGCCATGAAGTGGCCCGAGGTCACCGTGGTGTGCTGGAGATCAGTGGCCCAGGAGCCCCACAGTGCGGCAGCATCGAAGCCGAGGGCCGCGCCCCAGTCCTGCTGGAGCACGCTGACAGGCATCTTCAGCTGATTGCCGGCCGCGCGGTCCGCCTGGTCGTGCTCGACATCGATGGCCGCGGAGGCACGGTAGTCGGCAACGATCGAAGGCACCGCGCCCCGGCAGGCCTCCAGATAGGAGGCGCGGATGTCGGCGGGAATCGCCTGCGGGTCGTTCGTCCAGATGTCGAGGAAGTGGCCGAAGAAGGCATCCGGGCTGGCCGCGATCAACTGCTCGGGCAGTCCCGGCTGTTGCGCCATGAGGTAGAGGTGGAAGCCGACGGACGCCGTGACACCGTGCATCACATCCCACATGTCCAGAGTGGGCAGCACATCGAGGCAGGCAAGGTGGGTGATCTTGTCGGGGTGGTCGAGGCCCGCACGGAAGGCCACCAGGGCACCGCGGTCGTGCCCGGCCAGGGCGAAGCGCTCGTAGCCCAGTGCCTCGGACACGGCCACCATGTCGGCGGCCATGGTGCGCTTGGAGTAGACAGTGCCGTCGGTGTCCACAGGCTTGTCGCTGTCCCCGTAGCCCCGCAGGTCGGGACAGATCACGGTGTGGTCTGCCGCGAGGTCGGCAGCGACATGCCGCCACATCAGGTGAGTCTGCGGGAAGCCATGGAGCAGTACGAGAGGAGCGCCCGAGCCGGTCACAGCCACGTTCAGCGACACATCGTCGGCGACGTTGATCCGGTGGTAATCGAAGGTGGCGACGGTTTGTGCCATGAGCGGGGTTCTTTCTGTCGACGAGCTGGTCCTTCAACCCTGCCTGCCCCGGATGAGCATCGGATGAGCAGGCGATAGCGTGACCCCGGCAAGGCGGAGAGGGGCCGGGCGGTGAGCGTGACCTTCGGAATCCTCGGGCCGGTGACGGCCTGGGGCGCGGACGGCTGCCCGCTCGCCCTCAAGGGGCCCCGGCACCGTGCGGTCCTGGCCCGTCTGATCATTGCCCGGGGCCAGGTCGTTCCAGTGACGCGTCTGGTGGACGACCTGTGGCTCACGCCGCCCCCGAAAGCAGTCGGGGCCGTCCGTACATTCGTATCCGCATTGCGGCGGGCCCTGGAACCGCAGCGTTCTCCCCGTGCGCCGGCCCGTCTGCTGGTCACGGACGGACCGGGCTATGCGCTGCGGGTCGAGGACGATCGTGTCGACAGCCGACGGTTCGAGCAATCGGTCGCTGCGGCCGCTGCGCTCCCTGCGGAGCAGGCCCTGTCCCGGCTGCAGGAAGCGCTGGCTTCCTGGCGAGGCCCTGCTCTGGCCGACTTCGCTGAAGAAGGATGGGCTCGTACGGAGCGCTCCCGCCTCAGTGAACTACGGCTGCATGCTGTGGAGCGACAGGCCAATGTGCTTCTGGCTCTTGGACGTGCCGCCGAAGCCGTGCCCGATCTGGACGCGCATGTCACCGAACACCCGTGGCGCGAAGACGGATGGCGGCTGCTGGCCACCGCGCTGTACCGGACCGGCCGTCAAGGAGATGCGCTGGCCGTATTGCGCCGGGCACGCACGCTCCTTGTCGAGCAGTTGGGTGTGGATCCGGGTCCGGCACTGCGCGGTCTTGAGGCGGACATTCTGGCCCAGGACCGTCGCCTCGACCCGCCTCCCGGCCGCGGCGACACGGCGCAGAAGGTGTGGGCGGACGCGGCTGCCGCATACGACCGCACCGTGAGGCCAGGCACCCGGGCCCGGCTGGAATCCACGGTGGGCCTGCTGCGCAATCTCGCCGTCACCGGAGGCGGCGGCCTCGAAGTCGCCCGGCGGCATCGCATCGCCACCATCGCCGCAGCCGAAGAGCTCGGCGACCCAGAACTGACTGCCCGGGTGATTGGCACATACGACGTTCCGGCCATCTGGACCCGCGTGGACGACCCCCAGCACGCAGCGGGCGTCGTCTCCTCAGCGGAGCGTGCCCTGCAGGAGCTTCGGCCCGGGCATCACGACGCTGCCCGTGCCCGTCTGCTGGCCACCATTGCCCTGGAGTCGCGAGGGACACGCTCGGCACGAGGCCTGCAGGCCGCTCAGCAAGCGGAGCAGATCGCCCGGCGACTGGATGACCCTGCGCTCTTGGCGTTCGCTCTCAACGGCGTCTTCATGCAGACGTTCTACCGGGCGGGCCTGTCCCCGCGCCGGGACCAGACGGGCACGGAACTGATCGGCCTGTCCGCAAGACACGGCATGGTCACCTACGAGGTTCTCGGCCACCTCATTCGGCTTCAGGCCCGCAGCGCCATAGGGGACTTCTCCGGGGCGGACCGCCACGCCGCCGCGGTAGATCGCCTGGCCGAGCGTAACGAGCTGCCCCTCGCCAGCGTCTTCACCGCGTGGTACCGGGCCTTGCGTCTCTCCCTGACCGATTCCATGCCTACTGCCGAAGCAACCATCCGCGACGCGGCGGCCCGCCTTGACGGGGTGGGCATGCACGGTCTGGAGGACGGCCTGCTGCCAATGGCCCTGCTCTGTCTGCGGCTCCTGCACGGGCAGCCCCCTCAGACTGAGACACATGACCACACCAGCTGGGGACCTCATGAGCCCTGGGCCATGCCCCTGGTGCTTCTCGCCCGCGGCGACCGCGCCGAAGCCGCAGCGCGACTGCGCAAGATGCCCGAGCCCCCTCCCGGCCTGCTGTTCGAGGCTCAGTGGAGTCTCGTGGCGCAGGCTGCGATAGCGGTAGGCGACCGGGCCATGATGGAGCGTGCGCACACCATGCTCCTGCCTGCTGCGAGGGAATGGGCCGGGGCGGGAAGCGGCCTACTCACTACAGGCCCTGTGTCACGGCATCTGGGCGACCTCACCACCGCGCTCACATCCCACACCGGCCCCGCTGAAAGCTGAGGGTCTGTTGTGAAAGTGCTGGTCACAGCCACTCGTTGAGGATGCGACCAGCACGGTTGCCTTGTAGCGACGGCGAGTTCCACACCAAGGGACGGGCGTGGCGGCGGTCCGGGGTCGAGCGTCGCTGTCTGCCGTACAGGGTGTCTTCCGCGAGAGGCTGAGTGCCGTCACAGCGGCGACGGAGAGGGCGGCGACGGCCAGACCGTAGAGAAGGACGGCCGTCGTCAGCCCGTACAGCGTGGTGGCGGCGCCCGCGGCGATGGCGGGGATGCTCATCGAGAGGTAGCTGAGCACGTAGTAGGCCGCCAGGGTTGCAGCCCGGTCCTTCGCGGAGACGGGCGCGAGCGTCATGCGTACGGCGCCCTGGGACACGGCACCGAATGCGACGCCGGCCAGGATCGCCCCAGCGAACACCAGGGCCACACTCCCGGCATACATCCCGGTAAGTGTCAGCGTCACTGCGGGTACGACTGCGCTGCCCCCGACGAGCGCCGCGGTGACCGGGCGCAGGCGTCCCGCCGCCCATACCGTGAGCGCCGCCGCTGCGGAGACGGTGAAGAAGATCATTCCCCCCGCTGCGCGAGGCGCATCGGGGGCCACGAGGCGGACGAGCGCGGGGCCGAGGGAGGAGTAGTACCCGCCGAGGGCCCATACCGCCGTGACTCCCGCACCGCTGACCAGCAGAGCATGCCGGGCAGGGCCTGGCAGCGAGACTCGGGGCCTCAGGGAGTGCAGGGCGCCTTGGTGCCTGCGCACCGTCTCCGCGGAGAAGAGCACCGCAACAGACTGAACCAGGAAGAGAAGGGCCAGCAGCAGGAACACGGTGATGGTGGGGCCGGGCACGAAGCGGATCAGGACAGTGGCCACCAAGACGCCCGCAGCCATTCCGGCCACAGGAGCCACGCTGTTGGTCAGGGCGGCTCTGCCAGGGTGCTTCCGGCCCTCCTCGAGATCGAGGAGGGCCGCGCCGGCCGCGGCGGTGGCCGCGCCGGTAGCCATGCCTTGCAGTATCCGGGCGGCGGTCAACGAGCCGGGACCGTCGGCCTGGGCGAAGAGGACCATGGAGGTGGCCTCCGCTGCCAGCGCACCCGCCAGTACCGGGCGCCGCCCGACGTAGTCAGAAAGTGCGCCCGTGGTGAGCAGGGCCAGAAGGAGTGCCAGCGCGTACGCGCTGAAGACCATGGTGACTGTCAGCGCAGACAGGTCCCATTGCTCCTGGTAGATGGGGTAGAGCGGCGTCGGTGCGCTTGAGGCGGCCAGCAGGGCGACCAGAATCGAGGCGTCCAGCAGGTAGGACATCCGCGCCGCCCTGCGGGCGGGGTACGTGGAGACGCCGTTGCCAGCGCTGGGCATGAAGCTCCTTCCCGAACAACTTAAAGCTATTGATTTGCTTTAAGCCAATGTAGCCCTTACCGTCCCCTAAGGCAAACCTTTTGCTTTTACACTGGTGGTGGGGCGCACGCTCCGCCACTTCGGTCCGATGGGGAGAGAGGCGCTCATGTCTGCCGATGAACTCACGCCGCCGCAAGCGGCCCAATGGGCCGCCCGCGCCGGGCTGCCGCTGCCGGATGACCGCCACGCTGCCGTGGCCGCCACCGCCAACCACATCCACCGCGTCGTCTCAGTCCTGCGGGAACTCGACTTCGGTGACACACCTCCGGCCGCCGCGTTCTACGCGGGAGAGGATGCCTCCCGTGCAACCGTATGAACTGTCCCTGGCCTCAGCGGCCCAGAGCATCCGGGCACGGCAGCTGTCGTCCGTCGAACTGGTCGACTCCGTACTGGGCCGGATCGAGGAGACAGAGCCGCATCTGCAGGCCTACGTCACGGTGATCGCCGAACGCGCCCGCCTTGCCGCGCACAAGGCGGAGCGCGCTGCCGCAGCAGGACACTTCACGGGCCCGCTCCACGGCATCCCGATGGGCCTGAAGGACCTGATAGACACCGAAGGAGTGGCAACCACAGCCAGTTCGCAGGTCCGGGCGGACCACCGGGCGGACACAGACAGCACGGTCGCCGCACAGCTGGCAGAAGCGGGCGCGGTGCTGGTCGGCAAGACCCACACCCACGAATTCGCGTACGGCCTCACCACGCCACAGACGCGGAACGCCTGGGGCCAGGACCGAGTCGCCGGCGGTTCCAGCGGCGGGTCGGCCGTGGCCGTGGCCGCCGGTGCGGCCACGTTCGCACTGGGGACCGACACCGGCGGTTCGATCCGTGTGCCGTCCGCGCTCAACGGAGTCGTCGGGCTGAAGCCGACGTACGGTCTCGTCTCCCGGCACGGCGTGACGTCTCTGTCCTGGTCGCTCGACCATGTCGGCCCCATCACACGAACCGTCGAGGACGCATCGCTGGTGCTGGCCGCCCTTACCGGGCACGACCCGCGCGACCCCGCCTCCCTGCACGTGCCCCCGGCCGACTACCGGCTGGACAAGGACCAGGACCTCACGGGGCTGCGCATCGGTGTGCCGGGCAACTACTACTTCGATCACGTCGACCCCGAGATCGAGGCCGCCGTCCGGCAGGCCATCGCCCGGCTGAAGGATCTCGGCGCCCTGCTCATCGATGTTGAGATCCCGATGACGCGCTACATTCAGGCGATCCAGTGGGGCCTGATGGTCCCCGAGGCCACGGCCTACCACGAGCGGACGATGCGGTCCGTTCCTGAGCTCTACGCCGATGACGTCCGCATCCTCCTCGAAGCCGGCGAGCTGATGCCTGCGGGTGACTACCTGCGCGCCCAGCGGGCCCGCACGCTCATGCAGCAGGCCTGGCGGGACATGGCGGGAGCGGTCGACATCATCGCCGCCCCGACGGTCCCCTCGACCGCAGCGAAGGCCGGACAGGAAACCGTCACCTGGTCGGACGGCACGGTCGAGAGCGTCTCCGACAGTTACGTACGGCTGTCGGCACCCGCGAACATCACGGGAGTGCCGTCCCTGACCCTGCCGGTGGGCCATGACCGGGCAGGCCTTCCGATCGGCATGCAGCTGATCGGGCACCCTCTGGGCGAGGCCACCCTTCTGCGGGCCGGACACGCCTACGAGCGCAGCGAGGCCCCACGCCCGGTGGCTCCCGCGCGATGAGCTTGGCGTGCTTCCCCCCTTCGTCCAGGGGGCGAGGGCAGGAAGGACACCGCCCGGCCACGAGTGATCCAAGCCCACCCGGTCCACGTGACCAGGCCGGCTCATATCCGCCACCGAAGGAGAACATGATCCACATCAGCCGCCGGTGCAAGGCGGACCCGACTGAAACAACTGCTTCATGCGAAGGTGGTCAGCATGCCCAAACCAATGGTGCGTCCCGGCGGGCGCAGCGCCAGGGTGCAGCAATCCGTGCACGCGGCCGTTAACGAACTCGTCGCCGAGGTGGGGCGCGACGCACTCACCGTGCCGATGATCGCCGCACGCGGCGGAGTCACCCCGTCAACCATCTACCGTCGCTGGGGCGATCTGCGTGAGCTGCTCTCGGACGTCGCTGTCGAGCATCTGCGACCGGACAGCGAACCGGCCGACTTGGGCAGCCTGGGTGCCGATCTGGGCGCCTGGGCCGAACAGTTCCTGGACGAGATGGGGTCTGCCGTCGGCCGGACCTACATCCGTGACGCACTGCTCGGCGACCAGGACGGAACGAACGCCAGCCGGTGTTCGGACTACGCAGCCGAGCAGATCGTGATCATGCTCGACCGCGCCGTCGCGCGGGGTGAGACCGTTCCTCCTGTGGAGACCGTCATCGACCAGGTCGTGGCGCCGATGATGTACCGCATTCTCTTCCGTCCGAGTGTGCTCGACACCGCGTACGCCCGCAGGTTGGTGGACAGCTGTCTGCGCGGAGCGTCATAGGTCCTTCTCCCGCCTCCCCCGTCCACAAGGTGAGCGCGGGAAGGTCACCGCGTGGGCGTAAGTGGTCCTTGCTGATGACGACGCGCGCCGAGAAGGTGCCCTGCCGTCAGGTGGGCAACATACCGGCTCCGCATTGTCGGCCCGGCGCAGCGCGGTGCTCAGCGCGGCCTCCGGCTCGGTCACCAGCCGCCACGCAGCAGTCCTCGCCAGGGGATTGCTGTGCGCGGCGGCCCAGCGAATCAGACGCACAGGAGTGGGCCGGCTCGCCAACCGCTCAAGGACCGCCTGCAGTCCGGAGCTTCGTCCGCTGTACGGGAGTGTCGGCGAGCCCGCCATCTGCCGCGGCTCTTTCGCTCACGGCGAAGATGGCGGTTGTGGTGCCCGTCCCTGGCCTCAGCTTCAGCACCAGAAGTGATCCAGAACCCCATTCCGAAGTTCCCGTACACGGCCCCGTGACCGGCCCCATCGTTACGATGGCGATCGTATGACCGGACGTGCGAGGAGTCAGTGGTGAACGAAGGAAGGGGCCCCTACCGCGCAATCGGTGAAAGCCTCGCTGCTGGCCGCGAGCGGGCCTTCGTCGGGCGTCACGCGGAAATCGCCTTGTTCCGAGCCGCGCTGGCCGGAGATCCCGGAGCCTGCACCGTGCAATACCTGCACGGCCCGGGCGGCATCGGAAAATCCACGCTGCTGCGCAGGTTCGCCATGGAGGCCCGCGCGGCCGGCCGGCCGGTGGTCGAAGTCGACGGCCGCACCATCACCCCAACCCCGGAGGCCTTCGCACTGGCGGCGCGAAGGGCGATCGAGGCGCCCGGGGCCGTGCTGCTCGTCGACACCTTCGAACGCTGCCAAGGCCTTGAAGGATGGCTGTGGGATCACTTCCTGCCGAAGATTCCGGTGGACAACCGCGTCGTCATCGCGGGCCGACTGCCCCCAGACCCCGTGATGACCAGCGACCCCGGTTGGGCCGGACTGCTTCAGATCACCGCGCTTCGCAACCTCGCTCCCCAAGACGCCGCCGAGTTCCTACGGGTCCGGCGGGTACCGCCGCGGGCCCACGCGGCGCTGCTTTCCTTCACCGGCGGCAACCCGCTGGCGCTGGCGCTGGCAGCCGCCGTCGCGGTGCAGGACGAGGCGGCGGCACCACTGTGGAAGCCCAGCCACGACGTCATCGCGACCCTGCTGCCCCAGCTGATCGGGAACACCCCCGACGAACTGCGGCGCAAGGCGCTGGAAGTATGCGCCCACGCCTACGTCACCTCGGAGTCGCTGCTGCGCTCCTTACTGGGTGAGCGCACCGCCGATCTGTTCTCGTGGCTGCGCCGCCAGCCATTCGTGGAAGCGACCGCGAGCGGCTTGTATCCGCATGACGCGGTACGCGAGGTGCTGGAAGCGGATCTGCGGTGGCGCGACCCTGAGGGGTTTGCCACGATGCACCACGCCATGCGCGAACAGCTACTGGAGCGTCTGCGTTCCGCGCCGGAAGCGGAGATGCTCCAGGCCACGGGCGCTCTGATCTACTTGTTCCGGACCGACCGGTCGATGTCGGACTTCAACGGATGGCGCGAATCGGGCCTGGTGGAGGACCGAGCTTACGCAGCGGGTGACCGGCAACGGGTGCTGGACCTCGTGCGCGAGGCGGAAGGCGCGGAGTCCGAGCGGATCGCCTCGTTCTGGCTGGACCGCCAGCCGGAATCCTTCCGTGTCTACCGCTCCACCCAGTCCGGCCGGCTCAACGCGTTCTCGGCCTGGCTGCGGCTTTCCGATCTCGAGGGGACGGACATTGACCCGGTCGTCGCGGCCGCCTGGGCACATGCGCGCGCGACAGGCCCGCTCAGGCCGGGCGAGCATCTGGGAATGGCCCGCTTCTCGGTGGCAGACCAGGCGTATCAGCGGCCGTCGGCGCCCATGACTCTGACCCAGTGGCGCGCCACCGGAGAGATGATCCGGGCGCGACGGCTCGCCCATTCGTACGTGGTGATGCGCGATGACGGTTTCTGGAATGCCCACTTGGGCGACATCAACATGCTGCCCATCGACGCCCGCCCCAAGGTGGGCGGCAACGCGTACGCCTTGTTCTCACACGACTGGCGTGTCCAACCCGCCGGGCCCTGGCTGCAGGAGAAGAGCAGGGCGATGCTGACGGGCTCACCCATGGTCCAGGTGCGGCAGGCGGCTTCGGGTGAACTGAATGTCTTGTCCCAGCCCGAGTTCGAGGTCGCCGTGCGCAATGCCCTGCGGTCGCTGCGGCAGCCTGAGCTCCTTGAGGCAAACCCGTTGCAGCGCAGCCGCTTGGTGGCCGAGAGCGGCCAGCCGCTGGCCGAGATACTGCAACGGGCGGCGAACGCGCTTTTGGACGAGCGCGGAGGCGACAAGCGCCACCGCGCCGTGATGACGACCTACTTCAGGGGCGCGCCGACTCAGGAGGCCGCTGCCGAACGTCTGGGCCTTCCCTTCAGTACCTATCGACGCCATCTCACCGCAGCTGTCGAGCGCATGTCCCAGTTGCTGTGGCACCACGAACTCAGGGGCACCGCGATCACCCGCACCTGACGTCCTGTCACCGACTCGGTCCGGTGGATCGTCAGGGTGTTCAGCCTCCGCTTGAAATGCGCGACGGGGGCGCCTCTGGCCGTCCCGCGACAAGCTGCCGCGCGCGCTGCCACACCGCCCTCGCGGTTTCCCTGTCACCCGCGTGCAGGTGAGTGTCTCCGAGTCGGAGCAGCGTCCCCACTGCCGTGTACGCGTCGCCGGTCTCAGTCATCAGGTCCAGCGCCGTGCGGTAGCAGTCCACGGCCGCCTCGTAGTCTCTGAGGTGGTGTCGCACGTGCCCCAGACTGGCCCAGGCGTATGCCTCATGCTGCGGGACGTCCAGAGGCCGGAAGCACTCCACGGACCTGCGACAGTATGGGAGTGCTTCAAGGTGCCGGCCAAGGAGCGTCAGGCTCCAGCCGACCGCATTGCAGCTCTCTGCCTCCAACAGCCGGTCCTGGGACTGCTCCGCCAGGCGCAGCGCCTCCAGGGAGCGGAGCAGAGCGGCGTAGTCCTGGCCTGCATTGTGCGGGAGCGCGGCGAACTCAAGGTGGACGCGGGCGCGTTCGACGTCCTGGGCGCGCACAAGGGCCTCTGCGGTGTCGAGGTGCTGGAAGGCTTCTTCGTGCTGGTGCATTCTGCCTAGGCTTGCGGCCATGGCCCGGTGAAGCCTCGACTGCTCGGCGGAATCCGCGCCGCGCTCGGCTGCTGCAAGTGCGACGCTCAGGACCGCGATCGCCTCGAAGGAGCGGCCCTGCGTGGTGAGGTAGCTGTACAGGGGCCAGGCCAGTTGGCAGGCGTAGGAGTCGAGGCCGGTCTCGGCTTCCTGTCGCAGGCACGCCTGGAGCACACGCTCCTCCGTGCAGTACCAGCGCATCATCTCGTCGAGGCCGACGAATCGTTCTGGGGTAACCGGATCTGACGGCTCCGTGATGTTGTGCACGTCATGCCCGAGCCGCGGGTCACCGGCGGAGGCTGTGTGGAGATAGTGGTTGTACATACGCCGGGAAGCTTCGTCGCGTAGTTCGTTCGTCTCGTGCTGTTGGGTGAGTTCTCTCGCATACGTCTTCAAGAGGTCGTGGAAGACGAAGCGGCCGACCCTGGTTTCGTTGATCATGCGTGTCCGGGTGAGCTCGGTCAGCAGGCGGCGTGTCGTGGACGGGAGCAGGCCGGCAAGGCTTGCCGCGGCTGCGGTGGAGACGTCGGGGCCAGGGTGGAGGGCCAGCAGGCGGAACAACCGGGCGGCGGGCGGCGTCAGGGCCTGGTACGACCAGGAGAAGACCGTCCGTACGTCGGCAGTGTCGTCCGTTCCTGACCACGCGTCGAGGCTGCTTTTGGTGGCGCGCATTTCGTCAGCAAGGGAGCGCAGTGAGAAACCCGGATGCAGTGTGGCCCGCGCGGCGGCAATGGCCAGAGCCAGGGGCAACCGGGCGCAGCTGCTGATGATCTCCTCGACGGCCTGCGGTTCGTCACGGACTCGTATCGCTCCTAGACGCCGGGTCAGTACTTCCCTCCCTTCTGAGACGGGCGGCACGTCCAGGTTCAGTGCCTGTACCCCCTCCATGGTGACAAGGCCGTGCAGTTGGTTGCGGCTGGTGACGATGGCCATGCATCCAGGTGCCGCTGGGAGGAGGGGCCGGACCTGGTTCTCGTCGCGTGCGTTGTCCAGAACGATCAGGACCCGTAGGCGGGCTAGCAGCGTACGCAGCAGTGCGGTACGCGCGCCGCGAGCGGAAGGCAGGGACACGAGTGAAACACCCAGGGCGGTGAGGAATCCGTGAAGTGCTTCCTCGGGGTCCATGGCGGGGCCGTCCGCGCCGAACCCGTTCAGGTCGACGAAGAGCTGTCCGTCGGGGAAGCGGTCGCTCACCTGGTGGGCGAAGTGCAGGGCGAGCGTGGTCTTGCCGACGCCGGGGACACCGCCGATTACGGTGATCGACGGTGCTGTGCCTCCCCGCTCGGCGTCCGGCAGCAGGTCGTGCAGCAGGTCGAGTTCGGCCTGGCGTCCGGTGAAGAAGGCTGAATCAGCCGGCAACTGAGCGGGCCTGGCCATAGCAGGTCGCTCCAACCGATCGTTCGGCTCGCTCTGAGCGGTGAGCGGATCGGGCCCCGGTGGCCCCACCGCGGCGGGCGCCACGTCTGCTGCCGGGCGGGCCTCGCCGTGGGCTTCCGGGGTGAAGCCCACGTGGAGCTCCGGCTGGTCATGGCCGAGGGCGAACCCTGGCTGTGCCATCCGCTTGATGAAAGCGAAGTCGTGGCGCAGGATCGCCTCCTGCAGGCCTCTGATTCGGGGGCCGGGCAGTAGGCCGAGCTCGCTGGACAGATACGCACGAAGCTGTTCGAAACGCGCCAGCGCGTCAGCGTGACGGCCGGTGAGGTAGAGGGCGCACATCAGCAGACTCCAGGCCACCTCCCTCAGCGGCTGGCGTGCGGTGAGCGCTTCCGCGGCGGTCACGGCAAGTTGGGGGGCCGCGTCATGGACCAGCGTGCAGATGTGCAGTTCCTCGGCCGCCCCCCAGGCGGCTTCCATCTGAGCCGCGTACCGGGTCGCGAAGGGGTAGTCGCGGGCATCCTCAAGCGGCGTTCCCCGCCACAGAGTCAGGGCGCGCTCTACCTCTCGGCGGGCGTCTCGCACCCGGCCTCTTGCCAGCGCATGGGCCGCCTGCCTCACGCCGTGCTCAAACTGCACTGTGTCCAGGCTCTCGCGAGGAACGCGCAGCGCATACCCCCGGGACTCCCTCACCAGCAGACCCGCCTTGCCGTGAGGAAGGCGCCTCGGCTCCAGCACGGAGCGGATCCTGCTGACGTTGGCCTGCAGGGATGCCACGGCCCCCGACGGCGGGCGCCCTGCCCATAGGTCCTCGCAGAGGCGGTCGATGGAGACCGCCCGTCCCTCCTCCAGTAGCAGCCGCACCACAAGCACGCGCCGTTTCGGCGGTCCGAGGTCCAGATCGGCCCCGGCCCGCCTCACTGCCAGCGGGCCCATGAGACCACACCAGAGGCCTCCAGCTGTGCTGTCCACCGTCCGCTCCTCAACCAAATCCCGCTCCTTGGCCGCCCCCGGGCGGCGTCCTCCAAGACCGGCGACGGCCGGCGCTGCTCTGCGTGACGCAGCAGCTTCACGCGCTCGACGTCGCCCGGCACCGCTGCCTTTGGGGCGCTCAGCTCTGCGCCCAGAACCGTTCAAAGGCTGCCGCTGCCACATCAGTGCGCTCGTGCATCCACAAGTGGCCGCGCCCGGCAAGTCCTCGCGCTGCTCGACGAACGTGCAGGTCGTCACCGGCGCCGACAGCCGCCTGGTGGTGGCGATCGGGCTGCCGCTGCCCGGCAGCCGCAACGACTGCCGGGCGTTCACGGGCCCGGCGTCGACCGGGCCTGTCGGCGGAGCACCGATCATCGCCGACGGCGGATGCCAGGCACCGGCCTGCCCATCCCGCACCGCAAACGCCCCGCGGGCAGACACAACTCACCCGCAACAAGAAGCGGAGAACGCCGTCCATCGCCGGGCGCGAGCACGGTGGAGCACGCCCTGTCCCGGTTGAAGAACGGGATCCTGCGCGACTGCCGGCTCAAGGCAACGGCGCCCACCAGGCCACACTCGGCATCGCCCGGCTCCACAAATCGAACGAGCGCAGCGGCTCCCGGCCACCGTTCCTCCGCTCGCCCTGCCCTGACCCCACAGGCGCGGCGGCTTGCCGCCGCGTCGGCGAGCTCCGGTGTCAGTGCGCCTCAATAGTCGCCAGCAGCTGCACACGGTCGAGGCCGGGGTAGGCGTAGCAGGGGCCTCCAGCCCCGAGTTCACTGATGCGCTCCACCAGTCCCGGTCGGGCCAGCACCTCTGCTGGGCCGGCGAGCATGCAGCCGACCTCGGCGTAGCTCCGCAGCACCCAGGGGTCACGGAGGCGGACCGCGTCCAGCATGCTGCGCAGGTTCCAGTCGCCGTCGTCAGTTGTGTAGCTCTCGCCGCGGATCTCGGCATCGATCTCGGCG
This sequence comes from Streptomyces cupreus, assembly GCF_014257025.1. Taxonomy (GTDB): domain Bacteria; phylum Actinomycetota; class Actinomycetes; order Streptomycetales; family Streptomycetaceae; genus Streptomyces; species Streptomyces cupreus. The sequence continues at coordinate 47,926 of NZ_JACMSF010000028.1, forward strand.
AGCCGGTGCTCGTCCCAGTTCAGGGATCCGCGCCAGATGGGCTCAAGCAGTTCCTTCGTGTCACGGTCAAAGTGCTGTGCGAGCTCGACCGGGTTGTACGGCCCGAACTTGCGGAGGGATTCCCGGAGCAGCAGGGCATGGCGGACCCCCATCGTCATGCCCATGCCGTTCTGTGGGTTGGTGGTGGCCCATGAGTCGCCGACCGCTACGAGTCCCGTGACCACCGGTGTCTCATCCACGATGTATGTGCGGCGCCTGCTTTCGGTCCCGCCCATGACATTGACCCCGGTGATCGGTTCGCCGGCCAGCCAGTGCGCAACGTCGGGATAGCCAGCGGCAACTCGGGTCCACACGCCCGCGTCCTTGAGACCTCTCAGCTGTTGGTCACGGCCGGAGGTGACGAGAGTGAGCGACCACGTTCCGTTGTCCCCGGGCGCGGTGATGGCCGAGACGCTGTTGTAGTGAAAGATGGGCCACGTCGGCTGGGCGGGCAGGTCACCGGTCTGGGAGCGGAAGTAGCGGGTGTAGTAGCGGAAGCCGACGTTGGTCCGCTCTTCCGTCGGCGTGGCACCGATGTCGGCGAGCAGGGTGGGTATCTGGGTACTGCGGCCGGTGGCGTCCACCACGAGGTCAGCGGTTATCGTCTCACCGGTGTTGGTGATCACCCCCACGACGTGGGGAGCCCCGAGCGTCCGAGCGTCGCCGGTCACCAGGCCGGTGACTCTCACATCACACCTCACGGTGATGCCCGGCGTCTCGCTCGCCTCCGCGAACAGGACCATCTCCAGGACGGGGCGCCTGGCGGCAACGGTCTCGAAGCGCCAATCGCCCTCCTGGCGTTCACCGACTTCGCCGACCCCGAAGGCCCCGCCGATCATGTTGTGCGGCCGTCCCCCGGCGGCCAGCAACCGGGCTGCGGCAGATGGAAGTTCCCGGGCCAGCGTCTGGTAACCGGCCGGCATGAAGATGTGCGTGTGCCCGAACTGGGCAACGCCCGGTCGTTTCCATTCCCCGGCGAACACGGCGGCCTCTGTACGGGAGTCGGCGGGGTCACGGTCCAGCACGGTCACGCGATGTCCATCCGCAGCGAGAAGCATCGCGGTGACGAGCCCCACCGGGCCGGCGCCGAGCACAAGAGTGTGTGGCATGAACAGACTCCTCTGGTTAGTCGGTGCCGCCACTGTGTCTGCAGAAACTGCTCATCTCCCAGACCGAAAGATTGCTCAGTTTTGGCTTCCTCAGGCAGGCAGGAGCATCGGCCCCGCGTCCTCGGGCAGTTCTCCGCACGCCGTGCACTCCGCTGGAGGTTGTCGTGATCTCGGCGGATGATCCGAAGTGGATGGGTTACGGCTTCATGCAGGTGCTTGCGACATGCTCCGACGTAACGGGACGTTTGTTGCGGCCTGGTGTCTCATCGATCGTCGAATCCGGGTCGGCGTCGTCCCGTGCAGACCGCGGAGCTATCAGATCGGGCGTGGTGCCGTCAGGGGTGGAGGACGCCGCGGCTTTGGAGGATGGTGCGCAGTGCGCGCATGGCGTAGTGGCTGCGTGATTTGACGGTGCCGGGGCGTACGCCGAGGGTTTCGGCGGCTTGGGCGATGCTGTAGGCGCGGTAGTGCATGAGCGTGATGGCGTCCCGTTGGGCAGGCTTGAGCTGGTTGAGGGCGTCCAGGACAACCTGTGTGGTGAGCATGGGCTCGATCGCGTCGTTGACGGTCAGGCCGACGTCGTCCACGGGTGGGGTCTCCTGGGGCCTGACGGCCCGGGCCCGGTGGTGATCGACGGCGAGGTTGCGCACGACGGTGAACATCGAGGGCCGTATCGCAGTGTCAGCTCAAGTGCGGTGTCTGGGAACTGAGATGAGTTCCGCGAGATCGGCGTAGCAGGGACCGGGCCGGGCTGAGGGGTCAGCCTCTGCCGCCAGGCGAACCGATCGAGTCAGCAAGGCGTGGGCCAGACCGGCCGTAGTCGGCCCTGGCCCGGCCGGCACCTCTGGGGCTTCCATCGCGCGGGAGGGGGCCCGCCGGCCCCTGCCCGCTCGCACCTGGAGCCGTTCCTCCCAGGCGGTGATCCCGTGGAGAAGCGGTGTCAAGGAGCTCTCGGTGAGACGGTCGAGGCGCATGGCGACCTCGTCGGGCACGCCCTGCCGCACGGCATCCCTCAACAGGACAGCATGCAACAGGCCCATCGAGGGTCCGAGTCCGAGCAGCGGATTGACAGCCCCCCACGCGTCGCCGACGCTCACCGTTCCCGTCGCAACCGGCTGGCCGCCGCGGACGAACCGCCGATAGCAGCTCTCCAGCCGGGAGGTCACCCACACCCCGGGAAGAACCGGTTCGCCGAGCCGAGGCAGCCACGACGCATAGCGTGCGGCTACGCGGTTCCGCATGGACAGCTGGCCCAGGGCGTACAGCTCGATGTCGTCGTCGTTGATGCACAACGTCATCGACCGGTGCCCACGCCTCGTCGAAGCCACCGCGGCAGATACGCCGTCGAAGTGGTGCAGCGACCATGTCCCGGGATCGGTGGTGCTCTCCGGCGAACTGAAATGGCGTGTGTAGAACCGGAATCCGGCCTGCTGGTGCTCCTCCAGCGGTCTGGGAGCGCCGACATCGCTCAGCCACTTGACCATCTCCGAGCCACGGCCGGTCGCGTCGACGACCAGATCGGCAAGAACGGCCTGAACGGTGTCGGTCAGTACCCCCTGGATGTGCGGCCTGCCGCGGAGGCGTTCCGTGCCGACCAGCAGAGAGACAGCACTGATCCCGTGCTCAACTGTGATCCCGTCGGTTCGCGCGAGCTCCTCCCGGAGCACTGAGCAGACGAACGCCCGCGGCGCCACCCGGTCCGTCTCCTCGTCGCCGAGGAGAGGCGCAAGCCTTCGGGCGGCTTCGGGCAGTTCCTGGGCCAGGGCGTTCATCGCTGCGGGCAGAAGGAGAATCGGCGGCTCGTCGGCCGCCCCGGCCCGGCGTAAGCGCCAGGGAACCGGTCGACACCATCGGATCCTGCCGGCGAGCGCACAGTCTGAGGCCGCTTGTCGAGAACCGTCACCCGGTGCCCCTCGCCCGCCAGCAGCAAGGCGGTCACTGCGCCAACGGGACCCGCACCGCACACCACGACATGCATCTCTCAGCCCTCCGTCTGACCGAACGACGAGAGCGTGCCTGTGCGTGTTGCTCACTTCACAGATCGGCTTCGTGCTCAAAAAGCGCCATCAGGGTGAGCAGGCAGTTGTCCAGTCGGCGCTGGCAGTGAGCCGTCGGCCGACGCAACTCCCGCTGCTCCTGAGCCACCGCGGCAATGCGAGCGGCACGGATGGCGTGCTCAGGGTCAGGAGCGGGCAGTGCGTCCAGCTCGTAGGCATCACGGCACCACACAGCCCCTTCAGGCAGGTATGCCCAAGCGTCTGGTCAGCCCATTGAGGAAACGAATGCGTGCGTCGAACTCCTCGGGCGAGTAGCGGAGCGCCTGCCATGCCTCAATCGCGAGGGCGTCCGCGCGAACGCGCAGGGCGTCGCCCGCTTCCGTGGTTGACACAAGTACTTGACGTCCCTCGCTCCGGCTCCGCTGCCTGTGCACGTATCCCGTGAGTTCCAGTCGCTTGACAAGCGGCGAGAGTGTGCCGGAGTCCAGGCTGAGGGTTTCGCCCAGATCCTTGATTCCAAGCGGCCCCTGGGCCCAGTGCACCCGCAGGACCAAGTAGTGCGGATCAGTAAGTCCAAGTTCGGCCAGGGACGGACGGTAGAAGTTGGCCAGGACCCGTGCAGCCACGTATAGGGGGAAGCCAGGGTCGTCGCGCAATGCTCGGTCGTTGTGTTGAAGGTGAGCCGATGCAGGGCCGGCACAGTTGCCGTGGAGGATCTCCCGTCGCCGCACGTGTACCGGTCGTGGACGACCGGGTCGCGGTATGTGCCGATGCGTCACACTCAGCTGAATGCCGATCTCGGCGTTGGACAGGCCCGAGGCGATCAGCAGGGGTACCTAACGCTCCCGGGCGTCGAAACGTCCAGGCCCGCGCACACCGTCGTCGGTACGGACGCATTGCCCGCGCAGGCGCTTCAACCGATGTGTGACAGCGGGAGTCAGGATTCTGTCCGGCCACGACACCCTTCGCGGCGGTGATCGCGCCGAGTCCGGCCTGTCCGCAGTCGGTGGGGCTGGTGCCGGCGCCCTCCCTGATGGAACGGCCCCGGCCCAGTGTCGTACCCATAGACATCGGCAGGCCGCCCGGGATGGATGGGCTGACAGCGACGTGGCTGATCACCTCGTCGGACGGATACCGACCACCGGCTCCAGCCGGAAGGCGTCGCCCCTGGTGACCACACGGCCCGCGGTCGGCGGGGGAAAATGGGTACCGAGGACCAGCGTCCCGGTGTCGGCGACAGCGGCAAGCAGTGCGCGGCGCGTGATTTCTGCCTGTGCAGGGCCGATGTCGACACAGCTGCCGATGTCCGGATGCGCGAACTGTACGGGGTGGTGGATGCAGTCACCGGTGATCAGCGCCTTGGCATCACCACCGCTGATCTGTACCGCCACATGACCGGGAGTGTGCCCGGGAGTCGGTATCAGGCGCACCCCGTCGGCGATGTCGATCCCCCCGGTCGGCACCTCGACCCGATCGAGGAGCCCGGCGTCCTGGATCGGGTATACGGAGTCAATGAACATGTTGCGCCGCGGCTCGTCCATGTCGTAGGCGGCCCAGAAGTCGTACTCCGTCTTCGAGGTCACGTAGCGCGCGTTGGGAAAGGTGGGTACCCAGGCGTCGCCCTCGGCTTGTGTGTTCCATCCGACGTGGTCGGTGTGGAGGTGCGTCAGGACGACCCGGTCAATGGAGTCCGGGGGAAAGCCTGCGGCCGTGAGGCGGGCGAGATAGTCGGTGCGCAGGTCATGCCAGGCCGGGTTCGCGCGTGTCTTGCCGTTGCCTATTCCGGTGTCGACGAGAATGCGAAGCCCATTCACGACCAGCGCGAAGCTGTGGCTGTCGAGGTGCAGGATGCCGTCGCGGTCCGCGAAGTCGGGGCGGAGCCACTCCTGGCGGTTGACGACATTCTTGGTGGCGTGGGGCAGGAGCCAGGGACCCGTCTGCGGCGGCAGGCCCATCTCGTCGATGCGGTGGATCATGATGTCGCCGACGGCCCAGGGCGGGGCGGTGACGGGCGCGGCGACTTCGCTGAGCTGTGCTGGGCGCATGCGTGCTTCCATCATCTCTGGAGAAGGCGGTTGCCTGCGTGGGAACGCGCGGGGCCGGACAGGACCCCCGGCAAAAGCTATAGATTAGCCTTAAGGAAGAGTATGCCCCTGGGTACGTTAATGCAAGTTGTTAGCTTTAAGGGGCGCCCTGGCACGAGGGGGCCGCTGGCGCCGTCCTGCCGCCACTGTCAGCCCCATGCACCGACCGGCATCTGCCGCCAGGCAGGTGACCGAAGGGCAGTCATAGTTCTGGTCGTCGAACCCCTGGCTCCGTCCGTCCAGGCGCTGGATCCGCACCCGGCCCGCGATCTCCCCGGCAGACAGGGCGGGCATGTCCACGTCTGTGGAGGGTGACGGGTTCCCACCAGGCGGGCGGGGCGGCGGACCCGACGCACGGTCGCCTCGCTGGGCGCCCGGTAGGGCCGGGCCCCATGCTGCCCCGACTCCGAAATCTCCGACAACACTCAACACAAAGGATCTGTCGGCAAGCTGACGGGCCCTCATGAACGATCGAGGTCAGTACAGTGCCGTGATCCGGCCCGCAGTGGTGAGTGCGGTCGAGATCACATGTCTCCAGTGGCGGGGTGGAGGGCTATCGCCCGGCATCCGCAGAGGGGCAGCCCGTGAGCTGGGCCGCCCCCCTTCGGTATTAGACGTTGCCTCCGATGTTGAGCCAGGCCACGACGGAGCCGCCGGTGTAGATACCGACGTAATCGGCTCGGCCGTCACCGCTGATGTCACGGAAGGTCATCTTGCTTCCGGGCATGTCGATCGGCGTGACGTAATTCAGATAGGGAGTGAATCCCCCTGCGCCGGCCCCGCCGTTGTTGATGTAGGCGTGGACCCTGGCATCGCTGCCCACCATGAGGTAGTCGGCTTTGCGGTCGCCGTTGACGTCGGAGAGCCTGAGCTTGTCGAGCGTGCCGTAGGAGACGCCAGGTGCCCAGTTCAGATGTTCTTCCCAGTGGATGCTTCCGGTGACGGTCTGGGTGTTGAAATAGGCGTGGATGGCGGCGGTGTCGGAGACACGCAGGTAGTCGTCGCGGCCGTCACCGTTGACATCGGCGAAGCGGAGGTGATCACGGGTGATGCCACTGACGCCGGGGGCGATGACTCCGAGGTCTGTCCAGTGGTAGGGACCGTCCGCTGCTCCGGGACCGTTGTTGCGCCAGGCGCGTACGGATCCGGCCTCGCCGACCACGAGATAGTCGTCGCGGCCGTCGCCGTTGATGTCTGCGAAGCGGACCGCTTCGGGCCCATGGCCACGGCCCGGGGAAATGATGCCCTGGTCGACCCAGTTGGGCTTGCCCGGCTCGCCTTGCGTGTTCAGTGCCGCCCGCACGGAGCCGTCTGCGGCGATGCGGACGTAGTCCGCGCGGTCGTCGCTGTTGAGTTCGACGAGATCGGTGTGTCCCTCAGGCGTGGTCATGCCCGGGGCGATGACGCCCAGCGAGCGCCAGCCCAGGCCCGCATCGGTGTCCTGCTGTGTGTCCTCGGTCGAGCATTCGGCGCCGGCGGTGGGATCGGCGGGCGGCTCCAGCCAGCCGTCCGCGTTGGCCTCCAAGATTCCGCCGATCCAGGCCAGCGCCATCTTGAGGTAGCCCTTGTCGCTGGGATGCGCGGGCTGGGCCAGGTCCGCTGTGGTCACGGACGTCATCTCGACGAGCCGGACGTGCCAGCCGTGGCTCCGGCGCTGCTCGACGAGCGTGCGGACCTGGGCGTTGTAGGCGTCGATGCGCGGCTGGAGATTTTCCTTCGTGGCAGGTACCAGCGTGGCGACCAGTACGGTGGCGTTGGGAGAGCTGTTGAGGATCTGGTCGATCAGAACGCCCAGGCGGTCGGGTGCCGTCGCCAGGTCGGACACGTACTCATCCCGCATGTCGTTGGTACCTGCGTGCAAGGTGACGACGTTGGGCCTGGACTTCGCAACGGAGCAGGATGCCGCCCGTGCGATCGAACTGATGCGGGCACCGGGATATCCCTCGTGGTCCCTGTCAATGTATGACGGGCCATCATGCTGGGTGCCGACCATGTTCAGGGACGCTGTGGGCGAGATCATCCTGAGGAGACTCTGTAGAGGAAGCCGGTATCCGGCGTTGGTCGAGCTGCCTACGCCGTAAGTGATGGAGTCGCCCAATGGCATGATCCTGAGCGGTGGAAAGACCGGTGCGGCGGGGTCGTCGGGCTTCGGCGGAACGTAGTCTTCATGGACGTCGAAGTCGATCCCCTCCGGCTTGGCACGCTCCAAGTCCGTCACGAAGGTGTCGCCTTCGTCCGAGAGTGCCAGATGGGCCTTGCCGAAGTCGGCGCCGGTCAGTATGTCTCGGATGCCTGGCGGGTAGTTGTCCCAGCTCACCAAGTCCGGATACTGCCATTCACCCTTGTGGTTTTCCGGTACTTCACCGGCGCTCGCAAAACGAAAGGCGTGAGTACTGATGCCGTCCTTGTGATAGACGACCTTCGGGTGCGTACCCTCGAACTGGACATCCTCGGCAGGGCGCGTCGTGTAGCCGCCGTGGGCCGATACAGATACGTATGCGGGCTTGTTCGGGTCCAGGGCTTCGTTCACCCAGACGACGATGTGTTCCCAGTCGTGTGTGTGGCCGAAGAAGTTGGAATCGCTGTCCTGGTCCTTCTCGAAGTACAGGGCGTACTTGTAAGCGCACCAGCCGTTGCTATTGCAGCGGGACCGCGAGTAAGCGTTGGTGTTGTCCAGATCTGCCAGGTCACGGCAGTCGTTCGACAGGCTGCCTTCCAGGAGCAGCCCTTCGTTCAGCGTACCGTCGGGGCCGATGGCCGGAGTCGGGTAACAGCCGTCCGTGTCGTAGTCCAGGGCTGGTTGCCATTTGCCGTCGGCTGCGGCATAGCTGGCGGGTAGGGCCTGCGGGGGTGCCGCCCAGGCTGGCTCCGCAGTAACGGCTACGGTCAGCGAGGCCAGTAACGCGGCGCCAAGAGTGAGTCTCCCCATCCTCGCTACACGGTTGAACATGGTCATGTTACCTTCCACGAATCATGGTCATGTCCTCGCCAAGCTGATGCGGCGCGGCCAGCCGGCAAGGCAGCCCGCTGAACGCGTCGTCGTGGCTACAGTCCGGTCGGCGGTGTCAGCCAGCGCCATACAGAAGGCTGAGGATCCTTGTCGCTCGTCATCATGGCTTCGCCGCCTTGCCTATTTCTTGCCGCAGACGGGGGCCTCTCAGCGATGTGACGTCATGTCAGTGGACCTCAGCAGCAGATGGATTTGGGGTGTTGCCCGCGTGCAGCAGTCGGTCGCTCGCTACGGTCATGTACTCCTGGCGCCGAAGCTTCACGCTCTGCTGTGACCTGCTGGCCGTTGCGGCACAGCCTTCCTGTACTCGTTACATGGCCCGCAACCTGGTGGCCGCCATCGAGGTGGGCCCCGGCATGCCCACTGACTTGCTCGTCGGTAAAGGCTCGGGACGTTGTGCATGGCCGAGCAGTGCCATGGCGTGGCCGTGCTCGCTGATGGCGCCTACAACACCGGCCTGATCGTCCCGCACCGCAAACGGCCCGGACGGCCGCTGCTGAAGGGCGAGGAGGAAGACAACGCCGAGCACCGCAAGGTTCGTGCTCGCGTTGGAGCACGTGATCGGCCGGATGAAGAACTACAAGATCCTCCGTGACTGCCGCCGGCGCGGCGACGGGCTCCACCACGCCGCACAGGCCGTCGCCCACATGCACAACCTCGCCCTCGCCGCATGATCCGACCTACCAACCGCCCAGCTCAGGCTGCCTGTTCAGAGCCTTGCGCAACACGCTTTAGCCCGGGCGACCAAGCTCGGCTGACCGGAATGGGGGGAGGGGCCCCTCCCCCAACCAGCTCGTCCCACGTGGCGCAGGACACGTTCATGACAGGATTGCGCTGGGGAAAGTTCAGGGAAGTCATAGGGGCGCCCATGAATGCCGTGAAGGGATGACCCGTGACGTCCACTGCGCCTCCCCCCATACCCCGAGCCGCAGGATCGTTTCCGTTCATTGGCCACGCTCTGAAAATGCGCGACAACCTCGGCTTCATCGACTCGCTGCGCGAGACACGGGAACCACTCGTCGAGATCGTCCTGCAACCCGGGACGCGCACCGTCGTGGTCCAGGACCCGGCCCTGATCCACCAGATGCTCAAGGCCCTGGCGCCCACCCTCGACAAGGGCCGGCTCTACGACAAGCTGGGCCAACTGCTGGGCAACAGTGTCGTCACCGCCACCGGCCGGACCCACGTACGCAAACGCCGCCAGCTGCAACCGGCGTTCGCCCACAACGAGATCAGCCGGTACGTCGACATCATGCGCGCCGAGGTGACGGCCACGGTCGCCGGCTGGGAGCCCGGGCGGGCCCTCGACGTACGCGAGGCGATGGTCGGGCTCAGCCTCGACATGCTCGCCAAGACGGTGTTCGCCGGCAGCCTCGACGACGCCGTCTTCCGCCGGCTGCGCAGCGACCTGTCGGTGGTGATGAACGACGTCGGTATGCGCATGATGCTGCCCGACTGGGCCGAGCGCCTGCCGCTGCCCTTCAACCGCCGCTTCGACCGGGCCCGGGCCGGCGTACGCGCCACCATCAACACCGCCGTCGACGAACTGCAGGCCTCCGGGCACGACACCGGGGACATGCTCTCCATGCTGCTGCGCGCCGTCGACGAGGAGACCGGCGAGCCGCTGACCGGGGATCAGATCTGCTCCGAGATCCTCACCCTGGCCGTGGCGGGCACCGAGACCACCGCGTCGGTGCTGTCCTGGACCCTGTACGAACTCGCCCGCCACCCCGGCATCGAGGCCCGGGTCCTGGCCGAGCTGGACGAGGTCCTCGGCGAACGGCCGGTCGCCCTCGACGACGTGACCCGGCTGCCGTACCTGAACCGGGTGATCACCGAGACCCTGCGGCTGCACCACCCCGGCTGGCTGGTCACCCGCCGCACCATCGAGGAGACCCGGCTCGGCGAGTGGACGCTGCCCCCCGGCACCGAACTGGCCTACTGCCAGCACGCCCTGCACCGCGACCCCGAGCGCTTCCCCGACCCGGACACCTTCGACCCGGACCGGTGGAACGACCCCGCTCAGGAGCCTCCGCCGGGCGCGTTCCTGCCCTTCGGGGACGGCAAGCACAAGTGCATGGGGGACCGTCTCGCCCTCACCGAGATGGTCACGGCGCTCGCGACGATGCTGCGTTCGGTACGGCTGGAACTCGCCGAGGGCCAGGTCATCCGCCAGGTCGCCCGGCTCACCGTACGGCCGCGCACCCTGCGGATGACCGTCCGCCCCCGGAACCGTCCCGAGCCGGGGTCGGCCTAACGCGTGTCTCTTCGACGGGTTGGTCAGTTGATCGGATGTGTCTGTCCGATTAGTGATCACTGATGCGATGTGGGACCGGATCGAGCCGCTGATGCCGGCGGATCCGGTCCGCGGGCGGCGACAGGCCGACCACCGCCGCACTCTTGAGGCCATCGCGTGGAAGTACCGCACCAACTCGCGCTGGCGGGACCTCTCCGACGAGCTCGGCTCATTCCAGACCGCTCACAAGCGGCTGATCGGATGGGCCGTCGACGGCACCTGGGCAATGATCCTCGCCGCCATCCTGGCGGCGGCGGATGCCGAAAACGACATCGACTGGACGGTTTCGGTGGACCCCACGGTCGTACGGGCCCACCAGCACGCCGCCGGAGCACTCAAAAGGGGGCGGCCCACTCCGGCGAGCCCGCCGATCACGCGCTCGGACGCTCCCGCGGCGAGCTGAGCACCACGGTCCACCTGGCCGACCGGCATGGTGCAGCGGGAACACCGTGCCCATGCGGCTGGCCGGGAGGCAGGGTCATTGCGTCGTCCAGGAGAACACCACAGGCACGGTGCCGGTGACCACGTGAGTGGTGCTGTGGGACAAAACGTTGGTGATGCAGCCCGCCTTGCCAGGCTAGGACGAATGTCCTAGTGTGCCGACTGCCGCCTAGGACAGTCGCCCTAGACGCGGTCGTCGGGTGTGAGGTGTTGTCGTGGGTACTCGCGAGCAGATCGTCGATGCAGCGAACCGCCTGTTCTATCAGCAGGGCTTCGAGCCGACGTCGTTCGCGGCGATCGCGGAGGCAGTGGGGATCTCCCGGGGCAACTTCTACTACCACTTCAAGACCAAGGACGAGATCCTCCAAGCGGTGATCGAGGCCCGATTGGCGAGCACTCGGAAGATGCTCGTTGAATGGGCAGACGGCTCGGCAGACCCGCTTGATCGCGTGCGGCGGTTCGTTGAGATCGTCATCACCAACCGGGGCGACATCGAGAGCTACGGCTGCCCGGTCGGGACGCTGACGAACGAGCTTGCCAAGCTCGACCATCCCTCCCGTGCGCACGCCGTGGGCGTCTTCGAGCTGTTCCGTACCTGGCTGCGCGAGCAGTTCGAGGACCTCGGGTTCGATGCAGAAGCCGATGACCTCGCGATGCACGTCCTGGCGTTCAGCCAAGGGATTGCCGCGCTGTCGAACGCGTTCCACGACAGCGACTTCGTGTACCGCGAGGTCGCCCGGATCAACACGTGGCTGACTGAGCGACTGGCCTCTCACACATCCGCCGACGGCGCGCGCTGAGCCACTGCCGTTCCTTCTTGTTCCTTATCTTCGTCCGCACCCCTTATCTGTGAGGAGACTTTCGTGTACGTCGCCCTGCTTCGTTTCTCTGCCAACAAGGCTGCAGCCGCCGAGCACATGGCGGAGCACCAGAACTGGATCCGTAAGGGCGTGGACGACGGCGTCTTCCTGCTCGTCGGGAGCATCCAGCCGGGGCAGGGCGGCGCGGTGCTCGCCACGGGGATCACACTGGAGGACCTGCAGGCGCGCCTCGCCCAGGACCCGTTCGTGGTCCACGACGTCGTGGCGGCCGAGGTCATCGAGATCGCCCCAAACCTGACGGACCCGCGCCTAGAGTTCCTGAAGGGCTGAAGACGCGTGGAGATGTTCATTGCCCCCGATGGCGGGCTGCGCTGCGGCTGGGCGGGGTCGGCGCCTGAGTTCCTTGACTATCACGACACGGAGTGGGGCTTTCCAGTCATCGACGACCGTCGGCTGTTCGAGAAGATCAGCCTGGAAGGCTTCCAGTCCGGACTCAGCTGGCGCACCATCCTTGCCAAGCGCGAGAACTTCCGGACCGCTTTCGCCGGGTTCGACTTCCACGCGATGGCCGGCTTTGCTGACGATGACGTACAGCGCCTGCTCAGCGACGCCGGCATCGTCCGGCACCGGGGCAAGATCGAAGCCGTCATCAACAATGCCCGCCGGGCCGTGGAACTCGAACGAGAGGCTGGCTCCCTGGCGGCGTACTTCTGGCGCTTCGAGCCAGCCCCGAGCGAGGTTGATCTGCCCCAGACCGTATCGACGTCACCGGCATCGGTCGCGCTGTCGAAGGACTTGAACAAGCGCGGCTGGAAGTTTGTCGGACCGACCACCGCGTTTGCGTTCATGCAGGCCATGGGGCTGATCAATGACCACGCTTCCGACTGCTCGACGCGCGCACTGGTCAGGGCGGCTCGCACCGCCTTCACGCCGCCTCGCTAGCGCATCAGATGATGCACCCCAACGCACCCTTGTCGGTGGATGGTCCCATGAGCGCCGGCCGAGTGCGCACCGCCGGTGGACACCGCCACCATGCGCAGAACACCATCCGCAGACCCGACACGACTTTCGCGCGCAGCCGATCGTGGAGCTCCTTGACCATCTGACTCACCGGTTCGGGAACGCCGCAGATCACGGGGTGCACGGAGAGTGGCCTAGCGGGACTCCGCGGCCGCGTTGGCGTTCAAATGTGACAACAGGGCCTCCTGGTAAACGAGTTGGGTGGCACCCTCGAACTACCAAAAGGGCCCTGTTCTCATGCCCGCGGCCAGCAGCGATCACTCGATCGAGACTCCCGTTCGAAGAACGCCCTTCAAGGTCGTAAAGACAACAGCTATTTACAGTCCCCGCTGGGGCGGGGCACCGGTGTCTGCGTGTGCTGCATTTCGGTCGCCTGCCAGCTGGCGAGCAGGCGCAGTCGGTCTTCGGTGGGCGAGCCGGCGGGCGCGGTGTAGAGGACCAGGCACTGGTCGAGGTCTCCGGGCAGGAGCAGCGTTTCGTAGGCGAGTTCCAGGTCGCCCACCACGGGGTGGCAGATGTGTTTGGTGCCGTATGTCTTGTCCTGGACGGGGTGGGCGGCCCACAGGGTGCGGAAGGTGTCGCTGTGCATGGACAGTTCGCCGATCAGGGCAGCCAGCCGTCTGTCGTGCGGGTGCCGGCCGACATCGAGGTGCAGGAAGGCCACGGCCTCCTCGGCGACCGTGTGCCAGTCGGCGTAGAAGTGCTCCACGCCGGGGTGTAGGAAGGTGTGCCGGGCGGCGTTGCGGTGCTCCGCCGGCATGTCGCCGAACCCGTACAGGGCGTCGGCCAGCGCGTTGTAGGCCAGGACGTCGGTGCGGCGTCCCAGGACGCAGGCGGGCACGGCGTCCATCATCTCCAGCAGGCGCAGCAGGCCCGGCCGTACCCGCTCGCGTCCGCCCGCGGCACCGGCGCCGCGGCGGGCTGCGGCCGGGCCGGATGGGCGGGCCAGGTGCCGCAGGTGTTCCCGCTCCGTGGCGTCCAGGCGCAGGACGTCGGCGATCGCGTCCAGGATCGCGTCGGAGACGTTGCGGGCGCGGCACCGTTCCAGGCGCGTGTAGTAGTCGATGCTCACGCCGGCGAGCTGGGCCAGCTCTTCACGGCGCAGCCCGGGCACGCGGCGGCGGCCCAGGTCGGGAAGTCCCACGTCGGCGGGCTGGATGCGCGCCCGCCGTGACTTGAGGAACTCGCCGATGCCGCCGCTCATGTCGCTGTCACCGCTGCTCATGGTTCGAGTATGAAGGGCCGGTTCCCGGCTTTCCTGGCCCTGGCAGGGCCCGGCTCACATCCTTGTCTCCTTCTCTGCCACGTGCCGCCCGCAGCGCGCCCGGTGTGCGCTCCCGGTGTGCGCTCCCGCAGGTCCGTGCGGGAGCGCCATGACCGCCAGGCCGTCAGGCCTTGGGGGCAGGCGGGGCCGCAAACTGCGGGGTGCCCGACACCTCCCGGCTGCGCAGGGCAGCCGCCATCGGGCCGTAGGGGTAGTCGATGTACGGCTCGGTGACCTTGTCCAGCTGCGCGGTCTCCTCCGCGGACAGGACCAGGCCGTCGGCCGCCAGGTTCGCGCGCAGCTGCACGATCGTGCGCGCCCCAATCAGCACCGACGACACTCCGGCGCGGGCGGCCACCCAGGCCAGCGCGGCCTGCGCCGCCGTGACGCCCCGTTCCTGGGCGACGCGCTCCAGCATGCCGGCCACCTCCCAGGTGCGCTGCTGCTGGGTCTTCACGCCGAACAGCGGGCCGAACACGGGGTGGGCGAGACGACTACCGGCGGGCGCCGGCGCGTCCGGGCGGTACCTGCCGGTCAGGACGCCGCCGGCGAGCGGAGAGAAGACGAGCAGGCCGACCCCGGCCGACTCGGCTGCGGGCACCAGCTCCCACTCCACCTCGCGCACCAGCAGGTTGTACTGCAGCTGGAAGGCGACCGGGCGGGCCAGGTTGTGGGCTTCGGCCAGGTTTGCGGTCTTCTGCAGCTGCCAACCGGTGAAGTTCGACAGGCCCGAGTAGCGGATCTTCCCGGCGCGCACCGCGTCGTCGAGGAAGGCCAGCGTTTCCTCAATGGGAGTGAGCGGGTCCCAGCCGTGCAGCTGGTAAAGGTCGACGGCGTCCACACCCAGGCGGGTCAGGGAGGAATCCAGGGCACGCTGAAGATGACGGCGAGAACTGCCCTGACCGTTGGCGTCGCCGCTGGTAGGGAAACGCCCCTTCGTGGCGATGACCATCGGTTCGGTCACGTGTGCAGGGCGCTCGGCCAGCCACCGGCCCACGATCGTCTCCGCGGCACCGTTCATGTAGACGTCGGCCGTGTCGATCAGGGTGCCGCCGGCCTCGGCGAACGCATCGAGCTGCGCGAAGGCCTCCTCCTGGGAGGTGCTGTCGCCGAAGGTCATCGTGCCAGCGCGAAGGCCGACACCGCGATGCCGGAACGGCCCAGAAGACGGTACTCCATGTCATAACTCCCCGGTGAGGCATCCACATCTGCGCGATGCCGGGTGATGAGATGCCTTGACTCTGCACCCCGGGTCCGGGCGTGCCCACGGCCCTGGCTGTCCCAGGGTCTGCCAGGGCCAGGCTGGTCCGGCGGACCAGTGGCCCTGGCAGCCCCAGGGAACCGCGGGGCTCTGCCCCGCCGGCGGGCCAGCCTGGCGTTGACCCTGCACCCCCGCCCCATCGGATGAGGAGCTGCCGTCATGTACCTGGTCGTCGAAGTATGGAAGGCCAAGCAGGCCTGGTTGGTACTGCCCCGCAAAGAGCGCCACGCGTTCCTGAACGACATGGGAGATCAGCTGGCCGGCCTGAAGGAGGCGGGAATCGAGCTGATCGGCAACGGTGATGTGGATCTCGATTTTTCCCAGTGCGTGTTGTAGATCGTCCGGCGGGGTGGTTTTGCCGATGAGTTCACCGTCCTCGAACGGTCTATCCAGCGACACGACCGTTCTCGACAGGAGTGCCATGTCCACCATTCAGCCAGTGATCTTGACTGCCGACCAGGACGTTCTGCTCGGCTTCTATACGAAATTGTTCGGCGCTGAGGAGATCTTCCGGGTACCTGCGGAAGGCCCGGCCTTCTACCTCGGCTTGCGCATCGGCGACACCGACCTCGGGCTGGTGGCCAAGGCGGACACGGGGACTGGGTCGGCGCCGCGGATCCTGCTCAGCATCGGTGTTGACGACGTCGACGAGACGCTCGGCCGGGTGGAGGCGCTGGGCGGCTCGGTCCGCAGCGGCCCCAATGACATGCCGTGGGGACAACGCGTCGCCCACATCCAGGACCCCGACGGCAACCCGGTGAACCTCACTCAGCCGATCCCGGCCCGGTGACGCTGCTCCGGGGGCTTGTGCTGATCGTGGGCTGCCTGCGGTAGGCGCTGGTCAGGGGGCTGCCTGCGGCAGAGATCAGTTGTCGGTAGTGGCCTCGATGTTCGTCAGGACGAGCAGCGCGCGAAACAGGTGGGTGGCGCGGGCGGGGTCAGTTCCGACCTTGGTGAGCATCCGCCAGTTCTTCAGGCGGACAAAGCCGCGTGCGACGGGGACGCGTGCGGCGGCCAGGACCCGATTGGCCTCCTTCCCGGCGGATGCGAGCCTGCGGGCTCGGGAGACCCTTGAACCGGGTGACAAACCCGGGATCGTCCCCGTCGTCGTCAAGGCCGAGGAAGTCCGGGTCGGTCGGGGCGCCGAGCCCGGCAGCGCGCAGGTGGGCCAGGATGCGGTCGCGGCGGGTGGCGGAGATGTCGTTGCCGTCGGCCATGTCGGTCAGGCGCTGATCATGCCGCAGCACGGCCAAGACGATCACCGCGATCCTCCCGGGCGACAGCGCCCGCCACCTCGACCGTATCGCCTTCAGATGGCGTCGCAGCAGGTCGGAGAGGTAGTGCAGGATGTGCGTGGACAGCAGCAGGCGGCACTGGCAGACCAGGGACACGGTGTCCCAGGCATGCTCTTTGGGTCTCGTCACACCAGCGCAGGCCACAGCCGAACTCCTCGTCAACACCGCGCCTGCGCGCCGCATCGTTGCTCGTCACGGGGCGATCGCTGGGCCGCAGGACTCCGAGTGGAGCTGCGTTGTCAGTACCGCGTCGTAGCCTCCCTGATATGGCCCGTTCTGTGGAGCGGAAGAGGCAAATGGGGGTAAGGATGCGCAGGCCTGTCGATGGCGAAGTACACGTTCACTACGGCCAGATCTACGTCGAGAGCGATCCCGACGGCTTCGGCATGGAGCTCGGAAACTCGTTCGCCGGGCAGCAGGCCGGGCTGTGCGGAGCAGCGGTCCCCGGTGCCCTGTTCCTGCTGACCGGGCTGCACACGGGCAACGTCGGCTTCACCGTCGAGGTCCACGACCAGGCGCCGCCGGTGGATCCGGCATGGGAGGACGTCGTGGAGGCGTCTTTCCGCCCCGTCTCGGACAGCAGCTCACTCGTGCAGTGGGCCGGCGAGGACTCCTGGGAGCTCGGCCTCGAAGAGATCGATTACCGCGTGCGGTACTGCGCCAAGGGTATGGACGCGGCGAATGAGTTCGACACCCGGCTCGACGAAGAGCCCCAACAGGACCGCTATCTCCTGCAGTTCTGGCCCGCGGCGTCGGCGCCGGACCATATCGTGAAGCAGACTTCCGAGATCGCCGCCTACTGGCACGACTACGCCCGCCGGCAGCCGCCCCCTCCCTCCCCCGTCGAACGCGCCGAAGCCGAGCGCCAGGCCCGTCTGGCGCGGGAACAGCAAGAGATCGAGCGTCAACGCGACTACGACCGATGGGAGTGGGGCGGGCAACTGCCGAGCGAGGCCCTGCGCAACGTCGGTGGCAATGTGCGCGGGCTCGTCCCCTTCGATCCCGCTCTTGTCCACGCCCTCGACGCCGCCGGCCCCGACGCCCAGCGCGCGGTTGCCGTGCTGGCAGCGCGCCACGCATGCGAAGCGGCCGGTCTCGCCGACCTCGACTGGATCGCCGCAGCACTCGCCGCGTTGTCCGAAGGACGTCCGCTGCCTCCGCCCTTCGACGACTGGGACCGTATGTGGCACGCCTTGGCATCCGACCCACGCGTCCCCGACAAAACCGTGGGCCGGGCCGTCCCGCCCAAGCGGCCTCCGTTCCAGCCATCCGCCTGCGACGGTTCCCACACGAGCATGCCCAAAGCCGTGGGCCGTGGCGTAGCCATAGTGGAGTCACCAGCACCACAGCCCTCCGCCGGGGCCACCTCGCCCCGGCTCGCGGTCACCAACGGCACGCCACTGGAGTCCCTCGCCATATCCCAGCCGCACATGGCCCTCCCCGCACTGCCGGCCGCCGCCGAAAGCAACCCCCTCCAGGCGGCCCTCGACGCAGTGTTCGCAGCACTGGTCACCTACGGCGAGAACTACCCCGCCCTCCTCCCCCACATATGGGCGGCCTGCCGAACACACCCCTGACGCCAGCAGGACCACCCAACACCCACCACTCCTCAAGAAGAAGCCCGCCAGGCATACTTGCTGCGCAGCGCCCCATCCACTGTCACAGCAGGAGGGCATCTGAAGCGTCCTCACGCTCCCGGGCGCGCTCCGCGACCTGCTCCTCCAACTGCTCCAGGGGGGCGGTCGTTCGGTCGGCAGAGCCGGTCACCCGGTGTGGGTGTCGGTGAGGCGACTGCGGCCCCCTGACGGGGGCCGCAGCGCGCTGGTCTACTCGCTCACGTAGTCGTGGCCGTCGTGCAGACCGCCACCGCTGCCGGAGTCCCCGTCCGTCGGGGAGGAGTCCACCGGCTTGGTGAGTGGTTCGAGGTCGTACGCGTAGTGGCCGACGGCATCGGCGATGACGTCGATGTTGATGTCGAAGGCACGCATGTTGATGTTGTCGATGTCGTCACCGGGAGCGTGGTAGTTCACGTCGTACGCCACACCCGCCTGACCGCCGAACTTGACGGCCTGCGCCTCGGTCTTGATGCCCTCCGCACCGGTGAAGGTGCCGCCGGAGGGGATGCCGACCTCGATGAACGGGCCGTAGTCGGAACGGCCGGTGAAGTCGGTTCCCTCGTGCGGAAGGCCCTGGGAGTCGAGGAAGTCGTTGATGCCCTTCTCCAGCTGGGCCGAGCCCTCGGGGCCGGGGCCGGCGCCGATGCCGTCCGAGTCATCGCCGTCGTAGACGAAGTAGGCGGCGTTCGGCGAGGCGATCATGTCGAAGTTCAGGTAGAGCTTGATCTGCTTCTTCTGCTCTTCGGTCAGCGAGGCGACGTAGGCCTCCGAGCCCAGCAGTCCGAACTCCTCGGCCGACCACCAGGCGAACTTCACCTTGTTCTTGACGTTGCCCTGGGACTTGGCGAGCTTCTGCGCGACCTGGAGGATGCCGGCTGAGCCAGAGCCGTTGTCGTTGATGCCCGGGCCGTCGGTGACCGAGTCCAGGTGCGCTCCGAGGAAGACGGTGTTGGCCGCGTCGCCGCCGCGGGTCTCCGCAACGACGTTGAAGGTCGTGCGGTTCTCGCGCAGTTCGCGGATGTCGAGGGTGACCTTCACCGGACCCTTGGCCGCCTCGGCCGCCAGCGCCTCGCCGTCCGCCTGGGTGATGCCGCCGGTGGGGATCTTGCCGAGGGTCGCGTCGCCGATGGTGCCGTTGAGCGTGCCCCCGGTGTTGTTGTAGATCACGGCTCCGACCGCGCCCGCCGCGTGGGCGTTGGCCTGCTTGACGGCGAAGGTGCAGCCGCCGCGCTTGATCAGGGCGATCTTGCCGGTGAAGACGCCGGCGGCGAAGTCGGTGGGCTGGCAGCCGTGGGTGTTGTCGGCGTCCACGGGAGCGACGGCCACGTCCGCGGTCACTCCGCCCTCGGGGCTGCTGGCGGTGTACGTCATCAGCTGGATCGGGACGTCGCGGGGCGTGGGCGAGACCACGGTGAGGGACTCGGCGATCTCGTCGGTGTAGACGAAGTCGAACTCGTGACGGGAGACCTCGTAACCTGCGGCCTTGAGCACCGCCTCTACGTAGGCGGCCGAGAGCTCATGGCCCTTGGAACCGGCCACCCGGGTATCGCCGTTGTGGTCGGCTATCGCCTGAAAGGCCTTCAGGTGGCGAAAGGAGCCCTGGGCTGTGGACTCCTTGACGAGTTTCCTCGCCAGTGCGTCACCCCGATGGGCCCAGCTCAGGTTGTCGGCACCCGCGGTGGCGGGCCCGGCGACAAGCAGGGGGGAGACGAGTGCGGCGGCGGCCAGGGTGGCGGTCACCGCCGCTCTATGACGTGCGGACATAACGGTCCTCTCACGGCAGGTCAACAGACAGATCGACAGTTCGGGAGAACACGGTCGAGGCACGTTAACCCTCTGACTGCCCACTGCCAAGGAGACGTTCAACTTCGGTGCCAACTGGAGCATGCGCGGATGCGGAGCACGAGACGGGGCCGCCGCTCGGACCCGCGACAGCACAGCCAGTCGCTCGTCTTCTTCAACCCGGCCGGGGCGCGGGCCACAACCCGCACCCCCGAGCGAACGACGCTGCCCCGCAGTCCCCCACGTCCGCTCACGCTCAGTCAGATGGTGCAGGCTGTAACGCCTTGGCGATGCCTCTGCCAACAATCGTGTGGCAGATGGCCGCCCGCGTTCCGGCATGTCGCCCCATCATGACGGGGCGGCCACGGCGAGCTTGTCCATCCAGTGGGTGAGGGCAGCCCGCACTGCGACCGTCTCCGGCGCCCGGGCGCCGCTGCGTATGCCCCGCTGGTTTGCCAGGTCCTTGAGCTTGCGGACAGCGGCCGCGAAGTCACCTGCTTCGCCAGTCCATTGAGCCTGTTCCTGGCGAAGCCGAAGAGAGTCAGGATGGTCTCTGCCGCGCAACTCCTCATGGTCAAGGTACAGATTGGTCAAGGCAGTCGCGGCCGCGAGCGGGTCTCCTGCCTCTCCTGTGCATCGTGCGTGCAGATAGCGCGTGCGCAAGGTGATCATGTGGGCCGGCCCCAAACCGCGCTGGCAGTCATCGATCAGAGCGGCAAAGGCGGTCATGGCCGCCGTCACAGTGGTGGCCTTGCCGAGCCATCGGATGTAGAGCTGGCGTGCTTCGAAGGCAGACGGATGACGGGTGCCGAGAAGGGTCTGGCAGTCGTCGACGAGACGCTCCAGAATGTCGACGGCCTCTTCGGGATCGCCGTCGTGGCCGGTCCAGCGGCCGTACTGGCAGCGTGCGTCGAAAGTCAGCGGGTGGACGGGGCCCAGAACGCGGATACAGTCGGCGGCGAGTCGGCCAAAGCCGGCCGCGGCGGCATGAACCGCCGGCTGAGAACGTCTGTCCTCTGTCTCCCACCGAGCTCCTTGGTACCGCGCTTGGAGAGTGGACAGGGCATCCGCACCCAGGCTGCGCTCACAGTCGCCGGCCAGCGAGGCGAACGCTGCTGTCGCGGCCTGATGCTCCCCTGACTTGCCCAACCAACGCGCAGCCTGGGCACGTATCTTCACCGTGGCGGGATGGGTGGCGCCCAGAGCCGTGATGCATGTGTCAGCGAGGGCGGTCAGCGAAGTGGCGGCAAGGGCCGCATTGCCCGCCTTTCCCAGCCAGCGGCCGTTCTGATGTTTTGTCTCGATCGTCACGACGTCCAGAGGGCCCAGGTGGCGCACGCAGTCGTCCACGACGCCAGGCAGCTCCCTCGCAGCCGCGTGCGGATCGCCGGACTCACCCAAGAGGACTGCGTATTCACGGCGCGCGATGAGGGTGTCGGGGTGGTCATTTCCCATACGACGAGCCAGGATGCGAGCTGCGGCGTCGTACTGCATGGCGCCTTCATAGGGATCCAGACCCATGTCGCGGGCCTTCCGGATCCCGGTAAGAATCGGGTTGTCCTGCGGGGTTGCTGAGTTGCCCTGTCCGTCGTAGTCCTGAGCCAGCCGGTGGAGGGCTTGTTGGGCCGCATCGTCCTCAGGCCAGCCGAACCGCAGCGCAACAACAACTGCCCTCCGTACGCGTGGGCTTGGGTCTTGGGCGCGTCGCAGAACGGCGTCGCGTGCCACCGTGTCGCCCGCCCAGCCGTCGGACAGCATGTCCACAGCCTGGGACCGGAAGTCGGCCGCGCGCTCGGCTGCATTCGGCCGGTGGACCGTGTCGAGGGCGGCCATGAGGGCCATGTGTCCAAAGCCTCCGCAACGGCCGCCTCGTGTGTTTCCGACATGAGGATCACCGAGTCGCGGGCCGTCATCTGGCCCTGCCAGCGGGTGGCCATCTCCCGTTCGACGTAACGGAAGAATTGGTCGCCAGGGTCGAGCCGGAGCACGGCCGAACGCGCTCGGGGATCATGCGCCCAGCAGGCAAGAAGGGCTGCGCGAGCCACTACCACGGCGGTGAAGTCGTAGTCCTCGTCGCTGTCGGCGAAGCGCAGCAGACCGTTGTGGGTCTCGTCGTCATGCGGCCAGTTGGCCAGCAGCGCCTTCACGGCTCGTTCCCGGATACCGAAGCGCTTGCCAGGGCCGAGCAGCAGCTGGATCAGGGCGTCCCGGGCGGCAGGAGCCCCGGTCCATTCCGCGGCCAGGCCGTCGGCGGCACAGGAGCGAACCTCGCTGTTCTGGTCGCGGGCAAGGCTCAGCAGAACGTCAAGGGCCCCTTCGTCACGCCATCCCGCGGCAACGACGCTGCGTGCGGCTGCCGCTCTGACGTGGGCGTCATCGTCCCCGGAGAGGGCCACGAGCGCTTCACAAGCCGTGTCGTCATCCCACCAGCAGGCGGCGAGACTTTCAGTGGCGGCCAACCGGACACTCACCTCGGGGTCGTGTGCCATGTGCAGGAGCAGGTCACGAGTGTCCGGATGATCGGGCCATCGCTTCGCCAGAGAGTTGAGAGCGGTGCGGCGGCTGTCGGCATCGGTCAGTCGGGTGGCGGCCACGAGCACGAGGCGTTCGTCATCTGGTGCGAACGGCCCCGAACTGCTCAGTGCCTCTTGCAGGGTCCGGGCACTGTCCTCCTCCTGGGCATTGATGGCCCGGGCTTTCTCCAGCGCTGCTTTGATGTCGTCCAGCGTTGGCCGCGCGAGGAGTTCCTGAGCCAGCAGCGGGGCAGGGCCGGCTCCCGGGAGCACAGAGTTGTCTGCCGGGAAGTCTGCGAGCTCGGAGTGCAGTGACAGCCGGTGCGCCTCGGTGCAGGCCTGTTCCCAGCGCTCCTCAAGCACGCGGATACGGGCTACAGCGCGGTCGGCTTCCGCCTGGGCGGACCTCTTGTAGTCGAGGGCCTGCTCCGTCTCGCTCTGGATCTGCGTGAGGCGGGGCGAGTTGTCGCCGCCGTGCAGGAGGCTTGCCCGCAGCGCGTAGTGGTGGGAGATCACATCGCGCAGGACGCTGATGATGTCCCAGAGGGTGTTCACGAAGCACCGGGTGTCGCGAAGCGCGTACCGCAGGCGCGTCTCCAGATGCTGGGCACGTTCCAGGTCCAGCCTCAACTGGAGTTCCGCGACAGTGGCTTCTCTCGGAATGCCGCCTGGACCCGGGCCACGCGACGTCGGCCGGCGGGACGGCAGTTCCGACAGGGCGTCGAGCAAGGAGACGGCTTCCTCCCATGCCTTCTTGTGCTCCGCGTGGGAAAGGCCGGATTTCCGGCTGGTGAGGACCAGGAACTGGCGGGTAAAAGGGCGCGGCGGATGCGGACCCGCCTGAGCTTTGAAGATCCGGTCGATGTGCGACTTGGAGAAGTTCATCTCACTGATCGGGTGGGCGGGCGGGATGTTTGTCCGTGCGGCTTGCTCCTCTTCCTTCCGGGCTGCTTGGCGGAAAAGGTGTTCGAGCTCGCGTGCCCCCAGTCCGGCCTGAGCTGCTTGCCGCTTCAGGAAGCGTAGCGCTCCAGCGGAGTCGGTCCGTCGCCTCCGCCCCGCTGAACGACTGCCATTTCACCCCGTTCCTGTTTGCCTCTGCCCCAGGGTGGGTCACTGCGGCTCAGCGCGGCAAAAGCAGTACCACGACGGCAAGTTCCCAACTGCCAGTACCGATGCGGCTGTCGCGTCCCAGCGTGTCCCTCCTGGTCCCAGCCTGTCCCGAGCGAGATCGGGGACAGTACGTGGGCGCCTCATCGTCTCCTCAATTCACCTGGCCAGCAATGTGGTTGGGAACTCTCGAACGGAGACATCGCGTGAACGTCTGCCCTCATACGTCCCTGTCCAGGCCCGGGACCTCAGCTCACACCGGGCTCCCCGAGATGGCGGAATCCCTGCTGATGGCCGCACTGCCCGAGTTCCTGGGCGCGTTTGCCGCAGCAGCCGCCATTGCCGCCTTCGCAGGGGCATGGCGGGTGGCGCGAAAGCGCCGCTCCCTCCGCCTCTCTCCCAGGTCCGCAGGCCGATAGGAGCTCCACCTCGCAGTGCCCGGTCTCCCCCGTCACCCATGTGGGAGACCGGGCCTTTGTGCGTCGCGTGCGCGGTGCGGTCGCGTAGGCGCACGGCAGCGTTCCGCGTCCAGGGAGACGTCGACTGCCGAGTTGGCCAGGAGCAGGTTCCCGTGGCGGTCCAACGCGTGTGCCGGGTACGGCTCGTGTCCGCGCAGGGCCTGCTCGACGGCTGCCGGGCGGGGTCAGGAGTCGAGGGCGTGGGCAAGGTCGCCGATGAGGTCGTCGGCGCTGCCGCACATGGGCTCGCTCGTCAGGGTCGAGGCCGTGGCGGTAGGCGCGGATGGCCGGAGGGGAGGACCGCACGGCGCACCGTCGGCAGGTTCGCCTCGGAAGCCGAAGGGGTGAACACAGCCCTGGATTCAGGAGCGGGAGGGAGCCAAGTCATGCTGGGTCGCCGACGTCTACGGGCATCTCGGCCAGGCGCCACTCGAGCATGCCGTCGTTGAGGCGGATCGCACGGCGTCCGCGGTCGGTCAGCAGGCGGACGGCGTCGTAGGCGAGAACGCAGTACTCGCCGCGGCAGTACACGACGATCTCGGTGTCCTCGGGCAGTTCGTCGATACGGGCGGCCAGTTCCTCGACCGGGACGGAGACAGCGCCGGGGATGTGACCGGCCAGGTACTCCTCCGCCGGCCGCACATCCAGCACCACCACGTCACCCGCCGCAATGCGGGCACGCAGCTCCTCGCGGGTCACCTCCGTCGCGCCGTCCTCGCCGAGGTAGGCGTCGCGGGCGGCGGGGACGGTGGCCTGGTGGTGCTCGGCGACCTTGCGCAGCAGCGCGAACAGCTGGGCGACGTCGTCCCCGGCGAGCCGGTAGTGGATGCGCACACCCTCGCGGCGGGTGGCGACGAACCCGGCCTGCTTGAGGGTCTGCAGGTGGGCCGACGCGGTCGTCAGGTTCAGCCCGGCCGCCTTCGCGAGGGCGTCCACGGTCCGCTCGCCCTGGGCGAGCAGATCGAGCAGCTCCAGCCTCTTTCCGCTGGCCAGCGCCTTGCCGCTGGCCGCGAACGCATCGTAGAGCCGCGCCTTGGAGCGCGGGGTGGTGCTCTCCGCCATGACATCCTCCATAAATCCATGGAATATTGTAGATGATAGTGGGCGTGGGATCACACACCGCTGAACCACACCTCGTACCGGGTCATGGAGGACCGCCGTGAGCTTCGCAGACGACCATCTGATTGCGCTGGTCGACGAAGGACTGGGCAACAGCGCCTACCTCGTCGACCTGGGCGACGGCCGCTCCCTGGCCGTCGACGCCGGCCGTGACCTGCGCACCCTGCACGCCGCAGCCGACCGGCGCGGCCTGCACGTCGTGTACGCGGCCGACACCCACCTGCACGCCGACTTCCTCTCCGGCGCCACCCAGCTCGCCCACGACCACCACGCCACCGTGCTCGCCTCTGCCGCCGGGCAGCGCATGTTCGAGCACCTGGGCTTGGCGGACGGCGACGAGGTCGACCTCGGCGGACTGACGCTCCGGGTCCTGGCCACTCCCGGCCACACCGACGAGCACCTGTCCTTCCTGCTCCTCGACGGCGGCCGCGAGCTGGGTGTATTCACCGGCGGGTCCCTGATCGTGAACTCCGCCGCCCGCACCGACCTCCTCGGCCAAGAGCGGACCGAGGAACTCGCCCGCGCCCAGTACCACTCCCTCAAGCGGCTCACCGAGCTGCCGGACGCGACCGCGGTGTGGCCCACACACGGGGCGGGCTCGTTCTGCTCGGCGCCGCCCGGCACCGAGCGCACCACCACCATCGGCGACCAGAAGCAGGCCAACCCGCTGCTCGCCGCGCCCGACGAGGACACCTTCGTCCGGCAGCTGACAGCGAGCCTGGGCACCTACCCCGCCTACTTCGACCGGCTGAGCGAGGTCAACCGGCGCGGTCCCGCCGTACTCGCCACCGCCCCGCGGCTGCCCGCCCTCACCCCGTCACAGGTCAGCGCACTGCTCGCCGACAGCGGCCATGTGGTCGACATCCGCCCGGCCGCCGACTACGCCGCCGGCCACATACCCGGCGCGCTCTCCATTGCGCTGCGCGCCCAGTTCGCCACCTGGCTGGGCTGGCTGCTGCCCGACAACACGCGCATCGCCTTCGTCACCGGCGAGGACCAAGACCTGGACGAGATCGTCTGGCAGGCGTACAAGATCGGCTACGAGCGGCTGGCCGGACGCCTCGCCGGCGGCATGACCACCTGGCAGGAAGCCGGACTCCCCACCACGACCACCCCCTTCCTCACCCCCGACCAGACCCCCGCCGCCCCATACCTCGACGTCCGTCAGGAAGCCGAGTACGCCGCCGGGCACGTCGCCGGCGCCCTCCACTTCGAGCTCGGCACCCTCGCCGACCACGCCTCCGAGGCACCCGCGGGGGCGGTCGTCGCCTGTGGGCACGGCGAGCGCGCCATGACCGCCGCGAGCATCCTCGAACGCGCCGGCCACACCGACCTGACCGTACTCAAAGGCAGTCCCGGCGAATACGCCGCCGCCCACGGTCAGCGCCTCACCGAGAGCGGCACCCGGTGAGCACCACCACCAAGGCCGCGGCCCGACCCGTTCAGCTCGGACTGCGCGAGAACTGGCTCCAGTTCACCCTGCTCGTCGTCGTCAACGTCTGCGTCGGCGGCCTCGTCGGCCTGGAACGCACCACCGTCCCGCTCATCGGCACCGACACCTTCGGCCTGACCAGCGACCTGGCCGTCTTCTCCTTCATCATCGCCTTCGGCCTCACCAAGGCCCTGACCAACCTCGCGGCCGGCGCGCTCACGGCCCGCTTCAGCCGCAAGCAACTCCTCGTCACCGGCTGGCTGATCGGCATCCCCGTACCGTTCGCACTCGCCTGGGCGCCGTCCTGGGGCTGGATCGTCGCCGCGAACGTACTGCTCGGCCTGAACCAGGGCCTGACCTGGTCGATGACCGTCAACATGAAGATCGACCTCGTCGGTCCCGCCCGCCGGGGACTTGCCACCGGCCTCAACGAGGCCGCCGGCTACACCGCCGTCGGCGTCACCGCACTGCTCACCGGCTACCTCGCCACCGCCTACGGCCTGCGCCCGGTCCCCGAGCTCATCGGCGTCGTCTTCGTCGCTGCAGGACTCGCACTCGCCCTGGTCGTACGCGACACCGCAGCCCACGTCGCCCTCGAACTAGCCCACCGCACCACACCACTGCCCACCGACGAGAGCACCGGACCGGCCGCTACGTTCGCCCGCACCTCCTGGCACAACCGGTCGCTACGCGGAGCCAGCCAAGCCGGACTGGTCAACAACCTCAACGACGGCCTCACTTGGGGCGTCTTCCCCCTTCTCTTCACCGACCACGGCCTGGGCCTTGCCGCCGTCGGCCTGATCAAGGGCCTCTACCCCATCCTGTGGGGCATCGGACAGATCCCCACCGGTCACCTCGCCGACCGCATCGGCCGCAAACCCCTCATCGTCACCGGCATGCTCGTCCAAGCCGCCGGCTTCGTCATCGCCCTCGTCCTCCTCGACCGGCCCCTGCTCGCCGGCATCCTGTCCGCCGTCGCCCTCGGCATCGGCACCGCCATGGTCTACCCGGCGCTGATCGCCTCGGTCTCCGACCACGCCCACCCCGCCTGGCGGGCCAACGCCCTGGGCACCTACCGCTTCTGGCGCGACATCGGCTACGCGGCGGGCGCACTCGTCGCCGGCATCCTCGCCGACGCACTCGGCCTCAATGCCACCGTCATCGCCGCCGCCGTCCTGACCGCGGCGTCCGGCCTCCTCGCCGCGCGATGGATCGAGGAAGCCCCCTCGCGGTGACCGGGCGGCCCATGGCATCCCCTCCACCCGGGCCGGGCCTGCGCGTCAGCGCGGCAGAGTCTGTAGGTGCTCAAGGTGGTCTCACGGTGTGCGGAGCGCTTGCGCCGCGCGGAAGGCCTGGGCGGCTACGCCGGGGATGCTTGCGGTGATGACCGAGCCGCCGCCCATGAGGTCGCCGACCACGTGCAGGCGCGGGTCGGCCGGTAGCACCCCGCCGGACGGATGCAGGGTGGCCAGACCGGTGCCGACCAGCGAACCGACCAGCTGCCGGGCCGCGTCCGGTACCGCATGCGGCGCCGGGTTCACCGCGTTGATGACGCCGTCCGCACCGTTTTCGCCGTGGTCGGCGCCGTGGACCCGGAATCGCCCGTTCACGCGCTCGATCGCGCGGATGCCGGGGACGATGACGAGTTGCCGTGAATCGAGGAGCCTCATGAGGGTCGTCGCGTTCACCGGGACCATGGGCGAGGCCACGCTGGTGGCCGTGCGGAGGTGGCGCCGCAGGCGCGCACGATCGGATTCGGGCAACAGTCGCCACGCGTACGGGCCGACCGTGTGCACCGCCTCCTGAAGCATGCGGCGGCCGATCCGCGAGTCGTCGATGGCCTCGATCTGGCAACGGAGCCGGCGGACCGGATCACCGTGCGCGGTGGCCAGCAGTTCTGCCGCGAACGTGTCGAAGTCCTCCCCCACGTCCGCCAGTTCGGCGCGCAGCAACCCGATGAGGTCGTCGAGCCCGACGTTGCCCGCCCGGGCCCGGTGAAGCTCCGTCACCCGCTCGGCGCTCAAGTGCCGCGGACGACGGTCGATCGGGCGTTGCCAGACATACGGCAGCACTCCACTGCGCGACAGGAGGGTGATCCGCCCCGTGTGTCCGCGCGCGGCGAGGGACACGACGACGTCCACAGCCGTAAGGCCGCTGCCGATGACCGCCACTTCGTCGCCGTCGTCGACATGGTCGAGGGTGTCGGCCAACGGATAGGGGTCGGACGTGAAACCGGCCCTGCCGTCCGAACTCCCGGTCCCGGCGAGGCCGTACAGATCTGGTGGCGTCCCTGTGCCCACGCACAGCACCACATGAGTGGCGTCGTACTCCCCCGTGTCCTCCGTGCGCAGCACCAGACGGACACCGGAGCGCATGACCTCGGTGACGCGGTCTGCGACGACGCGTACGAGCCGGCCCGCCTCGCCCAAGGCAGCCAGAGCCTTCTCAGCGGTGTGCGCCAGATAGTCCCCGTAGAGCGCACGCGGTACGAGCGGCTGCCCCAGGAGCTCGTCGCGATGCGCGTTACCTCGTTCACCCAGCCAGGCCGCGTAGTGGCCGAAGTCGCCGTGCCGGATCGACATGATGGCGGGCGGCGCGTTCACCCGTACCGCATCCAGATCCGGACCGTACGGACGCCCGCGCCACAGATGCGCAGACGGCTCGAAGACCGTGATCGTGCCGGTCTCGCCCTCCTCCACAGCGGCCAGCGCGTCCAGCAAGCCGACCGCTGCCGCGCCCCCACCGACGATCGCGATGTCCATGCTCTCCCTCTCGGCTGGTCGTGTGCTTTGACCTTCGCCGTCCGTGGCGGAGATCCCCATCCCCCATGTGCGGGCAATCGACCTGGCCCGCCCCCCTCAGCTGAGGGGTTGGTGCCGAGCAGGAGGCCGGGCAGGATAGCCGCGGAGGGGGGATGCGTATGACCAGTCGGGTGGTGTCGGCCGCCGAACGGGCCGCCGACGCCTTCGAGTTGTTCAGCCGGGCCTCGGCCCGGCTGCGGAGGCTGGTGCCGTTCGATTCGGCCGTGTGGACGGCAGCCGATCCCGAGACCGGACTGATCACGGCGCCCATGCTGGTGGAGAACCTCGGTTCCGGTGAGGGGTGTGCGGCCTACTGGGAGAGCGAACTCCTGGAGGAGAACGTCGTCCCGTTCCGCGAGCTGGCCCGGGCGCCTGTGCCGGTGGCCGGCCTGCGCGCGGCCACCGGCGATCTGCCCGCCCGCAGCTCCCGTTTCCGGCGCGTCATGCACGGCCAGGGCGTGCACGACGAGTTGCGTGCCGTGCTGCGGATCGGCGACCGGCCGTGGGGCCTGGTGAGCCTGTTCCGCACCACCGACGCGTTCAGCCCGAACGACATCGCGCTCCTCGCCGACCTGTCCCGCCCGCTCGCCGAGAGGCTGCGCAGGTTCGCCCGGCCTCCCCAGTCCGAACCCCGCACCGGCCAGCCCGCACCCGGCCTGATCCTCTTCGATGAATCCGGCGGGGCCATGTCGATCAACGACGAGGCGCGCCGGCACCTCGCCCTGCTGCCGGAGGGACCGTCCTTTCCCACACCCCTGGGGCTGAGGCTGCCCATCTGGGTGATCGGCACGGCGCTGCAAGCGCGGGCTGTCGCCGACGGCCGCGACCACGGGGACGCCCGGGTGCGTATCCAAACCACCGAGGGGCGCTGGCTCACCTGCCACGCCTCCCACCTCACTCGCCCGGGCGGCCTGCCGGGCCCGGTGGCTCTCGTCATCGAACCCGCAGCCCCCGCCGACCTCGCGGTCCTGGTCGCCGAGGCCTACGGACTGACCTCGCGGGAACTTCAGATCACCCAACTCGTCGCGCGCGGCAAGACCACCGCCGAGATCGCCACGACGTTGTCCATCTCCCCACACACCGTCCGCGACCACCTCAAGACCATCTTCGTCAAGACCGGAGTATCCAGTCGAGGCGAGCTGATCGCCCGGCTGTTCACCGAGCACTACTGGCCCGCCCTTCCGGAACCCACCCCGATCCAGCGCCCTGGCCACCCACCTGCCCAAGCACGGGTGTCCATCCGACGCTGAGCAGCACGCACCACTGGCCACCTGGACCGGTCCTGCGCGGCCCCTGGCTCAGGCCGACGAACGCAGCCGGTCCAGTTCGCCGCCGATGGCCTCCCGCAGCGCATCGTGCTGGGGACCGAGTCTGAACCGCTCGTCGCTCCACCAGTCATGCGGATACAGCCACACCGGCTTGCCCACCAGCTCGACCGGCTCCCACTCGAACCTCGGCCAGACATGGGCATGCAGGAACGGGTCCGTGTTGCCGAGGATCTCCAGGTTGACCCGACGGAAATCAGGGTCCAGCCGTCGGCATGCCCGCTCAACCGCCTCTCCGAGCCGGTCCATGTCGGACAGAAACGACAGCCGCTCGGCCCGAGGCAGGTCGGACAGCCGTTGCACACCCGGCTCCTCCGCGAGGAGAACTGAATACCCAGGCAGGAACTGGACATCGCCGATCACCGCGAAGCCGGATTCGAGCCGCCGCAGCACGGTCGGGTTCTCGCCCCGCAGGGCCGCGCCGATCCGGTCCGCCCGCCAACTGCCGGTCATGGCCCGAGCTCACCTTCAGATGTCCGCATCGTCATGGCCGAGGCAGTCGCCACATGTCGGTTTGTGCTCGTGCCTGCTCGGGCGGGGTCTCGCGCACCAGGTAGTACAGATTCTCGAAATACTCCTGCCACCGGTTCGGATCCGGCAGGTTGTTCCTCGCCCGCTTGGCACGCTCCGCCTGCACCAACGGCTCCACGCGCTCCCACACCGAGATCACCGATCCTCCCAGGTAGCCGGAGACGGGTTCGATGTCCACCACGCCGTGAGCGACCAGCGCACCCAAGTTGTCGTAGAACCAGGCCAGTTCACGCACCAGGTCCCGCTCGGACCCGGGCAGTCCGTCCAGCCCCGCGGACAGGTCGCGGGAGGGCAACCGCGCGTACACCACGTGCCGGGCCATGGCCAGTTGAACGCTGCGATGCTCCCGGAACAGGTCCACCAGGACCGGCACCGCATTCGCATGCGCCGTCAGCCGTAGCTGCCGCAAGGACGCGGCACCGGACACACCCAGCGCCACCACCGACACCACCACCGCCGCAATCTCCACTTCGACCCCCCTCCCAGGTCGCTCCCCAAGCGGCGACAGCGCCAACCCCCTCAGGAGCCTGCGTTGACGCGGGCGACCAGGTCGGCGATGCGGGCCCACATCTGCGTTGGGTTGGAGTACATCGGAAGGTGGGCGCAGTGCTCGATCTCGGCGATTTCGACGCCGCCCTCGGCCAGGGCGGGGGTGCCGGTGTCCCCCAGGGCGGCCCGCTGGTTGACCGTCGGGACGTGGGTGATGGTGCGGGAGACATGGAGCCTCGCCGAGGCGATGGTCTCCGACGGTGCCCCTCCTGGCGCGGCCGGGGCCGCAACAGCCGCCCGCTGAGCGAGCCGCTGGGCCGGTTCCGGTGGTCAGCGGGTGTGGCGGCGGACCGCGTCCAGGAGCTGGTCGATGTCTTTGAGGGTGTGGGAGAAGGAGGTGACGAACCGGACGATGCCCGGTGCCCAGCGGTCGTGGTAGAAGGTGTAGCCCTCCGCGAGGAGCCCTTCGGTTGCCTGCTGGGGCAGGCGGCAGAAGAGGATGTTGGCCTGCGGGCTGCCCAGGATTTCGGTGCCGGGGATGGCCTTGAGACCGTCGCCGAGCCGGGCGGCCATGGTGTTGGCCTGGCGGGCGTTGCGCAGCCACAGACCGTCAGTGAGATAGGTGTCGAGCTGGGCTGTGTGGAAGCGCATCTTGGAGGCGAGCTGGCCGGCGCGCTTGGTACGGAAGGCGAGTTCGGTGGCCAGTGCGGGGTCGAAGGAGACGATGGCGTCGGCGGTCATCGCGCCGTTCTTGGTGGCCCCGAAGGACAGCACGTCGATGCCTGCCTTCCAGGTCATCTCGGCCGGGGTGGCGCCGAGGTGGTCCAGGGCGTTGGCGAAGCGTGCGCCGTCCATGTGGACGCGCAGTCCCGCGTCCTTGGCGATGGTGGCCAGACGGCGGATCTCGTCGAGGGTGTAGACGCTGCCGCTCTCCGTGGCCTGGCTGATGCTCACCACTGTCGGCTGCACGCTGTGCACGTCACCGGCCTTACGGCGCACCGCCTCCTGGAGCGCATCGGGGTCGATCTTGCTGTCGTCGCCGGGGACCGTGACGAGTTTGGCGCCGTGTGTGAAGAACTCCGGCGCGCCGCATTCGTCGTTGTTGATGTGACTGTCCGGGTGGCACAGCACGCTGCCCCAGGGTGGGGTCAGGGCGGCCAGGCCCAGGCAGTTCGCGGCGGTTCCGGTGGAGACCGGGAAGACGTCGACATCACGTTCGAAGATCTCGCTCAGCCTGCGGCGGACGCTGCCGGTGAAGGGGGCGTTGCCGTACGGCAGGGTGTGCCCGGCCGCCGCCGCGGCAACAGCCTGCGCTATTTCGGGCGAGGCGCCCGCCATGTTGTCGCTGATGAAGGCCAGACCGGAGGGGATGACGTCGGTGGTGGTGCTCATGGGTGGGGTTCCTTGGCTCAGGTGCTGATGGGGGAGGCGAAGACGACGGTGATGTCCACCGCCTCGGTGCCCGTGCGGTAGAAGTGCGGGGCGTCGCCGGCGAAGGCGAGCATGTCGCCGGGGCCCAGGTCCTGCGGGGCATCGACCGGCCCGGCGGTCACATGCCCGGCGGCGATGAGCAAGTGCTCGATGGTGCCGGTGGCATGGGGGACGCCGGTCAGCTCCGTGTCGGGCGGGATCCTCAGCCGCCAGATCTCCAGGCTGTTGCCGCTGCTGATGCGGCGCAGCAGCTCCCGGGCGACCTCGCCCGGTTCGGCGGGTGTGCCCGGCCGGTAGACCGGCCCGGTGTCGGCGTCGCGCGCCAGCAGGTCCGCGATCGGGATGCGCAGCGCGACGGCGATCGCGTCCAGAGTGTCGATCGTCGGGTTGCCCTTGCCCGCCTCCAGCTGCGACAGCGTGGCCTTGCTCAGCCCGGCGCGCCGGGCCATCTCCGCAGCGCTCATGCCGCGCTGCTGGCGGCGCAGACGGATCTTCGCGCCGACCGCGGCCGCGGTACTGCTCACCGGCTGCCGGCCGGACCCAGACGTCGCGGCCATCAGTGGCTCCGGTGGGTGGCGCTGCAGGACACGCGGATACGGCCCTTCTTCACCTTCAGCGTCGGCAGGATCACCCCGGCCAGAGCGCCGAGGCTGCGCACATGGGTGCCCCGGCACGGCGCGGAATGCAGTGCGTCCAGGTGCACCACGCGCCGCCCCTCACCCTCGTATCGCGCGAAGACGGGCAGGTCGTCGGCGATCGCGGCGGCCACCGCGTCCCGCAGAGCGGTGGTGGCCTCCTCCCGCCCCTCTGGGTCGGCCAGCCGGGCGTCCGGCTGTGGCGCCTGGAACTCGATGCGGGCCTGACCGGGGAAGTGGTTGTTGCTGAGCATCTCCCACCCCTGAAGGCGTCCGACCGCCTCGACCAGGTGCCCGGCCGTGTGCAGCGCGGCGTGCGTCATCCGGGCCTGCACATCGATCCGTGCCCGCACCGGGACGACCTCCGCCCCCTCCAGCCAGCCCCGGCCGGCGGGCTGGCCGCCGCCCTGCGGGTGGAACAGACAGTGCTCGACGGCAGCCCACGGCGCACCGTCCCGCTCACCTACGGCGATCACCCGTGTGTCGGCCTGATCCAGATACGTGTCATCCAGGTACGTGGCGACCTGGACGGCTCCCTGAAGCGTCTCGCTTGAATGAACCATATGTTCACTATAACGAACGAGCAGGAGATGAACAGAACGTTCAGTAAAACGAACGAGCCGAGCTGCAGACCGGCCGCCAGGGCGAGGTGTACGCATTTACTGCGGCAGCGCCGGAAGGGCAGGCATGACGATCGAACTGGAGCGTGTTGTGAAAGTGCTGGTCACAGCGTCTCGTTGAGGACTGTGACCAGCACGGTCGCCTCTGTGGCAGGCAAGTGGCTGGTCAGTGCACCAGCAGGTCGATCACGCCCGTCAGATCCTCCTCGCCGCTGCCCTCGGCCAGGCGGCGGCGCATCAGCTCGAAGTAGGGGCTGAGCAGTTGCGGGCTGACACCCTGTTCCTCGGCGGTGCTCAGGAAGGTCGGCGTGCCGGCCACCTGCATGGCGAGGTTGGAAACGACGCCGTTGGTGTAGTCGCCGCTCCGCAGATGATCGGCGGTCTGGTGAACTGCCGGGGCCATCGCGACGAGCCAGTCGACCAGCAGCGGGGCAAGCGACGCGGGGTCGATGTCCTCCTTGCGGATCAGGGCGAAGGCGTGCGCGGCCCCGGCGAACATCCCGTACATGGCACTGAGCAGGGCCACGTCGTGCAGGGCCGCGAAGCCCGCGTCCTCGCCGACGTAGGTAGTACCAACCGGGACGGCCAGGGTCTCCTGGTGCCGCTCGAACAGCCCCCGCGAGCCGCTGTAGAAGACGTAGCCGCCGGCTTCCGGGACGCCGATCATCGGAGGGACAGCCATGATCCCGCCGTCCAGGTAGTGGGCGCCGCGCTCGCGTGCCCACTCGGCGCGGGCGCGTGCCTGGGCAGGGGTGCTGGTGGTCAGGTTGACCAGGTCCCTGTCGGCCAGGTCAGTGCCGGCCAGCACCTCGTCGACCGAGGTGTCGTCCAACAGACAAACGACGATCAGGGTGTTCGCTGCGACCGCCTCAGCGGCGGTGTCCGCGACCCTTGCACCCTCGGCGGCGAGTGCCGCGGCGCGGGCTGGGGTGCGGTTCCAGACGGTGAGTGGGTGGCCGGCGGCAAGCCAGGTGCGAGCCAGCGCGGTGCCCATTGCGCCGAGGCCCAGCATCGTGACGGGAGTCTTCTCAACAGTGTTCTGTGCCATGCCGATTAGGCTGGTCGCAGGGCCGGAGGTGATCAAGTACGCACTTGGTAGTGGGTGGTTACCCCGGGGTGAGCGAGCACGTCAGAAGGGTGGGGCATGACGACGCTGAACCGGCCGGGCGCACCAGACGGACACGTCTGCGGGATCGACGCCGCGATGGAGGTGATAGGCGGCAAGTGGAAGGTGCTGATCCTCTGGGCGCTCCACGAACACCCCTACCGTCGCTTCGGCGAGCTGCGTCGGCTGCTACCGGGGATCACCGAGAAGGTGCTGGCCTCTCACCTACGTGAGCTGGAAGCGGACGGCGTCGTGCACCGCGCCTCCTACGACGAGGTGCCGCCCCGCGTCGAGTACTCGCTGACCGAGGACGGCATGCGCCTCAACGACGCACTCGAGCCGCTGGCTGCCTGGGGGCGCGAGCGGCCGACCACTCAAGCGCTGGGGAAGAAGGCAGGCTAGGGTCTGTTGTGAACGTGCTGGTCACAGCCACTCGTTGATGGCCACGACCAGCACGGTGGCTTCGTAGCGGACGGCGGGTTTGTCGTATCGAGTGGCCACCGCCCGGTGGCGTTTCAGCCGGTTGATGCCGCACGCTACGGCATGGCGTTGTTTGTAGTCGTTCTTGTCGAACTCCGGTGGTCTTCCGCCGTGGTAGCCGCGCTTTTTGCGGTTGCGGACCTGGTCGGCCTACTCGGGAATAGTGCAGCCGATCCAGCGTCCGCGTAGGTAGGAGCGGTTGGCGCGGGAGCCGTAGGCTTTGTCGGCGCGGACCTTGTCCGGCCTGGTGCGGGGCCGGCCCTGACTGGTGCGGGGGACCCGAATTTTCTCGAGCACCGGTTGGAACTGCGGACTGTCGTGCCGGTGCCCGGCCGTGATGATCAAGGACATGGGTTTTTGCCCCAGCTCGGTGGCGAGGTGAATCTTCGTGGTCAGCCCGCCGCGGGACCGCCCCAGGCCGTGGTCCTCCGGCTCGGTGTCGATGCCGCCGGGAGGCTCTTTCTGGAGATCCCCCTTTTGCGGGCGCCCGCGGCGTGCTGATGGGCGCGGCATACGGTGGAGTCCACGCTGACGTCCCAGGTGATCAAGTCCTTCGCGTCGGCCTCAGTCCGGAGCTGTTCCAGGATGGGCTTCCATGTCCCGTTGCGCTGCCATCGCCGGAACAGGTCGTAGACCCGGTCCCGCGGGCCGTATCGCTCGGGCACGTCCCGCCAGGGCGTTCCGGCGCTGGTATGCCACCGAATGCCGTCGATCAGCTGCCGCCTGGTCCATATCGGCGGCCGACCCGGCCTTTCCCCGCGCGGCAGCAGCGGCTGCAGTCGTGACCACTGTGCATCCGTCAGGTCTCCACGCGCCACAGCACATGATCATCCACAACCAAGATCCGCTTTCGCAACAGGCTCTAGTGACCGAACTCGGGAGCGGGGGCGCGCTCCAGCTGACCCGCCCGGGTGGTGACCCTGTCCGCTCCTTCGTGGCACACCGCGGCGGTCGAGCGGTACCTCACCGGCGCCGGGATCGCGAAGTCCTCCGCGCGCATCTACCGGATCTCTCTGACGACGTGGGGGGGATGATCGCTGGCGAACCGGCGCCGACCGGGCCCGCCAGCCGGGGCGCGAAGCCGCGATCGATGACCCGGCGCTGCCGGAGAGCAGGCTGCGGCCCGCGCCGACATGAGTGGCAGCGGCAGGGCTGGATCGACGGCGATCCGACGCTCGGCATAGAGCGGCTGCCAGCACCACCGGACGCACCAAGGCCCTCGCCGAGAACCAGATTGCCGAGGTCTTGGCGCATGTGCTCGAAGACCGACTCGATCCGCCAGCGCGTGCCGTACTGTTCGGCCAGGTCGTCGGCGGGGCTGTTCAGGTCGGTGCTGACCAGTGCGAGGTCGCACGGGTGGGGCGAGTCCAGATCGCGGACCAGGACGAGGCGGACCGGGAGGTCCTTGAAGGCGCCGTACCACAGGCACTCCAGTTCGGCGATCCACGCGAACTCTCAACGCGAAATCACCCGGCAGAGCAGCCGCACCTCCCTACCCAAGATCGCGCTCCTCCGCAAAGTCGAGACAAGTTCGAAGCCCCGGAATATCGCCAGGGACGGCTTCCTCACTCTGACTTCTTCAGAGGCGCACACATCATCGACGACAGCGGACAGCCCCGCGCTCTCCGGCTTCTTGTTCTACTCCCCGCATGGCGGACTCGCATCCGCCCCTGCGGGGAGTAGTTGCTTTTCGGCTTTGGTGAAGTCGCGTCCGGCCGCGGTGCACAGGGTGCGGAACCAGGTGTCGGGGTTAAGGGAGATGCTCAGGCGCCCTGTTGCAGTGAGCCAGGCGAGTTCTTTCCCAGGTTGCTGCCAGGCTGTCCCCACCTTTTCCGGTACGGAAACGGATGCGAGAAGATGGCCGGTCTTGATGCTGAAGATGTCCAGGTCAGCTGATTCTTCTGGGCCGTTGCCCGCCGCGGAGAAGAGCAGCGTATCGTCTGGGCCGAATCCGATAATCTCCTCGTCGAACGTGCTGCGGATTCTCACGTCCCCCGCGCGTGGCCGGTCTACCTTCCATATTTTCACGCCATCATCTGTCACAACAGCGAGGCGTTCTCCGCCCGAGTCGAAGACCATGAGATAAAAGGGCATTCCATACTCTTCATAGTCGTTTGATACAGCTGATACGGAGCCCACGCTCCAATGCTCTTCAACCTTCCTGGTGCGGGTGTCCCAGAGTTGGACTCGGTTGTTGGCCGTGAGGATTGCGATCTGCCCTTTGTGTCCAGGACGCGGGGCTGCGTCAAGGCACTTCGCTGCTTCGGTGCGGTCGCCGCCGTCGGCGCAGATGCCCTGGCTCTCGGTGTGCGCTGTACCGCTGGCCGCGTCGAATCGCAGCAGGGACTGCTCGGTCAGGACCATGGTTTGATCACCATCGAGGGCGACGACATCTACGATGGGCGTCTGACCGCTGCTCCATTGTGCGGTCAACCGCAGGTCCGGCAGTGAGTACGTCAGCAGCCGGGACCCATGCCAGACGACCAGGTAGCGACTGTTGGCTGTGAACGTCACCCGCACCGGGGTGTACTCTGGAAAGCCTTTCGGCTGGATTTGGTGGATTTTTTCCTCGCCGCGCACGGTCACCATCAATGGAGTATCGCCACCCACTCCTGCGCGGTAGTGACCGTCCGGGCTCTGCACCACCTGCTCACCGCTGATGCTCCCGTTCGGGGTGGGATCGAGTGCGGTGTCTTCGACTCGTCGGGCCTGCAGCACCCACCTGTCCAAGCCGATGAAGGATGTGGCCTTGACGACGTCGGCTGACTGCCGGACAACCAATAGTGAGACGGTGCCAACAGGAAGGACGGTGCCAACAGGCGGAGTCGAGAGGTGATATCGCTTCCCGTCGCGGATATCGATGAGGTTCATCGTCCCTGCGGATCCATGCTCCATCAGGTAATGGCCGCTGACATCAACATCCGGAGGGAAATCCTCGGAATTGATCCGTATCCGTGCACCGTTTCCTGTTCCACCCGGGATGGGGGTGACTCGAGCCCATCGACCCCCTTTCTCAGGTACCACAACTGTGCCGCCTCGGCTTGTGATCCCTAATGTTCGGGGGAACGACTGGACGATGTCCCCCGAGTCCAGTCGACTGACCCCCACAGCGATGCCTGTGTCGCCCAAGCCGCTTTGAACGACCAGCGACTTACCGTCATCGCTGAGAGCAGCCCTTGACACGTAATCCCAGTCGGGAACCGCAGACCGATCCACGAAGACCGCCTGCGCCCGGGCGACGTCCCAGACATGAGCTTGGGTATCACGTCCCCGGTAGGTGCCGTCGACGGCGTCTTTGTCTTGTGTGCCGCTGAGGTGAAGCAGCCGCCGCCCATCCGCACTGAAGTCGAAAGCAACGGTGTTAAGTTCGCTGCCTGCTCGCGCGGTGGACTGCGGCATGACGCGACCGGGTTTCTTCGCCTTCACGTCCCAGACCATCACCCGCCCGTCCGCGCAGGAGGCGGCGAGGTATCGTCCGTCGTCGCTCAGCGCGACGGCGACGGCATCGTCCGGAGCATTCGGAACCCGCCAGGAACGGGGGGCATGGCCGAGCAAACCAGTCCTGACAGTGATCCGCTCCGTCCGCTCCGACGGGTTTCCTTCCCGCGTCACGACCGTTTTTCCGTCAGGTGTGGCATCGAGCCGGCTAACCGGGCCGGACAACAGCGCCGGATGCACGCGCACCGCATCGCGCGCGGCCAGGTATTGGCGCAGCAGTGCCTGATATGCCTCGGGTGTGTGACCGTTACGCCAGGCGGCCAAGGCGAGTTGGATTGCCGTACCCGGCTCTGAGTCCGCCCGTGCCTCGGATTCCTCGCCGAGAGTCGCAGATGCCTGGATGCGCAACTCGTCTTGAAGCCTTGCGTTGTTGGTCAATGCGTACACGGTCAAAAGCCCGGCCACCAAGGCCAGAGCAGCAATGACTCCTGTCACGGCACGCCAGCGCCGGACACCGCGCTGCCGGTGGTGGCGGCTCAGCTCGATGTAGCGCCGCTCGTCCGCACTGATGTCGGCGGGACGCTTCGCCAGCCATTCCAGGGCCCGTTCCAGCAGCACGCCGCGCAGCAGGCTTCCGACATCCCGACAGTTCGCCTGCCATACGGCCGCGCTGCCGCGGATCTGCTCCTGCCAGGTGCGGAACTCCCGGGATTCCTCCAGCCATCCGCGCAGCCGCGGCCACTGGCTGATCAGTGCTTCATGGGCCAGATCCACCAGTTGCTCGTCCACCGGTCCGCGGTTGAGCACCACCAGCCGGGTGCGGGCCAGTGATCGGGCCACCGACTGCACGTCCGGGTCGAGGGCGTCGAGATCCGCGGGTCTGCGGGCGAAGCGACCGGCGCCGTCCGGGCGGGCGAGTTGGGCGAAGAGACGTTGGGGCGCCACTTCGCCCAACTCGGCGATGACCGGCCGCACGATGTCCTCCGCATAGGCGGACAGGGCACCGCCGACACCGCCGAGGGCGTCGTAGACGTCATGGGTCAGCAGGGAGGCTTGGTGCTCCTCCCACAGCCTGGTCAGGACAAACTCCACCAGCGGCAGATAGCCGGGCTCCGAGCCGGCGTCATCGACGATGCGCTCGGGCAGGCCCGGTTCGAAGGCGAGTCCGGGGACGCGGGCGGTCGGCGCAGTGACGGCGCGCAGCAGAGCCTCTCGCCCAGGCGGGGCAAGGAACTGCACGCCCTCGCCGAGCAACCGGTCCGTGGCCGGTTCCAGGAGTCCGTCCAGGGAGCCGGGGCGCAGGGTGGCTACGATGCGGTGCCTTCTGGGGTCGGTGAGGCGCGCTGCCCCGCCCATGGCGATGACCAGGCTGAGGAGTCTGCGGGCTTCGGCGGGGTCGGCGCTGGCCACCTCTTCCAGCTGGTCGAGGAAGAGTACGTTGCCTGCGGGACCGCCGCGCTCCAGTAGTTCCTCTCCCAGGAGAGCGGCGACCTCGCAGTCTGCGTCCCCGCCCCCCTCGCTGAGCCGGGCGGCCAACTGTTCCAGCCGGGGACTGTGCTCGGCGGTCGTGTCCAGGCTGCTGAGCAAGGCATGGGCGAGTGCGCTGATAGGGCGCGCGCCCTGCACCGGCCGGAAGGTGATGACCGTGAAGCCCTTGTGCCGTAACGCCGGGATGACCCCTGCCCGCACCAGAGAGGACTTGCCGCTGCCGGATGGTCCGACGACCGCCACGACGGGGTGCTGGAGCACGGCATCCGCCACCCGCCCCGTCTCCTCCTCCCGGCCGTAGAAGAATTCCTCGTCCTCCTCGCGGAACGGCTCGAGACCGCGGTAGGGACACCTGCGCAGACCAGGCTGCATGTCGAGCAATGCAGCCGACGGAATGAGATACGCGGTGGAGGTCGGTGATCCCCGCTCGACCGCGACCGTCATCCCGATGACGCCGCCCAGCTCCGCATCCCACACGGGCGATCCGCTGTAGCCGCGACCGATACGGGGGCGTGAGCCGTCTTCGTCCATGGCCACCCACCCCGCCCCGACCGCGGCGCGCAGCCGCCCCGTGGCCCACACTCCCTGATCGCCGCCGCGCGGGAAGCCGAGCACCCGGAAACGGTGATCCCACACATCGTCCGCGCTGACCAGCGGAACGGATTGACCGGGTCCGGGCAGTTCTTCAGGGAGTCTGAGGAGGGCGATATCGCCGCTGTCGTCATTCCCCACCATCTGCCAGGCGGCGACATGAGTCTCGTACCGTGGAATCGGCCGAACACCGTCGGCGAGGAGGGGGAAGTCCAGGAGCACCCGGCCGCTCGGAGGCTTCGCCTCGGTCTCGGCCCCGGACACGCCCAATGCCTGCGCGACGACGTGAGCGCAGGTGCACACCGTGTCCGGAGCGATCAGGAAGCCGACCCCGACCA
Organism: Streptomyces cupreus; assembly: GCF_014257025.1. Classification (GTDB taxonomy): domain Bacteria; phylum Actinomycetota; class Actinomycetes; order Streptomycetales; family Streptomycetaceae; genus Streptomyces; species Streptomyces cupreus. Next base: position 89,862 of record NZ_JACMSF010000028.1, read on the forward strand.
CGTCCCCGGCCGCGTTGCGCAGCCGGGCCACGGCCGGCCCGAGGCGCTGGACCATGTCGGTCATGAGGCTGTGGGCCCGGAAGCGAGGTCATTGGTGTGATTGGCCCACCGCACACTCACCGTGAAGTTGGCCTCGGTCGCGGCACGGGCGACGACGACCCCGGCTTCCGCCGTGAGTTTGATCCCGAACTCGACCGTCACCTCGTCCGGCGCGTGCGCCAGCCCTCGCGTGGTGGCGAATACGGCTTCCAGGGCCGGGCGCATCCGGGTGAGAGCCTGCTGGAGGGTATCGGCGCTGCTTCGCACAGCGTCGGCGGCCCGGCCAACCCTGTCGACTCCGCCTGGTTCTTCTCCGGAGACCTCAAGCAGCAGCACGCTGCCGTCGTCGAGCGGTAACTCTCCAATGTACGGCACGTACAAGCCTCCCTGCGCACGCGTCGGCCGCGGCGCCTTTCCTCTCCGGGGGGTGTGGTGGCAGATCCTAGCCACGGACCGCATCCGGGTGTGGTCGGCGACGGACTCATCCCTGCACCCGCCGCACGCAGCTAGACCCACGCCTGTTTGCCATGAGCCAGACAGGCTAGGCGGTGAGACTGCAGGTGGCGCGGGGGATGATCCTGTGTCCCGCCCCCGAGGGGGCTCTGGGAAGTTCGTACGAGCCGGTCAAATGAGCCCCTTCAGACATCACCCGATCGGGTCTCGACTTTGCGGAGGAGCGCGATCTTGGGGAGGGGTTGCGGCTGCTCTGCCGGGTGGTTCGCGTTGAGCTTAGGGCGCCCGGGGCGAATGTGAAGAACCATCAGCGGTGCTGAACAACCGCCTCGAGACGTTCTGCCACCTGGCGGCCGGGATGGCCGCCCAGACCGGCCGGCAGACGGTCACCGGGATGCTGACCGGGCGGGACTGGCGCGGTGGTGGCCGCATGGCAGGGCGCATGCCTTCTTCTCCCGGGCCTCCCGGGCCTCCTGGGGCCCCGGTCAGCTCGGCCTGCGCCTGGCCAGGACCGTCGTCGAGGCCCTGCTGCCGGCCAACGCGGCGATCCTGGTCGTCGTCGACGACACCCTGCTGCACCGCGCCGGCAAGAAGGTCTTCGGGGCACTGTGGGCCCACGACGGATCCGGGCGGGGCAAGGACAAGCTCGGGTTCGGCAACACCTGGGTGATCGCCGCCGTCGTGGTCCGCCTGCCGTTTTTACCAAGCCGGTCACACTGCGGTGGCCGCCCGCCTGTGGCGCGGCAGGGCCACCGTTTCCCGCACCGATCCGGCCCTTGAGATGGTCCACGACCGGGCCGCGCTCTTCCGGTGCCGCACCACGTCACCGGCGATGCCGCCTACCACTCCGGCAAGGTCGCCGGCCTGCCCGGATCTGTCACCTTCACCACCCGGCTGCCACGCAACGCCGCCCTGTTCGGGCCGACCCCGCCTCGGACCAACAAGCGCGGTCGGCCCCGCAAGAGGGGCACCGCACTCGGCCCGCTCACCGCCCTCGCCAAGGCGGCAACCTGGCGTCTGACGGTCGTGGAGCGCTACGGGCGCACGGAGTTCGCGTGGATCACCGAACTGGAGTGCCTGTGGTACGGCGCTTTCAAGGACCTCCCGGTCCGCCTCGTCCTGGTCCGCGATCTGGACTCGCCCAACCCGTACGACCTCGCACTGGTCAGCACCGACCTGCGAAGCGGGTCGTGATCGACCTGTCCGCCGGCGCGACGACTACCCGAAGCCACCGGGCGAGCCCGTTCACCGTCACCTTTACGCCCAGGGTCCGCCCTCTCCAGCCCTCAGCCCGAACCCCATCGACGGTCTGGCAGCCAAACTCCGCCGCGGCCCGCACGAACACCTCCTGGAGGAGCTGGAGATCAGCTTCAGAGGGCTCCCACATCGGCTGACCCCGCAACTGGCCGAGTTGGAGCTGCTCACCGGGCACCCTGTGCGCAGCGAGTACAAGAGCTCGCACTCAGTCAGCGTGTCGGGTCGGCTCTGCTCCGGTCTGGACAAGAAAGTCAGTCAGCACGTCGGCAAGCCGTTCGGGCTGGTCCTCAGGGATGAGGGTGGACGAGGCAGCGATCTCGATGAGCCGGCCCTGCGGGTACAACTCGGCCAGGCGGGGGCCGTGCTCACGCGGCATCAGTCTGTCCTCGGTCGCCCAGACGACCAGTACCGGGCGGTCGAATTCACGCAGTCGCTCGCTCCAGGCGAGCAGTGTCTCGCGGTCGGGTGCACCGGCGGCGAACTTGGCGAGGTCCTTGCGAATGGCCCTACTGAGGGTGGCGGGAGCGAACCAGTCGTCCATGATCTCGTCGGGGATCCCGCGCAGGCTCATCCCACCGTATCCGGCCCGGTTGTGGCGGAACGCGGGGATGCCCATGAGTCGGGTCAGGAGCCAGACGCCGCCGGGGACCCTGCATACCTGGGCCATCGCCTTGGCGGGTCCGGGGGGAAAGTTGTCGAAGGCCTCGCAGGCCACCAGCACCAGGCGCGCGAGCCGCTGGGCCCGACCTTCCGACACCAGGAACTGGCCCCCGCCCCAGTCGTTGAGGACGAGGGTCACCTGGTCCAGGCCGAGCCGTTCGATGAACTCACCCAGGAGCCGGGCGACACCGCGCTGGGACAGGTCGGCATCCGGGTTCATCGGCTGGCGGTGACCGCCGAGGGGCAGCGTAGGCAGGACACAGCGGTATCCGTCCAGCAGCGGGACCACCTTGCGCCACTGGGTCTCGTTCATCGGCATACCGTGGCCGAACACCAGCACTGGCCCTTCACCGCCGGTGTCCTGGTAGTCAACCGGTCCGGACGACAGCTCGATCCTCGGCATCAAACCCCCATTTGATAGATTGTTCTACTGTAATCTTGGAGGCCTGAAGAGTTGAGGGCAATGGGACAATCGGACACGCGAGCCAGGATCCAGGGTGCTGCCACGATGCTCTTCCGTCGCCACGGCTACTCAGCGACCGGCCTCAAGCGGGTCGCGACAGAGGCAGAAGCGCCGTTCGGCTCGATCTATCACTTCTTCCCCGGTGGCAAGCAGCAACTGGCCGAGGACATGATCCGCACGTCCGGACCCGAGTACGGCCGAATGGTGTTGGCTGTGCTGGACAGTGTGCCGGACCCTACCGAATCCCTCGTGCACGCCTTCGAGGCAGCCGCGGACGACCTTGCCGCGGCCGACTACGCCGACGCATGCCCGATCGGGACGGTGGCATTGGAGGTTGCCAGCAGCAATGAGGTGCTGAGGGCCGCGACGGCAGAGGTCTTCGAGGAGTGGGTCGACAACGCGGCGCAGTGGTTCGGCCGTTGGGTGGTCGACCCAACGGCGGCGCGATCACTCGCCTACTCGATGATCATGATGCTTGAGGGGGCGTTCATGCTCAGCCGGGCTGCTCGTGATCCGGAACCGCTGCGGGTGGCCGGCCGATCGATGGCCGAGTTGCTGCGCACAACTGTCGCGCAGGCACAGCAGCGGTGACGGCAGGGTGCCCGTCACCGCCGTCCGCCATACGCTGCCGCCCTGGAGACCATCGCCGCGCTTGAGCCACTCGCCGATGCCGGCGACAAACGCTACGTCACACCTGGCGTGACACTCACCGAGTGTGAGGAGTTGCCGCAGACGGTGTTACCGCAGCTGCCGCGCCAGCGCCGCGGCCCATGCCCGTTTCGGCAGCTTCGCAGGGGTCTCCGGCGCGCTCTGCTCCACCTCGGGACCCAACCCGGCCGCCTCCCCCCACTACACCCCCGTCCCGGCTGGGTACCCGGAAACGGCATGGCTGCTTTCGCCACCGTGCTGCCTTGTGGCAGGGACATTCGAGGAGCGGAACATGAGCGTCGAGCGTGGCAAGAGGATCGTGGTCACAGGAGCCACCGGGAATGTGGGAACGAGCGTCGTCCGGGCCTTGAGCGAGTCGGGCGAGGTGTCGTCCGTGGTGGGTCTGGCACGTCGTGTGCCCGCGTGGTCGCCGGACAAGACCGAGTGGGTGCGGGTGGACGTGTCGAGCGATGAAGGGCGGCTCGCAGAGATCTTCAGCGGCGCCGATGCCGTCGTACATCTGGCCTGGCGCATGCAGCCGACGCGCGATCAGGTGGCCACGTGGCGGACCAACGTCCTGGGCAGTGTCTCGGTCTTCCAGGCGGTCACCGAGGCGAACGTGCCCGTTCTGGTGTATGCGTCGTCGGTCGGCGCGTATGCGCCGGGTCCCAAGGACAGGGCCGTGGACGAGACATGGCCTACTCACGGGTGGCCGACGGCGGCGTACTGCCGGGAGAAGGCGTATGTCGAGCGGGTACTGGACGGCTTCGAACAGAGCAACCCGGGCGTACGGGTGATCCGTATGAGGCCCGCGTTCATGTTCAAGCGGGAGGCTGCGAGCGAGCAGCGGCGTATCTTCGGCGGGCACTACCTGCCGGGGCCTCTCGCCCGTCCCCATCTGCTGCCGTTCGTGCCGGACGTCCCCGGCCTGAGGTTCCAGGCACTGCACACCGACGATGCCGCGCGCGCGATCCGGATCGCGCTGACCTCCGAAGCACGCGGGGCTTTCAACCTGGCGGCCGAACCGCCTCTCGATGCCGAGGTCCTCGGCGAGCTGTTCCATGCGCGGGCCGTTCGCCTGCCGGCGACCGCAGCGCGCTCCGGGCTGTCCGCGGCGTGGGCCCTACGGCTGGCAGCCGTGCCTCCGCAGTTGTTCGATGCCGTGGTCAGAATCCCGTTGATGGACTGCACCCGTGCCCGCGTCGAGCTCGGCTGGGTACCGGAGCACACCGCGACCGAGGCTCTGAAGGAGATGCTGCGCGGTGTCCGGGAAGGCTCGGGAATGGATACGCCGCCATTGGTCGGGCACAAGGCGAGCTGAAATCCCCCGCGCTGAGGTACCCGAGGGCGGCAGATATCCGTCGCGGAAAGTGAAGGGAGCTCGTCATGGCCCAGCGCGTGCGCGACATCATGACCAGCAGTCTCGTGACCGTGGAACCGCAGGCGTCGGTGACGGCCGTGGCCCGGCTGATGCGGGACGAGGACGTGGGTGTCGTCCTCGTGACGCAGGACGATCATCTGCGGTGTGTCGTGACCGATCGCGATCTGGTGGTGCGTGCCTGCGCGGACGGTGCGGACCCCGAGCAGACGACTGTGATGCGCGCGAGCAGTGAGGACCTGGTGACCATCACTCCGGACGACACCATCGACCGAGCGGTCAAGCTGATGCGCGAGCACTCCATCAGGCGTCTGCCGGTCGTCGAGGACGACGACCGGCCCGTCGGCATCGTCTCCTTGGGGGACCTGGCGATCGAGCGGGACCAGAGGTCGGCTCTGGGAGACATCAGCGCCGCACGTCCCAACACGTAGGCCGCACAGGCCGACGCACCGTCGGGAGGCCGGGGCCGGGCGACGCCACTAGCGCCCGGTCCCGGCACCGACCCCGGAACGTCGATGACCTTCGTGGGCGGTGATCGTCGCGACGGCCGTCGTCAGTTGCCTCTGCAGGGGATCCGGCAGGGGCGGTCCCTTCACGGTGGTCACCACGCCCTCGGCCAGGCGGTGCAACTTGGTGTTGGTGTTCTGGGAGGCCATGACCAGCACGTTCCACGCTTCGTCGGCGCTCAGGTTGAAGGAAGCCATCAGGATGCCACGGGCCATGTCGATCTCCGGCCGGGTCTGCATGGCTCGGCGGAGGTGGGCGACTTCCGAACGGAGGCCGACGCCCGCGTCGTGGGGCGGCTCGGCCGGCGGTGGCGAATGGCCCGTGTCCTTCTCTTCCGTCCCGGAGGCAGGTGCGAAGAGGGCGTGGGTGTCCGTGAGGGCCAGGAGTCGTTCCACCACGGTACTGGTGGCGGTGACCAGGAGCGTCTTGCCCTGGGCGAGTGCTTGCCGACGGACGCTCAGCAACACGCTCAGCGCGGACCAGTCCCAGAACTCCAGGCCGCTGAGGTCGAGGTCCACGCCCTCGCCGGCTCCGCCGAGGGCTGTGTGCAACGTTCGTTCGAGCGCCTCGCCGCCTTCGAGATGCAGCACTCCGGTCACCGTGACGAGCACGCGCTCGCCGTCCCGTGTGGCGACGCATGTACTCATCGGCAACGGCGTGCAGTCGGTACCAGTGGTCGACCCTGCTTCACCGTGCGGTATGGGCATGTCTCTCCAGGGTGCTCGCGTGTCCTCCCTGTCCGTCCAGGGTTGCGCCCCACTCCAGATACGTCAAGGTATACGCGAATTTAAATTCGCTCTTTTGAACACCCGAATGGTAGGTCATAGGATTTGACCCATGGTTGGAGTAGACGGAGTGCCTGCGCCACACACTGGATGGACGTTCCTCACCAGTCACGCTCGGGTTCTCGCCTCGATCGCCGACAACCGCAGTGTGCGGGTGCGTGACATCGCAGCGCGTTGTCGGCTCACCGAACGAGCGGTTCAGAAGATCATTTCGGATCTGGAGCAGGATGGTTACCTCTCCCACACCCGCCATGGCCGCGGCAACATCTACCGGATCGACCCGAGCAAGATCTTGCGCCACCCTGCCGAGGCCGATCTGACGGTTGCTTCGCTCCTTGCCATGCTGGCCAGGGACGAGGCCGAACGCCTGGGCGTCGTCGAGGAGTCCCACTCCGAATCCTGAGCGCGCGGCAGCGAGGTGCCACCGGACGCGGAGGCCGCGCATGCCTGAGGTGGACGCCGAACGTGTCCGCCGCGACCGCCACGGCCATGGACGCTGCCGATCATGTGGCTTGAGTCTCTCCCCACGGGAGGGTCCGGAGTCGGGGTCATGAGCACCACTGATCTCGATGGACGCCTCGCCGCGGTAGCGGGCGCAAGCAAGGGAGCCGCGCTGCCGGTCCTGAAGGTGCTGGATGCGGGGACCGTGCCGACGTCGACGAGCGCGTACTCCTCAGCCCTCCACGCCCGTGGCGCCGTGGGCCGCTCCCACCGGTTTCGACTCCGGGGAGCCTCGTTGCCGCAGGTAGATCGACAACACCGCCATCGAGGCGACGGCGAGCAGTTCGGACTGCCAGTTCTGCAGGGTACGGTTCCAGAAATCGGCCCCGCCCAGGTAGTCGGCCCAGCTCTGCTGGGCCTGCAACTGCCGTAGCCGCTGTTCGTTGTAGGCGGTGACGCCGGTGATCGACTGCACCAGCCAGGACAGCAGGAAGATCGTCCCCATGACCAGAAGCAGTGAGTGCGAGTAGACCGCCTGTCGCCAGCCGCCGGCCCCGGCCCACTTGGGTGAGCTCTTCTTGGCGTAAGCGCCGACCAGTTGCTCCTCGTCGGACTCGGTGCCGCCCTTGCGCAGTTCCTTGGACTCCGGGGAGCCGCGTTGCAGCAGCCAGACGGTCACGCCGATGTAGAGGAAGAACTGCAGGTACTCCGACTGCCAGTTCTCGGACACATCGACGGCGAAGTCGGATGTGGCGACGTATTCGCCGAACGAGACCTGCTGGAGCTGGTCCGTCGCCATCCGGTTGTTGAAGTCGGCGTGGCCCGCGATCGCCTGCCCGACCAGCGCCAGCAGGAACGTGACGATGAAGAACAGTCCGAGCCCGTTGTCCCGCACGAAGCCGCGCAGGCCCCGGTGCTTCGGCGGGGTAGCCCGGCCCGAGTGCTCGGTCATCGGTGCATCAGCCCCAGGGAGGCCAGATAGACGAGACCGACCGCGATGATCCCGACGACGACGCAGAACATGACCCTCACAGCTCACCCGCCCTTGATCTTGCACTGGTACGGCTGCTGCGGCCGCTGCTCGCAGTCGGCGGCCACGGCCTTCCAACCGGAGGTGAAGTGGGAGAGGAAGAGGGTGTCGGTGGACAGCACCGCCCGCGCCTGGTTGCCGTACACGTCCGCCCGCCGTACGGCACCGCCCGGCGTCGGCGGCTCCGCACGCAGCGCCTGCGCACACGGGCTGCCGGCCGACTGCTCCAGTTCCTCCAGGGTCCCCGGCGCGAGAAGGGCGCACACCCGGTCGTACGCCCCCGCACCCAGCGACGCCTGGAACAAGGCCGCGGTGTCACGTACGTGGGCCTGCCGTTCCGCCACTGTGCCGCACCCGCCGACGCCTGCGACGGTCAGCAGGACGCACGCCGCCACATCCCACGCTCGCCCGGCCATCGACCCACCTCCTACCGCAGTACACCGCAACGAGCCCTGCCCGGGCGGGCTACCGCGCCCCGGCATTACCTCACCCGGCCGACTGACAGCGTTCCGGAGCCGCGTCGGAGCGCGCAGGGTCTGTGGGTGGCAGGCGGTGGCGAGGTCGAGCAGGTCGTCGGCGCCGGTGGCTTGGGCGGCCTGGGCGAGCGTCTCCTTTCTCTCCCGCGGGCTCGGTGGGCCGTCGTCGGCGGGGTCGGGCAGGTGGAGGCCAGGTCCTTCGGCCCGAGCCGGCCGCGGTTCACCCGGTCCTGGGCGCGGCCCCGCATCCCGACGATCCGCCCGCCGGCGACGGCGAGGTCCATCACGTCCCCGTTGGAGTGCAGCAGCGACGCCGTCCGCACCCAGCGCTGCACCGCGTCGGCCGTCCCGCCCGCCCGCAGAAACGAGTCGACCCGGGCCGGGCACCGCTCATGGGTGCCGTACGAGGTGCGCTCGCCCCAGGGCTGTGCGATCCGGTCCACCTCCGGCCGGCATCATCGACCTCCGTGTCTGTCGCACCGGTTCGGACCGTGCACGCCCGTCCCGTCGTCCCGTGCTTTCCGATCTGCGGTCCCGAACCGTCAGAGGCTGGTGCCCGGGTCCTCCGGCCGGATGCGTCCGCGCCAGCCGCGACCGGTGCCGCCGGCCTCGACGTAGTCCTTGAACCGGCCCAGGTCTCCCTTCACCCGCCGGTCGATCATGCCGAGCGCGTCGGCGCCCTTCTCGGCGATACCGGTGGGCTCGACTTCCATCGTGAGTTCCACCCGGGTGTGCGTCTCGTCGAGGCGCTTGAAGCGGACCGAGCCGCGCTGCTGGGTCTCACCGCCGACGGTCCGCCAGGTGATCCTGTCGTCCGGCAGCTGGTCCACGATTTCCGTGTCGAACTCGCGCCGCACCCCTCCGATGCTGATGGTCCAGTGGTTGTGCTGGTCGTCGAGCTGCGTGACCTCGTCGACGCCCTCCATGAAGTTCGGGAACTCCTCGAACTGAGTCCATTGGTCGTACGCCCGGCGGAGCGGAACCTCCACGTCGACCGTTTCCTTGACCGTGCTCATGGGCCCTCCTGGTCTGCTCTCGGTGTGCCGACCGCGGTGGGCAGGTCGGCCTCCTGTGCGGGGCACCGGGTACCCGGGAAACCCGACGTAAAAGACCATCGGGGTCCAACGCTCAGAGAGTGCGCCAAGGCTCGTACTGGCTCGAAACCGCGCCACCCGGCGCCCCGGCTCCCCCACCGACCGATGACCTCACCGTCGACGTCGCCGTGGTCGGCGGCGGTATCGCCGGACTCAGTACGGCCTGCGTGGACACGGAGATCGGAGGGGCATGGGAGCGGATCCGTCGATCGTGAGGGTTGTCCGTCACGCCGCCTCGGCGGCGGCGAGCACCTCGTCCGCGAAGGGCTTGTCGAGGGCCGCGTGGACCAGGCCGTCCGCCAGGCGGGGCAGTTCGCGACCGGCGACGAAGCCGCCCAGTTTCTCCGGCGAGTCCGGCAGTCCGAGCCGCCTGGCACCGTCCAGGGCCTTGCGGTCGATGTAGGGCGCGAATTCCGGCCAGACGCCCTGCACGTCCCGCAGAAAGATGTCGGTCCCGGTGGGCCCGATCCCAGGTATGTCCGACAGGGCCTTCGGCGGGTCGGGTTCCTCACGAAGGCTACGCAGATCGCCGCCGTAGCGTTCCAGGAGCAGCTCGGCTCCGTTGCCGAGCATGGTCGACGTCCGCTCGTCGTAGCGGCGATAGCCGCCCTTGCCGAGTGCGTCGACCCGTTGCTGCCAGGACGCGTCCGCCATCGACCGCGGGTCGCGCAGCCCGGCAGCGAACAGTTCCCTCGCCGCCGCCACAGCGATGTCGCCCCTGATGCGGGCGCTGAGGAGAATCGCCAGCACGAGCGTCTGGTACAGCGGGGCCGGGGTGTTGCGCAACTGGATGCCGGCCTGCGCCGTATAGGTGCGCTCCTGTCGTTCGAGCAGTGCGCGTACTACTGCCTTGCCGGTCGTGTCGGACGCCTTCTTCTTCCGGGGCGTCTGCGTCCCCTTGGTCTTCGTGGTCATCGCCTTGCCACCGACTCAACGCTTCACCGGATTTCCTCCATGCACCGTCCCTGCGCCTTCCGTGTACCCGACCCGGTCCCGTCGATGCCGTCGTTTGTCGCCCCGGGGCACGGGAACACGGTCGCCATGGCCAGCAGCAGCGGCAAGTCCTGGAAACCCGTCTCGGGTGACTCGTTGGAAAAGTGCCGAGGCAAGCGCAGGCCCATACGCAGTGGCCGCACCTCGACGAACTCTCCGAGGACGCCGAGGACGAGACGTAGCCCTGATCTGTGACACGACGGAATGCGAGAAGGGAACAGCGGGAAAGGACGGACGAGGGCTTATGGCCGCCAAACCCCTGGAAGGCCCCTCTTCCGAGCGGGTGCGTTCCGCTGAGGCCGCCCTGCGCCGCCGTGTCGACGGCGAGGTGCGCTTCGACGCCGGCAGCCGCGGCGCGTACTCAACGGACGGCTCCAACTACCGGCAGGTGCCCGTCGGCGTCGTGGTGCCGCGCAGCATCGAGGCGGGCGCGGAGGCGATCGCGGTCTGTGCCGAGTACGGCCTCCCTGTGCTCTCCCGGGGTGGCGGGACCTCGCTCGGCGGGCAGTGCACCAACCACGCGGTGATCGTCGACTGGACCAAGTACTGCCATCGCCTGCTCTCGGTGGACGAGGACAACCGCACCTGCGTCGTCGAGCCGGGCATCGTCCTCGACGAGCTGAACCGGCAGTTGTCGCCGTACGGTCTGAAGTTCGGGCCGAAGCCGTCCACGCACGGCCAGTGCGCGCTCGGCGGCATGATCGGCAACAACTCGTGCGGCGCGACGGCACAGGCGTACGGCAAGACGGCCGACAACGTACGCCGACTGGAGATCCTCACCTATGACGGTGCGCGCTGCTGGACCGGCCCGACTACGCAGCGCGAGTACGAGGAGATCCTCGCCGCCGGCGGTCGGCGTGCCGAGCTCTATAGAGGCATGCGCGACATCGCCAACCGGTACTTGGGCGACATCCGCCGGGGCTTCCCGCAGATTCCGCGGCGGGTGTCGGGATACAACCTGGATGCCCTGTTGCCCGAGCACGGCTTCGACGTCGCCCGGGCGCTGACCGGCAGCGAGGGCACGCTCGTCGCCGTGCTGCATGCCGAGCTCGAACTGGTGCCGGTGCCGGCCGCGGAGGCGACGCTCGTACTCGGGTATCCCGACATCTTCGCCGCCGCCGACGATGTCCCGCGCCTGCTGGCGCACTGCGACCCCGTGATGCTGGAGGCGGTCGACGGCCGGATGGCCCAGCTGATGCGCGAGGAGCGCGTCCACCTCGACTCCCTCGACCGCTTCCCGGACGGCGACAGCTGGCTCCTGCTGCAATTCACCGGCGACTCCACGGACCAGGCCGACGACTTGGCCCGGCAGCTGCTGCGCGCGGTGGGCCGCGGCGAGCACGACACCTCCGTCGCCTTCAGCGACGACCCCGCACGCGAGGAGCAGCTGCTCAAGGCGCGCGAGGCCGGGCTCGGCGTCACGGCGCACCCGCCGGACGACCGCGAGACGTGGGAGGGCTGGGAGGACTCCGCCGTCCCTCCGGAGCGGCTCGGCGCCTATCTGCGCGACCTGGAGGGGCTGTTGACCGAGTTCGGTTACGGACTGTCGTCGCTGTATGGGCACTTCGGCCAGGGTTGTGTGCACACCCGTATCCCCTTCGATCTGCGATCGGCCGAGGGTGTCGTGGAGTTCCGGCGCTTTCTGGAACGCGCGGCCGACCTGGTGAGCTCCTACGGCGGATCCCTGTCGGGCGAACACGGCGACGGGCAGGCGCGTGGAGAGCTCCTGGTGCGCATGTTCGGTGAGCGGCTGGTGGGTGCGTTCGGCGAGCTGAAAGCGCTGTTCGACCCGGACGAGCGGATGAATCCCGGCAAGGTCGTACGGCCGCGCCCGATCGATGCCGGCCTTCGGCTCGGCGCGCAGTGGCATCCGACAGAGCATGCAACGTACTTCAGCTACCCGCACGACGAGGGCCGCTTCGACCGGGCGGTGCTGCGGTGTGTCGGGATCGGTCAGTGCCGGAGCCACTCCGGAGGGGTGATGTGCCCCTCCTACCGGGGGACACTCGAAGAGGAGCACTCCACGCGCGGCCGGGCGCGCCTGCTCTTCGAGATGCTGGGCGGCCACCCCGACTCGGCGGTCCGCGACGGCTGGCGGTCGACCGAGGTCCGTGACGCGCTCGACCTGTGTCTGGCCTGCAAGGGGTGTAAGTCCGACTGCCCGGTCGGCGTCGACATGGCCACGTACAAGGCCGAGTTCCTGGCCCACCACTACGCCGGGCGGCTGCGGCCCGCCGCTCACTACGCACTGGGCTGGCTGCCGTTGTGGGCACTGCTGTCCAGGCCGGCACCGCGGGTGGTCAACGCGGTCCTGCACGCGCCCGTGCTGTCCGACGTCGGCAAGCGGCTCGCCGGCGTGGCCGCGCAGCGCGATGCGCCGCTGCTGGCCGAGCGGTCCTTCGGCCAGTGGTGGCGCGAGCAGCGCGGGCCGCAGCCGCGAGCGGGAGATCCGCACGCCGTCGTCCTGTGGCCCGACACGTTCAGCAACTACTTCCACCCGCACGTCGCCCAGGCCGCAGCGCGTGTCCTGCAGGACGCGGGATTCCGCGTCGCCGTACCCACCGAGCCGCTGTGCTGCGGCCTGACCTGGATCTCCACCGGCCAGCTCGGCACCGCGCGCCGTGTGCTGCGGCGGACGCTGCGCGCCCTGGGACCGTGGCTGGAGGCCGGCACCCCGGTCGTGGTCCTGGAGCCCTCCTGTGCCACCGTCTTCCGGGCCGACGCTCCCGAGTTGATGCCCGAGGACCCGCAGGTGCGGCGGCTGGCCGACATGACCAAGACCCTCGCCGAGGTGCTGCTCGACCGGGCTCAGGACAGCTGGCGGCCCCCGCACCTCGCCCGCACCGCCGTCGTCCAGCCCCACTGCCATCAGCACGCGGTCCTGAAGTTCGACGCGGACACCGAACTCATGCGCTGGGCCGGGATCGACGCCGACGTACTGGACGTGGGGTGCTGCGGACTCGCGGGGAACTTCGGGTTCGAACGCGGTCACCACGAGCTGTCGATGCGTATCGGCGAGCTGGGTCTGCTCCCCGCCGTCCGCGAGGCCGCGCCGTCCGCGCTGGTCGTCGCCGACGGCTTCAGCTGCCGGACGCAGATCGAACAGGGCGGCACGGGCCGACGTGCCATGCATCTGGCCGAGGCCCTCGCCATAGGCCTCGACGGCCCGGCACCCGCCGACCATCCGGAGAAACTGGGCGCCCCGCGAGAGACACCCCGGCCGGCCGATGCACGCCGGGCCGCCGCGGCGACCGCCACCGGGGCGCTGGCCGCGGCGGGCGGCGTCACGGCGAGCGCCGTCCGCCACCTGTCGGCGCGCCGCAGGAAGCGCATGTAGGACGGGCCGCGTCCTCGGCAACGGCGGGCCAAGGGCCAAGGCGACCGGGCAGGCGGGCAGGCGGGCAGGCGGGCAGGGCAAATCGTCGAGTCCGAGGACGGTAGGAGTCTCGCGGAACTCGAGCGACCGGGACGCCCGTGCGAGACGGCACGGGCCTCTGCCTGGTTTCAGGACCAGCCTGCGGGAATGCGTACGGTCGTCATGGTGGGCATGAGCGGGCGGCCCCCGGGGCAGTCGCCGGGGCCCGGGAAAGCTCCTCCACGCGCAGGTGGGTCGCTCACTTCCCGCCGAGTGCCTGCTTCAGCTGACTCTTGTTCATGTCCGAACGACCGTGGATGTTGCGCCGCTTGGCCTCCTCGTAGAGCTGGTCGTAAGTGGGTCCCTGGGAGCCTTTCCCGGACCGCTGGCCGCCCCGCCTGCCTGAGGACATGTCCTGGGTGGACGTGCGGCTGGCCCTCTCCGACTCGCCGGCGCGGGCGCGTTCCTTGTTGACCGTGCGCGCCGCGATCTCCTTGGCCCGCTCAGGGCTCTCACCCCGATCCTGGGCGCTCTTCTTGATGTGCTCGTATTGGCGTTCCCGTTTCGGGCTCGAACCGGCCGGCATGTGGGTCACTCCTCTCACAGTCGCCGTCCGAGTACCCACATCCCGGCGCCAGCGCTCCAGCCGGGCGACCTTCCGCTGCTCCCCCGCCGCCCAGGAGCCCAGGGCCGGGCGGTGCGGTTGTCGTACGAGCCGGTGTCGACAGTCCGCCCGGTGCGGCCACGTCCCTCGTCAGGTCCGTGCTGCCGGTGGCGGCAACCGCGAGGGCGGCGACGTGGCTATGCGGAAGCGGGGCGACGCTGTCCTGGTCGGCAAGGGGGCCGGTTCCGGAACGGCCGGAAGGGGCGCCCGAAGGAGGCGCCGCCGACTGGATTCCAGAGCTGCGACCGAGAGCCACGGCCGTGACCGGCTCCCCGCTGCCTGCCGGATGAGGCTCCAACCGGCGGCAGTGCACTCTGTGTTCCCCCAGAGCGCCTGCCCACCTTGCCGTCGGCCTGGACTGAGGACATGTTCGCGCCGTCTGGCGTGGTCAGTGCCCCCGATACACCGCTGGCCCCGCTCAGCGTTCCGCGACAGCGGGAACGAGCTGATGGCCCGGTTGTCCGCGGCTGTCCGGGACAACGCCTCGCCTCGTACGACGTGCCCCGTCAGTCCGTCGTCAGGAGCCCTCTCGCCGGTCACCGCGACGCGCCCCCGGTCCGTGGCGTCGGGGGCGCTGAGGAGTCAGGGGCTGGAGCTCTGGCTCACTGGGTGTAAAAGGTGGCGTCGGCCCGGTCGGTCGCCGTGCTGAGGGTCTGCACGTTCAGCAGGTAGTTGTAGTGGCGGATGTAGCGGCCCGGGAAGTTGTACGACTCGTAGGAGACACCGGCCGAGTCCGCCTGGCCGGCGCGGGCGGTGAAGGAGGCGTCGCTGCGGAACTGGGACGTCCCGTCGTTCTTCTCCACCCGCACCTCGAAGTTCTTGTGGCGCAGGTAGTAGCCGGGGAAGTTGGCCGACTCCAGGGAAACGGTGCCGCTGCCGGCGAGACCAGTGACCGTGCGGAACTGCGAGTCCGCCAGCGGGGAGACGTTCGGCTCGATCCTGGCGCGGTACTCCCAGTGCCGGATGAACCGGTCGGGGAAGTTGTACGAGGACAGGCGGATCGGGGTGAGACCGTCGGCGACCGGGATGCCGAAGTCGGGTGTGCCGTCGGCCTTCCAGTAGATCTTCTGGACGCGGGTGCGGCGGTTGGGATCGTTGAGGGGATCGCCGCTGATGTCCCAAGTTGCCTGTTGCTGCGCCGTGTCGGCCTGGCC
>NZ_JACMSF010000029.1 GCF_014257025.1 Streptomyces cupreus
GTGGAGCTGGAGCGGCGGCAGGCGGACGCCGAGATCAAGCAGCGGCGCGAGATCGAGACCGTACGGGCCCGCGAGGAGGCCGAGACGGCTCGGGTGGTGGAGGAGGAGCGGCTGCGGGCGCAGGGCGCCTTCCTCAAGACCGAGGAGCAGCTCGGCGTCCAGCGCGAGAACCAGGCCCGCGAGGTGGCCGTCGCCGCCAAGAACCGCGAGCGGGTCATCGCCATCGAGAGCGAGCGCATCGAGAAGGACCGTCTCCTCGAAGTCATCGCCAGGGACAGGGAGACGGAGCTGACCCGGATCGCGGCCTCGAAGGAGGTCGAGGCGGAGAAGCGGGAGATCGCCGAGGTCATCCGCGAGCGGGTCGCGGTGGACCGTACGGTCGCCGAGCAGGAGGAGTCCATCAAGAAGCTGCGCGCCGTGGAGGAGGCGGAGCGGCAGCGGCAGTCCGTGATCATCGCCGCCGAGGCCGAGGCGCAGGAAAGGCTGGTCAAGGACATCAAGGCCGCGGAAGCCGCCGAGCAGGCTGCCGTGCACCGTGCCGCCGAGGAACTCACCTTGGCCGAGGCCCGGTTGAAGAGCGCCGACTTGGACGCGCAGGCCAAGCTGCGGCTCGCCGAGGGCATTCAGGCGGAGGCGGCCGCCGAGGGCCTGGCCGCCGTGCAGGTACGCGACAAGGAGGCCGAGGTCATCGAGAAGGCGGGCCGTGCGGAGGCCGAGGCCACCGAGGCGCGGATGCGGGCCGAGGCGGAGGGCTCCCGGGCCAAGGCGCTCGCCGAGGCCGAGGCCATCGGCGAGAAGCTCAAGGCGGAGGCCGCCGGTCTCACCGAGAAGGCCGCGGCGATGGCGGCGCTCGACGAGGCGTCCCGCAGCCACGAGGAGTACCGGCTGCGGCTGGAGGCCGAGAAGGACATCCGGCTCGCCGGGCTCGACGTGCAGCGGCAGGTGGCCGAGGCGCAGGCCTCGGTGCTTGCCACCGGTCTGGAGAACGCCGACATCAACATCGTCGGCGGGGAGTCGGTCTTCTTCGACCGCCTCGTCTCCTCGATCGCGCTGGGCAAGGGTCTCGACGGGTTCGTCCAGCACTCCGAGACCGCCCAGGCGCTCGCGGGCCCCTGGCTGGACGGCACGGCGAGCTTCACCGACGACTTCGGCCGGATCCTCGGCCAGGTCTCCACGGCCGATGTGCAGAACCTGACCGTCTCCGCGCTGCTGATGAAGCTCATGAAGACGGGCGGCGCGAACTCCGGACAGTTGCAGCAACTGCTGGACAAGGCGGGTGAGCTGGGTCTCGCCGACGCCTCCCTCGCCGCCCTCAACGGCAGCACCAAGGGCTGACCGTCGCACGGTCCGGAGCCGCCGAGCAGGGGACGGCGGCTCCGGACCGCGTTCTTCCTCCGACCTCCTGAGGGGACCCATGAGCACCGGCCTGGACACAAGCACGTACGAGGTGCTGCGCGAACGGCTCACCGCGCAGGCCGCCGAGCTGGCCCGCCGTGCCGAGGCGCTCAACGCCCGCCGCACCGAGGAGTTCGGCTCGCTGCGGCTTGAACTCACCGGCACCGAGCGGTTGCGCACCGAGCACAATTGCGTGCCCCGTGACATCGTCGCCGTCGGTGACGTGCTGCTCTTCGGCCACAACGTCTTCCTGGGACTGAAGCCGGAGACGAGCGTGGGCGACGTCTTCGCGCTGCACGACCGCGAGCTGAACCGACTGCCCGACGACGCCGTACCCGGCCTGCTCGACGACCCGGTCTTCCGGCGGGAGTTCACCGCCCTCTACCGCTACTACCGCCAGGCCCACCTGCTCCAACTCCGGCGTGCCGACGGAAAGTTGCTGGCCGTCTTCCAGACCGGTGAGAGAGCCGAGGACATCCGCGTCCTGCGCTGGACCCTGTCCGACGACGGTCGGGCCCGCTTCCTCGACGCCCGCGGCGAACGCGACCATGTCTTCCCGCCCTCCCATGACTTCGAGTGGCGTGCGACGACCCGTGAGGACCACGTCCTCGGCCGGCACCCGCACGTCTGCGTTGAGGGCGAGGTCTTCGTCGAGACGATCAGTGGCACGCTCACCATCAAGGTGGAGGACAACACCGAGACGGGCGAGGGCATCTATGCCGAGCCGGTGGCCGAGCCGCTGCAGACCCTCGCCGACGCCGACATCGCGTACGCGCGCGTGGGCGCCCTGATGCTGCTGCGGATCCGCCCCTACAAGGAGGACGCCCACCGCTACCTGGTCTTCAACACCCTCACCAGGACCGTCGTCCGCCTCGACGGCATCGGGCAGGCGTGCCGACGCCTGCCCGAGGACCAGGGCATCGTGTTTCCCGGCGGCTACTGCCTGGCCACGGGGACATACAAGACGTTCGACGCCGTCGACACCGCAGACCTGGAGTTCATGCGTGCGGTCCACTCCCCGAACGGCGAGGACGTGCTGTTCGCCTTCCACGCGCGCGTGGAAGGCCGCAGCCTCCTGCTGCCGTACAACATGATCCGCAAGGAGGTCAGCACCCCGCTGTCCTGCCACGGCTGGGCACTCTTCGGCGACGGCTCACTCGTCGTCCTGCGCGCCGACAGCGATGAGCCGCAGCGAGTGCATCCCGTGCAGCTGTGGACATCCCCGTACGTCTCCGACACGCACGCCGCCGCCCAGCCTGTCGGTACCGGCCCGCTCGCCCGGGTCGGCAACGCCGACCTCGTCCGCGGCATCTCCGACTGTCTGTCCCTCACCCGCGCCGTCGCCGAGACGACCCCGACGACCGAGGTGTACGAGGCCCTGGTCACGGCCTGCGTCCGGACGGCGGACTCCTACCACTGGCTGACCGAATTCGAACTCGGCGATCTACACGCGCCATTGGAGCAGGTCCGGGCCACGGCCGAGCAGGTGCTGGCCGAGTTCGAGACCGTCCAGGCCCTCACCCGGCAGGCCGCCGACGCGCTCGCCGAGGCCGCCGCGCGCGTCGCGACGGTCGTACGGCGGCTGCGCGGCGAGGCCCCGCGGGATGCCGCCGCGTGGGTCTCCGGGCTGACCGAACTCCGGCATGCCCAGGGGCACTTGCTGACGCTCAAGGACCTGCGGTACGCGGACACCGCCCGTATCGACGAAGTCACCGCCGGCGTCGAGGCCGACCTTGCCGCCTTTGGGCAGCGGGCCGTCACCCACCTCGCCCGCGAGGACGCTTTCGCCGGCCACCAGGCCGATGTCGAGCGGCTCGTCACAGACGCCGAAGCGATCTCCACCGTCGCCGAGGCCGCGCCCGTCGCCGCCCGCCTCGACGAAGTCGCCGACGGGCTGCGAACGGTCACCGAGGTCGTCGCCGGGCTCGGCATCGGCGACGCCACCGTCCGCACCTCCATCCTGGAGCGGATCGCCGAGGTCCTCGGCGGCGTCAACCGCGCTCGCGCCACGCTCGACGCCCGGCGCCGCGAACTGCTCGACCGCGAGGGACGAGCCGAGTTCGCCGCCGAGTTCGCGCTGCTCGGCCAGGCTGTCACCGGCGCGCTCGCAGCCGCCGACAGTCCGGAGACCTGCGACGAACAACTCGCCCGCATGCTGGTGCAGGTGGAGAATCTCGAGACGCGGTTCGCCGAGTTCGACGACTTCCTCGCCGAACTCGCGGACAAGCGTGACGAGGTCCACGAGGCGTTCTCCTCCCGCAAGCAGACCCTCGCCGACACCCGCGCCCGGCGCGCCGAGCGACTCGCCGATTCGGCGGCGCGTGTCCTTCGGACAGTGGCCCGGCGTGCGGCCACGCTCACCGACGCGGACGCCGTCGCCACGTACTTCACCTCCGACCCGATGACCTCCACGGTCCGCCGTGTCGCGGACGAACTGCGTGAACTCGGCGACCAGGTGCGGGCGGAGGAGCTGGAGGGGCGGCTGAAGTCCGCCCGTCAGGAGGCCCTTCGCTCCCTGCGCGACCGTACCGACCTGTACACCGACGACGGCCGCACCATCCGCCTCGGCAGCCACCGCTTCGCCGTCAACACCCAGCCCCTCGACCTCACCCTGGTCCCGCACGGCGACGGCCTCGCCTTCGCCCTGACCGGCACGGACTACCGTTCGCCCGTCACCGATCCCGACTTCGCCGCCACCCGCCCGTACTGGGACCACCCCCTGCCGTCGGAGTCGCCCGAGGTCTACCGCGCCGAACACCTCGCGGCCCGCCTGCTGGACGAGCACGGTCCGGCAGCCCTGGCCGAGGCCGACCTGCCCGCCCTGGTCCGCCGAGCAGCGGAGGCAGCGTACGACGAGGGCTACGAGCGAGGGGTCCACGACCACGACGCGGTACTGATCCTCACGGCGCTCCTGCGCCTGCACGAAGGCGTGGCCCTGCTGCGCCACGAGCCGGCGGCCCGGGCCGCGGCTCAGCTCTTCTTTGCGCACGGCACGACCGCCGACGAGCGCGCGTCGTGGACCCGCCGTGCGGTGTCGCTCGCCCGCGCCCAGGAGACCTTCGGGCTCGCCCCCGCCATCACCGACTTCGAGAGGGAACTCGCACAGGCGATCGGCGTCCGGGCCGGAAAGAGCTCACCACCGATCTCCGGGCACACCGACGAGGCGCTTGCCGCCGCCTACCTCTTCGAGGAGCTGACCAGCGGCCCCGACGGCTTCGTCATCAGCGCCCACGCCCGCACACTGCTCGACAAGTTCCGCCGTACCGTGGGAACTTCGGCCTACGACGACGACCTCGCCGCCCTCAGTGACCTGCCCGCCCGCAGGCAGCTCGTCGAAGCGTGGCTGTCCTCGTACACCTCCGCCACCGGCCTGGAGATCGCCCCCGGCGACCTGGCCGAGGCGGTGGCCGCCGAGCTCTGCCCGGACCTGGCCCGCTACGAGTCCGAGGCACCGCTCACACAGACCGTGCAGGGACTGCTCGGCGCCCACCCGAGCATCAACGACCGTACGCTCACGATCCGCATCGATGAATTCCTCGCACGCACACGGGAGTTCCGTGCCCACCAGGTACCCGGGCACCGCGATTATCAGCGCCGCCGCACCGCTCTGGTGGCCGCCGAGCGCGCCCGGATCCGTCTGGACGAGCACCGGCCGCGGGTGATGTCCGCGTTCGTGCGCAGCAGGCTCATCGACGAGGTCTACCTCCCGCTGGTCGGCGACAGCCTCGCCAAGCAACTCGGCACCACCGGCGAGTCGAAGCGCACCGACACCGGCGGCCTGCTCCTGCTCGTCTCCCCGCCGGGCTACGGCAAGACGACGCTCATGGAGTACGTCGCCGACCGACTCGGCCTGATCCTGGTCAAGGTCAACGGCCCGGCGCTGGGTCACAGCGTCACCTCGCTCGACCCTGCCGAGGCCCCGAACGCCACCGCCCGCCGGGAGATCGAGAAGATCAACTTCGCTCTGGAGACGGGCAATAACACCCTCCTCTACCTGGACGACATCCAGCACACCTCGCCCGAGCTGCTGCAGAACTTCATCCCACTGTGCGACGCCACCCGCCGTATCGAGGGCGTGCGGGACGGCGAACCGCGCACCTACGACCTGCGCGGCAAACGGTTCGCCGTCTGCATGGCCGGCAACCCCTACACCGAGTCCGGCAGCCGCTTCCGCGTCCCCGACATGCTCGCCAACCGCGCCGACGTGTGGAACCTCGGCGACGTGCTGACCGGCAAGGAGGACGCCTTCGCGCTCAGCTTCATCGAGAACGCCCTCACTGCGAACCCGGTCCTCGCGCCGCTCGCCGGCCGCGACCGCGCCGACCTGGACCTGCTGATCCGTCTCGCCCAAGGCGACCCGACGGCCCGCGGCGACCGGCTGAGCCACCCCTACGCCCCCGCCGACCTGGAGCGCATCCTGGCCGTCCTGCGCCACCTGCTGACGGCTCTCGAGACGGTCCTCGCGGTGAACGCCGCGTACATCGCCTCGGCGGCCCAGTCCGATACCACTCGGACCGAGCCGCCCTTCCAACTCCAGGGCTCCTACCGCAACATGAACAAAATCGCCCAGCGCATCCAACCGGTCATGAACGACACCGAACTGGCGGCCCTGATCGACGACCACTACTCGGCCGAGGCCCAGACCCTCACCACAGGCGCCGAGGCCAACCTCCTGAAACTGGCCGAACTGCGCGGCACACTCACCACCGAACAGGCGGAACGCTGGGGCAAGTTGAAGGCGGCCTACGTACGTACGCAAACCCTCGGCGGCCCCGAGAGCGACCCCCTCACCCGCGCCGTCGCCGCCCTCGGCCTCCTCGCGGACCGCGTCTCCGCCGTCGAGTCGGCGATCACCCGGGCCGCCGACCCGCGCCATCTGATGGCCAACCCCGCCGCCCGCCACCGAGCGCCATGAATCATCCCCCCCAGCAGCCCTACGGCGCGGCAGGGTGCGGACGCGGATGGCGACGGAGGAGTTCAGCGAGACCCTGACGGGTGGCAGCCAGGACGACCCGGTCCTCGGGCCGCAGGACGTATCCGGGGTGCAGGTCCCAGACCAGGCCAGGAGGGCGTTCCTCGTCGTCGGCCGGATGGGCCGCCGCAAGGTCGGGGCGGCGTTCAGCGGGGGCGGCGGCGTCCAGGGCCAGGATGCGCCAGGCCCCGGGGCGGAAGGCTTCGGCGACGGTACGGCCCTCCAGCTGTGGGTGCCCCGCGACCACGACGGCGGCGAAGAGCAGAACCTTGCGTTCGACGGGGATGGCGCCGAGGATCTGACGGCCCATCATCGCGCTGGCGAATGCGGGGGCCGCGAGGCTGGAGACACTACGGCTTCGGGTGAGAGCGTGCGGGTGGGCGGCGCGCAGGGTGCGGTAGACGGCGGTGGCGAAGTCGTCGTCGTACAGACGCAGGGCGACCCGCAGGTCCGGCTCGACCGAGCGGGCGTACAGGGCGGCTTCGAGATTGATGGTGTCGTTACTGGTGAGGGCGAGCAGGGCGTGCGCGCGATGGATCTTCGCGGCCTCCAGGACGCCCTCCTCGGTGACGTCTCCGATGACGGTGGGAATACGGAGGCGTCGGGCGACCGGAACACCGCGCGCCTCGGGATCCATCTCCACACAGACCACCGGGATGTCGAGCTCCTTCAGCCGGCCCAGCACACGAGTCCCGATCTTGCCGAGGCCGAGCAGGACGACATGGCCGGACAGGCCACGCGATGGGCGGCGCAGGGCGGAGGCGCTGCGGAAGGTGCCCAGGCCCTCCAGTACGGCAGCGGTCATCACCGGCAGCAGCAGCAACCCGGCAAGACCGGAGAGGAGTTGGATGATCTGACGGCTGAGAGGTTCGCCGATCGCCGGATCGTCGATGGCGAACAGGTCGAGCAGCGTTAGGTAGACGGCGTGCACGGGGTCGCCCCCGGTGGTCAGCCAGGAAGCGACGGCGAGACCCAGGACGCAGGCGATCAGGCCGAACAGCGACCAGCGCAGCCGCCGCGAGAACAACTGGCCGAGAGAGGCGCCACGGTTGGCCAGCCGTCCCGGCGGCAGTACCGGCCCGGTGTAGGAGACGGCTTCCAGCACCACGGTCCCGCGCCCGGTGGCCGCGGTCACCGCATCCCCGTCCGGCAGGAGTTGGGGTCCTTCGGCGCCGCTGCGGTCCGAACCCTCCGTCCCCGCAGGGTCGTTGTCTGTGGCCGACAACAGCGCAAGGGTGCACAGGCCCGGGTCGGTGACTCCGCCGCGCCCGGGCGGGGTGCGTTCCACGGCTCGCAGCAGCAGCCCGTCCGCCTGGACGACCTTGCTGGTGCCAGCGACCGCGGTGGCGGCCAGCGCCGGGGCGGCCGTGTCCGCGTCGGAGAGGACAGTCGTGGAGGTGTCCAGGGCCACGGGGTCCAGCCCTGCCACGGCTGCGGCCTGGTCCAGAAGTTCCTCCAGGTGCTGGCCGAGCTTGCGGTTGTACAACCGGATCACCAGCCGCACCTGCGGATTGAGACGCCGGGCGGTCAACGCCGTACGGATGTTCACCTCGTCGTCGCCGTGCACGAGCGCGACCGCGGCGGCCCGCGCCACCCCGGCCGCGGCCAGCACCTCGCCGGTCACCTCCCGGGCCTCCACGACCTGCCCGTCATCGACGGCAGGAGCGGCATCCGGCGAACCCGTCATCGCCGCCCGACCGAGGAGCGCCGACGCCCGGGTCCGCCCGGCCGGCGGAGTGTGCATCGGCGACACTCCGGCCCGGCTGGGGGCGACGAGCGTCACCTGCTCGCGATATACCTCGCGCAACTCGTCAGCCAGCCGAAGAGCCAGCCCGTCATCACCACAGACGATCATGTGCCCGCTGGGGCGGTCGGGCGGCAGCTGGCGCGGCAGGGAAGACATGAAGATCACCATGCCGCAGACCGGCAGCTGGTTCCATCCCTACAGGTATGGTGTGCGGCCGGGATCTTGACGAAGGCTTCACGCAAACGGACGAGGACTGCGGCGGTCACGGCAGACGGGGAAGGGAACAGCGGGTGGCAGGACTGATGACACGGGCGCGGTCGCTGCCGTCGAAGTTGGCCGCGCATCCCGCTCGTGCGCTCGTCGTGGCCTTCGCCGCCGTCGTACTCGCCGGTGCGGTGCTCCTTGCGCTCCCGATCGCCTCCGAGGAACGTGCGGCGACCGGGTTCGTGACCGCACTGTTCACGTCCACCTCCGCTGTGTGTGTCACCGGTCTGGCTGTCGTGGACACGAGCACCTACTGGAGCGGCTTCGGTGAGGGCGTCATTCTCGCTCTGATCCAGGTTGGCGGCTTCGGCATCATGACGATGGCCTCGCTGCTGGCGCTGCTGGTGTCAGGGCGCCTGCGGCTGCGGATGCAGCTGACGGCGCAGGCGGAGACGAAGAGCCTCGGCATCGGAGACGTGCGCCGGGTGCTGCTCGGGGTCGCGGGCACCACGCTGATCGTCGAACTCGCGGTGGGCGCGATTCTCGCCCTGCGCTTCCGGTACGGATACGGCGAGAGCATCGGAGACTCCGCGTACCTGGGCTACTTCCACGCCGTATCGGCGTTCAACAACGCCGGATTCGGGCTGCACGCCGACAGCATCACCCGCTACGCCTCGGACGCGTGGGTCATGCTGCCGATCG
This sequence comes from Streptomyces cupreus, assembly GCF_014257025.1. GTDB lineage: Bacteria > Actinomycetota > Actinomycetes > Streptomycetales > Streptomycetaceae > Streptomyces > Streptomyces cupreus. Next base: position 9,021 of record NZ_JACMSF010000029.1, read on the forward strand.
CCACCGCCGTGATCCTGGGCGGCATCGGCTTCCCCGTCCTGCTGGAGCTGCTGCGCCACCGCAACCGGCGGCGTACGACCGGACGGCGCAACTGGACCCTGCACAGCAAGCTCACGCTGATCACCACCGCCGTGCTGTTGGTCACCGGCACGCTGCTGACCTGCCTGCTGGAGTGGACCAACACCGACACCCTCGGCCCGCACTCGACGGCGGACAAGCTCCTCAACAGCTTCTTCCACTCCGCGATGTCCCGCACGGCTGGCTTCAACGCCGTCGACGTCGGGGCAATGCAGTCCTCCACGCTGCTGATGACCTGCGTGCTGATGTTCATCGGCGGCGGCAGCGCCGGAACAGCGGGCGGCATCAAGGTGACCACCTTCGCCGTCCTGCTCGCCGCGATCATCGCCGAGGTGCGTGGCGAGCCCAACTCCGCGATCTTGGGCCGCCGTCTCGCCCCGCATGTGCTGCGCCAGGCGCTGACCGTGGCCTTGCTCGGCATCGGCCTGGTCATCGGCTCCACGCTCCTTCTGCTCACGCTCATGGAGGAACGTTTCGAGGCGGTGCTGTTCGAGGTGGTGTCCGCGTTCGGCACCGTGGGCCTGTCCACCGGCATCACCGGGGACGTCCCGACAGCGGGCCAACTGCTGCTGATCGGACTGATGTTCGTCGGCCGCCTCGGCCCCATCACCCTGGTCTCCGCCCTCGCCCTGCGCGAGCGCACCCGCCGCTACGAACTGCCCGAGGAGCGACCCGTCATTGGTTAACTACCTGCACTCCCTGCGCCAACGGCGCCGCAAGCGCGTCACGGAGACCCACGCCCCCGGCCGCGACCAGCGGGTCGCTGTCATCGGCCTCGGCCGTTTCGGCTACTCCCTCGCCAACGAGCTGATGCGGCGAGGCTGGGACGTCCTGGGCATCGACACCGATCCCCGCCTGGTTCAGAAGTACAGCGACCACCTCACCCACGCCGCCGTCGCCGACTGCACCGATCCCGAAGCCCTGCGCCAGCTCGGCGTCCACGAGTTCACCAGCGCCGTCGTCGCCATCGGTACGGACATCGAGGCGAGCATCCTGGTCAGCTCCAACCTGCTGGAGGCCGAGGTACCCAACATCTGGGCCAAGGCCATCAGCCGCCAGCACGGCCAGATCCTCGAACGCCTCGGCGTCACGCACGTCGTCCTGCCCGAGCACGACATGGGCGAACGCGTCGCCCACCTGGTCACCGGCCGCATGCTCGACTTCATCGAATTCGACGACGACTACGCCCTGGTGAAGACCGTCGCCCCGGACATCGCCACCGGCATCCCGCTGGGCCAGAGCCAGGTCCGCAGCAAGTACGGTGTCACGGTCGTCGGCATCAAACGCCCCGGTGAGGACTTCACCTACGCCACCGCCGAGACCGTCGTCCAGAAGGGCGACGTCATCGTCGTCACCGGCAAGACCCACGCTGTGGAGACCTTCGCCGAACTCAGCTGAGACTCCGATACGGCGCGTGACATCGCGTTGCACGAGCCGCACAAGAGCGAGCCTCGCTGACTCGCGGCCCCATCCCCGTTGTATGGAAGCCTCGCAAACGGCGTACCTGCCACGGATGAAGGGATCGGCCATGGAGTGGCATCCGCTGCGCACCTCCGGCCTTCGGCCCGTGCCCGAGCCGGTGGCGACGCCCTTCGTCTGGACGGCCGCCTTCGTCGGCTCATTCATGCTCATGGCCGCACTGAGCGGTGTCGACGGATCGTCGGGGCCGACTATCGGCCTGGCGGCACTGTGCGTATTCGCGGCGCTGCTGGGCCTGCCCGCCCGCTTCACCGCGGCCCCCGGAACGGCCCTCGTGTGCTGGATGTTCCTCAACGGCTTCATCATCGCCCCGCGTGGTGAACTCTCCTGGCAGGGCCACCCCGACGCCGCCCGGATCGGCCTGCTCCTCGGTGCCGCGTTCGTCGGCACGCTCCTCGCACGGATCATCAACGCCGCCGGCGCCCATCGCCGTGTCACACCGGGCCGAGAACCGGAGTGAGACGGACGGGACCCGTTCGATATAGATGTCCGATGAACGGACCATCGTGCCCGGATAACGGTCCGATCTCGCTCGCTGGCACTTTCGAAGATTACCGAGAGCGATGTGAAATGGATCACTAAAGAATCCGTAAAGGCGTGGTAGAACAACGCAACTCCGCAGGTGGCCCCACCCCTCGCCGCCGCGCGGAAGGCCGGTGTACCAGCCGGCTGCACGACCGAGGTGATCACGTTCCGCGTCCGCGGGCGCGTCACCCTGGATCGCCGATCGGACAACGGCGTTCGCTCAAAGAACCGCACTTCTTTCCGGCGCAGGCTCATGCGCCGGTCCCGCGCCACCGAGGTAGCCACAGTGTCACTCGACTCCATGACCACGTCCGTCGACGAAGCAGTCAGCGGATTCTTCGAACCCATAGCCACCTGGCTCGGGGAAGTCGTCTTCTACTCCGTCCCTGTCGGAGGGACGGACCTCCCCCTCATCGTGGCCTGGCTCGTGGTCGCGGGTCTCGTCTTCACCGGCTGGTTCGGATTCGTGCAGCTCCGCAAGTTCCGGCTCGCCCTCGACGTGGTGCGCGGGAAGTACGACGAGAAGGGGTCGGCCGGCGAGGTCAATCACTTCCAGGCACTGACCGCCGCCGTCTCCGGCACGGTCGGCCTCGGCAACATCGCCGGTGTGGCCGTCGCCGTCTCCATCGGCGGCCCCGGGGCCACCTTCTGGATGATCCTGTGCGGCCTGCTCGGCATGGCCACCAAGTTCGTCGAGGTCACCCTCGGTGTGAAGTACCGCGAGGTGCATGCCGACGGCACTGTGTCCGGCGGCCCGATGCACTACCTGCCCAAGGGCCTCGCCGAACGCTTCGGCGCGGGCGGCAAGAAGCTCGGCAAGGTCCTCGCGGTCCTCGCCTCCGCGATGATCCTTTTCTTCGGCCTCTTCGGCGGCAACCTCTTCCAGGTCAACCAGTCCTACGCCCAGCTCGTCTCCGTCACCGGCGGCGAGGACGGGATGATGGGCTCCTCCGCCGGAGCCCTGCTCTTCGGCCTGCTGGTCGCGGCCCTCGTCGGCATCGTGCTGCTCGGCGGCATCCGCTCCATCGCCAACGTCACCAGCAAGCTCGTCCCGGCCATGGCCGTCATCTACATCGCCGGCTGCCTGGTCGTCATCCTGGTCCACGTCACCGCCGTCCCCGCCGCCATCGGCACGATCATCGAGGGAGCCTTCAACCCCGAGGGCGTCGCCGGCGGTGTCCTCGGCGCCCTGATCATCGGCTTCAAGCGAGCCGCGTTCTCCAACGAGGCCGGTCTCGGCTCCGCCCCGATCGCCCACTCCGCGGTCAAGACCAAGCACCCCGCCAGCGAGGGCCTGGTCGCCCTGCTGGAGCCGTTCATCGACACCGTCGTCATCTGCACGATGACCGCGCTGACCATCGTCATCGCCAACCCGGCCAGCTGGGCCGCGGCCCGCACCGACCAGTCCATCGGCGGCGTCACGATCACCTCCGACGCCTTCGAGACGGTCCTGCCCTGGTTCCCGTACATCCTCACCGTCGCGGTGATGCTGTTCGCCATCTCCACCGTGCTGACCTGGGGCTACTACGGCCTCAAGGCGTGGACGTACCTCTTCGGCCGCAGCAGGGCCAGCGAGCTGACGTACAAGGTCCTCTACACCGTCTTCGCCGTCGCAGGGTCCCTGCTGACCCTGCAGACGCTGATCGACCTGGCCGACGCCGTGCTCTTCATGCTCGCCGTCATCAACATCATCGGCCTCTACCTCCTCGCCCCGGTCGTCAAGCGCGAGCTCAACTCCTTCTTGGAGTTCGTCCGTGCCCGCAAGGCCGGAGAGATCGAGGAGGACGATGACCAGGAGTCGGTGAAGACCACCGTCTGACCGCCCCCGCGGCCCGGCTCCTGAGCGGGCCCGTGCACACCTTGCGCCTTGGTGTGCACGGGCCCGCTCGTCATGCCTCCTCCTCGCATTTCAGCAGGTAAAAGGGCATCTGGCGGTATACAGAGGTGGCCAGTTAGGGTGTTAAGAACGCGTCAGCGTCAGCCCATGAAGGGCTGCGGCGGACGCGCGGTGTGCCGGGAAGTCTGGTCGGCGTCAGGGGCTCGTATGCCCACATGCCGATCCCGGAGGTCTTCCTGATGGCTGCCGCGCCGCGCGAGCGTTCCCCCTTCCTCGGTCTTCTGCCGCTGCCCGAACGCACGGCCGTGGCCCAGGCGTTGAGGACGGAAACGGTCGGCGGGCTGGTTCTGCTGGTCGCCGCCGTGGTGGCACTGGTGTGGGCGAACACTCCATGGGCCGACACCTACGAGCGCATACGCGATTTCCACTTCGGCATACCGGCACTCGGCCTGGACCTCTCCATCGGACACTGGACCGCCGACGGCCTGCTCACCCTCTTCTTCCTCGTCGCAGGCATAGAGCTCAAGCGTGAACTGGTCGTCGGCGAACTCCGTACCCCCGCCACCGCTGCCCTGCCGGTCATCGCAGCGATCTCGGGCATGATCGTCCCCGCCGCGTTCTACGCCGTCACCGCCTCGGCGGGAGGCGGCAGTCTCGACGGCTGGGCTGTGCCCATGGCCACCGACATCGCCTTCGCCCTGGCCGTGCTCGCGGTACTCAGCACCCATCTCCCCGCCGCACTCCGCGCCTTCCTGCTCACCCTCGCGGTCGTCGACGACCTCGGCGGGATCCTCGTCATCGCCATCTTCTTCACCAGCGACCTGAACTTCGCAGCTCTCGGCGCGGCGTTCGTCGGCCTTTTCATCTTCTACCTGCTCCAGCGGCTCCGTGTCCGCGGCTGGTGGTGGTACGGCCCCCTCGGCATCGCGATCTGGGCACTGATGTACAACGGCGGCATCCACGCCACGGTGGCCGGCGTGGCCATGGGTCTCATCCTGCGCACCACCCGCGACAAGGACGAGGAACTCTCCCCCGGCGAACGCACCTCCCACCTCCTGCACCCGGTATCGGCAGGCGTCGCCGTACCCCTCTTCGCACTCTTCGCCGCCGGCGTCGGCGTCTCGGTCGCTTCGCTGGTCGATGTGTTCACCCAGCCGGAACCGCTCGGCGTGGTCCTGGGCCTCGTCGTCGGCAAGACCCTCGGCATCTTCGTCGGAACGTACCTGGCCGCACGCTTCACCCGCGCCCGACTCAACCCCGAACTGGCCTGGGCCGACGTCTTCGCGCTCTCGGCGCTGGCCGGCATCGGCTTCACCGTCGCCCTGCTGATCGGCGAACTCGCCTTCCCCGACCCGGTCGCTGCCCAGCCCGTCAAGGCCGCCGTGCTCATCGGTTCGCTGACCGCGGCAGGGCTCGCCGCGATATTGGTCAAGCGGCGCAACGGCATCTACCGCCGCCTGTACGAGGAGGAGACCCGCGACGAGGACCACGACGGCATCCCCGACATCTACCAGCGAAGCACCGCCACTGAACGCTGAGACGAAAGGAGGCGGGCGTTGTGGACCCCTCTGTGATCACAGTGGCGATCATCGCCGCCGCCTCCAGTCGATGCGCCCGCGCACCGCAGCGGCCGCCTGGCGGTCCGACAGGCCCTCCACGAACTGCAGCACCGACACGAGCGCCAACTGACGGGGTGGCCAGGCGGGTTGACCACGCAGCGGGAACAGATCCACGAAGTCCTCATCGGCAAACAGCCCGAGCGCTTCCCGGATCCGCATGCACAGACAGCCCTTCGGGAACGCCAGCCGGGCCACCTCGGCGGTCTGTGCCGGAACCTCATCCGGAAGGCGTGGACGCAGCGACACCTCGATCACCTCACGCTCGCGCCCCCACGCCGTTCCGGACATCATCCCGCCGCCGCAAGGTCATTTGGCGACCACCGCCGAATTCACCAACGGTGTCCTTCATGTGACGCGATCTCTTGTACGCGTCGACACAGCACCGTTTCTAACGCTCCGCCGAGGATCAACAGCTCCATAACCGCCTCCCTCATCAAGATGGGCCCGCGTCGCACAGTTGCAGCGCCGCTGGGACGCGCGAGATGAGCACTGTTCGACCTGCAACATTTTGGTGGAGCGACGGGTCCCGCACAGGAGCCTCGCAATAAGGGACTCCCTGGGATCGCGTATTCATATCCAAATGGACGCTCTCGGCTCGCTGCGGCCGGGCCGCCACGGTACCCATATGGAGACGCTCCACCGTGCGGCACGCGACGAAGCCCAGACCGTGTTCCGGCGTGCTGCTTCGCGAAGCGGACAGTCGCGTTGAACACGACCGGACGAATGCCTGGGAGGATCACATGGCTGTGGAGATCCCGCCTCTGGTGAAGCCCTCGCGGCTCAGGCGCCGCGCGGGCCTGTGGGGCGAATGCCTGTCGGAATTTCTGGGCACGTTCGTCCTTATCTCTTTCGGTTGCGGCGTGGTGGCCATGACGGTCGCAGCGCTGCCTGGTTCCGGCCGCACCTCGAACCCCACCACATTCTTCCTCAGTGCTGGGGACTGGCTGCTGATTACTTGGGGCTGGGCCATGGCCGTGATGTTCGGTATCTATGTGGCCGGCGGGATCAGCGGGGCGCATATCAACCCGGCCGTAACTCTCGCGTTCGCGGTACGCCGCAAATTCCCCTGGGTCAAGGTCCTCCCGTACTGGGTGTCACAGGTGGCCGGTGCCCTCGCCGGAGCGGCGCTGGTCTACGCCGTGTACCACGACGCGATCAATGCGTTCGACGACGCCGTGAAGGGGCCCAAGACGGGGGGACACACGCTCGCCTCCTTCTCGATCTTCGCCACCTTCCCGGCCCCCTACTTCCAGGGGGGCAACTGGGGCCCACTGATCGACCAGGTCGTAGGTACCGCTTTCCTGGTCATGCTGGTCGTAGCCGTCATCGACCTGCGCAACACCGCCGTGAAGGCGAACCTCGGTCCGCTGGTGATCGGCTTCGTGGTGGCCGCAATCGGTATGTCCTTCGGGGCCAACGCAGGGTACGCCATCAACCCGGCCCGCGACTTCGGTCCCCGCCTGCTGACCTGGATGGCCGGCTGGAAAGATCTGGCGTTCCCCGGCAGTTCGCCCGGGGCTTTCAGTGCCTACTGGTGGATTCCGATCGTGGGACCCCTTGTCGGTGGTGTGATCGGGGTGCTTGTGTACGACCTGCTCATCGGGGACATCCTGCACATCCGCACACAGCAGGCCATCCCGCCGGAGCCGGGTCGCACCCGCCCCACGACCTCCGACGAGGAGTAGGCCGTGGCGACCCGGTACCGGGTAGCGAAGTCGATGGAGTCACTGAGCGTTTTCAGCGTTGCCTCTCCAGGGTGAGGACAGCTGCGGCGATGGCCGTCATGCGGTTGGGGCTGCATCGGGCCCGGCGGAAGACGCGCGCAGCGGTGGCGGCAACTTCGGCGTCGTCACCCCGCTTCACCTTCCGGCTGCACGAGGTCGGCCCCGTCATCGCCGGTGGCCTCGCCGCCTGGAGCGCGGACCGGGTGGACGACGTGCTCGCGACGTACCGGGAGCTCACCGCCTCCGCTCCGCGCGAGCTGACGGCTGTGGCGATCGTCCGCCTCGCGCCGTCCGCGCCGTTCGTCCCGGACGAGTGGCATCTCAAGCCCGTCGTCGGTCTGCTCGTGTGCCACAGCGGCACGAGCACCGAAGCCGACCTCGCCCCGCTCCGTGCCCTCGGAGAGCCGGTCTTCAACCTCATCGGTGCGAAGCCCTACGCAGCCCAGCAGTCGATGCTCGACGCGATGGAGCCCAAGGGGCTGAACCAGTACTGGAAGGCCGAGTTCCTCCGCGGCCTGCCGGGTGAGGACCTTCCCACGTTCCGGGACGCCGCGCTCGACGTCGCCTCGCCCTTGTCGTTCTCCGTCATCTTCCACCTCGCCGGCGCGCTGATCGAGACCGACGACGGCGGTGCCGTCGGCAACCGAGAAGCACGGTTCCTCAGCGGCTTCTCCGGAGTGTGGCCGCCGCAGGCCGACGGACACCGCATCGTGGGCGCGGTTCGCAAGGGATGGAGCAGATCCGGCCGTTCTCGACCGGCGGGAACTACGTCAACTTTCAACTGGCCGAGGACGACGTCAACAGAACCGCCGACGCATACCGGGGCACCTACGAGCGACTCCGACAGATCAAGGCGCGGTACGACCCCGACAACCTCCTGCGTGTCAACCGCAGCATCCGTCCGAGTGGGCCGTCCACTCTCCAACGCCACGCGCCCGCAGGGTCACATCGCACGGTGCGGACATCGCGGCACTGAGGAGAGACCGCACGCCACGGCGATGCGGATGCCCTCCGTGCGAGAAGGGCGGAAACCATCGACTGCGGGCTGACAAGTCAGCGCGACTCCTCCGCCGCACGGCACGCCGGGCAGGTCAATCGCCGAGCCGGCTGGTCATGTATCACCTTGCCCGGCTGGGGCGGCTCGCGTACCTGAGCCGTCTCCGAGCGCACGTGCTCGGTGCAGACAGCAGCACCGCACAGCCAGCAGACGGCTACTGCCTCCGAGGTGTGCCCCAAGCGCACGCATTCATAGCAGTTCATGGCCGGACCTCTCAGCCGAGGGCCTGACGGCCTGCTGTGGACCGACGGGCGCTGCCCACGCCACCCCCGCCACGACCCATGCATGGTTCGTGGGTACTGCTCGGAGTCCCCCGGCAGCAGCTCCGCAAACGTGGTTGTCACACTCCCCGTCCGGCGCCGCCCGCACTGTTTGCGGTTCAGTGCACCATGCAGAGCGAACTGGCAGCGTGGTCGAGCCTTTTCCTGCAGCGCGGGACACCCGGTATTCGCTCCAGGCGCCACCCTCCGCCTTCAGGGGACGGTTCCGGCGCGAAACGGGGCGCTGCCCAGCGCCCGGGAGGTGAGGAGCTTCGCCGTCCTGCCGCGGGTTACCCGGACCCCGCAGTGGAGGTGAGCCCATGGACGCGACGCTTTCCCTGGGACGCGTCGCAGGTATTCGCGTCGGAGTGCACTGGAGCGTCCTGGTCATATTCGTGCTCGTCGCGGCCGGACTGTCGGAAGGCCCCCTGCCGGACGCCCACGGCGAACACCCGATCTGGGCGTACTGGAGTGTCGGCCTGGCCACCGCTGCCGTCTTCTTCGTATCCCTCGTCGCTCACGAGATCAGCCACGCTGTCGTGGCGGGGCGCAACGGTGTGCCTGTGGACGGCATCACGCTGTGGCTGCTGGGCGGCATCGCCCGGCTGGGAGCGAAGCACCATCGCCGGACGCGGAGCTGCGCATCGCCGGAGTGGGGCCGCTGGTCAGCCCGCTCCTGACGGCCGCAGGTCGGCCTCTCGGCTGGATCCTCGTCGGAGTGGGCCTGTAACTCTTGTTCATGGGAGCATTCTGGCTGGCCGTCATCGACTGGTTCCTCATTGCCGCGGCGAGCGCCGAGGATCGCCAGGCCAGAATGCGGGAGCTTCTCTCCGGAGTCGCGGTACCCGACGTGATGACCCCGGATCCGCTCGCCGTGCCCGCCGGAGCGAGCGTCGCCGACTTCCTCGGTGATTCCACGCTCCGCTTCCTTCACTCGGCATTCCCTGTTGTCGCCGAGGACGGTCGGCCGGTGGGCCTGATCACATCACCGTGCACCAGGCCGGGAACGTGCCCTTGGGGACCAGGAGGCCACGAAGCTGGGTTCCCCTCCTGGTGCCCATCGCCGATCTGCCCAGGGCCATGCCGAAAGATACGTTGGCCCATCTGCTGCCTGAGTTGGATGCCAGTCCCCTCCGTCGGGCCAGCGTTCGGTCCGACGACGGCGGCCTGGCCGAAATCGTCACCTCGTCCGACATCAGCAGCATGACCACGTGGCTGACATCCACCTCGCCCTGGCGGCGGTCGGCCGCGTCGCCACGGAGAGGAGGGTAGTTCCGACATTCGGGAGACGGCTGAGCCGCAACGCCGGAGCGGACGACCGCGGTTTCTGCGGCGCGGTGACCACCACCGCATGGCTGTCGACTCCGAGGAACCGTTTCGTGCCGACATGCGGTCAGCGTGCTGTTGCGGGCAGTGCCTGCTGATCGGCGAGGGCGATGGCCAGTCCCCCGGCGTCGGTCGGGTGCAGTGGAGCGCGGTCAGCGGCCCCCTGTACACATGGCTGGTCGCTGCACAGCTCATGTCCTGCGAAGTTCGGCTTCACCGTGGTGAAGCCGGTGGTCTCGGCTCCCTGTCGCAGGACGGCGTTGAGTGCCGTCAGCCGTGAGCGCAGGACCTGCACCTTCTGCTGGGTGAGACCGTCTTTGCCCAGGCAGTCGACGTCCGGGCCGAAGGGGTCGTAGTACTCGCTGACCAGTACAGCCGGACGGTGTGGGAGGGCGGCCAGGTTGTGCAGGAGCCTTCGGTAGTCGAGTGCGAACCGGGCGAGGCGGTTCTGGAAGAACGCAGTGGAGGCACGGTCGTCGCAGGACGGGGCGGCCGCGCACAGCCTGACCAGGTCCGACCAGCGCACGTCGTTGGCCCCGACACTGACGATGACGACGGACGCGTCTGGGGGCCCGCTGCGCCTGGGCGAACTGCGGCGGAGCCACCTGGCTGCCGAGGATCTGCACGCCGAGGACGCCATCGCGGATCGTGGCGCCCGAACAAGCGAGGTTCAGCACGCGCCAGTCGTTGGCACGGGCGAGTGTCCGGGGGAAGGCTCCGCACTGCGCCGGCAGGCCCGGTCCAGTTCGGTGGCGTCGGGCAGGGGGCGGTTGCCGGTACCGGCAGCCGTCGAGTCGCCCAGCACCACCGCCCGCACGTCGCCCAGCGGCGGGCCTTCGGCCCTGGGAACCGGGGCCAGGGGGCTGTCGCCGACCAGATCCTGCAGCGACCGTACGTTGCGCAGTACCCGAGGGGTGTCCGAGGCCAGCAGATAAAAGCCGACGGCATTGATCACGGCCACCAGGACGACACCCCCGGCCAGCACACGGACGGTCCGGCCCGGCGGCATGCGGCGCATGCCCGTCCAGGCTGCCAGGGGGAGCAGCATCAGCCCCGCGGCCACCGCCGTCTCCCACAGCCCGTAGCGAACCCATCCCCACGCAAGCTTCCGGCCCACCTCCAAAGTGAGCCGGTCGTGGTCGCCCGAGCGCAGTAGCTCGGCCACCTCGGCGTCCTCATCGATGTGCCTCAGCTCCAGCCGGGGCCTGATCGGCCCGTCGAAGTTCGGCCGGGTGGGATCTTCTGACCGAACAGGTCGAGCTGTCCTGGACCCGACAGGTTCCACTCCAGCGTCGCAGCGCCCACCCGCACAGTCTGACCGGCCGCCGACACCGGTTGCAGCGGAGTGATCCGTACCGCCAGCCACACCGCTGCCAGCGCCAGAGCCGAAATCCCAAGGGCGTACAGAACCGCCACCGCCAGGCGACGCCGTACACCCCCACGTAGCGCTGGTCGTCTCCGCCTCAAATTCGCCGCTCCCATCCAGAAGTGGCTGGAGGATGCGGTCGGACACCCCTCATGTCAGCTGCGGGGCACTCTGCTTTCGGCCGACCGTAACCTGTCACATAGCGCCACTCCATGGACAATCACACATATCGCAATGAAACATTCATTCCGGGCATCGAATTTGCGGCTCATACGGCATATGCGATGCACCTGGCTCGGTCTCCAGGCCTGAACTGCGTGCTGCCCTGCGTTCGTCCGCCTGCGATTCGAGCATCTGTACAGCCCTCGGCCGCCCCCGCTACGTTGATGATCAGAATCGGGCTCGCCGACGCGTTGGTGGCTGGGTCGCGCGTCTCCTCGATGTGCCCAATGGAGACATCGGTGTCCTACCGCTACCTGCTGCGTGTCGCAGGGTCGGCTTCTTCCCCTTGGGATTCCTTGCCCGCCTGCCCTACGCGACCTCAGCCCGCTCCACCCTCACCCTGCCCGTAGGCCGCACCAACCTGGAAGCAACCCTGTACGCGCGCTCCGAGAAGCCCGACCTGCGGGTAGCGCTGCGCCTGTACGACGACTTCGCCGCCGGCGCCTACCGCACCCTCGCACCGTCCACCCCAGAGCCCTCACCGCAGCCGCAGGGTTTCCACCCTTACTGCCCCCACCTTCGCCGAAGCCATGATGGGCCGCCAGGTCCTCGGCATACCTGTCGAACGCCGTGTACTGCTCTTCGCCGCTCTGAGGCTCGCCGGGCACACAGCTGGAGGGATCACGATCGCCGAGTCCTTCCGCTCAGGAGCCTGGCGCGTTCTGACGCTCGACACGGCCGAACCCAACGAGCGCCCGCCTGACCCCGCCGCCACACCGACGCATGACGACGCAAACCGTCCCGGCGGACTCGCCTGGGATCTCCACCCCGGCTATGCCCTGCGGCCCCAAGACCGGGTACTACTCGCCGCGCCACGCCAGGGGCGGGCCGAACTCCTCGGCCGACAGCCGCAATTCCGAGTACGAACCACCGACGCACAGTACTCCATCGCCATCGGCACGCGGCTGTGAGGAGTTGCGTTTGGTGTGGCGACAGCCGCCCCGTCACTTCCGGAGGCTATGGTGACGAGCCCGGCGCCCAGGGCGGAACCGATGCCAGGAACCAGGAACTGGATCAACAACTCTGGCCCCCGCAGAAACCCCAGGCCGACCCCAGTCACATTGATCGCAATCGCCAGGCCCCACATCGCCCCGGCCTGTGTTCCCGGCGGAATCCCCCGCATTTTCACTGGTACTCACATTCTCTCCCTCGGTCCGGCTGCCGGCCGAGGTGACACGACCGGGGACAGGCGGTCGATCGCCCGTCCCCGGCCACAAACTCCGTCAGTGCCTGATGCGGCGGGTCAGCCGGCTCGCCGCTCGACGCCCCAGGCCAGCAGTGCCGCCCCGGTGGCGATCCAGAAGCCCGGTGCGCCCGCCTGCGCGTCCTCCACGAAGGTCATAGCCGTCGCGATGACCGCCACGGTTGCCGCGGTGACGAAGAGCAGCAGAGATGCCGCTTTTCTTCTCATTTCAGCCTTTCTTGTTCCTCATTGAGGGGGCGAACCTCAGCATCGGCCCCGCCACGGGTAGGCGTAGATGCCCCAGGGGTAGCTGGGGAATCCCCAGCGGTGTTTGACACGCGCTCCGCCGCGAATCGTCAGGCATTGGCCCCGGTTGCGGGCGTTCGTGGCGATGAGCTGGATCGTGCCCAGGATGACCTCGATCGCGACAGTGACGGCCGCGATCGCCGGCGCGGCGGGCAGGAAAACCACCTGCCTGACCGCTCTCCCCTGACTGTGGCCAGAGTTGGGGTCGCTCAGCTGTAGGTACGCGGAAACGGAAAGCAGGGGAACCCGGCGCAGACGAAGGCCAGTACGGGCGGAAGCAGAGCAGGGTGAGGTTGCTGGGCCGGCTACTGATCGCCGCCCCGTGACCCGAGCGACACATCCCCTTCGTACACGTCGAGGACCCTTTCCAGCCCCAGCAGGTTAAGGGTGCCGCGAGGCTGACGGCGTACATGAGTCACCACTACGCGCGTGCCGCGCGCCCGGGCCGTACGCACCGAAGTGAAGAACGCCGCCGCGCCGTCGCTGCTGACGTATGTCACGTCCTCGATGTCGATCTCGAGGATCGCCGGCTGTCTGCTCAGCACTTCCTGCAGGCGCTTCCCGATGTGCCCGGCGTTCTGGGCCGTGACTTCTCCGGAGAGCCGCACGACCACATGATTCGGGGCAGCCCGGGAGTCGCGTCGCAGGCGTAGGAGCCGATGGAGAAGTCGGCTTGCCTGCCTCCACAGCCAGCCGCGTCCGCGGGGCTCCCTGACGTGAGACGGCTCTGGCATCGAGGGCTCCAGGACAGACGGTGGCCGACTGCCGACCAGGCTTCCCGGCGCACCTGACGACCAGCCTAGGTCCCTCCCCGCTCCACTGCCGCCCGGGCGGTCCGTGGCTGAGCCGATCGAGGTTCCTGGGCATCGAAACGGCATGCAGCGCCCTCAATGTTGCCGGAATGCGGCAGCGCACACACCGCTTCCCCTTCGGGGGTTACGAGGCGGTGATCCTCGCGATCGTGCTCATCCGCCCGGCCTCGCTGCCGCTGTCGCTGCTCGGCACCAGCCTCTCCCGCAAGAAGAAGCTGGTGGCGGCCTGGTTCGGCCCCAAGGGCTTCGCCTCCGTGGTCTACGGACCGATGCGCGATCGGTAGAGGCCAGGTACCTGTTCACCCACGCCGGCGGGAAACGGAATCACGGCGCCAGCCTCCTGGCCGCCGAAGGCATCGGCGGCAGGGACTCCGCCGACGTCATGACCATCCGCACCGAATGCCCGTACCAGACACTCGACCTGGTACCGGAGACTGCCGAACGCCCGGCCTTCCGCCTCTGGGCCGCGTACGTGCCCGAGGACGCCGAACAGCGCACCTGTCACGCCTGCGGCCTCCTCATGATCGAAAAGCCCAGGATTCCCGGCGCTCTTCACCTGGCCTGGCCGCTCATCAGGCGCTTCGCAGAACGCGTCTTCGCCGAGGACCGCATGGCCGTCGAAGCCGAGCAACAGGCATGGGAGGAACAGGGCGAGGACCGCAACTATGAGGTTCCCTCTGATCCTGGACGTCCGCGAAGTGTTGCGCTCCAACGGCGTCCCACTGCGCCCCCGGACTGCCGCGTGCGGCCCTGTCCCAGGCGACGGTCCGGCGTCGGCGCCCGGCCGCCACGCCGCAGGACCGGGCATCCCCGCCGGCCCGGAGTCCTCCGCCGAGCTGCCGGGCGGGTGAATGAGGTGACCACCATTCGACGGGCTCCGCCGACTGTGGGCCGTTCGGTGGGCGTGTGGTTCCGGCCCACCCCGCGTGGAACCCCTGTGACAACGGTCGACCGGCCGCTATCCTCGTCCGCCGCCCACCGAGGTGACCATGCGTCTGCTCCTCGTCCACCCCAGCGCCCTGATGTACTCGGAGATCTTCCTGCGTCTGGAGCCGCTCGGCCTGGAGAGGGTGGCCGGCGCGGCCCGCGAGGCGGGCCACGAGGTGAGGATCGTGGACCTGCAGGTGACCGGTACAAGGGAACTGGCCCGTGAGTTCGCCTCCTTCCGCCCCGACACTCTCGGCGTGTCCCTGAACTATCTGGCCAACATCCCAGAAGCGATCGGCCTCGCCCACGCGGCCAAGCGCGCCGCCCCGGACTGCTTCGTCTTCTTCGGCGGGCACAGCGTGTCCTTCGTGGCGGAAGACGTACTCGCACAGGCCGAAGGGGCCGTGGACGCGGTGGTGCGAGGCGAAGGGGAACCAGCCGTGGCCCCCCTGCTGACCGCGGTCCGGGACGGCGGCGTGCAGGATGTGCCGGGGATCGTCACACTCGCCGGGCCCGGCCCCGAACCGCGAATGCTGCACGGCATCGACAGCCCCGTACCGGCGCGCGACCTGACGCGCCACCGGCGCAGGTACTTCATCGGAGAGTTGGATCCCGTGCGCGTCGATCGAGTTCACGCGCGGCTGCCCGTAATGACGGCCGGAGACGGGTGGCTGAGGTCCCGCTGGTTGTGGTGCGAGCGGTTCGTACGCACCGATCGCCTGGTCTTGGTCCGCTGGTCTCGCGGAGGTGCGCGGCGGCTGATGCTGCGTGACGCGGACAGTGGGCATGCCGAGGTTGCCCCTGAGGTGCTGGCGGCCAATCCGGCACTCCGGCGCCTGGTGGACGCAGGGGTACGTGTATCGCTGGAGCAAGGACGGCTGCGGCAACGGTCAGTCGGTGCTGCGTCAGCTCTCCCGAGAGATCGACCACGAGACCGCGCTGGCGATCTTCAAGGTCTCGGGCCTGAGCAGCACCGATCAGTCGTAAGCAGTCGTCGTGCTCACCCCTCATCGGGATCTGGACGTGAACGCGGCTCCATGGCCCCAGACCAACGGCCTGGCACAGGATGCAGTCTCAAGACCCGCGACTGATCCACGCTCCGGGCGAACTCCCGTTCTCATGGGCCCGGATTCCCGGGGTCCACGGGCGTAGATGGCCTTGTACGCCCTACCGGTGGCTGCACACGAGGAGATTGAGGAAGCCTGGGATGGATCAGGCTTCCAGGGCCCCCAGTTGCAGCAGCCCGAGGTCGTCCCAGTTCCACCAGCTCTCGGCGATCTTGCCCCCCCCTGGCAGCGGAACGTGGCGTGACCGGTTCCGGCGACGTCCCGGTTGGTGGGCTCCAACCCCTGGTACGTGCCGGTGTGCCGGCCCTGGAAGGTGACGCCGGTGGGTGAGCTGGTGCCGCCGGCAGGTCACAAGGTCGCCCTCGGCAATCATGCTCTTCACTGTGAGCCGGGGATTAAAGGCGTCCAGGATCTCGCCGTTCTCCCGCTTGGCCTGGGCGAGGTTCTTGGCGTTGATGACCTCGCCGAAGAAACGGCGGACGACGAGCTTGTTGAGCTGTTCGTCCCGTACGACGTCGAGGTCTGTGAAGGTGGGCGTCTCCTCGCAGGCGGCGACAAGTTCCTCGAAGATGCGGTTGGTCTCGGGGAGGTTGGAGTTCTGCATCGCCTCCTCGTACGACGGGAACTCCACGATCTCGACGACATGGGCGGAGTCCGAGCGGTCCCGCCCGACGATCGAGTGCGTGGCGGTCCGCTTGCCCTGGGTCGCCTCGACCCAGCTGTCCATCAGCCGGTTGAGCTGATCGACGTTGCTGGTCTTGCAGTCGATGAGCTGGACGAAGGTCATGAGCCCCTCCCGTACGATGAGCGGCGTATGCCACACAAAAAGGCAATTCAGGGTATACCCGGCCTTTCACTTTGCCCCTTTTGTCACTCTCGCCGCCGTCGACTCGGGAGCCTCGGGCTACCTGATGAAAGACGGCGCGCACGTCCGCTACACCGAGAGTTCGGGAGGCCTCGCGGCCGTCCCTGGCGACAGCCGAGGGTGGGCTCAATGCCCGGACGTCTGGCCCCGGCGCGGTACCTGAGCCGACTTCGCGGCCTCGGCCTCCGCCTTGGCGTCGCTCACCGCGGCGGCGGCCTGCTTCTCGGCCTCGTCAGCAGCCCTGGCGGCGTCAAGCGAAGCCGTCCAGCCCGCATCGAGCTCCGGGGTCCGGCCTTCGTCCGACGTGTCGGCGGCGTCGGCGGCGGCCGCTTCCTCAGGCTGCGCCGCATGGGCAGGACCCACCGTCGACTCCTCGCCGAACGCACGGGTGACCGTCCGGATCGCCTCGGTCAACTCCCCCGGGATCACCCAGAACGTGTTGTTGTCACTGCCCGCCAGGTGCGGGAGCGTCTCAAGGTACTTGTAGGCCAGCACCTTCGCGTCGGCGTTGTTGCGATGGACGGCCTGGAAGACGAGCTCCACCGCCTTGGCCTCGCCGTCCGCCCGCAGGATCATGGCTTGCTGCGTGCCCTGCGCCTCCAGGATGTCCTTCTGCTTCGTGCCCTCCGCTGTGAGGATCTTGGCCTGCCGCTCCCCTTCGGCGTGCAGGATGGCCGCGCGCTTGTCACGCTCGGCCCGCATCTGCTTCTCCATCGCTTCCTTGATGGTGTGCGGTGGATCGATGGCCTTGATCTCGACGCGGTTGACCCGGATGCCCCACTTGCCGGTGGCATCGTCGAGGACGGCGCGGAGCCGGGAGTTGATCTCCTCACGCGAGGTGAGCGTCTCCTCCAGATCCATGCTGCCGATGACGTTGCGCAGCGTGGTCACGGTGAGCTGATCGATCGCCTGCAGGTAGTCAGCGACCTCGTAGGCCGCCGCCCTCGGGTCGGTGATCTGGTAGTAGAGCACGGTGTCAATGTTCACCACGAGGTTGTCCTCGGTGATCACCGGCCTGGGGTCGGACGAATAGACCTGCTCACGCACGTCGAGTTTGGTGTTGATGCGGTCCGCCACCGGCAGAACCAGGTTCAGGCCGGGTTGCAGCGTCCGGCGATATCGGCCGAACCGCTCGATGTTGTAGCGGCGCGCCTGCGGGACGATCCGCACCGTGGAGGCCACGAGGAAGACGACAACAATGGCCGCCACAAGAGTGAGGATGACAACTGGATCCACAGTGCCTCCATTGCAGTGTGTTCAGCCGTTCATGGCAGGAGTTCGCGCGGGTAGACGATGGCCGTGGCGCCTTCGATCTCCATGACGTCCACCAGCGCGCCCACCGGGATCACATGGCTCTCGTCGAGGGCGCGGGCGGACCACTCCTCGCCGGACAGTTTGATCAGGCCCCGGGTCGCGGTGACCTCCCGCACGACCTCGGCCCGCTTGCCAATCAGCGCGTCACTGCCCTCGCGTGTCACGGGCTGCTGTGCCATCTGGCGCATCACGACAGGACGGACGACGACCAGGCCCGCCACGGCTGCCGCGATGAAGGCCACGAGCTGGCCGAGAAGGCCGATACCCACACCCGCCACCACGGCGGCGACCAACGCAGCGCCCGCCAGCAACCCGAAGACCAGTGTCAGGGTGAAGAACTCCGCCACACCCAGTGCCGCGGCGGCGAGCAGCCATACGAACCACGGCATCCAATCGCCCTCCTTACAGAGGCCCTCCCACCAAGCTACCTCGTGGGCCCGGGCAGAACAGACACAGCAGCTGTGAGTGCGAACCCGCTCTCGCGGGGCTGATCCACGCGCGTTCAGCTCCAGATGCGGGCGTCCCTGCCGTCGGCCAGGATGAAAAGGATGACCGCGAGCACGGTCCACCGTCACTGCCAGGGTCCGGCAGTATTCGGGCGCCCGGACTGCACGGGTACCGCAACCCACCACCGCGCCGACTCGCTCGGTCCGTCGACAACCAGGTCCAGCGTGAGCCCTCGTATGAGGGAGTCCAAAGACATCCCGCGGAAGAAGACGACTGTCGAACCTGCAACCGGCACGGTGGGCCCTGAGTCGGCCAGTCGAGCAGGCGGGCGCCGATCACCACTGTCTGCAGGGTGTAGCGGTGTACCGGGTCGGACGGGTCGGCGCCGGTGAGTTTGTGGATGCATTCCAGGCGGTAGGGGAGGACGCGCATGCCCAGCGACAGCCGGGTGGGCGACCTCCGCGGCCACGCAGCCGGAGTCGAAGTATGCGGTGAGGGTGTCCAGGAGTGGCTCGGTTCCGCCGCGGGCCCGTTGCAGCGGGCCGAGGACGCCGGCCACCAGGTCGGCCTTCGCCTGCCGGTCGCGGGCGAGGACGGGATAGACAAGGAGGTCGGCGGCGACGCGCAGCACGGGTTCATCGAGTTTGAAGCGGTCGGTCAGGTCGAGGGTGTTCAGGGCTTCCTCGTACGACTGGACGACTCCGGCCGCGCCCGGCTGGGGGCGGCCGATCGCCACACGACCGCCGTCGGTGGCAGCGTACGCCCGTTTGGCGAAGTACGTCAGGACGTCTGGTCGCCGGGCGCCATGCACGCGAGCCGCCCGTCCCTGGTGGTGAGCAGGATGCTGCGGTCACCGAACCGGCTTATCAACGCGCGCTCCACCCCCGTTATCTTTTTCGCGGTCCTGCAAGAGGGCCGCTGGCCTCCGGGCCCGGCATGGCTGTTCCCCCCTGTCGAACGGATGACCTGGGGGGTGGTGCTACCGGGCCCGAGAGGCGCCGTTGGAGACGCTCCTCCGGCTCGCCCGGCAACGGGTCAACGTGCTGTTCGCGATGCTCCGCGACGGCACCTTCTACGAACCCAGAACCCCACGCCTGGCTTGACGAAAGACATAGAGGCACCCCCCACGGGTCGGTCTCGTAGCGTAGCCGGTGTCGACCTCCTCGCAGGACAGCCAGGTGTTCCTGGGGGTGGAGCCGCCGGCGCAGTTGCGGTTGGTGCCGCCGAGGATCCGGTACGCGCCCGTGATCTGAGCATTGCTGTCGAACTTCACCGCGCTGACTCCGCCGCCACCGCTGCCGACTTCGGCGTTGGAGACGTAGACCCAGCCGGTGCCGTCGGCGAAGCACTCACCGCCGTCGGGGGCGTTGTGCCAGGTGTAGCCGGTGCCGGACACCGTCTGGCCTGAGCGGGCGATCACCCGGCTGGTGAAACCGGCCGGAAGCATGATGCCGTTGGCGTCCGCCGTCTGAAGCTCGCCGTACGGGCTGGGCCCAGGGAGAGCGGGATACGCGACGGCCGCCTGCCGCCACAGGGATCCGGAAAAGGCAGCTGCCCCGACACCGATGACGGCGGCGCGAAGCAGGGTAAGGCGTTCCATTCGGTCTCCTTCGGCTCACGTGGAGATCTGGGTCAATTGCCGTTTCACCTTTGCCGACTGGTCACGTGGAGAATAGGAAGTCCGCACTCGGGACGATAAGAATCCGGAGAATGAACTGTTGTCGGCCACTTGGTTGGTGAAAATCATGCAGAATCGGTTTGGCCGCGATCAATTGAACAGTGGGGAGAGCGAAGGCGAAGAACGGCCGCCCGGCGCGAGCGCCGAGCGGCCGTGATGCTGTGATGCCGTGGGTGTGTCAGAACAGCGAGTAGAGGAGCTTGTTCGGCGAGCCGCTGCCGGCGCTCTGGACGACGCCGCTGGTGGCGCTCGCCGCCAGAGCATCGCTCACCTGCTGCGGGGTGGCCGAGGGATGGCCGGAGAGGTAGAGCGCGGCGACACCCGCGACGTGCGGGGTGGCCATCGAGGTGCCGCTGATGGTGTTGGTCGCGGTGTCGCCGGTGTTCCAGGCGGAGGTGATGCCCACACCGGGGGCGAAGAGATCCAGGCAGGTGCCGTAGTTGGACCAGGACGCCTTTGTGTCGGTCCGGTCCGTCGCTCCGACCGTGATCGCCTCCGGCACCCGGGCCGGGGAGTACCTGCAGGCGTCCTGCGCCCGGCCGGCGATGTTGCCGTTGCCCGCGGCGACCGCGTAGCTGACACCGGACGCGATGGAGTTCTGCACGGCCGCGTCGAGGGAGGAGTTGGCGCCGCCGCCGAGGCTCATGTTGGCCACGGCGGGCTTGACGGCGTTGGCGGTCACCCAATCGATACCGGCGATCACCCCGGAGATGGTCCCGGAGCCCTCACAGTTGAGGACGCGTACGCCGACGACCGAAGCGGCCTTGGCCACGCCGTATGTCGATCCTGCGGCGGTTCCGGCGACATGGGTGCCATGGCCGTTGCAGTCGTTGCCGTTCTGGCCGTCCCCGACGGTGTCGGTGCCGACGCTGGCGCGTCCGCCGAACTCGCTGTGCGTGGTCCGTATTCCGGTATCGATGACGTACACATGGACGTTGGAGGCTGTGGTGTTGTACGTGTACGTCCCGTCCAGCGGCAGTTGGCGCTGGTCGACGCGGTCCAGTCCCCAAGTCGGGTTTGACTGGGTGGCGTTGACGTGCACCTCTGCGTCCTGCTCGACATAGGCGACGCGGGGGTCGGCGGCGAGCCGGTGGGCCTGGGCGGCGGTCATCTTCACCGCGAAACCGCGTACCGAGGAGCGGTACACGTGGGTGAGATCGCCGTCGTACGTGTCGGCGAGGTCTTCCGAGGCCGCTCGGACGGACGCCTTGGGGGTCTCCTTGAGGACGGCGATCCAGCTGTCGGATATCGCGGTCGTGGGCGGTGCTGTGCGGATGGCGGGGTGATCCGCACGATCCGCACTGTGTGCGGGGGAAGGCCGCGAGGAGTCCTGCTGCGAGCGCGGCGGCCGGGATGAGCGCGCGAAGTCTCCGCGTGGAGACTCTCATGGTGATGAACCAGACCTTTCGTTGTCCGGGTTACGGGCAATTCGGGTCGTACGGGGTGCTGCCGCTCGGGGTCGCCGAGCGGCTCCTGGCGACGGGTGGTCAGGCCGTACCCAGGGACGTACAAGCCGCCAACTACGGCTTATGGGCCGTGATTTCGGCGGCACTGTGAGCCGCCGAAACTCTCCCACGAGCGATCAAGCGCCACAAGAGCTTGACTGGACTCTGTCATGCCCGCAGCTCGGGCGGATACACCCGGTGAAGGGTTGGTGAGGTGGGGTCAGGTCGGTTGTCACGACAGGCGCTTGCGCGAAGGTGAGGAAATCCGATGCGCCAAGGATGTTCTGGGGGACCGGAGACCAGGAACCTCCAGTAGCTCGGGCACCGGCACCATCATCGGAGGCTACGCACGGCCCTCCATGCTCGGCTCCGCCCGTTCCCCTTCCGCGGCGCGGAGTTCGCCAGCCAGGCACTCTCCGGATCGGAGCCGCGTGGCTCGAGCGAGGTCGCGTTTCAGATCGTCCAGGGCGCGGCGGGCCGCGGCGATGCGCCGGAGCAGCAGTTGCTCGTTTTCGGGGCGGTGGTCCGGCGCCGCACTTCTGTCGCTTCCCCCCAACCCGCCTCCCGTGCCTCGTCAAAGGTAGGTGAGGACGACGCCGATGAGGATGTTGGCGAGGACGAAATGCGCCACAGGTCTGGGCAGTTCGCCTTCCCCGAAGCTGTGGACTCCTTCAGGGTCCAGCCGTCGGTGAGGGCCTCGCCCAAGTGGTGGGGAAGAAGCGCACGGCGAAGCCGCCGTGCTCGAAGTCGTCCCCGTGAGCGTTACCAGCGCCGTGGCGCCCATCGCTGGTGTGGCGGATGGCGTGGACGAACATCCCGCCTGGCCGCAGCACGCTGTCGGACCTCGTCGAGGGCTGCGTGATTCTCCTTGTCGGTGAAGGGGTCGCCTCCGCAGGCGATTAGGCGCATCGCGAAGGTCTCGATGGGCAGGCCCGCCTGGTCGAGCACCCGGCGACCCGGTCAGCGGCAGGCTAGGCATTCGGACAGTCGGTCGACCAGCAGCTCCAGCATCACGCGTTGCAGGTGTCGACCGCGTTGGTCAGCTACAGCAGTCGCCTCCGGGGCGGCAGCCGCACACGCCTGCGTCGGCACCGGCAGGCGCCACCACGTGGGCCGGGGTGGTACAGCACCCCTTGCCCTGCCAGGCGTCGCGGCCCTCCTTGACCGCGATGGCAGCAATCACCAGAGCGGCAGCCGGATCGGCCCACGACCACCCCAGGGTGGCGTTGAGGACCAGGCCGACCAGCAGCGCCGCGGACAGGTACGTGCACAGCAGGGTCTGTTTGGAGTCGGCGACGGCCGAGGCAGATCCGATCTCACGCCCGGCGCGGCGCTGGGCGGCGGACAGGAACGGCATGACCAGCAGGGAGAGGGCGGCCAGCGCAATGCCGATGACCGAGCGCTCGGCCTGACCAGTGCCGACGAGCGCGCGGACGGACTCGATGGCGACGTAGATGGCGAGGGCGAAGAAGGAGACGGCGATGATCCGCAGTGTGTGCTGCTCGCGGGCTTCCCGGACGGCGTGGTCGGCCGCGGAGAACTGCCAGAAGACCGCCGCGGCGGAGGACACCTCGATCATGGAGTCGAGGCCGAAGCCGATCAGCGCGGTGGAGGAGGCGAGGGTTCCCGCCGTGATCGCGACGATCGCCTCGATGACGTTGTAGGTGATCGTCGCGGCGACCAGCAGGCGTATGCGGCGGGTCAGCGCATCCCGGCGGGCCCGGCTGGGGGCGGGGGACAGCGCGGCCACTCAGCAGCACTCCTTCTCGTCCGCGTCCGGGCAGGTGCGGTCCGCCTCGACGGCGACGACCGCCGTGCGGAGGTCGTCCAGGGCGTGCCCGAGACGTTCGTCGGCGAGTTCGTAGCGGGTGCGCCGTCCGTCGGGGGCGGTGACGACGAGGCCGCAGTCCCGCAGGCACGCGAGGTGGTTGGACAGCCGGGTGCGGGAGATGCCCAGCACATCGGCGAGGTCGGCGGGGTAGGCCGGAGCCTCGCGCAGGGCGATCAGGATGCGGCAGCGGATCGGATCGGCCAGGGCGCGTCCGAACCGAGCGAGTACTTCGATGTCGGCAACGAGAGTCAGCACGGCTCAACGATACAAGGAATCCTGAATTCAGGAATTCTTGGACTGTCTCGCCTGCTTCAGTGACGAGACGACCGGCAGCACATCGACACAGAAGCATGAACACCCCTCCCCCGCCTCCTCACCCCGCAGGCTCATGGACGTCTGCGATGGCCACATCCGGCACCAGGGCCGGCATATCGGCCAGAGCGCGGGCGATCGAGACCCGCCGCGCCCAACCGGACGACGGATACGCATCCTCGCCGACGAGCGACTCGCGGCCACGGGGAAGTCGCTCGGCGCACTGGTGGATCTGCGCCACCTCCACAGTTGACCGGCACCCCATCCATGCTGGATGCTAAATGAAAATGATTTCCACGTTCGTTAGTCCGATCGGTCAGAGGAGTACCGTGCACCACCCCCAGCGCCTAACCGCGGCCGCCGCTCTCGCAGCGGTCGTCGCCACCTCGCTCACCGCCTGCGGCACCAGTGCCGACGCCGACAGCGGCGACGCCCAGGGCGGCGGCACGGTCAAGGTCGTGGCCACCACGACCCAGGTCGCCGACTTCGTCCGCAACATCGGCGGGGACCGGGTGACGGTCACCCAGCTGGTCAAGCCCAATGCCTCGCCCCACGAGTACGAGCCGACCCCGGCCGCGCTGCAGGCGATCGGCGAGGCCGCGCTGCTGGTGAAGAACGGCGTGGGCCTGGAGGACGAGTGGCTGCCCAGGACCATTGAGGCGTCCGGCTTCGACGGTGAACCCGTCGACACCAGCACGGGCATCACCCTGCGTCAGGGCGAGGACCACGAAACCGGCGAGACCGCCGATGACCCGCACATCTGGCACAATCCGCTCTACGTCAAGATCATGAGCGAGACCATCGAGAAGGCTCTGATCAGGGCCGACCCGTCACACAAGGCGGACTACCAGGACAACTTCACGGCGTACGCGGCCAAGCTGGACGCCCTCGACAAGGGCATCGCGGGGCAGATCAACTCCCTGCCCGCCGACGACCGCAAGCTCGTCACCAACCACGACGCCTTCGGCTACTACATCGACCGCTACCACCTCACGTATGTCGGTTCGGTCATCCCCGACTTCAGCGACCAGGCCGAACTGTCGGGCAGTCAGCTGGACAGCCTGGTGGAGAGGATCAAGAAGCAGAAGGTGAAGGCCGTCTTCGGCGAGACCTCGCTGCCCCCGAAGACCGCCCAGGCCATCGGCCGCCAGTCCGGGGTGAAGGTGGTCGCGGGCGACGGCTCGCTGTACGGCGATTCGCTCGGCCCGAAGGGGTCGGCGGGCGACACCTACCTCAAGAGCATGGAGTTCAACACCACGACGATCGTGGACGCCCTGAAGTGACCCCCACCGCCGCCCTCGTACCCCAGCAGCGCGCCGAGGACGGTCCGCCACCGGCGATCGTCTTCCACCACGCCACCCTGGCCTATGGCTCCGCGACCGTACTGCGCGATGTGCACGGCACGGTGCCCGCGGGCCAGGCCACCGCCCTCGTCGGGCCCAACGGCGCGGGCAAGTCCACCCTCATCAAGGCCGCGCTCGGCCTGGTCACGGTCGCCGCCGGCTCCGTCACCGTGCGCGGGCAGCGCCCGGCCGCCGCCCGCTCCCGCACCGCCTACGTCCCGCAGGCAGACACCCTCGACCCCGAATTCCCCGTCACCGTCGGCCAAGTGGTGCTCATGGGCCGCTACCGGGCGGCGGGCTGGCTGCGCCGCCCCGGGAAACGCGACCGGGCCATCGCCGCCGACGCCCTGGACCTGGTGGGGCTCGCCGACCGGGCCCGGGACCGCTTCGGCACCCTCTCCGGCGGCCAGCGCCAGCGGGTCCTGCTGGCCCGCGCCATCGCCCAGCAGGCCGACGTACTCCTCCTCGACGAGCCGTTCAACGGCGTGGACGCCGTCAGCCGCGACGCGCTGCTCGGCGCGCTGCGCGAACTGCTGGCGGGCGGCGCCGCGGTCCTCGTCTCCACCCACGACCTGTCGGTCGCGCACGCCCTCTGCCGGCAGGTCTGTCTGCTCAACGGGCGGCAGTACGCGTTCGGCCCGCCGGAGCGGACGCTGACCGCCGACAATCTCCGCTGCTGTTACGGCGCGCACGTGCTCGAAGTCGACGGCAGCACCTTCGTGGCGGGGATGTGATGGGCTCTCCGCTCACCGACCCCTTCCAGGTGCCGTACATGGCCCGTGCCCTCGTGGAGTTGCTGATCCTGGGCGTACTGGGTGGCGCGGTCGGCGTCTTCGTCCTCGTACGCCGTCTCGCGTACGTCGCCGACGCGCTCACGCACACTGTCTTCCCCGGTGTCGTGGTGGGCTTCGCCGCCGGGGCCGCGGACGGGGTCTTCTGGGGTGCCCTGGTCGCCGGGCTGCTCACCGCCGTCCTGCTGACGCTGCTCACCCGCGCGCCCCGCATCAGCGAGGACTCGGCGCTGACCGTCATCCTCACCGCGTTCTTCGGACTCGGCGTCGTCCTGGTCTCCCGCCAGCACGACTACCGGCATGACCTCAATGCCTTCCTCTTCGGACAGGTGCTCACCGTCACCCGCGCAGAAATCGTGCAGAGCGCGGTGCTCGCCGCAGGCTGCCTGGCCGCACTGGCGCTCCTCGGGCGGCACTTCGCCCTGCGGGCCTTCGACCCGGACGGGGCCCGCGCCCTGGGCTACCGAACCTGGCTGCTCGACCTCGCGCTGAACGTCCTGATCGCCCTGGTCGTAGTGGCCGCGGTCCGCGCGGTGGGCACCGTCCTGGTGATCGCGCTGATGATCGTGCCCGCCGCCTTCGGCCGGCTGCTCTCCCACCGCATCCCGGTCATCGCCGCAATCGGCGGGGCCTTCGGCGCGCTGTGCGGCTGGGCCGGCCTGGCGGCCAGCTACCAGGCGTCGGTCCGCCACGGCATACAACTGGCCGCCGGACCAGCGGTCGTCCTGCTGATGACGGCCGCGTACGCCCTGCTGCTCGCCGCGCGGAAGGCGGTACGGGCATGAGCTGGCTCGACTCCTACACCCACCGCGCGCTGCTGGAGGCCGCACTGGTCGGCGCCGTGTGCGGCGCGATCGGCGTCCATGTCGTCCTGCGCCGCATGGGTTTCTTCACGATGGCCATGACCCACGCCACCTTCCCCGGCGTCGTCCTCGCCGCCGTGGCCGGCATCGACATCTACCTCGGCGGCGCCGCCATGGGCGTGCTGGTCTGCCTGTGCGTTCTTGCCGTCTCCCGCCGCCGCGACCAGGGCGCCACCACCGCGACCGGCATAGTGCTGACCGCCGGCTTCGCCCTCGGCGTCGCCCTGCTGTCCGCCTCCGACGGCTTCAGCCGCGACCTCGAAGCCTTCATGACCGGCTCCATCGTCACCGTCACCGGGCACGACCTCGCCGTGACGGCCGGTGTGGGCGCGCTGGTGCTGCTGGTACTCGCCGCCCTCCACAAAGAGCTTGTCTACGGCTCCTTCGACCCCGACGGCCAGCGCGCCGCCGGATACCCCGTGGCCGCCCTCGACCTCCTCCTACTGGTCCTCATCGAGGCCGTCATCGTCGTCACCGCACCCGCCATCGGCGTCATGCTCGCCATGGCCCTCATCGTCGGCCCCGCCGCCACCGCCCGCCTGTGGACCGACCGCATCGGCACCACCCTGCCGCTGTCCATGGCCATCGGCACCGGCTCCTGCGCCCTCGGACTCGCCCTGTCCACCCACTGGGACCTCGCCGCCGGCGGCACCATCAGCCTCGTCGTCGCCGCCGTCTTCCTCGTCTCTCTGGCCCTGTCCCCGCACAGCAGCCCGCTCAGGCCGCCCTCACCGCGCCGTGCCGCGTCGACTGGCTGAGAACATCGGCCTCTACGCAACCACCACCACGGGTGTTCAACGGGAGCGCCCCGCAAGTACGTTGACGACAACGAAAACCGTTTCATCCGTTGTTAGGAGGTTCCGATGGCCGCTCAGCAGGCCACGATCGGAGAGGTGTTCAGCGCGGGTGCCGAGGAGTTCGACAGCTGGTCACCCCTGCTGTGGGACCCGGTTGGGCAGGCCACGGTGGACGTGTCGGCTCCTGCCGTCGGCGAGCGGGTGTTCGACGCCTGCTGCGGGGCCGGCGCATCGGCGCTCCCCGCGGCCCGCGCTGTCGGCCCCGGCGGACTGGTCGACGCGGTGGACCTCTCCGGGGCCCTCGTGGCGCTCGGCGAGCGGCGGGCGCGGCAGGAGGGCCTGGCGAGCCTGCGGTTCCACCAGCACGACGTGACGGCGTGGACGGCGCCCGAGGGCGGCTACGACCTGGTGCAGTGCGCGCTGGGTGTGTTCTTCTTCCCGGACATGGACCGCGATACCGCCAAGCTTGCCGGTCTGCTGCGGCCGGGTGGGCGGCTGGCGGTGACCGTATGGGAAAAGGGGGCGCTCGGCGGTTGGGGGCGGGCGTTCAAGGGCGCGATCGAGACGGAGCGGGAATGGCCGGGGTCGGCGCAATCGGACCAACTGGCCCGGATCGACACCGCCGACGCCCTCGCTGCCTGGCTGGAGGCCCTCGGGCTGAGCGACCCCCGGGTCATACGCCGGGATCTCGCCGTGCCGCTGACCCCGGCGACCGCCTGGGACCTGGCCGTGGGCAGCGGCACCCGCGCCCTGCTCAACGGGCTCGCGCCCGACGCCGTGGAACGCGTCCGCGCCCACTTCACCGCCACGTTGGAAGCGGACGCGGTGACGGACTTGGACGTCCGGGTCCTGACCGGGACGGCCGTGGCATGACCCCGAGGCCGCATTCCACCGCCGCACGGCAGGCCGCCGAGGGCTTCACGGCCGCGGTCTGCCGGGCCGAGGGCGGCTGCGGCGCGGCGGACGGCCGCGTCCTCGAAGCACTGCGCGACGTGACCCGGCAGGTGCCGTTCGGGCTGCTCGTCGCCACCGGCTGCCTGGGCCGGCACCTGCATTGCCCCCACCACGAGGGCAACCAGGTGCCACGCGCGGGCCACCGCGTGGTGGTCCAGCCTTGCACCCGGGACCGTACGCCGCTCGGACCCGCGCTGGCCTTCGGCCCGCTCACGGATCCCACGCAGGCTGAAGCCCTGGCCGCCTGGCTGGCGGAGGGCCTGCACCAAGGGCGCCGCCCTCCGCGCCGCCTGCTGGCTGTACGTCCGTCGCGGCCCCCGGAGTCGTAACGGCAGCGGGCACCGTCGTCGCACCCAGGGACACCACGAACTGCGCCCAGCATGCCGGGCGCCCCAGCGAGCCGCCGTCCTCGCAGGCCCTCCCCACCACAACCACCACGACCGCAGGCTCAGCGGTCGGCGCATCCCGCGTCCCAGCTGCTCGGCGTGGCCCCCTGGGATGCCGACGGTCGACCGTGGCTTCAAGTGTGTCCCGAGGCCGGGAGTGCCCGGCTCCTGCCCTGCGCACCGGCTGCACCGGCTCTTCGCCGACGGGCGCCTCTCGGCCGCTGCAATGGCTCTGCGGTAGATCTCGACCGCCGCACCCGAGCAGGTCGCCGAGCGGCGACGGGCGGCTCCGCCGCTCGGTTCGCCGGCATCCCCAGACGCTGGACCTGCCCGGCCAGCCGCCCATGCCGCATCTCCGCGACCGGCAACTCTCGCCGAACGCCCGTATGAGGACGCCGCCGAGAACCACAGTGTGCCCTCGGCGTTACCCCTGCCATTGCGGTACGACACCGGCGCCCCGGGGCGTAAGTGGGTGCACGTGAGGGAAAGGTGCTATACGGCGAACCGCGGGAGGAAGTGTCGTCCGCGCTCGGCATGCCGGGACCTGGGCGCTCGGGGAGGGACACGCATGGGCAGACCCTTGTACCTGGAACCTCGGCTTGGTCCCCGGTTGCAGGCCCTGCTCCACTCCCCCGGATTCCTGCACATGCTCACCGACGCACTGGGATCACCGCTCAACGTGCTCGTGCCCGACCGGATCGCCGAGAACCTGGACCGGTTCCGGTCCGTGTACCGCAGACACCACCTGTCCGGGCAGGTCTTCTTCGCCCACAAGACCAGCCGGTCCAGCGCCCTGCTGCGGCGGCTCGCCGCGACGGACGCGGGAGTTGACGTCGCGTCGCTGGGCGAACTGCAGCACGCTCTCGGCGCCGGTTTCGTGTCCGACCGGATCGTGGCCACCGGGCCCAAAAACCCGGAGTTCCTGTGGCTGGCCGCCCGCACCGGGGTGACCGTCGGCGTCGACTCGCTCGGCGAGCTGGATCAACTCGCCGCTCTCGTCGGCAAACACGCGCTCCCCCGGGCCCGCGTCCTGCTGCGGTTGTCGGCATTCGAGGCGGTCGGCGTGCGGGTGCTGAGCCGACGCAGTCGCTTCGGCTCGCCCATACGCGAACTCCACACACTGCTGGAGACGGTCGAACGGCACAGTGACACGGTCGAACTGACCGGCGTGGCCTACCACTTGGACACCACCAGCCTGACCGAGAAGGCAATGGCCCTGGAGTGCTGTCTCACCGTTCTGGAAGAGTGCCGCAGCCGGGGGCTGCGTCCGCGAGCCGTGGACATCGGCGGCGGATTCGGCGTCAATTACCTCGCCGACCAGGAGCAGTGGGAGCACTACACAACGCAGCTGACGGAAGCCGTGCTGGGCAGGCGCCCGCCCCTGACCTGGCAGGGCCACGGTTACGGGCTGCGCAGCGAGGCCGGCACGCTGCCGGGAACGCTGGGGCTGTACCCGGCGCACCGGCCGGTCGCCGGTGAGCGGTATCTGGACGAACTGCTGGCGCAACCCGCCGCATCGCTGGGTGGCCGCCCGCTGGCCGCACTGCTGCTGGAGCACCTGTACGACCTGCACATCGAACCGGGGCGGGCCTTGGTGGACCAGTGCGGGATCACGCTGGCGAAGGTGCTGGAGGTACGTGACTCCGGCGCGGGGGGTGATCTGCTGGTACGGCTGGCGATGAAGGCCGACGACATGGCCCTTGAAGAACACGGCGTGCTGATGGACCCCGTCGTCATCCCCAAGGACGGCACCGGAGTCCCCGCCGACGCGGAACCCGTGGGTGTTCATCTCTTCGGCACCCTCTGCCTGGAGACCGACATGATCACCCGCAGGACGGTCTTCCTCCCGCGTAGGCCCGAGCCGGGCGATCTGGTGGCCTTCGCGAACACCGCCGACCGGATGGGGCTGAGCATGGCGACGGCCGAGATGTGGGTGGAACGCTGGGAGCGCCGGCAGCAGCGGTACGCCGTCGGCCGCGAGGAGCGGTTCACGGTGATCGCCGATGTGGTAGAGCACATCACCGCTGACCGGGCGGACAAGCCTCTCGTGCTCGACCTCGGCTGCGGTCCCGGATCCCTGGCGGCACGGCTGGCCCGGCGGCTTCCGGACGCGGAGATCGTGGCGGTGGACATGGACCCGCTGCTGCTGGAGCTGGCCCGCACCCAGCACGGCTCTGCCGCCCGTTACGTCGAGGCGGTCGTCGGCGAGCCCGGCTGGATCCAGGCTCTGGGTCTGGACCGCCCGCTGGACGCGGCCGTCTCCACGACCGGGCTGCACTACCTCACTCCGGACGTCCTGCGCCACACGTATGAACAACTCGCCGCGCTGCTGCGCCCCGGCGGCGTCCTGGTCAACGGAGATCATCTTGCGCCGGAGGGCAGCCCCGAGGCCGCCGGGCTCGTCGCCCACATCGGACGCCGCCAGGCCGAGCGGCAGCAGGTGTTCGCCCACGAGGACTGGGACTCCTGGTGGGCGGCCGTGGCCGACGAGCCGGAGCTGACCGACCTCCTCGCCGAACGCCGCCGCCGACAGCCACGCAACGGCACGAAGACTGGAACCGGCCCGGGCCTGCCGCTGTCCGCGCATGTACGGCTGCTGCGGCAGGCTGGGTTCACGCATGCCGGTCCGGTCTGGCAGTACGGCAACAGTTACGTCGTGGTGGCCACCCGTTAGGCGAAGCACTTCCACGGCACTCGCGTCCGGTGAACGCGACGGCCGGCCCCCGTGATGCGTGGGCCGACCGTCGGAGTGTCACCGTCCGGCGGGCAGGGGGGCGGCGCCGTCCGGGCGTCGGACGAGCTTCGCCAGGAGCCCATGCCGGGGTGCCAGGCACCAGGTGAGGAAGAACAGACCGGTGAGCACCACTACCACGGAGCCGCCCGCGGCGAGGTCGTAGGCGTACGACACGTACAGGCCCGCGACGCTGCCCGCGCAGCCGATGAGCGATGCCAGCAGGGTCATCGCCCACAGCCGTTCGGTGAGCATGCGGGCGGTGGCGGCGGGGGTGATGAGCAGGGCGAGGACGAGGATGTTGCCGACTGCTTCCAGGGACATCACGATCGTCGTGGTGACGACGACGTAGAGCGCCAGGTCAAGGCGGAATACCGGCAGGCCCGTGGCGCGTGCCGTTTCGCGGTCGAGACTGACGGCGACCAATTCCTTGCCGATCGCCAGCACCACGAGGACGAGTACGGCACCGATGGCGGCCACGGTCCATACGTCCGTCGTACTCACCGCCAGAACCTGTCCGAACAGGAAGGAGGACAAGTCCGTCGTCCAGCTGTCCCTGGTGGAGACCAGGACGATGCCGAGGCCGAAGGCGAAGGCGAAGAAGACGCCGATGACGGTGTCCTCCTTCAGCCGCCGGTTCTGGGAGACGAAGGCGATCAACACTGCGGTGGTGATGCCGGCCGCGGCGCCGCCGAGCAGGAGGTTGCCCTCGAAGGCGTAGGCGAGCGCGACGCCCGGGAAGGCCGAGTGGGCGACCGCGTCACCGATGAACGCCATGCCGCGCAGCACGACGTACACGCCGACGACGCCGCACACCAGGCCGATGATCGCGGCGACGGTGAACGCCCTTTGCATGAAGGGCAGTTGCCACGGGTCGGTGAGGAACTCGATCACGCTACGGCTCCGATCGCGCGGTCGAGGCCGAAGGCCCGCAGCATCTGGTCGGGGTCGGCGAGGATGTCGGGGCCGCCCTCGGCGACGACCGTGCGGTTGATCAGCGCCACCCGGTGGCAGGTGCGGGCGGCGGCCGCCAGGTCGTGGGTGGTCATCAGCAACGCCCTGCCCTCCGTGGCCAGTCGGCCGAACAGCTCGTTCAGGAGGTCCTGGGTGGGGACGTCGACTCCGGTGAACGGCTCGTCGAGGAGCAGGATGCGCGGGCCTGCGGCCAGGGCGCGGGCCACCAGGACCCGCTGCCGCTGGCCGCCGGACAGCTCGCCGATCGGGCGCCGACGCAGGTCGGCGAGCCCAGTCAGCTCCAGTGCCTCGTCCACCGCGGCCCGGTCGGCCGCGCCCGGGCGGCGCAGCCAGCCCATCTGCCGGGTACGGCCGGTGAGGACGGCGCCCGCGATGTCGATGGGGAAGTCCCAGGCGAACTCGTGCCGTTGCGGCACGTACCCGATGCTCCGCCCGCCGCGCCGCCCGGTCCGGCCTTCGACGGCCACATCTCCGCCAGCCAGCGGAACGAGCCCGAGCACGGCGCGCAGGAGGGTCGTCTTGCCGGCGCCGTTCGGGCCGATGAGGCCGACCAGCTCGCCTGCGTCGACGGTCAGGTCGGCCTTCTCCAGGGCCGTACGTCCGCCGAGGACGACGGTCGCACCGGCGACCCGCAGCAGCGGGTCCGCGCTGTCAGCCACGTGCGGTCCTCCTGCGCCGGGCGGCCAGGAAGGCCACGGCTCCCACTGCGGTGAGCGCGGCAGCGGCCGAGCCCAGGAGGACGGGCTGACCGGCGCCGGTGGAGGCCATCGAGCCGTCGGTGTCGTCGGTCGAAGAGCCGCCCGTGGAGCCGGAGTCGGTGGCGGAGCCTGGCGTGTCCGAAGAAGAGGAGCCGGACGTCCCGGAGGTTCCCTTCCCCGAGCCGTCACCTGGCGTCACGGTGCCGGGGTCGGTGTCGCCGACCGCGAACGTCACCGTCTCCGTGTCGGAGACCTTTGTGCCGTTCGCCAGCGTGCCGCTCATCTTGAAGGTGAGCCGGTACGTCCCCTGCTTGGTGAACGCCCATCCGCCGTGTGCGTGCGTGTTGGCGGGCACGTCGAAGGAGTCCGGTACCCCGTCCTTGCTGTTGAACAGGACGTTCGCGCCCGACATCGCGTCGTACGTGTAGAGGGCGTAGGTCCCCGGACCGTCGACCTTGGTGAGTGAGAACTCCACGCCTGACTTGGTCACCCCGGCCTTGATGTTGTCCGTCGACCAGCCGGGCCACAGCAGCCCCTCTTGCTGCACCTGATCGAGCAGCCACACCGGGTCGCCTTCCTTGCCGAGGAATGCGAAGTCGTCGCCTGCCGGGAGGGTGTTCTTCGCCGCGGGCTTGACGTGCAGCACCACGGAGGAGGGCTCGCGCCAGGTGGTCTTCCCGGAGACGGTGCCGTCCTTGAGGTGGATCTGCAGCTTGTTGTCGACGACGCGGGCGGCGAAGTCGACATGACCCTCGTCGAGGACCTTCCTGTCGGACACCACATCGGCGGATGCCGTGGTGGCGGCGAGGGCGGTGCGTCGCTCGGCCTCGGCCACCTGGGTAACAGCCTTCCCGGCCGCCGGCATCGGCTGCGCCTCCTTGGAGGCTTCCCCGGTGGGAGTCTCCTCGGCGACCGGCTCCTCGGCGACCGTGTCCTCTCCGTCCGCTGTGTCCCCGACCAGCACCGTGTACACGGTCCCGACGGACAGTTCCCGCCCGTCCGCGGCCGTGGCCTCGGCGGTGAGGATGACCCGGTACGTGCCGTCCTGGCTGAACTCCCAGCGGGTGCCGCCCACTTGGCCCACCGGCAGCTCGCGCTCGTCACGTACATCGTCCGCACTGTCGAACAGCAGCGCGTCCTCGGCGCCGCCGCGTTCCCGCCCGTCCTCGGCCGAGTACACCTTGAGGTCACCGGGACCGTCGAGCCCGGTCAGCGACCACCGCACGGTGTCTCCGGTCACCGTGCCCTCGGGTACGCCGGTGGTGTCCCACCCGGGTGCCGAGGCGTCTGCCACGCCCGCGCCGCCGACCTCGATCACATGGGCGCCCTCGGCCGGATCGAGGGTCAGCATCCCCTCCGCATAAGCGATACGGCCGAGTCCGGGCCCTCCCGCCCGCGTCGTACCGTCGTCGGCGAGGGCGACGCCGCCCCCGGCCAGGGTGGCCGCGAGCACGACCGCCACGGCGACCCGCTGAACCCTTCGCATGCCCCTCATCAGGCGTCCTCCCTCAGGCACTTGGCGAGCTCGGTCGCGTTGTGCCGCATCATCGATACGTAGTCGTGGACCTCGTCGTCGAACGAGTCGCCGTAGATCGTGCAGATCCCGACCCCCTCGTCCTCGGCGACCCGGCGCAGCACGTCGGCCCGCGCCGCGAGGTTCGGTTCCAGGAACACCGACGGGACCTTCTTCTCCCGGATGGTGTCGCCGAGTTCCTCCACCTCGGCCGCGCTCGGCTCCTGGTTGGGCACGGGCACGACGAAGCCCGCGACCTCCATGCCGTACGCCTTGGCGAGATACCCGAAGGCGTCGTGGGTGGTAATCAGCTTGCGGTTCTGCTCCGGCACGGTGGCGAGCTTCTTGGCGACCTCCTCGTCCAGGGCGCCGAGGGTCTTCAGATAGGCGGCGGCGTTCTTTTCGTACGTCGCCTTCCCGTCCGGGTCCGCCTTGATCAGCTCGGCCTCGATCCGCCGGACGTACGCCGCCGCGTTGGCGACGTCCGCCCAGGCGTGCGGGTCCATGTCGCCGTGCACGTGCTTGCCGATGACGGCCTGCGGCAGTACCCACAGCTCGTCGCCCGCCTCGCCGAGGAAGGAGTACGGCTTCTCCTTCGGCACGGTCTCCTTGGCCCGGTCAGGCACATTGAGCACCACGTCATCGGCTGCGAGCCGCGCCGGTTCGCCGCTGGTGTCGTCGTCGGCGCGGACGTACACCTTCCCGGTCTCGGCGTTGAGCGCGACATCGGCGTGCCCGCCGTCGAGCACGGTTGCCCCCGCGGGCACCTCTGCGTCGTCGCCGACGGTGAAGGTGAAGGTGCCGCTGCCGATGTCCTCGGTCTTCCCGTCGAGGGTCTCGGTCCGCCCCTCGACAGTCAGCCAGTACGTTCCGGGCTCGCTGAACGCCCAGTTGACGTGCGTGTGCGCCTCGGGCGGCAGGGTGAAGGAGTCGGCGCCGTCGAGGCCGTCGGCGGAGTCGATGTACACCTGAGGCTTGCCGAGCGTGTCGGTGAGATACACGCACAGCTCGCCGGGCCCTTCCAGCTTCGTGGCCGTCGTACGGACCTGGGAGCCGTCTCCGGCGACCTCGCCCTCTACGGCCCAGCCGAGCCACAGCACGTCCAGCCCGAGGTCCTCCTCCAGCTTGATCACCGTGCCGCCGTACTGCTCCAGCTTCTCGGCGATCTCGATCTTCGGGACGGACTTACGGGCGTTGCTGTGGACCATCTTCATGATCCCGGGCTCTTCGAGCAGCAGCCCGTTGCTGAACACGACGTCGGCCTTGGCGACCTTGGCCGCGTCGCCGGGGCTGGGCTCGTAGGAGTGCGGGTCGCCGTGGTGCGGCACGATCGAGGTGACGTCGACGCGGTCGCCGCCGACCTGCTCGACAAGGTCGGCGATGATCCCGGTGGTCGTCGACACCGTCAACTCCGCATCGGACGATCCGGTTTGAAGTCCGCTGCACCCGGAGAGCAGGGCGCTCGCCGCGACCAGCGCGACGGTGGCGGTGGTACGTCTGGGGTGGCCCCGCATGGGGCTCCTCCTTCTCTCGAACACGACAATGCCGCGTACGACGGACCGGGTGGCTGCCATGCGCCGGTCCGTCGTACGCGGAGCTTTCACTGAGCGGTACGGCGACGTCGTACGAACAACACCGCACCGCCACCCACCAGCAGGGCGGTCACCGCGATGCCCGCGATCACACCGACCTGCGCGCCGGTGGAGGCGAGGCCGCCGGTCGCCGAGGTTCCGCTGGTGCTGCCCCTGCCGCCCGTCGACGAACTTCCGCCGGTACCAGACGAGCCGGAGCCCGGGTCGGTTGCCGGGGCCGAGGCGCTCGGCGAGTCGGACGCGGACTCCGACGGGGACGCGGTCGCGGTCGGCGTCGCGGAGGCCGATTCCGACGGGGTGGCCGTCGGCTCGTCCCCCTCACCCGGCGGCACGGTCGACGGATCCACGTCGTCCCCGACCACCCAGGCGATGGTCTCCGTGTCACTGACCTTCGTGCCGTCGGCGAGAGTCGTGCTGACCGTGAAGGTGGTGCGGTAGACGCCCTCGGCACCGAACACCCAGTCGAAGTGGCTGTGCGTGCCCGCACCCAGGGTGTGGGCGTCGGGCAGACCGTCACCACTGTTGAGCGAGACGACCGGGACGCCCATCGCGCCGTTGTGGAACATCGCGATGTTTCCGGGGCCCTGCACGGAGTCCAGCCGGAAGGAGACGCGGCCGTCGAGGTCGGCCTTGGCGAACTCCGTGGTGTTCCAGCCCGGCCACACGATGCCGGCGTTTTGCTGCAGCGGCAGCCACCACACCGCGTCACCCGGCGTGCCGAGGAACTCGTACCCCTCCGGGATCTTCCGTTTGGCCGCGGGCCGTACATGCATGACGACCTTGCCCGGCTCGTACCACTTGTGGTTGAGCTCGGTGCCCTCCTTGATCTGGAACTCCAGGTCGCCGTCTGCCGGACGTGCCGCGAGGTCGACGTGACCCTCGGCGATGACGTGTGCCGCCGGAGCGGTGGGCGACGGGCTCGCGGTCGCCGAGCCGGTCGGCGAATCGGTCGGGGAAGCCGTCGGAGTGGAGCCGTCACCGGGCAGGACGGTCGACGGGTCGACGTCGTCGCCCACCACTACGGCCAGTGTCTCGGTGTCCGACGAGCCGCCGCTCGTCACGGTGAAGGTGAGCCGGTAGACGCCCTCCGCGGTGAACTGCCAGATGGGCAGCAGCCGTTCCTCGTCGCCCGGCAGAGTGAAGGTGCGCTGAACGGAGGCCGAGCTGCCGAGATAGGCGGTCGCCGGAGCATTGGCGTTGTCCATCTCGCGGGTGTACAGGGCCAGACCGAAGTCTCCGGGACCTTCGTACCCGGACAGCGTGACCTCGGTGGCGCCTCCCGCCGCGGAGCCGTTCCAGCCCGGCTCGGGCGCGAAGATGTTCTCCGCCTCCCAGCCATTGAGCTGCCAGGAGTCCATGTTCGTCGTGCCGAGAGCCGTGGCCACCGGGTCAGCGGTGTACTGCAGGGAGGACGCCGGGGCGTGCAGCACGAGCTGGGACGGCTCGCGCACGACCGTCGTGTCGCCACTGCGGTCGTCGATCTGCAACTCCAGCTTCCCGTCGACCAGTCGGGGCGTGACATCGAGCTCGCCGTCGTCCAGGACGACGGCACCGCCGGCGGCGCGGGCGTTCCCGCTGCCGCCGGCGACCAGCCCTGCCGCGCCCAGGAGCACCGCGGTCGCCGCGATGAGCGCCGCACTTGTGACGGCGCGTCTGTCGCGCGTCAGGGCCCGGATCATGAGGTGACGTTGAAGGTGAAGGTCTCGGTGGCGGACTCCGTCACACCGCCGACCGTGCCCCGGACGCGAAACGTGAGCTGGTAGGTGCCGGCCTCTTCGAAGGCCCAGTTGGCGTGGTTGTGCGTGCCGACAGCGAAGGTCCTGGACTTGAAGCTGGTCGTGCTGGTGTCACTGTCGAACCAGCGGGCGCAGCTGCCCGCGTAGATGCTGAAGTCCTCGGTGGCGGCACCGTTGCGGGTGGCGCTGACCAGGGTGTACGTGACGTTGTTGTTGGCGAAGACCCCGGTGGTGAGGTGCTCGGTGGAGATGCCCGGGAAGAGCACCCCGGCGGCGTCGGCCTCGACCTCGGTGTCCGGCAGCAGCCAGACCTGGCTGCCGGAGCCGAGGAAGCCGCAGCCCGGGTTGGCTACCTTCGCGGCCGCCGGCACCGAGAAGGTCACATCGACCGGGTCGTACTCGGTGTTCGTCTCCTCGTCGTGGACGTGCAGGTGCAGGTCGGCGCCGTCCCACTCGGCGTCGAGGACGTCGACGTGTCCGCTGCTCAGGGTGGTGGCGGCAAAGGCGGAAGTGTTGAGACCGGCCGTGGCGAGCGCGGCGGCGGCGATGCCGGTGACGGTCAGCAGGCGTCTGCGGGTACGCAAGAGAAACCCCCATGGGTCATGTTCATGCCCCCTCGGGCACGTACAAGATGATAATCATTTTCATAAAGGGCTGGCAATGGGATTGCCGTGATGTCTGGAGGCATGGACGGCGGCGAGTGACGCAGGGGCGCTGTAGGTGGGCCCTCGACCGGATGCGGGGCCGAGGACGCAGGTGTTCGGCGGCACCCTCACTGCTGACGAGGGAGATCAGATGCCAGAAGGCAAGGCGCAAGTGCTGGTCAGCCGGGCTCGGGAACTGTTCGTCCGGTTCCCCACTGCCGGGTCCGGTACGTGCCCACCAGCCGGCAGGCGAGGTAGATCGAGAAGGAGATCGTGGTGACGTACGGGCTGATGGGGATGCTGCTGCCCAGGGCCAGCAGGATCCCGCCCTCGATCGAGGCCACGGCGAAGACGACGCTCAGCGCGGGCAGCAGTACCGGTGAGGCCGTGATGCGGGCCGCGGCGGCCGCCGGGGTGACAAGGAGGGTGAGGACCAGCAGCGCTCCGACGATCTGCACGGACAGCGCGACCGCGAGGCCCAGTACGAGCATGAAGGCGAACGACAGCCCGCGGACCGGCACACCTCGCGCCTCGGCCACGTCCGGGTCGGCGCTGGCGAAGGTGAGCGGCCGCCACATGACCGCCAGCGCCACGAGCACCACGGCCGAGGTGCCGAGCAGCCAGGACATCTGCGGGGTGTCGACGGCGACGATCTGCCCGGTGAGGATGCCGAACTTGTTCGCCGCGCGGCCCTTGTACAGGGCAAGGAACAGTACGCCCAGTCCCAGGCCGAAGGGCATGAGGGTGCCGATCACCGAGTTTCGGTCCCGGGCGCGCGAGCCGAGCACACCGATCGCCCCGGCCGCGATCAATGACCCGACAATCGAGCCGCCCACGATGTTCACGCCCAGCAGCAGCGCGGCCGAGGCGCCAGCGAACGACAGCTCACTGATCCCGTGCACCGCGAACGGCAGGTCCCGCCTGATCACGAAGACCCCCACCAGACCGCCGACCAGGCCGAGCGCGGCGCCGGCGATCAGGGAGTTGCGGACGAGGGCGAGCAGTTCGCCGTAGTTGTCGAAGCTGAAGATCTGCTGCCAGATCCCGTCGGCGATCGTCATGGCCGTACTCCGTGCGGCAGTTCGGGGTGATGCGGCGGCTCGGCCACCTCGTCGGGCACGCCCACGACCGTGATCCGGCCCCGGACACGGACGACGTCGACCTGCGTGCCGTACAACTGGGACATCGCCTCGGAGGTCAGTACCTCGTCCGGAGTACCGACCCGGTAGCTCCCGCGGGCGAGGTACAGCACGCGGTCCACGAGCCCCAGGACGGGATTGATCTCGTGGGTCACGAAGACCACGGCTGTGTTGTGCGAGCGGCGCCGGGCGTCCACCAGTTCCGTCACAGCCCGCTGGTGGTGCAGGTCGAGGGAGAGCAGCGGCTCGTCGCAGAGCAGGATCCGCGGGTCGGTCGCCATTGCCTGCCCGACACGCACGCGCTGCTGCTCGCCGCCGGAGAGCAGACCGACCGGGACGTCCGCGTACGCGGCGGCACCCACCGACTCCAGGACCTCATCCACCCGGCGGCGTACGGCGGCCGTGCGCAGTCGGGGTCCGAAGCCGTGGCCGTCGATGCCGAAGCGGACCAGGTCCCGGGCGCGCAGCATCGCGTGCTCGGACAGCGTCGCCTGCTGCGGGATATAGCCGATGTGCCGACTGCCCTTGCTCGGCGGACGGCCCAGAACCGTCAGCGTGCCCGCGGACAGCGGCCGTTGCCCCAGCAGAGCACGTACGAAGCTGGTCTTGCCGGATCCGTTGGGGCCGAGCACGGCCAGGAACTCACCCGGACGTACGTCGAGGTCGAGGTCCTGCCACAGCACGCGCTCGCCGTAGGCCAGGGCCGCGCCGCGCAGGCTGATCACCGCGGCGTCCGCGCCACGGTCCGGGTCCTCGGTCCTGCTCTCGCGGGCGCGGGGCAAGGAGGCCACGGTGGGCTACCTCACTTGTCCAGCGCGCTCGCGAGCGCGTCGACGTTGGCGGTCATCCAGCCGAGGTAGTCCTTGCCCTCAGGCAGCGTCTCAGTCACGGCAACGACGGGAATTCCGGCGCCCTCGGCCGCCTGCTCGACCTTCTCGGTCTGCGGACCGGAGGTCTGCTCGTTGTAGACCAGCGCCTTGACCTTCTTGCCGGTGAACAGCGCCAGCGTCTCTTGCAGGGTCCTCGGAGAGACGTCGTCGCCTTCCTCGATGGCCTCGCTGAACTCCTCGGGCGTCGCATTCTCGAGCCCGCTCGCCTCGACCATGTACAGCGGCACGGGCTCGGTGATGGCCACTTCCTCGCCGCCGTGGTCGGTCTTGATCCGGGCTTCCTTCTCCTCCAGCGGTTTCAGCTTCGCCTTGAAGTCGTCCGCGTTCTTGGTGAAGGTGGCGGCGTCGTCCGGGTCGGCCTTGCCCAGGGCGGCGGCGATGCTGTCCGCCACCTTGCTGATCGTGGGGAAGTCGTACCAGACATGCTCGTTGAGCTCCCCGCCTGCCGGGGCGGTCTTACCGGAGACCTTGACCGCGTTGATCACCTCGGCGGAGGAGTTGTCGCTGCTCTTCAGCATGCGGTCGATGAAGTCGTCGTAGCCACCGCCGTTTTCGACGACGACCTTGGCCTTGGACAGCGCCAACTGGTTCTGGGTGTTGGCCTCGTAGGAGTGCGGGTCCTGGTCGGGGTCACTGATGATCGACGTGACCTTCACCTTCCCGCCGCCTATCTGCTCGACGATGTCGCCGTAGACGTTCGTCGAGGCCACCACCGGGATGGCGGACGAGGAAGTGGGGCCCTGCGAGGCATCGGTGCCGCTCGCGGAGTCGGACGAGTTACCGCAGCCGGCCAGGAAGAGCAGGGAGGCGCTGGTTATCAGCGGCGCCAGACGTCGGGACGAGGACGCACGCATGGAGGATCCCTCCGCAGCAAGGTGAGTTGTCCGCCGAGCTCAGCCTGTCCCGGCTTCGGCACACGGATATCAAGACCATCTTTCGGTCATCCGATATGGAAATCCTTACCAAGAACTTAACTCGCGTCGGCGCGGCCTGCGCGGCCACGGGCGTGGTTCAGAACGACTGGTGCGCGATGTTTGCCACGGGGCGAGAATGGACTTACCGCGTCGAAGACGGTCGAAGCCGTTCCGCGGAAGGAGACCATGATGCATCCCGCCGCTTTTGCGGGTGCGGTCGTGGGCCGCATCACGCATTACGCCCTGTCCGGAACCGCCGGCGTACTGGTCCTGCGGGGAGTCGCCAAGGCCGCGCCCAAGGCGAAACCCGCGGCCCGCAGGCTTCTGGTCAGCGGCATCGCCGGCGGCATCACCACGGGACGATGGCTCGGAGAGGCTACCGAGGAGGCCCGCCTGAGGGCAGGAGACCTGCTGGCGGAGGCCCGGGAGCAGATGGGTGAGGAGGCGCCGCCGCCCTCGGCGGTCGGTGTCGAGGGGCACGACCACGACCACGAGCACTGAGAGGCGAATGGCCATGTCCGGCCCGTCCGCACCCGGCGGCGTTCCCGTACCCGGCCTCGGCTCCGCCCCCGCTCGTCCGCCGTCGCGGGCCGCATACGGCTGACGGTTCCCTGGCTGCGGGCCCGGCCCGGTTGCGCCGGGCTCGTCGACGAGCGGTTCACCGACCTGCCGGGCTTTCGGGCACTGCGCATCTTCCCGCGCACCGGTGCCGTGATCGTCTGGGTACGGCCCGACCTCCTTGACATCGACCGGCTGGTCGCCGCCCTGGAGGAAGCGCCGCCGCCAGGGGTGCCCGCCCGGGCCAGCCGGTCCGTACCCGACTCCTCCACTGGCGAGGTCGCGCGGCTGGTGGTCGGCGGGGCGGTGCTCGCCCTGGTGGGCCTGCGACGCCTGCTCGGCCGGCCTCCGTGGACCCCGGCGGGCTCGGCAGGATTCCTCGGAGCGGTCACCGTCTTCACCGGGCTGCCCTTCTTCCGCGGCGCCGCACGCACCCTCGGCGGCAGACGCCACGCCGGCACCGACCTGCTGGTGACCACGGCGACCGTGATCTCCCTCGTGCTGCGCGAGAACGTGGTCGCGCTCATGGTGCTGTGGCTGCTCAACATCGGTGAGTTCCTGCAGGCCATCACCCTGCGGCGAACCCGGCGCGCCATCGAGGAGTTGCTCTCCATCGGCGAGGAGCGGGTCTGGCTGGTCCGCGACGGCGTGGAGGTGGAGGTCGACCTCACGGAGGTCAGGGCCGGGGACGTGGTCGCGGTCTACGAACACCACCGCATCCCCGTCGACGGCACCGCCGAGTCCGGCGAGGCACTGGTCGACCAGGCGGCCATCACCGGCGAGGCGCTCCCGGTGTACGTGCAGCCCGGCAGCGAGGTGTACGCGGGCACCCTCGTCTCCACCGGCTCCCTGACCGTGCGGGCCACCTCGGTCGGGCAGGACACGGTCGTCGGGCGGATCATCAGCCGGGTCGAGGAGGCGCAGGCCGACCGGGCTCCGATCCAGACCGTCGCCGCCGCCTTCACCCGCCGCTTCGTGCCCGTCTCGTTCGCCCTCGCCGGGGTCACGTACGTGCTGACCCGGGACGCGCGTCGGGCGATGACGATGCTGCTGATCGCCTGCCCGTGTGCCGCGGGCCTGGCCACCCCGACCGCGATCAGCGCGGCCATCGGCAACGGCGCCCGCCGCGGCACCCTCATCAAGGGCGGCACCCACCTCGAAGGCATCGGCCGCGTCACCGCCGTCGTCTTCGACAAGACCGGCACCCTCACCCTCGGCCGCCCCCTCGTCACCAGCGTGGTGACCCTCGACGAGACGGTCACCGCCGACCAGGTGCTGAGCCTCGCGGCCTCCGGCGAACTGCA
Source organism: Streptomyces cupreus (assembly GCF_014257025.1). GTDB lineage: Bacteria > Actinomycetota > Actinomycetes > Streptomycetales > Streptomycetaceae > Streptomyces > Streptomyces cupreus. The sequence continues at coordinate 52,529 of NZ_JACMSF010000029.1, forward strand.
CGCACGCCACCCGCTCGCCGAAGCCATCGTCCGGCGCACCGAGGAACAGCACCTGCACATCCCCATCCACCAAGCCTGCGAGGTCGTCCTCGGCATGGGCGTACGCGCCGAACTCGACGGCAGCCGCCTGCTGGTGGGAAGCCCCGCCCTGCTGCGCCGCCACGGCCTGGAACTCTCCGAGGTCGCCCGGGACTGGACGAGCCGCCTGCGCGCCGCTGGCGAGACCGTCATCTGCCTCGCCCACGATGACAGGCTGATCGGCATGCTCGGCCTGTCCGACGCCGTACGCGGCGGAGCCGACACCGTCGTCCGCCAGCTGACCGACCTCGGCGTCACCCGCATCGTGCTGCTCACCGGCGACGCACCCGAGACCGCCCAGGCCGTCGCCGACACCCTCGGCATCACCGAGGTCCACGCCCACGCACTGCCCGAGGCCAAACTCCAGCTGATACGCGACCTCCAGACAGACGGCCACAGCGTCGCCATGGTCGGCGACGGCACCAACGACGCCCCCGCCCTGGCGCTCGCCGACGTCGGCATCGTCATGGGCGCCCACTCCTCCCACGTCGCCCTGGAGACCGCCGACATCGCCCTGGCCGGAAACGACCTGCGTAACGTCGCCGCCGCCGTCGAACTCAGCCGGCACACCCTGCGCGTCGTACGGCAGAACTACACCCTCTCCATCGGCGTCAACCTCGCCGGCCTCATCGCCGGCGCCGGCGGCTCCATCAACCCCGTCCTGGCCGCCCTGCTCCACAACACCAGCAGCATCGCCGTGGTCGCCAACTCCGCCCGACTCGTAAGACACACCCCCCACCTGCCGAGCGACACCACCGCGCGACTGCGGGCCGCACCACTGGAGGAACGGCGCGTGCGCTGATCCGAGCACGCCCTCGGCCCGACGAGCCCATCCGCAGGATGGACAACCTGCACTCCGACACCGGCTACCCGTCGAAGCCCCCCACCGGACCGGCCCCCTCCGTGTCGCGGACAGCCGACGCCTTCCCCCCTCGTCGGCCTGAGTTTCGCTGCCCCTCCCCGGAACCACCCCCTCGGTCAGGCGGCCCTACTCGCATCCCCACCCACACATGAGCTATCGTTCATATGGATATGGGTTTCATTTTCATCTAGCCTGGATTTGGTGCGGCACTAGGGGGTGAACGTGGTGTGAGCGACCTGACGACCCAACAGCGGCCCACCCGGCAGCGCTCGGCCCTTCTGGAAGCTCTTGCGAACTGTCACGACTTCATCTCCGCGCAGGATCTGCACGCGCGCATGACCGCCGAAGGCACACGGATCGGCCTGACCACCGTGTACCGAGGACTGCGTGACCTGGAGGCCGCGGACGCGGTCGATGTCATCCAAGCCAGCGCCGGTGAACGGCTTTACAGATGGCGGCCCGGCGACAGCCACCGCCACTACCTGATCTGTCGCGCCTGCGGCAGCAGCCGGCCGGTGGACTCCGAGGTCGTCGAGGAGTGGGCCGGACGGATCGCCTCCGACTCCGGATTCGCCGCGGTGGAGCACACCGTCGAACTCACCGGCGTCTGCGCCGGATGCCAACCCGCCACCGAGTGAGGAGAACTGCCGCCATGCCCCTGGGATTCGGGCCGGGAAACCCCGCCGCACCAAGCCCGCACCTGCGCGAGCTGAAGGAAACCGTGCGCACCCTGCTGGACCTCGACGACGACACCGCCGTCATGATCCGCCAACTCGCCTGCACCGAACCGGGCTGCCCGCCCCTGGAGACGGTCGTCGCCGTCCTGCCGATGAACGGGCCGGCCCGCCGCTGGACCCTGCACCAACCCACCGACAAAGTCACCGAGGACGACCTCAAGTCCGCCCTGCTCACCTCCGCACCCGAAGGAGCCTGACCCCGATGACGACAACCGAAGCAACCGCGACGGACGCGCCTCGCGACGAGCGAGTACCCGTCACCGTCCTGACCGGCTTCCTCGGCTCGGGCAAGACCACCCTCCTCAACCGCATCCTCACCGAGCACCACGGGATGCGGATCGCCGTCATCGAGAACGAGTTCGGCGAGATCGGCATCGACGACGCCCTCGTCCTCGACGCCGAAGAAGAGATCTTCGAGATGAACAACGGCTGCATCTGCTGCACCGTCTCATCCGCATCCTGGGCGCCCTGATGCGCCGCCGGGAGAAGTTCGACCACATCCTCATCGAGACCACCGGCCTGGCCGACCCCGCCCCCGTCGCACAGACCTTCTTCATGGACGACGAGATCGCCGCTCAACTGCGCCTGGACGCCATCATCACCCTCGTCGACGCCGCTCATGTGCTGCAGCACCTCAACGAGGTGAAGCCGGAGGGTGTGGAGAACGAGGCGGTCGAGCAGATCGCCTTCGCCGACCGAATCGTGCTCAACAAGACCGACCTGGTGGACGAGACCACCATCGCCGAGGTCGAGGCACGCGTGAAGGCCATCAATGCACCCGTGCAGATCCTGCGCGCCCGCAACGCCGAGGTCGACCTGAAGCAGATCCTCGACGTGGGCGCCTTCGACCTCGACCGGGTCCTCAAAGACGACCCGTCCTTCCTCACCGAGACCGAGCACCAGCACGACACCACCGTCACCTCCGTCGGCATCGAACTCGACGGCGAGGTCGACGACGCCCGCCTCAATGCCTGGCTGGGCAACCTGCTGCGCACCAAGGGCGCCGACATCTTCCGCTCCAAGGGCATCCTCGCGATCGCCGGTTCGAGCAGGCAGTACGTCTTCCAGGGCGTCCACATGCTGCTGATGGGCGAGGAGGGTGCCCAGTGGCGAGCCGGCGAGCCGCACCGCAACCGGCTGGTCTTCATCGGCCGCAACCTCGACCGCGACGAGCTGGAGCGCGGCTTCGCCGACTGCCTGGCCACGGCGGGAGCCGCCGCGTGAGCATCACCGCACCCGACCAGGCACTGACCGTCGCCTGGGAGATCACCATCGACGACGCACCCGTCGCGCTCAGCGCGCGCGGTGACCTGGTGGCCGTCGCCGGAGCCGAGGGCACGGTCCGCGTCCTCGATGCCGCGATGGGCGCCGAGATGGGAGCACTCGACCTGCCCGGCGGCGCCCTGAAAAGTCACCTGTCCCCCACCGCCCGGCACTTGGCGGTCACCGGGCCCATGGGGTACGCGCTGTGGCGGCGCTCGGACGGCCGCACCGTCGTACGCGAATCCGGCGCCTGGTCCTCCTCCGCCGCCTGGGCCAACGACGAACGGGTGGCCATCGCCTCCGGACGCACGGCGCTCGTACTCGACGCCGACGGCGAGGAGTTGTGGCGTACGGAACCTGCCGCGTCCACCGTCACCGACCTCGCCTGGCTGCGCCGGGGGCGGCGGCTGGCCGTGGCGGCATACGGGGCCGTGCGCGGCCACGAGAGGCACACCGCCCAGCCCGTCGTCACCTATCCCTACATCGGCTCGCACCTCGCGCTCGCCGTCGCCCCGACCGAGAAGTGGATCTGCAGCGGCAACCAGGACGCCTCCATCCACTGTGCCAAGCCTCCCCGCACCCGGGACGGCAGCGAACTGACCATGTCCGGCTACCCGGAGAAGGTCTCTCGCCTCGCCTTCGACGACACCGGCTTCTGGCTCGCCGCCGACGGCGCCCCCGACCTGACGGTCTGGGACTTCTCCGGCAAGGGTCCGGCCGGCACCGCGCCACGCCAGCTCCGCCGCCACGAGACGATCACCGCGCTCGCCTGGCGGCCCGGCCCTGCCGGGCACCTCGCCAGCGGCGGTCACGACGGCACGGTCGCACTGTGGTACGCCACCGCCGGACAGCCCGCCAACCGGCTGCGCCCGGTGCGCACGCTGCACGACGTCGACTCTGCCGTCGCCGCGCTGGCCTGGGCCGGACCGCACCTGCTGATCACCGCCCACCGCGACGGCCGCGTCCGGGCCTACGGCCTGCCCTCGCGGACGGCGCTGTGAACCGCCGTACGCCGCCGACCCCCACCTCCACTGCCCGTACGGTGTCGATCGGCGGCGCGGCCAACCGTCCGTGCACGCTGGTCGTCTGCCGGGGCTGCTGCTGCGGCAACCCCCGCAAGCACCCCGGCACCGACCACGCCTGGCAACTGGACCGGCTGCGCGCCGCCGCGGCCGAGCACGGCTTCCAGGTCCGTACGACGGACTGCCTCGGCCCCTGCGACCAGGCCAACGTCATCGTCGTCCAGCCCTCCGCCGCCGGACGCCGGGCCGGTGGCCGGGCGACCTGGATCGGCTTCGCCATGGACGACGACTGCACGGACGATGTCCTGCGTTGGGCGGCGGACGGCGGCCCCGGGATGGCGAAGCCCCCGGCCACACTGGAACTGCAGTTCATCCGCCCACCGCGCGAGGCCCGGCTCCGTGCACGCCGGTGAGCCGGTGCCTCCCGGCGACGCCGTGGGCGGCCGCGACGTCATCGCGGCCGCCCGCCTCGACGAGTCGACCGCCGTCTCGGTGGCCGCCACCCTCCAGGCACTGGCCACACCCTCCCGACTACTGATCCTCACCGCCCTGCGCCAGTCCGCGTACTCGGTCACCGAACTCGCCACCGCTGTGGGGATGGAGCAGTCCGCGGTCTCCCACCAACTGCGGCTGCTGCGCACCCTGGGCCTGGTCACCGGGCGGCGCGACGGCCGCCGTATCGTCTACCGCCTCTACGACGACCACGTCGCCCAACTCCTCGACCAGGCCGTCCACCACATCGAACACCTGCGGCTCGGCGTGCGGGATCCCGGCTGACGACCTGGTCGGCGACCGGCACGGCCCGGCCCACGGGGGGTCAACTGCGCCCACAGCGGGTGGACTTCCCTGAACATATGCGTGAATTGCCATATGTTAATGTGGCCACGCACTGCCTGCGGAGTACGAGCCGCAGGCGACCGGAGAGCACCACGAGGAGCACCACATGACCACCGCCACCGAGCACCGCAGGCACGACGACCACACGCACACCCACGGCGAGGGCTGCGGCCACGTCGCCATCCCGCACGGCGACCACACCGACTACGCGCACGACGGCCACCTCCACAAGGCTCACGAAGGCCACGTCGACGAGTGCGCAAGCGCCGGCCACACCACCCACGAGGGCCACGACCACCAGCACGGCCAGGGCTGCGGGCATGTGGCCGTGCCGCACGAGGACCACGTGGACTACGTGCACGACGGCCACCGTCACGCTGCGCACGACGGCCACTGGGACGACCACTGACCCGGACCAGCGCCCGGCAACTTGAGCCGGACCTGGAATCATTGTCACTTGCTAATGTATGTATGTGGCAATGACACCTCCCTCCCCGACAGCTCCGGCGGACGAACCGCTACGTGCCCTGGAGGCCGCCAGTGACCTGCTGAAGGCGCTGGCCTCCCCCGTCCGTCTCGGCATCGTGCGCGAGCTGTCCGAGGGCGGAAAGTACGTCCACGAACTGGTCACCGCCCTCGGGGTGAGCCAGCCGCTGGTCTCGCAGCACCTGCGGATCCTGCGCAACTCCCGCATCGTGACGACCCGCCGCCAGGCCCGCGAGATCCGATACCACCTCACCGACGAACACATCGCCCACATCGTGCTGGACGCCATCCGGCACGCACAGGAGTAGTCCGGCGCCGTCGCGAGCAGGACGGCACCGGACTTCGGCTCGCGCGGACTGCGGCCGGCACACTCACCGCTGTGGACCGGGCCTTGCCCTGTGGATGGCGGATCCGGCGTCCGCGCCGCACGGTGGGGAGTCGGTACGGGACTTCTGCGACCGGATTGTCGAGTCGGCCGAGCGGCTTGCGGGCCGGACTGTCGTCGTGGTGGATCCTGAGGCCGTACGGGCCGCGGTGGTGCGGGCTCTCGGGGCGCCGGAGTCGGCCTTCTGGCGGATCGACGTGCCACCGCTGACCTCGACGGAGTTCAGCGGACGGTCCGGGCGCTGGAACCTGCGGATCGGGCAGCCGCTCGGTGGGGCGCAGTCCGGGACCGGGCGGCTACCCGAGCCGTCGTAGCCCAGGGCGGGCACGCTGCGCCGGGACCTCCACCCGCACGCCGCGGCCTGGTGGCTGATGTCCCTGCTGCACGCCCGTACCTTCCGGGCGGCGTTCATGCCCGAACAGGCGGAGCTGGAGGGTCAGTTGGTGGCCATGACGTTGGACGCGCTGACCGATTCCTGAGCCGATGCCGCCGCGTGGCCCCGCCAGGTCGTCGCCCGGCGGGGACACGCTTCTGCTCAGAGCCGCTTGATCACAGTTCCTTGATCCTGATGTTCCTGAACCCGACCATCCCGGTGTGGGCCTGCAGTCCGATGTAGCCCGATGCCGGGTCGGCGTTCGCGGGCTTGCCGCGCCAGGGATCGGTGTTGGTGAACACCGTGGTCTGAGCGCCGTTCATCCGCACCGTGTAGGTGTCGCCGCGGACCTCGATCTCGCAGTCCGTCCAGTGGCCGGGCACCAGCGCGGCGGGCCGCTGGTAGGACTGGCCTCCGGGGACGCCTCCGGTGTCGATGTCGTAGATCGCGCCGGTGCGATGCTTGTCCAGTCCGTCGGGTGCCGCGGTGTCGTCGATCTGGATCTCGAAGCCGGTGTGGACGGCGACCCATGCCTGGTTCACGTACGCGTGCAGCTTGGTCGGGTCGGTCCGGTCGGGGACGGGGCGGCGGGGGTCCCGGGAGCGTACGAAGATCCCGGAGTTGTCCTGGACGGATCCGGCACGGAGTTGCAGGCGCAGGATGAAGTCGCTGAAGGACTGGCGGGCGTAGTAGAGCAGTCCGAGTTCGCCGCCGACCGGCTGGGGGACGATCGCCCCGTCGATCAGGGCGAAGGCGCCGCCGCCGACACCGCGCCAGAGGCTGAAGGACTTGTCGGTGCCGTCGAAGAGGTACCGGAACTCGGCCTCCGGGGCCGGGGGCAGAGGCTGGGGCACGAGGTGGTCGCCGGTGCGCCGGGCGAGGGCGACGCCCGACAGCATGGGATTCGGCGAGCCGATGGTGGGGAGCACGGCGGGACCGACGGCGTGCAGGTTGTCGCTCTCGTGCAGGCGGCCCCAGACGTCCGTGACCGAGGAGGACGGGTCCTCGCCCATCCACAGCGTGCCGCTCTCGTGGTGGGTGGAGGAGAGGGTGTCACGGCGGGCGTTCGGGCCGGGCGGGGTGTTCTGCCAGCCGCCGCTGCCCAGGTACTGGATCGGTCCGCCGTTCGCGAGCATCAGCGCGATCTCGTCGGTGGCCTGGTCCATGGCCTCCCACAGCGCCAGGTTGCGACCGGCCGGGTCGGCCGGATCCTGCGCCTCCAGCCGGACCAGCGCCCTGGGCTGCCCGTAGTCGAACGGGCCCTGCGGGCCCTGGTGGTCCAGCGCGATCCGGTTGCGGGGGTCGGCCGAGGTCTTGTCGCCGGTCATTTCGCCGATGCCGCGCAGGGTGACGACAACCCATTCGTCGGTCAGATCGCGGAAGCGGTCGAGGGTGTCGAGGTCGGGGATCTTCTTGAACAACTCGGCTTCGGAGTCGATGCCCATCGCGCCCACGCCGGAGGCGGTGATCTGGAGGTGGAAGTGCCCGGTGCTGTGGTCGGTGTGGGTGTGGACGCCCTTGACGAACAGCGTGGAGACGGCCAGCTCCTGGATGCCCGCGAGGGCCTTGCCCAGGGAGGCGCGGGGCAGCCGGATCGTGAGGTTGGAGCGCATGTGCGCCATGAGGTTGCGGCCGATCAGACCGTGTGCGTTGGGGAGGGTGGCCAGGGCGAGCCGGGTGCTCTCCACCGTCCCGCAGGCGAGGAAGACGTGCCCGCCGGCGGGGACGTCGACCGTGCCCTTGTTGGTGACCACCTTGGTGATGTGTCCGCCCTGGCGCTCCAGCCTGATGACCTTGGTGTTGTCGACGAGCATCAGGCGCTTCTTCACGTCCCGCTCGGCGGGCCCGCCCACCACGCTCTGCTCGGCCTCCGTCTGGGCCAGCCGGGCCGCGCGGATCAGCAACTGGATCCCGTTGAACTTGTTGAACGGGAAGAACCCCGGGCGTGGGGACGCCGACTGCACGGCCAGCGGGGCGTCGAGTTCCCGCAGCAGCTGCTCCTTCGGCTGGGTCGCGGTCATCGGCGTACCCCGGTTGCCGACGAGAGCGGTCTGGCCTGCGCCGGCACGGGAGCGCAGGCCATCGTACAGCCTGCTGCGCAGGGCCTCGTGGAGCGGGCCGTAGACGAAGTCGTTGGTCTGGCTCGTGCCGATCTGCTCGGCGGCCGCATCCAGGTAGGAACGTGTGGGGTTGTGGGCCGGTACGGCCGGGGTGGTGAGGTCGTCGGTGACGGCCTTGGGCCAGCCGTCCAGTTCGGTGTCGATGAAGTACGGCGACCAGCCGCCCCAGAACAACGACCGTCCGCCCGGACAGAACGCGAGGCCGGGGAATCGCTGATTCCACGTCTGTGGGCTGTCGGAATTCCAGGGAACGCCCCAGACTTCTCCAGGATTCAACTGAGGTGGAAGATTCTGCGTGTGTTCCGGGAGGACCATGGGTCCGGCTTCCAGAACAAGGGTTCGGTGGGTGCGGGAGGTGTCGTTGAAGAAGAGATGACTTGCGAGCACGGCGCCGAAACTGCCACCGCCCAGCACGATCAGGTCGAAGGGTCGCGCATCCGCATGCTTGGCCGTATCAGTGCTGGCCAGAGCCTCGTCGAGGCCGTTGCAGACGTATCGGCCCATCACATCCAGGGAGAAGTCGGTGGGCTGTGGAGCAACGCTGGTCGCCATGATCGATCCCTTCTGTTCGCGGGCAGCATTTTTTACCGGCGGAAGAGTCGCTGGAGCCATGGTCACTGCAGGACTTTCGCCATCCTTATGCGGGAATGGCGCTCAACGACGCGCCTGGCCCATCGGTTTAATCCTCAAAGTGGGGGCCGTCAACGATTCGGAGGAACTGCAAGGGAGCATTCCTCAACGCACATGAAAAAAGCTACACGGAAGCCGTCAGATCGGCGACTGATCGGGGAGCGGGCGCAAGCGGTGGGCCTCGTCGAAGAGGACCCGTTCGGTCAGGCGGGCCGCGGTCAGCACGGCGAGGGCCGAGGCGGCCAGCAGCATGTACATCACGACGATCTGGTAGCGAATCGCCGTGAACGGGTCGACTCCGGCCAGGATGAGACCCGTCATCGCGCCGGGCAGGCTGATCAGGCCGACGGTCTTGGTGGAGTCGATCACGGGGATGAGCGCGGTGCGCAGCGCTGACCGCAGGTGCGGGGCGAAGGCGTCGGCGGCGGACAGACCGAGCGCGAGACGTGCCTCGACCTGGAGCCGCGCGGTACGGGCCTCGTCCCGCAGCCGTATCAGGACCACGGCGGTGAACTGCATCGCACCGGAAACCACCATGCCGCCCGCGGGGATGACGACCCTGGGCCGGGCCTCGATCACCTCCAGGACGAGGAGCACCCCCAGCGTGGCCGCGGTACCGACCGCGACGGCCGTGGTGGCGGTGACAGTCGCGCCCGGGAGGCCGCGGGCGCGGCGGCCGGCGACCTGCCCGGCGATGAGCGTCATCGCGGCGAGCCATCCGAAGGCGCCGACCAGTCCGGTGTGCTTGAAGACCACCAGCAAAATCGCCCCGACCGCGGCCAGTTGGAGCCCGGCGCGTACGGCCGCGAAGGTGATCTCGCGCCCCAGCCGCAGGCGACGGCGCCAGGCCACGACCACGGTGAGCGCGACGAGGGACACCGAGGCGAGCACCCCCGCCCAGCCGGGTACTGCCGCGTTCACACCCCCTCCTGGAGAGAGGCGATCCGGTCAGCGGTGCCGGAAGCGATCAGCCGTCCGTCCTCCAGCACGAGGACCTGGTCGGCGATCCGCCGCACCTGCGCAGCGTCGTGGCTGACGACGACCACGGTCATCCCGTCGGCCACAAGTTCACCGATCACTCTCTCCACCGCCTTCGTGGCATGCGCGTCCAGTGCGGAGGTGGGCTCGTCCACCAGCAGGACATGGGGCTCGACGGCCAAGGCCCGCGCCAGACACACCCGTTGCGCCTCACCACCCGAGAGACCGGACGTCGCCCGGCCGACCGCACCCGAGGGCAGACCCAGACGCCCGAGCAGTGCGGCTGCCGCGTCCTCGTCCAAGTCGGGGCGTCCGATCCGCAGTTCGTCCAGCACTCGGTCGGTGAGCACGACCGGCCGCTGCGCGACGAGCGCGACCTCGCGCCGAAGTGCGAGCACGTCCCAGGCCGGCAGCGGGCGCCCCTGATAGCTCACGGCCCCGGCGGTGGGCTCCTCAAAACGGTTCAGGAGCCGCAGCAGCGTGGATTTACCCGCCCCTGACGGCCCGACCAGCATCGTGCACGCACCGGCAGGCACCCGGCAGGTCACGCCGTCGAGCAACAGCGCGGAGGAGCGCCGTACGGTCACCCCCTCCAGGACGAGGACAGGGCTCGGCCCGCCGGAGATCGACACGGATCAGCTTCCGGTCAGCCCGGCCAGTGGGGCCACCAGGCCGAGGCCGGCGCACACGCCCAACGTGCGCAGAACGCTCCAGCGCACCCGGAAGATCAGAACGACGGCGACGAGCGCGATCCCGAGGGCAACGGGACGGAAGGTCGCGAGATCCGGCACTGCGAGGTGCAGGAGGCCGAACGTGCGGTCGTCCACAGTGGTGAAGAGGGTGTGCTCGGCGAAGTAGAGCGCGAGGTTGGCGATGACACCGACGACGGCCGCGGTGATGCCGCTCAGTACGGCGGAGACGTGCTTGTTGCCGCGCAGACGCTCGATGTACGGGGCGCCGAGGAAGATGAACAGGAAGCACGGCACGAAGGTGACCCAGGTGGTCAACAGCGCGCCGAGCAGAGCGGCCGCCCACGGGTCGAGGGAACCCGCGTCCCGGTAGGCACCGAGGAACGCGACGAACTGCACCACCATGATCAGCGGCCCCGGCGTGGTCTCGGCCAGCGCCAGTCCACGCACCATCTCCCCCGCGCTCAGCCAGCCGTACGTCTGCACGGCCTGCTGGGCGACGTAGGCGAGGACGGCGTAGGCGCCGCCGAAGGTGACGAGCGCGGTGCCGGAGAAGAACAAGCCCTGGGTGGTGAAGACACTCCCAGTGCCGGTGAGGGCCGCGACGGCAGCCACCGGGAGGCCCCACAACAGCAGGCCGACCAGCAGGATCCGCGCTGTACGGCGGCGGCTCGGGCGCTCATGGTGCAGCGCGTCATCGGGGATCAGTGGGGCTGGTCCGCCGTCTCCCGAACCGTGCGCGGCGGGCTTGAAGACGCCGGGCGCCCAACGGGCGATCAGCCATCCGGCCACCCCAGCGACGGCGATCACGACAGGGAACGGCACCTGGAACAGAGCCAGCGCGGCGAAGGACGCCACCGCGAGACCGACCAGCAGCGGGTGCGTGAGCGAACGGCGGCCGACCCGCCACACGGCCTGCGCGACGATGGCCACCACGGCAGGAGCGAGCCCGGCGAACAGCCCGGTGACCGCCACGGTCGTACCGAAGCCGACGTATAGCGCGGACAGCGCGAGCAACGCCACGACGCCCGGCAGCACGAACAGGGTGCCGGCGGCCAGACCGCCCCGGGTGCCGTTGAGCAACCAGCCGGTGTAGATGGCCAGTTGCTGGGCCTCAGGGCCGGGCAGCAGCATGCAGTAGCTCAGGGCGTGGTTGAAGCGCTGCTGGCCGATCCAGCGCTTCTCCTCCACGAGGGCCCGCTGCATGACGGCGATCTGACCGGCCGGGCCGCCGAAAGTCTGCAGCGAGATCGCGAACCAGGTCCGCAGGGCCTCACGGAACGGTATGAGATCGCCCCGGTCGGGCTCGGTCTGCACCTGCTGCGAGGCCGGGCGATCGGTGGCGGTCATCCGCTGGGGGCTCCGTCCCTGAGTGCACGAGTGGCTTGCGAAAGTGCAACCATGGTTACATCAGGATGCCCGGAGAAGGAAGGGAGCGAGGAACCCGCGAAGATGAAGAGTTCGTTGCAGCCACCTGCGACACCCAACGGCCCCGGCCAGTGGGTGCTGCTCTCCTACCGCCTCCCCCGCGAGCCCTCCACCCCGCGCATCACCGTCTGGCGCAAGCTCAAGCGCCTCGGCGTCGCGCAGATCAGCGACGGCCTGGTCGCGCTGCCCGCCGACGCCCGCACCCGCGAGCAACTGGAGTGGATCGCCGAGGAGATCACCGACTTCGGCGGCAACGCCACCCTCTGGATCGCCCACCCGGCCGCGATCGCCGAGGAACGCCGCCTCGCCCAGGCCATGGCCGACGCCCGCGCCGCAGAGTACGAGGCGCTACGGGCGCAGGCCGAAGAAGCCGCCCGCGACCAGCCGGACGACGAACGACAACGAACCGTTCGCCGACTCCGCGCCGAACTGCGCCGCGTCCAGCGCCGCGACTACTTCCCCCCGCCGCAGCGCCGCGCCGCAGAGGCCGCGGTGGCGGCCCTGCGCCCGGTCAACACGTACTCGCCTTCCTCCGAGGAGAACTCCGCATGAAGTGGGCCACCCGCGCCGGCATCCACATCAACCGCGCCGCCTGCGTCTGGCTGATCCGCCGGTTCGTCGACCCCCAGGCAGAGTTCCTCTTCGTCACCGACCCGGCCGAAGTCCCCGCCGACGCCACGCCCTTCGACATGCGCGGCGTCGAACTCGGCCACCACCACGGCGACTGCAGCTTCGAAACCATCCTGCGCCGCTACGACCTGACCGCCGACCCCGCCCTGCAACGCATCGCCGAGATCATCCACGAAGCCGACCTCGACGACGAACGCTTCGACGCCCCCGAGGCTCCCGGCCTCGACGTCGTCCTGCGCGGACTGTCCATGATCGGCGACGACGAACACACCATGGCCGTCACCAAGCCGGTCTTCGACGGGCTGTACGAGTACTACCGGCGTGCGACGCTGCTGGGCCGGGAACCAGCCTGACAACACGCCGGCACACGTCGCTCAGCCCGCTGCCGCGAGATCTTCGAGCCGTTCGGCCGATCCTGGATCCGGCTGCGGCACGAGGCGTACGCGTCTCTCCGGCTGCCTCGTCTCGGATGTCAGCGGCAGTCAGCACCGCTTCGCCGGCCTGAAGCCCTGTCCGCCCTGTCCGCCCTGTCGAGGGCCATTGGTTCATCTCCGAACGACGTGTATCCAGCAGTTTGCGGTGGACGCCCGGGGCGTTCATTTGGTGGCACGCCAATCGTTTCTGCACGACATCTACTCACCAGTCGGTCGGGAAGAGTTGGTCAAGGGGAGCCTTACCCTCGCTGTCAGCGGGCTTTACGTTCCCTGTGACCAGTCGGCGGCGCTCAACCAGTCCTCGTTCGCCCTTCTTTGACGAAGGAGTACCTGTGGAACGTCGCAACTTCCTGCGCGGTGCGGTGATCGGCACCTCGGCCGCCGTCTTCGGCGGCACCCTCATGCGCGGCGCCGCCTACGCGGCCCCGGCCCAGAACGGCACCAGCCCGTACGGCGGCCTGCTGGCCGCCGACGCCAACGGCATCATGCTGCCGTCCGGCTTCACCAGCAGAGTCATCGCCCGCTCCAGCCAGACGGTCCCCGGCACCTCCTACACCTGGCACAACGCCCCCGACGGCGGCGCCTGCTTCGCCGACGGCACCGGCTGGATCTACGTCTCCAACTCGGAGATCTCCTCCACCGGCGGCGCGAGCGCCGTCAAGTTCAACTCCTCGGGCACCGTCACCGGCGCCTACCGCATCCTGTCCAACACCAACCGCAACTGCGCGGGCGGCGCCACCCCGTGGAACACCTGGCTGTCCTGCGAAGAGGTGTCCCTCGGCTACGTCTACGAGACCGACCCCTGGGGCGTGAACGCCGCCGTCCGCCGCGCCGCCATGGGCCGCTTCAAGCACGAGGCCGCTGCAGCCGACCCGGTCCGCAAGGTCATCTACCTGACCGAGGACGAGTCCGACGGCTGCTTCTACCGCTTCATCCCCACCACCTGGGGCAACCTGTCCTCCGGCACCCTCCAGGTACTGGTCGCCGGCACCGGCACCTCCGGCTCCTTCACCTGGACGAATGTGCCCGACCCCGACGGCTCCCCCATCGTGACCCGCGACCAGGTTGCCGACGCCAAGATCTTCAACGGCGGTGAAGGCTGCCACTACGCGAGCGACACCGTCTGGTTCACCACCAAGGGCGACAACCGCGTCTGGCAGCTCAACCTGCTCAACAGCACCTACGAACTCGCCTACGACGACAACCTGGTCACCAACGGCACCGCACCCCTGACCGGCGTCGACAACGTCACCGGCAGCTCCTCCGGCGACCTGTTCGTCGCCGAGGACGGCGGCAACATGGAGATCTGCATCATCACCCCCGACGACATCGTCGCCCCCTTCCTGCGCATCACCGGCCAGTCCAGCTCGGAGATCTGCGGCCCCGCCTTCTCCCCCGACGGCAAGCGGCTGTACTTCTCCAGCCAGCGCGGCACCACCGGCAGCTCCTCCGGCGGCATCACCTACGAGGTCACCGGCCCCTTCCGCACCACCGCCTGATCGCAACGCCGTGATGGTTGGGGCGGCACGGAGGTACCGCCCCAACCGTCACCATGCCTGCCATCAGCGGTGAGCTGGTTGTCCACGTACGCCTCGATCCAGCCACGCAGCCGCAGGTGCCGGCGCTTCTCCCGGCAGTCGGCGACCATGCGCCGCAGCCACCGTCCCCCTGGCCGCGGCGGGGATACGCATGTCCTGGTGCTTGCCATGACTGGGGAACCCGGTCACCTACGGGGAACATTTCTGGAATGTCTGATTGCGGGAGGAGGGTTTCCTCGCCGTGGACGAACCATCGCCGGATGTCGGCACGGCACGGGACAAGGCGTTCGCCGAGTATGTGCTGCCCGAGGTGGAGGTGCTGCTGCGGGTGGCGATGACGCTGACCGCCCAGCCCGCCGATGCCGAGGACCTCGTCCAGGACACCCTGCTGCGGGCGTATCGGGCCGTGGACCGCTTCGACGGACGGCATCCGCGTGCCTGGCTCCTGACGATCATGCGCCGGGCCGAGGTGAACCGGCACCGGCGGCGCAGGCCGCAGCTGCTGGACGCCCCGGATGCGGATCTCGACCGGCTGGCCGGGCCCGCGTCCGGTGGCGGGGCGAGTCCGGAGGACATCGTGGTCGGCGCGTGCTTCGACGCGGTGGTCGACGGCGCGCTGGCCGCGCTGCCGGTCAAGCACCAGCATGTGGTGCGGCTGGTCGATGTGGACGGGCTGTCGTATGCGGAGGCGGCCGAGCTGCTCGGCGTGCCGGAGGGGACCGTGATGAGCAGGCTGCACCGGGCCCGCAGGCGGATCAGGGACCGTCTGGCGGCGGGGCTGGCACCGAAGCGGGGTGTGATGTGAGCAGGTGGCCTTGGCGGCGCCGTGAAGCCGCGCGGCGCCGGATGAGTTGTATGCAGGTGGCTCGGGTGCTGCAGTCCTACCTGGACGGGGAGACCGACGAGATCACCGCTCGGCGGGTGGCGGCACATCTGGAGGACTGCCGCCGTTGCGGTCTGGAGGTGGCCGTGTACCGGGAGATCAAGCAGTCGCTCATCCGGCACGAGGCACTTTCCGACGAGGCCGTCGTGCGGCTGCGCGCGTTCGGCGAGACGCTGCTCCACACCGACGGCGGCGATGCGGGCTCCGGCGCGCAGCCACCGACGAGCGCATGATTCCGCGGCGTCAGCTGCCCAGCCGACCGGAGGATCCCGTGGTGACCATGGGCAGCCGGGAAGCCACCGATGCGCTGCTGACCGCGCTGCGCGAGGACGGCTGGCGCCCGGCGGGCTGGGCCCGGTTCCTGGGGCGGGCCGCACGCCGCTCGGCCGTCCAGGCCGCGCGGCGCCCCCGAGCCCTTACCGAGGTCACCGCCCTGCACGGCGCGGTCCTCCTCCTGACCCGCGGGCAGGGCCGCCGTTGGATCACCGTCAGCTGGGCCCTCGCCGCCGCCCACCTGGGCATGCTGGAGCAGCGCAGCCGTCTGTCGGTGGCGGATGTGCTGACACTGTGCCGCGCCAGTCTCCCCGTGCTGGGCACCCGGCACGTTCGCTGGATCGGCATCGTGGCGATCGCCACCGACGTGGCCGACGGCCGCCTTGCCCGCCGCCGACACGCCGTCTGCCCGTTCGGCACGTATGCCGACCACCTGGCGGATGCCGCGTTCTGGACCTGGCTGGTCATGCGGCACGAGCCCAACCGCTATCTGCGTGCCGCGGCCCTGGCCGTATGGGCGGCACCGGTGGTCACCGTCACGGCGTGCAGCCTGACCCGGGGCCGCATGGCGCAGGCGCCGCGCCCGGTAGTGCTGCGCCCGGCCGCCGCAATGCAGGCCTTGATCGCGCTGCGCCGGCTCAGGGACAGGCCGCCGCAGCGTGCATGAGGGCGAGTGCCCGGCCCTGACCTGCCTGGCTCCCCGGCTTCCGAGAAGCACCACCTTGCCTTCGACGTCTTGAGCGACCTCGGCTCCGACACCGCCAAGCGGTACGATCTGGCCTTCGACCTCCCCGACGACCTGGCCGCCGTCTACAACAAGCTCGGCTTCGACCTGCAGCGCGTCAACGGCGGCCACCCGCGCACCCTCCCGCTGCCCGCCACCTACGTCATCGACCGGGACGGCACCATCCGCTGGGCCTTCGTCGACGCCGACTACACCCGCCGCGCCGAACCGGCCGACATCCTCGCCACCCTCGGCTCCCTGGACTGACCCACCAGGGCGGCGGTCAGCAGCACGAGCGTGAGCGGGTAGAAGACCGGCCGCAACGGGATCAGCACCGGTAGCAGCGCTGCGGCGGTGCCGGTACCGAGGATGAGCAGGATGGTCGGTGCGCAACAGGCGAAGCCGAGCAGGAACGCCGGGAGCATCCCAAGAAGCCGTGCGTATCCCCTCCGCTTTCGGCGACTGGTCGTCCGGCAGGCCGCCGCCTGCCGGGCGGCAAGTCCGGCGACCGCGATGTTGCAGCCGACCAGGGCGGCGACGATCCCTCCGAGCAGGAGGTTGAGCGGGCTGACGAACACCGCCAGGTGGGCCGACGGATGCACCGCCACGACGGGCTCGAACAGGTAGGGCGCCCTGACGTGGAACACCCGCTCCCAGGCGGTCTGGAACATCGGGACGCCGGTGAACCGGCCGGAGGCCGAGACCGCGAGGTCGCCGATGGAGAACAGGTACACCACCAGCACGACGGCGGCGGCGATCAGTCCCGTCCTGCGGTGGCGGGGCACGGTGAGGGCGGCACGCAGGCGGTGAGGGGTGGCCATGGCAGCGGCGGTCATGGCGTCCCAGGCATCTCCGGTCCTCGCCAGGCCCGTCAGCAGCCGGTTCATTGCCGTACCTGGGTGTTCGGGTGGAACGCATACCAGGCGAACCACATGGCATCGAGGTGGTCGGCGGGCTGCCACCGGTCGCCGGTGCGCTGCAGAACGCGGACGGTGCCCAACGGTTCGTCCCAGCGCGCTTCGATCCGCGTGCCCGCCACGGTGGCCTGCACGGCGCCCTCCTTGCGGACCAGTTCCTTGCGGATCGCGAGCTGCTCCTGACCGTCCCGGACGCCGATCACGACCTCCTTGTCGGGGAACCGGTCGGAGGTCGCCAGCACCGGGAAGAGGGGGCCGCCCTTGGCGTAGTAGCCGCCGCGGTCCGGATAGGCGTCGTAGGAGCCGTACGGATCGCTGCCATAGCTGCGCAGCGCACCGGTGGCGGTGGACAGCACCTCGGTGTCGGGATGGGCGGTCCGCCACTGCTTCCAGGTCGTCCACACCAAGGGAACCGTGTCCAGTGTCGTGCCCTTGAGCGGGCCGTTGATCGCGGTACCGAGCAGCTGGGGCCATTCGGAGCCGGTCTGCCGGTCGTACATCAGCAGGTTGGAGTTCACGAGCCTGCCGGTGGTGCCGAAGGTCAGCTCAGGCGTGCCGGGCGGCGCGGAGAACCCGACCACCGTGCCGGTGAGCGGGCAGTAGGTGACCGCGAGCGGCTCGCCGGCCACGGTGTCGTTGACGATCTCGTGCCACACCAGCACCTGCTGCGGGTACGCCCGCACCTCGCCCCGGTGCTCCAGGCCGAACACCGGCTCGTCGTCGGCGAGGAATGTGGCCCCACGCGCGGACACGAACCGCGGCCGGTCGATGGAGGGAATGCCGTCCTTGCCGGGTCCGCCGGAGACCGTAGCCTCGGCCAGCGCCTCCAGTGAGGGGTCCTGCCCCGGCTGCACCGCGGCGACCGGGTCGGACGAGCGGTCCGAGACAGCCTGCCAGCCGATGACGCCCCCGCCCACGAGCAGGACTACGACGCCTCCGATCACCCCGGCACCCTTCACGGCCTGTCGGCGGTCTCGTCTCGGCTGTCCCGGACCGGTATCGCTCACCGTGCATCACCCGCTTCGACGACACGGTTGTCCACAGCCGATCGTCCCGCGTGGCGGGAATCTGTTCAGTGAGCGCGCTTACACTTCCCGGTTCCGTGCGGCCGCCCTGGATTCTGGCCGCGTATTTGTCTCCGTCCTTTGAGTTCTCTCCCCCGGCCGATGAGTCGGGAGGGGCGCCCAGGGTCTGTATGGGTAGGGGCCTGTTGCGTGGTCCCGCGACCTTCGACTCCGGCAACGTGGAGGGATCATGAGAGTCCAGGAAGCCGTGGACGCGTACTACGCGGCGTGGAGCGGCGGTAAGGGCGACTTCAGCGGGGTGCCGTTGGCGGACGACTTCGTCTTCCGGGGTCCGGTGGCCGACTTCGAGTCGGCCGACGGGTACCGGGCGATGGCCGCCCAGGCGGGCCCGCTGGTCACCCGTTTCGCGATCCGGCACCAGTTCGTGGACGGGACACGGGTGTGCTCGATCATCGACTGGGAGATGAACCTGCCGGTGCCGCCCATGACCTCCGCGGAGATCCTTGAGATCGAGGACGGCAGGATCGTCCGCGGCGATTTGATCTACGACGCCGAGCCGCTCCGCGCTGCCCTGGCCCAGGGCGCCGCGCCTGAGGCGTAGCTTGACCGGATGGACGCCGTGAGACGCGAGCCGCCGCTCAACGGCGCCCTGTCCGAGGACGAGCTGCTGGTGGCGGCCCGCACGGGTGACGAGGACGCCTTCCGCGCCCTGGTCGACCCCTACCTGCGAGAGCTGCACGTGCACTGCTACCGGATGCTCGGCTCGGTGCAGGACGCGGAGGACGTCATGCAGGAGGTTCTGTTGCGCGCGTGGCGCCATCTGGACGCCTTCCAGGGACGCTCGTCGGTACGCGGCTGGCTGTACCGCATCGCCACCAACCGGTGCCTCACCGCCCGCACCCGGGCCGAAAGCCGACCCCTCGTGCAGCCGCCACAGGACGTGCCGCCCTCCAACGCCGACGGCGTGGAGGTCTCAGCCCTGGAACCCTGCCCCGACGAGCTGCTCGCCCCGCTGGACGACCGCCATGATCCCTCGGCACGCTATGAGCTGCGCGAGAGCGTCCAACTGGCCTTCCTCGCAGCCCTTCAGCTCCTTCCGGCGCGACAGCGCGCGGTCCTGCTGATGCGCGACGTGCTCGGCTTCTCCGCCGCCGAGACCAGCGGGTTGCTGGACACGAGCGTCGCCTCGGTGAACAGCGCGCTGCAGCGGGCCCGCGCGACACTGGACCGGCAGCGGGCGAGCGGACGTCTGCGCGGTGACGGTGCGGTGACGACGTACGCCCAGCAGGCCGCGCTGGCCGAGCGGTTCACCGCGGCCTGGCAGGCGGGAGACGTCGGCGCGCTGGTGGAGCTGCTCAGCCATGACGCGCTGCTGACGATGCCGCCCTACCCGATGGCCTACCGAAGCCGGCCGGCGATCGCCACCTTCTTCACCACGGTCCCCGCCGGCGGCGACCTGACTCAAATCAACTTGGTGCCCACCCGGGCGAACTTCCAGCCCGCCCTGGCCGCCTATGTGCGCGAGCCGGACGGGTCACGGGCGACCGCCTACGGGATCATGGTCCTCACCGTGCACGGCGAGACGATCGCCGAGATCACCGGCTTCACCGACCCCGACCTCTTCCGCCTCTTCGGTCTGCCCGATCACCTTTCCGACATGGACGCACGGGAGGCATGAATGCCCTACGACGAAACCCTCGCCCAGCGGGTCAGGGAAGCCCTGCCACCGGCCCCCGACCTCGGCGAACGCAAGATGTTCGGCGGACTGGCCTTTCTGCTCGGCGGCCACATGTTCTGCGGTGTCGTCCGCGACGAGCTCATGGTCCGACTCGGCGAGGAAGGAGCCGTCGAGGCTCTGCAGCTCCCGGGCGTGCGCCCGATGGACTTCACCGGCCGACCGGTGAAGTCCATGGTGTTCGTGACGTCCGAGGCGCTGGCCGGATCGGCACTCGACGACTGGGTTGCCCGGGCCGTCGCCCACGCCCGCGCCTTGCCGCCCAAGACGGCGGCGAAACCAGGCGGATGATCCCCCCACAGCTCAGCGAAACGGCTCCTACTTGGGCGGCAGGGTTGCCGCGAAGGCGTGTCCCTCGTCGATCCACGCGCCAAGGGCGTCGTCCTCGGCGACGGCCGTGCCCTCGACCACGACCCAGCCGCGCATCGGGCGGCCCGTCATGTCGAAGATCCGCGCCCCCGGCCGGGCCAGCGCCGCGTCAGTGGCATCGGGGCCGACACGGACCATGAGATCGTCGCCGGTCACGCCGACGGCCATGTTGCCCTGGTACAGGAAGGCGATCCCGCCGAACATGCGCTTCTCCGTGAAGCCGGGATCCACGCCGAGCCGCTCGCGGATCCGCTCAGCCAGTCCCTCGTCGTACGCCATCAGACGCCTCCATGCTGCTCGGTAAGCCTGCGTTCGAGGTCGCGCAGGTCCTTGCTGAGGGAGGAGCGGACCTGGCGGGAGAACAGGGGCGCGGCCAGGCGGAGGAGGCCGCCGGGTCCGCCCCGGACGCGGATGGCGGCGAGCGTACCGCGCGGGTGCGGCTCGAAGGAGTACGTGACATGCATCGGCATCGGCGCAGCCACGGAGACCATGTCCAGCAGCCGCGGCGGCTCGTACGCGGCCACCCGCAGGACGTAGTCGATGCGCCGGCCGAGGAAACGAGCGGTGCGAGTGACCTCGGCGCCCGTCCCGAACCCGCCCTCGTCCGCCTGCCGCGTCAGCTCCGCCCTACGGATGCCCTGCGTCCACTCGGCGTCGTGGCGCCAGTCCATGGCGTAGCCCGCCACCCGCTCGGGCGGCAGCGGAATCACCCGCCGCACCGTCACATCGATCGCCATCGCGTCACCGCCTCGTGCTCGTGCGTTCGTGCCTCAGGTTCCGGCTTCGGCCGGTGCTGTGTCGCCTCCAGCATGGCCGTGATCGTCGGCGGGCGCGCTCCGTTGGGATCCGGCGCGGCATCCGACTCAGGAGGCCAGAGGGATACCCCACGTGGCCAGCGGTGCCGGGCGCGGCAGGCGCCGTCGGCAGCGCAAGCGGCGTCGTCCTCACCACGCGCGCCGCAGGAGGCCACGGTCGCCAGCTCCTGACACCCGGCAGTCTCGGTGAGCGCGCTTACAGTTCTCGGCCGCGGTACGGCCGTAGCGTCGTGGGCATGGCGCTCCGGCTCGCACTGGGTGCGATCTACACAGCGATGGGGATCGGTCAGCTCGTCTCCCTGGGCGAGATGCCGGTCATCCTCGGCGCGTACGGCCTCGTGCACGGCGCCGCCGCGACCGTGCTGAGCGTGTTGCTGATCGTCGGCGAGTCGGTGTGCGGTGCGTGGTTCCTGGCCCGGCCGAGGTCGACGGCGCTCGCGCCGGTGTGGGTGTACACGGCCGTATCGCTGGTGTGGAGCGGGCTGGCGGTGCAGGCGTACGTGCGCGGGCCGGCGGTGGACAACTGCGGCTGCTTCGGCGTGTACCTCACCCAGCGGCTCACCTGGTTCGTGCTGGTCCAGGACGCGCTGACCCTGCTGTATGCCGCCGTGCTGCTGCGTGGCACCCGCCGGTCCGGTACCTGGCCCGCCCAGCGCAAGAGCATCGGTGACCACGCGTACGACCACGGCGAAGCGAAGGCGAGGAGACGATGACGGTGAACCATCCGGTGCGACCGGCCCCGTCGGCAGCGGCAGACGGCGCTCCAGCGAAGCAGGACCGGGAGGAGGTGTTCGTGGAGTTCACCAAGTCGATCTGCCCGATGTGCAAGACCCCGGTCGATGCGCAAGTCAACATCCGCGAGAACAAGTTCTACCTGCGTAAGCAGTGCCGCGAGCAGGGCGAGTTCGAAGCCCAGGTCTATGGAGACGCCGAGGAGAACCTGTCCTCCTCACGGTTCAACAAGCCAGGCACCATCCCCCTCACCTTCCAGACCGAGGTGAAGGACGGCTGCCCGAGCGACTGCGGGCTGTGCCCGGAGCACAAGCAGCACGCCTGTCTGGGCATCATCGAGGTCAACACCGGCTGCAACCTGGACTGCCCGATCTGCTTCGCCGACTCCGGCCACCAGCCGGACGGCTACGCCATCACCCACGAGCAGTGCGCGACCATGCTCGACACCTTCGTCGCCTCCGAGGGCGAGGCGGAGGTGGTGATGTTCTCCGGCGGAGAGCCCACCATCCACAAGCACATCCTCGACTTCATCGACCTCGCCCAGGCCCGCCCGATCCAGAACGTCACCCTCAACACCAACGGCATCCGCCTGGCCACCGAGCACCGCTTCGTCTCCGAACTCGGCAAGCGCAACCAGACGCCCGGCCGCTCGGTGAACATCTACCTGCAGTTCGACGGCTTCGAGGAGCGCACCCACCTGGAGATCCGCGGCCGGGACCTGCGGACGATCAAGCAGCGGGCGCTGGACAACTGCGCCGAGGCCGGACTGACCGTGACCCTGGTCGCCGTTGTCGAACGCGGCCTGAACGAACACGAGTTGGGCGACATCATCGAATACGGCATCGACCACCCGCCGTGCGCTCGGTGGCGTTCCAGCCGGTCACCCACTCGGGGCGGCACCTGGAGTTCGACCCCCTCCAGCGGCTCACCAACCCCGACGTCATCCGGCTCATCAACGCCCAGCGCCCGCAGTGGTTCGCCAAGGGCGACTTCTTCCCCGTGCCCTGCTGCTTCCCCACCTGCCGCTCCGTCACCTACCTCCTCGTGGACGGGGAACCCGGCAACCGCACCGTCATCCCCGTCCCGCGCCTGCTGAACGTGGAGGACTACCTCGATTACGTCTCCAATCGCGTCCTGCCCGACGCCGGCATCCGCGAGGCCCTGGAGAAGCTCTGGTCCGCCTCCGCGTTCATGGGCACCGCCACGACCGAGGAGAAACTGCGCGCCACGGCGGAGGCCCTCGACTGCGCGGACGCCTGCGGTATCGACCTGCCCGAAGCGGTGAAGGATCTGAACGACAAGGCGTTCATGATCGTCGTCCAGGACTTCCAGGACCCCTACACCCTCAACGTCAAGCAGCTGATGAAGTGCTGCGTCGAGGAGATCACCCCGGACGGCCGTCTCATCCCGTTCTGCGCGTACAACTCAGTCGGCTACCGCGAGCAGATCCGGGCGGCGATGTCCGGAGTCCCGGTCGCCGACGTCGCCCCGAACGCGCTGCCCCTCGCCGACCGCCTGGCCGACACCCCCTATAGCTCCAAGACCATGCGCACCGAAGGGAGTGCATGATGGCTCGCGACGACGACCTCAAGGCGTGCTGCGCGGCGGCGTACTCCTCGGACGTGGTCGCTTTGCTCCTCGGCGACTCCTGCCACCCCGGCGGCACCACCCTCACCCGCCGCCTCGCCGACGCCCTCGGCCTGGCCGCGAGTGGCCGAGTGCTGGACGTCGCCTCCGGCCGCGGCACCACCGCGCTGCTCCTCGCCGACGCCTACGGCGTACGGGTGGACGGCGTGGACTACTCCCCGGCCAACACCGCCCTCGCCCAGGGCACCGCCGCGGCCACGGGTCTCACCGAGCAGGTCGCCTTCACCACCGGGGATTCCGATCAACTGCCCTACCCGGACGGCACGTTCGACGCGGTGGTGTGCGAGTGCGCCCTGTGCACCTTCCCCGACAAGGCCAAGGCCGCCGCCGAGTTCGCCCGGGTCCTCAAACCCGGCGGCCGACTCGGCATCACCGACGTCACGGCCGCCCCCGACAGGCTGCCACCCAAACTCACCACCCTCGCCCCGCGGATCGCCTGCATCGCCGACGCCCGCCCCCTGGCCGAGTACACCGAGATCCTCGGACCTGGACGCGGCCCCGGCCGTCCTGAACGCGGCCCGCACCGCCGTTTCCGACGGCGCCCTCGGCTACGCCCTTCTCGTCGCGGAGAACTCCCAAGCAGCCTAGGTGCGGCTCATGACGTTGTGTGTGGAACGTGCCGTCGGGAGAAAGGATGGGGAGCGACCGAGGCCCTGACTGTGGGGCTGAGGCCGAGGTTCGGTCACGAAATGCTTCACAGCGCCCTGGCGTCCGGCTCCCCGGCCGTGAGAAAACGCTCCTCACGCCGGAGCGGGAACGTCTCCGGGAGCAGCCGGATCGTCTTGATGCGGTCGATCCTGAAGGAGCGGACATCGTCGCGCAGACGGTCCCAGGCGAGCACGTACCAGACAGGGACGTTGTAGTAGAGGTACTGAAGCTCGATCTCCCGCTCAGTGACCCGGGCATGCTGGTCCTCGTAACTGATGACTGCGACCTGCCGGTTGGCGAAGGCATCCAGCAAGGGCTTGGCGACTTCCGCGCTCGGCGAGGTGTAGGAGGAGAGAACGAGGGCTGAGGCGCTCGCGCCCACGAGGATCCGCTTGCGGATGGCCAGGATCCGCCGGGCCTGTGCCGGGGCGAACGATGCGGCGATCTTGCGGGCGATCGAGCGTACGTCGTCCAGCAGCAGCGGAGAGCCCACCTTCTCCGCGATCGTCAGGCTCAGCAGCAGCCCGATGGCCTCGGTCTCGCTGAGGTGCACACGGCCGAGCGACCACCCGTGCTCCAGGCGCAGTCCTCCGCCCCGGCCCCGGTCGCTGTCCACGGGCATGCCGAGATCGCGCAGGAAGGCCAGATCCCGGTGGACCGTCCGCACGCTCACGCCGAGCTCGTCCGCCAGCTCCGCGGCGGTCGTGTAGTCCCGCTCGGCCAGCAGACCCTTCAGCGCTTCCAGCCGGCCGGCCCGGCTTCGCGAGCCGCCTGAGTCCTCCACCGGCACAAAATATGTCAGTGAGTGTCAGGTACGCCAGTAGCGTCGATGCTGACGGAAGGGAGAGGCGCATCATGTACATCGCACTGGCGCCGTTCACGCTCAAGCCCGGCGTGAGCGAGGAAACACTGCTCAAGACTTCAGACGCTTTCGAGGACACGTTCGTGCAGAACCAGGAGGGGATCCACCGGCGGATCCTGGTCCGCGTCCCGGACGGCGGCTATGCCGACATCGTGTTCTTCTCGGACCATGCGGCGATGGAACGCGTCATGGAGGCCGAGCAGAACAGCGACGATTGCGCGGCGTTCTTCTCGCTCATGGATGACGTCGGCGCGCCCCGCGTGTTCGAGGTCCTCAAGAGCTACGAGTGATGTACCGTCGGCAATCTCTGCTCAAGGACCAGCTCTTCAACCGGGACAAGGTCGCCACGATCGCCGCACAACTCGGCTGCGCGCACCGGGCGTTCGACGCCGTCTCGTTCGAGAAGGCGGTGATGTCACGGCTCCCGGAGCTCGAACTCAAGCAGCGCATCTCGTGGATCACCGACTGCTTGGAGGCCCATCTGCCGGTCGACTACCGGCGGGCGGTGAACGTCATGCTGCGTTCGCTGCCCGCCCCCTGTGACCCACAGCTGCTCGACGGCGACTTCGGAGACTTCATCTACGCCCCGTACTCCGAGTACGTCGCGCGCCACGGCTGCACGCGGGAAGACCTCGTGTTCTCCCTCGCCGCACTCCGCGAGCTCACCACCAGATTCTCCGCCGAGTTCGCCGTAAGGTCCTTCATCCACGCCTTCCCGGAAGAGACCCTGGTGACCCTCACCCGGTGGACGGCCGACGAGCACTACCACGTTCGCCGTCTGTGCAGCGAGGGGACCCGGCCCAGGCTCCCCTGGGCCACCAGGCTCGGGACTCCGGTGGACTACGCGGTGCCGCTTCTGGACAGCCTGTACGTCGACACCACGCGGTTTGTGACCCGCTCGGTGGCCAACCACGTCAACGACATCTCGAAACTGGACCCTGACCTGGCCGTCGACACGCTCCAGCGGTGGCGAAGGTCCGGCCAACAGGCTGCCAGGGAAATGGATTACGTCGTCCGTCACGCCACACGATCCCTGATCAAACAGGGCAGCCCTCGTGCACTGGAGCTGCTGGGCGTGCCCGTGGAAGCGTCCGTCACGGTCTCGAAGCTCAGCTTCCCCGACCGGGTCGAGCTCGGCTCAGAGCTCGAGTTCTCCTTCACGATCCGCGCCGAGCAGGACACCGAGGTGATCGCCGACTACGTCCTTCACTACCCGGACACCCAGGGCAGGCTGACCGGCCGCAAGGTCTACAAGCTCAAGCGACTCTCCCTGGCAAGACACGAGCAGGCCACGCTCACGAAGCGGCACCTGCTCCGCCCGCGGATGACAACGCGCACCATCCGCCCCGGCCGCCATGAGCTGGAGCTCCTGCTCAACGGGCGCACGCACACCAAGCACGCGTTCTGGGTCACCGCTCCGACACCCCACTGACCGGGCGGCAGCCACGCGCACGGCGATCGCTCGGCCGAAGCCAGAACCCCATCGGCGACGCTGACCACAACCGACGGATTGCCGGCCGGTACGTAAGCGCGCTCACATACCTGCCATGTACACCCCTCCTAGCGTCGGAATCGAAAGGAAGCAGGACACTCAGAGCAGGAGAGGACCTCACGATGACAACCACCTTGCGGGTATCTCCCACCACGGCAGTCATCCCGGTCCATGCGGTGTGGGGCGCGGCGGCCGGACTGGTCGGCGGCATCGGCTTCGGCATCTGGATGTCGGTGTCCCGGCCGATGGCGGACACCGCCATGATCACCATGGTGGCCGGGCTGCTCGGCTCCACCAACGCCTTCGTCGGCTGGCTGATCCACCTGGCCATCGCGCTCTTCGCGGGCGTCGGCTTCGGCATCCTGCTGGGCCAGTACGCCCAGAAGCTCGCCCCCGCCGTCGTGCTCGGACTGGCCTACGGCGCGGTGTGGTGGACCGTCGGCGCTCTGTGGATCATGCCCGCCAACATGGGCATGCCGGTCTTCGAGTGGAATGACGTCACCAGCTCCAGCCTCGGCGGCCACCTGCTCTTCGGGCTGCTGGCCGGGCTGACCTACTCCGGCATCGCCCAGGCGATGGGCAAGCAGACCGGTTCTCCCGGGCGATGACGCCGATACCGCCCGCGTCACCCGACGGACCGGTCGGCCTGCCACGGGGTGCTGCACAGCGCGGCGGCACCCCGGCGGACGCAGTCCTGCCCTACTGTCTGGCTGACGGTACCCAGAGACTGGCCAGCCCGCCCTGGGGTGCAGCACCCCCGCCCTGGGCACCGGGGCGACGCGAGGAGACGCACCGCACGATCGAGCGCGACGACGACCTGGACCGCACCTGGTGCATGTCCGAGGTCGACATCTTCCGCGACCTGTCCGAGCAGGAGATGGAGGCCATCGCCGCCGCGGCACCGATGAAGACCTACGCGGCCGGGGAACTGCTCTACTCGCCCACCCAGCCCTGCGAAGTGCTCTTCATCCTCAAGCGCGGCCGGGTCCGCATCTTCCGCGTCTCCGCCGACGGCCGCGCCCTGACCACCGCGATCATCACGCCGGGCACCATCTTCGGCGAGATGGTGCTTCTCGGGCAGCGCATGTACGACAGCTACGCCGAAGCCCTCGACGACGCGGTCGTGTGCGTCATGAGTCGTGTCGACGTGAACACGTTCCTGCTGTCCGACGCCCGGATTTCCGCCCGGATCACCGAGATCCTCGGCCACCGCCTGGCGGACCTCGAACAGCGCCTGTCCGACAGCGTCTTCAAGTCCGTCGCCCTGGGGGTACCTCCCGCTTGCGGGGGAGCATCGCCACCAAGCTGATCACCCTCACCACGGCCCAGCCCCCCGCCGGTCCGCTGCGGCCCGGCGCACGCCACCCACCGATCGCCCTCACCCACGAACAGCTCGCCGCCCTCGCGGGCACCTCACGCGAGACCTGCACCAGGGTGCTGCGCGACTTCGCCGACCGCCACCTGATCCGCCTCGCCCGAGGCCGCGTCACTGTCCTGGACCCGGCCAGGCTCAGGGATGAAGCCGGATAACCTCAGCGCCTGGAGGAAGCACCAGGTCCCGCGGCCCGCCGCGTACAACCGCGCCCCGGTGGTACGGGGGAATCCACCGGGGCGGGCTGGCTGTCATCGTAGAGGCGCACTGCCTGCCGGATACCTACACGGCCTTCTTGACCAAGGTCTTTGCTGCACAGCGCCTCGGACTCCGGTGACCCGCAGGTCGGCCAAGCGCCATCGTCACGGTCTGCTCGAATCCACAGGCCCCGCATTGGGGCGACGGACTACCGAAGATGACACCGGGCGGAGGTCGCACGGTGGGTGGAGGCATGGTCTCCTGAGAGTATCCGCAGGAGGACACGCCGATGCACACCACCCGGCCCCGCGTCTTCGCACCCAGTCGGTCGCCCGCGCCGACGGGAGCCGGCAGTGGACTGCTGCCGAAGCGCGATCTCTCGACCGCCTGGCTCCTCGTCGTCCTGATCGCGGCACCCGCGTGGGCGCTCACCATCGGCCAGGCGCGGGACATGGGCGTCGAGCCCGGCACCATGAGGATGGCTCTGCCCCTGTTCCTCCTGCTCTGGGTGACAATGATGGCGGCCATGATGTTGCCGTCCATGGCACCGGTGGCCATCACCTGGGTGCGAGGGATCGGCCGGCAGTCCTCCGGCTGGACCCGGGCGGTGCGCACCGTCGAGTTCGTCGGCGGGTACCTGGCGGCCAGGTCACCGACCCTGTGGTCGACGCCGGGGGCACGGTCCAGCGGTGGACCGCCGAATCACTGGACCGCATCGGCGTGCCGGCACTGGCGGTGATCTTCGGACTGCTCCTCCTGGTGGCTCTGGCCCTCCGCCGCTACCGCGGACGCCCGGACTCCGGTCCCCCCGAATAGCCGACGTCCACCCGAGCGCCGACCCAAGACTCCCGGCCAGGCAGTCCCAGGTTACGCGGCATCACGCACCCTCCGGGCCCCTCAAAATGAGGTTGTGCAGACCTTCGACGCCGGCGCGGCTGCCGAAGCGCGTGTCGCCCGTTACCTGAACGAACGGGGCTACACCTTCGCGGTCGAGCCCGATCTCGGTATCGACAAGCGTCCCGACTTCCTGGTCACGGCCGCGGGGCACACCGTGGTGGCCGAGGTGAAGGCGTTCGAGACTTACGGCATGTTCACCGATGCGGTGCCGAATCAACTGATGGCTCGGTCCCTGAAGGAGGCGCTCCGGCCGATCCGGCGACAGATCGCCAATGCGGCCGGGCAACTTCGTGGGCTGCAGGACCGCGGCTGGCCCCTGGTGGTCGTCCTGGACAACCCCGCCGGGCGGCCCATCCCGATCGACTCGCCGCACATGGTCATCTCAGCGATGTACGGAGACTTCCGGATGGAAGCACCTGTACTCGCAGACGGCTCGCTCAGCGACTTCCAGGCGGTCGCCGGCCGCAACGGCAAACTCACCAACGATCACCCGTACATCAGTGCGGTCGCCGTCGTACGACGCGAAGACCACGCCGCCGCCTGGGCGGCCCAGTGGTTCGATACCCACCAGGCCGACTTCGGCGACGACGTCACGGCACTGTCGGCCTCGTTCGCCGAGGCCAGCGCCACGGACGCCCCCTTGGGGGACGAGGTGTTCCTTGAGATCTTCGAGACCATCAGCCCCACCGCTGTCCCTCTCCCTCGCGACATCTTCAACGGTCCTCGTGACCTGCGGTGGGTGCCCAACGCAGAGCGCACTGGCCTCGTCCCTCTCAACCAGGGCGGCGGTGAGGACTGAGCGGAGCAGGGTGCGCTGAATCCCCTGCGGATTCGGGTCAGTGCCGTTCCGGATCGAACTCCAGCACCTGCGTGAGCCGGACGTTGTTGCCCGACGGGTCCCGGAACGACGTGTCGATACCGTACGGCTGCGCGGTCGGCGGGTCGTTGAACTCGACGCCACGGGCGGACAGCTCGTCATACGCGGCCTTGCAGTCGTCGGTCTCCAGGAACAGCGTGCCGCCCGCACCCTTGGCCACCAGATCAGACAGCTGGGCACTGCTCGCCTCGTCCAGCATCGGCGGTCCCGGTACCGGCATCAGCACCAGGGCCGGACCGTTCCCGCCGGGCGGGCCGACGCACAGCCACCGGAAGCTCCATGCCTCCATCGTCACATCCGCCCGGACCTCCCACCCAAGCTTCTTGGTGTAGAAGTCGAGCGCCGCATCCTGGTCGTGCACCCAGAACTGCGCATTGGCGATGTCGATCGTCGTCATGGCCCCTCCTCGGTCGGTTGCCGGCATCGACGCTAAGCAGCCGGCCACGCCGTGTCTTCTCGAAACGTGCGGTTCCGTGGCCGTCCGTAGGTCATCGCCACACAGCGGGGGATGCGCGCATGCCGTGCGGCGGGCGGGTGCGCCGCCCGGTACGCCTGCGGGGTCATCCCGTACATCCTCCGGAAACTCGTCGTGAACGAACCGATGCTGCGCACACCGACGGCGACGCCGACTGCGGCCACCGTCCAGTCGGTCGCGAGCAGCAGGGCGGCGGCCCGCTCCAGGCGACGGGTCAGCAGGTACTGGTGCGGCGATTCGCCGAACACGGCCTTGAAGCTGCGGCTGAAGTGGGCAGGGGACAGCGCGGCGGCCGCAGCCATGTCGGCCACGGTGAGTGCCTCGGCGTAGCGGGCGTCCGCGAGATCCCTGGCGCGCAGCAGATGACGAGCGATCGGAACATGGGCCACGGGACCCATTGTGAGGTGGTGGCGACCGATGAGTTCCGGGGCCCGGTGGGGTCTGCCTCTGCACACGCCAAAGCTGCGCACGAGTTCTGTGAGGGGACTATGACCACCCACGCACTACCACCCGTCGTCGACGCCGCAACGTGGGAGCGCCGACTCCAGGCGCTGCGAGCCCGGGAGAAGGCCGCGACGCGGGAGCTTGACGCCATCGCCGCCGAGCGTCGGCGCCTGCCGATGGTCGAGATGCCCGACTACACCCTCGAGGGCGAAGGCGGCCCCGTTCGGCTCGCTGACGTCTTCGAAGGCAAGAGGCAACTGATCGTCTACAACCACATGTGGTCCGCAGGCAAGGAATGGCAGTGCCCGGGCTGCACCGGGTTCACCTCGCAGTACACCCGCCTGGAGTTCCTGGACAACTACGATGCGCGATTCGTCATCGTCACCCAGGGCCCGATCAAGGAGGCACTCGCCTACAGGCAGCGGGTCGGCAACCGGATGACGTGGTACTCCACGGCCAACAGCTCATTCGGGGCCGACGTCGGCGCACCGCCCGACGGGGGATTCGCGGTCAACGTGTTCCTGCGCGATGGCGACACCGTCTATCGCACCTGGCACACCAACGGTCGGGGCACCGAGCAGCTCAGTCACAGCTTCGCGTTGATCGACCTCCTGCCGTACGGACGGCAGGAGGAATGGCAGGACTCGCCCGAGGGCTGGCCCCAGTCGCCCACCTACAGCCGGTGGGCGACGTCCAAAGACATCGCCGCACTCTATGGCTCGGGCTCTGGCCGCGACTGAACGACCTGCATGTCTTGGCCCCCTCGCCGGCGTGCCGGGCAGCGCGGCCCGCCGGCGAGGTCGGCGTAGGCGAGCGGGATACTCACGCCGGTCGTCGGCCGTGGTTCTGCTGCGCCGACCGCCGTGTCGCTCTTACGGTCCGTGGGGGGACGGCGATGGGCTTCGGGTCGAAGCTCGGCAAGTGGTTCTGGGACAAGGGCAAGGACCTGTTCGCGGACGACGGCCACTGACCATGAACGCTGATCGGGGCCCGCTTCCAGCGGGCCCCGATCAGTCGCATCGTCTCCCACGCAGGGAAGGCCTGTACGACCCAGCACGCCGCTGGGACGGTGGCGCGGTTGCAGTTATCCACAGGCCGTCACGCGCGGAGAGGGACGGTGGTGTACCGGACGGGAATAGTGAGGTCCTTGGCGACGACGCCGTCGAGGTTAGTGCAGGTGGCTGTCCACCGTAGGGCGACGTCTGAGGGGAGATCGCGGCCGTACAGAGTGATGGGGTCCAGTAGCACTTGGGTACGAGGGCGGAGATCGACAGCCGGGAAGCGGATCGTGAGAGCCTCGGATGTCGAGCGGATCCCCGGTCGCTCTGGCGTCGGAGGCACGGATGGTCTGATATACCGCGACCCTGGCAAGCTGAACGAGCGGTCTGAGAATCCCCCGACCGCAGACATGTAAGTCTTCTTGCCGTAGGAAATCGGTGGCTTCGGCCACGGGACCTCTGTGCGCTCTGCGTCTCGTGAGGTGGCCAGCACGGCTTTGCAGGCGGGTGCCAACTTGGCGATGACCTCTACCTGGCGAAGCATGGAATCGGAGCGGTTCTGCAGCTGGAATCGCAAAGGCGCATGTCGACGTGCCTCCATGCCTTGCATGGCGGCAGGTATCTGCTGACGGCAGTTGCTGATATAGAACTCAACCTCCGCTCGGTACTGCTCTGGGGTTCGCATGTCCCGGGCCAACGAGAACTGCTGTCCCGAGCCAGCGAGCTCGGCAAGATCGCCGATGGTCAGGCGATCGGCACGCCGTGGCGCCGGTGTTCGCGGCTGCGGCAGCGACGCCAGCAGCTCCCGACGTCGCGCTTCCAAGAGCTCCTCCAACTCGGACTCGCTCACCCAGAGATCCACTACGGCGCCGTCCATCAGGGCAAGCTCAATGTCCATCTGCCGCTCACCCCGCAGCAGCCTCGCCGACAGAGCGTCGATGTCGGCAGGCCGCGCAGGCATCGACTTCCCGGGCAGCCGGACAAACACCGTGCCGCTCTGGAAGGTGTCGTACGTCTTCTGCAGCGCGTGGATGGGGTCGCCCCACTGTGGCGATACCACGTCGACGAGCATCACCTGCTGGGTGCCCGCGCCGGCATCGAACGGCACATACGTGACGTCGAAGCGCAGTCTCTCCCCCGTGTATTGGGTCAACCAGGGAAACAGGTCAGCAGGGTCAAACTCAGGGGTGCCACAAAGATTCCCGGGTTCGACGCCCACCAAGACATAGGCATGGCCCTCAGCCCACTGGGAGGCGACATCCGGCATCCGGTTCGCGAAGCCCAAGATCGCCTTCGCCACCGTGAAACGCCCAGCCGCCTTGTTCAGCTCCAGCGTCGACTTCCACTCCAACCACAGCTTCTCATCGGCGGGCGAAGCTCCCAGCACAGCCTTGATCAGGTTCTGCCGTTCGGGCAGGCCGACCACAGCCCTGGAGGAGTCAAAATCGAGCATCCCGTCTCCGTCTCCTTAGTGCCCATCGCCCACTTTGACACTCTGAAGTGTCGCAGCGCACCGCGATTCTCCTTGGTACACGAGCAGGTGCCGTGACTCTCCCAGGCCCGACGGCGGGGCAGCAGATCACTCCAGTGTGTCGTCGTCCGGGTTCACGACTGGTGCAGCGTCGGCCAGGGGTGGTGTGGGGATGAGGGGCGCGGGCCCGGTCTCACTGGCATCTTCAGTAAGGCCGAGGTACTCGCGCACGGCCGCGTTGTCTCCGGTGGCGTCGGCGAGGCGGGCGGCGGCGTCGAACGCGCGGGCCTGGATGAGGTCGATCTCGGTTGCTGCGCTGTCAATGGGGAATCCGGCGTCCATCAGCATCCGCACCGCGGTCTCCAGGGAGATGACCCCGGCCGCGTAGGCCTTGACGACCAGGTCGAGCACCGCCGCTTGGTCGGTGGGTGTGAGCGGACTGAACGCCAGCCGGGCGGCCGGGAGTTCTCCCACTGGCCAGACGCGTCCGGCCTGGTGGAGGCGGGCGACGAACTTCAGCAGGAGCGTGTACTTGTGGTCACGGACCAGCCGCATCTCCCCGATCAGGGAGTCCAGGGGGCCGAGGGCCAGTTCAAGGTCGTATCCGGATGGCAGAGCGGTGGGGTCGAGGGTCCCAACCCAGCCGAGGTGAGACGAGAGTTGACCGCGATCCGGTCGAGGAGGTGATCGGTGCGCTGCCGAAGCTCGGCGAGCTGTCCGGCCGTATCGAGGACGTCCATCGAGCCGCCGTCGGCGAGCTACGGTGTCGCCACCGCGTACGGCGACCCGCTCGGCCTGCTGCATCCGCATGGGCAGCAGCTCCTTCTCCGCCCAGGCCCGGAGGTCCTCCTGCAGACGGGCCGCGGTCTTCACTTCCTGCGGCAGTTCGGAGTCGTCGACGGCGGGCACGTCGACCCGCTCGGCGCCCGGCACGGTGATGGTCTGCCCAACGCGATCAGCCCACAGCGCATGGAACGAATTGCGAGCGAAATCCGCCCGGCCCCCGTCGTACTTGACGGGGCGATCTTCGGTCCTCCACCCAGGGCAGGTCAGTCGTGTCGACTGTACGTCGCCGGTGACGACGGAGCCTCAGAACTCATGCGCACCCTGTTCAAGGAATCTGCAGTGGAAGTGCGCAGCGCAGGCGGACACGTTGGCTCTGCTGCAGCCCTCAAGGCATCGTTCGCGGGCTTCCAGAAGTCCGCCCGCACCCTGGCCGGCGTCTCGCACGCCCTCGCTGATGCCCACGGTGTCGCCGACCTGCTCACAGAGGAGGCGCGGAGGATGCCGTCGCAGATCCTCTCGGATCCGGAGTACCTGCCCAGCGTGGCCGCACGAGCATGGCGATGGGGCCCCGAGATGCAGGAGGTCGCTGACACGCTCAGGGAGGCAGAGCTCCCGAGCGAGATGGCCGAGGCAGCAGCCTCGGTGATGGCGCACTGGGAAAAGGACAAGGACCAGTACGAGCTGGCTCTCGCCGATGTTCTCGCGCATCTTCGGCAGGGTTCTTGATCCCGAGAGGAGAGGACTTCACCCGGGTGAATCGTCTCCCGAACCCCTTCGCCTGCCGGTAACCGAGGGTGACGTACAGCCCGGCGAGGAACTCGCAGCGGCGCGCCACCTCGGGCACCATGGGGCTCGCCCCCGAGCAGGGCCGCGCTCCCGGTGTTGGTGAACCAGACCAGCACGTCCACGAGCCTGCGGACCGCCAGCAGCCCGTCCTCGTCACTGATGTCGTACCCGTCGTGCGTGGACCGGTTGCGCAGCCGACGAATGTCCTCCAGCGCGTCCACGACTGTGCTGCTGCGGATGTACGGACGGCAGCGCTTGACCAGGTCGTTGAGGGCCTTCGTCGAAGGGTCACCCTCGACACCGTGATGACGCCACAGCTCCTTGAGGAGCTTCTCGGTCAGTTTCCCGACCAGGGCGACCGCGTTCTCGGGATAGCCGTCGTTGAGGGACCGTAACGGCCGTTCCAGATCAAGCCCCAGACGATCGGCGATCCGCGAGTGATCGTCGAGTTCGCTCCGCAGGCGCCGCAGCCGTTCATCGACCAAGGCGCTCACGCGGACTCCCCACCGCGCCGACCGAGGACAAACGCGAACCGGTCCGGAAACACCAGGGCTGGCTCCGGATGAGCGGCCCGCATCTCCTCGATGCCCTTCTCGATCTCACTGTCGCTGAAGGTGGAGAGCAGGGACATGTAGCGGGCACGCACCATGCCGAGGCACTTGTCCCGGTCGATGCGCAGCTCATGCTCGACGTAGCTGAGGCCGGCTTCCAGCCCGGCAGCACGCAGGTGTCCCTCAATGAGGGCCGGGTCCGGCTGCAACTCCTCGAAGCGCGCAAGGGCCGCCTCGAACAGCGGGTACTGGATGGTGGCCGGAAGCATCACCACCAGCAACCGGCCTCCGGGCGCCAGCCGATCGGCCAGGCCGCGCAGCGTGTGCGCAGGATCGGCCACGTGATGCACCGACTCCTTCAACCACATCGCATCGAGCTGCTCGTACGGCAGGCGCGCACGAGCCTCGGCGATGTCCTCGGCGGAAGCAACGATCGGCGTCAGGTCGGCCGGGGGCGGCGTCCCGAGCTGGCCGAGCATCGCCTCGGAAGGGTCAACGCACAGAATCGGATGACGGGGCTGGAGCTGCCGGGCTACTTCACTGGCGAACAGGCCGGTACCGGAGCCGACGTCGGCGATCCGGTCCGTGGGGACAAGCCGCAGCACCTCCGCGATCCTGCCGGACATCCAGGGAACGTAGTCCGGACCGTAGACCCAGTGCTCGTCGTATTCAGAAGCCAGCCCCTCGTAGTGCCCGCGCACGTCGCGCCCGTCCACGATCCCCCTCGTGTGTCGCCGGTTGTGCCGTACAGGGCACAGAACAGGCTATCTCGGGTACCTGATCAGCAACAGACCGTAACTGGCCGTTGGCTGGCCGGCTCGGACGCGCCGCGCATCCCGGTCCTCCGGAGGGTCGATGTTCACTTCGGAGGTCCTGCCAGGCGCTCCACTCGCCGCTCTCCAGGGCGCGGGTGCGCACCTGCGCGGTGCCGTCGAGTCGCTTGACGGCGCCCGTCCAGGAGACGCCGACCAGCGAGAACTGCTCGGTGTCCGTGCGCGGCAGCTCCCGCCGGTCGCCCGTGGACCCCTTCAGCGCGAGGTCGTAGACCTTCACCGGCCGCTTGGCGCGGCCCGCCGCACCGGGGTCGCCGGACGGGCTGGCGACCGCGTACGTCACCACGCCCCCGCCTCCCAGGACCACGGCACCGAGCGTCAGCCACGCCCGTCGTTTCAGGTTCAGCGGTCTCTACGCATGCGACGTACGACGACTCACGACGTATCCACCCCACAGAAGGCCGGCAAAGAGCCGCAGAAGAAAGTCACGTGAGGCACACCTGTCACAGAGGTGACCCCACCATTCCAGCGCGCGCCAACCGCCGAACATCACCGCGAAATCGGCTTCAGTGATCCAGCTCACTGCGATGACCGCACACAGGCTTCACAGCGGGCAACGCCCACGTCGTAGACCCGTTTTAGCCATTTCGATCCAGCCCGCGGGCTCTCCGAGCGCACCGGCGGCGCGCGGGTACGCACCACTCCTCGGCATGAGGAACGGCGCGAGCCGAGCAACTGACAGCCAAGTCGCCTACGCGAAGGAAGACTTGCCGACGTGCCACTGATGGACACTTGCGCGATACCGCCCCCGGCCAGGTGAGGGAGACAGCAGTGCTCACGATGACCGCTCGGCTCGGTGGAGGCGATCAGTGACCCGGTCGGGTCGCCTTGGTGTCGGTCAGGGTGCGGACTTCCCATTCGGCGTAACTGATCTCGTCTGCCCGCTCCCTGCCGAGGGTCGATCCGAGCCAGCCGAGGAGGAAGGAGAGCGGGATGGACACGAGGCCGGGGTTCTGCAGTGGGAAGTAGGCGAAGTTCGCGGTTGGCAGAAGGGCCCTTGGATTTCCGGACACGGCGGGCGAGAAGACGGCCAGGCCGAGTGACGAGATCAGTCCGCCGTAGACGCTCCAGGCGGCACCGGTCGCGGTGAACCCCTTCCAGTAGAACGTGAAGAGAAGCGTCGGCAGGTTCGCGGAGGCCGCGACCGCGAAGGAGAGTCCGATCAGCAGCGAGGCGTTGATGTTCTGGACGTACATGGACATGGTGATGGCCGTGCCGCCGATCAGCACCACAGCGCTTCGGGCTACGAAGAGTTCCCGTTTGTCGGATGTCCGGCCGGCCTTGATGGTCGAACGGTAGATGTCGTGAGCGAGGGACGTCGCCGCGGCGAGCATGACGCCGGACACCACCGCCAGAATCGTGGCGAATACGACGAAGGCCAGCATCGCGAGCAGGAGTGGGCCGCCCAGGGCTTCGGCCAGTAGCAGAGTGGCCGTGTTACCGGGGTGCGGGATGGCGTCGCTTCCCAGTATGGCTGTCGCGCCGAAGCCCAGTACGACGACGATCAGACCGAAGACGGACGTGAGGACGGCCGCTCCGCGGACGGAGGATCGCGCTGTACGTGCTGTCGGCACCGCGCACAGGCGGGTGAGGAGATGGGGCAAGGATGCGGCGCCCAGGACGAATGCCAACTGAAGGCTGAACACGTCGAGTTGGCCGGTCAGGTCGTCGTTGAAGAGCAGACCGGGCCGGAGAAGTGCGTCTCCCGCACTGCTCATTCGTGTCGCCGCTGTGAGCAGGGCGCCGGGATTCCAGCCGAATTCGGCGAGCACCAGAATCGCCAGGAGGCCACTGCCGGCCAGCAGGACAACGGCCTTGATGCACTGCATCACGGTGGCTGCCTTCATGCCGCCGATCACCACGTAGAGGATCATCAGGATGCCGAGGGAGGCGACCAGCGCGCGCTGCGCTGCCGGGCCGGCGAGGCCCAGGATGGGAGCGGCCAGCGCCCCCGCTCCGACCAGTTGCGCGATGAGGTACAGCATGGAGGCCGCGAGCGTGGAGATGCCCAGGGCCGTGTGCACGGGACGTGGTCGCAGCCGGCGCGCCACCGCATCGGCGATGGTGAATCGCCCTGAGGTGTGGAACGGTTCGGCGATCAGGAAGAGGATGATGGTCAGGGCGATGATCGGCCCGAGTAGGTAGAGCAGTCCGTCGTACCCGGACAGGGCGATCAACCCGGGCACCCCGAGCAGTGCCGCGGCGGAGATGTACTCGCCGAACATGGCGAGTCCGCTCTGCGCCGCTGTGAGTCTGCGGTTGTTGATGAAGAAGTCCTCCGTCGTGTCCCGGTGCGGGCTGAACCACACGGACAGCAGGAGGGCGCAGACGACGCAGACCACGAAGATGGCGAACGCCGGATAGGGCTGCTCGGACGAGGTGAGCGCGTGGGTGCTGTTCAACGGTGCCCTCTCAGGTACTTGAGGGCCGCGGCCAGTTGGTCGGCCAGGGGGTCCAGGTCGGTTGCCAGGCGGCGCTGATACCACCAGGCCGCCAGGGGTACAGCCATGCACACGGCCAGTCCCAGGGCGAGGCCCACGGTGGTGTGGCCGGCCACTGTGGAGCTCATGAGGTCTCGCGCTTCGTTGGCCAGCAGGACATTGCCCAGGTAGACGGTGAGGATGACGGCGGTGGCGGTGAACGAGACCGAGCGGCGCCTCCGGCGCAGCTGCCGGTACTCGCCGGTGGCGCGAATCTGCTCGTACGCATACGTTTCGACGGGCTCGCGGGGTGGTGACGGGGGCGCACCGGCCATGGTCATGAGGCCCTTCTCGTCAGCACCGCGTCGGTCACGTCGCCCGGCCGGGGCACGCCAGGCCGGGCGCGCGGCGCCGTAGTGCGGGCGATTTCGTCGGCCATGCGCAGCGCCCAGGAACGCCGCCGCCGGCGCACTTCCTGGGAGGCCGCTTCGCCGCTTGCCAGTGCGTCCGCATAGGTGCCCAGCACCTGCTCGTGATCGCCGAACGCGGCCACCGTCTCCGCTATCGCGTGGCTCAACTCGGCGTTGGAATACAGGGATTCATGGTCCAGGTCGCTGAGGTAGAGCGCGGCGGCCTCAGCAGGGTCCGAGTGGGAAGGGTTGCGCATGTTCGTCCTTACATGTGGCGGCGCGAATGTCTGCTCAGACCTGCTGCAGGCGCGGATGGAGCAGCAGCGCGGGCTCGCTCGCGGCGCGTACGTCGTCGACGCTGACGCCGGGGGCGAGTTCGCGCAGGACCAGTCCGTCGCGCGTGACGTCGAGCACGGCCAAGTCGGTGATGACGCGGTGGACCACGTTGCGGCCGGTGCGGGGAAGCGTGCACTCACTGACGATCTTGGGGGAACCGTCCTTGGCGGTGTGCTCCATGAGCACCACCACCCGGGTCGCGCCATGGACGAGGTCCATCGCCCCGCCCATGCCCTTGACCATCTTGCCGGGGATCATCCAGTTCGCCAGGTCGCCGGCGGCGGAGACCTGCAGGGCCCCGAGGATGGCGGTGTCGATGTGGCCGCCTCTGATCATTCCGAAGGAGGTGGCGGAGTCGAAGTAGCAGGCTCCGGCCATGGTCGTGACCGTCTCCTTGCCGGCGTTGATCAGGTCGGGATCCTCTTCTCCCGGGTAGGGGTAGGGGCCCACGCCGAGGATGCCGTTCTCCGACTGCAGCACCACGTTGACGCCCGGCGGCAGGTGGTTGGGCACGAGGGTGGGAAGACCTATGCCGAGGTTCACGTAGGCGCCGTCGGCCAGTTCGGCGGCCGCTCTGGCCGCCATCTGCTCGCGTGTCAGGCCCGGTTTCATGCGGCTCCTCCGGCCTGTGCCGTTTCGCGCGGCCGGACCATGGTGCGTTCGATCCGCTTTTCGGTGTCGGTGCCGACCACCACCATGCGCTGGACGAAGACTCCCGGCAGGTGTATCTGGTCCGGGTCCAACTCGCCGGGTTCGAGGAGTTCCTCGACCTGTGCGACGGTGAGCCGGCCGGCCATGGCGCACAGCGGGTTGAAGTTCCGGGCCGAGGCGTGGAAGACCAGGTTGCCGTGGCGGTCTCCGGCCGCGGCGTGCACCAGGCCGACGTCGCACACGAGTGACTCCTCCAGCAGGTACTCCCGTGTTCTCCCACCGAAGGCGAAACGGCGGGTCTCCTTGGGCGGCGATGCCGTGGCCAATGTCCCGTCGGCGTGGTATCTCCAGGGGACACCGCCGTCGGCGACGGGTGTGCCCACCCCCGATGCGGTGTAGAAGGCGGGTATGCCGCACCCGCCGGCCCTGAGTTTCTCGGCCAGCGTGCCCTGCGGGATCAGCTCGACCTCAAGTTCCCCGGCAAGGAACTGGCGGGCGAACTCCTTGTTCTCGCCCACGTATGAACTGGTCATCCTGCTGATCCGCCGGTCGGCCAGCAGCAGACCCAGACCCCAGTCGTCGACCCCGCAGTTGTTGGAGACCACGTGCAGGTCATCCACTCCGGTGCTGTGCAGGGCCTCGATCAGCTCCCGCGGGATGCCGCACAGGCCGAAGCCGCCGACCGCGATCGAGACTCCGCTGGGGATGTCGGCGACGGCTGCCGCCGGAGACGAAACGACTTTGTCCATGTGCTCTCCGTAAGGTGTCAGCCGGCCGGCTGAATGGTGCCGGTCACGTCTCCGAAACCGAGCCTCGTACCGTCCGCCCCGCGTGCGACGGCGCTGATGGTCACGGTGTCGCCGTCCAGGAGGAACGCGCGGCGTGAACCGTCGGGCAGATCGAGGGGTTCGCTGCCGTTCCAGGTCAGCTCGATGAGCGAGCCGCGCTGATCGCGGCGGGGCCCGGAGATGGTGCCCGAGGCGTAGAGATCACCGGTGCGCAGCGACGCGCCGTTGGCGGTCATGTGGGCGAGTTGCTGATCGGGCGTCCAGTAGGCGGTGCCGTAGGGCGGGCGGGAGATCACGTGCCCGTTGAGCCGGACCTCCATCGTGATGTCCAGGCCCCAGCGCCGTCCTTCGGTCAGGTACGGCAGCGGTGTCGGCTCCTGGTGCGGGGTGACGCGTGCGGCGGCCAGCGCGTCGAGGGGCACCACCCAGGGGGAGACGGAGGTCGCGAACGACTTGCCGAGGAAGGGACCGAGGGGCACGTATTCCCACGCCTGGATGTCGCGGGCACTCCAGTCGTTGACCAGGACGACGCCGAAGACGTGGTCGGCGAAGGCCGATCCGGGGACGGGCGCGCCCAGCGCGGACGGGGTGCCGACCACGAATCCGACCTCGGCCTCGATGTCCAGTCGCTGCGACGGCCCGAAGGAGGGACCGGCCCCGCCGGCGGCCCTGTGCTGCCCGCGCGGGCGCACGACCGGCGTGCCGGAGACGACGACGGTGCCCGCCCGGCCGTGGTAACCGATGGGCAGGTGCTTCCAGTTCGCGGTGAGGGGCTCCTGCGCGGGCCGGAAGATCCGGCCCAGGTTGGTGGCGTGGTGCTCCGAGGCGTAGAAGTCGACGTAGTCGGCCACCTCGAAGGGCAGGTGCAGGGCCACCTCGGCGCGGGGGATCAGGTGGGGCGCCACCGAGTGACGGTGGGTCTGATCGGTCAGCAGCTCGGTGAGCCGGGAGCGCACCGCGCGCCAGGCGCCGGATCCCCTGGCCATGAAGGCGTTGAGGGTCGTGGTGGCGAAATCGGCGGCATGGGGCAGGTCCAGTCGGGAGACGTCCACGACGAAGTCGCCGAGGGCCACGCCCGCCCGCGGCTGGTCCCCGGCCCGGGAGAACACTCCGTAGGGAAGGTTGTGCACGGGGAAGTCGCTGTCGTCGGGCACGGGCACCCAGGAGCGGGTCATACGGCGCCCTCCCCTTCCGCCAGGCCGAGGGCGCGCAGGTCGTCGAGCGGCTCGCTGGTGCTGCACGAGCCGTAGGCGACGAACAGCGCCCGGGCCGCGTCGGCCGTGCCGGGGGACAGCTGGTGTGCCTCGGCGGCCAGCGCCTGCGCGTCGGTGGATTCAAGCGCCGCCACCGCGTCGTCCACGGTGCCGCCGTCGACGACCCGGCACACTGCCAGGAGCAGGTTGAGGAATCCGTGGTGAGTGAAGCCGGTCCGTTGGTCGCGATGGCGAACGGCTTGGTGGAGGCCGACGGTCGCCTTGAAGGGGACGCCGGCAGTGGCGCAGGCGTGCACGAAGGCCCCCAGCCACGCGCTGCTCGGGAACAGCACGGCATGGATTCCGCCGCAGCGCACCTTCGCCGCGCGTCCGCCATCGGCGAGCACGCTCAGAACAGCGCGCATCGACGGCCGGTCCTCCGTGAGCGGCACCTCGACATATCCCGGCACCTGCGCGGGTATCTCGCGCAGTGCGGCCAGTGCCCGCTGTGCCGCAGCCCTCGGATGATCCGTTCCGGACGGCAACGGTCCCTCGACTCCCGCGAGTTGGATGCGAGGGTCGGCCGTCAGCCGGGGCAGCACACCACGGAGCGTGGCGGCATCGAGCCGCGTGATCAGCCCGAGGCGGAAGTGGTCCTCGGGGCCGAGAGTGTCGACCAGTTCGGGCAGGCGGTCGGCCGGGCAGAGGAACCGGTGGGTGAGCGCGGGATGTCGCACCGCGCGGTCCCTGCGGTGCCGGGCCGTGGCCGCCGCCATGGAGAGGGCTTCCGGCGGGAACAGCCCCGCATCGTCGACCAGTTGGTAGACCAGCGGCACTGCCGCCGGGGCCGCGGTCATCGCCGCCGCCCTTCGGCGCCCTGGTCCAGCCATGTCCAGGCGTACTCGGGGTCCTCGCAGTCGGCCGCCGCCGCGCCCAGCTGCAACGGGCGGAAGGTGTCCACCATGACGGCGAGTTCGTCGAAGAACTCCACGCCCAGGCTGCGCTCGTGGGCGCCCGGCTGCGGCCCGTGCGGCAGCCCGCCCGGATGCAGTGACACCGATCCCTGCCCGATTCCGGCCCCCTCCCGGGCTTCGTACTGGCCACCGCAGTAGAACATGACCTCGTCGGAGTCGACGTTCGAGTGGTAGTACGGCACCGGGATCGCCAAGGGGTGGTAATCGACCTTGCGAGGCACGAAGTTGCAGATCACGAAGTTGTGCCCCTCGAACACCTGGTGGGCGGGCGGCGGCTGGTGGATCCGGCCGGTGAGCGGTTCGAAGTCGCCGATGCTGAAGGCGTAGGGGTAGAGGCAGCCGTCCCAGCCCACGACGTCGAAGGGATGATGTGGCATGGTGACGACGGTCCCGGCGACACCGCCCGGTCCGGGGCCGCGGTGTTTGACGTGGACCTCGCTCTCGCCCTCGTCGATCACCCGCAGCGGCCCGTCCGGTCCCCGCAGATCGCGTTCACAGTAGGGGGCGTGCTCCAGCAGCTGCCCGTGGCGCGACAGATACCGCTTCGGCGGGGTGATGTGGCTGTTCGCCTCGATGCAGTACGCGCGCAGCGGCTCGGAGCCCGTGGGCAGCCAGCGGTGAGTGGTCGCGCGGGGCACGACGAGGTAGTCACCCCGCCCGACCTCCAGACTGCCGAACGACGTCTCCACCAGGGCGCTGCCGTTCTCGACGTACACGCACTCGTCGCCGATGGCGTTGCGGTACAGCGGCGAGGGGCTGCCTGCTGCGACGTAGGAGATGCGCACGTCCTCGTTGGCCAACAACAGGCGCCGGCCGGTCACCGCGTCCGCCGCCTTCCAGTCCTGCCCCGGGAAGAGGTCATGCAGCCGCAAGTGGCGTGGCTTGAGGGGGTGGTTGGGAACAGTCCCGGTTTCCGGCGGTTCCCAGGGCCTGCTGGCGACGATCGCCGACGGAATGAACTGGTGGTAGAGCAACGAGGAGTCGGCAAAGAAGCCGTCCTCCCCGATCAGCTCCTCGTAGGAGAGGCCGCCGTCGTCGCGACGGTGCTGAGTGTGCCGTTTTGGGGGGACCGCACCCATGCGGCGGTAGTACGCCATGGCTGGTTCCTTAGTG
Organism: Streptomyces cupreus; assembly: GCF_014257025.1. Taxonomy (GTDB): domain Bacteria; phylum Actinomycetota; class Actinomycetes; order Streptomycetales; family Streptomycetaceae; genus Streptomyces; species Streptomyces cupreus. The sequence goes on from NZ_JACMSF010000029.1 coordinate 96,714, forward strand.
ATGATCGCCGCGGGGTGCGGCGCGAGTCCGGGGCAGGCGCCGAGCGGCGTTGGCCTGGTGAGCGGGCTGTCGAGATCCGCGTGGCCGGTTGGCTGTCACGGGGCCATGCGATGGATGTCGCCGCATGGCATGTCTCTCGGTCCGGGCCCGGCGCCCCTCATGCCTGCTGGGCGGAGGGTGGCACCGCCCGTACGGGCAAAAAAAGGGGCGCGTCCGCCGTGCCCCTTCCACGGGAAGAAGTCTTCTCGGCTCTCCCGAGAGCGTACCTAGATCTCGTTAATAGGACAAGTGACACCGATAATCGGACTTCAGCAGTCTGGATCGCTCACCTGATGCCGCGGGACTCTTCTCACGTCATGCAACCGGACGTCCCCGGAACGGGCGCCGACGCCAGCGCTGGCCTGCGAAGTCCGCACTGCAGCACCCGCCGTGCGCGGCTCGCGGGGCCGACAACGCAGTGGCATGTCGGTTGGCGGGCCGCACCCAGCCGACCGACACGGTCACGTGCCGTCAGTGGTTCTGCGCGTCGGCGTCCAGCTCGTCGCGCAGACGCGCGGCCGCTTCGACCACGTCACCCGCCCACGACTGCAGGTCATCAGCGCGGCTGAGGGGAACGACCAGGCTCAGGCTCGCCACCAGGCCGCCCTTGCCGACGACCGGGGCCGCGATCCCGCACAGCCCCTCCTGCAATTCGTCGTGGGAGCGGGCGTACCCCAGGCGCACGACCTCCTCAAGCTGCGCCTTCAGGACTTCGGGATCCGGGCCCGCCTTGACGATCCGCCGGCGGACGCGATCCTCCAGGTGGGCGAGGATCGCCCGGCCGGCCGCCCCGGTGTGCAAGGGGTGGCGGAACCCGGGTTCCAGCGCGACGCGCACCATGTGGCGGGTGCCCGGGACCAGGACGGCCGTCACGGCGTCGTCCCCTTCACGGAGGCTGAGCACCGTGGCCTCACCGGTGGCCGCACTCAGATCTTCCATGATCGCGCGCGCGACCTGCAGCATCTCCGGCTCCACCTGCGCCGCGAGACGCCGCAGCACAAATCCGAGGTCGTAACCGTCGGGCACACGCCGCACAAAGCCGCGCATCTCCAGCGTCGCCAGAAGCCGGTGGGCGACGGTGCGGTGCATCCCGAGCCGGTCGGCCAACGCGGCCGCGGTCGCCCCGCCCTCCTCACCAATGCTCAGCAGCAGCGCGAGCGCTTGATCCGCGGTCTTGGAAATCTCAGGCACCAGATCGCCCCTTCGGTCCCACGTGACGAACACGGCTCTCATTGCGGCCACGTGAACAAGGTTCTACCGATGTGTTGACGCGGCCGGACTCCCGACTCACACTGTCGATACCGATAAACAATATAAGCACTCCGATAATCGGAATCAACCTGGTCGGCGATCCTGCAACCACGCGGCCATCGCATTCCAGCCCAGCACCGCACCGGCATCGGTCACGCCCGGTCCTTCACGTGGACTTGGCCCTGACACAGCGGGCCTGGTCCGCCGCAGCAGCTTCCCCCCACCACCGCCCACGCGCACGCCCATGCCCACGCCCAGAAATGAGTCGCACCCATGCCACACCTCAGCAGCATCAACGATGAAACCGCCTGGTGGCGCCTGTGGGCCACCCGCCACCGCGTCGCCGCAGCACTGGTCGGCGGTGTCATCGCCACCCACGTAGCGACGATCTTCGGTTACTGGTTCCCCGGCGTCGGACTGACACGACTCGACTGGAACACAGCCAACGGCTGGGTCTATGTGCCCTTCGCCTCCCCTCTTGAGAAGTTCACCGTCGGCGGCGCCTTCCACTACCTGGACGGCATCGTCTTCGCCGTCGTCTTCGCCTGCGCCCTGCATCCCCTCCTGCCCTGGCGCAACACCGTCGTCGGCAACCTCGCCAAGGGCCTGGTGTTCGGCACGCTGCTCGCGATCATCAGCGTGGCGTTCATGACCCCCCGCATCTACGGCCCCGCCCGGGACACGGACCCCGGATTCCTCAGCCTCGACCTGGGCTGGAACTACATCCTCACGGTCTTCGTCTGGCACTGGGCCTACGGACTGCACCTCGCCCTCATCTACAACCCGCTGCCCGCGGACACGGAAGAAGAGACACTGCCTGCCGACGTCGGCGAGATCTCCGCGGCCGGCTCCGAGACCCTGCCGACTGCCGATTCAATGTCAGCCGCCGCGACGGCGAAGTGACCAGGACACCGCCCCAAGCGTCCCCGCTCAGCCCCTGAGGACCCCGAGCACCGCCACCCGCTTACCGGGCAGAACCGTCCGCCCGGTACAGCGGGACGAGCGGGTACGGGCGGCTCGAAACCTGCGCCTACCCCCGCCGGGTTCCGCGCCGAGGAGCGGCAACGCCCGCACCACGGGGCCCGCTGACAGCGGGTAGTCCATGCGGTCCGTGGCTGTTTGGGGTATCTCACACAACGCTCCGGCCCGGAACCGGGCCGGTCGCGCCGACCGTGTCTTCAGGCATGAACGGCGCAAAGGTCGCCGATGCCGAGGGACACCGTGACGTCCCGGCTCGGTATCGAACCCCTGGTGAGCCCGTGTTGGAACGTGCCTTCCGTCTCCTGGCATGCTTCGGTCCGGGCACCGGTGAACTGTCGCTCACCGCCCTTGCCGGATTACCCAAGGCGACCACCCTGCGCCTGGCCCGCCAACTGGTGGCGCTCGGCGCACAAACTCGCTGACCTGCACGAACGCGGGTGAGCGACTTTATGTCCATGCCAAAACGCAAACGGTCCTTTAACCATTGCTCTTTCGGGGACCTGTGGCGCCTCGCATGCCGAGGTCGGTCTCTTCTGAGTCCAGATTCACGCAGGTCAGGTCACGTTCAGCGGTCGTTCCGCGGCCTCGCTGGCCCTCAAAACCAGTCGTGACATCGCTCGTGCGCAGGAAGACGTCGCCACGGCCAAGCACGACACCCGTGAGGCCCTGGAGGAAAACGCGGTCGAATCCGACCGTCTGCGGCAGCAGGCCAAGGACCTCAACGACGAGTTGGTCAGCCTGCGTTCGCGGCGCAGCAACATCCCCAGGAAGCAGCTGGAGCTGCGCACTCGCCTGTGCCGTGAGCTCGGCATCGAAGAAGTCACACTTCCTTTCGCCGGCGAACTCATCCAGGTCCGCGAGGACGAGCAGGCATGGGCCGGCGCCGCCGAGCGACTGCTGCGGGGGTTCGCGCTGTCCCTCCTCGTTCCCGGTGACCAGTACGGCCGTGTATCCGGCTGGATCAACGACCATCACCTCGGGACCAAGCTGGTCTACTTCCGCGTCCCCGACAAGCTCCCTCCTCGACGTTCACAGCACACCACTTCCACCGCGCTGTTCACCAAGCTCGAGGTCAGGCAGGACTCGCCCTTCGCCCAGTGGCTCGCGGGCGAACTGGAACGCCTCGCCTCGCACGAATGCACTGAGACGATGGAGGACTTCCGGCGCGCTGACCTGGCCATCACCCGTCAGGGTCTGATCAAGGGTGCACGCGGCCGCCACGAGAAGAACGACACCACCCGCATCGACGATCGCAGCTCTTACGTGCTGGGCTGGACGAACCAGGCGAAGATCGACGCGCTCCTCGACCGGGCGGGCCGGGTCCACGCAGCCCAGCGGAGCCTCGCGGAGAAGAAGCAGGCGCTGGCGGCCGCCCACGAGGACAGCATCAGCCTCGACAAGGTCCTGGCCCAGCTCGCGGCCATGCACGACTACAGCGAGATCGACTGGCGGGCCGCCGTCCGGCACATCACCGAACTGAACGAAGAAAAGCAACGCCTGGAGGCCGCGTCGAAGGACCTTGACGAGATCTCCCGCCGTCTGGAAGACATCGCCAAGGAGATCGCCGAGAAGGAAGACGCGTGTGCGAAGGCAGACAAGGCTCTGGGTCGGCTCTCGGGCGAGATGGAGACGGCGGTCCGCGCCCGTGACGCGGCCCGTGCCCTGCTCGACGAGTCGGCCGCCGTCGACGCCCGGACCCACTTCCCTGCCGTCGAACAGCGCCTGACCGAAGCCCACCTCCAGTGCCGGACCGCAGACGAGTGCGCACGAGTCGAAACCCGCCTCCGTGAGGACCTGACCGCGGCGAAGACCCGCTGGGGCAAAGAGCAGACACGCCTCGCCCAGTCGATTGCCTCCCAGATGGGCACCTTCCGCACCCGCAAGCAGGCCGGCTCGCCGACGACCACGGGCCAGCCCGTGTGGCGGCCGCCGCCGCGGCGGCGCCGGTCGGTGGTGCAGCCGCCGCTGTTCACCGTGGCGCAGCCGCCCCGGCCGCCGATGCGGCCTCCCACCTGCCCCCGGTGCCAGAAGCGGCCGGCCATCAGCCCGAGCCGCAGACGCTACTGCCACCAGTGCGCACCCGGCGGACCACTGATCCCGCCGCCCTGCCGCCGATGCGGATCGATGACCGGCTACTACTCGGCGGGACTGTGCGCGCGCTGCCACAAGTACGCACCCCAGCAGGTGGACTCCTGCCTCGACTGCCTGGCCTGGGGCGTGACCCGAACCACCAGCTGGCTGTGCCAGGGCTGCCGCGCCTGGCGCCGCAACCACCCCCGCACCGGCACCTGCCGCACCTGCCAGCGCACCCTCGCCCTGCGCGCGGGCATCTGCCGCCTGTTGCAGCAGCCCGCAACGGGCCAGACCTGAAGGCGGCCAAGCCAGCGCGTACATCGCCAACGGCATCACGGCATTGGGGCTAGGCCGTGTATCGAAAGTGGATCTTGGGCTGTGAATGATCACGTCTCATGGGTCGGGGAGATCTCACGGACGAGCAGTGGGCGGTGCTGGAGCCGTTGTTGCCGAAGGGTGCCAGGGCGGGGCGGCCGCCTGTCTGGCCTCGGCGGCGACTGATCGATGGCATACGGTTCCGGGTCCGTACCGGTGTGCCGTGGCGGGACGTGCCCATCGAGTACGGGCCATGGGGCCGGGTCTACGACCTGTTCCGCCGATGGCAGCGGAACGGCACCTGGCATCGGATCCTCATCCGTCTCCAGTCCCTGGCCGACGTGAAGGGTGCGATCACATGGGACCTGAGCGTCGACTCCACGATCTGCCGCGCCCATCAGCATGCGGCCGGCGCCCGGAAGCAGGGCGACCTGCAGAAGGAACCGCCGGGTGGCATGTTCGCCGAGCCCCGTGATCACGGGCTAGGAAGGTCGCGTGGCGGGTTCACCACCAAGCTGCACCTGGCTGTCGAGCAAGGTCAGAAGCCCATGTCGATTGTGGTGACGGCAGGACAGCGTGGAGACTCCCCGCAGTTCGAACCCGTGCTGGAGAAAGTCCGCGTGCCTCGCATCGGGCCGGGCCGGCCACGCGTCCGCCCCAATCGTGTGCGGGCCGACAAGGCGTACGCTTCCCGGAAAACCGCGCTTACCTGCGCAGACGTAGAATCCGCTGCACCATCCCTGACAAGGTCGACCAGGCCCGCAACCGAAGGAAGCTCGGCTCCCGCGGCGGCCGTCCACCGAAGTTCGACCCGGAGGACTACAAGACCCGGCACGCCGTCGAGTGCGGCATCAACCGGCTGAAGCGGCACCGAGCCGTCGCCACGCGATACGACAAACTTGCTGTCCGCTACGAAGCGACAGTGCTGGTCGCCGCCATCAACGAATGGCTGTGACCGGCACGCGACCACGTCTCAAGCCCACACCGCCCTGACCACGGCATGGCCTGCTGCAGCCGCCCGCCCATAGAACCCTTGGAGGCCCCTGTGATAGTCAAGGAACTCCTGCCTGACCTGCGCCTCGTCCCAGCCGGCCCAGACGAGCTTGGCACCGGCGACGTTCCACAGCTCGTCGAACGAGACACGTGCGAGGAAGCCTGCGGCCTGTGACACCCCAGGCGGCTCCAGGATCCCCAGGGGCGGGTTGGAGGGGTCGGCACCGGCGCTGTGTGCCACCGGCCGCCCGCCGTAAATCGGCAGCTCCCAAGAGTCGTCGGCATCCGCATCGAGGACACCGGCAGCGGCATAGAGGTCATTGACGGAGCCCCAGACCTTGTCGATCGACTCGGCGATGCCCGCTGCGTACTCGTCGGGGTGGTTCTCCCAGGCCTCCCACATGAACGCTGCAAGCCAGGTGTGGTCGTCCCGGATCTCGGATTCCGCGACGGCGCGCATGTGCATGTGGATGCTCACGGCGACGAGTCCTCCCAGTTCGGCGGCCCGCCTGTCGGGCCGAACGGAGAGAACCTAGTCGACGGCACTGACGGCGCGATGCCCGGCTCTGCCAGGACGCGTTCCGGCACCCGAGTGCCGCGTGTCGTCGAGATCGACCACTGCGGACAAGTACACATCCGTACGGACTTCCGCAACAAGCCCTAGAAGGCTGATGAAGATCTTGGTGAGGTGCTGTCCCGGGCCGT
>NZ_JACMSF010000003.1 GCF_014257025.1 Streptomyces cupreus
TTTCCGAAACCGCCGGGCCCTCCGTCGTTCCTCCACCGCTCCCCCACCCGCTCTCCCTCATGGATGGAGCGCAAGTCGAACACAGGGGAGGATTGGATTCCGCAGGTCAGGGGTATGACCGGCTACGACCGTTTCGAGCAGGCCGGCCATGTGGGAGGGACCCCAACATGCTCTTGGAAGCGCTGAGCTCCGCCATCCTCGGCCTGGCCCTTTCATGGGCGGCGGCCCACCGCCTGCCCCACCGCCTGCCCGCCCGCAAACTGGTCCTGCCGACGGGCATGGCCGGCGCCCTCTTCGGCGCGTTCGTCACGCACACGGCCCTGGACCCGGGAAACCTGTTCCTGATCCTCCTGGGCGCGGCGACAGTCTCAGCGGCGTCGCTCTCGCTCCTGCTCCGCCCGTCGGGAAGACGCCTGGGCCGCTCGGCAACGGCGTAGATCGAAAAGGGCGTTGAGCGGCAAGGGGAAAACTCCCTGGGGGCGGGGCTGTGTGCGGCTCCGCCGCGTGGGCGCGACCAGCCCCACGCACCCCGCAGCCGCGAATCAAACAGCAACCGCCCCCCACAGAGCGCTTACGCCGCCAACCCAAGCGCAGCCATCCGCTTGGTGTGCGCCTCAGTGATCCGAGAGAACATCCGCCCGACCTCAGCGAGGTCGAACCCGTCGGCCACCCCACCCACCAGCATCGTCGACAGCGCATCCCGATCCGCGACCACCCGCTGGGACTGCGACAGCGCCTCGCCCATCAGCCGTCGCGCCCACAGAGCGAGCCGCCCGCCCACACGAGGATCCGCCTCGATCGCGGCCCGCACCTTCTCCACCGCGAACCCTGCATGCCCCGTGTCGTCCAGCACAGCGAGCACCAGCTCACGCGTGTCCGAGTCGAGCCGGGCCGCGACCTCCCGATAGAAGTCACTGGCGATCGAGTCACCGACGTACGCCTTGACGAGCCCCTCCAGCCAGTCCGACGGCGCCGTCTGCCTGTGGAAGCCGTCCAGCGCGGCGACGAACGGTTCCATCGCCCGCGTCGGCTCCTCGCCGATCAAGGTCAGCCGGTCGCGCAGCTGCTCGAAGTGATGGAACTCGGCCGACGCCATCTTCGCCAGCTCCGCCTTGTCCTCCAGCGTCGGCGCCAGCTTGGCGTCCTCCGCGAGCCGTTCGAACGCCGCCAGCTCCCCGTAGGCGAGCGCGCCGAGCAGATCGACGACCGCGGCGCGGTACTGCGGGTCGGCGGAGGCCGTCGCCCAGTCCTGGGCGGCGACGCCGGTGTGTTCGACGGGGGCTTCCGAGCTGTCCGCGGCGGGGTCAGGCTTGTCAGAGGTGGTCATGAAGCGCACAATAGCCCGCTCTCCGCGCGGGGGAAGTCCCTGGTCAATCAGTGTGACGACGACTACGTGACCAATTCGGCCATCGCATGTGCGCGATTCCGGGGTATGGTGGTAATGCGCCTGCTGAGTACGTCGACGTAATTCGACGGTGTCTCGACGGGCCGCACGTATGAGGATGCCCGGTCGGTGGCCCGATCGGCTCCGACCCGACAGCCCCTCGTCCGTACGGCACAGTGCGTACGGATTCCCGGGGGGACACCCTCAGCGGTACGAGCGCTAGAGCGTCGGCAGTGGTCCCGTGCCTTACGGCCCGACCGTATGGCAGCCGACGTCCCCCGGCACGGTCCGTCAAAGACCCCCGCGCTCGCCTCGCACCGCGCACACAGAAGAGGCAGCACCCTGACTACGACTTTCCGCGATCTCGGGATTCTCACCGAGACGGCCGAGGCCCTCGAAGCCGTCGGCATCATCAACCCCTTCCCCATCCAGGAGATGACGCTCCCCGTCGCCCTCTCCGGCACGGACGTCATCGGCCAGGCCAAGACCGGCACCGGCAAGACGCTGGGCTTCGGCCTTCCGCTTCTTGAGCGCGTCACCGTTCCCGCCGACGTCGAGGCCGGGCGCGCCAAGCCCGAGGACCTCACCGACGCCCCGCAGGCGCTCGTCGTCGTCCCCACGCGCGAGCTCTGCACGCAGGTCACCAACGACCTGCTGACCGCCGGCAAGGTGCGTAACGTCCGCGTTCTCGCGATCTACGGCGGCCGTGCCTACGAGCCTCAGGTCGAGGCCCTGAAGAAGGGCGTCGACGTCATCGTCGGCACCCCGGGCCGGCTGCTGGACCTCGCGGGCCAGAAGAAGCTCAACCTCAAGCACATCAAGGCGCTCGTCCTCGACGAGGCCGACGAGATGCTCGACCTGGGCTTCCTGCCCGACGTCGAGAAGATCATCGACATGCTGCCGGCCCGCCGTCAGACCATGCTGTTCTCGGCGACCATGCCGGGCGCGGTCATCGGCCTGGCGCGCCGCTACATGTCGCAGCCCACGCACATCCGCGCCACCGCGCCGGACGACGAGGGCGTGACGGTCGCGAACATCTCGCAGCACGTGTACCGCGCGCACAACATGGACAAGCCCGAGATGGTCGCACGCATACTGCAGGCCGACGGCCGGGGACTGGCCATGGTCTTCTGCCGTACGAAGCGCACCGCCGCCGATCTCGCCGACCAGCTCAAGCAGCGTGGCTTCGCCTCCGGCGCGGTCCACGGCGACCTGGGCCAGGGCGCCCGTGAGCAGGCACTGCGCGCCTTCCGCAACGGCAAGGTGGACGTCCTCGTCTGCACCGACGTCGCCGCCCGCGGTATCGACGTCGAGGGCGTGACGCACGTCATCAACTACCAGTCGCCGGAAGACGAGAAGACGTATCTGCACCGTGTCGGCCGTACGGGCCGCGCGGGCGCGTCGGGTACGGCGATCACGCTCGTCGACTGGGACGACATCCCGCGCTGGCAGCTGATCAACAAGGCGCTGGAGCTCAGCTTCAACGACCCGCCGGAGACGTACTCCACCTCCCCGCACTTCTTCGAGGAGCTGAACATCCCCGCGGGCACCAAGGGGGTCCTGCCGCGCTCGGAGCGGACGCGCGCCGGTCTTGAGGCGGAGGAGCTCGAGGACCTCGGCGAGACCGGCGGTCGCGGTGCGCGTGGGCGTGGCCGGGGCGGTCGTGGTGACGGCCGGGACGAGTCCCGTTCCGCCGACCGCGAGCGTTCGGACCGCACCCCGCGCCGTCGCCGCCGCACTCGCGGCGGGTCCGCGCTGGACCCGAACGCGGCTCCGGCACCGGCCGGCACGGACGCGCCCGAGGCTGCTCCGGCGGCCGAGGAGGCCACCGCGACCCGCACCCCGCGCCGCCGTCGCCGCACCCGTGGCGGGGCAGCACCGGAGTCGGTGCCGACGACGTCCACGGTGACGGAGTCGGCGGAGGCCGCGGTGGACACCGCCGAGGCGATCACCGAGGAGGCCCCGGCCAAGCCGCGCCGCCGCCGCACCCGCAAGTCCACGGAGCCGACGGTGATTTCGGTGGAGCAGACGGTCGTGGAGACCCCGGCACCGCCGGCAGAGCCCACGGAGTCCGAGCCGGAGCCCGCCAAGCCGCGCCGCCGCACCCGCAAGACGGCCGAACCGGCCGCGGAGGCCGCGGTCGACACCGCGGAGACGGCAGAGGCAAGGCCGCGCCGCACCCGCAAGGCGGCTGAGGCCCCGGTCGACACCGCCGAGACGACGGAAGCCAAGCCGCGCCGCACGCGTAAGGCGGCGGAGGCCGCGGTCGACACGGCCGAAGCCACCGAGGCCAAGCCGAAGACGCGCCGCACCCGCAAGGCCGTAGAGACGGCCCCCGAGCCGGAGGCGACCACCGAGGCAAAGCCCCGCCGCACCCGCAAGGCAACGACAGCCGCCGAGACCGCGGTCGACACCGCCGAAGCCACCGAGGCCAAGCCGAAGACGCGCCGCACCCGCAAGGCCGTAGAGACGGCCCCCGAGCCGGAGGCGACCACCGAGGCAAAGCCCCGCCGCACCCGCAAGGCAACGGCAACCGCCGAGACCGCGCTGGACACCGCCGAAGCCACCGAGGCCAAGCCCAAGGTCCGCCGCACTCGCAAGGTCGCCGCGACGGCGCCCGAGCCGGAGGCTGCCGCCGAGGCCAAGCCGAGGACGCGCCGCACCCGCAAGGTGACCGAGCCGGCCGGCATCCCGGCCCAGGCCACGGAAGCCCCGGAGGTCGCCGAGGCGAAGCCCAAGGTCCGCCGTACCCGCAAGGCCACGGTCGCCGCAGAGCCCACGGAGAGCTGATCTCCCACGCGAACGGCCCGGTCCCACCCCGAGTGGGACCGGGCCGTTCGCTTTCCCCGGCCTTGGCCACCCCGCCCACCCACGAAAGAACCCGGCCTCCAACCCCGCTACCCTCACCCCGTGACGACCCCCGCCCCACCCCCCGACGCCCGCGCTCACCAACTCCGCACCCCCCGCGGAGCCTTCGCCGTGGTCGACTCCCCCGTACCCCCCGGAGTGGAACAGCGTGGCGTCGCCCTGCTCCTCCCCGGCTTCACGGGCAGCAAAGAGGACTTCGCCCTCCTGCACGCACCGCTGGCAGCGCGCGGTTACCGGAGCGTGGCCATCGACGGACGGGGACAGTACGAGTCGGACGGGCCCGCCGACGACGAATCCGCTTACGCACGAGAAGAGTTGGCGCTGGACGTCCTCGCGCAGGCCGAAGCCGTCGGCGCCCCCGCCCATCTGCTCGGGCACTCCTTCGGCGGCCAGATCGCCCGTGCCGCCGTTCTCCTCGACGCCTCTCCCTTCCGGTCCCTGACGCTCGTCGCGTCCGGGCCGGCCCAGATCTCCGTGCCCCAGCAGCAGCGCGTCAAACTGCTCCGCGACGCGCTCGCCGTGATGACGATGCCGGAGGTGTGGGAGGCGATCCTGGCCATGGGACCGCCGGAGGAGGTCGGCGGACCTGCCCGCGGGATCGGCGGCATCGACCAGCTGCGCCGACGCTGGCTCGGCAACAAGCCCGCCCAACTCCGAGCCGCGGGCCACCAGTTGTGCACCGAGCCGGACCGCGTCGCCGAACTCGCCGCCGTACCGCTGCCGTTCCATGTCCTGTCGGGCGAGAAGGACGACACCTGGCCCGTGCCGCTCCTCGACGACATGGCCCTGCGGCTCGGCGCCCGCCGCACCGTCATCCCCGGCGCCGAGCACTCCCCCAACGCCGAACAGCCCCTCGCCACCGCCGACGCCCTCGCCGACTTCTGGGACGGCAACGGCTAGTACTGCGCCTGCAAGTGCTCCCAGAACCCGTCCCGCAGCGCCCGCCGCAGGTCCGCCTGCCCGCGCAGGGAGTACTGGAGAAGCCCCTCCGCCTCCACCAGCAGGTCCTGGTCGACGGAGCCCGGCAGATAGGGGTGCCCGGGCAGGAGTTCCACCAGGGACTCCCTGCCCCGGGCCGCCAGCCACTTCGCCGCGATCTGCGCGCCCACGAAGCGGACGTCCTCGCGGGTGGGCCGGGCCGCCGTGCTCTCGTAGGCGGCCGTGCGCCGGGAGACGTACGGCTTGAAGAAGTCGAGGTCGAAGGTGCGCTGGCTGTCGACCTCCCAGAGCAGCGGCTCGGCCTGGTTGCGTCCCTCCGGCGCCTCGATGCCCCACAGGTGGACCCGGGCGCCGTACCCCTGCGCCGCCTCCACCGCGGAGACCAGGTCCTCGTCGCCGCCGAGGAGCGCCGCGTCGCTGATGGCGCGGTGCCGGGCGAGTGACTCCAGATCGCTGCGGATCAGGGAGTCGACGCCCTTCTGCTGGTTGTTGGCGTTGAGGTTGCCGAGCCGCACCTTCACGTCCGGCAGCTCGGCGATCGACTGCTGTTCCGCCGTGTGGATACGGCGTCTCGCGCCGTCGTACCAGTAGACGCGCAGCAGTCTGCTGTCCGCGAAGATCGTCCGGGCGCGGTCGATGAGGGCCTCGATCAGGCCCTCGGCGTCCAGGTCGAAGGCGCGCCGGTCCTCGGTCCCGGCGACCAGCCGGCCCGCGGCCGCGTACAGATACCCCGCGTCGACGAAGATCGCATGGGTCGAGGGTGTCTTCGCCACCTCGGCGAGCATGCGCTGGAGCAACGCGTTGGTGCGGTCGATACGGGCGCCGAGCGCCGTGAGGTCGTCGTTCATCGCTTCCATTGTCCCGGCGGTCACGCTGCGAACACAACCGGTCCCGCTCGGTCCCCCACGTGCCGCTTACCGGTCAGTAATTAGCCGTTCGAAAAATTTCTTTAGCGTAGGGAATGTTTGTAACACGCAAGCCGTTGACTCCTACGTATCAAGGAACCAGACGAAGGGAGAAGCGATGCGCTTCGAGATCATGCGACTCGATGAGGTCGACGGTACGACCGTGGACAGCACCGTCGTGGATGCCGCCTCCGTCAACCGTATCGTTCAGCAGGCCGCAGCGATCGGACAGCGGCTGTGGATCCGCCCGGCCGAGGCCTCCGCCTCGTAACCCGGATCCGCCCAAAAGTTCCAGGGCCCCGTACGGAAACGCCGTACGGGGCCCTGTGCATGTCAGCGGTCAGCTCGCCTGGATCACCTGCGTGACGCCGTTGATGATCTGCTGCACGGCGATCGCGGAGAGCATCATGCCCGCGAGCCGGGTCACCAGCACCACACCGCCGTCCTTGATGAGCCGGATGATCAGCAGCGAGTACCGCATCACCAGCCACAGCACGACATGGATGGCGAGAATCGCCGTCCACACCGAGACCTGCATGGCCACGCTGTCGGCCTTCTGCACGGCCAGGATGACGGACACGATCGCACCGGGCCCCGCCAGCAGCGGCATGCCCAGCGGTACGAGGGCGACATTGACGTCCTTGGTCTGCTTCGGCTCGTCCGTCTTGCCGGTGAGCAGGTCCAGCGCGATGAGCAGGAGCAGCAGCCCGCCCGCGATCATCAGCGCGGGCACGGACACATGCAGATAGTTCAGGATCTGGTGGCCGAGCAGCCCGAAGACGGTGATCACTCCGCCGGCCACACAGACGGCCTGGAACGCCATCCGCTTCTGCACCTTCGCGGGGCGTCCCGAGGTCAGCGCCAGGAAGATCGGGGTGATCCCAGGGGGATCCATGATGACAAAAAGGGTCAGAAAGAGAGAGCCGAAGACGGCAACGTCGAACATCAGTGAGGCCTTGCGAAGAAACGAACGGGGGTGAGTGTGAGGGGGGTGCCTCAGGCTCCGCCGGTCCCGGGGACCGGGAACGCCCCGGTCGCGCGCCGTGTGATCTCGCCGTAGACGTCGGGGTCGGTCGTGTACTCGCCGAGCACACAGGTCTTGCGGCTGCCGTGGTAGTCGCTGGAGCCCGTCATCAGCAGACCGAGCTCCTTGCCGAGGCCGCGCAGCCGCGCCCGGGTGTCCGGGTCGTGGTCCATGTGGTCGACCTCGATGCCGTCGAGTCCGGCCGCGGCGAGTTCCGCGACGGCAGACTCGGGGACCGTACGGCCCCGCTTGGCTGCCGCCGGGTGCGCGAACACGGCGACTCCGCCCGCGCCCTTGATCAGCCGGATCGCCTCGAAGGGATCCGTCTCGTGCTTCTCCACGAAGGCCCGCCCGCCGTCGGCCAGCCAGTCCTGCGTGAAGGCGTCGCCCACGGTCGGCACGACCCCGAGCTCGACCAGCGCGGTGGCGACATGCGGCCGCCCGACGGAACCGTCCCCGGCGATCCGCAGGACCTGTTCCCAGGTCACCGGCACACCCAGCTCGTTCAGCTTGGCGACCATCCCCTTCGCCCGCGGCACCCGGTCGTCCCGCACCAGCTCCCGCTCGGCGAGCAGCGCCGGCTCCTCGGGATCGAAGAGGTAGGCCAGCATGTGCATGCTGATCCCGTCGATACGACAGGACAGTTCGGCACCGGTGACGAGCGTGAGCCCCTCGGGCAGCGCGGCGATGGCCTCGGCGTACCCACGGGTGGTGTCGTGATCGGTGAGCGCCACGACGTCAAGACCGGCAGCGGCGGCGTTGCGCACCAGCTCAGCCGGGCTGTCCGTACCGTCGGAAGCGGTGGAGTGGGTGTGCAGATCGATACGCACGCGCGAGCTCCAACGGGGACGGACGGAAAGGGGACACGCCAAGGATAGCGGCTGATTCACCCACCCGTGTCACACCCGCTCTCCAGGTTCACTTCTTACGAACCGGCCGTGCCGGGGCCCGGGCGCCCTACGGCTCGAGCAAGCGCGGCGACAAGGCTCCGCATGGCACCAGGTCCACCTCGGCCCCCGCATCCCGCAGATCCGTCAGCACCAGCTCGTCGTACATCAGCAGACCCGTCTGCTCGGGCCACACCACGGCCCACAGCCACAGCCCCAGGGCCTCGCCGGCGAACACGGCACGGTCGTCCGGCGTCTTGTTGACATGCCACAGCGGAGTCGGCCGCCCCGCCGCCAGCACCTTGGTCTGAGCCGGCTTCTCGACGTTCATGTACGGCCCCGGATCCGGCCCGTCGATGCCCGCGTACCGCGCTCCGAGCCCGACCCCGAGCTCCTCGGCGACCAGGATCAGCTCGCCCATACCGCCCAGCGGACCGGGGCCGGTGCAGGCGACGGCGGTCGCGCGTCCCCCACTGCGGTCGTCGCCCGCGCAGGCGACACCCGTGAACAGCCAGCCGACCGGCAAGGGCCACGGCATCCACACCGGCACCTGGGTGCGATGCACGACGACGCTGAGAGCCTCGACGCTGGGCGGGATCACGGGCTGCAGCGGATGCACGGTGCCATGAACATCGCACTGCCAGGAATCGGCGAAGAGTCCGGGAGCCCTGACCCGGCCACCACACTTCGGGCAACTGGGTTCGCCCCTCATAGGGCTCCACGGTCCTACCCCTTCTCCGCCACGTCAAGGACGATCACCCGTCCGGGCGGAACCGCCTGGGTCTCCTCGGCAGCCGAGGGCCGTGTGGACGACGGCCCGCGCATCCGCCGTCGCCTTCTTGGGCATCGGCCTCGTCGACCCGATCCCGCCGTCGATCTTCGTCTCCAGCCGGCTCGACCTCCGCCCTCGCGGTGGTCTTCGCGGGCCTCGCCGGCACCTCCGGCTCGGTCGCCGAGCTCGTCGGCTTCCGGGCAGGCCAGGGTCTCGGCAACGCGCTCTTCGTGTCCACCGCGCTCGCGGTGATCGTCGGCGCGGCGGAGGTCGGGGTCACGGTGTTCGCCAACTGACGGATACCGGTGGCTGGTTGGTGAGCTTGCTCACGTCCTCGCTCACGCCAGCGAGACGGAAGCGCGGGACGGATCCCTGAGGTCCGTCCCGTTCGTCAGCCAGCGCTCCTGGAGGGCCCCGGCGCCGTGCACGCGCTTCCAGGCGGCCTCGTTCGGGGTCATGGGGAGCAGCGGCAGGAAGTGGACCGGGTCCATGGGCTCGTCCAGTTCCAGGTCCTCGACCAGACCACCCGGCTCGGCGACCAGGACCGAGCTGAACGGGGCGCCGGGCCACAGCGGCTCGCCGACGTCCAGCGAGGCGCCGGGCGCCACGACCACGCCCTCGACCTGCGGGGACGCGGCCAGCACGGCGAGCGCGCGGAGCACCTTGTCGGTGTCGGCGAGGCCCGCGCGGACCGAGAGGACCAGCTCGGCGCGGGGCCCCTTGACCGGGTCGGCGAGCATCGCGGTGGGGTCCGTCATGGGGTGCGTGGACATGCCGAGGGTGGCGTAGCGGACGATGTCGTCCTCGTGGAAGCGCAGCACCTCGATGCGGTCCGTACCGAGGAAGGTGACCGCGGCGCGGGCGTCCGGTTCGCCGAGCGCGGAGCGCAACCGGGCCTCGACCAGAGGAAGAACATCAGCCATGCCGCGAGCATAGAACTCGTCAGTACCGGGCAAAGCAGCGCCTTGACACTTCAGTCGGCTGATACTCTTGCCCGGTGGTTCGGGGCAGCACGCTGAAGCGTCGCGGTCAAGCCCCGACGCCGACGACACTCCCTTACGAGGGACCGGCCGGAGGAGGTGGGGCTGCAATGGATCGAAGTCGACCGTGCAGTAGCACCCGCTCTTCCCGCCGCTGACGTAGCTGCTCTGCTTCTAGCCGGCTGCCACCTCTCGCCTGCCTTTCACCGCGGAAGAGCCTTCGTTTCGTTTTGCCTGATCTGTCAGTCAGCAGCAGTAGCTGAAACAGCAGCGATGCTCGCCACCGCGACGGTGCGGTGCTCCCCGCTTTGTGGACGTGCCAAACATCTGAAGTCAGGACGTCCCCATTCCGGGTAGTTCCACCCGTCGTAGCGGCCTTTCGTTGCCTGCTCGCGAAGGAGCCTGCCATGTCGATGATCCGTGACCTGCGTGCCGCGGTCCGCCCGTCCCGTCCCTCGCTGCACAAGAGCGTGCGCATGGACAGCGGTGCGTACGACACCACCCGTGACCCCGCGACGCCCTCCGCCGTCGTCGACTGCGCCGTCTACCGCGACGGCGCGCGCGTCGAGAGCGGAGGGCAGCTGAGCCCGCACGAGGCGATGCGCCGGGTGCGGCGCGACGGAGGGTTCGTGTGGATCGGGCTGCATGAGCCGACCGAGGCCGAATTCGCCGGTATCGCCGCCGAGTTCGGGCTGCACCCGCTGGCCGTGGAGGACGCCGTCCAGGCCCATCAGCGGCCGAAGCTGGAGCGCTACGACGACTCCCTGTTCACCGTGTTCAAGACCGTCCACTACGTCGAGCACGACGAACTCACCGCCACCAGCGAGGTGGTGGAGACCGGCGAGGTCATGTGCTTCACCGGACGGGACTTCTTCATCACCGTCCGGCACGGCGGACAGGGCTCGCTGCGGGCGCTTCGGCACCGGCTCCAGGACGACCCGGAGCTGCTCGCCAAGGGCCCCTCGGCGGTGCTGCACGCCATCGCCGACCATGTGGTCGACGGGTACATCGCGGTGGCCGACGCGCTCCAGGACGACATCGACGACGTGGAGACGGACGTCTTCTCGCCGGGCCGCAAGGGCACGCCGCGCGGTACGGACGCCGGCCGGATCTACCAACTCAAGCGCGAGATCCTGGAGTTCAAGCGTGCGGTGTCGCCGCTGCTGCGGCCGATGCAGCTGCTGAGCGAGCGGCCGATGCGACTGATCGACCCGGACATCCAGAAGTACTTCCGGGACGTCGCCGACCACCTCGCCCGCGTCCAGGAGCAGGTCGTCGGGTTCGACGAGCTCCTGAACTCCATCCTCCAGGCCAACCTCGCGCAGGCGTCCGTGGCGCAGAACGAGGACATGCGGAAGATCACCTCATGGGCCGCGATCATCGCCGTACCGACGATGGTCTGTGGTGTGTACGGCATGAACTTCGACTACATGCCCGAGCTGCGCTGGAAGTTCGGATACCCGCTGGTGCTCGGCGTCACGGTGATGATCTGCCTCGGCATCCACCGCACGCTGAAGCGCAACGGCTGGCTCTAGGGAGCGTCCGGCGGGGCTGACTAGGCTGGGCTCATGACAAGTGAGCTGCTCGATCAGGCCCTCGTCGAGGAGGCCACGAAGAAGTCCGGGCTGATCTGGGTCAAGGCGCCCGGTGTCCCGGCCCGGGCGCTGTGGCACGTGTGGCACGAGGGCGCGGCGTGTGTCGTCGGGGACGGGCCCGGCGAGCAGCCGCTGCCGGGGCTCGCCGACGGGGGCGAGGCCGAGGTGACGGTCCGCAGCAAGGACAAGGGCGGCCGGCTGGTCTCCTGGACGGCGAAGGTCGTGGAGCTGACCTCGGGGTCCGAGCAGTGGGAGGCGACGGTCGCCGAGCTCAAGGGCAAGCGGCTGAACGCCCCGGACGGCGAGGCGATGCCGGAGCGCTGGGGGCGGGAGTGCCGGGTGCTGCGGCTGGTGCCGACGGGATCGACCGCGCCGCTGCCGGACCGCGACCTGTCCTCGGCGCCGCTGCCGTCCCCGGCGACCACACGCCGGCCGATCCCCGCGGGGCTGCCGAAACTGCTCATGAAGCGGCGCAAGCGCAAGTAGCGCCCCTACGACGTCGGCAGCTGCTTGCCGTAGTCCACCGTCTCGTCCTTCTTCGGCTCCTCCAGGGTGAAGTTCTCGCCCCAGGAGGAGAAGGTCAGCGTGCCCGCGCCGCCGCCGCGCACCAGGCGCAGGGGGTACGGCGTGCCCTCCAGGGAGACGTCCAGCGTGCCGCCGGAGCCGCCGTCGCCGGTGATGCGGATCGTGCGGGTGCCGGACTGCTCATGGCGGCCGTCGGTCTCGACCTTGCCGTGCAGGGTCAGCAGGCCCTCCAGCAGCACGTCCAGATCCGTGAACCCGCTGAACTTCTTGTACGAGGGATCGCCCTCGGGCACCTTGACGTACTTGCCGTCGAGCTTGGCGGTCGCCGCCGCGTCCGCGTCGCCGTTGCTCCAGAAGTCCGCGTCCGCCATCAGGAACAACTGCTCGTCGATCCTCAGCAGCCGGAAGGTCGCCCCTTCTGCGGTGACCGAGCCCACGCCGCCGTCGGCCTTCAGGCGCATGTCGAGTGTGTAGGTGCGCCCGCTGGTGACCACGTTCCCGGCCAGGCGTACCGCGTCGGCGGACTCGGCGGCGCCCACGGTCTTGCGCTGGATCTGGTCGGCGGGCAGCTTGCCGAGCCCGTTCGTCCCCGCGTCGGGGTCCTCACTGCTGCATCCCGTCAGACCCGTCACGACCAGGGCGCACAGCGCGCTCAGCAGCGCCGCCCGGCGGGTACGGCCCTGGGGAATTGCAGTCACTGGTGGGGCTGCCTTTCTGACGGGGTCCTGATCGGCGTACGGCAGCGTACCGGGGTCCTGGCAGCCCGGCGGAGCCAGTCCGTCCGGACCGCTCACCAGGGCGTATCCGATCGGGACGGGCTAGCCTGAAGCCCATCCGAGCGGGCAAAGCGGACACCCGCAGGTCGAGGAGGTGCGGTCATGGCAGGAGGCACCCCCCGGGTTTTCGTCTCGCACCTGGCCGGCGTCGCCGCCTTCGACCCGAACGGCGACCAGGTGGGCCGGGTCCGCGACCTGGTCGTCATGCTGCGCGTCGGCCGCCGGCCGCCCCGGCTGCTCGGTCTGGTCGTCGAACTGTCCACCCGGCGCCGCATCTTCCTGCCCATGACCCGGGTGACCAGCATCGAGTCGGGCCAGGTCATCACCACCGGTGTGCTCAACGTCCGCCGCTTCGAGCAGCGGCCGACCGAGCGGCTGGTCTTCGGTGAGCTGCTGGACCGGCGGGTCACGCTTGTCGATACCGGCGAGGAGGTCACGGTCCTGGATCTGTCGGTGCAGCAGTTGCCGGCCCGGCGGGACTGGGAGATCGACCGGGTGTTCGTGCGCAAGGGCGGCAAGAGCGGGCCGCTCCGGCGCGCCAAGGGCGAGTCGCTGACCGTCGAGTGGTCCGCCGTCACCGGTTTCTCGCTGGAGGAGAAGGGCCAGGGCGCCGAGAGCCTGCTCGCAACCTTCGAGCAACTGCGCCCCGCCGACCTCGCCAACGTGCTGCACCACCTCTCCCCCAAACGGCGCGCCGAGGTCGCCGCCGCCCTCGACGACGACCGCCTGGCCGACGTGCTCGAAGAGCTGCCGGAAGACGACCAGATCGAGATCCTCGGCAAGCTGAAGGAGGAACGGGCCGCCGACGTCCTGGAGGCCATGGACCCCGACGACGCGGCCGACCTGCTCTCCGAGCTGCCGGAGGAGGACAAGGAGCGGCTGCTGAGCCTGATGGAGCCCGCCGACGCGGCGGACATGCGGCGGCTGATGGCGTACGAGGAACGCACGGCCGGCGGTCTGATGACGACCGAGCCGATCGTGCTGCGGCCCGACGCCACCGTCGCCGACGCCCTGGCCCGGGTCCGCAACGCCGACCTCTCCCCCGCGCTCGCCGCCCAGGTCTACGTCTGCCGCCCGCCCGACGAGACCCCGACCGGCAAGTACCTCGGCACGGTCCACTTCCAGCGCCTGTTGCGCGATCCGCCGTACACGCTCGTCAGCTCGCTGGTCGACGACGATCTGCAACCGCTGGACCCGGACGCCGCGCTGCCCGTCGTCGTCGGATTCTTCGCCACGTACGACATGGTCGCGGCGCCCGTCGTCGACGAGTCCGGGTCGCTGCTGGGCGCGATCACCGTGGACGACGTACTGGACCACATGCTGCCCGAGGACTGGCGGGAGACGGAGTTCCATCTGGACGAGGACGAGGGGGCCCCGGCGCATGGCTCCTGAGCGCGAGGGCGGACGCGAGCGCGTCCTGTCCGGGGCGACCGCCACCACCCGGCCGCGCGTCCGTCTGGACCAGCCACGGGCGCCGCGCCGCCGGTTCCTGCCGGAATGGGACCCGGAGGCCTTCGGACGGCTCTCGGAGCGGATCGCCCGCTTCATCGGCACCGGACGGTTCCTCGTCTGGATGACGGTCGTGATCATCGTGTGGGTGCTGTGGAACATCGCCGCGCCGAGCTTCCTGAAGTTCGACGAGTACCCGTTCATCTTCCTGACCCTGGCGCTGTCCCTGCAGGCCTCCTACGCGGCCCCGCTGATCCTGCTCGCGCAGAACCGGCAGGACGACCGCGACCGGGTCAACCTCGAACAGGACCGCAAGCAGAACGAGCGGTCGATCGCGGACACCGAGTACCTCACCCGGGAGATCGCCGCGCTCCGGATCGGCCTCGGCGAGGTGGCCACCCGCGACTGGATCCGCTCCGAGCTCCAGGACGTGCTCAAAGAGCTGGACGGACACCGTCCTGTGGACGGCCCGGTCGTATTCCCGGCAGAACGCTCGCACGGACGTGACGTAGACGACCGCTGACGGGCATCCCGAGGGCCCCTCGAATCGCCGTACCATCGTCCTTATGGCTACGGAAGACGCGGTGCGTGAAGCACTGTCGACGGTGAACGACCCCGAGATCAACCGCCCCATCACCGAACTCGGGATGGTCAAGTCGGTGGAGATCGGCGCGGACGGAGCGGTCGCGGTCACCGTGTACCTGACGGTTTCCGGCTGCCCGATGCGGGACACGATCACGCAGCGCGTTACGGAGGCGGTCTCCCGGGTCGAGGGAGTCACCCGGGTCGACGTCACGCTCGACGTCATGAGCGACGAGCAGCGCAAGGAGCTGGCGACCGCGCTGCGCGGCGGCCAGACCGAGCGCGAGGTCCCCTTCGCCAAGCCGGGCTCGCTCACCCGTGTGTACGCGGTCGCCTCCGGCAAGGGCGGCGTCGGCAAGTCGTCGGTGACGGTGAACCTGGCGGCGGCGATGGCGGCGGACGGTCTGAAGGTCGGTGTCGTGGACGCCGACATCTACGGCCACTCCGTGCCGCGCATGCTCGGCGCCGACGGCCGTCCCACCCAGGTCGAGAACATGATCATGCCGCCGTCCGCGAACGGCGTGAAGGTGATCTCCATCGGCATGTTCACGCCGGGCAACGCGCCGGTCGTGTGGCGCGGCCCGATGCTGCACCGCGCGCTCCAGCAGTTCCTGGCGGATGTGTACTGGGGCGACCTGGACGTCCTGCTCCTGGACCTGCCGCCCGGCACCGGTGACATCGCCATCTCGGTGGCCCAGCTGGTCCCGAACGCCGAGATCCTGGTCGTGACGACCCCGCAGCAGGCCGCCGCCGAGGTGGCCGAGCGGGCCGGCTCCATCGCCGTCCAGACCCACCAGAAGATCGTCGGCGTGGTCGAGAACATGTCCGGGCTGCCCTGCCCGCACTGCGACGAGATGGTCGACGTCTTCGGCACGGGCGGCGGCCAGACGGTCGCCGACGGCCTGACCCGCACGACCGGCGCCACGGTCCCGGTCCTCGGCGCCATCCCGATCGACGTCCGCCTGCGCGAGGGCGGCGACGAGGGCAAGCCGGTGGTCCTGACCGACCCCGACAGCCCGGCGGGCAGCGCGCTGCGCGCGATCGCGGGGAAGCTCGGCGGGCGGCAGAGGGGCCTTTCGGGGCTGTCCTTGGGGATCACGCCCAAGAACAAGTTCTGACCGGCCGACA
This sequence comes from Streptomyces cupreus, assembly GCF_014257025.1. Classification (GTDB taxonomy): domain Bacteria; phylum Actinomycetota; class Actinomycetes; order Streptomycetales; family Streptomycetaceae; genus Streptomyces; species Streptomyces cupreus. The sequence goes on from NZ_JACMSF010000003.1 coordinate 15,815, forward strand.
ACGCAGGGGCGCCGCATTCCGACGGCGCCCCTTTGTCATGCGTACTCGCCGATGTCCTTGATCATGGCGAAGCCAAGACCGTACGCACTCATGCCCCGCCCGTACGCCCCCACATGCACGCCCTCCTGCGTGGACCCGGCGAGCACCCACCCGAACTCGGACTCCCGGTAGTGGAAGGGCGTGGGAGCACCGTCGACGGGCAGAGACAGCGTCGACCACTCGGACCCATCCAGATCGTCGGCCAGCGCCCACGCCGTCTCGGTCTGCTGCTCCAGCCAGTCGTCCCGCAGCGAGTGGTCCATCTGCCCGGGCCAGGTGAAGGACAGCAGCCCAACACCCGCCAGCCAGGCGGCCGAAGAGACGGACGTGGCCTCAAGAAGCCCCGTCCCGTCCGCACTCCTGCGGGACGGACTCGCCGCGACGGTCACCACGACCGCGAACTTCTCCCGGTCCTCCGTCGCCTCACTGCGTACCGAGGGCTCGTCGCCGTGTCCGATCGACCCGTGCTCGACGGCCCCGTCGGCCGCCGTACCGACCTGCATCAGCCAGCGCGGCCCCGTGAACGCCTCGTCGAGGCCGTACCACGGGAAGGGCGCCAGCAGGTAGCCGTCGACCGTACGCCGGGCGGAGGGGACCTGTTGTCCGCCCTCCGCGGCCGGCGCCTGTGCGACTGCCTGACTCGTCGTCTCCATGTGCCCGGACGCCTCCTTGCTCTCGGCGGACCGGGGCGGCCCGCCCCCCTTCGGGCGGCCTCGCTTTTTGGCGTACGGCCCGCACAACAACTCGGCAGCATAGCCACACTGCTGTGAGCAGCCGGGAAACCGCCCGGCGCGCGGGGCGTCAGGGCGGCGTGTTCAGGCCGTGCGGGCGCCTTGAGGCGGTATGAAACGCATCACGTACGCGCGCGTACGGCTCAGGTGGCGTCCGCGTCGTAGGGCGGGCGCTCGTCGGGCTTCTTCGTCATGTCGACGCGGTCGCCGGACGAGGAGGAGGACGAGGACGAGTCGGAGTCGCGGCCGTGGACCACGTCCGTGACCTCGGCCATCTCCTTCTTCAGGTCGAAGCCGTTGCGGATCTCCTTGAGCCCCAGGTCGTCGTTGTCCAGCTGCTTGCGGATGAACGTCTTGGGGTTGAGGTCCTCGAACTCGAAGTCCTTGAACTCCGGGCCGAGTTCCTGCCTGATGTCCTGCTTGGCGCTCTCCGAGAACTCGCGGATCTTACGGATCGTCCGCGTGACGTCCTGGATGACCTTCGGGAGCTTGTCCGGACCGAAGACGAGCACGGCAAGGACGATGAGCGTCACCAGCTCTAGCGGTCCTATGTCATTGAACACCTGAAGCTCCTTGCGATCCGGGCCGGGTCCACGGTACCTGCCGTTCCCGTACGACCGGTACTGTCCCGTCGGCTCCGTGTGTGCGCGGATGGCGGGTTTTCCGCGTTGTTTGCCTTGTGGGAGGCGGTGCCTGCCCGTACCTGTGAGGTTCTTGTCAGTTGCCGTCCGAGGAGCCGAGCACCAGCGAGATGGTGAGCTCCTCGCCATCGCGCTCCAGGGTGAGTTCGAGGCGGTCGCCGGGGCGGTGGGCGCGGGTCTTGACGATCAGTTCCTCGCCGGAGTGCACGCGCTGGCCGTCGACCTCGGTGATCACGTCGCCGGGCTCGATGCCTGCCTTGTCGCCGGGACCGCCCGTGGTGACCGCGGGGCCGCCGTCGCTGCCCTTGATGCCGACGCGCGCGCCGTCGCCCGCGTAGTCCATGTCGAGGGTGACGCCGATGACCGGGTGGGTGGCCCGTCCGGTGTTGATCAGCTCCTCGGCCACGCGCTTGCCCTGGTTGATCGGGATGGCAAACCCGAGCCCTATCGAACCGGCCTGACCGCCGTCCAGCTCGGAGCTGTCGGCGGAGCGGATGGCGGAGTTGATGCCGATGACATGGGCCTTGGCGTCGAGCAGGGGCCCGCCGGAGTTGCCGGGGTTGATGGGGGCGTCGGTCTGGAGGGCGTCGACATAGGACACATCGCTGGCGTCGCCGCTCTCGCCGCCGGCGGTGATGGGCCGCTCCTTGGCGCTGATGATGCCGGAGGTGACGGTGCCGGCCAGGTCGAAGGGGGCGCCGATGGCGACGACGGGGTCGCCGACCTGGACGTTGTCGGAGTTGCCGAGGGTCATCGGGGTCAGCCCTTTGACGCCGGTCACCTTCACCACGGCGAGGTCGTATCCGCTGTCCCGTCCGACGACGGTGGCCTTGGCGGTGTCACCGCTGTGGAAGGTCACGGAGATCTCGCCGTCGGATCCGGCGGGCTCGACGACGTGGTTGTTGGTGAGGATGTGGCCCCGGTCGTCGAGCACGAACCCGGTGCCGGTGCCCTGCTCCTCGGAACCGGACACATGCAGGGTCACCACACTGGGCAGCGCCCGCGCGGCGATCCCGGCCACGCTGTCCGGAGCCCGCCCGGTGGGCTCGGCAGCGGCCTGCGGCAGCTCTACGTCCCCCACACCGCCGTTCCGCTCCATATACGCCCCTACGACCCCTCCGACGCCCCCGGAGACGAGGGCGAGCAGCAGCGCACCGGTGAGCAGCAGCCGCTTGCCCTTCTTGCGCCGCTGGTCCTTGGTGGGGACGGCGGCGCCGTTCTGCTGGAGGGGGCTGGAGAAGGGGGCCGCGGCCCAGGGGTCGTAGTTCTTCCAGGGGGCGGGAGCGGCGGCGCTGGGCAGCGGGGCCGGGGGCGGAAGAGGGGCGCCGTGTGCCGGGGCGGGCGTCGGCGCCGGTACGGCCGTGCCGTGCGCCGGGGTCGTCGCCGGGTGCTGCACGGGCGGGGCGGGCGCCCAGGGGCCTGGCTCGCCATAGGGCGGGGTGCTGTAGGGGTCGGGGTCGTGCAGGGGGCGGGGGCGCTCGTCGGCGGGCGCTACGACTGTGTCGGCGGGCGTTACGGCGTCCACGGCACCGGAGTCGGCAGACCCCGCGACCTCGGTCGCCGGAACCGTCTCCGCGGCGGGCCGGCTCAGCTCATAGTCACCGTCCGCGTTCGGAACCGGGGCCGGTCCGGGCGGCAACGCCTCGGCCGCGCCGTCCGTCTGAGCCGAAGGCCCCTGGAGCCTAGGACGGCTCCACCATTTCGCCTTCGTGGGCTTCCCCTCGTTCATGCTCTCCCCACAGCCGGCCGCGGCACGCTCGTCGGCGGTCGCCGCGGCTCCTCGAACTCCGCCTCCGCGCCCGGCTGCCAGCCATGAGCGCGGCCCACCCTGGATTCAACCAGGTTCATGGGCCGCCGCGCAGAGGCCAGGTCAGCGGTCGGTGCTGGAGGAGGTGGCGGAGATGGACGGGGAGGAGGTCGGGTCGGGGACGGGTGCGGCGAGCAGGCCCGGAGTGGCGACCTCCGGGGCGGTGTGCCAGGTGGTCAGGGTGAGCGGCGGGGCGGTGCTGAGCGGGCGTATGAGCGGGGACATGGCGGCGGCGCCCGCGACCACCGGGGTGGTCAGCGAGTCCTGGGAGCCCTGCGCCTGGCCGGCGCCCAGCACGGGCGCTCCGGGCAGCAGAGGCGCGGACACCGCGGTCGGGGCGACCGGGGTGTCGCCGAGCGCCCGCTGTCCCTGCACGAGCAGAGGTCCGACGCCACGGCGGCGCTGGTTCTCCGGTGCCGTCGACGCTCCGGTGCCCTGGCTGCGCGCCGGGGTCACATTGCTGCCGGAGCCGGAACCGCGCGCGTCCGTCTCGGCCGGGACGCCGGTGGTGACACCGCCGAGCGCGATGGCGGCCAGCGACACCGCTCCGGCGGCGACGAAGGCGAACCGCAGCCCGCGCGAGGACGGCCGGTCGACGTCGGGGCGGCCGACGGGGTGCACCCGGAAGCCGCCCGCCGAGGAGCCGGTGAGCGCGGGAGTGTGCGGCCGGGCGGGGACGTAGCCGAACTCGAAGCGCTCGCCGCGCCTCACGCCGAAGGCGCCGGTGGTGGGGCGCTCGGCGAAACCGCCGAAGGCTCCCCCGCCCAGCGGTGAGCCACCGCTGCCCGGGTCACCTCCCGGCAGGCCCTGGAGACGGGCCAGGAAGCTCTCGGAGGGAGACGGCGGGGCCGCCTCCGCGAAGACGTTCTTCAGCCGGCGCTGGGCGTCCGCCTCCGCCTTGCACTTGGCGCAGGTGGCCAGGTGGGCGAGGACCCGCTCGCGCGAGTCATGACCGAGCTCTCCGTCCACCAGGGCGGAGAGTCGGTCTCCAAGATGCTGCTCGGCGAGGCGCCGCTCGCCGGGATCGGGCCGGGATCCACTCACGCGGACGCGCCCCCTCCCCCCAGTGCGGGCACACGCGGCACGAAGGACCGACGCTCGGCCCGGGCCTCCGGGGAGCGGTGCGCGAGGGCCTTGCGCAGCTGCGAGCGGCCGCGGTGGATACGGGAGCGGACGGTGCCGAGCTTGACGCCGAGGGTCGCGGCGATCTCCTCGTAGGAGAGCCCCTCGATGTCGCACAGGACGACCGCGGCGCGGAACTCGGGCGCGAGGGTGTCGAGGGCCTGCTGGACGTCGGCGTCGAAGTGCGCGTCGTTGAAGACCTGCTGCGGGGACGGCTCCCGGCTGGGCAGGCGCTCGGCCGCGTCCTCGCCGAGGGCGTCGAAGCGGATGCGCTGCTTGCGGCGGACCATGTCCAGGAAGAGGTTGGTGGTGATGCGGTGCAGCCAGCCCTCGAAGGTGCCCGGGGTGTAGGTGGACAGCGAGCGGAAGACGCGGACGAAGACCTCCTGGGTGAGATCCTCGGCGTCGTGCTGGTTGCCGGTGAGCCGGTACGCGAGGCGGTAGACGCGGCCGCTGTGCGTGCTGACGATCTCCTCCCACGTGGGCGGAGTCCACGCCTGCCCGTCCGCGTCGGTGGAGAAGGTCGCGGTCTGGGCGTAGTGGTCGGCGTGGTCAGCAGCGGTGTCGTTCACGGATTTCGGCCTGCCCGCCGATCCGAGAAAGCGCCGTAGCACTCCTCCCCGATCCACAGGCGCAGCCGCACCTCCCCTGTCGGCTCTGGTGGTGTCCAGTGGAGCCCCTACCATAGCCACCTCGCCCGTTAGCTCCGGATAAGCGGTTTTACGAGAATTTGATCTGGGCTGATACGGCTCATGCGACTGCGTCAGCATGTGCTCGACCTCCGGCCCGCCGTCGTGATCCAACCGTGTCCCCCCTGTCGTCTCCCACCCTTCTAAACGCCCGGTCCCATCTGCGGGTTCCCGGCCGCAGCGGATACAGTCACGCCCAGGCAACCACGGGGACAGGAGAGGGTCATTACCGGCAACCGGCAGACGAGCTGGGCGTTCGCCGACGCCTATGTCGCCGAGGACGACGCGCTGCGCTGGGCCCGCGACCGGGCCCGCGAGGCAGGGCTGCGCTCGGTGTCGCCCGGCACGGGCGCGGCGCTGCGGTTGCTCGCCGCCACCGTGGACGCGAAAGCGGTCGCGGAGATCGGCACCGGGACCGGCGTCTCCGGCATCCATCTGCTGCACGGCATGCGCCCCGACGGCGTGCTGACCACCGTGGACCCCGAGCCGGAGCACCAGCAGTTCGCCCGGCAGGCCTTCCGGGCCTCCGGCTTCGCCAGCAACCGGGCGCGGTTCATCCCCGGCCGCGCGCTGGACGTGCTGCCCCGGCTCGCGGACGCCGGCTACGACCTCGTCTTCTGCGACGGCGATCGTCTTGAGTTCCTGGACTACCTCGCTGAATCGTTGCGCCTGCTGCGTCCGGGTGGCCTGGTGGTCTTCGAGGGCGTTTTCGCGAACGGCCGTACGGTCGACTCGGGCCCGCAGCCGACGGAGGTGCTGCGACTGCGTGAGCTGCTGCGCGCGGTGCGCGAGAGCCAGGATCTGGTGCCCTCGCTGCTGCCGGTGGGCGACGGGCTGCTGTGCGCGGTCAAGCGCTGACGCCTGGAGCGGTACGGCCGTAAAACAACCGCCCCGGCACCTCATGGGATGCCGGGGCGGTTGAAAGAGTATGGTCGCTTGCGCGTCAGCCGACGACCTTCTTGAGGGCGTCGCCCAGTGCGTCGGCCTCGTCAGGGGTCAGCTCGACGACGAGCCGACCGCCGCCTTCGAGCGGAACGCGCATGACGATGCCCCGCCCCTCCTTGGTCACCTCGAGCGGGCCATCGCCCGTCCGCGGCTTCATGGCCGCCATGCTCGTTCCCCTTCCTGAAACCAGCTCATCGTCAAAGCCGACGGCCCCATGGAGGGCATGCGCGGTCCTTGAGGGACACGCGACACCGGCATCGAACACATTGCTTCCAAGCCATTATCCCGCATCGCAGGACCCGATGACCAACATCAGTCGGCATCGCTTGGGCAACGCGCGCGAGCAAAACCACTCAATTCGGCGATGTGACTGCGATACTGCGCCACCGCACGCATGTCCGCCGAACGGAAACCGCCCAGATTTCTTTGACGCAGGTCACACGTGCGGTCCCGGCGATCTCCGCCATGCTGTCCTCAGACATGAGCCGCGACACCGGAGGGGATACGCCATGGCCGACACCGTGCTCTACGAGGTGAGCGACGGACTCGCGACGATCACGCTGAACCGCCCCGAGGCGATGAACGCGCTGAACATCGAGACGAAGGTCGCGCTGCGGGAGGCCGTGACCGAGGCGGGCGCCGACTCCTCCGTGCGGGCCGTGCTGCTGACCGCCGCCGGGGATCGGGCGTTCTGTGTGGGGCAGGACCTCAAGGAGCACATCGGGCTGCTGGCCGAGGGGTCCGGACAGGTGATGAGCACGGTGCGTGAGCACTACAACCCGATCGCCCTCGCGCTGACGTCGATGGCCAAGCCCGTGGTGGCCGGGGTGAACGGCGTCGCCGCGGGAGCGGGCTTCGGCTTCGCGCTCGCCGCGGACTATCGAGTCGTGGCCGACTCGGCTGCCTTCAATACGTCGTTCGCGGGGGTGGCGTTGACCGCGGACTCGGGGATCTCATGGACGCTGCCGCGGGTGGTCGGGCCGGGGCGTGCGGCTGACCTGCTGCTTTTCCCTCGGAGTGTGAAGGCTCAGGAGGCGTACGAGTTGGGTATCGCGAATCGGGTGGTGCCCTCGGACTCGCTGCGTGAGGAGGCCGAGAAGGTGGCTCGGGCGTTGGCCGAGGGGCCGACGGTGGCGTATGCGGCGATCAAGGAGGCCGTGGCGTACGGGTTCTCGCACTCGCTCGCCGAGACCTTGGAGAAGGAGGACGAGCTCCAGACCCGGGCGGGGGCGTCGGAGGACCATGCGATCGCTGTGCGGGCCTTCGTCAACAAGGAGCAGCCGAAGTACTTGGGCCGGTGAGCTCGGGTCCGAAGCGCCGTCCCTGAGGCTGGTTTCTCGCCGCGCAAGTCTGCAAGTGGTCGTCCACCAGGCCGCACGCCTGCATCAGGGCGTACGCCGTCGTGGGGCCCACGAACCTCATGCCCCGCTTCTTCAGGGCCTTGGACAGGGCCGTTGATTCCCGGGTCACCGCCGGGACGTCCGCCAAGGTCTTGGGGGCCGGGCCCGCCTCCGGGGCGTGGGACCAGATCAGGTCGTCCAGGTCGCCCGGGGTCCAGTCGGACAGGACTCGGGCGTTGGCGAGGGTGGCGTCGATCTTGGCTCTGTTGCGGATGATGCCTTCGTCGGTGAGGAGGCGGTCTCGGTCCTCATCGGTGAAGGCCGCCACCTTCTCGATCCTGAAGTCGGCGAAGGCCGCGCGGAAGCCGGGGCGGCGGCGCAGGATCGTGATCCAGGAGAGGCCGGACTGGAAGGCCTCAAGGGAGAGGCGTTCGAAGAGGGCGTCGTCGCCGTGGACCGGGCGGCCCCACTCCTCGTCGTGGTACGTCACGTAGTCCGGGGTGGACAGGGCCCAGGGGCAGCGCAGTACGCCGTCGGGGCCGGCGAGGGCCGCGGTCACTGGTCCTCCTCGGTCGGCTTCTCCATGGAGAGGCGGGTGCCGGCCCGGGCACCGGCCAGGGCGGACTCCAGGTCGGCGATACGGGCGTCGCGCTCGGCGAGTTCGGCGCCGAGCCGGCTGAGGGCGTCGTCGACGTCCGCCATGCGGTAGCCGCGGGCGGCGAGGGGGAAGCGGAGGCTGTCGACGTCGGCGCGGTTCACCGGCCGGTCGAACGGGAGCGGGTCCTGGAGACGCTCCGGCGCGGCCTCCGGCAGCGGGCCGCCGCCCTCGCCGCCGCCCACCACCGCGAGGGTCACCGCGGCGACCACGACGGCGAGCGCGACGACCAGGAACAAGAACATAACCATCGCTGAGGTCCCCACGGTCGGTGCGATTGTGCGGTCGAGTGTGTCAGGGTCCGATCGTGCCATGCGAGTCTGACAGTTAGGGTCGCAGACGGCCGGTGATCAGGACGTACGGAGAGGTTCACAGGGGATGCTCAGGCTGGGCAGGCGTGAGTTCGACACGCATGAGCCGGTGATCATGGCGATCGTGAACCGGACCCCGGACTCCTTCTACGACCAAGGGGCGACGTTTCGCGACGAGCCGGCCCTCGCGCGCGTGGAGCAGGCCGTGGCGGAGGGGGCGGCCATCATCGACATCGGTGGGGTGAAGGCAGGGCCGGGGGAAGAGGTGTCCGCGGCGGAAGAGGCGCGGCGGACAGTGGGGTTCGTGGCGGAGGTGCGGCGGCGGTTCCCCGATGTCGTGATCTCCGTGGACACGTGGCGGGCCGAGGTCGGGGAAGCGGTGTGCGAGGCCGGGGCGGATGTGCTGAACGACGCGTGGGGCGGGGTGGATCCCCGGCTGGCGGAGGTGGCGGCTCGGTACCGGGTGGGGCTGGTGTGTACGCATGCCGGGGGTGCGGAGCCTCGTACTCGGCCGCATCGGGCGACGTACGACGATGTCATGGCCGACATTCTTCGGGTGACCTTGGGGTTGGCCGAGCGGGCGGTGGCGTTGGGGGTGCCCCGGGAGTCGGTGATGATCGATCCCGGGCATGACTTCGCGAAGAACACGCGGCACAGTCTGGAGGCGACGCGGCGGTTGGGGGAGATGGTCGCCACGGGCTGGCCGGTGCTGGTGTCCTTGTCCAACAAGGACTTCGTCGGGGAGACGCTGGACAGGCCGGTGAAGGAACGGGTTGTGGGGACGCTGGCGACGACTGCGGTGTCGGCGTGGCTGGGGGCGCAGGTGTACCGGGTCCATGAGGTCGCGGAGACCCGCCAGGTGGTGGACATGGTGGCGTCGATCGCGGGCCACCGCCCACCGGCGGTCGCCCGACGCGGGCTGGCGTAGGGCTTTCTTCGCCCCCGCGAAATCCTCTTGGTGCCCGCCCGCGCTAGCGACCCGCCTCCTTCGACACCAGTGCCACCGCCTCCTCCACGTCATCCGTGACATGGAAGAGCAAGAGATCCTTCTCCGACGCCTTCCCCTGGGCCACCAGCGTGTTGCGCAGCCAGTCGACCAGGCCACCCCAGTACTCCGTGCCGAAGAGGACGATCGGGAAGCGGGTGACCTTCTGGGTCTGGACCAGGGTCAGTGCCTCGAAGAGCTCGTCCAAGGTGCCCAGGCCGCCCGGCAGGACCACGAAGCCCTGCGCGTACTTCACGAACATCATCTTGCGGACGAAGAAGTAGCGGAAGTTCAGGCCGATGTCGACGTAGGGGTTCAGCCCCTGTTCGAAGGGCAGCTCGATGCCGAGTCCGACCGAGATTCCGTTCGCCTCGCACGCGCCCCTGTTGGCCGCCTCCATCGACCCCGGGCCGCCACCCGTGATCACCGCGAAGCCCGCTTCGACCAGGCCCCTGCCCAGCCGCACGCCCGCCTCGTACTCCGCCGAGTCCACCGGCGTCCGCGCCGAGCCGAACACACTGATCGCGGGCGGGAGTTCGGCGAGCGTGCCGAAGCCTTCGATGAATTCCGACTGGATGCGGAGGACCCGCCAGGGATCCGTGTGGACCCAGTCCGAGGGTCCGCCCGCGTCCAGCAGCCGCTGATCCGTCGTGCTCGCCGTGACCTGGCCCCGCCGTCGGAGGACCGGTCCCAGGCGCTGCTCCTGCGGCGGCTGCTTCTTGCCCTCGGGGTTCCCGGTAGCCATGTGCGCTCCCTCCGGTTGCGGTCGTTCCACCTCAGCGTAGATCTACGCGGGTTACGGAGGGGGGACATCGGTATGTCCGGCGGCCCCCGATCCAGCGGGGCGTCACACCGTCAGCCAGACCCGCAGCCGCTCCTCGCACGCGAGGATCTTCCCCGTCTCCACCCGCTCGTCCCGCTTGTGCGCCAAGTGCGGGTTGCCGGGACCGTAGTTGACCGCGGGAACGCCGAGGGCGGAGAAACGGGACACGTCCGTCCAGCCGTACTTCGGCTGCGGCGTCCCGCCCACCGCCGCGATGAAGGCGGCCGCCGCCGGGTGGGAAAGACCCGGCAGCGCCCCGGGGCTGTGGTCGTCCACCACGAACTCCTCCACCCCGCAGTCCGCGAACACCTCGTGGACGTGGGCGAGGGCCTCCTCCTCCGTACGGTCGGGGGCGTAGCGGAAGTTGACCGTCACCACGCACTCGTCGGGAATGACGTTGCCCGCCACCCCGCCCGAGATGCCCACCGCGTTCAGGCCCTCCCGGTACTCCAGGCCGTCGATCACCGGCCAGCGCGGCTCGTACGAGGCCAGGCGGGCCAGGATCGGGGCAGCGGCGTGGATCGCGTTGGAGCCCATCCAGCCGCGCGCCGAGTGCGCCCGCTCGCCCTTCGTCTTCAGCAGCACCCGCAGGGTGCCCTGGCAGCCGCCCTCCACCTGGCCGTCGGACGGCTCCAGCAGCACAGCGAAGTCGCCGGCCAGCCACTCGGGGTGTACCTCGGCCACATGACGCAGGCCGTTGAGGTGTGCGGCGACCTCTTCGTTGTCGTAGAAGACGAAGGTCAGGTCGCGGTTGGGGGCGGGGACCGTCGCGGCTATGCGCAGTTGTACCGCCACCCCGGACTTCATGTCGCAGGTGCCGCAGCCCCAGAGGATGCCGTCGTCGTCCAGCCGGGAGGGGACGTTGTCCGCGATCGGGACGGTGTCGATGTGTCCTGCGAGGATCACGCGCTCGGCGCGGCCGAGGTTCGTGCGTGCCACGACGTTGTTGCCGTACCGGTCGACCCTCAGGTGCGGCAGGGCCCGCAGGGCAGTCTCGATCGCGTCCGCGAGCGGCTTCTCGGTGCCGCTCTCGGAGGGGAAGTCGACGAGCTGCGCGGTCAGCCGCGCGGCGTCCAGTGTGAGGTCAAGCGGGGTCTCGGGCATGCCCTCGACCCTAGCGCCCCCGGCCCCGCACTCACTTTTCGCACCGGACTCGGGCACCGCTCTACTCTCCAGTACCTTGTACGCGTGCCAGAGCCGTCCCCCACTCCCAGACGCCGTGGCCGCCTCTTCCGTTTCGGGGCGGCCTTCGTGGTCCTGCTCGCCGTCGCGGGTTATCTCGTCGTCCAGTACGTCACCGGAGGCGCGGGAGCGCCGGGCTGCGAGGTCGTCTCGGGCGACGACGACGGGGCGACGTACGAGTTCACGCCGGAGCAGGCGGTCAACGCGGCGACGATCGCCGCCGTGGGCACCGGGCGGGACCTGCCCGAGCGGGCCGTGACCATAGCGCTCGCCACCGCGCTCCAGGAGTCGGCGCTGCGCAACATCGACCACGGCGACCGGGACTCCCTCGGCCTGTTCCAGCAGCGGCCCTCGCAGGGCTGGGGCACCGAGAAGGAGATCATGGACCCGACCTACTCGGCGGGGATCTTCTACGACCACCTGGTCAAGGTGGACGGCTACACGAAGCTGCCGCTCACCGTCGCCGCGCAGCGCGTGCAGCGCAGCGGTTACCCGGAGGCGTACGCCAAGCACGAGCCGGACGCCACGCTGCTCGCCGCCGCCCTGACCGGCCGCTCGGCCGCCACGCTGACCTGCGAGGGACGCCCGGACACGACCCGGGCGGCGGGGGCGGAGTCGGTGCGGGCCGCGCTCGCGCGGGACTTCGGCCGGGATGTGCTGGAGCCCGCCGGTGCCGTGGTCGTCGACGGGGATTCCACGCCCTCGGCCTCCCCGAGCACCGAGAACGGCGGACGGACCCTCACCCTGCCCGTGGCCGAGGGCGACGAGGAGACCGGCGGAAGCGGTGTGACGCGGCGCGGCTGGCAGCTCGCGCACTGGGCCGTGGCCAACGCCTCCGCCCTGCGCATCGAGCGCGTGGCGTACGCCGGGCGGGAGTGGACCGCCGGGAACACGGACAGTCAGTGGCGCCCGATCGGGACCGCGGGCGCCGCGGGGGCCGAGAGGAACACGGGGTCGGTCCGTATCGTGACCGCGCAGTAGTGCGGGGAGTCATCCGCACGGGTTACTGCGCGGGACGGGGTTCATGAGGTGCGGGGGTTTTGGCACACGCATCCTCGAATCCTGCGAAGCCCTTGAGAACAAAGGGCTGTAAGGATTCGGCAGACTTTCGGACCGCGGACTCTTTGCCCGCTTTTATCCACAGCCGATAATGCGACGCATTACCAACTCTTTACGTTACTCCGCCGCAACCTTCGCGGACTTCGAGCGGTAGTCACTGCGTCCGAGGCCGGAGATCAAGTCCGGTCGAAGACTTCACCGTTCTCACAGACAGACCCGTCGAAGGAGCATCATGACCCTCCCCCTGACCCGTCGGATCGCCCGTGCCGCGCTGCTCGTCGCTGCGGGAGCGGCCGCCGGGGTCGGTGCGGCCGGCTCCGCCAGCGCGGCCCCCGAACTGCCCGCCACCCCGAACCTCGGCGGCCTGACCGCCCTGGACGGGGCGGGCGTCGGCAACACGGTCGACGGTGCGGCACAGAACGTCACCGAGCTCGCGGGCGAAACCGGCAGCAAGGCGGTCAAGAAGTCGGTGCCGGCCGCGGGCAAGACCGGCGGCAAGGCCGTCAAGAAGGCGGCGCCCGCCGCGCAGCGGACCGCGGGTGACGCCGCCGGGTCGGCCGGGGACATCCTGGGCGACACGACGTCCACCGCCACGAAGGGCGGTCTGCCGACGGACTCCCTGACCAAGGGCGGGGGCCTGCCGGCGGCGGACTCCCTGCCGGTCCAGAGCCTGCCGCTGGGCGGCTGACCGCCTGACCGAACCGACGAAGGGCCCGGGGAGCTGCACAGCTCCCCGGGCCCCTTCGTCATTGCGTATCCGCTCAGCCGAGCCGCTTCACGGCCTCCCGGACCCGCTCGTCCGTCGCCGTGAACGCCACGCGTACGTGCTTCTCGCCCGCCACGCCGTAGAAGTCGCCCGGAGCCACCAGGATGCCCAGCTCGGCCAGGTGGGCGACCGTGTCCCAGCAGGACTCTCCTCGGGTGGCCCAGAGGTAGAGGCTGGCCTCGCTGTGCTCGATGCGGAAGCCGTGGTTCACCAGGGCGGTGCGCAGGGCGTCCCGACGGGCCGCGTACCGCTCGCGCTGGACGCGGACGTGCTCGTCGTCGCCGAGGGCCGCGACAACGGCCGCCTGGGTCGGCGCCGACGTCATCATGCCGCCGTGCTTGCGGATCTCCAGCAGCGGGGCGAGGACCTCCGGGTCGCCCGCGAGGAAGGCCGCTCGGTAGCCCGCCAGGTTCGAGCGCTTGGAGAGCGAGTGGACGGCCACGATGCCCTCGTAGGAGCCGCCGTTCACGTCCGGGTGCAGCACCGAGACCGGGTCCGCCTCCCAGCCGAGCTCCAGGTAGCACTCGTCGGAGAAGAGCAGGACGCCGTGGGACCGGGCCCAGGCGACGATCCTCGTCAGCTCCTCCTTCGACAGGACCTTGCCCGTGGGGTTCGACGGGGAGTTGAGCCACAGGAGCTTCAGGCCCTCGGGGTCCAGCTCGGTCCCCGCGGCGGTAGCCGCAAATGTCTCCGTGTCGTAGACCTCGTACTCGGCGCGGGCCAGGCGCGCGCCGACCTCGTAGGTCGGGTAGGCCAGGCGCGGGTAGGCGACGCGGTCGCCGGGGCCGAGGCCCAGCTGGGTGGGGAGCCAGGCGACGAGTTCCTTGGAGCCGACGATCGGCAGGACGTGCCGGTGGGTCACCCCACGGGCGCCCAGCCGGCGCTCCACCCAGCCGGTGATCGCGTCACGCAGCTCCGGCGTGCCCCAGACCGTCGGATAGCCCGGCGAGTCGGCCGCCGCGATCAGCGCTTTCTGGATCAGCTCGGGGACCGGGTCGACCGGGGTGCCGACGGACAGGTCGACGATGCCGCCCGGGTGTGCTGCGGCTGTCGCCTTGTAGGGCGTCAGCTTGTCCCAGGGAAAGGCGGGGAGACGGTCGGAGACTGCGGACACGGGATCTGGCTCACTTTCTCGTCCGTACGGCAAACGCCTCGGCCCCGCACGGCCTTCGAGGGCGATCGGGGCGTGCGGGACCGAGGCGGCACAGCTGTGCGGGCCGCTTGGGTGATTACTCGGCCTGCGGCGGGAGCGCGGCGACGAAGGGGTGGTCGCGCTCGATCAGGCCCAGCTTGCTGGCGCCGCCGGGAGAGCCGAGCTCGTCGAAGAACTCGACGTTCGCCTTGTAGTAGTCCTTCCACTCCTCCGGCACGTCGTCCTCGTAGAAGATCGCCTCGACCGGGCAGACCGGCTCGCAGGCTCCGCAGTCGACGCATTCGTCCGGGTGGATGTACAAGGACCGGGAGCCCTCGTAGATGCAGTCGACCGGGCACTCCTCGATGCACGCCTTGTCCTTGACGTCGACACAAGGCTGCGCGATGACGTAGGTCACGCTGTCGTTCCTCCTCGATAGGGCGCTGGCGGGCCTCCACAGGCTCCGCCGCCTGGCGCGCGGGAGCGCGGCGTCGTCGATGCCCGCCCCTAGTATCTCCGTTCTTGGGCATGATCCGAACAGGAGGGGTGAACTGACCTGTGGAAATCTCTGCGACGGGGCGCCTTGAGATCCGTATCACCGCTGCTGACGTGGGTAAACGGGTCTCTGTGCGATGCCTGAACGATCCCGCGCGGGCGGGTGAGAAGTTCACCGACACGGTGGGTGTTCTCGCATCATGGGACGACGGTGTGCTGCTGATCACACGGAAGAGTGGCGAAACCGTCCGCATCCCGGAATCGTCGCTGGTCGCGGGCAAGGTCGTGCCGAGTGCTCCGGCCCGCCGCCGGGGTCCCGCCGCCTCGTACGAGGAGCTGGCGCACGTCTGCACGCGCGCGTGGCGGCCGGTGGAGAGCGAGCGGCTCGGCGGGTGGGAGCTGCGCGCCGCCTCCGGCTTCACCCGCCGTGCCAACTCGGTGCTCCCGCTGGGCGACCCTGGCCTGCCGCTCGACGAGGCGCTGTCCGCCGTCCGGCGGTGGTACCGCGAGCGCGGGCTGCCCGCCTACGTGCAGACCGCGACCGGCGCCGAGGGCACCCAGGAGCTGCTGTGCGCGGAGCTGGAGAAGCGGGGCTGGACGCGTGAGGTGACCGCCGAGCTGTGGATCGGGGCGCTGGCGCCGCTCGCCGACCGGGAGGAGTCGGCCGAGGTCGTGCTGTCCCGACAGGCGGACGAGGCGTGGCTCGCGCGCTACCAGCGCAAGGGGCTGAGCGAGGTCGCCCTGAAGGTGCTGGGCAGCGGGCCCTCGGTGTGGTTCGCGACCATTCCTGGTGACGGTGGTGTTCCCGCGGCCATCGGCCGGTGCGTCGTCGACGGACGCTGGGCGGGTTTCGCCGCCGTCGAGGTCGATCCGGCGCTACGGCGGCAAGGGCTGGCCTCCGCAGTGATGGCCGCGCTGGCCGGGCGGGCCCTGGACGAGGGGGCGTCGGCGGCCTGGCTCCAGGTCGAGACGGACAACATGGGGGCACGGGAGCTGTACGCCAGAATGGGTTTCTCGGCGCATCACGCGTACCACCACTACCGCGAGCCGGAGAACTCCGGCTCCGGCCGGTAACCGATCGCCGTGAGAGGGCACGAGCCTGCTATGCGTCCCCCCTACCCCCCGCCACCCGAACGCTCGACCGAACTGCGTCGGCGGTTCGCCGAGGAGGCCCGCTGCGAGCGGCCCGATCTGTCGACGCTGTGTCTGCTGGTGGGCGCCGAGGCGGACGGCACGCTGGACGAGGCGGGCATCGACGCGGCCCAGATGGAACTGGACCGGCTGGCCGGGCAACTGCCGTTCCGGCCCGGCGGCCCCCGCTCCTGGGCCGTGTCCCTGCGCGGGCTGCTCGGCGACCGGCTCGGCTTCCGGGGCGCGCCCGGGGACTATCAGCGGCTGGAGTCCTCGCTGCTGCACGAGGTGCTGCGGCGCAGGCGCGGGCTGCCGATCCTGCTGTCGGTGGTGTGGATGGAGGTGGCGCGCAGGGCCGGGGCGCCGGTGTACGGGCTGGCTCTGCCGGGGCACTTCATCGTGGGGTTCGGGGAGCCGGACGAGCAGGTGCTCGCCGATCCGTTCAATCAAGGCCGGGCGTTGACCGGGGCCGATGCGGAGTTGCTGGTGGCGGGGGCCACGGGAGCCTCCTTGCATCCGTCGATGCTGGTGCCCGCGGCGCCTTTGGAGGTGGTCTCGCGGATCCTCAACAACATCCGGGCGTGGGCCGCGGCTCGGCCCGAGCGGTCGGATGTGGCGCTGTGGGCCGTCGAGTTGGCGCTGCTGCTGCCCGCGCATCCGGCCCGGCTGCGGTACGAGCGGGCTCAGTTGCTCGTGCAGCGGGGGGACTTCGTCAAGGGAGCGGTGGAGCTGGAGGCGTACGCCGAAGTGGTGGGGGCGGTCGACGAGCCCGCCGCGGCCCGTGTCCGGCAGCAGGCCCATGCCGCGCGGGCCATGCTGAACTGACGGTGCGTCCGGAGTGCCGTACGAGCGATGTCGTACGGCACTCCGGCCCGGTCAGCTCGGGTTTGTCTCGATGGTGACGTCCCGGTCGGTCTTGCTCAGCAGTGCCTGACGCAGGGCGACGTAGACGTCCTGGGGAGTGACGGCCGTCTTCTTGCCGGTGCCCCGGGTGATCAGCACCCCGTCGAAGGTCTGGCCGTAGAGCTCCTTGAGCGCGTTCAGGTCGGGGCTGTCGACGAGCTTGCCGTCAACTGCCTTGACGCGAAGGAACTTCCACAGCGAGTTCTCCGGGCTGAACTCGATGAAGCGGGCGGCGTCCGTGCGGACGACGACGTTCGCCGACATCGCGGGCTCGGCGTACTCCTTCATCATCCGGTCGACCTCGGCCTTGTCGACCGTCGGCTGCTTGGTCGTCGTCGCGACCGGCACCGCGGGCGCCGTGCCGGTCTCCACCTGGGTGCGGTACGCCTCCTCGACCGCGCCGGTCGACTTGGCGACCTCGATGCCCTGGCCCGCCTTGCCGTACACGGCGACGGCCTTGCCCGAGTCGAACTTGATCGTGCCCTCGGTCACCGATCCGGAGCCGCCGGCGGCGTTCTCCAGCGCGGCCTGGAGCTTCTCCTCGTCGACCGGCATGACCGGCTCCACCACGCGCTCCTGGCCGAAGAGCGAGCCGACCACGGAGACCGGGTTGTAGTCGCTCTGCGCGGCCTCGCTGACGGTGGCCGCGGCGTCGAACTGGAGCCCCGCCTGGTCCGGCTTGAGGGTGACGGTCTTGCCGCCGACCGTCAGCTTCAGCTCCTTGTTCACGCGGTCCTCGAAGGCGTCGTCGAGCTTCTTGACCGCGTCGTCACGAGTGCCGCCGCCGATGTCGACGCCGAGCACGGTGGTGCCCTTGGGCACATCGGAGTGGTTCATCAGCAGCCCGGCGCCGTAGACGCCGCCGGCCAGGACGATCACGCCGCCGGTGAGCAGGCCCCGCTTGCCGCGGCCCTTCTTTTTCTTCGGCGCGGGCGCCGAGGGCACGTTCTGCGCGATGGGCTCGGGCAGCTTCGGGGGCGTGTGCGAGAGCGGTCCGTCGGTGTGCGCGCCTGGGCCGAACGGGGCGTTCTGGGCGGTGGGCGGCACGACGGGGATACCGCTGGTGACGGTGTGCCCGGAGACGTTGTCCGCGGGGTTGCCGTAGCCGGGGGTGCCGGGCTCGGGGGCCGGTTTCTGCGGGGTGAGGATCGCGGTGTCGTCGCTCAGGCCGCCGCCGGGGGCGTGCATGCCGGGGGCGCCGCCCATCGCGCCGGGGCCGCCGCCCATCGGGGGCACCAGCGGGCCGTCCCCGGTCACCGGACCGGTCGTCGGGCCCGCGGGACCCTGCTGTCCGCCGCGGCCACCGGGGGCGCCGGGTCCACCGGGGCCGTTGAAGCCACTCGGGCCGCCCGGTCCCGCGGGGCCGCCGTTCGGACCGCCGGGCATGCCCTGGCCGCCGTAGCCGTGCTGGCCGCCGTTGTCGGAGAAGTACGGCAGGTCGTCGCGGCGCGGTTCGTCGCCGGGACGGGGGCCGCCCCCGAGCGGGCCCGAGGCCAGCGCCTCGGTGACGTCGAAGGAGCCGGTGCCGCCGCCGTGTCCGGGCGCCACGGGTCCGCCGGTCGCGCCCGGGAGCCCCGCGCCGTTGGTGGCGCCGGGGCGGGGGCCGCCCTGCATGTTCATGGAGCCGACGACACCACCGGGCCGCGCGCCACCGGGCGCACCCGTGCCACCGGCCGCACCGGCGCCGGGACGCGGACCCGAGGGCGCCGCACCCGAAGGCGCCGAACCCCCGGGCGCACCGGCCCCGTTGCTCGGGCTGCCGCCCGGACCGGCCTTCGGGGCCGAGGACTTGCGCGGCGCGAACCACTCGCTCGCCTTCTCCTCGGCCGCGGGCGCGGGCTCGGCGGGAGGCTCGGGGGTGCGCGCGGAGGGAACGGTGCCCGGCGCGGGCGGCTGCGTGTCGATGCCGGCGTCGGAGTTCTCGGTGTCCCCGACGGGCTTGCGCACGACGACCGGCGGAATGGGCCGCGATCCGGGGATGTTGATCCGGATCCGGGTCGTCAGCGTGGTCTCGGTCTTGCGTTCCTCCGGCCGCGCGGCCGAACGGCCCGCATCCGGACCGCCGTCGGGAACCGCAGGCGTCCCGTAAGGCGGCGTGCCCGAGGGGTATGCGGCTCCGCCGCGCCCGTTGGGCCCGGAGGACGGACTGTCAGTTTCACGACTCAAGGCAGGTTCTCCCGGTTGGCTCCGCCGCCCGACTCGACCTCACTGCTCCGGGCGGCTCGGCGGCGCGCACCACCATACTGGCCACTTCTGGCCCGTATCCCACGACCGCCGGGGAAACCACACGGGACTCGCACGTGCGCGGCGCGGAGAAGTAGTACGTCACTTGCCAAGTCGGACGTCGTCGTCGTTCGGTTGCCGCGTCGGCGCGAGGGTGGCGCACATCACAGCTGTGGCCATCCCTCCGAGGAGGAAGACGTACGAGCCGCCGTCCGAGGCGAAGACGAAGTCGCCCTCGGGGCGGCTGGCGGTGAGCAGGATGACGGCGAGCATCCAGCCGCCTGCCGGTGCGACGGCCCCGGCCCGGCCGCGGGCGATGAGCGCGCCGCCGAGGCACAGCCCGATCTCACCGGCGAGCGCCAGCATCAGCCCGCCCGGGAACCAGGCGCCCTGGATCAGCGCACCGGCGGCCGCGACGACCGCGCCGAGCACGAAGAGCCCGAACAGCAGGGCGAACCGGGTGAAGGAGGGCAGGCCCAGCGGCTGGGCCAGCATCGGCGTCCGGTCGTTCTTCATCACGCGTCCTCGATCCCCGCGAACAGGTCGGTCTCCGGCGCTCCGGCCTTCTCGCCGCGTACCAACTCGTAGTACTCGGTGGTGAAGACGGGCTGGGCGAGCTCGTTGGAGAGGACGAAGTACTCGCCGGACACCTCGATCTGGGTGGCGTGCGCGGCCATCGCGGCGGTCTTGGCGGCGGTGTGCGCGGTGCCGTCGACGACGGTGGTGATCCGCTCGTCGCCGACCACTCCGGGGACGTCGTCGAGGGTGGCCGTCTTGGTGAACGGCAGTTGTGGCAGGGCGGCCTGCAGGCGGGCGAAGGCCTGCTCGCCGACGGTGCGCGGGACGCGGTTCCAGTAGACCTTGGCGACCGGGCAGCCCGCGTCGGCCGCGAGTTCGGCGGCGCGCATGGCGACGCGGTGGGCCTGGATGTGGTCGGGGTGGCCGTAGCCGCCGTTGTCGTCGTAGGTGATCAGGACCTGGGGGCGTACCTCGCGGATCACCTCCAGCAGATGGCCGGCGGCCTCGTCGACGTCGGCCCGCCAGAAGCAGTCCGGGTCGTCGTTGTCGGGCAGGCCCATCATCCCGGAGTCGCGGTAGCGGCCGGGGCCGCCGAGCAGACGGAAGTCGTCGACGCCGAGCGCGCTCATGGCGGCGGTGAGCTCGCCCAGGCGGTACTCGCCGAGGGCGGTGCCGGACAGATGGGCGAGGCCGGGCGGGATGACCTCGCCGCGCTCGCCGAGCGTGCAGGTGACCAGGGTCACATGGGCACCCTCGGCGGCATACGCGGCCATCGTCGCGCCGTTGTTGATCGACTCGTCGTCCGGGTGCGCGTGCACCAGCAGCAGACGACGGGCGGGCAGTTCCGTCATGGACCCCACCCTAAGGGGGAGGTCATGGAGTGATCAGAACTTGATGCTGCCGATCATGCTGGCCACGCTCGTGGTCAGGTCGCTGATGGTGGGTGCCATCGTCGAGGAGGCGAGATAGAAGCCGAGCAGGATGCAGACGACCGCATGCCCGCCCTTCAGTCCTGACTTCTTGATCAGCAAGAAGACGATGATCGCCAGCAGCACCACCGCCGAAATCGAGAGTGCCACGGCGGCTCACCTCCAAAGATCCCAAGAGCGCGGGGGTCGGACTTAGGGGGCAGATAAATCCATAAGGCAGCCAGCAGGTTCATACCCACTATGCGCTAGTGATCATAACTATCCGTACGCGCGCATCGATCGGCGCACGGCCGCACAAGGGGGCGCATGGCCAATATGGTCGGGGCATGACGACGATGTCTGACTCCTTCCCCCGACGGCACGCGCGCACCCAGCGGTTCACGCTCGGCGCGCCACGCGCGTTCACCGTGGCGCCCGACGGTTCGCGGGTCGCGTTCCTGCGCTCCTCCTCCGGTACGGACCGGGCGAACGCGCTGTGGGTGCTCGACCCCGGGGACGGCACGGAGCGCGTGGCGGCGGACCCGCGCGCCCTCCTCGGCGGTACGGCGGAGCACCTCTCCCCGCAGGAGCGGGCCCGGCGCGAACGCAGCCGCGAGGGCGGCGCCGGCATCGTCGGCTACGCCACCGACGAGGCCCTGGAGCTGGCGTCTTTCGCCTTGTCAGGGCGGCTTTTCGTGGCCGAGCTGCGGGCCGGGACGGCACGCGAACTCCCCGTCAGGGGACCGGTGATCGACCCGCGCCCCTCCCCCGACGGCCACCATGTCGCCTACGTCGCCCAGGGCGCCCTGCATGTGGTCGGCGCCGAGGGCGAGGGTGAACGGACGCTCGCCGAAGGGGAGTCGGAGCAGGTCTCCTACGGTCTTGCGGAATTCATCGCGGCCGAGGAGATGGGGCGTTCGCGGGGCTTTTGGTGGGGTCCGGAGTCGGACCGGCTGCTGGTGGCACGGGTGGACGACGCGCCGGTGAGCCGGTGGTGGATCTCCGATCCGGCCCATCCGGAACGTGAGCCGCAGCGGGTGGCGTATCCGGCGGCGGGAACCGCCAACGCGGACGTACGGCTGTTCGTGATCGGCCTCGACGGGGGGCGCACGGAGGTGATGTGGGACCGGGCGCGCTATCCGTATCTGGCGCATGTGCACTGGTCAGCGGCGGGTGCGCCGCTGCTTCTCGTCCAGGCGCGCGACCAGCGCAGCCAGTTGTTCCTGGCCGTGGACCCGGAGTCGGGGGCGACCCGGATGGTGCACGCGGACGAAGATCCAGTTTGGCTTGAACTTTTCCCTGGGGTGCCGTGCTGGAGCCCCTCGGGGCAGCTCGTGCGGATCGCGGACGAGGGGGGCGCGCGGGTGCTGGCGGTGGGTGAACGACCGCTGACGGGAGCGCAGTTGCACGTCCGTGCGGTGTTGGACGTCTCGGACGACGACGTGCTGGTATCGGCGTCCGCCGGGGAAGCGGCGGCGGAACCGGAGATCGGCGAGGTGCATGTCTATCGGGTGAACGAACTCGGGGTGGAGCGCGTGTCCCAGGAGCCCGGCGTGCACTCGGCGGTGCGCTCCGGGGGCGTGACCGTATTGGTGTCCGCGGCGCCGGACCGGCCGGGGGCGCGGGTGCGGGTCTTCCGGGACGGGAAGGGCACGGCGACCATTGCCTCGTACGCCGAAAATCCCGGTCTGTCCCCGCGCGTGACGCTCACCCAAGGGGGCGCACGCCGTGTCCCGTGCGCCGTGCTTATGCCAACGGACTACCGCGGTGACACCTCCCTTCCGGTGCTGATGGACCCCTACGGCGGTCCGCACGGCCCCCGTGTGGTCGCCGCGCACAACGCTCTCCTCACCTCGCAGTGGTTCGCCGACCAGGGGTTCGCGGTGGTCGTGGCGGACGGCCGGGGCACGCCGGGCCGCTCGCCCGCGTGGGAGAAGGAGATCCATCACGACCTGACCGTCGCTCTCGACGACCAGATCGACGCCCTCCAGGACCTCGCCAAGACCCACCCGCTCGACCTGAACCGGGTCGCCATCCGCGGCTGGTCCTTCGGGGGCTGGCTGGCGGGGCTCGCGGTGCTCCGCCGCCCCGATGTCTTCCACGCCGCCATCGCGGGAGCGCCGGTCACCGACTGGCGGCTGTACGACACCCACTACACCGAGCGGTACCTGGGCGACCCGGCGGCGCACCCGGAGTCGTACGCGCAGAGCTCCCTGCTCACCGACGAGGGCCTGTCCGACCCCGCCGATCCGCATCGCCCGCTGATGATCGTGCACGGTCTCGCCGACGACAACGTGGTGGTCGCCCACGCCCTCCGTCTGTCCTCGGCGCTGCTGTCGGCGGGCCGCCCGCACGAGGTTCTGCCCCTGTCGGGGGTGACACACATGACGCCGCAGGAGCAGGTCGCGGAGAACCTGCTGCTGCTCCAGGTGGACTTCCTGAAGCGTTCGCTGGGGCTGTAGGTACGGCAACGGACCGGGATGACATGGCGCATCCCGGTCCGTTTACGGCACCCGCACGGCCGTACGTTGTTCAGACTGACGCGTCCGTATATCGGAATCGGGTCAGTGGAGTTGCCTCCGTGTTACTCCGGTTCCTCGGCCGGGACCACCTGCTTCTCCTCCGCGAAGTGGCAGGCGGAGTCGTGTGCCTGCGGGCCTTCCAGGAGGCGGAGGTGGGGTGGGACCGCGAGGAGGGGGACCTCGTGGACGCAGCGGTCCTGGGCCTTCCAGCAGCGGGTGCGGAAGCGGCAGCCGGAGGGGATGTTCGTCGGGGACGGGACGTCGCCGGCCAGGATGATCCGCTCGCGGTTTTCCCGGGCCTCCGGGTCGGGGAGGGGGACCGCGGAGAGGAGCGCCTGGGTGTAGGGATGCGTGGGATGGTCGTAGATCTCGGCGTCCTTGCCGATCTCCACGATGCGGCCGAGGTACATCACGCCGACCCGGTCGGAGATGTGCCGGACGATCGACAGGTCGTGGGCGATGAAGATGTAGGAGAGGTCGAAGTCGTTCTGGAGCCGGTCCAGGAGGTTGATGACCTGGGCCTGGATCGAGACGTCCAGCGCGGAGACCGGTTCGTCGGCGACGATGATCTCGGGGCGCAGCGCCAACCCCCTTGCGATGCCGATGCGTTGGCGCTGGCCGCCGGAGAACTGGTGCGGATAGCGGTTGATGTACTCGGGGTTGAGGCCGACGACGTCCAGCAGCTCCTGCACCTTGCGGCGCCGGTCGCCCTTCGGGGCCACCTCGGGGTGGATGTCGTAGGGCTCTCCGATGATGTCGCCGACCGTCATCCGGGGGTTGAGCGAGGTGTAGGGGTCCTGGAAGACCATCTGGATGTTGCGGCGGACCGTCCTCAGGGCCTTGCCGGAGAGGGTGGTGATGTCCTCGCCCTTGTACTTGATCGAACCCGCCGTCGGTTTCTCCAGGTTGACCAGCATCTTGGCGACGGTCGACTTGCCGCAGCCGGACTCCCCGACGATGCCGAGGGTCTCGCCCTGCTCCAGCTCGAAGTCCACGCCGTCGACGGCCTTGACCGCGCCGACCTGCTTCTTGAAGAGGATGCCCGTGGTCAGTGGATAGTGCTTGACCAGCCCGCTGACCTGAAGAATCGGCTCAGCCATGCAGGCACTCCCTCCAGAAGTGGCAGGCGCTGCCCCGTTCCCCGTCGGACGGGGTCACCTCGTACAGGGGAGGTTCGTCGGTGCGGCAGACGTCCTGGGCCATGGGGCAGCGGGGGTGGAAGGCGCAGCCCTTGGGGATGTGCATCAGGCTCGGCGGCAGGCCCTTGATGGCGTAGAGCTCCTGGCCCTTCTGGTCCAGGCGCGGGATGGAGTCGAGCAGGCCCCGGGTGTAGGGGTGGGCGGGTGCCTTGTAGATGTCGTGCACGGGGGCCGACTCCACGATCCGGCCCGCGTACATCACCGCGATCCTGTCGGCGACGTCCGCGACCACGCCGAGGTCGTGGGTGATGAGGATCAGGCCCATGTTGTACTCGCGCTGCAACTCCGCGAGCAGATCCATGACCTGGGCCTGGACCGTGACGTCCAGGGCGGTGGTGGGCTCGTCGGCGATGATCAGGGCGGGCTCCAGGGCCAGCGCCATCGCGATCATGATGCGCTGGCGCATACCGCCGGAGAACTGGTGCGGGTACTGCTTGACCCGCTCCTTGGCGGCCGGGATGCGGACGTGGTCCATCAGTTCCACGGCCTTGGCGCGGGCGTCCTTCTTCGACATCCCCCGGTGCACGGTGAACATCTCGCCGAGCTGGTCGCCGACGCTGAGCACGGGGTTCAGTGAGGACAGCGCGTCCTGGAAGATCATCGCCATCTCGGCGCCGCGGATCTTCCGGCGCTCCTCCTCCTTCAGCTTCAGCAGATCCTTGCCCTGGAAGAGGATCTCGCCCGCGGTGATCCGCCCCGGCGGCATGTCGAGGATGCCCATGACGGTCTGCGCGGTGACCGACTTGCCGGAGCCGGACTCGCCGAGCACGGCGAGGGTCTCGCCCGCGTCGACGGAGTAGTTGACGCCGTTGACCGCCTTGGCGACGCCGTCCCTGGTCCGGAACTCCACGTGCAGATCACGCACTTCGAGAAGCACGACTCACCTCACCTCGGGGTCGAAGGCGTCGCGTACCACGTCCTCGCGGACGGCGGACGCCGGAACAGGACCTGTCCGGACGCCGGAACCCCACGACGAGCCGAGGCCGACCGCCGCACCGAGCACGAGCCCGCGCAGTTTTCGAGGCATGACACCGTCACCTCAGCTTCGGGTCGAGGGCGTCGCGGACCGCGTCGCCGAGCATGATGAAGGCCAGGACGGTGATCGCCAGGGCGCCCGAGGGCCACAACAGGGCGTGCGGGGCGTTGCGGATGTAGGGGGAGGCGGCCGAGATGTCGATGCCCCAGGAGACGCTCGGCGGCTTCAGTCCGACGCCGAGGTAGGACAGGGTCGCCTCCAGCGCGATATAGGTGCCGAGCGCGATGGTCGCCACGACGATCACCGGGGCGACGGCGTTGGGCGCGATGTGCCGCAGGAGCATGCGGGAGTTGGAGGCGCCGAGGGCGCGGGCGGCCTGGACGAAGTCGTTCTGCTTGACGGTGATGACGGAGCCGCGGGCGATGCGGGAGATCTGCGGCCAGCCCAGCAGCACCATGAACCCGATGACCGGCCAGATGCTGTTGTTGGTGACGACCGACAGCAGCACCAGGCCGCCGAGGACGACGGGGATCGCGAAGAAGATGTCGGTGATCCGGGACAGCACCGAGTCCGAGGCCCCGCCGAAGAACCCGGCGAGCCCGCCGAGCACGCTGCCGAGGAGGGCGACTCCGAGGGTGGCGCAGACGCCGACGGTGACGGACGTACGGGCGCCGTAGACCGTACGGGTGTAGACGTCGCAGCCCTGGCCGTTGAAGCCGAAGGGGTGTCCGGGCTGGGAGCCCTGCTGGGCCTTGGCAAGGTCGCACTTGAGGGGGCTGCCGGAGGCGATCGCCGACGGCCACAGGGAGATGAAGACCAGGAAGAGGATGATCAGCCCGGAGATGATGAAGACGGGGTTGCGGCGCAGATCGCGCCAGGCGTCGGACCACAGCGAGCGGGGCTTCTCCTGGGGGCCGGCGCCCTCCGGACCTCCTCGTGTCTTCTCCAGGGTCTCCCCCTCGGACGTCGCGAGGTCCATGGCGCCGCCCATACCGGTCGCGGCGATCGCGCCGTCGTCGTCAGGCTGCTCAGGCATAGCGGATCCTCGGATCGAGAACGGCGTAGAGAAGGTCGACAAGCAGATTGGCGACCAGGAAGACCAGCACGAGGACGGTCACGAAGCCGACCACCGTCTGGGTGTTCTGCCGCAGGATGCCCTGGTAGAGCTGGTAGCCCACGCCGTGGATGTTGAAGATCCGCTCGGTGACGATCGCGCCGCCCATCAGGGCGCCGATGTCGGTGCCGATGAAGGTGACCACGGGGATCAGCGAGTTGCGCAGCAGATGCCTGGTGATCACCCGGCGCTGGGGCAGGCCCTTGGCGACGGCCGTACGGACGTAGTCGGACCGCTTGTTCTCCGCGATGGAGGTCCGGGTCAGCCGGGTGACGTAGGCGAGGGAGACCGAGGCGAGGACCAGGCCCGGCACGATCAGCTCGTCGAAGGTGGCGTCGGTGGAGACCGAAGGTTTGATCCAGCCCCACTCGACGCCGAGCAGGAGCTGGAGCAGCAGGCCGGTGACGAAGGTGGGCACCGAGATCACCACGAGGGTGACCAGCAGAACGCCGGTGTCGACGGGCCGGCCCCGGCGCAGGCCCGTGACGACGCCCAGGGTGATGCCGATGACGATCTCGAAGAGGATCGCGACGATCGTCAGCCGGATGGTCACCGGGAACGCCGTCGACATCAGCTCGGTGACCTCCTGACCGTTGAACGCGGTGCCGAAGTCGCCGGTGAAGACGTTCCCCATGTACGTCAGGTATTGCTGCCACACCGGCTTGTCGAGGCCGAACTCCTTCTCCAGCTGGGCGGCCGTCGCCGGGTCGCACTGCCGGTCTCCGCACAGCCCGGCGATGGGGTCGCCCATCACGTTCACCATGAGGAAGATCAGCAGGGTCGCCCCGATGAAGACCGGGATCATCTGGAGCAGACGCCGGACGACGTACCGTCCCATGGGCGCTCAGCCGACCTTGATCTCGTTGTAGACGGGGACGCTGAACGGGTTGAGCCTCACGTCGGACAGCCGCTCCGAGTAGCCGGCGCTGCCGTTCTGGTACCAGAGCGGGATGGCGGCCATGTTGTCCCGTACGACCTCCTCGGCGTCCTGGAACAGGCCGATCGCCTTGGCGGTGTCGCTCTCGGCGTTGGCCTGGTCGACGAGGTCGTCGAACTCCTTGTTGGACCACTTGCCGTCGTTGGAGGAGGCGTTGGTGTAGTAGAGCGGCTGGAGGAAGTTCTGGATGAGCGGGTAGTCCATCTGCCAGCCCGCCCGGAACGGGCCGCTCATCTTGTGGTCGGTGATCTGGCTGCGGAAGTCGGCGAAGGTGCCGACCGGGTTGCCGACGCAGGCGCGCTCGTTGTCGAGGGCGTTGTTGATGGAGTTGCAGACGGCGTCCACCCACTCCTTGTGCGAGCCGGTGTCCGCGTTGTACGTGATCTTGACCTGGCCGCCGGGGAGCCCGCCGCCCTCCTCGATGAGCCGCTTGGCCGCGTCGGCGTCGTACTCGCAGGCGTCGCCGCACAGGCCTTCCTTGAAGCCGCCGTCCTCGCCGAGCACCGGGGAGGTCCAGTCGGTGGCCGGGGTGCGCGTCTTCTGGAAGATGGTCTCGGTGATCTGCTCGCGGTCGATGGCCCGGGACAGGCCCGTGCGGACCTTCTCCATGCCGGCCTTGTTCCAGTCGTCGTCGTAGAAGGGGAAGGCGAGCGTCTGGATGATGCCGGCGGGGGTGTTGAGGTAGCGGTCGCCGAGGTCGGCCTGGACGTTCTGGAGCTGGGATGCGGGGACGTCGTCGACCAGGTCGAGGTTGCCGGCCATCAGGTCGGTGTAGGCGGTGTTGTTGTCGGTGTAGACCTTGAGGTCGACTCCGCCGTTCTGCGCCTTGTCCTCGCCGGGGTAGGCGTCCCAGGCGCGCAGTGACATCTGCGAGCCCTTGGCGTAGGAGTCGATGGCGTACGGGCCGTTGCCGACGGGCTTGCTCAGCCAGGCGTCGTGGTCGTCGAAGAACGCCTGCGGGAGCGGGGCGAAGGCGGGGTAGCCGAGGGTCTCGGGGAAGGTGGAGAACTTCTGGCTGAGCTTGACGGTGAAGGTCTTGTCGTCGACGACCTTCAGACCGGAGAGCGTGTCGGCGCTCTGCTTGCTGCCGTCCTCGGGGTGGGTCTTGTCGTAGCCCTCGATGTAGCCGAAGAAGTAGGCGTTCTTCTGGTTGTTCTTCAGGCTGGCGCCGTAGTTCCAGGCGTCCACGAAGGACTTGGCGGTGACCTTCTCACCGTTGCTGAAGGTCCAGTCCTTGATGGTGATGGTGAAGTTCTGCGAGTCGGTCGTCTCGATGGACTCGGCGAGCATGTCCTCGGCCTCGCCCGTCTCCGGGTCGTACTTCTTCAGGCTGCGGAAGATCATGTCGAGGACCTTGCCGCCCTGCACCTCATTGGTGTTGGCGGGCTCCAGTGGGTTCTGCGGGTCCCCCCAGGAGGAGCTGAGCACCGCGCCGCTGTCGCTTCCGGTGCCGCTGCCGCTGTCGCTGTCATCGCCTCCGCAGGCCGTCGCCGCGAGCGCTACCGCCACCGCGCAAGCGGCCCATTTGGCGTGCGTGGCTCCACGCATGGAGTGCCTCCTCATGACTGCCATGTGCCTCCAGCGCCTGGGCGCTGTTCCGTTACCGGCAAATATCAATGCAAAAGCGGCAATCCGCATACGCACCCCACCTTTCGGGGGGCTTCTCAGACCCATTCGGGCCCGTCCGAATGGATCTTGGATGCGCGGCGCAATGGATCTTCGGCATCCGATGCCGAACCGTTGGATTCGGACCCTCCGATGTACGCATTTCGGCACTAGGGCGTCCGCATAACGAACTCCTTGCCCGAATAGTCCAGTTGGCCCGAGTCAAGGCACAACTCGATCACGGTGCGCTACCCGCGTAGCTACGGAACAGTCAAGACGGAGTAAAGAAGGTAAATAGACAACCAAGCCGACCGAGAATTTATTGACCTTGAATGAATTGCGTTGAAAAAGTCCGGCGTAGCCCGTAGGGGAGCGCCCTGCGGAGTCATTCAGACCCTCCCTTGGGCCAGGAGCACCATGACCCCCCCAACTCCATCAGCGGCTGCCCCGCTTGAGGCGACCGACGAGAGCGTCGAGAAGTCGATCACTTCTGACGCCCCGAAGGCCAACGAGAGCCGCTCCCCCGGGCAGCTCGCCTGGCGCCGGTTCAAGCGCGACCGCACGGGCGTCATATCCGCGTGCATCGTGAT
The DNA here is from genome assembly GCF_014257025.1 of Streptomyces cupreus. Lineage (GTDB taxonomy): Bacteria > Actinomycetota > Actinomycetes > Streptomycetales > Streptomycetaceae > Streptomyces > Streptomyces cupreus. Next base: position 45,164 of record NZ_JACMSF010000003.1, read on the forward strand.
CTTCTTCTTCGTGATCGCGCTCGCCGCACCGCTCATAGCCAAGCTGTACGGCAAGGACCCGTACACGACGTACGCCAGCAAGCGGCCCGAGCTGCTCAACATGTTCGCGTACCCGGCGGGCCCCAACGGCGGTATGAGCTCCGAGTTCTGGTTCGGCATCGAGCCTCAACTCGGCCGCGACGTCTTCACCTTCCTGCTCTACGCGATCCGCACCTCACTGGGTCTGGCGGTCGCCGCCACCCTGCTCACGACCATCCTCGGCGTGGTCATCGGTGTCACCGCGGGCTACCTCGGCGGCAAGACGGACTACCTCGTGGGCCGGGTCATCGACATCCTGCTGTCGTTCCCGTCCACTCTGTTCTTCATCGCCTTCATGCCGGTCGTCTACGGCCTCTTCATCGCTCCCGACGAGAACATCCCGACCTGGCTGCGGGCCACCGCCCTGATCATCGTCCTGTCCACCTTCGGCTGGGCCTCCATCGCCCGACTGCTGCGCGGCCAGGTACTCGGCCTGCGCGAGCGGGAGTTCGTGGAGGCCGCCAGGGTCACTGGCGCGTCGCCGGGGCGCATCGTCTTCAAGGAGCTCCTGCCCAACCTGTGGACGCCGATCATCATCCAGTCCACGCTCATGCTCCCGCACTTCGTGACCGCGGAGGCAGGCCTCGCCTTCCTCGGTGTCGGCATGATCGACCCGACCCCGGACTGGGGCGTCATGATCCAGCGCGGCGCCCAGTTCTACACCGAGGACCTCACCTTCATGCTCTTCCCGGGCCTGTCCATGGTGATCTTCGTGCTCGCGTTCAACCTCCTCGGTGACTCGGTGCGCGACGCGCTCGACCCGAAGTCCAAGCGCTGACTCCGGCCCTTTTCAGGACCACGGCGAAGGCGCCGGGGTGCCGGATTTCTCTCATCCCTACACATTTCGAAGGCAGGATTGCGATGTCCTTCTCGCGCAGAAACTTCATCATCGCCACGGGTGTCGCCGCGGTGTCGGCCTCGGTGCTGACCGCCTGCGGCAGCGGCGACGAGGGGGGCTCCTCCAACAACAACGCCCCCAAGGTCAGCGGCTCCAAGACCACCGAGATCCCGGTGGGCACCAAGGCCGACTCCACCGGTCCGGCGCCTGAGGTCAAGGGCGCGGTCAAGGGCGGGACGATCTACTCGTTCCAGCAGTTCGACATGGACCACATGGACCCGGCGCAGATCTATGTCTCGACCGAGGCCGCCATCACCGTGCCGATCATGCGTGGTCTGACCGGTTACAAGCTGGACGAGAAGGGCAACGCCACCCTGGTCGGCGACGCCGCCACCGACGCCGGCACCATGAAGGACGGTGGCAAGACCTGGTCCTTCACCCTCAAGGACGGCATCAAGTGGGAGGACGGCTCCGACCTCTCCATGGACGACGTCCGCCACACCTTCGAGCGCCTCTTCGCCACGTTCGTCACCGAGGGTCCGCGCTACGTCCAGGACTTCCTGGAGGGCGGCGACAAGTACAAGGGCCCGTTCGACGGCAAGAGCCTCGACTCCATCGAGATCGACGACAAGACCGTCACCTTCCGCCTCAAGGAAGCCCGCGTCGACTTCAACTACACGCTCGCGATGCGTGGTTACTCCCTGGTGCCGAAGAAGAAGGACACCAAGGAGAAGTACGACCAGCGCCCGTTCTCCTGCGGCCCCTACAAGATCGACAGCCGTAACATCGGCAAGCAGATGACCTTCGTGCGCAACGAGCACTGGGACCCGAAGACGGACTCGATTCGCAACGCCTACCCGGACAAGTACGTCTTCCAGATGGGCTACGAGCTGGTCGCGTCGACCGACCGCTGGATCGCGGACAAGGGTGACGACCAGTACGCGGTGCCGATCTTCAACGAGATCGCGCCCGAGCGCGTCGCCCAGGTTCTCACCAACGCCGAGTACAAGAAGCGCGTCCTCACCGCGGTCGACACGGCCACGTACTACAGCCCGATCAACATGACCCGCGTCAAGGACAAGAAGGTCCGCCAGGCCATCAACTACGCCTGGCCGCACCAGCAGATCCAGACGATCAACGGTGGCCCCGCCACCACCGAGATCGCCACCACGATCTTCGCCCCGGTGACGCCCGGTTACACCCCGTTCGACCTGTACGACGTGAAGAAGAACCCGGGTGGGCAGCCCGAGAAGGCCAAGGCCCTGCTGGAGGAGGCCGGCCAAGTCGGCTACAAGCTGGTCATCGCCTACCAGCAGTCGGACACACAGGTGAAGGTCGCCGTCGCGCTCAAGAACGCGCTGGAGGAGGCCGGCTTCAAGGTCGTCAACAAGCAGGTCGACAAGTCGACCTTCTATACGCAGATCGGCAAGCTGGACAACGGCTTCGACCTGTTCGGCGCCGGCTGGAGCCCGGACTGGCCGAACGGCTACTCGGAGTTCCGCCCGACCTGGCACGGCGAGAACATCGGCGACGGCCGTAGCAACTACGCCCAGCTGAACGACCCGAGCGTCAACAAGGCGATCGACGCGGCCGCCAAGATCGAGGACGTGGAAGAGGCCAACAAGGCCTGGGGCGAGGTCGACAAGATGATCTGTGAGCTGGCCGCGGTCGTCCCGGACTACCACAAGATCCGTAACTACATCTACGGCTCCAAGGTCGGCAACGTCCTCTGGGACGGCGCCAACACCTGCGTCGCGCTCTGCAAGCTCTACGCCAAGAAGTAAGCGAGCAGACCTCTCGGGGCGGTCATTCACATGGCCGCCCCTGCGGCCCACCCCCCTCTACTTCCCTCCCGGCGACGGCGCCCCGTCCGGAAAGTCACGCCTCATGTTCCGCTTCCTTGTCCGCCGAGTCATCGGCGCGATGGTCATCCTATTGATCATCAGTGCCATCACCTTCTGGCTCTTCTACGCCGTGCCGCGTGACCCCGCCATGATGTCCTGCGGCAAGAACTGCACGCCCGAGAACCTCGCGCAGATCCGGAAGAACCTGGGCATCGACCACTCCATTCCGGTGCAGTACTGGGAGTGGCTGAAGGGCGTCTTCGTCGGTCGGGACTACACCGGCTTCGGGCGCTGCGACGCCCCCTGCTTCGGCTACTCCTTCGCCAACAACGTGCCAGTCTTCGACACGATCATGGACCGCCTGCCGACGACCCTCTCGCTCGCCTTCGGCGCGGCCGCCATCTTCCTGGTCTTCGGTGTCGGCGCGGGCATGCTCGCCGCCCTCAAGCAGGGCCAGTTCCTGGACAAGTTCGCCAGCTCGGCGTCGCTGCTCGGCTCCTCGCTTCAGATCTACTTCGTCGGTTACCTCGCGATGTTCATCTTCGTCGCGAAGCTCGGATGGCTCGACCAGCCTCAGGACAACAAGACGTTGCTGGAGGACCCGTCCTCCTGGTTCTCGGGCCTGCTGCTGCCCTGGCTCGTCCTGGCGATCATCTTCACCGCCAACTACACCCGTATGACCCGCTCCCAGATGGTCGAGCAGCTCAGCGAGGACTACGTCCGTACGGCCCGCGCCAAGGGCCTGTCCCGGTCCAACGTGTTCTTCCGGTTCGCCTGGCGCGGCGCGATGGGTCCCATCGTCACGCTGTTCGGCATCGACCTGGGCACGCTGATCGGCGGTGCCATCATCACCGAGTCGACCTTCAGCCTGCATGGCGTCGGCCGGCTCGCCGTGGCGTCGGTGGATCAGAGCGACCTGCCGATGCTGCTCGGGGTGACCCTCCTGGCGGCCGGCGCGATCGTCTTCTTCAACATCATCGTCGATGCCGTCTACGCCCTTATCGACCCGCGGATCCGGCTCGCCTGACCTCCGCCCCACCCCCGACCCTTCGCATCACCCCCTCAGGAGCGTCCCCGTGACGAGCACCGATCAGCAGCCCTTCCTCTCCGTCAAGGACCTTCAGGTCCACTTCTCCACCGAGGACGGCATCGTCAAGGCCGTCGATGGGCTCACCTTCGACCTCGCCAAGGGCCAGACGCTCGGCATCGTGGGTGAATCGGGCTCCGGCAAGTCCGTCACCAACCTGACGATCCTGGGGCTGCACGACCGCCGCCGCACCACGATCGACGGCGAGATCCTTCTCGACGGCAAGGAGTTGCTCTCCGCCACCGAGAAGGAACTCGAACTGCTGCGCGGCAACAAGATGTCCATGATCTTCCAGGACGCGCTGGCCTCGCTGTCCCCGTTCCACACCATCGGCGCGCAGATCGGCGAGACGTACCGCAAGCACACCGGCGCTTCCAAGAAGGAGGCCCGGGCGCGGGCGATCGAGATGCTGCGACGGGTCGGGATCCCCCAGCCGGACGTCCGGGTGGACGACTACCCGCACCAGTTCTCCGGCGGTATGCGCCAGCGCGCGATGATCGCCATGGCGCTGGTGTGCGACCCCGAGCTCCTGATCGCCGACGAGCCGACCACCGCGCTCGACGTGACCGTCCAGGCGCAGATCCTCGACCTGCTCAAGGACCTCCAGCAGGAGTTCGGCACCGCGATCATCTTCATCACGCACGACCTGGGCGTCATCGCCGACATCGCGGACGACGTGCTCGTCATGTACGGCGGCCGGTGCGTGGAGCGGGGCACCAAGGAGGAGGTGCTGCGTACCCCGCAGCACCCCTACACCCTGGGTCTGCTCAGCTCCATGCCGAGCCTCGACGGCCCGGTCGATGTGCCGCTGTCGCCGATCCCGGGTGCTCCGCCGTCGCTGCTGACCCCGCCCTCCGGCTGCCGTTTCCACCCGCGGTGCACTTTCACCGACAAGGTCGCGGGCGGGCTGTGTGCCACCGAGCGGCCGCTGCTGGAGGTGGTGGACGGCCGGGGTTCCGCCTGCCACCTGCCGATGGAGCAGCGCCAGGACCTCTTCGCCGACCTCGCCGGTTCCCGGCACTGACTGACGTACACGAGACGGGACTTCACCATCATGAGCAACGCGCAACCGCTCCTGGACGTCAGCGGACTGACCAAGCACTTCCCGATCAAGGGCGGCTTCCCGATCAAGCGCACGATCGGTGCCGTTCAGGCCGTGGACGGCCTGGACTTCCAGGTGGGCGAGGGCGAGGCCCTCGGTCTGGTCGGCGAGTCGGGCTGCGGCAAGTCCACCACCGGGCGGCTGATCACCCGGCTGCTGGAGCCGACGAGCGGCACGATCTCCTACCGCGGCAAGGACATCACCCACGCGGGCCGCAAGGAGCTCGCCCCCGTCCGCTCCGAGATCCAAATGATCTTCCAGGACCCCTACGCCTCCCTCAACCCCCGGCAGACGGTCGGCAAGATCATCTCCGGTCCGATGGAGATCAACGGCATCAACCCGGAGGGCGGCCGCGAGAAGCGGGTCCGCGAACTCCTGGAGATCGTCGGCCTCAACCCCGAGCACTACAACCGCTTCCCGCACGAGTTCTCCGGCGGCCAGCGGCAACGCATCGGTGTCGCCCGCGCACTCGCCCTGGAGCCGAAGCTCATCGTCGCGGACGAGCCGGTCTCCGCGCTGGACGTCTCGATCCAGGCCCAGGTCGTGAACCTGCTCCAGAAGGTGCAGCGGGAACTGGGCATCGCGTTCGTCTTCATCGCCCACGACCTCGCCGTCGTGCGGCACTTCTCACAGCGCGTGGCCGTCATGTACCTCGGTAAGATCGTCGAGATCGCCGACCGCGACGACCTGTACGGCAACCCGCGCCACCCCTATACGCGGGCCCTGCTGTCCGCCGTACCGGAAGCGTCGGCGGACGACAAGCCCGCCCGCGAGCGCATCCGCCTGACCGGCGACGTGCCCTCCCCGATCAACCCGCCCTCCGGCTGCCGCTTCCGCACCCGCTGCTGGAAGGCGACGGAGAAGTGCGCCTCCGAGGCGCCGCCGCTGGTCCAGGTCGAGGGCAACAAGCCGGGCCATCTGACCGCCTGCCACTACCCGGAGACGGAGGCCACCGTGCCCGCGCCCCGTCTCGCCAAGGACCCCGAGGCAGCGGCCTGACACACCCCTTTTCGTCAGCCGCCGCCACCGGAACGGACTTTCAACGGCCCATTGACCCGAGCCCCTGATCGTCCGCTTCCCCGGGGAGCGAGGGCCCGTGCCTCCCCGGCACGGGCCCTGTTCCATTCTCGGCCGCTCCGGGCGTCCGGGCTCGCGGTGACCGAGCGTACGGGACTGGGGGCGAAGGTCCCTGACAACCGCGAGCCCGGAGATTTCAGTCCCCGTCACCGGCCTCCTCCAGCGACTCCTCCAGGGCCGCCAGCGCCGGGTCCAGCACGATGTCCTCCGCCCGCGCCTCGATCGTCGGGTCCTCCGGGAAGTGGCAGGCCGTCAAGTGGCCCTCGTGGTTGCCGGAGAGGCGGATCAGCGGCGGCTCCTCGGTCGCGCACTTGTCCTGGGCCTTCCAGCAGCGGGTGCGGAAGCGGCAGCCGGAGGGCGGGTTGATCGGGGACGGTACGTCGCCGGCCAGACGGATGCGCTCCCGCGGGGCCGCGTTCTCGTCGGCCAGGTTCACCTCGGGCACCGCGGAGAGCAGGGCGTGGGTGTAGGGGTGGCGGGGGCGGGTGTAGATGGACTCGCGGTCGCCGACCTCGATCACCTTGCCGAGGTACATGACCGCGACGCGCTGCGAGAAGTGCCGTACGACGGCGAGGTCGTGGGCGATGAACAGGAAGGCGATGCCGAGTTCGTCCTGCACCTTCTGGAGCAGGTTGACCACCTGGGCCTGGATCGATACGTCCAGGGCCGACACCGGCTCGTCCGCCACGATCAGTTTCGGCTCCAGGGCCAACGCCCTTGCCACACCGATGCGTTGCCGCTGGCCGCCGGAGAACTCGTGCGGGAAGCGGTTGTAGTGCTCGGGGTTGAGGCCGACGATCTCCAGGAGTTCGCGGACCCGCTTCTCGCGGCCGCCCTCCGGGTTGATGCCGTTGATCTCCATCGGACCGGAGATGATCTTGCCGACCGTCTGCCGGGGGTTGAGGGAGGAGTAGGGGTCCTGGAAGATCATCTGGATCTCGGACCTGATCGGGGCGATCTGCTTGCGGCTGGCGTGGGTGATGTCCTGGCCGCGGTAGGAGATCGAGCCGCTCGTGGGTTCGAGGAGCCGGGTGATCAGCCGCCCGGTGGTGGACTTGCCGCAGCCCGACTCCCCCACCAGGCCGAAGCTCTCACCGACGTGCACGGTCAGGTCGATGCCGTCGACGGCCTGTACATGGCCGACGGTCCGGCGGATCGGGAACCCGCCCTTCACCGGGAAGTGCTTGGTCAGCCCCTCCACCTTCAGCAGCGGCTCCCCGGCCGTCGCGGCCTGCCGGGGAGCGGGGAGGACGAGGTCCTCTGTCATGACATGTCCTCCTGGCCCTAGCCCAGCCGGGGCTTGATCTCTTCGATGAAGATGGTCCGCTTCTGTTCCGCCGTCAGATGGCAGGCGGAGGCCCTGTCGGTGCCCAGCAGCGGGCGTTCGGTGACGCAGCGGTTGCCGCCCACCCGGCCCTGGAAGGTGCAGCGCGGATGGAACCGGCAGCCCGGGGGCGGGTTGAGCAGCGACGGCGGGGAGCCCGGGATGGGCGCGAGGGGTGCGCCGACGTCCGAGTTGATCCGTGGCATGGAGTTCAGCAGGCCCCAGGTGTACGGGTGTTGCGGCGCCCTGAGCACCTCGCCCGCCGAGCCCCGTTCGATCGCGCCGCCCGCGTACATCACCATGATCTCGTCGGCCATGTCGGCGATGACCCCGAGGTCGTGCGTGATGAAGATGATCGCCGAGCCGAACTCCTGCTGAAGGTCCTTCAGTAGGTCGAGGATCTGCGCCTGGACCGTCACATCGAGAGCGGTCGTCGGCTCGTCCGCGATCAGCAGGTCCGGGTCGCAGACCAGCGCCATGGCGATCATCGCGCGCTGGCGCATACCGCCGGAGAACTGGTGCGGATAGTCCTTCGCCCGCTCCTTGGGGTTGGGGATGCCGACCTTGCCGAGCATCTCCACCGCCCGAGCCCAGGCCTCCTTCTTGGAGGCGCCCCGGTGCTTCATGTACGGCTCGGCGATCTGGCGGCCCACCGTGTAGTACGGGGAGAGCGCGGTCAGCGGGTCCTGGAAGATCATCGCGACCTTGTTGCCGCGCAGCTTCTCCAGCTCCGACTCCCGGGCGGTCGTCAGCTCCTGGCCCTCCAGCAGGATCTCGCCCTCGACGGTGGTGAACATGGGGTTGTGCAGGCCGAGGATGGTCAGGTTGGTGACGGACTTCCCGGAGCCCGACTCCCCGACGATGCCGAGGGTACGGCCGCGTTCGAGGTCGAAGGAGAGCCCGTCGACGGCCCGGACGATGCCGTCCTCGGTCCGGAAACTGACGTGCAGGTCCCGCACCGAGAGAAACGCGCCCGCGCCGGCCGGGACGGGCGCCCCGGCCTCCTTGGTCAAAGTGGTCACGAAGTGCTCCTAAGGGGCGGCTAGGACAGCCGCACGCGCGGGTCGATCACGGCGTACACGGCGTCGACGACGATGTTGCACAGCAGGATCACGGCGGCGGCGAACAGCATCACGCCGAGCAGCAGCGGTAGATCGCTGAACTGCACCGACTCCACCGCCAGATGACCGAGTCCGGGCAGTCCGAACGTGTACTCGGTGATGATCGCGCCGCCGAGCATCGAGGAGAGGTCGATGCCGATGATGGTGACGATCGGGATGAGGGAGCCACGCCAGGCGTACCGGAAGAAGACGTACCGTCTGCTCATGCCCTTGGCGCGGGCGGTGCGGACGTGTTCCTCCTGAAGCTGTTCGATCATCGACGAGCGCGCCATACGGGTGTACTGCGCCGCGAAGATCGTGGACAGGACGACCCAGGGGATGATCAGCCCGGTGAACCAGGCGACGGGATCCTTGGTGAGTTCGGTGTAGCGGGGTTCGTCGAAGAGGTGGGTCTGGTACACCAGCACGGCCATGGCCAGCGGGCCCAGGAAGTAGATCTGCATGGAACTGAGCACCATGGAGCCCGCGGTGAAGGATTTGTCCACCAGGGTTCCGCGCCGCCAGGCGGCGATCATGCCGGTGCCGAGCCCGACGAAGAGGAACACCACCGTGGCGCCGAGCGCGAGCGAGACGGTCAGCGGCAGCCGGTCCAACAGGGTCGACCAGACCTGCTCGTTGGTGTGGTACGAGTACCCGAAACAGGGTGCGGGGCAGGGCCCCTGGGAGAAGTCGTCGCGGCCCGCGACGAGCCCGGAGATGAAGATCCAGAACTGCTCGGGGATCGACTTGTCGATGCCGAGCGTGCGGTGGATGTTCTCCAGTGCCTCGGGCGTACACGTCTTGCCGCACATCAGCAGCGCCGGGTCACGGGGCATGCCGAAGAAGAGCAGGAAGGCGACGACGGTCAGCAGGATCAGGATCACGATCGAGCCGAGGATCCGGCGGAAGAGGAAGCGCAGCATCTCAGTGGCAGCTTTCGGACTCGAAGGCCGTTCGGCGCGGTGCGCCCCGTCACGGGACGGGGCGCACCGGGCACCGCGGTCGGGAAGGGGTTACTTCACGAACAGCCGGCGCGGGTCGACACCACCGATGACGTCGTCGTAGACGAAGCCGCCGAGGCCGGAGCCGGCGATCTGGGTCTGCTTGTAGTACGCCGTCGGGATGTTGGAGACGACGTCCTTGACGATGTACTCGTTGATGGCGTTCCACGCCTCGGCGGCCTTCACCGGGTCGGTGATGGTGGACGCCTTGTCGATGTCGGCGTTGACCTTCGAGTCGTTGATGTGCGAGTAGTTCGAGGCGCCGTCCTGGATCTGGCGGCCGTCGTACAGCGGCGGGATGACGGTCGAGGCGCTCGGCCAGTCGGCACCCCACGCGGTGTGGAAGATGTCGAAGTTGTTCTTCACCCTGGAGACCTGGTCGTAGTAGGTCTCGGCCGGGATCTCCTGGCGCTGCACATCGAAGCCGGCCTTCTCCAGGCCCGCCGCCATGGCGGTGGAGTACTGCTGGCCCTCAGGGGTGTTGATGTAGCCGAAGGTCAGCTTCATACCCGACTTGCCGGCCTTGTCCAGCAGTTCCTTGGCCTTGGCCGGGTCACCCGCGGGCTTCTTCTTCTTGCCGAAGGGGTCGAAGCTCGCGTCGTAGCCGGAGACGGTCGGGCTGATCAGACCGCCGGCGACCTCCATCGCGTCGGTGCCGCCGTAGGCACGCACGAACGGCGTGACGGGCAGGGCGTAGGCGATGGCCTCGCGGACCGTCTTGTCCTGCATCTCCTTCTGGGACAGGTTGATGTTCATCTGGCCCACGTACGGCTGGTAGCCGGAGATCGTGCGGGACTTCATGGAGGCGTCACCGAGCACCTTGGACAGGTTGCCCGCGTCGACCTGGTTGCTGAAGCTGACCGCGGTGGCGTTGGTGCCGGAGTCGTCGAGGATGGCCTTGGTGGAGTCCTCGTACTGCTTGTTGAACTGGAAGTTGAACTGGTCGACGTACTGACGCCGGATCGGGTCGGTGTCCGCGGCCCAGTTGGTGTTCTTGACCAGCGTCATGGACTTGCCGGACTTGAACTCCTGGATCTTGTACGGACCGGCCGTCATCGGCTCCTTGTCGTACTTCTCCTTGGTGTCGTTCTTCTCCGAGACGATCGAGTAGCCCGCCATGGCCAGCGCGTACGGCAGGTCCGGCTTGGCCGACTTGAACTTGAAGACGATCGTTTTGTCGTCCGGGGTCTCAAGGACGGTGTCCGGCAGGTGCTTGCCCTTGTACGGGCCGTCCTTGAGCAGCGACCGGTACTCGGCGCCCGGGGTGTCGGCCATCCACTGCTGGATGTAGGTCGGGCCGTTGGAGATGAACGGCGCGAAGAGCCGCTCGAAGGTGTGGCGGATGTCGGCGGAGGTGATCGCGGAGCCGTCGGCCCACTTGATCCCGTCCTTCAGCGTGTACTTCCAGGTCTTGCCGCCGTCCGTGGTGGTACCGGAGTCGGTGGCCAGGTCGCCGACGACCTCGTGCTCCTTGCCGTCGTCGCTGGTGGCCTTGTAGCCGGTGAGTCCTCTGTGGATCAGCTGCGACAGGGCCATCTCGTCGGAGACGTAGATCTGGCCGGGGTCCAGGTGCGCGAAGCTGTCGCGCTGGAGCACGGTGATCGTGCCGCCCGGCTTGGCGCCTGCGACCTCTTCGGCGGGGCCGGTCGAGGCCTTGGCGTCACCGAACTCGATGCCTGCCTGCTGCCGTTCGGCGTTCTCCTTGTCCTGCTTGTCGTTTCCGGTGCCTTCACTGCCGCCCTCGCTGCAGCCGGTGAGCACAAGAGCTCCCGCCGCGAGCAGGGAGATCGCGGCGTACGCGTGGCGTCCACCCTTACCCATCACTCAATTCCCACCCATCTGTGTGTTCACCAGTGCCGATGAAGTGCTGTCCGCCGACGGATCGTGTCGTCGGGCGGAGGTCGGGCGAGGACGCCCCTCAAATATCCGGTCAGCGGGCCGTCTTGGGATCGAAGGCGTCCCGGACCGAGTCCCCGAGCAGGTTGAAGGCCACGATGAAGACGATCATCGAGATGCCCGGGAAGAACATGTAGGTGATGTCGTTCTGCATGACGAGCTCGGTCGCCGCCTTGGAGAACATCTGGCCCCAGTCCGGGGTCGGTTCGACCAGGCCCACGCCCAGGAAGGACAGGCCCGCCTCGGCGGTCACGAAGTTCGGCAGCATGTAGGTGGCCTGCACCAGGATCGGTGTGACCACGTTGGGCAGGATCTCCTTGCGGATGATGCGGCCCGGTGGCGCTCCGCTCACCTTGGCGGCCTCGATGAACTCCCGTTCCCGCAGGGCCAGTGCGGTGCCGCGCAGGATGCGCGCGAGGCTCATCCAGCCGAGGACCCACATCACCGAGATCAGCGCGACCACCCGGACATAGACCGGGGTCTCGTCCCGTGGACTGACGAACAGGGAGACCACGACGGGCATGCTCGCGATGAAGAAGAGCTGGGAGGGGATGGCGAGCAGGAAGTCGATCACGCGGCTGATCACATAGTCCGTCTTGCCGCCGAGGTAGCCGGCCGCGACCCCGAGGACGATGCCGGTCAGCACGGTGGCGAGGGTCACCGCCAGCGAGATGCCGAGGGAGTTGCGGATGCCGTAGAGCAGCTTGGTGAAGACGTCGTAGCCGTTGCCCGGTTCGAGGCCGAACCAGAACTCGCCGCTGATACCGCCGTTGGGCTGCACCGGCACACCCGCGCTGTCGAACAGTTCCGGGCGCTCGTCGGCGTAGACCGTGTACGGGGTCTTGCCGTACAGCTTGGCGATCAGCGGGGCGAGCAGTCCGATCAAGAAGAAGAAGATGACGACGTAGGCCGAGATCACGCCGGTGCGGTCGCGTTTGAAGCGGATCCACATCAGCTGGCCGGGCGACCGGCCGATGAGTTTCTCGTCCTCGGGCTTCGTCTTCGGCTCTGGTTCGCCGTCGACGACGACCGAACTCCCGCCGCCCTCGATGTCGATGGGACTTGTCACAGTTCGTCCGTTTCACAGGTGTGGGTGTGCCGAACCCACGACCGGCGCAGGGTGTGCGCGGTCGCGGATCGGATCATGAAGAAACGTCGGGGCACCCCGGGGCATGCGGGAAATCCGCAGCCGGACGCGCGTAGTTGAACGGCGGTCTCGTCCGCCGGTCAGCGCCTCAGCGGCAACTGCCCCGCGCGGAACGTGGATCGACGACAACGGACGGCATGACCCACCTGGTGCGCATGACACCGCACATGGGTTCCTCCTCGTGACTCAACGCGTTCACCGACAGGAGGGGGTTCATGTCTTTCCTCCGACACCCCTGACGGAGGGTCAGACACCCCCTGGTGCTCGTGAGTCGGCGCTGTCCCCACAGCGCGAGACCCATTGACCCGAGCGCTACGCGGCTAACTATCTGCCATGCGCCAAGTACCGACCACTGTCTTTAAATCTCAATTCAGTCACAGCTGGCGCGTAGACCTTCCAAAATCTGGACAAAGCGTTCGCTCCGAGAAGGCCGCGAAACGGACGTGTTACATGGCTATCGGGCGAGGATCTCCGCAATCCGGACACTGAGGGGTCGAAAAACCGGTTGCAAAAAGCCCGGATCCCCTCACCATGAGGGGATCCGGGCTCAAGTGCCGGTGCTACACGCCGACTCAGCCGTGCTTGGCGCGGCTCGCGGCACGGGCGCGCTCGCGGGCGTCCAGGTTCACCTTGCGGATGCGAACCGCCTCCGGGGTCACCTCGACGCACTCGTCGTCACGGCAGAACTCCAGCGACTGCTCAAGCGAGAGCTTGCGCGGCGGGACGATCGCCTCGAACGAGTCGGCCGAGGACGACCGCATGTTGGTGAGCTTCTTCTCCTTGGTGATGTTGACGTCCATGTCGTCGGAGCGGGAGTTCTCGCCGACGATCATGCCCTCGTACACCTCGGTGCCCGGCTCCACGAAGAGCACGCCGCGCTCCTGAAGGTTCGTCATCGCGAACGCGGTGACGGCACCGGAGCGGTCGGCGACCAACGAGCCGTTGTTACGGGTCTGCAGGGTGCCGAACCAGGGCTCGAAGCCCTCGTGGATGGAGTGCCCGATGCCGGTGCCGCGGGTCTGGGTCAGGAACTCGGTCCGGAACCCGATGAGACCGCGGGACGGCACGACGAACTCCATGCGGACCCAGCCGGAGCCGTGGTTGGACATGTTGTCCATACGGCCCTTGCGGACGCCCATGAGCTGTGTGACCGCGCCCATGTGCTCCTCGGGCACGTCGATCGTCATGCGCTCGACCGGCTCGTACGTCTTGCCGTCGACGTCCTTCGTGACGACCTGGGGCTTGCCGATGGTCAGCTCGAAGCCCTCACGGCGCATCTGCTCGACGAGGATGGCGAGCGCGAGCTCACCACGGCCCTGGACCTCCCAGGCATCGGGACGCTCGGTGTCGAGGACGCGGAGCGAGACGTTGCCGATCAACTCGCGGTCCAGACGGTCCTTGACCTGGCGGGCGGTGACCTTGCGGTCCTTGACGGCCGCCTTCGCGTCGGCGCCCTTGCCGGTGCCGCCGCGGCCGACCAGCGGGGAGGTGTTGGTGCCGATGGTCATCGAGATCGCGGGCTCGTCGACCGTGATCAGCGGGAGGGCGACCGGGTTCTCCGGGTCGGCCAGGGTCTCGCCGATCATGATGTCCGCGATACCGGCGACGGCGCAGATGTCACCGGGTCCTGCCACCTCGGCGGGCTTGCGGGTGAGCGCCTCCGTCATCATCAGCTCGGTGATGCGGACGTTGCTGATCGTTCCGTCACGCTTGATCCACGCGACCGTCTGGCCCTTCCTGAGCTCGCCCTGCTCGACACGGAGCAGCGCGATACGGCCGAGGAAGTTGTCGGCGTCCAGGTTGGTGACATGGGCCTGGAGCGGGGCGGCCTCGTCGTAGGTCGGGGCCGGGACGTGCTCCAGGATGGTGGAGAAGAACGGCTCCAGGCTGGTGGAGTCGGCGGGGACGGTGCCGTCCTCCGGCTTGGTCAGCGAGGCGATGCCGTCACGGCCGCAGGCGTAGACGATCGGGAACTCGATCTGGTCCTCGTCGGCGTCCAGGTCGAGGAAGAGGTCGTAGGTCTCGTTGACGACCTCGTCGATCCGGGAGTCCGGCCGGTCCGTCTTGTTGATGCAGAGGATGACCGGCAGACGCTGCTGGAGCGCCTTGCGGAGCACGAAGCGGGTCTGCGGCAGCGGGCCCTCGGAGGCGTCCACGAGCAGGACGACCGCGTCCACCATCGACAGGCCGCGCTCGACCTCGCCGCCGAAGTCGGCGTGCCCGGGGGTGTCGATGATGTTGATGGTGATGACGTCGCCGCCATCCTTCGGGTGGTACTTCACGGCCGTGTTCTTGGCCAGGATCGTGATGCCCTTCTCACGCTCCAGGTCGTTCGAGTCCATCATGCGGTCGTCGAGGGACTCGGCGGCGTGCGCGGCGAAGGAGCCGGCCTGCTTGAGCATGGCGTCGACGATGGTCGTCTTGCCGTGGTCGACGTGGGCGACGATGGCGACGTTGCGAATGTCGTGGCGCGTGGCCATATTGCGGCGTTCTCCCGGAGTGTGAGGACGGCCTGCGCGTACATCTGTGTTACGCGGGCCCTGCCGGGCTTGACATGCCACGGCCTCACCCCATGGTACGGGGCCGCGGGTACTGGGGCGCGCCGGGCTGCATCGGTGCAGCTGGGGAGGGCTTTATGGGCCCTGGAACCCCCAGCTGCGCGACTGCCTGCGGCTACGGCTTGTTCGACGGCCCGGCCGCCGGCTTCGCCCCCTTCTTCAGGAAGCCCATGTCCTCGTAGACCGGGGTCTGGAAGCCGAAGGCGCCCACGTTGGCCAGGTTCGTCTTCGCCGCTGTCAGCTGGGGGCGCTGGTAGAGGGGGATCGAGCCGGCCGCGGCCCAGATTCTTGAGTCCGCCTTGCGGATGAGGCTCTTCGTTTCGCCCTCGTTCAGCGTGGAGACGGCTTGGTCGAAGAGCTGGTCGACCTGGTCCGTGCCCACCCGCGTGTAGTTCTGCTCAACGTTCAGGGAGCCGTCGGCGGCCGGGACCGGCTTGGCGTAGATCGGGCGGGCGTCGGTGGCGGGGAAGGCGGAGGCCGGCCAGGAGTACAGGGCCAGGTCGTACTCGCCGGAGGCGATGTGGTCCTTGAAGTAGCTCTCGTCCGTGACCTTGGACAGCTCCGTGCGGATGCCGACCCGGTCCAGCATGCGCCGGATGCGTTCCGCGACCGTCCGCAGGGTCTCCGAGCCGGGGCCGGAGGGGAGCACGAAGCGGAGCGTCAGCGCCTTGCCGTCCTTGGCCAGCGCCCCGGGCGCGGCGCCCGCGGGAGCCGCCGTGCCCTTCGGGGCGTACGCGCCCGGCGCCCCGCCCTGCTTCAGGTCGTGCCGCTTCTGCTCCCGGTCCGCCTCGGCCGGCGCCTTTTCGTCGCCGACGATGTACGTGCCGTCGTCGCCCTCCGCCTCCTTCTCGCCCTTCTTCTCGGCGTCCTTCTTGCCCTCGGCCCCGGCCGCCTTCTCGCCCTTCTCCTGCTTCACCGGGCCACCGGGCACCCATCCGGCGTCCGCGAGCAGCGCCTGCGCCTCCGCGGTGTCCTGGCCGCCGAGCGCGCCGCTGTTGTCGGCGTAGGCGGCCTGTCCGGCGAGCGCCAGATGGCTGCCGACGGGCTCGACGGGCAGCCCCAGGGGCTTGAGGACGACGCTGGCGAGCTCCTTGCGGTCCAGTGCCCGGGCCACCGCCCGGCGGACCCGTTCGTCGGCGAGCGGGCCGTCGGCGCCGTTGAGGGCGAGCTGGGTGAAGGCGGGCTCCAGCGAGCGGCGGATCTCGAAGCCGCGCAGGGCCTCGGCGGCGGTCGCCTCGCCGCCGGGGCCGGCCAGGGGCGTCGCGCCCTGGAGGGGGGTGCTCGTGCCCTTGCCGCCGGCGCGGGAGGCGAGGCCGATCCGGCGGACCGTCTCGGGGTCGATCTCGGCCAGGTCGAGCGTCCCGGCAGCCAGCGCCTCGGCCCGCTCGTCGCGGGGGACCGCGCGCAGCACGATCTCGTTCAGCTTGGCCGGGCTGCCCCACCAGCGCGGATTGGGGGCGAGGGTGATCTCGTCGTCCTTGCGGTCGACCTGCTTCACGGCGAAGGGCCCGGCGGTGACCTTGAGCTTGCGGCGTGCGCCGTCGTTGAAGGCGTCCGGGGTGCCCATGACGTCCTTCGGGTACAGCGGCGAGAACAGTGCGCGCCAGTCGGCGTAGGGCCGGCCGAAGGTGACCTTGACCTCCAGGTCGTTGGCGCCGCGCTCGATCCGCTCGATCCGGTCGTAGCCGGCGTTGCGCGCGGTCCAGTACGCGGAGTCCTTGCCGGACAGCGCCCGCCACTGGGCGGCGAAGTCGGCGGCGCCGATCTCCCGGCCGTCGCTCCAGACGGCCTGCTGGTTCAGCTTGTACAGCACGACCTGCTTGGGCTCGGTCTCGACGACCTTCGCGGACTCCAGATAGTCCGGGTTGATCTCCGGCCGCCCGTTGGCGTCGAGGCGGAACATGGACGGCAGCACTGCCTGGGCGACCCGGGTGGTGGTGGCGTCGGCGTCGGACTGGAAGGTGTTCAGGGTCTCCGGCACGGAGTCCACGGCCCAGCGCAGGGTGCCGCCGTCGGCGACCAGGGAACGGGCGGCGGGGGCGATGTCCTGCCCGGCGAGCGGCTTGCCCGCCGGATCCTCGGAGGCACAGCCGGCCAGCGCGAGCGCGCTGACGCTGAGGAAGACGACCGAGCGCAGCGCTCCGCGGGAAGGGCCGTGAGGGGCCGTCGGTCGCCTGCGGGCGCGTCGTGGCTGGTCGCGCAGTTCCCCGCGCCCCTTGGGGGCGCGGGGACCGACGCCGTCGTAGGACATCTCTGCTTACCTCCGGGAGCCGCGGGGCGTTATGATCACTTTTGGCGGTATATGGAGCTGATCACATCTATGCGGCCACTGAAGAGGAAAGGGTTCGGCGACGGGCGGCGACACGGCGAGGGACGCCGGGAAGCTCACCCGTGCGGCGCAACGCACCGCGGGATGCACCGACGCGCCTCGGCCAATCGGTGCACGTCCCTTCACAGCGACAGGTGTGACGCGCAACACTCGCAGGCGCATGAACGTTGCCACCCACGGCCGCACGGCCGACGGAAGTGAGGTCACGTCATGTCCGTGCACGACGACCTGACGTCAGTCCAGCGGTGCCTCGACGACCTGAACAGGTCGGTGAGCCGTCTGGAGCAGCAGCTCGGCAGCGGCGGTCTGGACATCCGCCGCGTCCGTACCGACTGCGATCACCTGCGCGAGAGCGTGGATCTGCTGCGCGCGGCGGCCTCCGCCCCCACGACGCAGAAGCGCCCCGATCTCGTCACGATCCCCGACACCCCGTACGACGACTCGCTCTGGATCGACACGGACGACGAGGGTCTCGGCGCCCGGGACCGGCGAGCCCCCTGAACCCAACCCGACCGGAGTCAAC
Organism: Streptomyces cupreus; assembly: GCF_014257025.1. Lineage (GTDB taxonomy): Bacteria > Actinomycetota > Actinomycetes > Streptomycetales > Streptomycetaceae > Streptomyces > Streptomyces cupreus. Next base: position 63,068 of record NZ_JACMSF010000003.1, read on the forward strand.
CCTTGGCCACTGGTACGGAACCCCATCTGAACAGCGGCGGTGTACGAACCGGTACGCGCGCCGCGATCACCGCCCCGCATCTGCGGACCGACCGATGGTGGCTGGCGCCCGCCGCCACCGCGGCCGGTCTGCTCGCGTTCATCGTCTACTCGACCTGGCGCGCGTTCGCCAACGCCGACTACTACGCGGCTCCGTATGTCTCGCCGTTCTACTCCCCCTGTCTCGCGGAGAACTGCGAGCCGATGAAGAACGGACCCAACTGGGAGATCTTCGGCAGCTGGTGGAGCATCTCCCCCGCTGTACTGATCCTGATCTTCCCGCTCGGCTTCCGGCTGACCTGCTACTACTACCGCAAGGCCTACTACCGGGGCTTCTGGGCCTCCCCACCGGCCTGCGCGGTGGCCGAGCCGCACAAGAAGTACACCGGTGAGACCCGCTTCCCGCTGATCCTCCAGAACATCCACCGGTACTTCTTCTACGCCGCGATCCCGGTGGCCGGAATCCTGACCTACGACACCGTGCTGGCGTTCCGCGACGAGCACTACGAGTGGGGCCACATGGGCCTCGGCACCCTGGTGTTCCTCGTCAACATCGTGCTGATCTGGGCGTACACGATCTCCTGCCACTCCTGCCGGCACATCGTCGGCGGCAAGCTCAAGCACTTCTCCAAGCACCCCGTGCGCTACCGGATGTGGCAGTGGGTCGGCAGGCTCAACGCCCGCCACATGCTGCTCGCCTGGACGTCGTTGGTGAGCGTGGCGCTCGCCGACTTCTACGTCTATCTCGTTGCGTCCGGTGCCTTCGACGATCCGAGGTTGTTCTGATGTCCGTGGTGGACCGGCAGGAGTGGGACGTCGTCGTGGTCGGCGCGGGCGGCGCGGGCCTGCGCGCCGCCATCGAGGCACGCGAGCGGGGCGCCCGTACGGCGGTGATCTGCAAGTCACTGTTCGGCAAGGCGCACACCGTCATGGCCGAGGGCGGTATCGCGGCCGCGATGGCCAATGTCAACGAGCACGACAACTGGCAGGTCCACTTCCGCGACACCATGCGCGGCGGCAAGTTCCTCAACCAGTGGCGGATGTCCGAACTGCACGCGCAGGAGGCCCCGGACCGGGTGTGGGAACTGGAGACCTGGGGCGCCCTGTTCGACCGTACGAAGGACGGCCGGATCTCCCAGCGCAACTTCGGCGGCCACGAGTACCCGCGCCTGGCACACGTCGGCGACCGCACGGGCCTGGAACTGATCCGCACGCTCCAGCAGAAGATCGTGTCCTTGCAGCAGCAGGACTTCAAGGAGACCGGCGACCACGAGTCCCGGCTGAAGGTCTTCCAGGAGTGCACGGTCACCCGGGTCCTGAAGGACGGGAATCGAGTCTCCGGGGTCTTCGCCTACGACCGTGAGACCGGCCGTTTCTTCGTCCTGGAAGCGCCCGCCGTGGTGATCGCCACCGGTGGCATCGGCAAGTCCTTCAAGGTGACCTCGAACTCGTGGGAGTACACCGGCGACGGCCACGCGCTGGCGCTGCTCGCGGGGGCGCCGTTGCTGAACATGGAGTTCGTGCAGTTCCACCCGACCGGCATGGTCTGGCCGCCGTCGGTGAAGGGCATCCTCGTCACCGAGTCCGTCCGCGGCGACGGCGGGGTGCTCAGGAACTCCGAGGGCAAGCGGTTCATGTTCGACTACGTCCCGGACGTCTTCAAGGAGAAGTACGCCGAGTCCGAGGAGGAGGGCGACCGCTGGTACGACGACCCGGACAACAACCGGCGGCCCCCTGAACTGCTTCCCCGCGACGAGGTGGCCCGCGCGATCAACTCCGAGGTCAAGGCGGGCCGCGGCTCCCCGCACGGCGGGGTCTTCCTGGACGTCTCGACGCGGATGCCCGCCGAGGTGATCAAGCGCCGACTGCCGTCCATGTACCACCAGTTCAAGGAACTGGCGGACGTGGACATCACGGCGGAGGCGATGGAGGTCGGGCCGACCTGTCACTACGTGATGGGCGGGATCGCGGTCGAGTCGGACACGGCGGCCGCGCGCGGGGTGCCGGGTCTGTTCGCGGCCGGTGAGGTCGCGGGCGGTATGCACGGCTCGAACCGGCTCGGCGGCAACTCCCTGTCCGATCTGCTGGTGTTCGGGCGCCGGGCGGGCTGGCACGCGGCCGAGTACGCGGCGGCCCTCGCCTTCGAACGCCCCGAGGTGGACGACGCCCAGATCGACACGGCGTCGGCCGAGGCGCTGCGCCCCTTCTCCGCGGAGAGCCCCGACGAGGCCGCCCCGGAGAATCCGTACACCCTCCACCAGGAGCTCCAGCAGACCATGAACGACCTCGTCGGCATCATCCGCCGCGAGGGCGAGATGGCGCACGCCCTCGAGAAACTGGCCGAGCTGCGGGTCCGGGCCCGACGGGCCGGGGTCGAGGGGCACCGGCAGTTCAACCCGGGCTGGCATCTGGCCCTGGACCTCAGGAACATGCTGCTGGTCAGCGAGTGCGTGGCGCGGGCCGCGCTGGAGCGCACCGAGTCGCGCGGCGGCCACACCCGCGAGGACCATCCGACGATGGAGCGCGTCTGGCGCAACATCAACCTGCTGTGCCGGCTGGCCGATCCGACCGGCGGGTTGGCGGCGACCGACCCGGAGCGCGGCCAGATCAGCCTCACCCGGGAGACCACCGACCCCATCCGCCCTGACCTGCTCGCCCTCTTCGACAAGGAGGAGCTGGTCAAGTACCTCGCCGAAGAGGAGCTGTACGAGTGAGCAGCTACGAGGCCCGCTTCAAGGTGTGGCGGGGTGACGTCGGGGGCGGCGGCCTGGAGGACTTCGCGGTCGAGGTGAACGACGGCGAGGTCGTCCTCGACATCATCCACCGCCTCCAGGCCACCCAGGCCCCCGATCTCGCCGTGCGCTGGAACTGCAAGGCGGGCAAGTGCGGTTCGTGCTCGGCGGAGATCAACGGCCGGCCGCGGCTGATGTGCATGACGCGGATGTCGGTGTTCGACCGCGAGGAGACGATCACCGTCACTCCCCTGCGCGCCTTCCCGGTCGTCCGGGATCTCGTCACGGACGTCGGCTTCAACTACACCAAGGCGCGCGAGGTCCCGGCCTTTGTACCGCCCTCGGGGCTCGGCCCGGGCGAGTACCGGATGATGCAGGAGGACGTGGACCGCTCGCAGGAGTTCCGCAAGTGCATCGAGTGCTTCCTGTGCCAGGACACCTGCCATGTGGTCCGCGACCACGAGGAGAACAAGCAGGCCTTCGCAGGTCCCCGCTTCCTGATGCGGGTGGCGGAGCTGGACATGCACCCGCTGGACGCGGCCGCCGAGTCCGGCCTGGACCGCAGGGCCACCGCCCAGGACGAACACGGCCTCGGTTACTGCAACATCACCAAATGCTGTACGGAGGTCTGCCCCGAGGGCATCAAGATCACAGACAATGCGCTGATCCCGTTGAAGGAACGGGCCGTGGACCGCAAGTACGACCCGCTGGTGTGGCTGGGGTCGAAGATCCGCAGGCGGTCCGCGTCAGGCTGAGGCGGCCCGCAGATACCCCGAGTGGGCCACCTGGCCGAGGAACGTGAACTGGGTGTCCGAGGTCATGTGCTTCTCGAACGCCTCCTTGATCCCGGGCCACTTGGGGTGTCCGAAGTCGTCGAGTACGACGATCCCGCCCGGCGCGACGATCTGTTCCGCCCACTCCAGGTCGGCGGCGACACCGGCGGCGGAGTGGTCGCCGTCGACGATGACCACGCCGTAGGAACGGTCGGCGACCAGGGCCCTGACCTCGGGGTCCTCGGAGAAGCCCTGCTGGATACGGGCGGCGGCGCCGGCCGCTCCGACGAGGCTCAGATTGGTGCGTACGGCGGCCAGGTTGACCGGGGTGCCGGAGGCGTCGTTGCCCATGGTGGCGCCGGGCTGGAGCTGGGTCCCGGCGAGCGGATCGACGATGGTCAGGCTCGGCGTCCGCCCGGCGCGCTCCAGCATCCGGATGAGCGCGGCGCTGAACATCCCGTACAGGGTGCCGATTTCGAGCACCTCGTCGTTCGGCGGGTCGAGCAGCGGTACGGCGGAGAGCTTGCCGACGATGTTCATCGTGCCGCCGGCGATCCTGCCGACGCCGAGCGCCTCCATCGCGATGAGCAGCCGGAACGCCTGGGCGGCATTGCGCTCCGCGGCCTGCCGGTCGACGCCGGCGACCTGCTCCAACTCGGTGACGGTGCGGTTGAGATGGGGCGCCGAGGGGAGACGGGACGCGCCGCGTCCGGTGCCGTCGAAGAAGAGCTCCAGGGGTCGCTGGCGGTTGCGCAGCGTTCTGATCTCCTTCTGGAGCGCGTCCTTCGAGGTGATCTCGATATGGCGGCGGACCTCACGTTCGATGCGCTGGTCGATCAGCTGAACGATCGGGCGCAGGGCGCGTCGGGCGGCCTTGCTGGTGATTGACGTTCGCATCCCGGGACCGTAGGTCGGTCACAGCCCGTCCACAACTAACGCAAGGGTGCGCGCAGTTAAAGCGCACATGACGTCTGGGCCACGGCGTGTTTACCGGACCCAGTCCTCTCGGTACGCCGTCCAGTCCTCCTCCTTCGCCGCGAAGTCCACGTACAGGGCCACGCCGAAGCGCTCCCGGTCCGGGTCCGTGCGGGACAGGCCGAGGCGGGTGCCGCGTACGGCGGCGGAGACGGTCTCGGCGGACTCGTGGTGGCCGATGTCGCTCTCGTGGAAGAAGGGCAGGCCCATCAGGAGGTCGGTGGTGGGCGGGGTGACCTCCAGGGCGAGCGAGGTCTGCTGGGCGACGTAACCGCCGTACAGGCTCTCCAGCGGCATGGCGGTGTCGTAGGACATGACCGCGATCTGGTCGACCCTTCGCGCGACCTCGCCGAAGAACTCCTGCGACCACCACTTGGGGTGCCCGGTGAAGAAACCGGCGACCGAGTGCAGGGCGGGGAGCGGGTCTATCTGGTGGGCGGCGACGGAGAGGGGGACGTCGCGAGCGCGGGTCTCCTCGCGGAGGGCGTCGAGGAGGGTGAGGTAGTCGTCGTCGCCGGAGTGGAGGGGTTCGAGGTCGAAGTGGGCGCCGTCGAATCCGGTGTCGAGGATCTTGCGGGTGGAGGCGACGACGGCGGCACGGGTGTCGGAGTCGTCGAGGCGCAGCCCGTCCGAGCCTTCACTGGCGAGCTTGTCGCCGAGCCAGGCCTGGACGCGGACACCGGGCGCTGCACGGTGGACGGCGTCGAGGAACCAGCGGGCGCGCGGATATTTGTCGGCGGGGAGTGTGCCGTCGTGGTTGAGCGGTCCGGCGTGCACGTAGAGATCACGGATGCCGGTGGCTTCGAGCCGCCGTACGAGGGCGGTGACATCCGCGTCACGCTTACGCCCGTCCATCCAGGCGTGCCCGAGCCAGATGGCGTCACGGTTTCTGGTGTACGTGCCGTCTTCTGGGTCGCCCGTGTAGTTCAGGCGTAGGGCGAGGGCGGCGGTGAGGGTGGGGAGGAGCAGGGCGAGGGTGAGGGCCAGGGCGGTGCGGGTGGCTGTCCGGCGCCATCTGCCGCGGCCGCCCGCCTCGGCTTCGCCTTCGGCGGGTGCGGTGGCCTTCGGCTCCCCGAGCCCTTCCGGCTCCCTGAGCGCTCCCGGCTCCCCGAGCTCTGCCGGCTCCTCCACGTGCTCCCCGTCTCCCGTTCGTCCCGTCGGTCTCTCCTGAGTCGTCGGCTTGTTTTCGTGCCCCGCGCCGTTCATGCCCGTCCCCTCGTTGTCGGCCTGGGTCTCCGCGCCCACCCCTGGGACCACCCCGGTCGCGGCCGTGCATTCCTGCTCATACGCTCCGAAATGTGACGTCATCCTTGATTCGGGGTCGGCCTCGGCGGGTCGCCGGGCATATATCCGTGCTGGTGGTGCATGGCTTGCTGGGTGTGCTGGCCGCCTTGGCGTGGCTGGTGTTGCCAGGGATGACGTCCGAGGTGGACGGTCCGGTTGCGGTCGGGTCGGAGCGGCCCGTCGCCGGCGGTTCCGCTCAGGAGGAGCCGGAGTCCGCTGCCGGGGATCTCGTGTTGCCGCTCGTCGCGGCCGCCGCCGCCGTTGCCGTCGCCGGGTACGCGTATGTGCGGCGCACCCGGCGCGCGCGGACCCGGACCACCCCCGGCGGGGAGGCCGTCCCGGTGGCCGGTCCTCCGCTCGGGGAGCTCGACGAACAGGTACGCGGCCTCCTCGTCGACGCCGACGACTGGGTGCGGACCAGTCGGGAGGAACTCTCCTTCGCCGAGGCTCGGGCAAGCGCCGAGGCCGTCGAGCCCTATGCCCGGGCCCTCCGTGACGCCGAAGCCGAGCTCGCCTCCGCCTTTCGGATGCGGCAGCGGTACGACGACGGTGTCCCCGACGACGACACCGGGCGGCAGCACGTGCTCGCGGGGATCGTCGGGCGCTGTGAGGAAGCCGGGCGGCTGCTGGACGCGGAGGCGGCCGGGTTCGATCAACTGCGGGGGCTGGAGGGGAATGTGGGCGGGGCATTGGAGGTCGCCGAGGTCCGGTTCCGGGAGCTGGCCGCCCGTGCCGGTGGCGCGGACGCCACGCTCGTCGAACTGCGCAGGCGGTACGGTCCCGCCGCTGCCTCCGATGTGTCCGGGTACGTCGAACAGGCCAAGGACCGGCTCGTGTTCGCCACCACCCGGCTCAACGAGGCCCGTCAGGGCGCCGACCTCGGTGAGACGGAACGGGCCATCCGTAATCTGCGGGCCGCCGAAGGGGCCATCGCCCAGGCCGCCGTGTTCGTCGACAGCGTCGAGCGGCTGGCGGGGGAGCTGGCGAGCGCGGCCGGGCTCGTCGCGGCCGCCCTTACGGGCGGGGAGGCCGAGATCGCCGGGGCTCGGGAGCGGGCCGCGGGTTCTCCCGGGGGCCAGTCCGACGTCCGGATCAGCCATGCCGACAGCGTCCTGGCCGACGTACGGGAAGAGGTGACCGGAGGGCCGTACGACCCGATGGAGGCGTTGCGACGGATTGTGCGGGGTGTCGTGGCGGTCGCCGACGGGCGGGCCGGGGTGCTGTCGGCGGCCGCTTCGCTCATCGCCCGGAGCTCCACCGGCGCGGCGGCCGACCACATCACCACACACCGGGGCGCGGTCGGCAGCACCTCCCGCACCCGCCTCGCGGAGGCCCAGCGCCTGCTCGCCTCCGCCCCCGGCCTCACCGACCTGCTCACCGCCGACGTCCTCGCGCGCCGGGCCCGGGACCTGGCGGAGCAGGACGTACGACTCCACGGCGGCGGGGTCGACCGTCCGGCCCCCGTCAGCTTCGGCGGGCCGCGTACCCGCGGCCGACGGGAGTGACCCCCGCCGTCAGAACAGGCTCAGCAGCGCCTCCGCCGGGTCCGTGAGGCCCGTCTCGCCGTCGGGGAGCGGGAGTTCGAACCACACGGTCTTGCCTCGGGGCGTCCGGCGGGAGCCCCAGGCCGCGCTCAGCAGGCCCACCAGCTGGAGGCCCCGGCCGCCCTCGTCCGTGTCACGGGCCCTGCGGCGGCGGGGCTGGACCAGGCCCGCGTCCCATACCTCGCAGACCAGGGTGCGGTCGAGGAGGAGGCGCAGACGGATGTCGCCCTCGCCGTAGCGCAGGGCGTTCGTGACCAGCTCGCTGACCAGGAGTTCCGCCGTGTCGACCAGGGGTTCCAGGTCCCAGGTCAGGAGCTGGCCGCGGGCGTAGTCGCGGGCGCGGCCCACGCTGCGCGGCTCGCGAGGCAGCGTCCAGTCGCCGACGGAGTCGGCGGGCAGGCCCTGGACGCGGGCCATGAGCAGGGCGATGTCGTCCTCGCCGTGGTGGGTGTCGAGGGTGTTGAGGACGTGGTCGCAGACGTCCTCAAGGGGGCGGGTGGGGTCGGTCAGCGCTCCCACGAAGGCTTGCAGGCCCTCGTCCAGGGGGTGATCGCGGCTTTCGACCAGTCCATCCGTGTAGAGAGCCAACAGGGCGCCTTCGGGGAGTTCCACCTCCACCTCCTCGAAGGGCTCCCCGCCCACGCCGAGCGGCATGCCCGGCGGTACGTCGAGCATCAGCGCGTCCTCGCCGGGTTCGACCAGGACGGGCGGCAGATGGCCCGCGTTGGCGAAGGTGCAGCGGCGGGTCACCGAGTCGTAGACCGCGTACACGCAGGTCGCCAGATACACCTCGGACAGGTCGGCCTCGCGGGGGCGGCGGGCGGCACGGGTCGCCTGCTGGACTCCGCCGGGTGCGCCGAGGCCCCGCGCGATCTCGTCCAACGCGCTCAGCACTTCCGCCGGTTCCAGGTCCAGCAGGGCCAAGGTGCGTACGGCCGAGCGGAGTTCGCCCATCGCCACCGCCGCGCGCAGACCGCGGCCCATCACGTCGCCGACCACCAACGCCGTACGGTGGCCCGGCAGTTCGATCACGTCGAACCAGTCGCCGCCCACCTCGCTCGGCCGGTCCGCGGAGGAGTTGCCCGGCAGATAGCGGCAGGCGATGTCCAGGCCGGAGGCGACCGGGTCGCCCGGGGGCAGCAGGGACCGCTGCAGTATCAGCGCCCGCTCGTGCTCCCTGCGGTACAGCCGGGCGTTGTCGATGCACACCGCCGCCCGCGCAGCCAGCTCCACCGCCAGATCCCGGTCCCGGTCCCCGAACGGCTCACTGCCCTTCGTCCGCGAGAACTGCGCAAGGCCTACGACCGTGTCGTGGGCGACCATCGGCACGGCCAGCGTGGACTGGACGAGGCCGCCCTCCTCTGCGGGCACCGTCCGCGGCCGTGCCGTGCGCAGGGCATCCGCGCACGGGGAGTTGAAGGGGTAGTGGTGGACCGCGCCGACCGAGACGGTCGCGCCGCCGCCGACGAAGGGCGCGTCGGAGACCGCGCTGGCGAAGGCCACCCGGCGCAGTTCCGCGCTGCCGTCGGCGAGCCCCGGCGGGGTCTCGTCGCCGGCCAGCAGGCCCTGGTAGAGGTCGACCGTGGCCAGGTCGCAGAAGCCGGGGACGACGACGTCGAGCAGTTCACGAGCCGTGGTCTCCAGGTCGAGGGAGTTCCCGATCCGGGCGCCGGCCTCGTTCAGAAGAGCGAGATTGCGACGTGCCGCGGCGGCCTCACGGGCGGCGGCCCGGCGGGCCGTGATGTCGGTTCCGAGCCAGGCGATGCCGATGGGGCGGCCGGAGCCGCTGTGCACCCGGTAGAGGTTGATGGACCAGTGCCGACGGTCGTCGGAGCCGGGCAGGAAGCCGGTGACGTGCATGTCCGTGATGGACTCGCCGGTCTCCAGGACCCGGCGCAGGGTGGCGGTGACCCGCTCGGCCTCCGGCCTCGGCAGATAGTCGTGGACGCCCTTGCCGCGGTGGTCGTCGGGGGTGCCGCCGAACAGCGAGGCGAACCGATGGTTCACGCGGCGCACCCGGAGGTCGGGGTCGATCAGCAGGAAGCCGAAGGGAGATTGACCGAAAATCGACTGCGAGGCGGCGAGGTCGGTCTCGATGCTGCGCAGGGTGCGCACATCGACGACGATGCAGACGGCCGCCTTCTCGCCCTCCTCGGTCCACGTCGGCATGACGTAGACCTCGGCGAGGGCCTCCTCGCCGCGCCCGCCGGTCTCCTCGTCCGGCTTGCGGAAGGGGACGACACCGGTCCACTCCCGGCCGTCGAGGATCTCGGCCATCTTGCGGTGGCCCAGGTCGCGCCGGTCGGGGTCGATGAACGCCGCGATGGGGTCCATGCCGACGGCGCGCTCGGCGGGGATGCCGAAGAGCTGCTCGGCGCGCAGGCTCCACTGGTCGACGAGACCGTCGGGGCCGATGGAGAAGGACGCGACCCGGATGTAGTCGTACATGGAGCCGGGCGGACTGCTCTGCCACATGGCGTCGGCGGCCGGCTCGTCGCCGGAGTCGCGTGTCACATCGACCGCGGCGACCCTGTCGGCAGCCGCGGCCCCCGTCCTCGCGCCGTCCGACGGGTCCTCGGACTCCGTGGCCTTCGCTGGTATCTCGCTCACGCGAACCGTCCCCTCCAGCTCACCGCGTCCGGCACCGGTCACCGGAGGCGGCTGCCCGCAGTATCCAGCACTACGGCGCCGCACAACACGGTGTTCACGATCACAGCACGTTCCCGATCGTTTTTGGACCGGACCGCGGAAACACTCCCAGTCTTCTAACCAGCCAACACGCTGTTGAATCACGGACTCCGACAACTGCCAGTGGCCTGAACCAGTCGGTCTGCAGGGCGGGGCCCGCCGTACAGCATCCGTACGGGTTTCAGGGGACCGCGAGCTCGAACCACACCGTCTTGCCGGCGCTCCCGGGGCGGGTGCCCCAGCGGCGGGAGGAGTGGGCGACCAGTTGGAGGCCGCGGCCGCTCTCGTCCTCCGGCGCGGCGACCCGTTCGCGCGGGAGGTCGGGGAGCGGGTCGGAGACCTCGACGAGCAGGACATCGTCGAGGTGGGAGGGGCGGACGAGGCGGACGCCGATGGGGCCGGTGGCGTGCCGCAGGGCGTTGGTGACGAGCTCGCTGACCAGGAGGGCCGCGATGTCGGTGAGGCTGTCCAGGTCCCAGTCGTGCAGTCGGCCGCGGACGGCGGCCCGGGCGGCACGGACGGCGCCGGGTTCGGCGGAGAAGGTCCACTCGACGCAGTCGCCTTCGGTGTCGATCACACCGATCACTTCCCAGGCAGCGGTGTCCTTTTTTACGGGGTTAATGGGCACATACCCGATATTTGTGCGGCCGTATCGCTGCGGTGGGCGCACCGTGCCACAAATGGCGCACGCGCGGAGCCGCATATCGATACAGCCCCGCGCCCCTAAGCGCGCCCCATGCGGCCTTCGATTTCCTGTACAGCCGGAACATCCTGGTCCAGCCACTCCACGTTCCACAGCTCCGCGGGGGTCAGCCAGCGCAGTTCGTCGTGGTCCTGGAGGGGCTTCGGGGCCGGGGAGCCGGGAAGGAGACGCGCTGTCCAAACCCACAGGACGTACGGGGAGCGCAGGGGCCACTCCCCCGGTACGCGCTCCATCGCCTCGGTCTGGACGCCCAGTTCCTCACGGAGTTCGCGGACCAGGGCCGCCTCCGGGGTCTCGCCCGATTCCACCTTGCCGCCGGGGAGTTCCCAGCGGCCGGCGAGTTCGGGAGGGGCGCTGCGGCGCGCGGCGAGGAGGCGGCCGTCGTCCAGGAGGGCGGCTCCCACCACCACGATCGGTTCCGTCATGCGCCGGAGCCTACGGGACCCCCGGGGGCGTCTCAGTTGGCCGTCTCGGTGCCGCCCTGGCCGATCCGCTCGACCCAGTAGAGCTGCTTGTGCCCGCGGGAGTCGAGGCTGTCCGCGATCTTCTGGGCCTCGGCCCGGGTCGCGTACCGGCCCACGCGGTAGCGATTGCCGTTGTCGTCCTGCCGTATGACGAGCCAGGGAAGAGTGATCGTGCTGTCGTTCATCACGCCCCACCGCTCCTTCCCGCCCTAGGGCCTGCCTGACAATTCCCGTCGTCCGCCCGCAGGGCGTGCCGCGCGGCGTCTGGTCCGGCGCCTTGCGAGTGCGCGTGCCAGACGTCGCGCGGCAGACGGGAATTGTCAGGCAGGCCCTTAGGCCGCCCGCGTCCCGCTCGCGGCCTGTGCCGAGCCCCGCCCGATAAGGAAACCGCAATCCGCATATGCCCGAGCCTACGCCTAACCTTTACGCAGCGAACACGGCTTTTCACAAAGAGGTACGTAACTAGCCAGGGCGAGGGGGGCGCACGTCGTGGAACGCGCCTTCGGCGCACGCCGACGCATCCGGTCAGCGGCATGCCGGACACATCGGCGACGACCTGCGAGAACGACCAGATTCCAACCCCGGCCGATGGGGCTCCGGTTGAGTCGGCGCCGGGGGTAACCGCCCCGGAGTTGTGCGCTACTTCACGGGCAGGTGATAAGCGACCCGGTAACGGTCGGCGGGGACGACCACATCGGCGGTCTCCACGGGGCGGCCGGAGGCGTAGTAGGTGCGCTGGACGACGAGGACGACATGGCCGGGGACGCCGCCCAGGGCGTGCAGTTCCTCGGCGAGGCCGGGGCGGGCGCCGACCTCCTCGGTGACGTTGTCGACGATGACGTCGATGGCGCGCATCCGCTCGACGACGCCCATGCCGCCGAGCGGGCCCTCCTCGGGCAGCATCACGGGGGTGCGGCCGGTGACCGCGAGGGGCTCCCAGGAGGTGGAGAGCATCATCGCCTCGCCGGCGTCCCGGAAGAGATACCTGGTGCACATGACCCGGTCGCCGGGCTTGATACCGAGCCGCTCGGCGACCGCCACGCTCGCCTCGGCCTGCTCACTGCTGGACTCCCAGGTGCCGCGCGTCTCACCGTCGGCCTGCTCCTGGCGGAAGGGCGTGGCCCCGCCGGTCGGGCGGAACCCGGAGCGGGAGATCCGGCGGGGCACCGGCCGCTCGCGCACATATGTCCCGGAGCCGGAGCGGCCCTCGACCAGACCCTCGGCCATCAGCACCTTGCGCGCCTCCAGGGCGACGGTGTCCGAGACGCCGTACTCCTCGCGGATCCTCGCCTGGGACGGGAGGCGGGTGTGCGGTGGCAGCGAACCGTCGACGATCTTCTTGCGGAGATCACCCGCGACACGCAGGTACGCCGGCTGCTCACCGAATGTCACTGGCCGCTCCCATCAGATTTTACAGACAGCAACAGCGTGGCAACCGTGGGTTGTGCGAAGCAAGCAAAGGCCAGAGAATCACTCGATGTGATGACTTGTGCTTGCCGAGGGCTTTACGCAGGCACTTTCTCCCCGTTATGGCCGCGCTCACACATCGAGTTCCTCGCCGCCGGGGCTCTCGCTCCCGGTGTCGTACTCCCCGTCGTAGGACGGCACGGTGGTATCCAGGCCCAGAGCCTCGCGTGCGGTGACGGTCGTGGGGCCGTCGACATACTCGTAGCCGGTTTCGTAGTGCTCGTAGAACGTGTCCGCGTCATCGGCGGCGGCCGCCTTCTCCCAGGCCGCGCGGGCGTCCTTCATGTCCGCGAGCAGGTCGGCGACGGGCTCCTTGGCACCGGACGGCCAGCCGTGTCCCTCCAGTGCCTCGATCTGCTCGCCGAGCACGCCCTCGACGTCCTTCGCCCAGTCCTGGTTCACGGGCAGGTCGTCCTCGGGGAAGTCCTCCGGCTCCTCGTAGAGCACGTCGTCTACGGTGTTCATCGCCTTCAGGAAGGCGAGCTGGTCCGCGTCGAGGGTGGTCTCGTCGTTGCGCAGCGAGCCGGTGAGGGTGCCCTTGTCGTCGGTGCTGCCGAACAGGCAGGTGATCTCGCGGTCGCCGAAGCGCCAGCTCTGGCTGGTCGGGACGAGATAGGAGACGCCCGCGTCGTCCGGTACGGCCCAGGGGTCCATGGCGTACTCGGATTCCAGCGCGTAGCACTTGTCCTCGGCGGTCCGGGTCACCGAGTCGTCGCCCGGGAACCGTCCGCCGGGCAGCGTGACCACGGCGAACACCTCGCCGTCGTGCCGGCCGGCGCACGGCACCTCCTCCACGTCGTAGGTGGCGCCCTCCAGCGAGCCGGACGGGGAGTCGAAGCAGTCGCCCTTGGCGAGCGCGTAGGCGGTGCCGTCCTCGCTCGCCGCGTCCTTGAGGCCGTCCCAGACGTCGGAGGCGATACCGGTGGACAGCGTCACCGTCCACAGCGCGAGCCCGACGGAGGACAGCACGGAACCGGCGATCGCCATCCCCTTGCCGCGCTCGCCCTTCTTCTTGATCTGCGCGAGCGCCACCAGGCCGAGGACCAGACCCACGGCCGGCAGGAAGCAGAGGATGCCGAGCACCAGGGCGGCGATGGCGACGCCGTTCACGGGCGCGGGGCGGCCGTAGGGACCGTAGGGGTGGTACGGGTAGGGGCCGTAGGGGTTCTGCGGGGTGAACTGGCCCTGCCCGTACGGTCCCTGGGGTCCCGGCTGCTGGTGGGGCCCGTGGGGCGGGGGGATCGACACGAGTAGCGTGCTCCTGGTTCGGGCGGCGAGGCCGGGACGATGCAGAACTGGCGTACGACAGAGCGCACGCGCATGGTAAGCGCGCTACGGGTGGGGGCGGAATGCGGGTCACGAATGCGACGATCCGGGCGGTCAACGGGCTGACCGCGCGCTGGGCCGGGGTCGCGGAGGGCGGCACGGTCCTCTCGGCGGCCGGGGTCTGGCCCCTGCTGGCCTTCCTCGCGGACGGCGCCGCGGGCCGGGCGCGCGAGGAGCTGGCGGACGCGGTCGGGATGCCCGCGGACCGGGCGGCGGCCGCCGCGCGGGAACTGCTCGCCGCCCTCGGTTCGGCGCCCGGTCTGGACTCCGCCCTGGGCCTGTGGACCAGGCGCACGCTTCAGCTGCACGAGCGCTGGCGGTCGGGGCTGCCGACGGACGCGCACGGGGTGCTCACCGGGGACCTCCTGGCTGACCGGAACGCCCTGGACACCTGGGCCGCCGAGCGGACCGGCGGGCTGGTCGAGAAGATGCCCGTGAAGCTGACGGACGCGGCCGAGCTGGTGCTGGCGAGCGCGTTGGCGATGCGAACGCGCTGGCTGCGGCCCTTCCGTGAGACGCCATGGTGCCCGGAGGGCGGCCCGTGGGGCGAGGGCGAGGTGTACCTCGGCCTGCGGCGCAGCAGCACCCTGCTGGACCGGGTCGGCGTGGCGGACACCCCGGACGGCCATGTCACCGAGCTGAGGGTGTACGGCACCGGCGCGCTCGACGTCCATCTGGTGCTCGGCGAGGAGGGGATGACGCCGGGGCAGGTGCTGCGGGCGGGCGTGGATCTGCTCACCGACCGGGACCGGGTGGTGCCGGGCGACCGGCTCCCTTACGGCGAGGTGGGCCCCGGGGTGCGGGTGACGAAGGTGCGGGCCATGAGGCCGGCCCCGCCGACGCTGGACGTCACGACGGCGGCGTACGAGGTGCGCGCGAGCCACGATCTGCTGGAGCGGCACGAGTTGTTCGGGCTGACGACGGCCCGGACCGCGATACCCGGCCACTTCCCCGGTGTCAGCGACTTCCCGCTCTGCATCGACTCGGCGCAGCAGGCGGCGGTCGCGAAGTTCGGGGCGCTCGGCTTCGAGGCCGCCGCGGTGTCGGCCATGGCGGCGGTCGCAGGCGGGATACCCGAGCTGCGGTGGGTGGTCACGACGGTCGACGCCGTCTTCGACCGCCCGTTCGCCTTCCTCGCCGTGCACCGCCACACACGGCTGGTCCTCGCGGCGGGGTGGGTCACGGAGCCGGTGCCGTTCACGGGGTCTCAGTGGTGAACTCGGTTCACGCCGTCAATCGGCTGACCGCTCGCTGGGCCACCGAGGTGGAGGACGCCACCGTCTTCTCCGCCGTCGGCGTCTGGCCCCTGCTCGCCTTCCTCACGGACGGCGCCGCCGAGCTGACGCGGGAGGAGCTGGCGGAGGCCCTCGGGGTCCCGGCGGATCAGGCGGCGTCCGCGGCACGGGAGTTGCTGGGGGCGCTGGAGTCCATGGTCGGCCTGGACTCCGCGCTGGGGCTGTGGACGCGGCGCACACTCGAACCCCGGCCGGAGTGGGTGGCGGGACTACCCGCGGAGGCGCACGGGGTGCTCGGCGGGGACCTCGGGGCGGACCGGAAGGCCCTGGACGCCTGGGCCGCCGAGCGGACCGACGGGCTCGTCGACGCGATGCCGGTGGAGCTGACGCCGCTGACCGAACTGGTGCTGGCGAGCGCGCTGGTGCTGCGGACGACGTGGGAGTCGCCCTTCGAGGGCGGCCACGGCCTGTGGCTCGGCTCCTTCGGCCGCGCGGGGCTCAGCCGTACCACTGAAGGCCTGGACGACCTCGGGGTCGCCCGGACCCCCGCCGGGAAGGTCACCCGGGTCGTGGTGCGCGGCGACAACGGCATCGACGTCCAACTGCTCCTCGGCGAGCACGGGATGACCCCTGGGCAGGTTCTCGGCGCGGGTCTCGGCTGCCTCGACGACAGCCTCCGGCCGACGGCGGGCGAGCGGTTGAAGAAGGGGGACGCGGGACCGGGGCTGTACGTGTCCAAGCTGCCCACCGCACAGC
Source organism: Streptomyces cupreus (assembly GCF_014257025.1). Lineage (GTDB taxonomy): Bacteria > Actinomycetota > Actinomycetes > Streptomycetales > Streptomycetaceae > Streptomyces > Streptomyces cupreus. Next base: position 79,053 of record NZ_JACMSF010000003.1, read on the forward strand.
CGGTTCCTCCACAGCTGACCCTGGACACCGTCGAGTTCACCCTCACCGCCGGGCACGACCTGCTGGCCCGCCCCGAGCTCTTCGGGCTCTCCTGTGCCGCAGACCCGGGGTGGGGCGGCTTCCCCGGCATCAGCGCCGCCCCGCTGGCCGTGGGCTCGGCCGCGCAGTCCGTGACGGCCACCTTCAGCGCCGAGGGCTTCCGCGCGGCGGCGGTGACGGCGGCGGGAATCGCCTGGCTGAGCGCGCCCGGCGGGGACCTGCCGTACGAGACGACCAAGGCCTACGTCCGTATCGACCGGCCCTTCGGGTTTCTCGCCGTCCACCGCGAGACGCGACTCGTCCTCGTCGCGGGCTGGGTGACGGATCCCAAGCCCTTCGACGAGGACGAGTACGGCTACCCGGAGGATCCTCCGGTCAGCGGGTGAGCGTCAGAACTGCAGCGCCCAGGCGTCGATGCGCCCGGTGTCCAGGGCCGCGTTGTCGCTGACCCTGAGCTTCCACGTGCCGTTGGCGACCTCGGAGGAGGCGTTCACCGAGTACGTGGTGTTGATGTTGTCCGAACTGCCGCCGGTGCCATAGCCCTTGAGCGTGTACGCCGTGCCGTCGGGGGCGATCAGCTGGACCTGGAGGTCACCGATGTAGGTGTGGACGATGTGCACCTCGACGGCCAGGGCCGAGGGCGCGTTGCCGGACACGCCGGAGACGGTCACCGGGGACTCCACGGTGGAGTTGTCGCTGATTGCGTAGTCACCGGTGTTCTCGAAGCGCGGTCCGGGCGGTGTGGTGGTGCCGCCGCCGACATAGAGCAGCCGGTTGGGCGAGCCGGTGCCGGGGCTGGTGACGACGTTGGGGGTGGCCGCGGTCGTCAGGGCCGAGGAGACCTGCGCGGGTGTGGCCGTCGGGTTCGCGGCCAGGTAGAGCGCGGCCGCGCCGGCCACGTGCGGGGTCGCCATCGACGTACCGGAGATGGTGTTGGTGGCGGAGTCGCTGGTGTTCCACGCCGAGGTGATGGACGAGCCGGGCGCGAACAGGTCGAGGACCGTGCCGTAGTTGGAGTAGCTGGCCTTCGCGTCCGACGAGGTGGTCGCGCCGACCGTGATGGCCTCCGTCACGCGTGCGGGGGACCTGGTCGAGGCGTTCGTGGACTCGTTGCCCGCCGCCACGGCGAAGGTGACGCCGGAGGCGATGGCGTTGCGGACCGCGGTGTCGATCGCGGTGTCCGCCCCGCCGCCGAGCGACATGTTGGCGACGGCCGGCTTGACCGCGTTCTGGGCGACCCAGTCGATACCGGCGACGACCTGCGCGGTCGTACCGGACCCCGAGTTGTTCAGCACCCGGACGCCGACGACCCGCGCCTTCTTGGCGACGCCGTAGGCGGAGCCGGCGACCGTGCCCGCGACATGCGTGCCGTGGCCGTGGCCGTCCTGGGCGGTGTTGTCGTTGTCGACGGCGTCGTAGCCGTAGGAGGCACGGCCGCCGAAGTCGCTGTGGGTGATGCGGACGCCGGTGTCGATGACGTACGCCGTCACGCCCTGCCCGGCCGAGTCCGGGTAGGTGTAGGAGCTGTTGAGCGGGAGGTTGCGCTGGTCGACCCGGTCCAGGCCCCAGGAGGGCGGGCTCGGCTGGGTCGCGGCGATGCTGAAGGTGCGGTTCTGCACGACGGAGGCGACGGCCGGGTCGGCGGCGAACTTCTTCGCCTCGGCCGCGGAGGCCTCGACCGCGTAGCCGTTGAGCGCCTTCTTGTACGTACGCTCGATGTCGGCGCCGTACTTCTTAGCGAGCGCCCGGCCCTCGGCGGAACCGGCGCGGGCCGCCTCCGGCTTCAGGGTCACGATGTAGCTCTCGGCCACGGCGTTCGCCGCGCCGGCGTACTGGACACGGCCCTCTTCGGCGGTCGGGGCGGCGCCGGCGGGGAGGGCGGAGACGAGGCCCGCGGTGAGCACCGCGGAGGCGGCCACGCTGATCGCGGCCAGTCTTCGCCGGGTGGAACGCATCACTGCCATCTGAGGGATCCTCCTCAATCGGTGGTGCGCTGGTGGGGGGTGGTGCAGGCACGCCGGAGCCCGCCCAGAAAAGGCGTGATCATGTCAACTTTGCGTTCCTGTGCGGACTCTGTGCACCAGCCGAAAGATTGAGGCTTCCACAGGAATTGCACAAGGGTCCTGCACGGACGTAACACACGTGCCATATGCCAGACATGACACGCCGTCATCTCGTGCAGGACCCTCGTGCGGGGGCCCGTCAGTCGTCGAACGCGGTCGCCCGGGTGGTCTTCTCCCAGGCGGCGACGTCCTCCCGCACCTGGTCCAGATGACCGAGTACGGCGGTCACCGCGTCGTCCCCGAGCGGCAGCCGCAGCGGGGTCTTCTCGGCCTGCAGCGCGGCCACGATGGCGGCCGCCGCCTTCGCCGGGTCACCCGACTGGGAGCCGTCGCCGCCGGAGACAAAACCGCGGGTCCGGCTCACCTTCGGGTACAGCCCGCTGTCCGGGCTGGCCCCGGCCCGGTCGGCCGCGAACAGCGAGGTGCGGAAGGCACCCGGCTCCACGATCAGCACCTTGATCCCGAACTCGGCGACCTCGTCGGCGAGCCCCTCGGACATGCCCTCCAGCGCGAACTTCGTGCCGCTGTACAGGGAGAAGCCCGCGAAGGACATCTGCCCGCCCATGCTGCTCATCTGCACGATCGCCCCGGACCTGCGCTCCCGCATGTGCGGCAGTACGGCACGGGTGAGGGCGGCGGGCCCGAAGACATGCACGTCGAACAGTTCCCGCAGCTCCTGCTCGGTGGTCTCCTCGAAGGCGCCCACATGGGTGCGGCCCGCGTTGTTGACCAGGACGTCGATCCGCCCGTGCCGGGCAAGGATGTCCCGCACCGCGGCCTCGGCGGCCGAGGTGTCGCCGACGTCAAGACGCAGCGCCTCCACCTGGTCCGGATGTGCGGCCACGAGATCGTCCAGCGCCTCGGTACGCCGTACCGCGCCGACCACCACATCGCCCTCCGCCAGCGCCGCCTCGGCGATCGCCCGCCCGAACCCGCTGCTCGCACCCGTGATCAGCCACACCTTGTTCATCACAGCTCCCCGCGGTCTCGGTAGTCGCATCGGCCTGCGTGAACCAGCTTGCGGGAGTGGTCAGTTGCCCGTCCAAGACCCGCGGTGATAACCGATGGCTATGACGACGGACGTTCATGTGCGCGACCTGCGCTACTTCGTGACGGTGGCGGAAGAACTGCACTTCACCCGCGCGGCCGAGCGGTTGTACGTCTCCCAGCCCGCCCTCAGCAAGCAGGTGCGCGCGCTGGAGCGGCAACTGGGCGTGGTGCTGTTCCACCGGGGACCGCAGGGCGTCACGCTCACCGAGGCCGGGGCGGCCCTGCTCCCGCACGCCCGGCGGGTGCTGGACGCCTGGACGGACGGATCGGCGGCGCTGGAGTCGGCGCGGGCCGCGGCGCGCGGGACGCTGGTGGTGGGGATGAGCACCAGCCCCGGGCGCGGCGGACTGCTGCCCGCGATCCGCTCCCGGTTCACGGCCGACCATCCCGAGACCGGGCTGCGGCTGCGGCTGCGTCAGGTGAGCTGGGACGATCCGACGGCCGGGCTCGCGGACGGCGAGGCCGACGTGGCCTTCGTATGGCTGCCACTGCCCGACGCCGACCGCTACGACTGGGTCGTGGTCGCCGAGGAGCCCCGGCTGGTCGCCCTGCCGGACCACCACCGGCTCGCCGAGCGCGAGGAGATCGGCCTCGCCGAACTCTTCGAGGAGCCGTTCCTCGCGCTGCCCCCGAGCGCCGGGCCGCTGCGGGACCACTGGCTCGCGCTGGACGAACGCGAGGGGCGTCCGCCTCGGATCGGCGCGGAGATCGCGGGGAGCGAGGAGACGTACGAGGCGCTGGTGGCCGGGCTCGGTGTCTGCCTGGTCGCCACCGGGAACGCTCCGCTGATCACGCTGGGCGGGGTGACGACGCGTCCGGTGCGGGGGCTCTCGCCGAGCCGGTACGTGCTGGCGTGGCGGCGGGAGGACGAGCGTCGGGCGGTGGTGCGGGGGTATGCGGAGGCTTGCGCGCGGGTGGTGGGCGGAGGATGAGGTCAGGTCCTTCGGCCTATCTGCCGGCGGATCGTCTCGTCCGTGATCTCCGTGTCCGCGGCCAGCAGGAACGCCTTGCTGAGGATCAGGGAGAGACGGTCGTCCTCGAACGGCAGGAACACCCTGCCGTCGCTCTTCTGGCGGACCGGGACGATGCACAGGTAGGCGCCGTCCGGGTCCATCAGGATGTTGGCCGAGCCGATGTGGATCCGGTACGTCCGCAGATCGCCGCGGACCACCAGGAAGCGGCCGTCGAGCGAGCACCGGTCGGCGATCTTCAGGCGGGGCACGATCCGCTCCAGGACATCGCGGCGTGCGTCGGCGCTCGCCGTCAGCTCGGCGAAGGACGCCCGCTCCCAGTAGGCGCGTTCGGGACCTCGGTCGGTCCACTCGGGGTCCGCGGCGATCGAGGTGACGCCGACGAACAGGTCCACGTCCCGCATCGCCTCGCTGAACACCAGCTCGGGCACCTCGGCGAGCGGCACCTCGCGCCAGTCGCCGTCGGCCCGGCGGTCGAAGCGGACCTGGTCGGTCGCCGCCAGGTCGTCGTCGCCCGCCTGGTCGACCCAGGAGTGGAAGAAGCGGATCCGCCACTCCCCCGCCGCCAGGACCCGATCGGCCTCGGCCTCCTCCCCGGCGTCCCAGGGCCCGAGCCGGTCGCTCGACCAGCCCCGGGCCCTGAACAGCGCGAACATCCTGCGGTAGTGGACGAGATGGGCGGCGAAGCGGTTGGAGTAGACGCCGGTCTCCTCCTCGGCCGGGGTGAGCCGGTAGATCTCGCGGAACGCCTGCTTGAACGGCTGCCGGATGCGCCCTTCGGTGAGCAGGTCCCGCCAGCCCCGGACGGTGTCGGCGTCGGCGCGCAGGGGGTGCCAGAGCCGTACGGAGGCGTCGTCGGGGGCGTCGGGCAGCTCCTCCGCCGCCTCCGGCAGCACCGCCCGCCAGTCGCCGGGCGCGACCTCGATCTCCCAGACCAGCCGACGTACGACGGTCCGGGCGAGCGGATGTCCGGCCAGCTCGGTGCGCCACCAGCCGTAGGGGTGGACCGTGTCCACGGTGAAGCCGCCCTCCAACGCGCGGGCCAGGGTGACGAGTTGGGCGTCCACCCGCTTGACCAGCTCGCGCACCTCCTTGACCAGCGTGGGATGGTCGCGGCGGACCGGCGCCGGGGTGCCGCGCAGCGGGCGTCCGTCCTTCTCCCAGGTCAGCGTGGCGTTTTCGGTGACGGTGACGACGGCCGTGTAGTCGCCGGCCTCCCGGCGCAGGACGCCCTCGTCGTCGAAGTCCAGCCTCGGCAGCCGTAGCGCGACATCGGTGCGCTCGGCCAGTGCCGCCTCGATCTTCTTGATCATCTTGTCCAGTTGCCTGGGCACGCCGGCGTGCCGGACGTTCCTGCGCACAGTGCGGATCACGGTGACCAGCTCGGGCGTGGGGAAGTCCTGGGCGGCGCGGGCCACTTCGTACAGCATGGCCTGCGAGGGGAGTGTCCTTGCGGCCGTGGGGGCGAGGGCCACGCCGGGGAGCAGGCGGTCGAACAGCTCCGGGAGCCAGGGCTCGTCGCGCAGCAGCGCCACGCGCGCGGCCTGCCCGAGGGCGAGGACCTCCCGGTCGGTGAACGCTTTGTCCGAGCGGTAGGGGATCTCGCCCGCGTGGATCGCGTCGGTGCGGGCGGCCGCGGCCTCCAGAGCACGGCGGGTGAAGGCGACGTAGGCGGAGATGGCGGCCGGTCCGCGCCAGGCGTCGGCGGGCGGTCGGGTGCCGAAGGGGTGGTCCCGGTCGATCGCGGCGAGGAGGATCTGCTCGTCCCGGGTGAGGGCGGCGACGACGGCTGTCTCGTCCGCCACGATCGGGCCCGCATCCCGTGAGAGGCGCTCCACGGTCGTACGCAGTGTCTCCTCGCCCGCGAGCCCGGCGACCGCGAGCAGCGCGTACGGCTGGAGCACCTTGTTCTCCGCGAGCCTCGACTCGACCAGCGCTCCGACCGGTTCGGACACGTCGGGCAGCGGGCCTGTGCGGTGCCGTACCGCGTCCAGGCCCAGGGTGAGGTCCGCGAAGACCTCCTTCTCGGTCCGCTCCGCGAGCACCTCGAACAGCCGGCGGCACACCTCGGGTGTGTAGCGCGGCTGCCGTTCGTCGGCCGCCCGCTTGACGGCGGCATGGGCCCGGGCCGCCGGGCGGGTCCAGGTGGTCACGCCGTAGGCCGCGGTGACCAAGGCGCCGAGTTCCTCGTCGGAGATCCGCGCCATGTCGGGCGTCGGGTCCTCGTACGTGGAGTCCGGGTCGGTCAGCGCGTTCATCAGCCGGTCGGCGAGGTTCATCGGGCGTCCCTCTCGTATGAGCCTGCCTGGATCATGGCAGCCGCCACTGACAACGCGGGCCGCCGTGGCCTGCGGACGGTCACTGTCAGTGGGGGCGGCTACGGTGACAGCCACTTGGATCGAGCGGGTCGGCCAGGGGGCCGGGCGGAGGGGAGGGGCTGTGCGGCGCTGGGAGTTTGACGGTGACGGCTCGGCGAAGTTCTGGGAGGCGGAGGCCGAGGGGACGACGGTCACCGTGCGCTACGGCCGGGTCGGGGCGCAGGGGCGTACACAGCCGAAGGAGTTGGGCTCGGCGATGGCGGCCGAGGCGTATCTGGCGAAGGTGATCGCGGAGAAGGAGCGGGAGGGGTATCGGGAGGTGGCGTCCGAGTCCGAGCAGGCGAGGGAACCGGCCGCCGCTCCCGATGAGGACACCTTCGTCATGCCCGCCGCCTGGCGCCGCCAGGTTCACCCGAGGCGTGGCGGGATCGTCCGTACCGTTCCCGCACCGCGTTCCGACACCGAGGAATTGCTGGGACGCCGCCTCAAGGAGGAGGCCGGCTGGATCGAGCAGATGCTCGCCGCGCAGGGGAGCGAGCCACGGATCGTCGAGGCCGCCCGCGCCCATCTGAACGGCAGTCACAGCCCGCTCGGGGCGGCCGCCTTGGCATCGCTGACCATGCACTACCAGCTTCCCGAGGGCGTCTTCGTGGACGCCTGGACCCGTACCCACGGCCTCGCCTTCGCCGCGCGGGCGGTCGTGGAGTACTTCGACATCGAGGCCCACTGGATGCAGCACGGCCACCAGCGGCAGGATCCCCTGATCCGCTTCCGCCCCGGGACCCTCTCCGCGGACGGTCACTGGTCCCGTCCCTTCGCCGACCGGCTGCGCGCCCTGCTGACCGTGGCCGACGAGGACACCTACCGGCAGAGCGTCGCCGTACTGGCCAAGTGCCGGGACAGTGCGCGTCGCCGGATCGTCGTGTCGTACGTCGTGCCCAGCGAGCGCGACTGGGTCGACGAGGCCTGTGCGGACGCGGACCAGGTCGACGCGACCCTGCGGGCCATGCTGCTGTGCTCGGTGAACTCCCGGGAGCAACTGGACCGCTTCGGGAGCTCCTTCGACCTCGGCTGGGGCGACTGGACGATGTCACTGGTCGCCACGCTCGCCGAGGGAGTCGGCGAGCGCATCGCGCCCGTGCTGGAGCGGGGCATCGAGGTGGCGTACGGCTCCGACCGGGTGCGGGCCTTCGCGAGCGCCCTGGTGGAGCTGCCGACGGACGATGCCTTCCGGGTGCTGCTGGCCCGCGTCGACGACAAGAACGTACGGCCGTATCTGATGGAGGCGATGCGGCGCCGGCCCGTCCGCGCCCTGCGTCTGATGGGCGCGGCGGCGATCGGCACGGCCAAGAACGCCACGATGGTGGGGCAGTTGCTGGCCGCGCACATCCAGGCGCACGCCGATCTTACGGCGGCGGTGCTGCCCGAACTCCCCGCGCGCGTCGCCGAGTACGTCGAACCGCGCCTCGCCTTCCGGGACCGGGTGGCCGAGGCTTCGGCGGAGGCCTTGCCCGCGCTGCTGGTCAGCCCGCCGTGGGCCAAGGAGCGCAAGGCCGCCAAGGCGCGCGTGGCGGCCGAGGCGCCCCTCGCCCCGGAGCCGCGGGTCGTCTGGCAGCCCGATGAGCAGCAGGCGTGGGCCGGGGTCACCTCCTGGTACTCCACCTGGCGGGGCAAGTACGAGTGGAAGGAGGAGATCAAGACCCTGCAGAACGGCGGGCAGTTGTCGGACGTCCGCGAGGCCCGGCTGTTCGTCACCGGCCCCGAGGACGTGGTCCGTCCGCTGCTGGCCCATGCCGCTCCCGAGGACTACTGGGACGGCGAGGCCGCGCTGAAGCCGGTGGCCGCGCGGTTCGGGGTGGATGCCCTGCCGCTGATGCTGCGCGCCGCGACCCGGCACCCCGCCACCCTGAGCATGCTGGTCATGCCGTATCTGAGCGTCGAGGTCGCCGGTCTGGTCAGCGACTGGCTGGCCCGGCTGAAGTCCGCCGACGCCTTGGCCCGCGCCTGGCTGAAGCGGCACGGTCTCGCCACCGTCCCGTATCTGCTTCCGCACGCGGTGGGGAAGGCCGGCCAGGCCCGGCGGGGTGCCGAGCGGGCGCTACGGCTGCTGGCGGACGCCCATGGCCGCGAGGCCGTGCTGTCAGCGGTCGCCGAATCCGGCCAGGAGGCGGCAGGCATCGTCTTCGAGGCGCTGGACGCCGATCCGCTGGAGAGCGCCCTGCCTACGCGGATGCCGGCCGTCGGCGCCTGGGCCGAGCCCGCGCTGCTGCCGCAGATCCGGCTCAAGGAGGGCGGCGCCCTGCCCGCCGACGCGGTCCGCAACGCCCTCACCGTCCTCGCGCTGTCCAAGCCCGGCGATGTCTATCCCGGCCTCGACGTGCTGACCGAGCACTGCACCGCCGACTCGCTCGCCGCCTTCTCCTGGGGCCTGTTCGAGCAGTGGCGGCTGGCCGGTATGCCGCCGAAGGAGAGCTGGGCGCTGCACGCGCTGGGCTGGCTCGGCGACGACGAGGTCGTACGGCGGCTCACTCCCGTGGTGCGCGCCTGGCCCGGTGAGAGCGCGCATCACCGCGCGGTGGAGGGGCTGAACGTCCTCGCGACGATCGGCAGCGACGTGGCGCTGCTGCATCTGCACGGCATCGCCCAGCGGGTGCCGTTCAAGGCGCTGAAGACGCGCGCCCAGGAGAAGATCGCCGAGGTCGCCGAGGGACTCGGGCTGACCGGCGAGCAGTTGGGCGACCGGCTCGTGCCCGACTTCGGCCTGGACGCGGGCGGCAGCACGGTCATCGACTACGGCCCACGGCAGTTCACGGTCGGCTTCGACGAGCTGCTGCGCCCGTACGTCCGCGACGCCGACGGCAAGCACCGCAAGGCCCTGCCCGCCCCCGCCGCCAAGGACGACCCGGAGCTGGCCCCGGCCGAGCGCAAGCGGTTCGCCGCGCTGAAGAAGGACGTGCGCACCGTCGCCTCCGACCAGGTACGGCGCCTTGAGGCGGCCATGGTGTCGCAACGCTCCTGGACGGCCGGGGAGTTCCGGGAGCTGTTCGTCGCCCATCCGCTGGTGTGGCATCTGGTCCGGCGACTGGTCTGGCTCAGTGAGGCCGACGGCGAGGTGACGGCTTTCCGGGTCGCGGAGGACCGTACGTTCGCCGACGTCGAGGGCGACGAGCTGACGCTGCCCGAGGAGGCGAGCGTCCGGCTGGCCCATCCGCTGAACCTGGGCGAGGAACTGGGTGCCTGGGCGGAGCTGTTCGCCGATTACGAGATCCTCCAGCCCTTCCCGCAGCTGGGCCGTGCCGTGCACGCCCTCACCGAGGAGGAGGCCGCGGACCACCGGCTGGCCCGCTTCGAGGGCGCCACCGTGCCGGTCGGCAAGCTGCTCGGGCTGACCAAGCGCGGCTGGGAGCGGGGCACCCCGCAGGACGCGGGCGTGGAGCGCTGGTTCCACCGGCGGATCGACGAGGGCCGGTATCTCGTCATCGACCTCGATCCCGGTATCGCCGTCGGCGCCGTCGACATGCTCGGCGACCAGACCTTCCACGCCGTATGGCTGAACACGACCCCCGACGACTACTGGCGCAACCGGAAGAACGACCTCAGCTTCGCCGGGCTCGACCCGATCATCGCCTCCGAGCTGCTCGCCGACCTCACCGAGGTGACCGCGAAGTGACCGTCACCAGGGAACACGAGGAGCAGCTCCAGCTCGGTGACCCTGGCGACCAACCACGGCCTGATGCTCGTAGGCGAACCGATCCACCTGCTGACGAGCCAGGAGCTACACCGCGGCCCTGCGTGAACGGCGGTTGCGCCACCAGGTGAGCAGCCACAGGACGTTGATTCCGCCGAGGACGATCAGCACCGCGGCCGAGTCGGCGTTGCCCGCGAGGCCGTGCCCCGGACCGAGGCCCCGGACCGCGCGGACCAGCAGAGCGATGTCGACGGGAAGGGTGACGGCGGCCATGAAGGCCAGACAGGTCGCCGTACCGACCACGAGGACGACGCTGTAGAGGCGGACGGCCCGGCGTTCGTGCGGGGGCAGACGGGTGCTCGGGTCAGGGGCCTCGGCGCGGCGGGGCGAGCGCACCGCCCGCCGGAACACGTACCGCGCGTAGGCGAGGCCGTCGCCGTACAGGTCCCGGCAGCCGGTGAGTTCCTGGAGGACGAAGTACAGGTCGGTCCTGGTGAACACCATGCACTGGAAGGGCAGCGGCATCAGGGCCAGCAGCAGGGCCGCGGCCAGCAGTCGGTGGGTCGTCGTCCCGGTGTCCGTCAGGGGCAGGGTCAGGATCAGGGCCGATGCCACGGACAGGTTGAGGGCGATGCCGGACAGATAGGCCGTCAGCCGATGGCGGCGGGGCGCGAGTTCGATGCCGCTGATGTCGGTCTGCATGACGAGGAACTGGAGCCGGGTGCCGAGCCGCATCCTCCCCGGCACGCCCGCGGCGCGCGCGGTGACCAGGTGCGCCAGCTCATGGGCCAGCAGCAGCGTCCATCCGGCCGCCGCCCCGGTGAGCAGGACCAGGCTGCCGTGCGGGCTCCACAGCAGGTCGCGATAGCCGGGCAGCAGGTCGGGACGGCGGAACAGCACGACCACGGCGGCCGCGAGCAGCACTGTGACGAGCACGGGCAGCGCCGGATGCAGGGCGAGGCGGACCTGGTGGGGGCGCAGCCACGGCAGTGTCGCGCGAGGCGGCTCGGTGTCCGGGACCGGGCAGTCCCCGATCCGCGCCACGAACCCGAGGGCGGCCAGGTCCCTGACGAAGTCCGTGATCTCGAACTCCTCGCCGGTCTCCTCCCGCAGCCTCTCCTCGGTGCGGGCCACGCTCAGCCCCTCGCCGAGGAGTTCCACCGCGCGAGCCCCGGCCGCCGGCAGGGCGACGAAGGTGCGGGTGGCCATGCGGCCCACGATCCACTCGTGCCGGTCCCGCCGTACCGCGAGGTCGTGCAACTGGACCCGGGTCGACGGCTCGATGCGGGGCCGGTCCTCGGCCGTGGTCTCCGTCACGGTAGGTCCTCCGGGCCCGGGTTCACCGCCGGTTCCGCTCGGCAGGCGGGGCAGTCGGGCCGTCGCTGCGAGCGCTGCATGACCGGGTCGCCGGGCACCATGAGGTTGAGGCCGAAGCGGCATCCGGGGTCGATCCGCGGAACGCCGCACAGCAGCATGAGGGCGGCGTGGGCGAGCAGGCTGCCGGACAGGCCCGCGGTCACGGCGTTGACCGGGTTCCACGGCATGCGGGGCGAGGCGACGTCCTCGTCCTGGCCGGGCGCGAGCCGCAGGTCGCGGCGCTCGATCTCGGCGCTGCGCAGACACTCCCAGCACGCGCCCCGGCCGGGTGTGAAGACACCGACGCTCACCAGGGGGCCGCGGTAGCCGGCTTCGGCCCATGACGTGCCCAGGGACAGGCAGACCTGGTTGGCCCAGCGGCGGACGGCGGCGGGGCGGTCGGCGGCCAGCAGGAGCACGTCGTACGCCGATCCGGCACCGGAGCCGCAGGTCAGCAGGTCCTCAAGATCCGCAGGGCCGCGTACCTCGCGGCGCTCGCCGGTGACCGTCGTGTGAGGGTTCAGGGCGCGCAACGCCGTCAGCGCCGCGTCGATCTTGGGCGTACCGAGGTCCGCCTCGCGGTACAGGGTCTGCCGGTTGAGGTTGGACAGCTCCACGACGTCCGGTTCGACGCAGTGCAGTCGCCCCACTCCGGAGGCCACCAGGTCCCGGGCGGCGGCTCCGCCGGTACCGCCGACTCCGATCAGCAGGGCCCGGGCGCGGCGCAGTCGCAACTGCGGTTCCCAGGGGTTCTCCCTCGGCTGGAGGTCCATCCAGCGCAGCAGGGTCATGCCCCTGCTGTACCGCTCGCGTTCGCGCTCGGACAGTTCTTCGGGGAGCGCGGCGCCGGCGTCCTCGACGTAGCCGGCCGCGGTGAGGTCCGTGATCGCCTGGGCGATGTCGGGGGCGGGCAGCCGCAGTTCCGGGTGCCGACGGGACACCTCGGCGACGATGTCGGCGGCGCTGCGCGTGCCGTCCATGGCCTCGACCAGCGTCCACACCCAGCCGTCGGGATCCTTGACCTCGGCCCCGATGCCGTGGACGACGCTGCCGATCCTCAGGTGGCCGTCGACCGTACGGTACGCCCGGTGCTCCGGCTTGATCCGGGGCCGCCGCATCGTGTGCACCGTCACTTTCGCGCCAATCTCTTCATCCCCAACTGCCCCGGAATCAACGGACATTGACAACAGTGACCCGACCGACGAACTCTTGCAAGAGCACGACAGATCACGCACGCCACAGCCACCACAGGGAGGACAGGGCATGCCGAACAAGATCGAGATCCGTCCGCTGGACAAGAAAGAGACCACCGGCGACAGCGGTGGCAACGGCGGCTCCTGACCGGACGCCAGTGATGGACCGCTACCTCACGGTCGCGGACGTCACCGAGTCGGCGCGGCGGCTGGTCTCCCGGTTCCCCGGGACCGGCCGCCTGCGCCGGATCGGGACCTCCCGCGCGGGCCGTCCGATCCTGATGCTGTCCGTGGGACACGGGCCGCGGCACGTCCTGGTGGTCGCCCGGCCGCATCCCGACGAGCCGGTCGGCGGCGCGACCGCGCTCGCGCTGGCGGAGCGGGTGGCACGCGGGGAGCAGCTGTCCCCCGCGACCGACCCCGCCCTCGTCACCTGGGACATCGTGCTGTGCCTCGACCCGGACGGCGCCGCGCTGAGCGAGGGGATCACGGAGGCGACGGCCGGGCCCGAACCCACCCTGGAGGGCTACTACGGCAGCGCCTTCCGCCCGGTCGCGGCGGAGCAGCCGGAGTGGGCACCGATCGTCTCGCGGCAACTGCCCGAAAGCCAGGCGCTGTTCGACGTGATCGAGGAACTCCGGCCGTTCCTCCAGTGCTCCCTGCACAGCGTCGAAGCGGGCGGCAGCTGGGTCCAGTTGACCCGCGCCCTTCCCGAACTCGCCCCGCCCTTCCAGAGGTCCGCCGGCGCGCTGGGCGTTCCGGTCCAGCACGGCACGTACGACGCCCTGTACTGGGACAATCCCAGCCCCGGGATCCACGTACTGCCCCCGCCGGACAGCACCGACCGCCTGGCCGCCGGGTCCGAGAACATCGGGCTGTCCACCTGGTGCGCGCCGATGCGGTACGGCGGCGTCACGGCGATCGTCGAAGTGCCCATGTGGGCGACCGACCTGGCCGACGACCGGTCCCCCCATCCGGGGGCCGCGGACGCGCTGCGCGAGCTGTCCGGGCTGGTCCGCGACGGCGGACGGCAGGTGACCGCCGTACTCGACAAGGCGCGCCGATTTCTTCCACCGGCCGAGGAGAACGCGCTCGGACGCGTGCTGGAGTGGATGGCCGACGACCTCTACGACCTGGTCGCCGAATCCTGGGAACCGCTCGCGAGGCAGGCGGCCGAAGCCTCACTGACGAGGGCCCAGGTCTGCTCCCTGGATGTAGTGGCCCGCCGCCAACCGCTGCGCGCGGCAGGTCTTCTGCTACGACTGCTGCGCGCGGCGGACGACGACACGGCCCCGGCGCTCCACCGCGAGCTGCACGAACTGTTCGCCGCCTGGTGCACGGACTTCGAGAAGGCCCTGCGACTTCGCTGGGTGCCGGTGCGCGACCAGGTGGAACACCAGGCCCGTACGGTGGTGGCCGCCGCCGACAGCGCGCTGAACGTCGTTCAGTTCTGACAGTGCGGGCACCAGACCGTGCGGCGTCCCGCGATGCGAGTCGACCGCATGGAAGTGCCGCAGCGGGGGCACACCGGCTCGCTGTCGTCCCTGCGCCCGGTGAGCCAGGAGCGTCGGGGCGGCACACACCCGTCACGCACGGAGGTCGCGAGGACACGGCCCATCGCCGCGTGGATGCGCCGAAGGGTCTTCTCGCTCAGGCTCCGCGTCGATGTCCGAGGGGCGACGCGAGCCCGCCAGAGGATCTCGTCGCACAGCAGGTTTCCGAGGCCCGCGACGACGGACTGGTCCATCAGCGCACTCTTGACGGCACCCCGTCGCCCCGACAGCAGTTCCAGGAACTCGTCCCGGTCCACGGCCAGGGCGTCCGGGCCCAGACCCTCCAGAATCCGGTCGACATCAGCGCTGTCGGCCAGCCGCACGCCCTGCAGTTTGCGTTGATCGCGGTAACACAGAAGCCGTTCTCCGCCGAGCGTCAGCACGATGCGATCATGCGCCTCAATTGGTTCCTCCTGGTCACAGCACCGCAGGGATCCCGTCATCCCGAAATGAAAGACAAGCGTGGGCCCATCGCCCGTCGGCACGAAGAGCCATTTCCCATGCCGCCACGCCTTCCCAAGACGCCTGCCCTCCAGCTCCTTCCGCAGCCGCTCCTCGGAGACACCTCTGAGAACTCCGGCATCCCGTACGTCGACATCGGTGACGGACCGGCGTCCACGGCAGGTCAGCAGGACCTGCCGGAACCCTTCGACGTCAGGAAGCTCGGGCATGGTTTACGTCAGCGCCGGTAGAGCCCCACGAGCGTGCCGCTGGACAGCTCCCGTTTCTCGACGGCCTCGTGCACCTGGTCGGCGCGGGGCTCGTCGGGGAGGACACAGGGCTCCGACAGGGCGTACAGGCGGAAGACGTAATGGTGCGGCTCGTCTCCCGGGGGCGGGTGCGGTCCGCCCCAGCCACGCTCGCCGTAGCCGTTGACCAGCTCGGTGCCGCCGGGTGGGCACTGCCCCGCGTTGACGCCTTCGCTGCGGGGGTCGATGCCGACCACGATCCAGTGCGCGAAGGTGCCCGACGGAGCGTCGGGGTCTTCGCACAGCAGCACCAGCTCGGCCGCGTCGTCCGGTGAGCCGCTCCAGGTCAGCGGAGGGGACACGTTGTCCCCCTCGTACGCGTACCGGCGCGCGATGAAGCCATGATCCTTGAACTCACTGCTGCTGAGGTCGATGCCAGCCATATGCCCCGGAGTACCCGTTCCCGCGGTCTACGCACATCCCTGCGAGATGATCACAGCGGCCAAGCGGTCAGCAAATCGCCGGGGCCGTAGGCGGCATCGAGGCCCGGACAGTCGACTCCGCTGCGCGAGACCGCCACGACGGGAACAGGTTCGTGGGTGAGGGCAGCGCGGTGGCGGTGGAGAGCTGCCAGGTCGTGCCGGTCGAAAGGCGACTGCTCCAGCCACTTGATGGAGCCGACAAAGAGCAGCTCCTTGGCAATCGGGGCGCGATCCGCCCCGACGATATCGATCTCGACGTCGTTGGTGCGGGTCCAGTAGCCGCCCACTGCGGGGGCCGCGGGCAGCCGGTCATCGGGCAGTATCCGCGCCAGGGCCTCACGGACAAGGGGCTCGACGGCCCGGCCGCGCCAGCTGGTCCAGTTCTCCCGGATGCGCGCCAGGGTCAGATCGCCCCGCCCCCGCTCGATCTCCTCCATGGACGGGCCGAGCAGATGCAGCCAAAACCGCAGGTAGGGATCTGTCACCCGGTAGCGACGATCCTTCGACGGGCGCAGCGATACAGGCAGCTCCCCAGCGGCGATCCGTTTGTCCGTAAGCAGCTCCAGAGCTCGCTGCAGCGGCGTGGCGCCGATCCCACCGGCTGCACGGGCGATGTTGGTGAAGGTCCGCTCGCCACTTCCGATGGCCGCCAGCACCGTACGCGCCTGGGCTTGCGGAGGGAATTCGGCAGCCAGCGAGCGCTCGGCCGACACCAGCAGGGCCGAAACGGGGTCGCTCAGCGCCTCGCCGAGGAAGTCCCACAGCCCTGCGCCGCTTGGCCACTCCGCGCAGATCAGCGGCAGCCCGCCGGTGATCAGTGCAGCGTCGAAGGCTTCCGCCGGATCCAGCCCAAGCATCTGCCCCACCTCGGCGGGGTTGAGCGGTCCCAGCACCATCTCCCGGCCGCGCTGATGGAAAGGTCGTCCGTAGCTGTTCAGTGCCTCCATCATCGACAGATCGGAGCCGATGAGGACCAGCAGCACCGGCTTGGTCTCCAGCACCCGATCCCAGGCCCGCTGCAGCATCCCCTCGAAGGTGCCAGCGGTGTCCATCAGGTACGGCACTTCATCGATGACCAGCACGCTCGCCCGGTCGGCGGGCAGCGCCGCAGCCAGCACGTCGAACGCGGCATCCCAGCTCTCCGGCCGCGCGGCGGCCACCAGACCCGCCAACGGCAGCGTCGACGCTTGGGCGTCCCGGGCCAGCCGTGCCAGATCATCCCTGGGGGACGCACCAGTCGCCGCGTAGAACAGGAACGGGGCTCCGGAGCGCTCCGCAAACCGCTCGACCAGTCGCGACTTGCCCACTCGGCGCCGCCCGCGCAACATCACGCACCGACCGGGCCGCTCCCCGCCAACCCCTGCCGCCACCTTCTGCAGCTCTCGCTCCAGCGTCGCCAGCTCCTGCCTACGGCCTACGAAATCCACCACTTCTGCCGACCTCCGCCCATGACACTAACGACGATGTTACTAACATTGACATTAGTAAGCCGGTCGTGCCAAGCAGGGGGCCAGGTCGGCATCACCGTGCCCGCCAGGAGGAAGCCAGGGGTTTCCCAGCACCATCCCGGCACGGGAAAAACCCAGGGGTCCGACGCCGAGCAGTCGAACCCCTTCTGATCTGCATGTTTGCCAGATCAGCGATGTGGTGACATCACCCGCTACACGTTGAAGCGGAACTCCACGACATCCCCGTCCTGCATGACGTACTCCTTGCCCTCCATGCGCGCCTTCCCCTTCGCGCGGGCCTCCGCTACCGAACCCGTTTCCACCAGGTCGGCGAAGGAGATGACCTCCGCCTTGATGAAGCCCTTCTGGAAGTCGGTGTGGATCACGCCTGCCGCCTCGGGGGCCGTCGCGCCCTTCTTGATGGTCCAGGCGCGGGATTCCTTGGGGCCGGCCGTGAGGTAGGTCTGCAGGCCCAGGGTGTTGAAGCCGACGCGGGCGAGGGTGGCGAGGCCGGGCTCCTCGGCGCCGACCGACTCCAGCAGCTCCATCGCGTCCTCCTCGTCCAGCTCGGCGAGGTCCGCCTCCAGCTTGGCGTTGAGGAAGATCGCCTCGGCGGGGGCGACCAGGGCGCGCTGCTCCTCCTTGAACGCGTCGTCGGTCAGCTCGTCCTCGTCGACGTTGAAGACGTAGAGGAAGGGCTTGGTGGTGAGGAGGTGCAGGTCGTGCAGGAGTTCCTCGTTGCCGGAGCCCTGGACGATGCCCGCCGAGAAGAGCGTGTCGCCCTTCTCCAGGATCTCCTTCGCCGCCTCGACCGCGGCAACCTTCGGCGCGACGTCCTTCTTGATCCGCGACTCCTTCTGGAGCCGGGGCAGGACCTTCTCGATGGTCTGCAGGTCGGCGAGGATCAGCTCGGTGTTGATCGTCTCGATGTCGTCCTTGGGCGAGACCTTGCCGTCGACATGGACGACGTTCTCGTCCTTGAAGGCACGGATGACCTGGCAGATCGCGTCGGACTCGCGGATGTTCGCGAGGAACTTGTTGCCCAGGCCCTCGCCCTCGGAGGCGCCGCGCACGATGCCCGCGATGTCGACGAAGTCGACGGTCGCCGGGAGCATGCGCTGGGAGCCGAAGATCTCGGCCAGCTTGGCAAGACGGGGGTCGGGGACGCCCACGACACCGACGTTGGGCTCGATCGTGGCGAACGGGTAGTTGGCCGCCAGCACGTCGTTCTTGGTCAGGGCGTTGAACAGGGTCGACTTGCCGACATTCGGCAGACCGACGATTCCGATCGTGAGCGACACGTTGCGACTTCCCGTACGTGAGAGGAGGACTGGAGGCTGGTGGGGCCGATCCACCAGTCTACGGCGTGACCCGCCCGGCACCGGCTGCGTATCGAACGCTTGGCCAAGGTCCGCCCCTCGGCGTGTCTGAGGGGCGATTGGACACATAAGCAGACCTAAGTTGGTCCAGTGGAGCAACACAGGACGCGCCCAGCACAGTTCGGGCAGCAGAACGGCACGCGACATGGCACCCCGCCCCTGCCCCCGCAGGCCAGGGGCAGCGGCCGCGGTGCCCAGGCGCGGACCGGCGGCCCCCGCCGTCCCCCCGCCGCCGTACGGCGCCCGCCGCCCCCGGTGGTGCAGACGGTCCGCCGGATGCCGAACCCCCGGCTCACCGGCCTTGGCGTCGGCCTGTTCTGCATGGCGCTGATGATCACGCTCGGCGGCCTGGACGCCCTGTTGTTCGGGTCGTCGCTCACGGTCTACGGCGTGCTGTTCCTGCCGGTGTGCGTACTGACCGCGGCCTGGGTGCGCAGGGCGGACCTGGTGACCGCGGTCATCGTCGTACCGATCGCCTTCGCCCTGGGTCTGGTACCGGTCGCCGACGCCGGTGACGGGATCGGGGACCGGCTGATGGGCCTCTTCACGGCGCTGGCCACGCAGGCCGGATGGCTGTACGGCGGGACTCTCGTCACCGGCGTGATCGTGACCGTACGCAAGGTGCGCCAGATGCGCCGCAAGGTGGCCCGCGGCCGACCGCCGGTGTGACCTACTCCTTCGCCGCCCGCATCGCCGCCCCCACGATGCCGGCGTTGTTCTGCAACTGGGCCGGGACGATATCCGCCTTGATGCCCTCGATGTAGTGCAGAAACTTCTGCGACTTACGGCTGACCCCGCCGCCGATGATGAACAGCTCCGGCGAGAACAGCATCTCCACATGGGCGAGGTACCTCTGGACGCGATGCGCCCAGTGCTCCCACGTCAGCTCGCCGTCCTCCTTGGCCTTGCTGGAGGCCCGCTTCTCCGCGTCATGGCCGTGCAGCTCCAGATGGCCCAGCTCGGTGTTGGGCACCAGGGCGCCGTCCACGAACAGGGCGCTGCCGATGCCGGTGCCGAAGGTCAGCAGGATGACGGTGCCCGCGCGGTCCCGCCCCGCGCCGAAGGCCACCTCGGCGACGCCCGCGGCGTCCGCGTCGTTGACCACCGTCACCGGCAGGCCGCCGAGGCGCTCGCTGAACAACGCGCGCGCGTCGGTGTCGATCCAGCTCTTGTCGACATTGGCCGCCGTGCGGATGGTCGCCCCGCCGGTCACCACGCCGGGGAAGGTCAGCCCGACCGGTCCCGTCCAGCCGAAGTGGTCGACGACCTGCTTGACGCCGTCGGCCACCGCGTCCGGCGTCGCCGGTTGCGGGGTGAGCACCTTGAGGCGCTCCTCCGCCAGGGCGCCCCTGTCGAGGTCCACAGGGGCGCCCTTGATACCGGAACCGCCGATGTCCAAACCGAAGATCTGCATGGCTCTACGTTACGACGGACGACTGACAGTCACTCCTGGGCGGTGCCGGTGCGCTCCGCGATCAGCGCCGCGGCTTCCTCGCGCAGATCCCGGCGCAGTTCCTTCGGCAGCGAGAAGGTGATCGACTCCTCGGCCGCCTTCACCAGCTCGACATCGCCGTAGCCGCGCTGGGCGAGCCACTCCAGGACCTCCTCGACGAGGACCTCGGGGACGGAGGCGCCGGAGGTGACGCCGACCGTGGTGACGCCCTCCAGCCAGGCCTCGTCGATCTCGCTCGCGAAGTCCACCAGGTAGGCCTCGCGGGAGCCCGCGAGCTTGGCGACCTCGACCAGCCGCTTGGAGTTGGAGGAGTTGCGCGAGCCGACCACGATGACCAGCTCGGCCTCGGCGCCCATCTGCTTCACGGCGAGCTGGCGGTTCTGCGTGGCGTAGCAGATGTCGTCGCTCGGCGGGGAGATGAGCTGCGGGAACTTCTCCTGGAGGGCGTCGACGGTCTCCATGGTCTCGTCGACGGACAGCGTGGTCTGCGAGAGCCAGACGACCTTGGAGGGGTCGCGGACCTCGACCTTGGCGACGTCCTCGGGGCCGTCGACGAGCTGGATGTGGTCGGGGGCCTCGCCGGAGGTGCCGATGACCTCCTCGTGGCCCTCGTGGCCGATCAGGAGGATGTCGTAGTCGTCGTTCGCGAAGCGGACGGCTTCCTTGTGGACCTTGGTGACGAGCGGGCAGGTGGCGTCGATGGTGGCGAGCTTCCCGCGCGCGGCCTCTTCGTGGACGACGGGGGCGACGCCGTGCGCCGAGAACATCACGATGTTCCCGGGCGGCACCTCCTCGGTCCGCTCGACGAAGACGGCGCCCTTCTTCTCCAGGGTCTGCACGACGTACTTGTTGTGCACGATCTCGTGCCGGACGTAGACCGGGGCCCCATACTGCTCCAGGGCTTTCTCGACGGCGATCACGGCGCGGTCCACACCCGCGCAGTAGCCACGGGGGGCGGCGAGCAGGACACGGCGGCCAGGCGAAGCAGTCATGCGTCCCATCGTAAGGCCGCGCTCGGCGGGTCGAAGATCGCGTCGTGGATGACGGTTCTCGACACTTGCGGCATGTCCGACATTGGTACGGCGTCCGCTACGACCGACGCGGACCACCACCGTCTGCGGCGCAGCCGGCCCCGCTCGGCGCCGTCCTCGGCATGTGCCGGTGCCGGCGGCCGGCGCGGCGATCATGATCGCCTGCGGCGGGGGGCCGTCCAGAGCAGGAGCGCCGCTCCCTCGACGACGCCAGGACCTGCCCGTCGCGGTGCACTTCGCCGCCGTCCTCGCGGGGACGGTTCGATGTCGGTGCCTGCGGTTACGCTCACCGGCATGGCTGCAAACACGTCCGCGGAATCCCCGCTGCCCGTCGGTGAGGTGTCGCGGCTCATCGGGGGGTGGATCGACCGGCTCGGGGCGGTGTGGGTCGAGGGACAGATCACCCAGCTCTCCCGGCGGCCGGGCGCCGGGGTGGTGTTCCTGACGCTGCGTGATCCGTCGTACGACATCTCCGTGAGCGTCACCTGTTATCGGCAGGTCTTCGACGCCGTGGCGGACGTGGTGAGCGAGGGCGCGCGGGTCGTCGTACTGGCGAAGCCCGAGTGGTACGCCCCGCGCGGGCAGTTGTCGCTGCGGGCCGCCGAGATAAGGCCGGTCGGGGTCGGCGAGTTGCTCGCGCGTCTTGAGCAGTTGAAGAAGGCGCTGGCGGGCGAGGGGCTTTTCGCGCCGGAGCGCAAGAAGCCGCTGCCGTTCCTGCCGCAGCTCATCGGGCTGGTGTGCGGCCGGGCCTCCGCCGCCGAGCGGGACGTCCTGGAGAACGCCCGGCACCGGTGGCCCGCCGTCCGCTTCGAGGTGCGCAATGTCGCCGTGCAGGGTGTGCACGCGGTCCCGCAGGTCGTGCAGGCGGTGAAGGAGCTCGACGAGATCGACGACGTCGACGTGATCATCGTGGCGCGGGGTGGCGGCAGCGTGGAGGATCTGCTGCCGTTCTCCGACGAGCAGTTGGTGCGGACGGTCGCCGCGTGCCGTACGCCGGTCGTGTCCGCGATCGGGCACGAACCCGACAACCCCCTCCTGGACCACGTCGCCGACCTGCGCGCCTCCACGCCGACCGACGCCGCCAAGAAGGTCGTACCGGACGTGGGCGAGGAGTACGAGCGGGTGCGGATGCTCCAGGGTCGTGCCCGGCGGTGTGTCGAGGCCTTCGTCGACCGGGAGGAGCGCGGGCTGGCCCAGGCGCTCGCCCGGCCGTCGATACAGGATCCGCACCGGATGATCGACGAGCGCGCCGACCATGTCGCCTCGCTGCTGGACCGGGGCCGGCGCACCCTCCGCCACCTCCTCGACCGCGCCGACTCGGAGCTCACGCACACGCACGCGCGCGTGGTGGCCCTCTCCCCGGCGGCAACCCTGAAGCGGGGCTACGCCGTGCTCCAGAAGGCCGACGGGCATGTCGTCCGGGACCCGGGGGAGGTCGGCGGCGACGAGGTGCTGCGGGCGCGGGTCTCCGAGGGTGAGTTCACTGTCAGAGTCGATGCTTAGGGTGAGTGCATGACCAGCAAGGTGGATGAGGCGCTCGGGTACGAGCAGGCGCGGGACGAGCTGATCGAGGTCGTACGGCGGCTGGAGGCGGGCGGTACGACGCTGGAGGAGTCCCTGGCGCTGTGGGAGCGCGGGGAGGAGCTAGCCAAGGTGTGCCGACGCTGGCTGGACGGCGCACGGGCCCGGCTGGACGCGGCGCTGGCCGAGGAGGCGGCGGAGGAAGAGGCCGAGGGCGAGAAGTAGCCCGGCCTCCGGCGGTGATCCTGTGAAGCGGATCACGCCACCCCAGTTTTGATTGAACATTGAACTTCACACTCATATAGTTGACGTGTCAGCTGATCCGGCGCCCGGATCCGACGTACACCCCCGAGAAGGTTCACGCATGTCTCTCGCTCTTGACCCCGCCGCCCAGGACCTGCTGTTCCGCGAGGCCCGCACCGCGAACACCTTCACCGACGAGCCGGTGACCGACGAACAGGTCCAGGCGATCTACGACCTGGTCAAGTACGGCCCGACCGCCTTCAACCAGTCGCCGCTGCGCGTCACCCTGGTCCGCTCCGCCGAGGCCCGGGAGCGTCTGGTGCAGCACATGGCCGAGGGCAACCAGGCCAAGACCGCCACCGCCCCGCTGGTCGCGATCCTCTCCGCGGACAACGAGTTCCACGAGGAGCTGCCGCAGCTCTTCCCGCACTTCCCGCAGGCCAAGGACGTCTTCTTCGCCGAGCGCCCGGCCCGCGAGGGCGCCGCCGCGCTGAATGCCTCCCTCCAGGCCGCGTACTTCATCATCGGCGTCCGCGCCGCCGGCCTCGCCGCAGGCCCGATGACCGGCGTGGACTTCGAGGGCGTCCGCAAGGAGTTCCTGGACGACGACCACACCCCGCTGATGGTGGTCAACATCGGCAAGCCGGGTCCGGACGCCTGGTTCCCGCGCTCCCCGCGCCTGTCGTACGACGAGGTCATCACGACCGTCTGAGCCTCAGGACAACCGTCTGAGCCTCAAGACATGAGGAAGGCCCCCGGCATCGAGCCGGGGGCCTTCCTCATGCGTGCGCCGCCGGACCTACTTCGTCTTCAGCGCGCCCGCCATCTCCGCCAGCTGCTCGAACGAGCCCGTGCCCGCCACGACCGTCGTCGAGCCGTCCGCCTTCAGCACGAGCGCGTCGTAACGGCCGCCGGTGTAGCGGGTCCACGTCCTGCCGTCGATCTCCTGGGTGGCCTTCGTCGCGTGGGCACCCCGGGTGGCCTCGTCGATGAACGCCTTCGGCTTCTGAGCCGACTGCTCGATCTGGACGTACTCACCGTCGGGCGCGTGGTAGCCGAGGTGCCAGGCGTCGCCCTGGTCGCCCTGGAACCGCACCGAGGTCGCCTTCCACTCCTTGGCCAGGCCCTCGGGGGCGGCCACGGGGTACGACGCCGCGCGGCGGGCGGTGAGCAGCTCGACGCGGTAGTCGACGCGCGGGAGGTCCGGAGCGGACTCATCGTGCGGGATGAAGAGGTATACGACCCCTGCCGCGAGAATGGTCACCCCGAGCGAGAGGACCATGTTGCGGACCGACTTCTGCTTAGCGTTCGTACCTGCCACGTCCCCTATCGTCGCAGGTGCCCCGGTCCGCTCATCCGTGGGGCCCCCTGCTCATTTTGTCGGCCTGAGGATAGAGTCATGGCCATTACCCTCATCCGGCCGTCGTCGTATCAGAAAGGTGCGCTCCGATGACCGAACATCATCACCTGCCCTCCGAGCTCGATGTCCCCTCCGAGGCCCCCGACCGCAACCTCGCCCTGGAGCTCGTCCGGGTGACCGAAGCAGCCGCGATGGCCGCGGGCCGCTGGGTCGGGCGCGGCGACAAGAACGGCGCCGACGGTGCCGCGGTGCGCGCCATGCGGACCCTCGTCTCCACCGTGTCGATGAACGGCGTTGTCGTCATCGGCGAGGGCGAGAAGGACGAGGCGCCGATGCTCTTCAACGGGGAGCGCGTCGGTGACGGCACCGGACCCGAGGTGGACATCGCCGTCGACCCGATCGACGGCACCACGCTGACCGCCAAGGGCATGCCGAACGCGATCGCCGTCCTCGCGGCCACCGAGCGCGGGGCGATGTTCGACCCGTCCGCCGTGTTCTACATGGACAAGCTGGTCACCGGGCCCGAGGCCGCCGACTTCGTCGACATCAACGCGCCGGTGTCGGTGAACATCCGCCGGGTCGCCAAGGCGAAGCGGTCCACGCCGGAGGACGTCACCGTCGTCATCCTCGACCGGCCCCGGCACGAGGGGATCATCAAGGAGATCCGGGACGCCGGAGCGCGCATCAAGCTGATCTCCGACGGTGACGTCGCGGGTTCGATCTACGCGCTGCGCGAGGGCACCGGCGTCGACATGCTCCTCGGTATCGGCGGTACGCCGGAGGGCATCATCTCCGCCTGTGCCGTGAAGTGTCTCGGCGGCACGATCCAGGGCAAGCTGTGGCCGAAGGACGACGAGGAGCGGCAGCGGGCGATCGACGCCGGGCACGACCTCGACCGGGTGCTGACGACCGAGGACCTGGTCCGCGGGGAGAACGTGTTCTTCGTCGCGACCGGGATCACCGACGGTGAGCTGCTGCGGGGTGTGCGGTACCGGTCGGACTCCGCCGTCACCGAGTCGATCGTGATGCGGTCCAAGTCCGGGACCGTTCGGCGGATCGACTCCGAGCACCGGCTGAGCAAGCTGCGGGCCTACAGCGCGATCGACTTCGACCGGGCCAAGTAGCCACCTGTCCGGCCGATCGGCCGCCAAAGGAGTGGGGCGCCCCCGGTGCGGAGGGGGCGCCCTTTTCCTTGCCTTCTTCTGCTCAACCCGCCTGCGCTATGCGCCCCGCCGCCCTCGCCGCCTTCTTCAGCTCCAGGTCCCGGCGCCTGCGGCGGGCCAGGACCACTCGGCGTTCCGCCGCGGTGAGGCCGCCCCAGACTCCGTAGGGCTCGGGCTGGAGGAGGGCGTGCTCGCGGCATTCGACCATGACCGGGCAGCGTGCGCAGACCCGCTTGGCCGCCTCCTCGCGGGAGAGCCGGGCCGCGGTGGGCTCCTTGGAAGGGGCGAAGAACAGGCCGGCCTCGTCGCGCCGGCACACCGCCTCGGTGTGCCAAGGCGCGTCTTGGTCCCTGTCTCGCACTGGCACCCGCTGGGCCGGAACGGCAGCTACCTGCAGGGACGAATGCGGCGGTTGCAGCACGGTCTACTCCTGACGACGGCTTCGCGAGCGAGAGACGATGCAGCAAGGTCTACCCGTTGTACGCGAGCCTATGCAGTCAGTTCCGAACCGCTGGATTCCGGGGGCTCCTGCGCGCCCGGATGAGCGGACTGGTTGGTTTCGGTTCCGCTTCGATTCGCAACCGTCAATGATCCAGATGCTTGCGCAAACTCTTCTCGACCTTGGCGTGGACCCGGTCGAGGATGTCGGCCACGAACTTGCCGCGCCGGGGCCCGGCCTCGACGCTGCCCAGTACGGCCCACCCGTCCACGTAGACCACGGGCGCCGCCGCGTCCTCCGCGTCCAGCGTGTCCACCTCGAAGCTGCCGAGGACGCCGCCGCCGGTGCCGCGCAGCGACACGTTCTCCGGGACTCGGACCTCGACGCTGCCGAAGACCGAGATCGCCTTGATGACGACCTGCTGGTACTCGAAGAGCGCCTCGCTGAGGTCTATCTCCACACTGCCGAAGATCGCGTACGCATGGATCCGGCGCCCGGCACGCCAACGGCCCTTGCGGACGGCGCTGCTGAAGATCGCGACAGCGGTGTCGTCCGGGTCCGGCGGGAGGTGGGTCGGGCGGCTCGGAATGGTGGCGTACGACGCCGTCGCCCGGGGACCATGGGCCGCCGGCAGGTCCCTGATGAAGGCCTCCAGCTCGCCCACCGTCTTGGCGTTCAGCACCCCCTCCACCCGCTCGCTGTGCTCGTCGGCGGTGAGGCGGCCCTCGGCAAGTGCCTCGCGGAGGATGTCCGCGATCCGGTCGCGGTCGGCGTCGGAGGCACGGAGCTCGGTGGCGGCAGCGGGCGCGGTCTGCTTCTGAAGGTCCACGGCAGCAGCGTACCCAAACACGATAGATCGCGATAGCCCCCGCCCGGGTCGAACTGAGCCTTACCTCACAAGCTCGCCTCCGGCGGCAGGTTCTACGCTGGTGGACGCTGCCCAATGGAGGTCAGCCGCCGCATCTGTCGAGTGAGGAATGGGCGACATGCCTGAGTTCGCGTACACCGATCTGCTCCCCATGGGAGAGGACACCACCCCGTACCGGCTGGTGACCTCCGAGGGTGTCTCCACCTTCGAGGCCGACGGGCGGACGTTCCTCAAGGTCGAGCCGGAGGCGCTGCGCAAGCTCGCCGAGGAGGCCATTCACGACATCCAGCACTATCTGCGCCCGGCCCACCTCGCCCAGCTCCGCCGGATCATCGACGACCCCGAGGCGTCCAGCAACGACAAGTTCGTCGCCCTGGACCTGCTGAAGAACGCGAACATCGCGGCGGCGGGCGTCCTGCCGATGTGCCAGGACACCGGCACGGCGATCGTGATGGGCAAGCGCGGGCAGAACGTGCTGACCGAGGGCGGCGACGAGGAGGCCCTGAGCCGGGGCATCTACGACGCGTACCTGAACCTCAACCTGCGCTACTCCCAGATGGCCCCGCTGACCATGTGGGACGAGAAGAACACCGGCTCCAACCTCCCCGCCCAGATCGAGCTGTACGCCACCGACGGCGGCGCCTACAAGTTCCTGTTCATGGCGAAGGGCGGCGGCTCGGCCAACAAGTCGTTCCTCTACCAGGAGACCAAGGCCGTCCTGAACGAGGCCTCCATGATGAAGTTCCTGGAGGAGAAGATCCGTTCGCTGGGCACCGCCGCCTGTCCGCCGTACCACCTGGCGATCGTCGTCGGCGGTACGAGCGCGGAGTACGCCCTCAAGACCGCGAAGTACGCCTCCGCCCACTACCTCGACGAGATCCCGGCCGAGGGGTCGGAGCTCGGGCACGGCTTCCGCGACAAGGATCTTGAGCAGAAGGTCTTCGAGCTGACGCAGAAGATCGGGATCGGCGCGCAGTTCGGCGGCAAGTACTTCTGCCACGACGTGCGCGTGGTGCGCCTGCCGCGGCACGGCGCGTCCTGCCCGGTCGCCATCGCCGTCTCCTGCTCGGCCGACCGCCAGGCGGTCGCGAAGATCACCGCCGAGGGCGTCTTCCTGGAACAGCTGGAGACGGACCCTGCGCGGTTCCTGCCGGACACCACGGACGAGCACCTGGAGCAGGACGGGGACGTCGTCAAGATCGACCTGAACCAGCCGATGGAGTCGATCCTCGCGGAGCTCACCAAGTACCCGGTGAAGACCCGTCTTTCACTCACCGGCCCGCTGGTCGTGGCCCGTGACATCGCGCACGCCAAGATCAAGGAACGCCTTGACGCGGGCGAGGAGATGCCGCAGTACCTGAAGGACCACCCGGTGTACTACGCCGGTCCGGCGAAGACCCCCGAGGGCTACGCGTCCGGCTCCTTCGGCCCGACCACGGCCGGCCGCATGGATTCCTACGTCGAGCAGTTCCAGGCGGCGGGCGGCTCCAAGGTGATGCTGGCCAAGGGCAACCGCAGCAAGCAGGTCACCGACGCCTGCGGCACCCACGGCGGCTTCTACCTCGGCTCCATCGGCGGCCCCGCCGCCCGGCTCGCCCAGGACTGCATCAAGAAGGTCGAGGTCGTCGAGTACGAGGAGCTCGGCATGGAGGCCGTCTGGAAGATCGAGGTCGAGGACTTCCCGGCGTTCATCGTCGTGGACGACAAGGGCAACGACTTCTTCCAAGATCCCGCGCCCGCGCCGACGTTCACTTCCATCCCTGTGCGGGGCCCCGGGCTGGCGTAGTTCCTCGGGTGCGGCGGGGACACTTCTCGCCCCCGCCGCCCCTACCGTCCCCTCCCCAGGGGCTCCGCCCCGGACGCCATCGGCCCGAAGGGCCTCGTCCTCGAACTCCCCCAGAGGGGCGGTCAGTCACCCAGGTCGAAGTCCAGCTTCTCGTAGGCCCCGTCCTCCGTGATGTGGATCTGGCCGCTCGCACCGCGGTAGTCGCCGGTTCCGCCGGTGACCGACGCGTCGAAGGCGGGCAGCTCCGCCGACTCCTCCAGCGGGACGGTCATGAGCACCTGGGCGGTGATCTGGCCGCCGGTCAGTACGAAGGTGCCGACGCACTGGATGTCCAAGGGGTTGCCGGTGCGTACGACCGTGCAGGCCCCGCCGTCCCGGCCGACCTTGTCGCCGCCCTTCTCCTCGAAGAGGTCGTCGGCGAAGGAGAAGGTGTCGCCGACCTCGGGGGCCTGCTGCTGGTCCTCCTCCTCGTCGCCCGCGACCTCCCGGGCGTAGAGGGTGAAGTCGTCCTCCTGGGCCGACGCCGGGGCCGCGGTGACGAGGGCGGTCGCCGCCGCCAGGCCCGCGCCGAGCGCGCCGAGCGTCCTGATGCTGCGGAGCATGTCCTGCCTCCTGTGGGGTGACGAGCCCCCCTGCACTCCCCCCTCATTGTCCGGCGGCCCCCCTCCCGCTCGCGCGCCGTGAAGATCCGCCCCGACGGGGGAACAGGTGACCTGTCCCGGATGCTGTGACTGGTGGAGGTGATCGGCAGTGGCCGACGAAGAGCAGAGCTATCGCATCGAGCACGACTCCATGGGTGAGGTGCGGGTGCCCGCCCACGCCAAGTGGCGGGCCCAGACCCAGCGTGCCGTGGAGAACTTCCCCATCTCCGGGCAGCGGATCGAGCGGGCCCATATCGAGGCGCTCGCGCGGATCAAGGGCGCCGCCGCGAAGGTGAACGCGGATCTCGGCGTGCTCGACAAGGACATCGCGGTGGCCATTCAGGAGGCGGCCGGTGAGGTCGTCGACGGGAAGTGGGACGAGCACTTCCCCGTCGATGTCTTCCAGACCGGCTCCGGCACCTCGTCCAACATGAACACCAACGAGGTCATCGCCACGCTCGCGAGCGAACGGCTCGGGCGGGACGTGCACCCCAATGACCACGTCAACGCCTCGCAGTCGTCCAACGACGTCTTCCCGTCCTCCATCCACATCGCCGCCACCGCGGCCGTCACCCGCGATCTCGTCCCGGCGCTCCAGCACCTCGCCGGGTCCCTTCAGCGAAAGGCCGAGGAGTTCTCGGACGTCGTCAAGTCCGGCCGGACCCATCTCATGGACGCCACGCCCGTCACCCTCGGCCAGGAGTTCGGCGGGTACGCGGCCCAGGTGCGCTACGGCATCGAGCGGCTGCAGGCCTCCCTCCCCCGGCTCGCCGAGCTGCCGCTGGGCGGTACCGCCGTCGGTACCGGCATCAACACCCCGCCCGGCTTCTCCGCCGCCGTCATCGAGGAGGTCGCCCGCGCCACCGGGCTGCCGCTGACCGAGGCGCGCGACCACTTCGAGGCGCAGGGCGCGCGGGACGGCATCGTCGAGATCAGCGGGCAGCTGCGGACCATCGCCGTGGGACTGACGAAGATCGCCAACGATCTGCGGTGGATGGCCTCGGGACCGCGCACCGGGCTCGCCGAGATCTCGCTTCCCGATCTTCAGCCCGGCTCCTCGATCATGCCCGGCAAGGTCAATCCGGTCATCCCGGAGGCCGTGCTCATGGTCGCCGCGCAGGTCACCGGCAACGACGCCACCGTCGCCACCGCCGGAGCCGCCGGCAACTTCGAGCTCAATGTGATGCTTCCGGTCATCGCGAAGAACGTACTCGAATCGGTCCGGCTGCTCGCCAATGTCTCCCGGCTGCTCGCCGACCGGACCGTCGACGGCATTGTCGCGCACCGTGAACGGGCCCGCGAATACGCCGAGTCGTCACCCTCCGTGGTCACGCCTCTCAACAAGTACATCGGGTACGAGGAGGCCGCCAAGGTCGCCAAGAAGGCGCTCGCGGAACGCCGGACCATCCGTCAAGTCGTGCTGGAGGGCGGTTATCTGGAACGCGGCGACCTCACCCGCGCTGAGCTGGACGAAGCCCTGGATGTCCTGCGTATGACGCGCCCGTGACGATTCTCGCCGGCACCGCGAACCGTGACGTTCGCCGCAGCGTCGTCAGTCAGTGACACCTAATATCTGTGCATGGCAGACGGCGGAGCGATGACGACAGTGGAAGCGGGCGGGTCCCCGGCGCACTGGGCGCCCGGAAGTCACATTCTGTGGCGGTACCGGGAGAACGCCGGTGCGCGCTTCCACATCGTGCGTCCCGTGACGGTCGTACGGGACGACGCCGATCTGCTCGCCGTATGGCTGGCGCCCGGGACCGAGTGCCTGAAGCCCGCGCTCGCCGACGGCACCCCTGTCCACCAGGAGCCCCTGCGGTCGCGCTACACCAAGCCGCGTACGGTGCAGCGCGACCGCTGGTTCGGCACCGGGGTGCTGAAACTGGCCAGACCCGGTGAGCCGTGGTCGGTGTGGCTGTTCTGGGAGCCGGGCTGGCGGTTCAAGAACTGGTACGTGAACCTGGAGGAGCCGCTGGCGCGTTGGGCGGGCGGGGTCGACTCGGAGGATCACTTCCTGGACATCTGTGTGTACCCTGACCGGACTTGGGGCTGGCGCGACGAGGACGAGTTCGCGCAGGCCCAGCAGGACGGCCTGATGGACGCCGCCACCGCCGAACGGGTACGGGAGGCCGGGCGGGCCGCCGTGGAGGTGATCCGCGCCTGGGGACCGCCGTTCTCGAACGCCTGGCAGCACTGGCGCCCGAACCCGTCCTGGGCTGTACCGTCACTGCCGGAGGATCTGCCGGGGGAGCGGCCAGGGCACTCGGGCCGTACGCCCGCGCACTTGTCCTCATGAGACCCTTGATGCGCCCCCGGGCACGAAACGTAGGATCGTCCTCCGCAAGGGCGCGCGGCGGCAACAACCGGAGCGTGCACTGGGCTTGACCGATCGTCACCGAGGGGCGGCTGGACGTGAGCGAGGGGTACGAGGGCAACACCGGTCCGGGCGGCGCACAGCCCGCCGCTGACACAGGAACAGCCTCTGGCCACGCGGGAATTCCGTTCCTGGGGCACGTATTGCGGGTATCGGGACTTCGGCGGGACGAACAACTCGCCCCGGACGGATGGATGCCACACGCGTGACGGAGCAGCCGACCTCCTTCGAGCGCCCCCTGGGTGCCGACCCCGCGGACCCACGCGGGGCGCTCCTGCGTACCCCGACACCGCCCCGTGCGCCCGGCGCCGCCGCGTTACCCGCGCAGGCGCGCACCGGCGAACCGCCCTCCACCCCGGGCACCACCGCACCGTCCGGCAACGACAAGGCCCCCGTGAGCAACGGTTCCGAGCATGCGCAGCCCTCCGCCGCCGCGGATTCCGACACCCACCGCCCCCGTCCGGCCCCGGAGGTCATTCCCGCCCAGCCGAGCACCGAGTCGGCTCCGGAGGAGCGGCGCACCGGACAGGGAGTGCAGCCCGGCCGGCCCACGCCGATGCGGCGGGACGGGGACCGGCTGCGGTTCGTGGGCGCCGCGACCCGGCGGATCGCCCGCGGCATAGACCTCGACGAGATCGTGATGGGGCTGTGCCGGGCGACCGTGCCCACGTTCTCCGACGCGATCCTGGTCTATCTGCGCGATCCGCTGCCGGTCGGCGACGAGCGCCCCACCGGGCCCGTCGTGCTGCGGCTGCGGCGCACCGACCGGATCCCGGAGGAGCGGGACACCGACGGCGGCTTCCTGCCCGTGCAGGGCCTGCCCGAGCCGACCGAGTTGGCCGAACTGTCCGCCGTCACCGCCGAGTTGTGCGAGGTGCGGCCCGGCGGCGCGCTCGCCGAGGTGCTGCGCGGGGTCCGCCCGGTGTTCGCCGACGCGCCCGCCGCCCGCCCCGCACTGCCCGAACTCCTGGGCGACGACGGCGAACTGGCCGTACCCACCGGCCAGCGCGCCATCCTCGCGCCCCTGCGCGGCCGACGCCGCGTGATCGGTGCCGCGCTCTTCCTGCGCCGCCCCGAGCGCATCGCCTTCGAGGCGGACGACCTCCTGGTCGCCGCCCAACTCGCCACGCACAGCGCGCTCGGCATCGACAAGGCGGTGCTGTACGGCCGTGAGGCGTACATCGCCGACGAGCTCCAGCGCACGATGCTGCCCGAGACCCTGCCCCGGCCGACCGGCGTACGGCTCGCGTCCCGCTATCTCCCCGCCGCCGAGACCGCGCGCGTGGGCGGCGACTGGTACGACGCGATCCCGCTGCCGGGCAGCCGGGTGGCGCTGGTGGTGGGCGACGTCATGGGCCACTCCATGACCTCCGCCGCGATCATGGGCCAGTTGCGTACGACGGCCCAGACGCTCGCGGGTCTCGACCTGCCGCCGCAGGAGGTGCTGCACCATCTCGACGAGCAGGCGCAGCGGCTCGGCACGGACCGCATGGCGACCTGTCTGTACGCCGTGTACGACCCGGTCTCGCATCGCATCACGATCGCCAACGCCGGTCATCCGCCGCCCGTTCTGCTGCATCTGGGCGGCCGGGCCGAGGTGCTGCGGGTGCCGCCCGGTGCGCCGATCGGGGTCGGCGGGGTCGACTTCGAGGCCGTGGAGCTGGACGCGCCGGCCGGGGCGACGCTGCTGCTGTACACCGACGGTCTGGTCGAGTCGCGGCTGCGGGACGTGTGGACCGGGATAGAGCAGCTCCGCGAGAAGCTCGTCGCGACCGCTCAGCTCACCGGGCCGGATCATCCGCCGCCGCTGGAAGCGCTGTGCGACGAGGTGCTCGACATGCTCGGCCCCGGTGACCGGGACGACGACATCGCGCTGCTCGCCGCCCGCTTCGACGGGATCGCGCCGAGTGATGTGGCGTACTGGTTCCTGGAGCCGGAGGACGCGGCGCCCGGGCGGGCCCGGCGGCTGGCCCGGCGTGCGCTGTCGCGCTGGGGGATGGAGGAACTCACCGACTCCGTCGAGCTGTTGGTGAGCGAGGTCGTCACCAACGCGGTGCGGTATGCCTCGCGGCCGGTGACGCTGCGGTTGTTGCGGACCGATGTGCTGCGGTGCGAGGTGGGCGACGATGTGCCGCAGCTGCCTCGGCTGCGGCAGGCCCGGGCCACCGATGAGGGTGGGCGCGGTCTGTACCTGGTGAACAAGCTGGCCCGGCGGTGGGGGGCGACTCGGCTCAGCACCGGGAAGGTCGTCTGGTTCGAGCTGAATCGCGGGTGACACAGGCAGAAAGAGGGCGCCCGGTGTGTTCCGGGCGCCCTTTGCCTATCTGTCTGCGTCAGGGTCCCCCGGGTCCTCCGGGATATCGAACGTCGGCTCGGTCGTCGTCGGTTCGGTCGTTGTCGGCTCGTCCGTCGGCTCGGTCGTCGTCGGGGTCTCCGTCGGCGTCTGTGACGGGGTTTCCGACGGTGCCTCCGTCGTCGGGGCCTGGGTTGTCGGCTCCTGGGTCGGCGTCCGGCTCGGCTCCTGGGTCTTCGTCGGCGTCCAGGTCGGCTCCACCGCGGCGCCCTGATCGGTGTCCAGGTCGAACTCGGCGTCCGTGTCCGTCACTCCGAACATGTACGCC
Source organism: Streptomyces cupreus (assembly GCF_014257025.1). Classification (GTDB taxonomy): domain Bacteria; phylum Actinomycetota; class Actinomycetes; order Streptomycetales; family Streptomycetaceae; genus Streptomyces; species Streptomyces cupreus. The sequence goes on from NZ_JACMSF010000003.1 coordinate 112,782, forward strand.
GCCCAGATCTGTGCCGGAAGGCCACCACCGTTGACCCGGCCCGTGCCCGGCAGCGTGCCGGTCGCGCCCTTCATGTTGACCTGGTTGCGCGTCTTGGCGTCCTCACCGAACATGCCGACCGAGGTCACCAGGTCGGGTGTGTAGCCGGTGAACCAGGCCGACCTGCCGAAGTCGGACGTACCGGTCTTGCCCGCGACCTCCTGGCCGTCTCGGGCCGGGTTGTCACGCACGGACTTCTGGGCCGTACCGTCGTCGACCACACCGGTCAGGACCGAGGTCACGGTGTCGGCGGTCTCGCCGCTGATGACCTGTTCGCCGATCGGGTCGGGCATCGTGACCTTGCGGTTGTTCTGCTCGGCGGACTTGATGAGGGTCGGGGTGACCTTCTTGCCGTGGTTGTCGAGCGTGGCGTAGACCCCGGCCATCTGGAGCGGGCTCGCGCCCATGGACCCGAGGGTCTGCGCGGGCACCGCCTCCAGGTCGTCGTCCATGCCCAGCTCGGCGGCGGTGTCCATCACCTCGTCCATGCCGACGTCCACGCCCATCTGCGCGAACACCGAGTTGATGGACTTGTTCATCGCGGTCTGGACGGTGACGTCGCCGTAGTCGACGTCGTCCTCGTTCGGCGGGGCGAAACCGACCTTCTTGCCGTTCGCGTCCACCACCGGCCGCCTGCTGTCGCCGTCGTAGACCGTGCTCGCGCCGATCGCCTCGCCGTCCTGCGTCTCGGCCTGGTTCTCCAGGGCCGCGGCGAGGATGACCGGCTTGAACGTCGACGCCGGCTGGTAGTCGGTTCTGGTCGCGTTGGAGCGGTAGTGCTTGAAGTAGTCCTCGCCGCCGTACAGGGCGACGATCTTCCCCGTCTTCGGGTCGACGGAGACGGCGCCCGCCTGGATGTCCCCGTCGACGGGGCGTTCCTTCGGGTCCAGCTTGTTGGTCAGCTGGGTCTCGACGGACTTCTCCAGCTGGGCCTGCTTCTTCGGGTCGATGTTCAGGGTGATGGTCCAGCCCTGGCTCTTGACCTGGGTCTCGGCCTCGGAGCGGGAGATGCCCTCCTGCTTCATCAGTTGCTCTTCGAGCTGGTTGTTGGCCAGGTCGACGAGATAACCCTTCTGGCCCTCCAGACCGGCGGCGGCCTTGGGCTCCTTGGGCACGGGGAACTTCATCGACCGGCGCTCGGAGGAGCTCAGCCAGCCCTCCTCGACCATGTTGTCGAGGACGTAGTTCCAGCGGTTCTTGACGAGCTCCTTGCCCGTCTCGGAGGCGACCGCCCAGTCGTACTGGCTCGGCGCCTGGAGCAGTGCGGCGAGATACGCGCCCTGCCGGACGCTGAGCTTCTCGGCGTCGACCCGGTAGTAGGCCTGCGCGGCGGCCTGGATGCCGTAGGCGTTACGGCCGAAGTAGCTGGTGTTGAGATAGCCCGCGAGGATGTCGTCCTTCGACATCTGGCGGTCCACCTTCAGCGAGATGACCAGTTCCCGGAGCTTACGGGTGACGGTCTGTTCCTGCGTGAGGTAGTAGTTCTTGACGTACTGCTGGGTGATCGTCGAACCGCCCTGCGCGCCCTTGCCGCTGAGCGTGTTGATCAGCCCTCGGGCGGTGCCCTTGAAGTCGACGCCGGAGTCCTTGTAGAAGCTCTTGTTCTCGGCGGCGACGAAGGTGTTCCGGACGCCCTCGGGCACCTTGGACAGGTCCACGATCTCGCGGTTGACCTTGCCGTCGCGGGCGAGGATCGTGCCGTCGCTGTACTTGTAGACATTGCTCTGGAGCCTCGCGGCGGCGTTGCCCTTGGGCACGTCCACCATCAGGTACAGCACGATGAAGCCGCCGATGCCGAGCAGGCAGAGTCCGAGGAAGGTGCCGAGGACCTTCTTCCAGGTGAAGAACCGGCGTATGCCGCTCTTGCCGGGCGCGCCGGACGAGCGGCGACGCTTGGGCGCCGCGCGGCGGCCACCGCGCTGCCGCGCTCGTCTCTCTTCCGCTCGTCCCATGAGTCCGATCCGCTCCGCTTCGCTCTGGTGTGCACTGGTGCCACACAGGTTCGCCGCTCAGGTCAGCTCAGAAAGCTAACACCGGGAGATATGACACAGGGCTGCCGATCCGGTCTTTTACGGACGTGACAATCAGCACCCATCTCAACGGAACCGACCACTCAGGGATGCACAGGGTTGCCCTGCGCGCTAAAGTGTTATCACTTAGATAGATCTAAGCTAGTGCACCGAAACGGGGATCCATCCATGTCCGACACCCACACGCCCACCACCGCCGACGTGCCCGAGATGCCCGCTCCACGGGTGCGGGAGTTCTCCGCCCACAGCATCGGCGGCGGGCTCGCCCTGCTGCTCGGCCTGGTCGGCCTCGCCGTCGGGGCCGGTTGCATCGTCGCCGCGACCGCCGTCTCCGGGACCGGCGCCAAGGCCGTACTGATCACCGGCGGCATCCTCATCGCCATCGCCGCCTTCCTCGCGATGTGCGGGCTGAACATGGTCGCGCCGGGCGAGGCCCGGGTGGTGCAGCTCTTCGGGCGGTACCGGGGGACGATCCGGCAGGACGGGCTGCGCTGGGTGAACCCGCTCACGTCCCGGACCAAGATCTCCACCCGCGTCCGTAACCACGAGACCGCGGTCCTCAAGGTCAACGACGCCTACGGCAACCCGATCGAGCTCGCCGCGGTCGTGGTGTGGAAGGTCGAGGACACCGCGCAGGCCACCTTCGAGGTGGACGACTTCCTGGAGTTCGTCTCCACCCAGACCGAGGCGGCCGTCCGGCACATCGCCATCGAGTACCCGTACGACGCCCATGACGAGGACGGTCTCTCGCTGCGCGGCAACGCCGAGGAGATCACCGAGAAGCTCGCCACCGAGCTGCACGCGCGCGTCGAGGCGGCCGGTGTGCAGATCATCGAGTCGCGCTTCACGCATCTCGCGTACGCTCCCGAGATCGCCTCGGCGATGCTCCAGCGGCAGCAGGCCGGGGCGGTCGTCGCGGCACGGCGGCAGATCGTGGACGGAGCGGTCGGGATGGTCGAGGCGGCACTCGCGCGGATCAACGAGCGGGACATCGTGGAGCTGGACGAGGAGCGCAAGGCGGCGATGGTGTCGAACCTGATGGTGGTGCTGTGCGGTGACCGGTCGCCGCAGCCGGTCCTCAACACAGGGACCCTCTACCAGTGACAGCTCCTCAGGGCCGGCCGCAGCGCAAGCAGGTGCTGCTGCGGATGGACCCGGCCGTTTACGAGGCGCTCGCCCGATGGGCGGGGGACGAACTGCGGTCCGCGAACGCGCAGATCGAGTTCCTCCTGCGGCGCGCCCTCGCGGAGGCGGGGCGCCTGCCGGGCGAGGCCAAGCCGATTCCGCGCCGCGGCCGGCCTCCGGTGAACCCTCCCGAGTCCCAGTAGCAGAACCGTGACAGTCGGCCCCCACCTGGGCCGCCGTACCCACGGCCATGGTCTGGACACTCGACGTATACATGCCGCGTATACACCGCATGTAGAGTCATCGTCATGTCCATCGGTCACACCCTCCTAGGGCTCCTGGAGTCGGGCCCCCGTCACGGTTACGACCTGAAGCGGGCCTTCGACGAGAAGTTCGGTCACGACCGGCCGCTGCACTACGGCCAGGTCTATTCGACGATGTCCCGGCTGCTGAAGAACGGCCTCGTCGAGGTCGACGGCATCGAGCCCGGCGGCGGGCCGGAGCGGAAGCGGTACGCGATCACCGACGCCGGGGTCACCGACGTACAGCGGTGGCTGGCGACGCCCGAGAAGCCCGAGCCGTACCTGCAGTCGACGCTGTACACCAAGGTCGTCCTCGCGCTGCTCACCCGGCGCGACGCCGCCGACATCCTAGACACCCAGCGCGCCGAGCATCTGCGGATGATGCGGATCCTGACCGACCGCAAGCGCAAGGGCGATCTCGCGGACCAGCTGATCTGCGACCACGCCCTGTTCCATCTGGAGGCCGATCTGCGCTGGCTTGAGCTGACGGCCGCGCGGCTCGACAAGCTGGCCGAGGTGGTGGTCAAGTGACGCCGCCCCCAGGCGCCCTGCTCGCGGCCGAGGAGCTGCGCAAGGCCTACGGTCCGACCGTCGCGCTCGACGGTGCCGATTTCTCCGTGCATCCCGGGGAGGTCGTCGCCGTGATGGGTCCTTCCGGCTCCGGGAAGTCGACGCTGCTGCACTGTCTCGCCGGGATCGTGCCGCCGGACTCCGGGTCGATCACGTACGCCGGGCGCGAGCTCGCCACGATGAGCGATGCCGAGCGCAGTCAGCTCAGGCGCTCGGAGTTCGGGTTCGTGTTCCAGTTCGGCCAGTTGGTGCCCGAGCTGACCTGCGTCGAGAACGTCGCCCTGCCGCTCAGGCTGAACGGCACCTCCCGCAAGGAGGCCGAGCGCACCGCGCTGTCCTGGATGGAACGCCTGGAGGTCGACGACCTGCGCAAGAAGCGGCCCGGCGAGGTCTCCGGCGGTCAGGGGCAGCGGGTCGCCGTGGCCCGCGCTCTGGTCACCAGCCCCCGGGTGGTGTTCGCGGACGAGCCGACCGGCGCGCTGGACTCCCTCAACGGCGAGCGCGTGATGGAGCTGCTCACGGAGGCCGCGCGAGCCACCAACGCCGCCGTCGTGCTGGTCACGCACGAGGCACGGGTGGCGGCCTACTCGGACCGCGAGATCGTCGTACGGGACGGCCGGTCCCGGGACATGGAGCGGATCGTATGAACCAGTGGGGGAGGGACCTCGCCCTGGGTGTCAGGTTCGCCTTCGCCGGCGGGCGTGAGGGCTGGACCCGGGCGCTGCTGACGGCCGTCGGGGTCGGGCTCGGGGTGGCGTTGCTGCTGCTGACGACGGCGATCCCGAACGCGCTGGCGGCCCGGGACGACCGGAGCAACGCACGCACCGACATCACCTACGGCTCCGCGACGGCGCCCAAGGCGGACGACACGCTGCTGGTCGCGGACGCCGACACGCGCTTCCGCGGCGAGGACGTACGGGGCCGGACGCTGGAGCCCGAGGGGCCGCGCGCGCCGCTGCCGCCCGGGGTGTCCGAGTTTCCCGCGGCGGGCGAGATGGTGGTCTCCCCCGCCCTGAAGCGGCTGCTGGAGTCGGACGGCGGCAGGCTGCTGCGCGAACGGCTGCCGGACCGGATCGTGGGCACCATCGGCGACAGCGGTCTTGTCGGCTCGGCCGATCTGACCTTCTACCGGGGCGGCGAGGGCCTCGAACGGTACGTCGACGGCAGCCAGGTGACTCGTATCGACCGCTTCGGCGACCCGAACCCGTACCGCGAGAAGACCGACCCGGTGCTGATCCTGCTGATCCTGGTGGTCTTCGTCGCGCTGCTGATGCCGGTCGCAGTGTTCATCGCGGCGGCCGTGCGGTTCGGCGGTGAGCGGCGCGACCGGCGGCTCGCGGCGCTGCGTCTGGTGGGCTCCGACGGCCGGATGACCCGCCGGATCGCGGCCGGCGAAGCGCTCGCGGGAGCGCTGCTCGGGCTGGTCTTCGGTACGGTCTTCTTCCTGATTGGACGTCAGATCGCGGGCTCCGTCGAGCTGTTCCGGTTCAGCGTGTTCCCGCACGACCTCAATCCCTCCCCCGCGCTCGCCCTGCTGGTGGCGGTGGCGGTCCCGGCGGCCGCGGTGCTGGTGACGCTGCTCGCGCTGCGCGGGGTGGTCATCGAGCCGCTCGGTGTGGTGCGTACGGCGAAGCCCGCGCGCCGCAGGCTGTGGTGGCGGCTGCTGCTGCCGCTCGCCGGACTCGCGATGCTCTACCCGATGATCAGGCAGGGCAACGACGACGGCGACTTCAACCAGTACCTGGTCATCGGTGGTGTGATGCTGCTGCTGGTCGGCGTGACGGCGCTGCTGCCCTGGGTGGTGGAGACGGTCGTCGCCCGGCTCGGCGGCGGCGGAATCGCCTGGCAACTGGCGGTACGGCGGCTGCAGTTGAGCAGCGGTACGGCCGCCCGGCTGGTCAACGGCGTCGCGGTCGCGGTGGCCGGGGCCATCGCCCTGCAGATGCTGTTCGCCGGAGTGGAGGACGACTACACCAAGGACACCGGCTACGACGTCACGAAGGCGCAGATGCAGGTGACCGTGGGGGGCGGAGTCGAAGTCGACGGTGCCGCCGAGCGGTTGCGGAGGACCGAGGGCGTGCGCCGGGTCGTCGCCCATTCCGAGGGCTGGCTCGGCGACAAGCGCCTGGACCCCGCCAAGAGCGCCGCGGTGACCGTCGGCGACTGCACGGCGTTGCGCGAGCTGGCCGACCTGCGCTCCTGCCGGGACGGCGACGTCTTCGCCGTACGCGGCGCGGAGTACGACACCGACACGCCGCAACTGGCCGTCCCCGGAAAGACCTTGTACCTGGACCCGGGCTACGAGGGCTCCGCCCCGGGCCGTGAGGTCGCCTGGAAGGTACCGGCGGAGATACGCGAGGTGGACTCGCGCAAGGATCTGAGCGGGATGGAGCGGGGCGGCTTCCTTCTCACCCCGAAGGCGCTGCCCGAAGCGGCGGCGCCGGCCATGGTCGGTCGCGCCTACATCGGGCTCGACCCGTCCGTGTCCGACGCCCGTGAGCAGGTACGCAACACCGCGGCGGCCCTGGGCCCGCTGATGTACGCCTCGGACTGGTCGGCGACGGAGCAGTCCGACCGCTACGCCTCCATCCGCACCGGCCTGTTCGTCGGCGCCGTGTGTGTGCTGGTGCTGATCGGGGCAAGCCTGCTGGTGTCGCAGCTGGAGCAGTTGCGCGACCGCAAGAAGCTGCTGTCGGCGCTGGTCGCCTTCGGCACCCGGCGCCGCACGCTGAGCCTGTCGGTGCTGTGGCAGACGGCGATCCCGATCACCCTGGGCCTGCTGCTGGCCTCGACGGTGGGCCTGACACTCGGCGCGGTCCTGCTGCGGATGACGGCCACGCCGGTACGGGTCGACTGGGGCAGCCTGCTGTCGATGACCGGCGCCGCGGCCGGGGTCGTCCTCGCCGTGACCCTGCTCAGCCTGCCTCCGCTGCTGAGGCTGATGCGCCCGGACGGTCTGCGTACCGAATGAGCTAGGCGGTCCCGGCGTCCAGCACCCTTACCGGCAGCGGGCGCAGCGCGGCCCGCAGTGCGGCGGCCAGTTCCTGGTACTCCGCGCTGCGGGCCGCGCCCGTGCGCATGGCGAGGGCGATGCGGCGGGTGGGGGCCGGGTCGGCGAAGGAGCCGGTCATCAGCTGGTTGCTGCGGCTCGTCTCGACCTTGACGGCCGTGCGCGGCAGCAGGGTGACGCCGAGTCCGCCCGCGACGAGCTGGACCAGGGTGGAGAGACCGGCGGCCGTGGTGGTGACCGGGGCGTCCTCGCGGCCGGCCTCCCGGCAGATGTCCAGGGCCTGGTCGCGCAGACAGTGCCCCTCGTCCAGGAGCAGCAGATTCAGCTCCTTCAGCGCCTCACGCGGAATGCCCTCACGGCCGCCCAGCCGGTGGTCCAACGGTGTGACCAGTACGAAGTCCTCGTCGAACAGCGGGAGTTCGATCACCCCGGGCACCCCGAGCGGGACGGCGAGCAGCAGCAGATCGAGGCGGCCGGTGTTCAGGCCGTCGACGAGGCTTGCGGTCTGCTCCTCGTGGACCTGGAGGTCGAGGTCCGGGTAGCGGTCGTGCACCAGGCGCAGAACCGTCGGCAGCAGATAGGGCGCGACGGTCGGGATGACCCCGAGCCGGAGCACCCCGGTGAAGGGCGCCCGTACCGCCTCCGCCTCCTCCATGAGCGCGCCCACCTCGTCCAGTACGGCCTTCGCGCGTACAGCGAGCCGCTCGCCGGCCGGGGAGAGCAGCACCTTGCGGGTCGTACGTTCAAGGAGGGTGACGCCGAGGGTCTCCTCCAGCGCGGCGACGGCGCCGGACAGCGCGGGCTGGCTCATGCCGATGGCGGCGGCCGCGTCCCGGAAGTGCAGATGCTCCGCCACGGCCGCGAAGGCCCGCAGCTGGGCCAGACTGGGCAGCCGCCTCTTGGTTCCACCATTACCCACGGTCACTGATAATCGCCTCCGATCAACACAACCGAGTGTAGCGATTTCTCTAATCAATGCACCTTGTGCCAGCATCGGGCTCGTCCAACCCATGGGAAGCGTCCGCGATCCGGACGCTTCTTCGCTGCAAGGAGAGCCTGTGCTCACTGTTGGTGACAAGTTCCCCGAGTTCGAACTGACCGCCTGTGTCTCGCTGGAGAAGGGCGAGGAGTTCGAGCAGATCCACCACAAGTCCTACGAGGGCAAGTGGAAGATCGTGTTCGCATGGCCTGCCGACTTCACTTTCGTGTGCCCGACGGAGATCGCGGCCTTCGGCAAGCTGAACGAGGAATTCGCCGACCGCGACGCCCAGATCCTCGGCTTCTCCGGTGACTCCGAGTATGTGCACCACGCCTGGCGCAAAGACCACGACGACCTGCGCGACCTGCCGTTCCCGATGCTGGCCGACACCAAGCGCGAGCTGATGCGCGACCTGGGCATCGAGGGCGAGGACGGCTTCGCCAAGCGCGCGGTCTTCATCGTCGACCAGAACAACGAGATCCAGTTCTCCATGGTGACCGCGGGTTCGGTGGGCCGTAACCCCAAGGAGGTCCTGCGGGTCCTCGACGCGCTCCAGACCGACGAGCTCTGCCCGTGCAACTGGAGCAAGGGCGACGAGACGCTGGACCCGGTCAAGCTGCTGGCCGGGGAGTGACCTGAGATGTCGCTCGACTCCCTGAAGTCCGCGGTCCCGGACTACGCCAAGGACCTGAAGCTCAACCTGGGCTCGGTCATCGGCAACTCCGACCTCCCGGCGCAGCAGCTGTGGGGCACCGTGCTGGCGACCGCCATCGCCTCGCGCTCCCCGATCGTGCTGCGCGAGCTGGAGCCGGAGGCGAAGGCGAACCTGACGCCGGAGGCGTACACCGCCGCCAAGTCGGCCGCCGCCATCATGGCGATGAACAACGTCTTCTACCGCACCCGCCATCTGCTGTCGGACCACGAGTACGGCACCCTGCGCGCGGGTCTGCGGATGAACGTCATCGGCAACCCCGGTGTCGACAAGGTCGACTTCGAACTGTGGTCCTTCGCTGTCTCCGCCATCAACGGCTGCGGCATGTGCCTCGACTCGCACGAGCAGGTGCTGCGCAAGGCGGGCATCGAGCGCGAGGTCATCCAGGAGGCGTTCAAGATCGCCTCGGTGATCCAGGCGGTCGGTGTGACGCTGGAGACGGAAGCGGTGCTCTCCGCGTAAGCCGGCTCTCCCTGGGCCCCGTTCACTCCTGGTGGACGGGGCCCTCGGCGTCGACCGGCTCGGCCTGGGTCACCGCAGCGGCCGCCTGCCGTTGCAACGCCTGCTCCCGCGAGTACGCACGCAGATACGTCACCACCGTGTTGGTCACCGCCACCAGGGGTACGGCGACCACCGCGCCGCCGATTCCCGCCACCATGCCGCCCGCCGCTACCGACAGAACCACCGCCAGCGGATGGACGCGGACCGCCCGGCCGAGGATGAACGGCTGGAGGATGTGCCCCTCGATCTGCTGCACCGCCAGCACGACCGCCAACGTCATCACCGCCGTGAACACACCCTGGGTCACCAGGGCGACCACGACCGCCAGCGCGCCGGAGGCCACCGCGCCCACGAGCGGGATGAAGGAGAACAGGAAGATGAACACGGCCAGCGGGACGGCCATCGGCACATCCAGGAAGTAGATGCCGATGCCGATGAACACCGCGTCGATCAGGGCCACAATCACCGTGCCGCGCACATACGCCGTGAGCGTCCGCCACGCGGCCGGTCCCGCACCCGCCACCCCCTCGCGGGCCGCCGCGGGCACCAGCTTCAGCGACCACTCCCAGATCCGCTTGCCGTCGTAGAGCAGGAAGAGCGTCGAGAAGGCCGCAAGCAGAATGCCGGTCAGCGCCTCGACGATGACCGTGACGCCCTCCAGGCCCGCCGAGGTGATCTCGTCGGTGTTGGCGCCGATGGTGTCGCGCAGGTTCTCGGCGATGTCGTTGATCTGCTTGTCGGTGACGTGGAAGGGGCTGTCCAGCAGCCAGTTGCGCAGCTCGTCGATGCCGTCCTGGACCTGGTCGGAGAGGTTGTCGATGTTCTCCATCACCTGCCAGGTGACGAACCAGCCCATCAGACCCATCACGACGAAGCCCAGGATCGCGGTGAGCGCGGTCGCCAGGCCCCGCGGGAAGCCGTAGCGGCGCAGGCGCGTCACCGTCGGCTCCAGCAGCGCGGTGATCAGCAGCGCCGCCACGAACGCCAGCACCACCAGCTGTACGGCGCTGATGACCCGCATCAGCACCCACACGGTGCCGGCCAGCACCAGCAGCCGCCACCCGGCCTCGGCGGCGACCCGCACACCCCACGGCACGGCGAGCGCGGGATCCGGACGCGCCGGAGCGGCGGGCAGGGGTTCAGGGGGCGGCGGCACCTTGTCGGAGGGCATCGGCGAGGGCGCGGGCGGGGAGTCGGCGCTCTCGCGCTCCACCTCCGCGCGGCGCTCGTCCAACCGCTCTCCCATCTGCGTCAGTCCGTTGCCGAGCCGACCGAGCCACCCTGGCACTCGCGACATGATCCGTCCTCTTCCCCCGTCTTTCCCCACCACTCCCCCCTGGAGTCGTCGGCTCCGACCGTACATGGCAAAGCCCCCCACCGTAGGACGGTGAGGGGTTGCCGAGGGTTGAGAGGTGCCGCGGAGGGCCTAGTACCAGTGGTTGGCCTGCCAGAACGACCAGGCGTCGCACGGGCTGCCGTACCGCTCGTTCATGTAGTTGAGGCCCCACTTGATCTGGGTCGCGGGGTTGGTCTGCCAGTCGGAGCCTGCGGAGGCGTACTTGCCGGCCGGCAGCGCCTGGAAGAGGCCGTAGGCGCCGGAGGACGGGTTCACGGCCTGGTAGTTCCAGCTGGACTCGTGGTCCACGATGTTGCTGAAGCACTGGTACTGGCCGGACGGCACCATCTGCTGCGCCATCGCCTGGATCTGCGCGACGGTGTACGAGCTCTGCACCGGGAAGCTGGAGGAGGACCGGGAGGCCTTCGCCTCGGCCTCTTCGCGCTCCTTGGCTTCCTCTGCAGCCTTCGCCGCCTTCTCCGCGGCTTCCTTCTTCTCGATCGCGCTCTGGGCGGCGGCCTTGCGGGCCGCTTCCTCCGCGTCCTTCTTGGCGCTCGCGTCGGCGGCGATCGCCTGGACGTTCGCCTGCTGCGTCAGGGACGCGGTCTGCACCTGGGCCTGCTGGCCCGTGGGTATGTCCGCGAGGAGCGTCGCGTCGGCTGCCGTCGCTTCGGCGTCGTTGTTCTGCGCGGTGCTGCCCGAGGCAACACCGACGACGCTTCCGACAGCGGTGACCGCGGTGGCCGAGGCCACTGCGAATCCCCGGACCGAAATCCGGCTCACACGGTTTTCCTTCCAGCATCGCCCGCTTCGGTGACCCTGGCGGACGCAATCGTGCCCCTGGCACTGGCCTCCCAACTGCGGGGTCACGGGAGGCACGGGCCCGGTGGGCAACTCCCTTGCGGGGAGCGCCGCATGGTGCGCGGGCGGCATACGACGACGCTATGGAGTTAGCGGTGCTTCTCAAGTTGTGCCGTACCGCTGGGGGTACAGATGTGTCGTATGCGGGGCCTGACAGGAGTGAGACTCTGCCGCACCCGGACACCGCAAGGCAATTCTGTGCCGCGTGTGAAAGCTCACATCTCGTTTGGCCCTGCGACTTCCGAGAAACAGCAACACGCCAAGGCGCCGCCCGACTAGGCTCTGGGCCTTTGTCGGACGGCGCCAACTGGCTGGTAGCCAACCCAAGTTGAGCACTCGGGTCAGATCTGCCCATCCTCCAGCATTTCGGTCACAAGGGCGGCGATCTGGGACCTCTCGGACCGCGTCAGCGTGACATGGGCGAAGAGCGGATGCCCCTTCAGCTTCTCCACGACGGCGACGACACCGTCGTAGCGCCCGACCCGGAGGTTGTCCCGCTGGGCCACGTCATGAGTCAGAACCACCCGTGAATTCGCGCCGATTCGGGACAGAACGGTCAGCAGGACATTCCGTTCCAGCGACTGCGCCTCGTCCACGATCACAAACGCGTCGTGCAGCGAGCGTCCACGGATATGGGTGAGCGGAAGGACCTCCAGCATCCCGCGCGCGGTGACCTCTTCGATGACCTCGCGGCTGGTGACCGCGGACAGCGTGTCGAACACCGCCTGCGCCCACGGGCTCATCTTCTCGGCCTCGGTGCCCGGCAGATAGCCGAGCTCCTGCCCGCCGACGGCGTACAGCGGCCGGAAGACCATCACCTTCTGGTGCTGACGGCGCTCCAGCACCGCCTCCAGACCCGCGCACAGCGCCAGCGCCGACTTACCGGTGCCGGCCCGGCCGCCCATCGACACGATCCCGATGTCCGGGTCGAGCAGCAGATCGAGCGCGATGCGCTGCTCGGCGCTGCGCCCCTTGATACCGAACGCCTCCCGATCGCCGCGCACCAGCCGGATGTTGCCCTCGGCCGTCACCCGGCCCAGCGCCTTGCCGCGCTCGGACTGGATGGTGAGCCCGGTGTGCACCGGCAGGTCCGCCGCCTCGGGCACATACGCGTGCCCCTCCTCGAAGAGGATGTCCACCTGCTCGCCGGCCAGGGTCAGTTCGGACATTCCGGTCCAGCCGGAGGAGTCCGTGATGGCGAGTTCGGCGCGGTACTCCTCGGCGAGGAGTCCGACGGACGAGGCCTTGATCCTGAGCGGGAGGTCCTTCGACACCACGGTGACGTCGAACCCCTCGGCCTGCAGATTGCGGGCGACCGCGAGGATGCGGGAGTCGTTGTCCCCCAGGCGGTAGCCGGTCGGCAGAACGCTGGGGTCCGAGTGGTTGAGCTCGACACGCACCGTCCCGCCGAGGTCCCCGATCGGGATGGGGGCGTCGAGACGGCCGAACCGGACCCGGAACTCGTCGAGCAGACGCAGCGCCTGCCGGGCGAAGTAGCCGAGTTCGGGATGGTGCCGCTTGGCCTCCAGCTCCGTGACCACGACGATGGGGAGCACGACCTCGTGCTCGTCGAAGCGGTTCAGGGCGTGCGGGTCGGCCAGCAGGACGCTGGTGTCGAGAACGTAGGTGCGCCGGTCGGGCTTGTGGCGCTTTGTGCTGGTCACCACGGAAGGACGTACCCCCTCGGAAGAGGTCGGGGAGCGACGGAGATGAGCTGGACCGGTCGACGGCCCCGATGCACGGGCCGAGAACCGGCCCTTGGCTGCTTCGTCCGTACGGTGACCGCACGATCGGGCTGGTGCAAAGGGCCTCCCGGGCGGACGGCCCCGTGCCGTCCGCTGAGATCCGACACCCGTGGTTCGGGTGTCGACCTGCTTGGCTTATGCCCTCGAACAAGCGCTGCCATGCCACGGCATATGACGGCGCCCTGATGAACTCCTTGTTACTTCTGCCCCAGACGGAGTAGCCCCGGGTGACCTGTGGCTCAGCCCTTCAGCCGCCGTAACGGCGGTGGCGGGCGGCGTAGTCGCGCATCGCGCGCAGGAAGTCGACCTTGCGGAAGGCCGGCCAGAACACCTCACAGAAGTAGTACTCGGAGTGCGCCGTCTGCCACAGCATGAATCCGGACAACCGCTGTTCACCGCTGGTGCGGATCACCAGATCCGGCTCGGGCTGGTCGCCGGTGTAGAGGTGGCGGCCGATCATCTCGATGTCGACGGTGTCGGCGAGCTTCTCCATCGACACGCCCTTGTCGTGGGCGTCGAGCAGCATCGAGCGCACCGCGTCGGCGATCTCCTGGCGACCGCCGTAGCCGATGGCGAGGTTGACGACTATGCCGTCGACGTGCGCGGTGGCCTCCTCGGCCTCCTTGAGGGTGGTCTGCATCCCCTGCGGCAGCAGATCGCGGGTGCCGACGTGGCGGACGCGCCAGCGGCCGTCGGCGGCGAGGGTGCGTACGACGTCCTCGATGATGCCGAGCAGGGGGACCAGTTCGTCCTGCGGGCGCTCGAAGTTGTCCGTCGACAGCAGCCAGAGGGTGACGACCTCGACGTCCGTCTCGGCGCACCAGCCGAGGAACTCCTCGATCTTCTCGGCCCCGGCCCGGTGACCGTGCACGGTGGTGGAACCCGCGGCCTTCGCCCAGCGGCGGTTGCCGTCCATGATGACGCCGATGTGCCCCGGCACCTGAGCGTGGTCCAGGTGACCTTCCACCCGGCGCGCGTACAGCCTGACCAGCAGGCCGCGCAGCTTGTCGCGCAGGTTCACGTGATTGTCAGCCCCTCCGTACGGATCGGGCGGCCGGCCCCGGCCAGATTCCCGAGGGCGGTCCCAGCCCGGTGGCGGTCCCCGCTGCGGAAGCCTACCCCCGGGTGCCGGGGGCGGGTGTCAGCGGCTCCGGGGCCGGCTGAACCACGCGTCGGCGGCGTCCCGCCTGAGCAGTACGACAACCGTGATCGCGGCGCCGAGCGGGATGACGCCGAGCAGGGCTTCCTTCCTGGACAGCGCGCTCAGCGCGAAGAGGATCTGGAAGATCGCGAGCACGATCGAGGCGGTACGGACGCCGCCGCCGGCGTTCGGGTAGAAGAGCGCGAGGAGTGCGATGACCCACAGCATGAAGTAGCCGCCGACGATGTATCCGGCGCTGTACGCGCTCCCGGCCGCGAAGGCGTGGAGAACGGAGACTCCCGCGGTGGCCCACACCACGATCTGGGTCGCGCGCACCGAGTCGGGCATGGCGAGGGGAGGGTACGTGTGCTGCTGGTACGGCGGCTGATCAGGCGGTCCGAATGACATGTACCGGACTGTAACCGGGGCAAAGAAAACGGGCCGGTCCGTGGGGGGGAGACGGACCGGCCCGAGGGGGGGTTTCCACCATAACCCTTCGTAAGTGATCCTGCGTGCATCGGCGTGCCACAACTACTCTCCGAAACCGGACGACGACGCGGCGGTGGGCGCGGGCGGGGGTTTCAGGCGAGGCTCATGGCCGGAACGCGGCGGATCCCCAGGACAATCGGTCCGGATAAGAGGGGAAGCGGCCGGTTCGACAGCCTTGCCACCCGCTCGGCGAGTTGTCCGCCCATCCCTCCCCCGGGTGACCCGGGCAGCGAACGCCGGCTTGACGCCCGGGCGGGGCCGTACGGCGACACACCCGCCGCAGGTGGCACGGCACCGCACAGCCCCCTCCACTGCGCGGTGCCGCGCGCGCAGCTTTACTGACGCGAATTACCTTGGTCTGAACTTACGTGAGAGACGGATGAGACGCGAGCGACAAGCGATAACAATGTGGGCAAGGTGCGAAGCCTTGGATGCATAGGGCGGGCTGCCCTTCATGCCTTGTTTGCCATATTTGCTACGGCTCTGTCGGTGGCGCCGGATGGCGTGCGGCGGCGTGGGGTGACCAAGAGGACGCAACCTGACCTAGTCCCCCCTACGGTCACCCCATGACGGTGACGATCTCCTGGCAAGAGACGAGCGCACGGCGGCTCGAACGACAGTTCCTGGCCAATGCGGCGTCGGGAGGCGATTCGGTCCCCGGCATCGTGTCGGCGATGCTCGGCGCGCACGCCCAGGTGCTCTCCGCGGCCGAGCTGTCGATCGGCGTACGGTCCTCCGGCCTGACCCGGGCGGATGTACGCACCGCCCTCTGGGACGACCGCTCCCTCGTGAAGACCCACGGCCCGCGCGGCACCGTACATCTGCTCCCCGCCCACGAGCTCCCCCTGTGGACCGCCGCCCTGACCGCCATCCCCTCCGGATCGGCCTCCTTCGCCCCCGACGTCCGGGTCACGGACGAACAGGCCCGGCAGATCGTGGCGGCGATCGGGGACGCGCTGGACGGGGTGTGCCTGACGATCGACGAACTGAGCGAGGAGGTCGTGGCCCGCACCGGCCCCTGGGCCGGCGACCTGGTCATGCCTGCCTTCCAGGACATGTGGCCGCGCTGGCGACAGGTCCTGCACCGGGCGGGCCAGGCGGGCGCGCTGTGCTTCGGCCCCGGGCGGGGCCGGAAGGTGACGTACACACGCCCGCCGCACTTCGACCCGCTGCCACCCGCCGAGGCGACGGCCGAGCTGCTACGGCGCTACCTCCACGCATACGGCCCCTCGACGCCCTCCTACTTCGCCAAGTGGCTGGCGGCACCGGACGGTTGGGCCACCCGGCTCTTCCGGAAGACGGCCGCCGAGGGATCGATCGAGGAGGTCGACTTCGAGGGGGCGCCGGCGTGGGTGGTGGCGGGCGACACGTCGTTCCCGTCATCGGGGTGGAAGGGTGTGCGGCTGCTGCCGTACTTCGACGCGTACGTCAACGCCGCGCGTCTCCGGGAGTCGCTGTTCCCCGGGGAGGCGTACCGAAGGGCGCTGGCGGGTGGGCAGGCGGGGAACTACCCCGTGCTGCTAGTGGACGGGGTGGCGGCCGGGGTGTGGCATCAGCGGCGCCAGGGCCGTCGTACGACGGTGACGGTGGAGGTGCTGGGCAGTCTGACGGCGCGGCAGGAGCGGGAGTTGGAGGAGCAGGTGCGGCGGGTGGGTGAAGTACTGGAGGCCCGGCCGGAGTTGGTGCTCGGAGAGGTGGCGGTAGGCCCGCACGCCTGAGTCAGCGCGGCTTACGGGCCTCGAAGAGATGCCGGGTGCTGTGGGCGACGAAGGGCCCCTCGTCCTGGATGAGTTGATGCAGGGACCGGAGTCGGTGTGCGTACGCCTCGACGGTGAATCCGGGAACCATCCAGATCACCTTGCGCAGGAAGTGAACGACGGCGGCGATGTCGTGGAACTCCATGCGGAGTTCCTCGGCACGCAGATCGACGATCTCAAGACCGGCGGCCTCGGCGTCGGCGCGCTCTCCTTTCGGATCACGGCCGTTGCGAACGGCCTCCGGCTGTGGCCCGAGGAAGTACTCGACGAGTTCGAAGACGCTGTGGGGCCCGACGTGCTGGGCGAAGTAGGTGCCGCCGGGCGCGAGCACCCGGGCGATCTCCGTCCAGTGGGCCCGCACGGGGTGGCGGCTGGAGACGAGATCGAAGGCGTTGTCGGCGAAGGGGAGCGGATCCGGCTCGGGCGAGGCGACGACGGCGACCCCGCGCGGCGCGAGCAGGGCGGTGGCCTTGGCGATGTTGGGCGGCCAGCCTTCGGTGGCGACGGTGAGGAGGGGGGCTTTGGGGCTGTGGCGGAGGGCGAAGTCGAGCACTTCCCCTCCCCCGGTCTGGAGGTCGAGGGCGGCGGTGGCACCGGCCAGCCGCTCGGCCAGGGAGACGGCGTACCCCCAACTGGGCCGCGCCTCAGTGGCCCGCCCTTCGAACCAGGAGAAGTCCCAGCCCTCGGTGGGCACGGCGGCACCCTCGGCGACGAGATCCTCGAAGCTACGGCTGCTGTGCTGCTGACCCATGCCGCGATGATCGCAGCCGCTGTCGGAGGGCGCTGCTGATTTTCGGCGGGGTGGGGTGGGGCGATGGGGGGATCGGCGGGCGGGGTTATGACTGCTGCGTCATGAATGCGGGATCACGAGTCCTTCGGGAGCATGAGCATGATGTGCTGGTCGTGCCCGTGGTCCACGCCGTGCGTGAGGGTGCCGATGCGCTGGAAGCCGTGCTTCTCCAGGAGCCGGACGGAAGCGGCGTTGCCCTTGAAGGGATCGGCGTACAGGGGACGGGTGGTCTCGCGCTCCAGGAAGAGCCCAAGGGCACGACTGCCGACACCACGCCCCCAGTAGGGCCGCCCGAGCCAGTACCCGATGAACCGCCGGTCGCCCTCCCACCAGGCGACGAAGTGCCCGGCGACTTCGCCGTCGAGGATGACGGTCTGCACGTGACAGTCGGGGTCACCGAGGACACGCTCCTTCCAGTGCCGCATAAAGCGTTCCCGAGGCCGGGGCGCGAAACGGGAGCGCCGGACGGCCTCGGGATCGGCTCGTACTCAAGGAACGTGGGCAGATCGGCTTCCACGACATCGCGCAGTTCTACGGTGGCGTCGCTCATGTCGGGGAGTGTGGCAGTCGGCACTGACAATGCTGTGGGGCGATGAGCGAGTTCCCCGGAACGCCTTGGCTAAGGGAGTTGAGGTCCTTGTGGTCGAGGGCACCGGCAGGCAGGGCTGGTCGGTCACTCTCACGGGTGGTGCTGATCTAAGACGTGCACGGAAGAGGAACGGGATGGCTAGGTTCGCGCTATGCCACGTTTCCGGCTGTACCCGACGCCCGTGCAGGAGCAGCAGATGTTGCTGCACTGCGCGCACGCCCGGTACGTGTGGAACCTGGCGGTGGAGCAGCACACGTACTGGCGGCCCAGCCGTAGGTCCGCGCCCGGCTTTGTGGAGCAGTGCCGTCAGCTCACCGAAGCCCGGCGGGAGAGCGCCTGGCTCGCCGCCGGGAACGCGGATGTGCAGCAGCAGGCCCTGAAGGACTTCACCACAGCCAAGAACGCCCGCTTCACCTCGGGGTTCGGTGAGCCGACCTGGCGCAGGAAGCACGTGCACGAGGGCTTCCGGGTCATCGGCACCGATCGTGTCCCGGAGTTCGAGCCGGACGGCAGCGCGAAGTTGAACGCCAAGGGTCAGCAGGTCATGGGCCGCTCGGTCGCGGTGCAGAGGTTGAACCGACGATGGGCGCGGGTGAAGGTGCCCGCTTGTGGCTGGGTGCGCTTCCGCCTCACCCGTGCCGAACTGCCCGCCGCAAAGACGTTCCGGGTCACGTTCCGCAACGGGCAATGGCATATCGCGTTCGCCGTCGTCCCCAAGCCGATCGCCCCGCCGACAACGGGCGAGGTCCTCGGCATCGACCGGGGTGTGACCATTACCGCCGCTCTGTCCGACGGCCGGAAGCTGAACTGCCCGCAGCTCACGGTCAAGGAGCGCGCACAGATCCGCAAGCACCAGCGGCGTGCCGCTCGCGCTCCGAAAGGTAGCGAGGCCAAGGCCGCCGAGTACGCGAGGGTCGCCCGGTTGAAGGCACGCGAAGCGAATCGGCGCAAGGACTGGTGCGAGAAGACCAGCACGATGCTCGCCAGGACGTGTCAGCTCGTGCGGTTCGAGAAGCTCAACATCAAGAACATGACTCGCTCGGCGAAGGGAACAGTCGAGCAACCCGGCAAGAACGTCCGGCCGAAGGCCGGACTGAACCGGTGCATCCTCGCTCAGGGGTGGGGCCTGCTGAGGCAGCGCACTGAGCAGAAGGCCCCGGGCCGGGTCGAGGACGTTCCCGCACCCTTTACGTCGCTGCGGTGCAGTGCCTGCGGTTGGATCGAGAAGAAGTCGCGCAAGAGCCAAGCCTACTTCGTCTGTGTGTCCTGCGGGTTCACCTGCAACGCGGATGAGAACGCAAGTATCAACGTCGCGGCAGGACAGGGCGGGATCCCTCGCCCCCGGCGAACAGCCGGTGCCGGAGGGGTGACAACGGCCACCAGCCGTTCGAGCGCCCGTGAACCTCAACCCGCCTGGGTTGGAATCCGCCTCTTTTGAGAGGGGGAGGATGTCAATCCTGCACCCCATGCCCAATGACAAGAACACGAGCCACCGTCATGAGACCCAGCGCAGTGAATGCGCGATGGCCTCGCACAGGTTGCCCATCGGGCTGTTCGTGCCACTGAGGGGCAGAGAGAAGGCCAAGTGCAGGTAACCCACGCCACCGGGCACGTGGATGCGGAAGTCCATGGTGGTCTCGGTGACGGCTCGGATCACCTTTCCCACTGGCAAGCCAAGGACATCCACGTCACTGTCGGGGCCACTTCGGTGGGCCAACCGCTCCGCCAACTCGTCGGGCTGCGGGGTCAGTCCAGGGGGCGTGAGCCGCAGTGAGATCAGGAGTGAGGCAGGCAGCGCCGCGCTGTGGGGTGATTCCGTCTTCAGGAAGAACTCAAGTGCACCGTCGGCGAGTCCGGTCTCGGCGGTGTTGCGCAGCGTCATCCAGAGGCTTCGGGTGAGCTCTGAGGGTGCACGGCCCTTCGCGGATTCCTTGTCCACGAAGGTCTTCAGGTGGCGTCGCCATCGCTCGTGCGTGAGGTCGACGCGAAACCAATCGCGGGGGACGAGGAGCCGGTAGTCGGACGGCGGAGCCTCGGCTGGAGTCACGCCGTGGTTCCAGAGGCAATCAGCGGCGTCCCATCCGCCTTGAACAGGCGGATGCTGCTCACGACGTTTCCGAACATGGTGGAGAAGATGTCCCAGCCAGCCATGGTGGGTGTGCTGAGCTCCATCACCAGAATCGTGCCGTTCGGAAGCGGTACGTAGACACGGATGAACGAGGCCGGGAAGGTGAGGCTCTCACCAGACTCGGTCAGCTCGCCGGTGAGCTTGGCATTACGGGTGCCGATGCAGGACACGGCTGGACCACACGGCAATTCGAGTTCCGAGATCTCGTCGGTGCTCGTCTGGCGGAGGCCGGACGCGATCGTTTTCACCGGTGTCATGCCGCGGTCGCCGTCGGGGCTGTCGACAAGTGCTGCCATCACCGTGGCGGTGCAGACATCGCCGTCGACCGCGGTGACACAGATGCCGGCGTACTCGACTCCTGATGTCTGCAGATCGTCCAGGCCGAGTGCGCACAACACGGCGAATCTGGTCTGGTCCTCGTCGGGGGCTCCGGGAAGTGCGTTCGCCGCCAGGTCCTCAAGCAGTCGGACCGTCTCGTCGTCGTCTTCCACGGTGATCGGCATGTCGTGAAAGATCTCCGGCATCACCCAGCGGACATGGATGTCGTCCGGGCGTCCGATGGATTGCACTGGCTGCCGAGGGTTGGACCGGGACTGGGCCGGAATGGTGGTCGCCGTGCTGGATGCACCGGTCACGCGGGGCCATCGCTTTCAGGGGCGGGCAGTTCCGGAGCGTCCGGGAAGAATTTCCGGGACGAGGCGTACATGCCGTAATAGGGATATGTGGCAGGAATGTCAGCTCCGCCACGGCGAGCGATTCCTGCGATCTCGCGGTACCTGCGAGCCCTGATTCGGACGTTGCGCAGGGATGGGTCGCGCAGGCTGGGGCGTCGCCACAAATACAGCCCGGCCAGTAGGCCGACAACAATCAGGGCGTCCGCACAGATGAAGGCGACCTGGAAGGAGCGGGACTTCTGAGATGCCACCAGATCCCAGAACGGCCAGGCACCCGCTGCGAAGATGAACAGCGGAATGCTGGCCAGACAGCCGCGTCCGCGCCACTTCCTGTTGTCCTCCCAACGATGGAACAGCAGCGCGTGGACAGCCCTGTCATCGAGGAAGTCGAAGTGTAGTTCGCGCCCGTACCGCTCGGCTGCTGCCTTGGCGGCAGGGACAGCGGCGATGACCGACGAGGAGACCATGTCGTGGACGCCCCCGTCGTCGCCCATGAACTTCCCGAATGTCATCCCTTGCTGATTGCTCATGGCAGTCTTCTCCTACCCTACGGGCGCCAGGGCACCGCGGAATGCAGCTGACGACGGACTCGGCCGAGGCGTCGGCGAGGGCGTGCCAGACCCGTTGGGAGCGCTAGGGCTCGTGTCCGCCGACGGCATGGGGCGGGCATCGCCCGGCGGCGACGAGGGGTGACCGCTCTGGTCGTCGTGCCGCTCATCGCGGAGCCGATTCAACGACTTCCCGAGGAGATAGGTAAAGCTGGCGCCCTTGACGTACCGAGTTACCACCT
Source organism: Streptomyces cupreus (assembly GCF_014257025.1). Taxonomy (GTDB): domain Bacteria; phylum Actinomycetota; class Actinomycetes; order Streptomycetales; family Streptomycetaceae; genus Streptomyces; species Streptomyces cupreus. Next base: position 134,350 of record NZ_JACMSF010000003.1, read on the forward strand.
CCGGGTTGAAGCCTTCTGCGGGAAGTTTCACCTTAGTGATGCCTCGCTTGGAGAGGATCTTGGACGCGATCCTGACTCCGTCGTTGATCCGCTTCACGGCGAAGCCATTGGTGAAAGCGTTCCAGACACCCCGCGATGCAGCGAGCCCACGCCCACCCTTGGCCGCTGCCGTCAGACCCCGCAAGACTCCGAGCCCAGGGATGACGCCGAGAACATCCAGCCCTATTTTCAGCGCATCGAACTTCCCACCTCGGGCGAACACGTCGTACAGGCGCCCCGACAAAGCTGTGGCACTGGCAAGTGCTGCGAGACCCGCAATAATCGGTGCCGCGAGGCCGCCCGTGAAGACAATGGCGGCTCCCAGGGCCACCACCGCCAGAATCGTCGCGGCGGCAGAAAACCAGTCCGCGTGATCCGCAATCCAGTCCATGAACCCACCGGGATCTTTGACCCCGTCATGATGGATCACGTTCTTGATCCTCCTGGCGGCCTTGCGTGCAGCATTGTCACGGATCTGCTTCGCAGCCAGGATCTTCTTCTCCGCCTGGAGCATGAGCTGGGCGGCATCGTCCTGCCGCTTCTGCTGCTTGCTGTGCTGCACCGCGTCGTCGCCGGTCAGGACCTTCCCGTTGAGCGGCTCCAGGACCTTGCCGGCGGCCTTGTAGTCGACCTCCGCGTCTCGGTAGTCCTGCAAGCCCTTGTCCGCCATGCGCTGCGCCCGGTGAAGCTCGCTGGCGTACTCCTCGCTCTCCCCGACCATGACCTTGGTACCGAGTGCCGCCGAGGCCTCGTCGTAACGGTCGTACGCCTTCTTCAACCGATCCGCGGTATCGCCTGCCGTCTCGTGAAAAGCCCGCCCGGCCTCGCTGTTCCACCCGTCGACCGACGCCAGCGCCTTGATGTTCCGCGCCTGCTTGTCGATCTCATCGGCCATGCTGCGCAGCTTCTTGCCGAGCTTGGCGACCTCGTCGGGGTCGCCAGGTATCGGGTCGGAGTCGTACAACGGCGACCAGTCCTTCGGGCGGGCTGTCATTTCTTGCTCTTCTTCCCGTTCTTCTTGGCGTCCCGGAGCGCATTCGCAAGGTCGTGGTCGAGGCCGTCGTAGGATTTGGCGGCGTTCGAGGTGAACTTGGCCAAGTTCTCGATGTCCTTCATCAGCTCCTTGCGGTTCTTCTTCCACGTGTCGGAGAAGTCGTCGAAGGCGTCGCGGAGCGTGTCGCTGCCCAAGTCATCGCCGTAACCGTCGGCAGGGTTGCCGTGCTTGTCGAACTCCTTGTGGATGCCGAAGAGCGCGTCCGAGCAGTCCTTGATCAGGTCAAGGTCGGCTTGGATCCTGTCGCCCACGCTGTCTCCCCCTCCGCGAAGCCTGACTGACTACCGCGGCGCTCTCACCGATTGACGGCCTGGATCTCCTGTACGACGACGTTCTGGGTTGCGCCGAAGGTGCCGTCGGGGAGGTCGCCGCCGGCTCCGCCGGTGCCGGTCCAGTTGATTTCCCAGGTGATGGTGGCCTGGAGCGGGAAGGTGCCGTCGCCGGACGAGCGGAGGTACTTCACTCCGCAGGGCGGGGTCTGGTCGGCCTTGCCCTTGGCGTACGGCTCGCCGATACGGCCGTTGTTGATCTCGCACACGCCGGATGCCGGGTAGGTGACGGCGTCCGCCGTACCGGGCTCGATCTTGAGCGAGACCGGTTCCGCCGTCGCGGTCGCCTCAAGGTTCAGCACCGGCACGGACGCGGTGACCGAGACCGGCTTGAACTCGGCGCCGTCCAGCCAGGCCCAGGTCGGGAGGTTGACCTTGGTGGCGTTCTCGGGGGCCAAGGTGACCTCGGTGCCGGGGACTCGGATCTCGGCGTAGGCGAGTTCGGCGAGGATCTCCGGGGTCACGGCGTTCTCGATGTCGGCGGGAGGGGCGTCGCCGGTGTCCACCCAGAAGTAGTCCTTGTCGCAGGAGTCCCAGCCCGGGGGGTAGCTCTCATCGACGTACGAGCCCCACCAGTAACCCTTACCGGACTTGTCCTTGTTGAAGCCCTTCTCCGGGTCATTGGCGTTGTACTTCTCCCGCTGCTCGGCGTCCCACTCGTAGCCCGTCGAGCCTGCCTCCCAGATCGGCTCCAGGTACTTCTGGAGCTGCTCGGGGGTGTACTTCGGGGCGTACCAGCAAGGAGGGGGCGACCAGGAGGTCGAAGAGGTCAGCGTGCCCGTGGAGTTGCCGCTGCCGTTCTTCGAGTGATCGAAGACGACACCTCCGGCGGTCACGGAGACGGTGTCGCCTTCTACGTCGGCGCCGGTACCGGGGGTGGGCGCCTGAGCGCCGCCGCCGATTGTGTTGTCAGCGAGCGCAGGGGTACCGCTCAGCAGGGCCGAAACGATCGCGACGGGCACGATCAGCGCTCGCGAAGTGGCACTCAGGGCTGGCACTTGTCGCTTCCCCTCTGGGACTGGATCTTGTCGATCACCCATACACCCTTGTCGTTCTTGCGCAACTGGGTGGTGTAGAGCACGTAGCTGTTCTTCGTGGCCGGCGTCTTGTTGACCTTCTCGGTCTCCAGGTACATGTCGTAGGCCTTGCTCTGGTCCTCGCAGTACACAAGCGAGGCCTGGTCCTTCCCGCTCACGTTGGCGACCGCGTCGTAATAGCGGTACGCACCAGTGACGCGCGCCTTGGCCTTGACGTACGCCTTGATGAACTCCTCAGTGGTGGCGGCCGCCTCACCCTCGTAGTAGTAGAGGTACGCCTTGTCGAGCGCGTCCTGATTGACGATCGCCAAGTCCACGGCCTTGATGGACTGCTCGCTGTCGGCGAGGACCGCGTCCTTTTCCTGGTCGCCCGTCTTGGACCAGTCGAAGGTGTAGGACAGGTCGGACGGAAGTTCGATCTTCGGGCGGTCCGCGGCGGCCGGAGCGCTCTCGCTCGGGGACGCCGACGTCTCGGCTCCCGTGTCTGCTCCCGCGATCTTGTCGTTGTCCTTGTTCTCGGAGCTGTCATCGCTCCCGCACGCGGACAGCGTCAGGGCCGCTGCGGCGGTCAGCGTGATCGCTGCGAGGAGGGTGGGGCGGCGGTTCACGGTCGGCTCCCGGTTAGGCGAGGCTTCTCTTGAGCGAAGCAACGCTATCCAGGGGGGTGTGACGACACCAGGGTGAAGCTTGCCGTTCGGCGGGGCGTATGCCACCAAATCGGTCTCCTGTGAACACCGTTGAGGCATAACGGTTGCATAACGCGGGGGCCTGCTCCACGAGCAGTGCCGCGAGCGGGCCGTTCCGCTTATGAAAAGCGAGCAAAGGAGATCGTTCAAGGGGTTCAGGGCAGGGGGTGTTCGTCAATGCGATGCCCTCCGGCGCCTCCGACGACGGCCAGGCTGACGAACCGACTGACCGGCGACGCTCGATGACTCTCACCTGCCGAGAGGCGAGCGAGCTGCCCGGAGAGCCCGCGTGGCTGATGCGCACCGCGACGGACCGGCAGCCTATGGCCGGTGGATGGGCCTCCAGCCCATCTCGGACGCCTCGAACGCTGCGACCCTCGCCGAGTTCCTTACGGTTGGCACGCCTTGTTCCCCCTGTTCGAGACGATGTCGGTGGTCTGCCAGACTCCCTTGTCATTCTTGGTGAGGCTGGTGTTGTACAGCACGTAGGAGTCCGTGGTGACAGTCGACCTGTCGACCTTCCCTGTCTTCCGGTTCTTGATGTAGGACTTGCCCTCGTCGGAGCAGTAGGTGACGGAGGCCTTGTCAGCGCCGGACAAGGTCACCTTGTAGTCGAAGTAGCGGGTCACGCCGGTCCATGTGTCGCCGCCGTCTATGTACTGCTGCACGAAAGTAATCGACGACTCCAGGGCTTTGCCGGTGTTGTAGAAGCCGAGCGCCTTCGTGTCCGTGTTCCCCTCAAAGATCGCTTCATCGACGGCGTTCACACTCAGGGCGCTGTCAGCGAGCACCGCGTCCTTCGTTGCGTCGCCCGTCTTCTGGTCCTCGAAAACGTTCTTGGCGTCTGAGGGGAAGGTGATCTTCGGTCGGTCATCGGAGTCCGACGCGTCAGCCCTCGGCGACGGGGACTTCCTGCTCCCTGTGCCGACTCCCGCCATCTTGTCGTTGCCCTTGCCGTTGGAGCTGTCGCCGCTCCCGCACGCGGACAGCGTCAGGGCCGCAGCGGCAGTCAGCGTGATCGCTGCGAGGAGGGTGGGGCGGCGGTTCACGGTCGGCTCCCGGTGTGACGAGGCTCCTCTTGAGCGAAGCAACGCTATCCAGGGGGGTACGGCGACACCAGGGTAAAGCTTGCCGTTCGGCGGGCATGTATGACCAAATCGGCGCGCTGTAGCCCCGGTTGAGCTGTGACGGTTGCATAACGCGGGGGCCCGCTCGCCGAGCTACCGCGAGCAGGCCGTTCCGCTCATGAACGAGCAACGGAGATACCTCACCAAGATCAGGTCCCGGCAGGTCGGCTTGTGCTCGCCGCGCGGCCCATGGCCCGGCAAGGAGTAGTGCTACTCGGATCGGGGAGGTACTTGCCATGGGAGACAATGGTCTGACGGGTGAGGGAAGTTGGTCGTAGGGGGGAGCCCGGTGACGCCACCTTGCCGCTGAAGGTCGCCTCGTCGCTTCGGGCCCGCAGGCGAGGGCTGCTCGGGCGGGACTCCGTCGACGGGGCCCTCCTGCCCTCCCCGCCAACAGCGTCCAGGCCTTCGGCATGCGGATCCCATCGACGTCGCCTATCCCCATCGCCGACTGCCTGTCATCTCTGTACGCGGCATGAAGCCTGCGCGGCTCGGGCTGCCTCGGCTGCGGGCCCGGCATGCGCTGGAAGCCGAGGCTGGGGCCATGGCGGCGTGGGGATTGCGGACCGGAGTGGTGGTCGACGTGGAGACAGACGGGGGAGCCGGGCGGCCATGACCGGCCGGACTCTGCGGGACGGCCATCCGTTCCGTCAAGCTGTGATCGCAACGGAACGGATGGCAATGGAGTGAGTGGCTGTTGTCGTTCCGGCGACGGCCTCGCCACGCGGGCGGAGCAGCGCGGTGGCCTTGGCCACGTTGGACGGTCGGCCCTCGGTGGCGACAGCGAGGACGGGTACCTTCTCGACCCGCCCAAGCGCGAAGTCGAGCACCTCCCCTGCGCAGGTCGGCGATCCGGCCGGTGTCCAGCAGCCCCAGTTGCGCCAGCACATTAGGGATGGGAGAGGATGTAGCGGCAGGCACGGCCGCCTCGTGATCATCCGGCTGGGAGTGGGAGACGTCTGCGGTGGCTGTGCCGGTGAGTTGAGCCCAACGGAAGCGTGCTGACCACGTAAGTGCAAACGGAGAGGCCCATGGGGGAGCACGACCGCTTGGTAGTCGACTACACACTCCTGGAGTCTTCGAAGACGAATCTGAGGGACATCAAGAGAGCCCTCAAAGGTATCGACAAACACCGCGCCGACATCCGTGATATCTGGGGCCACGGCAGCATCGCTGGCAAGATGGATGATTTCGTCAGCAACTGGGACAACTATCGGCGTGAACTCCTCGAAAATGTCGAGGACTTGGGCAAGCATGTAGAGACCGCACTCAAGAGCTTCGAGAAGCTGGACCTCGATCTCAAGAACGCGAACGAGAAGAAGCGCGGCAAAAACGGGGGAAATTGACGGATGGGTACGGGTAAGGGAAGGCGCCGACCGGTCGACTGGCATCCGCTGGCGGAGAAGGACCCGATCCCCGGCGATCCGGAGGACATCCGCGACGAGGTCAGCAGGATGAAGAACCTCGCCTCAACCCTCCGCGACCAGGCCCGCACCCTACGCAAGGCGGCCGACGGCGACGCGCTGCAGGGCAAGTACGCCGACAAGATCCGCGAGAAGTCCGGCGACCTCGAAAAGCGCTTCCGCGAGACGGCGGGCCGCTACGAACGTGTGGTCGGCGACCTCGGCAGTTGGGCCACCGAGCTGGAGGGCTTCCAGGAACGGGCCGACGGCGTCCTCCGAGGCGCGAAGCAGGCCGACGAGGAACACGCTGCCGAGGTGAAGAAAAAGGAAGCCGAGGCCAAGAAGGACGGCGACAAGAAGACGTCGGAGGAGTCCGACCTCAACAGCCACCTGGCGCCGTTCCACAAGCAGCTCAACCAGGTCATCTCCGAACGCGACTCCCGCGCCCAGCATTACGCCGAGAACATCGGCCACGACATCTCTGACATCATCAAGGACAGTCCGTGGGAGAACTTCAAGGACTGGGTGCACGAGCATGCGGATACGATCAAATCCGTCGTTGAAGTCCTGAGTTGGGCAGCGACCATCATCGGGGTTATCGCCCTCCTCTTCACACCGGTCGGATGGCTGGCGACCCTGATCACGGTGACCGCCATCAGTCTCACGGCGCTCGTCGGCATTGGGCACACACTGCTGGCCCTCTCCGGTGACGGGAACTGGGCGGATGTCGCCATGGACGTCTTCGCGCTGGCGACGCTGGGATTCGGCAGCATCGCGATGAAGGGCGTGAAGGCCGCAGCGACAACACTCAAGGCCGCAAGTAGGGCGGGACGGTTCCAGAGGTACGCGAATCTGCGCAAGTTGCTCGACAAGAACATCATGCGATACGGCACGGACTCGGCCCGCGGCGCGAAAGCAGTGCGCGCGAAGAATGCGCTGCGCCAGATCGGAGCGAAGGAAACACGACCCGGGACAACCCGACTGGACCGCCTGCTGGGCGGCGATAGGGAGGTCGTCAGCGCGAGCAAGTTCGCCAAGGCGATGCGGGCCGAGTTCGGCGGGAACCCCGATGTGGTGAGGGCGGCCGACGCGATGGAAAAGGCGGCAAGGAACTTCCGCTTGAACTACCTGGCAGCCACCTCCGTAGACCTCGGAGACAAGGCCGGAGAAAGATTTGGCGGCGACGCGTATGGAGACGCCAAGGATGTTCTCACGCGTGAAGTCGGGAGTCGCTGGTGAAAAATCCTGAGTAAGGTTCGACCGACAGCCATCAGGCGCAGCAAAATTCCAAGCCAAGTTTTCTGGAGTGGGAGATAGTGGCAACAGTCCCGGCGAAAAGCCCAGAAGAGTCTCGTGCCATGAAATTTCTTGCCGCGTTCACATTGGTGCCGATCCTCTGTTTTGCCTTCCAAGACCTCGGAAGCAAATACGGGGGGATGGACTGGCTCACCACAGGCTACGCAGTTTGGCCGATGATGATTGGCCCGGTTCTGATGCTGCTCCTGTTCTTCAAGAACCGAGAGCTGATCCGTGACCCGCGGAGGGGTGCCAACTTCTCGCAGACGATCAAGATCGTTTCCTGCCTTTTCCTGCTCCCGAACGTATTCGCGACCATCGGCTACAGCTGGCTGGCCGTGATTTCGGTGCTCTCCTCCCTGACGATCCTGGTGGCCGACTGGCAGCTCAAGAAGCAGGCCCGCGCGTGAGCACGTCCGATCTGGAGCAACAGCCACCCCCCGTCGAGGCGAGCGCTCCCCGCGGCTATGAGCTCATCCTGCCGCCCGGCTGGGTCCGCATCCCCCTGCGCGAAGGCACGAAGGAAGCACTTGAGAACGTCCTCTTCTCGCACATGGGGCAAGTCCCGGAGGGCATTCCCCGGGATGACGCGATGCGCTTCCGCCTGGACATGCGTCGCCAGTTGGAGAAGCAGGCCCGTGCGGCCAGAAGAAACGGTGGCCTTGACCTCTACGTCCCGGTGCTCCCGCGCGGGGGCATCTTCCTCATGGCCTCTTTCATCGTCGCCGAGATGCCGATCGGCCAAGGCCACGCGGTTCCTCCACAGGCAGTGATCGCTCAGCTGGCCAGCGAGGACGCCCCCGGCGGAACGGCGACAAAGGTTGACGTGGCAGGGGCACCCGCACTCCGCCGCGCGTACCGCTCCATCCCTGACGAGGAGCAGCTGAGTTCCGCCCCCGAAGCCGTACAGCAGGCCGCCCTGCCGACGCGGCGGGTCGATTATGTGATCCCCGTGGCGGACGATCCCGGTCGCTGGATCAGCATCAACTTCTCCACACCGGGTGACGGCGATATCGACAGTGAATTCACCGACGTGCTGGTCGACTTGTTCGACGCGGTGGTCGGCACGTTCAGATGGAGTTATGAGTGAGCTGGCTCAACGTCAAGCACGCCATGGATCTGTCCCCTTGGATCCGTATCCCGCTCATGTGGCCGGAACCGGGACTTGAGGACATCGAGGAGGCGCAGACTCCTGAGGCGTGGGCACGCTACTTCGCCGAGGGTCTCTGGGAGGATTTCGCGTCGGAGAAGCCAGAACCGGGCGAAGTCGACCTGCTGACCAACATCCTGTTGATGTACGCCCTCAGGGCGCCCGCAGCATTTCCGGACTTCGAGGTCTTCCTCCATCTCCCGCACCCACGGGAGATCCCGCTTCCTGCGTATGTCGACCTGGTGGAGATCGAGGAGGGCGAAGACCGGAAAACGGCACTGCGTGAGCTGACCCACGCCGATGCGAGCTACACCGTCGAGCCTCCCATCGTCGAGGACTTCGACTCCCCGCATCTGGGAGCCGGCCTGCGAGTGCTGCGCTATTACCAGGACGAGGACAGCAACGAGGTGCACGTCGGCCTCCGTTACGCCTGGCGCTACGAGAAGGGCACGGAAGCCGCGGACGTCCTGATCATCCTGGCCGATCCCGACGCCGGCCGGATCCTCCGGGCTCTCGACGATGTCGACGAATTCGCCCGCGCCATCCGGATCAGCCCTGATGAGGAAGCGGATACCTGGAAGTCCTCATGACCCTGGCCATTGATGTGTGGTGAAGGACGAGAACGGCCTGCACGAAGTGTTCTGCGACGGTCAGGGCTCGAACGCGGGACCGCGGGCCGACCATGCTGGTGGGTGTCGCGGGGGAACTGGCAAACCATGATTCAGACATCCGAAGCGACTCGACGTCACCGCCGGGCCAGGCTGTCGTCCGAAGAGCCAGGAGCGACCGTCCAGCAGGGAGCACGTCCTTGGGCTCTAAGCGATGTGGTCGTGGTTTCCGTCACCGAGGGCTCGTTCCATCTGCGATGCACAGATGGAACGGCGCTCCAGTTCCCCACGGAGCGCGGCAAGCCTTCGAAATGCGCATGCCACCGGCTCAACTGCGCGCCCTGGGCGAGTCCTTGACCCACGCAGGCGTGCGCCTGCTGTTCGACCGGCCACGGCAAGGCTGAGGGCGTCCCCAGTCACAACAGCGGCGCCCTGCACGTCAGCGGTTGACGGCCTGGATAAAGGAGCCCGTCGGCTCAGGTGAGAGGGTTTGGATCCCTGATTTGGGTAACCCGGGCTGCATGGGGGTACGGAGGTCTGCGTTCGAAAGCCGTTGGGTATGACAGCAGAGCGCTCGATCATGGGCATTGAGGCTGCTGAGTCTCTGGTTTCGCCCGTGAATTCTCACAACGAGTGGGACCCGTTGGAGGAGGTCGTCGTCGGGCGGCTCGACGGTGCGACCATTCCCTCCGACCATCCCGTTGTGACCTGCAATCTCCCCCCGTGGGCGGCGCGGATTCAGGGGCTTGCCGCCGGCTTTCGGTACCCGCGGGTGCTCGTCGAGCGGGCGCAACATGAGCTCGATCAGTTCATCGCCCTGCTTCAGTCACTCGGTGTCATCGTCAGACGCCCTGATCCGGTCGACCATCGGCGACGCTTCGGCACGCCCGACTGGTCGTCGCGCGGTTTCTGCAACACCTGCCCGCGCGACAGCCTTCTCGTGATCGGCGACGAGATCATCGAGACCCCGATGGCATGGCCGTGCCGGTATTTCGAGACCCATTCCTATCGCCCGATCCTCAAGGACTACTTCCGGCGCGGGGCACGGTGGACGGCGGCGCCCAAGCCCCAGCTCACCGATGAGCTCTACGAGGCGGATTTCCGCGTCCCCGAGGCGGGCGAGCCCATGCGGTACATCCTCACCGAGTTCGAGCCGGTATTCGACGCGGCCGATTTCGTGCGTGCGGGGCGTGATCTGTTCGTTACGCGGAGCAATGTCACCAACCGGATGGGGATCGAATGGTTGCGCCGACATCTGGGACCCGGCTATCGCATCCACGAGATCGAGAGCCGCTGCCGCGCACCCATGCACATCGATACGACATTCGTGCCGCTCTCGCCCGGGAAGGTCCTGGTCAATCCTGAGTACGTCGATCTCGACCGGCTGCCCGACGTCCTGCGGTCGTGGGAGGTACTGGTCGCTCCCCAGCCCGATCCGCTGGACGAGCGGCTACTGAAGATCACCTCGATGTGCGGCAGGTGGCTCAGCATGAACGTGCTCATGGTCGACGAGAATCGGGTGATCGCGGAGCGGCATCACACCTCTATGCTCCGTGCGCTCGAATCCTGGGGGTTCGAACCGGTGCCGTGCGAGCTGCTGCACTACGCGCCGTTCGGCGGGTCCTTTCACTGCGCCACGCTGGATGTTCGGCGTCGCGGGGCACTTGAGTCGTACGTCGGGTGAGGGAACGGCTCGGCTTCGGGTCCTGAATTCGGTGGCGTGAATAGCGCTGCTGTGATCGGGGAGATACCTCGTCATGGGACGGCAATGGCGGGACGGGCGAGGGAAGTTGGTCGTTCAGGGACAGGTGGGGGATATCGGCCTGCCTCTTGAGATCGCCTCGTCCTATCGGGCCCGGACTCGGGGACTGCTCGGGCGGGACGCCGTGGACGGGGTACTCCTGCTGTCCCCCGCCAACAGCGTGCACACCATCGGCATGCGGATCCCCATCGACGTCGCGTATCTCGATCGGCGGCTGCGTGTCATCGCCGTACGCACCATGAAGCCCGGCCGCCTCGGATTGCCTCGACTCCGGGCCCGGCACGTGCTGGAGGCCGGGGCCGGGGCGATGGTGGGGTGGGGGCTGCGGGTTGGGGTGCGGGTGGTCGTCGAGGTGGACTGCGGTATCGGGTGAGCAGCCGTTAGCCGTTAGCGGGTCGGTACGGCCGCGATTGGCCCACACCAGTTGGCCCAGGGCGCGGGGTGGCTCCGATGGGCTGGGCGAGTTCGTCGGCATGGGGCGATTCCGTCGTTCTTGTCACCGAGAGTGGTGGTTGTTTCTGCCCTGGCCAAGATGGACTCGTCGACGCTGACGCCGGGGCGTCCTACTCGCCGTTCCCGGCCCCGTTGTCGCCGAGGCACTCGACCGGATGCGGGGTCTCAACCTCAACTTCGCCGTGCACGGCTCATCATCGACGCCGGGTATGAACCCGTACGTGTCGGCGCCCTCGACAAGGCAGTTGTCCAGGAACGGGCCGTCGAACTCTTCTTCGCCGTAGCCAGGGTCGCATCACCACACCCGAGCAGCTCTGACCCGAGCGAACGGCCCACGCGTGGCGTGTCGTAACGCGACGTCCTTCATCGATGACTCTACGTGATAATGATTACTCTCCGCAGTTGCCGTCGTTGACATTGCTGGAGGAGCACACGATGAGTCAGTCGGGCGAGGGTACCTCGCGTCGTCACTTCCTGGGCATGGCCGGGGCCGCCGCTACCTCGGCGACACTGGCGCAGGTCATGACCGGAGCCGTACCGGCGTTCGCGGCGCCCGCCACCGACGGGCTGACGAGACCGGTCAGGAAGGTGGACAACGGCAAGACGGTGGCAGTCCTCGGCGCCGGCCCCGCCGGCCTGGCGGCCGCGATCCGGTTCGTGGAGGCCGGCTACCGGGTGACGGTGCTGGAGTCCCAGAGCCGGGTCGGGGGCCGCACACTGACCGCCCGCCCAGGCGACGAGATCAGCGAAGTGTGGGATGACGGTTCGGTTCAGACCCAGACCTGCCAGTTCGACGAGAACCTCTACCTCAACCTCGGCGCCGGCCGCATCCCGTACGTCCACCAGCGGGTCCTCGACTTCTGTCGCAAACTCAAGGTCCCGCTGGAGCCGTACATCCACACCACTACAGCCAACCTGTACCAGACCGACAAGGCATGGCGGGGCGCACCCAGGCCCAACCGCCGGATCGCCAACGACACGCGTGGCTACATCGCCCAGTACCTCACTCAGGCCCTGCAAAAGGGAACGCAGGCCGAAGACGGACTGACCCCCGCACAGCGCGAACAGTTCGGGAATCTTCTCATCGAGTTCGGCGCACTCGATCCCACCGACAGGAGCTACGTAGGCTCCACGCGTTCCGGCTTGGCCAGGACCCCGACCGTCCGGCAGATGGAGGAGCCGGTGGATCCACTGCTTCTCCAGGACCTGCTGGCGAGTGAGTTCTGGGAAGACTCCTTCTATCAGGACTCCAATCTTCACTGGCACACCACATCGTTTCAGCCGGTCGGTGGCATGGACAGCATCTGGCGCCGCGCGGCCGCCGCACTGCCGGCCGGCACGATCACATACAAGGCGCCTGTCCAAGGCATCGCCCTGGACGGCAGCGGCGTGAACGTCAGCTGGACGCAGGACGGCACGGAGCGTACTCAGCGGTTCGACTACTGCCTGAGCAACATCCCGATGTCGGTGCTGCGCAAACACGTCACTCTCAACAACTTCTCCGAGGACTTCCTGTCCGCTGTCCGGGGCACACCCTTCGCGGACGCCTGCAAGGTCGGCTGGCAAGCCAACCAGCGCTTCTGGGAGTCGGAGAGGTATCAGATCTACGGAGGCATCAGCAGGATCGATCACGAGATCGAGCAGATCTGGTATCCGTCCAACGACTATTTCTCATCCGCGGGGAAGGGCACGCTGACCGGAGCGTACAACCACTACGAGAACGCGGTCGCGCTCGGCAACCGCCCGCACCTGGAACGGCTGAGCGTGGCCCGCGCAGCCGCGACGAAGCTGCACGACGAGTTCGCCAGCAACGCCATCGTCCCGGACCGGCTGGGCATGTCGATCGCATGGAAGAAGGTGCCCTCCCAACTGGGTGCGTGGGCCGACTGGCGCGGGGATGACCCGGAGCACAAGAAGATGTACTCGACATTGATCTACCCGCAGGGCCAGGACAACTTCTTCGTGATCGGCGACCAGGTGTCCGCGCTGCCCGGCTGGCAGGAGGGGGCGCTGATGTCGGCGGAGTGGGCGTCCCAGTGGATCATCGAGGGGAAGCGCGCGGCCCGCAGGCCCGTCAAGCGGGCGCCTGACGCGAGAAGCCTGACCACGTAAGGGGATCCCCGCCGGGTGACGGTACGGCGCAGGCGACCGTCACCCGGCCTGACGGTCAGCTCTCCGAGCGCGGGAAGGAGACCTCTACCCGTCGGTTCTTCTTGCGGCTGGCCTCTGTTGTGTTGGAAGCGATGGGGTATTGCTCGCCGTAGCCTCTTACCTCGTACGTGATGTTCGGGTCGTTCAGTTCGGATTTGAGGACGTCTTCTACGGCGTTGGCTCGTTGTTTGGACAGGACGTCGCCGTGGGCCGATGAGCCCAGGTTGTCCGTGAAGCCGAAGACTCGGATCTTTGTTGCGTTCTGGGTTTTGATCTCTTCCGCGATTGCTGCGATTCGGGCCTTTGCCTCGCCGTTCAGTTTGGCGCTGTCCTTGGGGAACAGGACCTCCGCCTGCAGCGCGAACTTCACGTCCGCGTTGGTGTCTTCGCGGCGTTCGTCACCGCTCTGGTCTTCGACTACCTGTTTGATGTCCAGCACCTTGGCTTCGGCGAGGGTTGCGCCCTCGGGGAGCTTCAGGTCTGGGTCGTTGGGGTCCACTTCGACGGGGGCGGTGGCTGTGGCTTCGGTTCCTGGGGGGACGCTGGGGTTGTCGTCCGCGTGGGCGGTCACGGCTCCGATGAAGCTCATGGCGACCATCACCGAGACGGCAGTGAGGGTCAGGGCAAAGCGGGGTGGGGTGGGGGTCATGTGAGGCCTCACCCAGAGATCGTGATGTCTGCGGGGGCGAACATGGGCAACTGGAAGGTGACTTCCGTCGTGTCGTTCGGTGGCGCGGGGAACTGCATGAACACGGGGATGCTCTCACCGGATTTGATGGACGTGATGCCCGTGGTCGTGAGAGGGCGGCCATCCGTGTCCCGTAGGACGTAATAGCGCTTCTTTCCCTTGGAATCGACCAGAGTCGCCCCACCGAACGATCGACCGTTTCTGATGATCTCGGTCTCGTTACCGCTCAACTGGGCCGGGAGTGCCAGGGTCTTGTCGCCGTCGTTCTTCAGGGTGCCGCCGACCGTGACGAAGCCGCCCGAGTCCCGCTGTGCCGAGGTGAGCTGAAGCAGCAAGCCGCCGGGCCCCTTCAGTTCGGCCAAAGGCTCGTCTGCCTGTCCTTCCTGGGCACTCGGCTCGGATCCACCATTCTCCTCCGAGGCTGACGCCGAAGGCTTCGGCTTCTGCTCGTCGTCTCCGCCGCCGCAGCCGGCCACACCGAGGGCCAGACCAGTCGCAAGAGTCAGAGCGACTATCCCCCTACGGGCCTTCGTCGTGAACCGAATGCTCATGCCTCTGATTCCTTCATCACTCGTCGTTCGCTTGTCAGTCGGCAAGATGGACGTCGAAGAGGTCCTCGGGGCCCGGCAGATCTGTGAGGTCTTCGGGATCGAGATCCCAGTTCCTGTCCTTGCAAGTCAACTGCGGCAGCACATCGTCTCCGGCGTCGCCTTCGGGGAGTTCGAACGTGCAGCGCGGCTCAATCACGGCGATGGCGGACTCTGTCGAGTGAATTTCCTCAGTGCCGGGGACGATGGAGTCTCCGACGGACTTGTCCATCTCGACCGCGACCTTGTACTCCAAGGGGCCCGGATGATCGCATCCGGTCACATGCGCGTCGTTCAGTCCCGCGAGCTGATCTGCCCGCGCGCACGACGAAGGCACAAGTCCAGGTGCGTAGCCGTCGAAGATGTCCTGCCACTGGGTCGGGTCGAGTACGACTTCGATCCACTTGCCCGCAAGTTGGTCCCGGGTGTCCTGCGCCGCCGCGAGGGCAGCAGCGTCAGCGGCTGTCTGGGCGCCGTTCCGATTCGCCGCGGCCTGCCCGACCGCAAGGTAGGCGAACGCGAGAAAGAGCAGGCCTCCCACCACCGTGATGTAGATGGGGAATGCCTGCCCTGAGTCGCCGTGCCTACGCAGCCACATCATCCACCGGTGACTTCGATGATCTTGTCGGTGATCGCGTTGTAGATCGACTGACCGATATCCGTCCCCGTAATCGCCAACACAATCGCCACGACCACCGCGATGATCCCCAAGTACTCCACCGCCGTCTGCCCCTCGTCCCCCCGGGCGGCGCGGGACTTGATCCAGTTCTTCATTGTGTTCCCCTCTGGTATCAGGCGATCGCTGAACAGTTGGCTCGTAGGGCTCATGAGAAACGTATTCGGGAACAGCCGGAACACCAGAGGGTCCCAGGACCCAATTTCGGGTCCTGTCTGAAATTCGACCTCGTGTCACCGCCGGTCACCTCAGTCCTTGACGTGAACCACGCCTGCGTCCCGGGCACTTGGCGGAAGCCTCGGCACGGTTGACGCTGTGGGATTTGGCGAAGATGCGGTCGAGGTGGTTCTTGGTGGCCTTCTCGGCGGCGGAGCAGGGGGCGGTGATCTGTCGGTCGTGCGTCCCGCATGCGATGCGGTCCATGATCTCCCCCTCCTGCACCCTCAGCCGAAGCCTTGGCCGGTACGACCACGACTGTCCCACATCCGATTGCATCTGCGAAAGAAGTTCGAGGAAATTCCTTACCCAGGGCGGCCGTTCAGCGTTTGCTCGCGCGAGCGCCACCGTCGGCACAACCTCACTCCGACTCACTCCCCCGTACTCCCCCCCTACTCCCCCGTAATAGACCCGAAGTCCGTCCCCGACCCCAGCAACAGCCCCGCCCCCAGCAGGATCATCGTGGCCGGGACCATGAACGTCGTGATCATCATCGTGGCCTTGGGGACCGCCCTCGCCGCCTTTCGGCGGGCGTTCTGGGCGTCCGTCCTGCGCATGTCCTTCGCCAACGCCACCAGCGTGTCGACGATCGGTGCCCCCAGTTCCTCCCCCTGCTGGAGTGCCGTCACGAACATCGCGACCTGTTCCGAGTCGTTCCGGCGTCGGAGTTCCGCGAAGGCCTGGCGGCGGCTCATGCCGAGGTCCATCTGGCGGAGCGTGATGCGGAGTTCGTCCGCCCAGGGGCCCTCGTAGCGGGAGGCCACGCGGTCCAGTGCCTGGCGGAAACCCAGGCCCGCGCTCACCACCACCGCCAACACATCCAGGAAGTCCGGCAGCGTACGTTCGATCACGTCCTTGCGGATCCGGATCGCCGACCAGATGCCGACCTCCGTCCAGAACGCGCCGAAGGCGAGGAGGAGCAGAGTCACCAAATACTGGCCTCGCATCAGGAAGACCAGGCCGCCTACCGCTCCCAGGCAGCCGTACACCGCTCGGCGGGCCGCGTAACGGTCGATCGTGAGGCCGCCCGGGTTGCCCGCCAGGTCGATCTTGCGGCGGTACTTCGCCACCTGCTTCGGGCCCATCAGGCGCAGCACCGCCGGCGCGTACCGCATGCCCATGCGGTCGATCACCGAGTCCACCGCGCCGGTGCGCGTCGCGCCCACCTCCAGCGCCAACTGGAGGTCACCGGGGAGTTTCACATCCGCCCGGTACATGCGGATGCCCGCGAAGATGCCCCACACGCTCATGCCCATCAGCAGGGCCAGCAGCAGTGCCATGACAGCCCCTCTCAGACGTCGATCCGCGACAGGCGGCGGATCAGGACGAAACCGATCGCGTACAGCCCGAACGCCACGATCACCGCCACCTGACCGGCCGGTGAACCCGTCATACGGTCCAGCGCGCCGTCCTTCACGCCGTTCATCAGGAACAGGGAGCCGATGCCCATGGCCGGGACGGCGTACGACGTCATGTTCACCTGGGAGAGCTGGGTGCGGATCTCCCTGCGGGTCTCCTTTCGCTCCTCCAGCGTCTCCGTCAGGTTGCGCAGGGCGCTGACCACCTGGCCGCCCGCCCTGTTCGACAGGACCAGCGTCGTCACCAGGACGACCAGTTCGCGGGACGGCAGTCGGTCCGCCAGTTCGCCCAGCGCGTCGTCCATCGAGGCGCCGATCGCCAACTGGTTGGCCACCTTCGCCAGTTCCTCGCCCGCCGGGGCCTCCAGCTCCTCCGCCGCCATGCCGATCGCGGTACGCAGGGCAAGGCCCGCGTGCGTCGCGTTCGCCAGGATGCGGGCCAGCTCGGGGAGTTGGTTGATGAAGCGCTCGATGCGCTTCTGGCGCTGCCAGTTCAGGAACTGGACCGCCGCCCAGATCCCCAGCAGCCCCGCTATCGGGCCGAAGAAGGGCGCCAGCGTCGCCTGGCCGACCAGCCACAGGCCCGCCACCGCCGTCAGCATGTAGACGAAGAACTCGCCCGGCGTCACGTCCAGGCCCGTCGCCGCAAGCCGCAGTTCCAGCTTCCGGCCCAGCTTCGTACGGCGCAGTCTGCGGTCCAGGTCGCCGAAGCGGCGCCTACGGCCCCCCACAGCGATCTGGCCCGAGGAAGAGAGTCGCTCCACCAGTGCCTGGCGCTGGGCCCGGCCGGCCGCGTAGGCGTGGATGCCGGCCACCGCCAGGGCGCAGGTCAGCAGGGTGATGCCGGTGGTCAGCGTGATCAGCGTCCGGAATTCCATTACTTCCTCCCTACCTCGCCGCTCGTATCGCCAACTGCTCCACGGTTCGCGCCACCCCGAAGGCCTGCGGCACCGGCTGGTTCGCCATGTAGAGGCGGTCCGCCGTGCGGCGTGGGAGGGGGTAGTACTCGAAGGCGCCGTAGATCCGGCCGTCCGGTGCCATCGGCTGGGCGTTGAAGCGGGCGACCGTGGCCAGTCGGTACGGTTCGCCGCCGTGGCTGTCGAGGATGGCGATCTCGGTGATGCGGCGGGCGCCGTCGGCGAAGCGGGTGAGCTGGATGATGACGTCGATCGCGCTGTTGATCTGGTCGTGCAGCGCCTCGAAGGGGACCTCCACGTCCGACATGGAGGCCAGCGTCTTCAGCCGCATCAGGGCGTCCTCCGTGCTGTTGGCGTGCACGGTGGCGAGGGAGCCGTCATGGCCCGTGGACATGGCCTGGAGCATGTCGAGGGACTCGCCGCCCCGGACCTCGCCGACGACTATGCGGTCGGGGCGCATACGGAGCGAGTTGCGGACCAGGTCCCGGATCGTGACCCTGCCCTGTCCCTCCACGTTCGGGGGGCGGGACTCCAGGCGGATCACATGGCCCTGCTGGAGTTGCAGTTCCGCCGAGTCCTCGATCGTGATGATCCGTTCCACCTCGGGGATCAGGCCGGACAGGGCATTGAGAAGCGTCGTCTTTCCCGTGCCCGTCGCGCCCGAGACGATGATGTTGAACTTCGCCTGCACCAGGCCGGCCAGCAGATACACCATGTGCTCGTCGAGCGAGCCCAGGCCGATCATCTCGTGCAGGGTGAAGGAGCGGGGGAAGCGGCGGATGGTGAGGGTCGCGCCGGTCAGGGACAGGGGCGGGATGATCACGTTCACTCTCTCGCCCGACGGCAGGCGTGCGTCGACCATCGGGTTGGACTCGTCCACCCTCCGGTTCACCGTCGACACGATCCGCTCGATGGTCTGCATCAGCTGGTCGTGGGAGGGGAAGCGGAGGGGCAACTGCTCGACCCTGCCTGCCCGTTCCACGAAGATCGCGTCGGGGCCGTTCACCATGATCTCGGTGATCGACGCGTCCTCCAGGAGGGGTTCCAGGATGCCGAGGCCGAGTGCCTCGTCGACGACTCTGCGGATCAGCTGGGAGCGTTCCACCGTCGACAGCACGGGGCCCTCGCGGCTGATGATGTGGCCGAGGACGCGTTCCAGACGGGCCCGGCGTTCGGCCGCGGCGAGCGAACTCATCTCCGCGAGGTCGATCTCCTCCAGGAGCTTGGCCCGGTAGGAGGCGACCAGATGGCCGTCCTCGCCCCTGTGTCCGTTCTCCTCCGGGGAGTTGATTCGTGCCCGCAGGCTCATGGCTCTCGTGCTCCTCAGTGGTCGAGCGGCATGGTGGCGGACTTGGTGGCGTCGCCGAAGTCCCAGCCGGGCACGATGGACGGGATGTCGACGGTCGCGGTGACCTCTACCTCGTCGCCGAGGCCGGCGCTCGCGCACGCGGTCCCGTCGGCCAGCCAGCCGCTCACCGCGGCCTGACAGTCCTGCGCGAAGGGCCCGTCCAGCGAGGCACTGCGCGCTCCGGCACGCGCGGCGGTGCCCGCCTGCTGGGCGGTGTAGGCGATGAGGCCGATCTGGACGGCCGCCATGGCGACCAGGATCAGGATCGGAATGAACCCGAGGTATTCGATGGCCACCTGGCCACGGTCGCGGCGAAAGTGCTCGTACGGCATCTCAGTCCCCCTCCTCCACGACCGCGCCCGCGTGGCCGTCGACCTCGAAGGGGAAGCCGATCGACCCGGGGAACAGGACCGGGACCTCCAGATGGACGTCGGCCGTGACCAGCCCGCCGCTCTCGCCGCAGTCCACGTCGGCGCCGCCCTCCCACGCGTCCGGCAGATGCTTCAGCCCCGCCTCCTGGCAGGCGCCCTGTCGGTCCTCGGCCGCCGTCGCTGCCCGTACGGCCTCGTCCGCGGCGTTCCCCGCCAGCGTGAAGGTGTAACCGAGCAGCGCGCACTGCCACAGCAGCACCAGCGTCAGGATGATCAGCGGGGTCATGCCGAGGAACTCGATCGTGACCTGGCCCCGGTCGCGTCCCCGTAGCCCCGCACGCACGCTCATCCCCCACCGTCCCGCCGTCGGCGAAAGGACCCCCGGCCTGCTCTGCGGTCGCCCTCGGGGGCCTTGACCAGGCCCAGTTCACCCGCGAGGGTCCACAGGGCCTGTTTGACGGTGCTCTTGGCGTCGAGTTCGTGGAGGCGGCCCGCGTCCACGGCGCCCTGGAGTTCCTTGAAGTTCGACGGAATCACGGTGGCCGCAAGACCCGTGCCGGTGATCTTCTGGATCAGCGGGGGCTGGATCTCGGTGCCGCGGGTGTGGCGGTTGACGACGACCGTGGTCTCCTCGGCCTTGCGGATCTGGAGGCGGTCCCACATGCGTACGGCGCGTTTGGCGCCGCGGACGGCGACCACGTCGGGGGTGGTGACCAGCAGGGAGGTGTCGGCCATCTCCACGGTCGCCGCACCCGCGCCGCTGAGCTGGGCGCCGCAGTCGACGACCACGACCTCGTAGCGGGAGCGCAGGGCGCTGACGATCTGGCGGGCGGCGCGGTCGGTGACCTCCTCGCCGCGTTCGCCCTCGCCGGGGGCGAGGAGCAGGGCGAGCCCGGTGTCATGGCGGAAGACGGCGTCGGCGAGGACGCGCGGGGTGATGTCGGTGATGGTCGCGAGGTCGACGACCGAGCGGCGGAACTGGACGTCCAGGTAGGAGGCGATGTCGCCGGTCTGGAGGTCCATGTCGAGCAGGGCCGCGCTACGGCCCGACGCCTGGGCTGCGAGGGCCAGTTGGATGGCGACCAGCGTCGTGCCGACCCCGCCCTTGGCGCCGCTCACCGTGACGACGGTGCCGCCGACGCCGGTGAACACCTCAAGGGCGCCGCCGAGATGACGCCGTACGCCCGCCGACCAGGAGGCGACGGCCTGGACGCGGCTCGCGAGTTCCTCGTACGACAAAGGCAGCGCCACCAGGCCCCGCGCGCCGTAGTCCATGGCCGCCTGGAAGAGGCCGGGGCTCGCGTCCGAGGTGACGAGGATGACGCCGACCGCCGGGAAGCGCAGGGCGACTTCGCGGATCAGTTCCAGGGCGGGGACCGGGCCGATGCGTTCGTGGACGACGACGACCTCGGGCAGTTCGTCGACGGACTCGGCGGCCAGCCGGGCGAGGGTGTCGATGAGCTGGGTGGAGTCGGTCACCGGGGCGACCGGTTCGGCGTCCGGGAGCTGGGAGAGCAGGGTCGTTACCGACCGGACCGCGTCCGCGTCACCGACCGCCGGGAGGATCCTCGTGGGCATGCGGGCCTCTCACTTGTCCTTCGCGAGTTCGTACGTCCGGTCCGACTCGGGGACCGTGGTGTCGCTGCCGGGCGCCACCAGCGCGAGCCGGACCCGCTGGGCGAACGACTCGGCGTACGTGAGGCGCTGGGCGTCGAGGGTGGACAGTGCGAAGGTGATCGGGACGGCCTTGGTGAGCTGCCGGTCGCGGTCGTCGGCGTCCGGCTCCAGGGGGGTCAGGTCGCCTACGTCGAGGACCTTGGCGTTGGTGACGATGATCTTGGACTGGGCGGGGTCGCCCTCCCGCGCGCCCTCGAAGGTGGCGTACACGTTCACGGTGGAGTTCGGCGTGATCTTGCCGGCCACCCCGGTAGCCGCGTCGATCATGATGGCGACCTCTTGCTGCCCGGGCTGCAGGGCGGGCTGTGCCACGATCATGTCGCTCTGCAGCAGGGAGCCCTTCTTCAGGGCGGTGACCGCGATCTTGCCCTCGATCTCGCGGAGATCGGTGACCGCGTTGTCGGAGAGCCACCGCTCGGGCATCGAGATCTTCTCGAACTGGGCCGCGGCCAGCGGTTTGTAGGGCTCCACGTTCGCCTTGAGCCGGTAGGCGGTGACCTCGGGGCCGACCTTGGACTCGGCGTCGTCGATGACGGACAGCACGCCGGCGAAGGCGCCGAGGGCGCAGACGACCGACAGGATCAGGAGTATCACGCCGCGGCGCTGACGGGAGTTCATGAACCGTGCAACCTCATTGGGGGAATCGGTCGGGATCGGTCTGACGCGGCTTCCGGGTTCGGTCAGCCTGCGCGGGTCTCGGGTACGGGCGGTGTCGCGGAGCAGAACACACAGCGGTCGCCGATGACGTCGATGCCGCACCAGTGGCAGGTGCTCTGGCGTACCGAGGTGACAAGCTGGTACAGCACGGACAGGTCGGACAGGTAGGCACAGAACTCGATCAGCCGTCCCGTCCCCCACCACCGCTCCGACTCGGCGGGCAGCGGCACCTCGCGCAGCCCCTGGACGCTCCAGGACCTGGCCAGGGTGTCGGTGACCCAGTCGGACTGGAGCTGGCCTCTGGCGACGAGCATCCGGGTGCCGAACTCGGGGCCGGTGAGGGCGGCTTCGGGGCCGATCCGGACGAGCTGCGGTTCGGGGTGGGCGAGGACGCCGAAGTGGTTGCCCGGGACCCAGGACTTGGCGTGGGACTTCAGCCCGACGGGGACCCGGTCGAGCTTGGTGACGGAGCCGAGGAGCGCCCCGGCGTGGATGTAGTGGGTGAGCAGACGGCCCGCCGAGGCGAGGACGCCCGGGCTGAGGTCGCAGGAGGCGAGCTGGCGCAACTGGCGGGCCAGGACGGCGAGTCCGAGCGGAGGCAGTTCGGGGCGGAACAGGGCGATCCGGTCGCTCTCCATGAGGGAGCGGAGGGTGTGCAGCCGGCGTTCCACGGTGGGGTCGAGGGCCCCGGAGCAGACGACTATGACATGGCCGTACTGCTCGACGACCGCTTGAAGGGCGGTCAGGGACCGGTCGAGCGGTTGCCGGTCCAGGTCCTGGAGCACGACGGCGGGCACGGTCCGTTCGTCCTGTGGCGGCAGCGCCAGGTCGGCACTGGTCACGGCGATGGCAGTTGGCACGCGCAGCTCCCCACTCCCCATGCCCGCCGGCCCGACCGGCGTCACTCCGGTACACCCAGGACACACAGTCGACTTCACTGCGTGACTACCTGAGCACTGTATCCACGGCTCCATGACCGGAGAACAGCGTTTCTGCAGCTATGGAGGAACTGCCGTTTCACAAGTTGCGCCAAATCGGGGCAGGTTGAGCATCTCGACGGCACCCCTTGACAGAAGGATTGGTCTGGACCAACTTATTTGACATGTCCATACGCAGACGATCGACACGTCTCTGGACGGGTGCCGTCACCCTGGCGCTCGCCCTCTCCTTCGCGGGCACGGGCCAGGCGTCCGCCGCCGATGTCAACAACGCCAAGAACGCCGGCTTCGAGTCCGGCCTGACCAACTGGACGTGCTCCGCGAGCAGCGGCACGACCGTCTCCTCGCCGGTGCACGGCGGCTCGGCCGCGCTGAAGGCGACCCCGGCCGGGCAGGACAACGCCCGCTGCACCCAGGCGGTCGCGGTCCAGCCGAACTCGACGTACACGCTCAGCGCCTGGGTGCAGGGCGGGTACGCCTATCTGGGCGTGACCGGCACCGGCACGACGGACGTGTCGACGTGGACGCCGGACTCCACCAGTTGGAAGCAGCTGACCACCACCTTCACCACCGGCTCATCGACCCGCTCGGTGACCGTGTACACGCACGGCTGGTACGGACAGGCCGCCTACCACGCCGACGATCTCTCGGTGTTCGGGCCCGACGGGGGCGGTGGCGGTGACCCTGCGCCGACGATCCCCGGTGCGCCGAGCGGGCTGACGGTGTCCGGGCGGACCTCGTCGTCGATCTCCCTGGCCTGGAACACGGTCTCGGGCGCGACCGGCTACAACGTCTACCGGAACGGCACCAAGGTGACGGCGGTGACCGGCACTTCGGCGACCGTGACCGGCCTCGCGGCCTCCACCTCGTACTCCTTCCAGGTCACGGCGACCAACTCGGCCGGTGAGTCGCCGAAGTCGGCGACGGTGACCGGGACGACGACGGCGACCCCGACCGGACCCGCGCTGCCGAAGCACGCGGTGACCGGGTACTGGCAGAACTTCAACAACGGCGCCACCGTGCAGAAGCTCTCCGACGTCCAGGCGCAGTACGACATCATCGCGGTCGCCTTCGCCGACGCGACCGGGACTCCGGGAGCGGTGACCTTCAACCTCGACTCGGCCGGGCTCGGCGGCTACACCGTCGACCAGTTCAAGGCGGACGTCCGGGCGAAGCAGGCGGCCGGGAAGAAGGTCGTCATCTCGGTCGGCGGTGAGCGGGGCACGGTGTCGGTGAACGACTCGGCGTCCGCGACCAACTTCGCCAACTCGGTGTACGCGCTGATGCAGGAGTACGGCTTCGACGGCGTCGACATCGACCTGGAGAACGGGCTCAACGCGACGTACATGACGCAGGCGCTCAGGTCGCTGTCGGCGAAGGCGGGATCGTCGATGATCCTGACGATGGCCCCGCAGACCATCGACATGCAGTCGACGTCGAACTCCTACTTCCAGACGGCGCTGAACGTGAAGGACATCCTCACGGTCGTCAACATGCAGTACTACAACAGCGGTTCGATGCTGGGCTGCGACGGCAAGGTCTACAGCCAGGGCTCGGTCGACTTCCTGACCGCGCTCGCCTGTATCCAGCTGGAGGGCGGGCTTGCCCCGTCCCAGGTGGGCCTGGGTCTGCCGGCCTCGACCCGGGGCGCGGGCAGCGGGTATGTGTCCCCGTCGGTGGTGAACAGCGCGCTCGACTGTCTGGCGAAGGGCACCAACTGCGGTTCCTTCAAGCCGTCGAGGACGTATCCCGATCTTCGGGGCGCGATGACCTGGTCGACGAACTGGGACGCGACGGCGGGCAACGCGTGGTCCAACGCGGTGGGTCCGCACGTGCACGCGCTGCCGTAGCGCCGCCCCGGTCCGTGGTCGGGGTTCGTCAGAAGAACTCCGACCACGGCTGGTCCCAGATCTGTTTCACGCACAGGATCAGGAACAGCAGGCCCGCGATCACCAGCATGGTGTTGCTGAGAGCGCCGTTGCGCCACTGGGCCGGGGTGCGGGCGGAGTTGAGGAGCCAGAGCAGGGTGCCGGCCAGGAACGGCAGGAACGCCGCGCCCAGGACGCCGTAGATGATGATCAGGCGGAAGGGCTGGCCCTGGAAGAGCAGGACGATCGGGGGGAAGGTCAGCCACAGGAGGTAGAGGCGGAAGGGCAGGCCGCGTTCGCGGCTGCCGGTGGCGATCTCCTCGCCGCGCGTCTCGTCGCCCTTGCGGTAGCGCTCGACGAAGTCCGCGAACATCAGGCTCACTCCGTGCCAGACGCCGATCAGCGAGGTGAACGAGGTGGCGAAGAAGCCGATGAGGAAGAACTTCGCCGTCGCCGTGCCGTACTCCGCCTCCAGGATGTCGCTGAGCTGGAGCAGGCCCTTGTCGCCACTGGCGATGGCGACGTTCGCCGAGTGCAGCAGTTCCGCGCCGACGAAGAGCATCGCGACGACGAAGATTCCGGTGGTGGCGTAGGCGACCCGGTTGTCCAGCCGCATGACCTTCATCCAGCCGGTGTTCGTCCAGCCCTTGGCGTTGACCCAGTAGCCGTACGCGGCCAGCGTGATGGTGCCGCCGACGCCGCCGATCAGGCCGAGGGTGTTGAGGACGGAGTCCTTCTCGTCGGGCAGCACCGGCAGCAGGCCCGCGAAGGCGTCGCCGAGGTTCGGGGTGACGCGGATCGCCAGGTAGACGGTCACCACGAACATGACGCCCACCAGGACCGTCATGACCTTCTCGAAGACCGCGTACTTGTTGAACCAGACGAAGACCAGGCCCACCAGGCCGCAGGCCACGCCCCACCACTCCAGGTCCATCACATCGGGAAAGAGCGCCTGAAGCGGCAGCGCGCTCGACGACATGGCCGCCGCGCCGTACACGAAGCCCCAGATCACGACGTAGCCGACGAAGAACCAGGTGGTCCAGCGGCCGAGGCTCGCCCAGCCGTCGAACAGGGTGCGTCCGGTGGACAGATGCCATCGCCCGGCCGCCTCGGCGAGGGAGATCTTCACCAGACAGCCGATGATCGCGGCCCACAGCAGCGTGTACCCGAAGCTGCTTCCGGCGATCAGCGTGGCCACCAGGTCACCGGCGCCGACACCGGTCGCGGCAACAACGATGCCAGGGCCGATGTACTTCCAACTGGACTTACGGGGGGAGGAGTCGATTGCGTCGGTCTGTGTTGTCTGAGTGTTTCCCGAGCTGTCCACCATGCAGATCAAGAAACCGCAGCGGGACCGGGCCGACAAGAGGGCGCGTCAGAGTTCGAACCACACCGTCTTGCGCTGCCCGTCCTGATGGCAGCCCCATCTTCGGGCCAGCGCGTCCACCAGGAACATCCCCCGCCCGCTCTCCGAACCGCCCGCGTCCAGCACCTGCGGAGTGCGCCGGCCGGCGTCCTGGACCTCGCAGCGCAGGATGCCGTGCGCGGCGGACAGGGTCACCCGGAACCGGCTCGCCGAGTGCAGCAGCGCGTTGGTCGCCAGCTCGCTGACCAGCAGCTCGGCGGTGTCCAGCACATCATCCTGGCCCGCGAGACCCCATAGCTCCAGCTGCCTGCGCACCTCCGCGCGGGCCTCGCGGATCGCGGAGGGGCGGGGGTCGTACTCCGCGGTCAGATGACCTGCTCCGACGGGCGGTTGACGGTGGGGGCCGTTCCGGAGTTGCAGCATGTTGTCCATGGTCGTCGGGCCATGGACCGGGCGCACGGGTAGATATACCTGTTTCCCTACCTGCGTCCCGCCCGCACTACCCGTATTGCAGGCGTACGGTCGACCCGTCCGCGTCGTCCCGGACGTCGACGTAGGCGCAGACCTGGCGGGCGTACCACAGGCCCTGTCCTGGTTCCAGTTCGCCGGTGTCCGGCGGGACGAAGCCGGCCAGGGGGTTCTCGACGCGCCGGGTGGAGCGTAGCTCACAGACGCAGCCCGGCGCCTCGCCCCACAGCCGCACCCCGGTGACGGGCCCGAGCGCGGCCGCCGCCTCGGTGACGGCCAGCGCGAACAGCTCCGCGTCCGCCGCCGACAGCCCGCTCCCGCCCGACCAGGCCCGTACGGCTTCGGCGTCCGCGCGGGCCAGCGGCGTGGCGTCGGCGGGGGGCGGTGGCAGGGGTACGGCGTCCAGCTCGGCGGCGAGCCGGACGGGGTCCTCGTACACGCCCGTGGCGGGGTGGGCGCGGCGGGCCTCGGCGATGAGGGCGGGGCCGGCCGTGCGGGTGTCGTAGACGCACAGGGCGGTGGTGGCGAGAGGGGCGAACAGGAGGTTGGCGAGGGCCTCGTAGCGGATCCACTCGGCGCTCTCGCGTGGCGAGCGTCCGGCCCGGCCGCTCCAGACGGGTTCCATCAGCAGATGGATACGGCCGCCGGGGCCGCCGTGCGCGGCGAGGTAACCGGCCGCCTGGGCGACGGCATTGGCGGCCGAACCGGTGTACCAGTCGGTGTGCGGGACGAGTCCCACGTGCTTCGCGTCGGCGCCGAGGGCGTCCCGCAGGAGGTCCAGTTTGCCGGGGGCGGCGATGGCGACGGGCGGGGGTTCGTCGGGGCTGTCCAGAGCCTCCGCGAGGAAGGGGAGGGCGGCGGCCACGAACGCGTCGTCGGCGGCGAGGACGGTCATGCGGTGGTCGAACGCCTGTGGTCGGTTGCTCACGCGATCCCCTGTCTGTGCCGTGTCGGGTGGTGGTTCAGTGCCTGGCCGTGACCCAGGCGGCGAGCTGGCTGCGGTTGCTCAGGCCGAGCTTGCCGAGGATGCGTTCCACATGGCCCTCGGCGGTGCGGCGGGCGATGACCAGGCGGTCGGCGATCTGGTGGTTGGCCAGGCCCTGCGCCACGAGCTCGGCCACCTGGGACTCCCGGGGGGTCAGATGGGTGCCTCGTGGTTGAGCTGCTGGCTCCGGGGCGGCCCGTCCTTCGTCGAGGGCCTGGCCCACCAGCTCCGTCAGATCCAGCTCGCTGCCGTGCCGGTACGCCTTCTCGTACGCGGCCTCGCTCAGGGCCGCACGGGCTCGGCGCTCGCTGTCCTCGCGGGTCTTGTTGAGGGCGGCGGAGCCCCAGCGGTCGCGGTCGATGTCGGACCAGATCCGGTCGGCGCCGCCGAGCAGCAGCGCCGCGTGTTCGTGGGCGCCGGTCTCCGTGGCGATGCGGGCCAGGAGGTCGAGGGTGAGGGCGATGCCGGTGATGTCGTGCACGGCGAGCTTGAGGCGCAGGGCCTGGTGGGCGTGGCGATCGGCTGCGGGCCAGTCCCGCTTCACCGTGTGGGCCAGGGCGAGCATCCGCAGGACGTACGAGTGCACCCACTCCTCGCCGTGCCGTTCGCAGAGCCGGCGGGCCTCCTCGCAGACGGCGACGGCCCGGTCTGCCTCGCCCAGGAAGCCCAGCGCGCAGGCGAGTTCCACGCGGTCGAGGCCGACCAGGCTGAGGTGCTGGCCGGGGACGCGGCCCCGGGTCGCGGCGGCCTCGAAGTGGGTGAGTGCGGTGGGCAGGTCGTCGAGGAAGAGGGTGATGACGCCGATGACGTAGGCGGCGTGGGCCGCTTCGGCCTGGTCGCCCAGGTCTCGGGCGAGGGCGCGGGCCTCCTCGGCGAGGCGGCGGCCGTGCACGAGGTCCCGGGTGACGGCGGCGAGGAGTCCGGCGATCCACAGGGCGCGGGCGCGTTCCGGGGTGGGCTCGGGGTTGGCGGCGAGGGCGCGTTCCAGCCAGTGACGGCCCTCTCGGGGGGCGCCGCAGGCGTGCCAGTAGAACCAGAGGGTGCCGGCAAGACGGAGAGCGGCGAGCCGGTCTTCGGGAGTGGCCAGAGGGTCGTCGGACACGGCGGAGGGCTCGGCCGGTGCGGCCGGAGGGTCGTCGGACACGGCGGAGAACTCGGCCCGCGCGGCCGGAGGCTCGTCGGAAACGGCGGAGAACTCGGCCGGTGCAGCCGGACAGTCGTCGGACACGGCGGAGAACTCGGCCCGTGCGGCCGGAGGCTCGTCGGAAACGGCGGAGAACTCGGCCGGTGCAGCCGGACAGTCCTCAGACACGGCGGAGAACTCGGCCCGTGCGGCCGCAGGCACGTCGGTGACGGCAAGGTGCTCGCCGGGCTCGGCAGGGCACTCCCGCGATACGGCAGAACACACGCCCGGCACGGCACAGCACCCGCCCGGCACGGCACAGCACCCGCCAGGCACGGTGTCGCGCTCACCCGGGACCGCGAGCCGTTCTCCCCGTGCCGTGAGGCCGAAGTCGAGGGCTGCGCGCAGGTTGTCGTGGTCGGCTCGCAGGCGGGCTACGATCTCGCGTTGCCCCGGGCCGAACCAGGCGCGTTCATACGCACTGGCCCGCCGCTGCATCCATGCCCGCTGGCGCCGCCGGGCAGCGAACTCCTCGCCGGGCAGGGCGCGCAGGCGGTCGAGGCCGTAGTGGCGGAGGGTGTCGAGGAGGCGGTAGCGCACGGCACCGGCCGCCGTCTGTCTGATCAGTACCGACTTGTCCACCAGGCCGGTGACCGCCTCCACGACGTCCGCGGGGCGCAGGAGTTCGCCGTCCGCGCACACCGCCTCCGCCGTCTCCAGATCGAAGCCGCCCGACAGCACCGATGCTCTGGCCCAGGTCAACTGCTCCTGTTCCGTGCACAGTTGATGGCTCCAGTCGACCGTCGCACGCAGCTCCTGACGGTCGTCCAGGCTCTCCATCAGCTGGTCGAGGCCGAGGTCCCGCAGCCGTCCCGCCGCGAGTTCGATGGCGAGCGGAAGTCCGTCGAGGCGGCGGCACAGGCGGGCCACGGCCGCCCGGTTGTCCGGGGTCAGCCGGAAGCCGGGGTCCACGGCGGCGGCCCGGTCGGCGAACAGGGCGAGTGCCGGGTGGCGGTGGGCGTGGGACAGGTCGCCGTCCGGGTCAGGGACGGGCAGGGGCCGTAGCTCCAGAAGGTGCTCCCCCATCAGGCCGAGGCGGTGCCGGCTCGTCGCCAGGACGTGCACATGCGGGGTGCGCTGGAGCAGGGCCGCGGTCAGCTGCGCGCAAGCCGTCAGCAGATGCTCGCAGTTGTCGACGACGAGGAGCAGCCGCCGGTGCCCGAGCCGTTCGGCGAGCGCGTCCAGTGGGGGCCGGTCGGTGTGGTCGTGCAGGCCCAGGGCGTGGGCGGCGGCGTGCGGGACGAGGGCAGGGTCGTCGAGTCCCGCCAGGTGCACGAAGCGGACGCCGTCCGGGAAGGTGCCGCGGACCCGGTCCGCGAGGCGCGTGGCGAGACGGGTCTTGCCGACGCCGCCGGGACCGGTCAGGGTGACCAGGCGTGCGCGGGCCAACAACCGCCGTACCGAAGCCAGTTCGGTGCGCCGGTCGACGAAGCCGGTCGACTCGGGCGACCCGTGGTCGCCTCGCCGTGGCGCTGATCCGCCCATGATCAGCCAGTCCAGTCCTCTGAGGTTGTGGTCCGAGAAGCGAGCCGGAGTGCGGCCCTCCTCTTGGCCGCGGACCCTCACTGTCCCCGCTTCGCCCCGGACATGCACACGAAGCTCACACGCCCGGGTGCAACTTCCGTCAGGCCCGTGTCACATGCCGCCCGCACGCGTACACTGCCCGGCCCTCGCCGCCCGAACGGTTCACGCCATCGCGGCCGTTTTCACCCTTGACCTGCTCATGCCACACGCGGACGATGAGCGCCACCCGCACCAGCACGTCGCTGAACCACCCCCCTGCTCCACTCCCCAACTTCCGGAGATCCCGGAATTCCTGGAGACACAAGGAGAATTCATGCGACTTCGCATACGAGGCTCGGGCGCCCGCAGCGGCAGACGCACCGCCGCGCTCGCCACCCTCCTCGCCCTGGCCCTCGCGGCACCCCTCTCCGCGAACGTCACGGCGAGCGCCGACAGCGGTACCAGGGCGGCACCCTCCGCCGACGACATCCGCCAGTACGAGATCCACACCCACTCGACGGCCAGGGACCGCACCGCGATCCAGCGTCTGGGCGTCAGCGTGGACGAGGTCGACTCACACGGCCTGGTGGTCTCCGGCCGCGCCGACCAGATCCGCAAGCTGCGCGGGCTCGGCTACGAGGTCACGCCGCTCGCCGCCGTACCGGACCGGTCGAACGGCGCGGACGACATCCGGCTGCTCGACTTCCCGTCGGCCGACTCCCGCTACCACAACTACGCGGAGATGACGAGCGAGATCAACTCGATCGTCTCGGCGAACCCGAGCATCGCCAGCACGCGTGTGATCGGCACGTCGTACCAGGGCCGGAACATCACCGCCATCAAGATCAGCGACAACGTCGGCACGGACGAGTCCGAGCCGGAGGTGCTGTTCACCCACCACCAGCACGCCCGTGAGCACCTCACCGTCGAGATGGCGCTGTACCTGCTGCGCGAGCTGACCTCCGACTACGGCACCGACTCCCGGGTCACCAGCATGGTGAACGGCCGTGAGATCTGGATCATCCCCGACGTCAACCCGGACGGCGGCGAGTACGACATCGCGACCGGCTCGTACCGCTCCTGGCGCAAGAACCGCCAGCCCAACTCCGGTTCCTCGTACGTCGGCACCGACCTCAACCGCAACTGGAACTACCGCTGGGGCTGCTGCGGCGGCTCCTCCGGTTCCACGTCCTCGGAGACGTACCGGGGTTCGGCGGCAGAGTCCGCGCCCGAGGTGAAGGTGGTCGCGAACTTCGTGCGCGGCCGGGTCGTCGGCGGGGTGCAGCAGATCAAGGCCGCGATCGACTTCCACACCTACAGCGAACTGGTGCTGTGGCCCTTCGGGTACACGTACTCCGACACGACGACCGGGATGACGGCCGACGACCGGAACGCCTTCGCGACGGTCGGCGGCAAGATGGCGGCCAGCAACGGCTACACGCCGGAGCAGTCCAGCGATCTGTACATCACCGACGGGTCGATCGACGACTATCTCTGGGGTGCGCACAAGATCTTCGGGTACACCTTCGAGATGTATCCGCGCTCCAGCTCCGGCGGTGGGTTCTACCCGCCCGACGAGGTGATCGAGCGGGAGACCTCTCGTAACCGGGACGCGGTGCTGCAGTTGCTGGAGAACGCGGACTGTATGTACCGGTCGATCGGGAAGGAGTCCCAGTACTGCTAGGAGGACTCCCTACTCGGACTCCTCGAAGTAGGCGTCCAGCACGGCGTCGAGCTGTGACTCCCACTCGCTGAAGCGGCTCCTGGCCGTCGCCTCGATCTCGATCGGGTACCAACGGCGGTCAGGAGTGTGCACCGTGACGGTGAACCGCTTGCCGAAGCGGGCGGACTCCGTCTCCACGGCGCCGATCTCGTCCCAACGGAACTCGCACTCCTGGTCGTCCAGGGCGAGACGGACACCGCGGCGGTCGGCGACGATCTTCGCCCGGCGGTCGGAGGCTTCGAAAACGGGGCCGTCGTCGTCGGCATCGTCGGCGTCGTCCTCCGCCGCCTCCGCCGCTTCCTCTACGACCGTCTCCTCGGCCTCCGCCTCGGTCTTCGCCGGCTCCTCCGCCTGCGTCTCCTCGGACTCGCGCTCCTTGGACACGGGCTCCTTGGACACGGGCTCCTTGGACACGGGCGAGGTGAGCCCGGGGACGAAGGCCGGGTCGAATCCGGCGCCCTCCAGGGGCTGGCTGCTCGATCCTATGCGCTGCTCCACAGCGGGCAGTATGGTCGACGATCCTGTGCGCCACACAGCCAGCCCCCTGCATCGTTATACGAAGATGCTCTCCGTCAGCTCAGGACGGCGAGGGCGTCGATCTCGATGAGCAGGCCCGCGGGGAGGCCGACGTAGACCGTCGTGCGTGCGGCGGGCGGGGCGGTGAGGTTCTGCGCCTCGAAGTACGCGTTGTAGATCTCGTTCATCTCGGCGAAGTGGTCCACGTCGGTCAGGTAGACGCGGATCATCATCACGTCGTCCCAGCTCGCGCCGCCCTCCTCCAGGATCGCCTGGACGTTGGCGAGGGTCTGGAGGGTCTGCTCGCGCAGCGTGGGACCGGCGGGCGTGGGCGGCCTGCCCTCCTCGGCCGGCAGGAAGCCGACCTGGCCCGCGACCTGGAGGATGTTGCCCTTCTTCACGCCGTGCGAGAACTTCGCGGGCGGGGTGGTGTGGGTCTTGGGGGTGAGCGCGATCTTGTCCGTCATACGGGGTCCTTTGCCGGGTTCTTGCCTGAGTACTCGCCGCTGATCTCGTCGGCCGTGCGGCGCACCAGCGGGAGCAGGGTGAGGAGTTCGTCGGCGGTGACGACGACGTTGGGCGCGGAGAGCGACATCGCGGCGACGACTTTGCCGTCCGCGCCGCGGATGGGGGCGGCGACGCAGTTGATGGACTCCTCGTGACCGCCGAGGTCGGTGGCCCAGCCCTGTTCGCGCACCTTGTCCAACTCCCTCAGAAAGGCTGGGGCGTTGGGGGTCGAACGGGATGTGTACATGGGGTAGTCGAGCTTGTCGGCCAGCGCCCGGCGCTCGTGCTCGGGCAGGTCGGCGAGGAGCAGCTTCGCGACGGCGGCGACGGTGATGGCGACCGGCTTGCCGATCCGTGAGTACATCCGTACCGGGTAGCGGCTCTCGACCTTGTCGATGTAGAGCACCTCGTCCTCCTCGTACACGGCGAGGTGGACGGTGTGTCCGCAACTCTCGTTGAGGCGTACGAGGTGGGGGTGGGCGATCTCGCGGATGTCGAGGTTCTCCATCGCCTCCTGGGCGAGGGAGATGAGGCGGGCGCCGAGGCGGTAGCGCTGGTCGGACTGGCGGTAGACCATGCCGTGCTCGTGGAGGGTGCGCAGGAGGCGGAGAGCCGTGGACTTGTGCACCCCCAGGCGGTCGGCGACCTGGCCCAGGTCTGCGGGGCCC
This sequence comes from Streptomyces cupreus, assembly GCF_014257025.1. Taxonomy (GTDB): domain Bacteria; phylum Actinomycetota; class Actinomycetes; order Streptomycetales; family Streptomycetaceae; genus Streptomyces; species Streptomyces cupreus. Next base: position 167,665 of record NZ_JACMSF010000003.1, read on the forward strand.
TCGGCGAGCAGCGGCAGGATGCTCAGCGCGCGGTCTACGGTCTGGCTCATGGGGTGCCTACCTCCTCATCGGCCCGCTGTTCGGTCTGTGTCCAGCCGGGGCCGAGTCGAAGTCTCCCCCACGCGTCGCCGTCGAGGGCGGTGAGGCGGTCGGCGGTGTCGCGGGCGGGGGGCGGGGCGAGGTCGCCTGGGGCGGTGAGAGCGGCGGCGGCCCAGAGGTGCCCGTACCGAATCCGGTCCCGGACGGGGAGGCTCCGGAGGGTGCCGGAGAGAAATCCGGCGGCGAAGGCGTCTCCGGCCCCGGTGGTCGCCACGACGTCGACGGCCAGGGCGGGTTCGCATACGAAGGCAGGCTCCTGGAACGCCGTCGCCCCCCTCGCCCCCTCCTTCACCACCAGCACCCCCGGCTCCGGAAGCAGTTCCCTGATCTCCTCCGGGCCGCCCTTCACCCCCCACGCCTCCTTCGCCTCGTCCTCCCCCACGAACACGATGTCGGCGCCCCGCGCCAGTTCCAGCAGCACACGTGCGTCGGTGCGGTCGGTCCACAGGCCGGGTCGGTGGTTGACGTCGAAGGAGACGAGGGGCCGCCCCGGCCGGGGGGCCGTGAGTTCTCGCAGCAAGGTCAGGCAGTCGTCCGACAGGGCGGCCGTGATGCCCGACAGGTGCAGGATCCGGCCCGCCCGTACCGCCGCCAGGTCCACCTCGCGAAAAGACATGGCGGAGGCGGCGGAACCCGCCCGGTAGTACGCCACCTCGTGCGCGTGCGTCCCGCGGTCCCCCGCCGTACGGAAGTACACGCCCGTCGGCCGCACCGGGTCCCGGTGTACCGCCGACACGTCGACGCCGTAGGAGCCGATCGCCTCGATCAGGTGGTCGCCGAAGCCGTCGGCACCCACTCGGCTCACCCAGCGCGCCGCGTGCCCGGCGGCGGCCAGGGCGCAGGCCACGTTGGATTCCGCGCCGCCGATCGACCGGTCGAAGGACGGTACGTCGGCGAGGCGGCCCGGTCGGCCGGGGAGGAACGCGACCATGGACTCGCCGAGCGTGACGACGTCGACGACGTCGGGGGTGTTGCGGGTCCCGGTGATGGTCACGATGGTCGTAGCTCCCCAACCTTGTGCTCGTGTTGGCCGAGATGTTAGACAGCAGTGAGCGACATACGCAATGAACATTGCAGATAACGCAACACTCCAGATCAGGGAGGCCCCATGGCCGCTGAAGCGCTCGCCCTTCTGGCCGAGGAACGCGTCGACCACCGCTTCAAGGGCCTCCCGCCGGATGCCATGGGCCGCACGGTCGCCGAGCTCGCGGCCGAGCGGCGCAACCTCTTCACGGACGGCTTCGCCACCCCCGTACTGGCCCTGTCCGCCGAGCGCCTGGAGCACAACCTGCGCCTGATGGAGACGTATGCCGAACGCCACGGCCTCGCCTTCGCCCCGCACGGCAAGACCTCCATGGCCCCGCAGCTCTTCCAGCGCCAGATCGAGCACGGCGCCTGGGGCATCACGCTCGCGGTACCGCACCAGGTGTGGGTGGCGCGGGAGTTCGGGATCCAGCGGGTGTTCCTCGCCAACGAGCTGGTGGACGCGGCGGCTCTGCGCCGCCTCGCCGCTGAGCTCGCCTCCGACCCGGCCTTCCGGTTCGTCTGTTACGTCGACTCCGTGCGCGGGGTGGAGCTGATGGACGCGGCGCTGAAGGGCGCCGCCCGGCCCGTGGACGTCGTCGTGGAGCTCGCCGCGGGCGAGGGCGCGCGGACCGGCGTCCGCACAGAGGCGGAGTGCGCCGCGGTCGCCGACGCCGTGGCCGCCGCCCCGACGCTACGGCTGGTCGGTGTCGCCGGGTACGAGGGCGAGGTTCCGCAGGCAACCCCGGAGCGGGTGCACGCATGGCTGCGCCGGCTGGTGGCGCTGGCCGTGGACTTCGACAAGGCGGGGCGGTTCGCGGACACGGACGAGATCGTCGTCAGCGCGGGCGGCAGCGCCTGGTTCGACGCGGTGGCCGATGTGTTCGGGGAGATCCCCGACCTCTCCCTACCGGTACTGAAGTTGCTGCGCTCGGGCGCGTACGTCTCGCACGACGACGGCCACTATCGCAAGCTGACCCCCTTCAACCGGGTCCCCGAGGAGGGCGCCCTGGAGCCCGCGTTCCGGCTGTGGGCGCAGGTGGTCTCCCGCCCGTCCGCCGAGCAGGCCTTCCTGAACGCCGGCAAGCGGGACGCGGCGTACGACCTGGACCTGCCCTTCGCACAGGTGGTCCGCCGGGACGGCGTGGAGCGCGCGGCGGCCGGGATCGAGGTGACGGGCCTGTCCGACCAGCATGCGTGGCTGCGTACGGCGCCCGAGGCGGACCTGGAGGTGGGCGACTGGGTCGGCCTGGGCCTGTCCCACCCCTGCACGTCCTTCGACAAGTGGCCGCTGATCCCGGTCGCCGAGGCGGACGGCACGGTCGTCGACTACATCCGGACGTTCTTCTAGGAGGCCCGCTGTGCAGGATCTGGTCATCCGGGACGCCGAGGTGGTGGACGGCTCCGGCGCCGACTCCTACCGCGCCGATGTGGTCGTCGACGACGGCCGGATCGTCTCGATCGTGCGCGAGGCAGCGGCGGCGGGCTGTCAACGCCCTTCCGCCATGCGCGAGTTGGAGGCGGAGGGCCTGGTTCTCTCCCCCGGCTTCGTCGACATGCACGCGCACAGCGACCTGGCCCTGCTGCGGGACCCCGATCACAGCGCGAAGGCCGCACAGGGGGTGACCCTCGAAGTCATCGGCCAGGACGGGCTGTCGTACGCACCGGTCGACGACCGTACGCTCGCCGAGGTCCGCCGCGCGATCACCGGCTGGAACGGCCACGGCGACGACATCGACTTCGACTGGCGGTCGGTGGGCGAGTATCTGAACCGTCTGGACTTCGGTTTCGAGGGCCGGGGCATCGCCGTGAACGCCGCCTACCTCATCCCCCAGGGCACGGTCCGCGCGCTCGCGGTCGGCTGGGAGGACCGGGAGGCGACGCCCCGAGAGCTGGACCGGATGCGGCGGTTGGTCGCGGAGGGCATGGAGCAGGGTGCGGTCGGCATGTCGTCGGGGCTGACGTACACGCCGGGCATGTACGCGAAGGACGCCGAACTGACCGAACTGTGCCGGGTGGTGGCGTCGTACGGCGGCTACTACTGCCCGCACCACCGGTCGTACGGGGCGGGTGCGCTCGAGGCGTACGAGGAGATGGTGGCCCTGACGAGGGAGGCGGGCTGCGCGCTCCACCTCACCCACGCCACCATGAACTTCGGTGTGAACAAAGGCCGGGCGCCGGAGCTGCTGGGGGTGCTGGACGAGGCGCTGGCAGCCGGGGCGGACATCAGCCTCGACACCTACCCCTACACCCCCGGCTGCACCACCCTCGCGGCGCTGCTGCCGAGCTGGGCGAGCGAGGGCGGGCCTGAGGCGGTGCTGGCACGGCTGCGGGACGAGGAGACCGCCGAGCGGATCCGGCATCACCTCGAAGTCATCGGCTCGGACGGCTGCCACGGGGTGCCGATCGAGTGGGAGACGATCGAGATCTCGGGGGTGAGCGACTCCGCGCTCTCCCCGCACATCGGCCACCGCCTGGACGGCTGGCCGACGGCCCGCCGGCTGCTCCTGTCGGACCGGCTGGGCACGACGATCCTCCAGCACGTCGGCCACGAGGAGAACGTTCAGGCGATCATGCGCCACCGCGTCCACACGGGCGGCTCCGACGGGATCCTCCAGGGCAGCAAGCCGCATCCGCGGGCGTACGGCACGTTCCCGCAGTACCTCGGCCGGTACGTACGGGACTTGGGCGTGCTGTCCCTGGAGGAGTGCGTCGCGCACCTGACCGGCCGCCCGGCGGCACGGCTGCGACTGCCGGACCGCGGCCTCGTCCGCGAGGGCTACCGCGCCGACCTGGTCCTGTTCGACCCGGAGACGGTGGCGGCGGGCTCGACGTACGAGGAGCCGAGGAGGTTGCCGACGGGCATCCCGTACGTCCTGATCGACGGCCGTTTCGTGATCGAGGACGGCCGCCGAACGGACGTACTGGCGGGGCGGGCGGTGCGGAGAACCCCGTAGCCCTTACGGCTTGGGCAGGACGCACCCACTGGCACTCAGGTCGAGCTTGTTGTCGATGCCGAAGCAGGCGGGAATCTGGTAGGTCTGCTGGGCGTAGTTGATGCCCTGGCGGACGGTGACGTTGCCGCTCGCGTCAACCTCGCAGGGGTTGTTGACGGTGCAGCTCTGCCCGTCCTCGTTGCCGGTGTTGTTCACGGCGACGACCTTGCCGGTGGCCTGGTCGAGCACCGGCGAGCCCGACGTACCGCCGATGGTGTTGCAGGCGGAGGTGTAACGGACGGAGTCCTTCCAGGTCCAGTCGCCCTCCTTCAGGCGGTAGGCGAAGCCGTCGATGGAGCAGTTGTAGATCCGCTTCCAGTAGCCCGAGACGACGCTGATGGCGGTGCCGGCGACGGGGTGGGTGTCGTTGACGGTCAGCGCACTGATGCCGTACGAGGACCTGATCTGCGCGTAGGTGCGGGTGAGTTGGTAGATCGCGGCGTCGGTGTCGGTCATCGTCGCGTAGGCGATCTTGCTGGCGCGCAGGGTGGCGACACGGGTGCCGGAGGAGTTGAGCAGCCCGAAGGAACGGCTGGAGGCCTGGTCGACGATGACCTCGCCGGGCTCGGGGAATCCGGACTCCAGGCAGTGGCCGTTGGTGAGCACGAGCGCGGGGTCGTTGTCCTCGGAGTCGGGCATCCGGATGACGGACCCGGAACAGTTGCTGAGCGACACGGTCCCGGCGAAGTTGACGGCCTGGATCGCGGGTGCGGCGCTGTCGCTCCTCTCGGGAGCGGCAACCGCGGGTGCCGCGCCGGCCCCGGCGATGGCCAGGGCGGCGAGCGCGACGACGAGAGGCTTTCTCATGTGGGGGTCCCCTCTTGCGACGAAGGTGACCGGAGATCTTCCGGCCACCCACTGATTTGTCATGCGCATTGTTATGTGAGGGGACTATGAGAACAAGCAGTCATTTCCGGCCATGGGAGCGGGGGGCGGCCCCGAGTAACGGCAGAATGAGCATCCGCGAGCCCGAACTCCCCACGGGCTCCTACGACTTCATCTCCTGCGCAGGGAGCCTCGGCCGACGCCGAAGCCTCCCGCGAGCGCATCAACGCCTGCACGGGAACTGTTAGCAGGGTCCTGACCCGCGGTTGACGCGTCCTGCGCCGACGCCCAGGCCGCTCAGCCTCTCTCCGGTTTACTTCGGCCCTTTGGTCGACCCTTGTCCCGGCTTGCTCCCGGAGTTGCCAGGACCCGTGTCCGCCGGGGTCGTGGTGGTGGGCTGGGAAGTGGTGGAGGGGGACGTCGGCGAGGCGGCCGCGGACGTCTTGTCGGAGTCCTTCGGAGTCTTCGGGTCCGTCGCGTCGGGGGATGCCGTGGTGCCCGGGGTATCGGACGAGGCCATCGAGGCGGTGGACGGTGTCGCGGACGGGTCCGTCGAGGCGCCCGAGTCGTCCTTTGCCGAGCGGGCCGGGTCCTTCTTGACATCCGCGTCACTGGAGGCGGAGTCGGAAGAGAAGCCGAAGCCTGCCACCAGGGCCGCGACCGAGACCGTGCCCAAGGCGCCGGCGGCCAGCAGGGCGCGGCGGCGGTTGTCGCGGCGCCGGTGCGAGCGGCGGGCGGCGCGGCCGTCGGCGCCGGGCTCCCAGCCACCCTCCGGTGTACCCGGCACCCTCGGCAGTTCGCTCGTCTCGTCGTACGCGTTCTGCCAGCCGTGCGCCACGGCCGGGTCGGCGTACTCCTCGTAGGCGGGGGACGGGGCCGTCTGCGGGACGTACACCTGTGGCGGGCCCTGGGGGTCCGACTCCTGGGCGCCAGTCACGCCATTCGCGGCATTCACGCCGTTTGTCCCGTTTCCGTACTGAGGTGGCCTGGACATGGCCGCACATTGTAGGGACGGGAGGGGCCCATGGAACAGCAGACGGCGATAACCACACAAACCACCCGTCTCATGTGGTGGGAAACACGGCCCATGGGGCGTTACCGGGCCGTAAGCTCACCGACATGCAGGTGATCCAGTCGACCAAGCTCGCCAACGTCTGTTACGAGATCCGGGGCCCGGTTCTCGAAGAGGCCATGCGGCTTGAGGCGGCGGGTCACCGCATCCTCAAGCTGAACACCGGCAACCCCGCCGCCTTCGGGTTCGAGTGTCCCCCCGAGATCCTTGAGGACATTCTGCGGAATGTCTCCTCGGCACATGGCTACGGCGATGCCAAGGGGCTCCTCGCGGCCCGCCGCGCCGTCGTCATGCACAACCAGACCCTCGGCATCGAGACCGACGTAGAGCACGTCTTCGTCGGCAACGGCGTCTCCGAGCTGATCGTGATGGCGATGCAAGCGCTGCTGGACGACGGTGACGAGGTGCTCGTCCCCTCGCCCGACTACCCGCTGTGGACCGCCGCCGTCTCCCTGTCCGGCGGCACCGCCGTGCACTACCGCTGCGACGAGCAGTCCGACTGGATGCCCGACCTCGCCGACGTGGAGCGGAAGATCACCGACCGCACCAAGGCGCTCGTCATCATCAACCCGAACAACCCCACGGGCGCCGTCTACGACGAGGCCCTGCTCAAGGGGCTCACCGACATCGCCCGCCGCCACAACCTGCTCGTCTGCTCCGACGAGATCTACGACAAGATCCTCTACGAAGGCGCCACGCACACCGCGACCGCCAAGATCGCCCCCGATCTGCTCACCCTCACCTTCAACGGCATGTCGAAGGCGTACCGCGTGGCCGGCTATCGCGTCGGCTGGATGTCGATCTCCGGCCCGCGCGCCCACGCCGACTCCTATATCGAGGGCCTCACGATCCTCGCGAACATGCGGCTGTGCGCCAACATGCCCGGGCAGCACGGTGTCGTCGCCGCGCTCAGCGGGCGGCAGACCATCAATGATCTGGTGCTTCCCGGCGGGCGGCTCAAGGAGCAGATGGACGTCGCCTATGAGCTGCTCACACAGATCCCCGGCGTCAGCTGCGTGCGGCCCAAGGGGGCGCTCTACCTCTTCCCCCGCCTCGACCCCAAGGTCTTCAAGATCAAGGACGACCGGCGGCTCGTCCTCGATCTGCTGCGGCGCGAGAAGATCATGGTCGTCCAGGGCACCGGCTTCAACTGGAGCGAGCCCGACCACTTCCGGGTCGTGACACTGCCGACGGTCGGCGACCTCAGGGATGCCGTGACCCGGATCGGGAACTTCCTCGACGGCTACAGCCAGACGTAACCCCGAAAAATACGAGCGACTCAACTTTAGACGGAATCTAAGCTAGGATGGCTTCCTGTCAGAGCACAGGAGGCCATCCCCATGTACGAGCCGATCCGCACCAAGTCGGTCCACAGCACGATGGCCGGCACCACCTCCGACTTCCCCCACCGGTCGCGCGAGGAGGAGCTGGACATCCAGCTGGCGGGCCATCTCGCCGCGCTCCTGGCCGTCACCGACGAGCTGCGCGCCCTGGCCCCGTCCGCCGACCTGGACGCCGCCGCCGAGCGGCTCGCGGAGCAGGTGACCCGGCTGCGCGGTGGCGGCCTGGTCCGCGCGCTACCCGCGGGCAAGCCCCGCGATCTCCAGGCGCTGCACCAGCGCGCCCACACGCTGGCCGGGCGAGCACTGGTCGTCGCGGCATCCCGCGCCGACACGGCGGCCGCCATCCTCGCCGCCGAACGCATGGACGCCCACGCGGCATTCCTGGACCCCCGCGAACTCGCGTCCCACTGAGCCCAAAGGGCTCTCCCCCAACGGCCCCGGTCCGCGCGCACCCGCAGCGACGCGCGGACCGGGCGCCACGCTCCCCATCGGGCGGAAAAGAATCGGCACCCCTTTGAAGCAAGGGGTTCGACCGGTTTGCAGAATTACCGTGGTGCCTTTTCCCGGAATTCTTGATCAGAGCCGTTCCGCACGTCCGTAGATAAACCGGCGAAGTAAGAAAGTTGCAGGTCAGGACTGTAGAGAATGAGACACCCTCATCTCTGCAAGTTCGCGTTACCCTCACTTAACCCGGCGCCTCGTCCGCCGCCTCTAGCGTGACTCACCCGGACCTACGCGAACGAGGTGATGTGACCATGCATGCGAGGGATCATTTAGCGCTTCAGGAAATCGCCAGGACACCTTTCACCACCGCCGACGACACGGCCCGAAGCCTTCTGGAGCTCGCCGGGCCCGACGGCCCCCGACTGGTGGGGCATCTCATAGCGCGGGGACGGGAGCACGCCGTCGACTCCCTTGCCGCCGCCCTGGACATCACCCCCGCTCCGGCCGCCGCCCTGACGGAGGCACTGTGCGCCCACGCGCCCCGGCTCACCGGCGCCGAGGCCGTCGCCGTGGTGCTGGCCGCTGCGGGGGTGGGAGTGGTGTTCGGCTACCCCGGCACCAGCGAACTCGCCCTGTGCGACGCGGTCGACCGCACCCCCGGTATGGAGATGATCAACGGCCGGGGCGACAAGGAGTCCGCCTTCATGGCCGCCGGAGCCGGACTGCTCAGCCCCGGCCGGGGCGCCGCCATCCTGCACGGCGCCCGGGGCCTGACCAACGCGGGCGGTGCGCTGGCGGACGCCCGCCGCAATGAACTCGGCTCCGTGTACGTCGTAGGACTGCCCAGTACGGGATCGGCGGCGTTCCTTCCCCCGCACGGGGAGGAGAACCTGCTCGGCGCGATGGGCGAGTTCAGTGACTGGTGGTGGCAGGCGCCGCCCGTGCCCGAGGAGCCGCAGGCGGCCGGGGCCGCGGGCGCGGCCTTCGTGGCGCGGCTGCGGGAGGCCGTACGGAAGGTGCGTCAGGCGCCGCACCGGCCCGCGCTGATCGGCGTACCGCAGGATGTGGCCGAGCGGCGGTGGGTTCCGGTCGCCGCGCTGGAGGAGCCGCCGCTGCCCCCGGCGGCCCGGCACCCGGACGCCGAGGTGACGATGGCGGCCGTGGGGCTGCTCGCCACCGCCGTCCGGCCGGTGCTGCTGATCGACGACTACGCCCTGCGCTTCGACGGCGTCCGCGAGGGTCTTGACCGGGTGAGCCGGGTCCTGGGCGCCGCCGTCCTCCAGGTGCGCTATCGCCGCGGGCCGATGCTGTTCGAGCGGCTGCGTGCCGAGGAGGTGACCGGATTCGCGGGCTGGCTCAACCCCTACAGCGACGCGCACGGCGAACTCCTCGACCGCTGCGATCTGTTGGTCACCGTGGAGGACCGCAACATCTACCCCCGGGTCGTGGGGCCCCTTCCCGGCTGCCGCAAGATCGTACTCAACACCGATGCGGGCAAGGCCCTGAAGAACGGCTATCTCGGGCCCGACGACCTCGTCGTCGACGGAGACCCGGGCGTCGCACTGCTCCGGATGGCCGAACTGCTGGAGATCAACCTGCCGGCCCGGCCCCAGACGCCGTGGTTCGGCCCCGAGGTCGCCGCCGAGTCCGATGTCACCCCCGAACCGGCCGAGGCGAAGGTGGTGCGCGCCCGCCGGGACATCGCCGCCGCCGTCGCGGGCGCCCTCGCGGCGCTGCCCCGACCGGTGCTGGTGGACGACAGCCAGATGTTCGGCGGGCTGCTCGCCGAGAGCTACGACGCCCTGCCGCCGGGGCTGCGGATCCTCGGCGGGCACGGCGGTTTCGTCGGCTCCGGCATTCCCCTCGCCACCGGGCTCGCGGTGTCCGAACCGGACCGGGGTGTGCTGTGCACGCTCGGGGACCAGGCGTTCACCAACTCCTTCCAGGGTCTGGTGGCCGCCGTCCAGCAACAGGCCCGGATCACCTACCTGGTCTGCAACAACGGCCAGTCCGTCTCCCTGCTCAAGCAGTCCGCCGCGTCCGGCCCCGACTGGTTCGGCGCCGGGCAGCGGCCGATGCTGCGGAACGTCCCCGGGCTCGACTACTGCGCCATCGCCCGCGCGATCGGCGTAAAAGCCACGTCGGTCGAGGTCCCCGTGCTCGCCCCCTCCTCGGAGGTCTCGGCGTCCGTGGCCCGGCTGTCGGAGGCGCTGGAGAGTGCCGTGGCGACGATCGGCCCCGCGCTGGTCGAGCTGCGGCTGCCCGCCGAGCCGGAGGTCTGGCGCGGGATCTGGGTCACCCAGGGCTTCGAGACGCACCGGAGGGTGCAGGCATGAGCGTGCTGCTGGCCGACACCGCCGCTGTGCCCGAGGTCGCCCGACTCGCCGGACTCGGGCTGATCCAGGGCGTGACCACCAACCCGAAGCTGATGCGGGCGGTGACCGGGGACCCGCTGCGTCAGCTCGCCGCGCTGCTGGCCCTGGACCTCATGACCGTCTACTACCAGCCCACCGGCGTCGAGGGCGCCGAGCCCAAGGATCTGGAGGCCGAGGCGGTGCGCGCCCATGATCTGGGCCCGGACCGGGTGGTGATCAAGGCGCTGGCGACGGCCGACGGCACCCGGCTCGCCTCCGCCCTGGTCCGCCGGCACATCCCGGTCGCGCTGACCGGCGCCCAGTCCGCCGAGGCCATGGCGGTGGCCCTCGCGCTCGGATGCGGCGGAGTGATCCCGTACTACGACCGGGGCCTGCGCGATCCACGGGTCTCCGACACGCTCATCGCCGACCTGGCCGCCGTCCGCTGGTCCCGGCCCGTCCCCTCGATCACCACCGCGTCCGTGAAGACCGGCGAGCAGGTCGTGGCCGCCTTCCGGCAGGGCGCCGACGGGGTGTCCGCCGCGCCCGCGGTGCTGGACGCGCTGACCTCGCATCCCGCCTCCGTCGAGGCGGAGCGGGACTTCCTCGCGCAGTACGGCCCGGCATGACGCTCACGACCGTCCTGCGGCCGTCCGCGCTCGCCGGGCACTACGCCGCCGTACTCCTCGACCTCGACGGCACCCTCGTCGACTCGCGGGAGTCGGTGGACCGCGCCTGGCGGGTGTGGTGCGAGCGGTACGAGGTTCAACTCGCTGAGATCGAGGGGCTGCTCCACGGGCGGACCGCGTCCGATCTGGTACGGCTGATCCGCCCGCACTGGTCCGAGCGGCGGGTCGCCGAGGCCGCCCGCTTTCAGTTGCTGGTGCAGGAGGAGGATCCGGAGCCCGGTACGGCGGTGCCCGGTGCGGGCGCACTGCTCGGAGCGCTCGGCAACTGGGCCGTCGTGACGGCCTGTTCCAGACGGCTGGCCGCGCACCGGTTGCGGTCGGCGGGGCTGCCGGTGCCGCCGGTGCTGGTGTGCGCGGAGGACGTACGGCGCGGCAAACCGCATCCCGAGTCCTATGAGTTGGGGGCGGCCCGGCTCGGGGTGCGGGCGGCGGACTGTCTCGTCGTCGAGGACGCGCCGTCGGGCGTCAGGGCCGGGCGGGCCGCCGGATGTGCGGTGGCGGCGGTGCCGGTCACGCATGCCGCGGGGGCGCTGGGCGAGGCCACGGCGGTGGTGGAGAGCCTGGCGGAGCTGGCCGTGGTGAGGAGCGCCGCATGAGGCGGGCTCGGCGGGCGACCACGGTCGTCTTCTTCCTGCACGCCGCCGTGTACACCACCTGGGTACCGCGCATCCCAGAGGTGAAGGACTCGCTCGGGCTCGACAACGACAGCCTGACCCTGGTCTTCACCGGCGTGGCCGTGGGCCCGCTGCTGACGATCCCGCCGACGGGGCACGCCTGCCGGCGGTTCGGCAGCCGTCCCGTCGTACGGGTGGCGCTCGCCGTGTACGGGGTCAGCCTGGCGCTGCCCGCCCTGGCCCCGGGTCTTGCGGAGCTGTTTTGCGCGATGGTGCTGCTCAGCGCCGCCAACTCCACACTGGCGGTGGCGATGAACACGCACGGGGTCACCGTGCAGGCACAGCTGGACCGTCCGGTGTTCGCCTCGCTGCATGCCGCCAACAGCTTTGGCGGGCTTGCCGGTTCGGGGCTCGGCACCCTGGCCGCGGCCGCGGAGGTGGCGCCCAAGGCGCATCTGGGGGTGGCGGCGGCGCTGAGCACGCTCACCGGGGTCGTGGTGACACGGGGGCTGTTGCCCGCCTCCGCCGACGACCGGCGGCATCCGGCGGGGATCGGCGGCCGGGCCCGGGCGCGGGTGCCTGCCTCGGTCGTCGGTCTCGGGCTGCTCGCGCTGTGCGTGTTCCTGACCGAGAGCGCCGTGACCAACTGGAGCACCGTGTACTTCACCGACGAACTCGACGCCCCGGCCGCGGTCGCCAGTGTGGCGTTCACCGTCTTCGCCGCGGCCATGGGCGCCGGACGGCTGGTGGCCGACCGGCTCGCGGAACGGTTCGGCGCCGTGCGCACGGTGCGGTGGGGTGCGCTTACGGCCACGGCGGGCATCGGTCTTGCGGTCGTACTGGAGAACACCGCGGCGGCGATCGTGGGTCTCGGCATCCTGGGCGCGGGGATCGCGGCGACCGTTCCGGCCGCGATGCGCGCCGCCGGGGAGAACCCCGACGTCCCCAGGGCGGTCGGCATCGCCACGGTGTCGATGATCGGCTACCTCGGGTTCCTCGCCGGACCGTCGGCGTTCGGACTGCTGGCGGGAGTCGTCGGCCTCTCGGTCGCTTTCGGCCTCCTCGGTGCGCTGGCGGCGACGGCGGCGGCACTGGCGGGGTCCGTGTCCGGACCCAACTCACGAAAGGGCTTCCATGAAACAGGTGGATCTACCCGAACGCGGCGCCCTGGACCTGCTCCCCGTCATCGGTCCTGACCGCACCGAGACCCTCAGGGACGGGCTGCGGGCAGCCGCCAAGTCGCTGTCCGGCCGGACCGTCTGGCAGATCAACACCACGGCGACCGGCGGCGGAGTCGCCGAACTCTCCTTCTCCCTGCTGCCGTACGCACGCGGCGTCGGAATCGACGCCCGCTGGCTGGTCCTCGCCGGGGACAGCCGCTTCGTCGACGTCGGAAAGCGGCTGTGCCTGCTGCTGTACGGCCATGAAGTCGCCGAGCCCGACGAGGCGGGGTACGCCCATTACGCCGAGGTGTGCGATGAGGCGGCGGCGCACCTCGCCGCCCGGCTGAGGCCCGGCGACGTGGTCGTCCTGCACGATCCGCAGACCGCGGGGATGGCTCCCGTACTGCGGCGGGCCGGGGCGAGGGTGGTGTGGCGGTGCCACATCGGCAGTGACCTGCCCACCGCGGCGGAAACCTGGGAGCGACTACACCCATGGCTGAGGGCGGCCGAGTTGCTCGTCTTCTCCACGCGTCGGCACATCCCCGGGCCCTTGCGTGACAGCCCGGTTCGCGTGATCCCACCGTCGATCGACCCTCTCTCCCCCAAGAACCGGGACATGGACGCGGCACAGGCGACGCAACTCCTCGGCAAGGTAGGCCTGTCGGTGGGCATCTCCCCATTGGTCGCGCAGATCTCCCGCTGGGACGTACTCAAGGACATGCCCGGCGTCATGACCGCGTTCCGCACGGCCCTCCACGCGAGCGACGCCCACCTGGTCCTCGCGGGCCCGGACGTCACCGCGATCGCCGACGATCCGGGCGGTGCGGCGGTGCTCCGCGACTGTCATGCCCGGTGGCTCGGGCTTCCGCGGTCCGAGCGGGACCGCATCCACCTGATCTCGGTCCCGATGTCCGACCCGGCCGAGAACGCCGCCATCGTGTCCGCACTCCAACGGAACGCGACGGTCGTCGTGCAGAAGAGCCTGGCCGAGGGTTTCGGGCTGACGGTGACGGAGGCCATGTGGAAGGCGCGCCCGGTGCTCGCCAGCGCGGTGGGCGGCATCGCTGACCAGATCGACGACGAGCACGAGGGCCTGCTCGTGACGGACCCGCACGACCACGCCGCCGTGGGCCGCCAGTTGTCCCGCCTGCTCGCCGACCCCGCGCTGGCCGCCCGCCTGGGCACAGCGGCCCGGCGCCGGGTGCACGGTGACTTCCTGCCGGACCGACACCTGCTCCAGTGGGCCCGGGCGGTCCGGGACCTCATCGATTGAGGATTCCCGTAAGGGAATCCCCCAATCCCGTTGCATAACGGGTCGCCCCCTTCACTCCCCGTTAATCCGGGACGCCCCGGAACTTGGGGTTCCGAGAGCACGCTCACCGGCGTGAGACGAATCACAGGAATCGTCCTCGCGGTGTTGCTGATCGGCGGCGTGGTGGCAGCCGTCGTGGCGGGCCGGGAATCCGGGGACAAGGGCACGGCAACGAAGACCGTGCGGGCAGTGATCGGTTCGGAGAAGGCGGAGTTCTTCGCCGATCCCGACGTGGTGAAGGCCCTTGCCGCCAAGGGCTACACCGTGCGGACGGAGACGTCCGGGTCCTGGGCGATGGAGGAGCTCGACCTCAAGGGGTACGACTTCGCCTTCCCCTCCAGCAAGGCGCCCGCCGACGAGCTGGCCGCCACGTACGAGGCGCGCCAGCCGCTGCCGCGGCCCTTCTACTCGCCCCTCGTCGTCGTGGCCCACCGCCGATCCGCCGAGGTGCTGGCGGCGGGCGGCATGGCCACGCTGGACGGAGAGCATCGCGGCACCCTGAAGATGGCCGCCTACCTCGACGCGGCCCGCGCGGACAAGACCTGGCAGCAGCTCAAGGGCGCCGAGAAGTACGGGGAGTTGACCGGCACCCTCTACATCGCCTCCACCGACCCGGAGACCTCCAACTCGGGCGCGCTCTACCTCGCCGCGGCCTCCTATGTGGAGGGCGGCGGCCGGGTCGCCGCGAGCGACAAGGACGTCGAGGCGACCGCGCCGCTGATGCGCAAGCTGGTCAGTGTGCAGGGCGCCCAGCAGTCCAGTACGGACGCGGCGTTCCGGGACTTCGTCAGCGGCGCCGGGAACCCGCTGGTCCTGGTCTACGAGTCGCAGGTCGCCGCGATGCTCGGGCAGGGCACGGGGGCAGGCGTGGACGACCTGACCGTCCTCTACCCGGACACCACGACCAACAGCGACCACACCGTCGTACCGCTGACCGAGGACGGCCGGGCGCTGGGTGAACTGCTCAGCTCGGACCCCGAGTTGCGCCAGCTGGCGGTCCGGCACGGGTTCCGGCCGCAGGGCGCCACCGCCGAGTTCACCTCGGCCACCGCCGCGCACACGGCGTATCTCAACCAGAAGCTCACCGGCGTCCGGCAGGCGCCCGTGCCCACCTCCGCGGTGCTGCACGACATGGCGCGCCGGGCCGGATCCTAGGGGGAACCGCACATGACCGAGGAAACCTTTACGCTCACCCCGCCCGAGGCCGTCGCGCCCGTGCCGAGGGAGAAGGCCGGCGGGCTCGTCCCCGTCGACGACAGCGTCCGCGCGGGCATCGCGCAGAAGGCCTCCGACTACGTCCAGACGCTCGCCGCCCTCGACGCCCGCTCCCCGGAGTTCGCCGGGAAGGTCGGGGAGATCACCGCGCTCGGCGCCGGTGAGATGCGCAGCGCGGCCGCGCAGTCCAACCGGATGCTGGAGCGGACCGTGCGCAGCCTGCCCGACAAGGGCGGGGACGCCCAGTCGCAGGTAGCGGGCTCGCTGGTGGAACTCCGGCGCGTGGTCGAGGACTTGGACCCGCGTGATCTGCCCGCCTCCAAGGGGCGCAAGTTCCTCTCCAGGCTGCCCGGCGGCAACAAGCTGCGCGACCATGTCGCCAAGTACGCCTCCGCGCAGGGCACCCTCAACAAGATCGTGGGCTCGCTGCGCGGCGGCCAGGACGAACTGCGCCGGGACAACGCCGCGTTGCAGACCGAACGGGTCCGCCTGTGGGAGACCATGGGCAAGCTCCAGGAGTACGTCGTCCTCACCGAGGCCCTCGACACCGCCGTCGAGCAGCACATCGCCGGCGTCGGCGATCTGGAGGCGGCCGACTCGCTGCGCGCCGACGTCCTCTTCCCGGTCCGGCAGAAGCACCAGGACCTGCTCACCCAGCTCGCGGTGTGCGCACAGGGCTACCTCGCCATGGACGTCGTACGACGCAACAACGACGAGCTGATCAAGGGCGTCGACCGGGCGGCCACGACGACGGTCTCGGCGCTGCGGATCTCGGTGATGCTGGCGTCCGCGCTGGACAACCAGAAGAAGGTCATCGAGCAGGTCAACGCGCTCCGCGGGACGACCGAGGACCTCGTGCGGGGCAACGCCGAGATGCTCGCCACGCAGAGCGGGGAGATCCAGCGCATCGCCGCGGACCCGGCGGTCGGCGCGGAGACGCTGCGCTCGGCGTTCCAGCAGATCTACCGGACCCTGGACGCGATCGACACCTACAAGGTCCAGGCGACCGAGGCGATGGCGACGACCGTGGAGAACCTGACGTCCGAACTCCAGCACGCCTCCGCCTACTTGGAGCGCGGCCGGAACCGGGGCGCGCTGGAAGGGGGGCTCGGATGAGACGCTTCACGGCCCTGCTGACCGTCGCCCTGCTGGCCACCGCCTGCACCGCACAGGACGACAAGGACCCCGACTCCCCCGAGCCCGGCACCCTGCGCGTCCTCGCCTCCAGCGAGCTCGCCGACATGACCCCGGTGCTCGACCGGGTCGAGCAGGACACCGGCATCAAGGTCGAGGCCGGCTACATGGGCGCCCTCGACGCCGTGGACCTGCTGGCCAAGGGCGGGACGGACGGGAAGTACGACGCCCTGTGGCTGTCCTCCAACGACTATCTGCGACTGCGCCCCGAAGCGACGAAGAAGATCGTCTCGGAGACCCCGGTGATGAGCAGCCCGGTAGCCATCGGCGTCAAGCCGGACACCGTGCGGAAACTGGGGTGGAAGCCGTCGGACGTCACCTGGTCCCAGGTCGAACAGGCCGTACGGGACGGAGAGTTGACATACGGCATGACCGACCCGGCCCGCTCCAACTCCGGGTTCGCCACGCTCGTCTCGGTCGCCTCCGCGCTCTCCGGCGCCCAGTCGGCGCTCACGGACGCGGACGTCGACGAGGCGACCCCCCGGCTGAAGGAGTTCTTCCAGGGACAGCGGCTCACCTCGGGGTCCTCGGGCTGGCTGGCGGCCGCCTACGAGCGGCGCGGGGACGTCGACGCGATGCTCAACTACGAGTCCGTCCTCAAGGGCATCCCGGGCCTGACCGTGATCCGCCCGAGCGACGGCGTGGTCACCGCCGACTACCCGGTCTCCTCGCTCGCCTCCACCGACGCCGACACCCGCGAGAACGTCCGCCGGCTGGCCGAGGCCCTGCGGGGCCCGGACATGCAGAAGGAGATCACCGACCTCACCCATCGCCGCCCCGTCGTCGCCTCGGTGACCCCGGGAGCGGGCCTGGACACCGGCCGCAGGCGCGAACTGCCCTTCCCCGGCAGCCGTTCCGTCGCCGACGGACTCCTCGACGCCTACGAGAACGAGCTGCGCCGCCCGTCCCGGACGGTGTACGTCCTCGACACCTCGGGCTCGATGGAGGGCGAGCGCCTGGCCCGTCTGAAGACCGCGCTCACCGGGCTCACCGGCGACTTCCGCGAGCGGGAGGAGGTGACGCTGATGCCGTTCGGCTCGGACGTGAAGAGCGTGCGCACCCATGTCGTCGACCCCGCGAACCCGCGCTCAGGCCTCGACGCCATCCGCAAGGACACCGCGGCGCTCACCGCGGAGGGCGACACGGCGATCTTCACGTCGCTGGAGAAGGCGTACGACCATCTCGGCGCCGGTCAGGACACGTTCACGTCGATCGTGCTGATGACGGACGGCGAGAACACCGCGGGCGCCGAGGCGGACGAGTTCGACGCCTTCTACGCCGGGCTCGACCGGGACCGGCGTGAGACGCCCGTCTTCCCCATCCTCTTCGGCGACTCCGACCGGTCCGAGCTGGAGCACATCGCCGATCTGACCGGCGGCCGTCTCTTCGACGCCCAAAAGGGCTCGCTGGACGGCGCCTTCGAGGAGATCCGTGGCTATCAGTAAGTACCTTGAGTCACGCAAGAACATCGCCGGCAGCGTGTGCGGGATCGCCGGGCTCGGGCTGACCTTCGCCGGGGTGGCGGGCCCGTACTGGCCGGTCGTCGTGGCGGGACTGTACGGCGCGGGCGCGCTGATCGCCCCGCCGGAGCGGCCCGCGCTGCCGGACTTCCCCGACCCGTCGGCCCAACTGGAGGAGCTGCGCGCCGACTTCGACAAGCTGTGCGGGTATCTGGCGGAGGTCGACCTGCCCCCGGCCGCCGGGGGACGTCTCACCGAGCTGACGAACCTGCTGAGCGCGTTGCTGGCGCCGGGCTGGGCCATCCAGCTGCTCGCCCACGACCCGGAGGGCCTGCACACCCTGGGCCGGGCCGTACGGCAGGACCTTCCCGAGGCCGTCGACAGCTTCGTGCGGGCGAGGTGGTGGACGCGGCTGACGCCGGGGCAGGAGCCGCCGGAGCGGCATCTGGAGCGCCAGCTCGGCCTGCTGCGTGAGGAGGCGGAGACCCTGGCGGCGGCCCTGCGGGACACGGAGGCCCGCCGCCAGGAGACCCACACCCGGTATCTGGAGGACCGGGGCGGGGGCCAGGGGATCAGCGCGTGACGTAGACCGTCGCCGACGCCGTCGAGCCCTCGTGCAGGTCGTCGCCCGGCCAGTTCACCGTGTACGTCGTCTCCCGCCGGGTGCGCGGGATGTCGTTGATGGTGAACGTGCCGTCCGCGGCGACCGTCACCGACGACAGCGTGCCGGTGCCCTCACGGTCGGTGCGCTGGACCTTGAGGACCGCCCGCTCCGGCAGGGCCTTGCCCTGCGCGGTGAACGTGCCGGTGATCTCGACGCCCGTACTGATCGAGGCCTCCGCCGGGGCGGTGAGCGCGATCGAGGTGGGCGCCTTGCCGACGGAGACCGTGTGGGTGACGTCGTTGGCCGGGCGGTGGGTGAGGTCGCCGAGGTAGGAGACGGTGTAGGTGGCGTCGCCGACCAGGTCGGGCTCGTCCAGGACGGTGTAGGAGCCGTCCTCCTTCACGGTGAAGGTGCCCAGGTCATGGGTGCCGTTGGCGTCCGTGCGGGTCGCCGTCACCTTCAGCGGCTCGGCGGGCGCCGGGCCGTCGTACTCCAGCCGGCCCCGCACCGACAGCGGCTCGCCCGCGACGGCCTGGGCGGGGCTGTGCGTGAACGTTTCGCTGAGGCGGACGTCGTACTGGACGGCCGGGGGCTGGACGACGTGCAGCCAGTACTGGCTGCCGGCGGCGTTGGTGGTGACCGTGAACAGCCGGGAGCCGTCCGCCGCCCACTCCATGCCGCGCGGCGCGACCCGGTCGCCGTCGAGGCTGCCCTCGAAGACGAACTCCAACGGGGCGGTGGAGTCGGCCGGGTCGGCGGGCTGCACCAGCAGGTCGGGGGTGGAGCCCGTGGCCGAGGCGCCGCGCGCGATGTACTTGCCGTCGCCGCTGAAGGCGACCGCGCTGGCGGTGGCACCGGAGGGCAGGGCCTGGTAGCCGCTCGCCGCGTCCGTCAGGTCGCTGGTGTTCAGCAGGCGGGTGCCGTAGGCGGCGTCGGCCACGGCGACCTTGCTGCCGTCGGCGGAGAACGCCATGTCCTTGAGGTTCAGGGCGCCCTTGCCGTCGGCGTCGGCGAAGCGGCGCGCGGCGTTGCGCACGAGGGTGCCGTTGCTCGTGTCGAAGACGGTGACGAAGGGGTTGGTCGCGTTCGCGTTGAGCGGCTGGCCCATCAGCATCCGGTCACCCGGGCCGGACTCCAGCTGGAGCTTGCCGTTGTCCTGCCAGTTGGTGCGCCCCGCCGTGCTGTCCAGGTAGGCGAGCGTGGAGTCGCACTGGGAGGTGTAGTAGGAGTACGGCGTGGTGAAGTACAGCTGGCCGCCGGAGAAGGCCATGCTGCGGCCGCAGTTGTCGGTGGACGCGTAGCTGTTGTTGCTCACCTGGTAGGTGGTGGTGTCGACCTTGTAGATCCAGTCCCGCCCGCCGGCGTACAGCGTGGCGCCGTCGGCGCTGAGCGCGAGGCCCGAGACGTGCTGGGTGGTGCTGATCGTGGTGACGCGCTCGCCGTCGAAGGTGTACACGGCGATGATGCCGCTGTTGTAGTAGCTGTCGGTGCGGGAGTCGGCGACGTACACGCGCCGGTGCACGTTGTCGACGGCGAGCGCCGAGTACGACGAGATCGGCAGCTTGGCCACGACGACGGAGGCCGCCGCGTGCGCCGCGGGTGCGGCGGCGACGGTGAGACCGGTCCCGGCGAGTGCCGCGGCGAGGACGGTGGCCGCGAGACGTCTGGGACGGTGTGCTGTGTTCAACTGTGCCCCCCACAGTCTGTGTTGAGCCTCACCGATGCTCGATGAGGCTCGTGTGAAGCACATGTAACACAGATGAAGATCCCGTGATCAAGGGGGCACAGCGGGACCGGCGTCCATACCGCTCGGGCCGGGGGACCCGTCCCGCGGCCGACCCGTGACGATCACTGGTCAGGGCTCCCATCGGAGGCCGGCCGCGGGGGTTCTTGAGGGGTTCAGCCCAGGCGCCGCACCAGCGCCCGGTACTCGTCCCACAGCTCCTTCGGGGTGTGCTCGCCGAAGGTGTTGAGGTGGTCGGGGATCAGCGCGGCTTCCTCGCGCCAGACGTCCTTGTCGACCGTGAGCAGGAACTCCAGGTCGGAGTCGGCGAGTTCGAGGCCCTTGGTGTCGAGCGCGTCCTTCGTCGGCAGGATGCCGATCGGGGTCTCGACGCCCTCGGCCTTGCCCTCCAGACGCTCCACGATCCACTTCAGGACACGGGAGTTCTCGCCGAAGCCGGGCCAGACGAACTTGCCCTCGTCGTTCTTGCGGAACCAGTTGACGTAGTAGATCTTCGGGAGCTTGGAGGCGTCCTTGTCCTTGGCGACGTCGACCCAGTGGCCCATGTAGTCGCCCATGTTGTAGCCGCAGAACGGCAGCATGGCGAACGGGTCACGGCGCAGCTCGCCGACCTTGCCCTCGGCGGCGGCGGTCTTCTCGGAGGCGACGTTGGCGCCGAGGAAGACGCCGTGGTTCCAGTCGAAGGACTCCGTCACCAGCGGTACGGCGGAGGCGCGCCGGCCGCCGAAGAGGATCGCCGAGATCGGCACGCCCTTGGGGTCCTCCCACTCGGGCGCGATGATCGGGCACTGCGAGGCGGGGACGGTGAAGCGGGCGTTGGGGTGGGCGGCGGGCTCCGAGGACTGAGGCGTCCAGTCCCGGCCCTTCCAGTCGGTGAGGTGGGCCGGAGTCTCCTCCGTCATGCCCTCCCACCAGATGTCGCCGTCGTCCGTGAGCGCCACGTTGGTGAAGACCGAGTTGCCCCACAGCGTCTTCATCGCGTTGGCGTTGGTGTGCTCACCGGTGCCGGGCGCGACGCCGAAGAAGCCGGCCTCGGGGTTGATGGCGTACAGGCGGCCGTCCTCGCCGAAGCGCATCCAGGCGATGTCGTCGCCGATCGTCTCGACGGTCCAGCCGGAGATCGTGGGCTCCAGCATGGCGAGGTTGGTCTTGCCGCAGGCGCTCGGGAAGGCGGCGGCGACGTACTTGGACTCGCCCTGCGGCGGGGTCAGTTTGAGGATCAGCATGTGCTCGGCGAGCCAGCCCTCGTCGCGGGCCATGACGGAGGCGATGCGCAGGGCGTAGCACTTCTTGCCGAGCAGGGCGTTGCCGCCGTAGCCGGAGCCGTAGGACCAGATCTCGCGGGACTCCGGGAAGTGGGAGATGTACTTGGTGGAGTTGCACGGCCACGGCACGTCCGCCTCGCCCTCGGCCAGCGGCGCTCCGAGCGTGTGCACGGCACGCACGAAGAAGCCGTCGGAGCCGAGCTCGTCGAGGACGGGCTGCCCCATGCGCGTCATGGTGCGCATGGAGACCGCGACGTAGGCGGAGTCGGTGATCTCGACGCCGATCGCGGAGAGGTCCGAGCCGAGGGGGCCCATGCAGAACGGGACGACGTACATCGTCCGGCCCTTCATCGAGCCGCGGAAGATGCCCTTCTCACCGGCGAAGATCTCCCGCATCTCCGCGGGGGCCTTCCAGTGGTTGGTCGGACCCGCGTCCTCTTCCTTCTCGGAGCAGATGAAGGTGCGGTCCTCGACCCGGGCGACATCGGTCGGGTCGGAGGCCGCGTAGTAGGAGTTGGGGCGCTTGATCGGGTCGAGCTTCTTGAAGGTGCCCTTCGCCACGAGCTCCCCGCACAGGCGCTCGTACTCGGCCTCGGAGCCGTCGCACCAGACCACGTTGTCCGGCTGGGTCAGTTCGGCGATCTCGTTGACCCACGAGATCAGTTCCTGATGGGTGGTGGGAACGACGGGGGGAGCCGCGATGTCGCGCGCCACGATTGCTCCTAAATGAGGGATTTTTGGTTGGAGGCCCCGTGGGGGCTGCGACCCGGATGCTTGCCAGAGGGATACCTGGCGCTCATCCGGTGTCGACCGCACTCATTTGATCATCCGACGGGAGTGCCCATATGTCCAGAGGGCGTCACAGGTGAGCGAGAGTGAGACCGGCCACGTCCGCTTCCAAGAGGGGTCACACGGACGTCAACTCCCGTGAGAGGATGGCCACTCTTGACGTCCGGACCGATACGCAACCTACGGTTCCGTAGGTACGATTCGGCCTATGACTGCGTCCGTCCCAGACGCGCCCATGGACCCGCCTGCCACCGGCCGCGGTCCTGTCGCGCTCTCCCTGCCACATCCGGTCAAGCCCAAGCTCCGGGGCTGGCTGCATCTCGGCATGTTTCCGGCCGTACTCATCGCGGGCCTGGTGCTGACCGCCCTCGCCGACTCCTCCAGAGGCCGCATGGCCTGCGGGATCTATGTCCTCACGGCCTGCCTGCTGTTCGGCGTGAGCGCGCTGTACCACCGGGGCAACTGGAGCCCTCGGATGGACGGCATACTGCGCCGCCTGGACCACGCCAACATCTTTCTGATCATCGCCGGTACCTACACCCCGCTGACCATGCTCCTGCTGCCGGGCGCGAAGGGGCAGTGGCTGCTGTGGGGGATCTGGGCGGCGGCGGCCGCGGGGATCGTCTTCCGGGTGTTCTGGGTCGGCGCCCCGCGCTGGCTCTACACCCCCTGCTACATCGCGATGGGCTGGGCGGCGGTCTTCTTCCTGCCCGACTTCATGCGCACGGGCGGTATCGCGGTACTGGTCCTGGTGATCACCGGCGGCCTGCTCTACAGCGCGGGCGGCGTGATCTACGGCATCAAGCGCCCGAACCCCTCACCGCGCTGGTTCGGCTTCCACGAGGTCTTCCACTCCTTCACGCTGGCGGCCTTCGTCGTGCACTACGTGGGGATCTCGCTGGTGGCGTACCAGCACGCGTAGCCCGCATCCGAGCGCGCAAGGGCCACGGCTTCCGTGGCCCTTTTTCATGCCCGCTCACAGTTGACAGCACCTCTCTTTTGAGAGCTACTCCTCATTTCATGGCTACTGTCACTCAGACCTCCGACCCCCGCCGCTGGGCCGCCGACCTCGGCGCCACGACCGGCGAGCAGCTGGGGGTCCCCCAGGCGTTCAGCACTGGGGGAGGACGGCCGACGCGTACGTCGTCGTCGCGGCGCTGATGCTCCCCGCCGGACTGCTCGGCGACCGGTTCGGACGGCGGCTGATGCTGATCCTCGGTCTGGGGATCTTCCTGGCCGGATCCGCCGTCGGCGCCGTCGCCGGGGACGTGAACACGGTGATCGCCGCCCGCGCGGTGATGGGCGTCGGCGCCGCGCTCGGCCTGTCGCTCGGCCCGATCATCGGCGGCTGGCTGCTGGACCACGTCTGGTGGGGCTCGGTCTTCCTCGTGAACGTCCCGATGGCGGCGCTCGGCATCACCGCGTGCGTGTTCCTGCTGCCGGAGACCCGGGACCCCGCCTCCCCCAAGGTCGACACCGTCTCCACCGCGTTCACCGCGGGGGGCCTCGGCGCCCTCGTCTACGCGATCATCGAGGCCCCGGCCCGCGGCTGGGGCGACCCGCTGGTGCCGGCGATGCTCGCCGGGTCGGCCGCACTGATCACCGCCCTGGTGATGCGCGAACGGCGCCTTGCGCGCCCGATGCTCGACATGACGCTGCTCGCCCACCGCGGCTTCCTCTTCAACACCCTCGCCGCGACCCTGGTGATGTTCGTCCTGTCCGGCCTGCTCTTCGTGCTCCGGCCCTACCTCCAGGCCGTCCTCGGCCACGACGCCTTCGGCACCGGACTCAGGCTGCTGCCGATGATGGGCGGCCTGCTGGTCGCCGCGCGGACCGCCCAGCCGGTCGTCGCCCGGTTCGGGGCACGCGCGGTGGTGAGCGCGGGCCTGGCGGTACTGGCCTTCGCCGCGCTCCTCGGCAGTCGTACGACGGTGGAGTCCGGCTATGGATTCACCGCGCTGTGGCTGTCGGTCGCCGGGCTCGGCTTCGGTCTCTCGGTGGTCCCCGCCATGGACGGCGCCCTCGGCACCCTGCCAGCCGACCGGGCCGGCTGGGGGTCCCCCCACGCCTTTCGGGCAGTGGGGGAGGCTCCGGGCTGCTGATGACGCTGCACCAGGTCGGCGGCGCGATCGGCATCGCCCTGCTCGGCAGCCTGCTCGCCGGGGTCTTCCGGGACCGGCTGGATGTCACCGGGCTGCCCGCCGAGGCCGCCGACACCGCCGGGGAGTCCGTGGTCGCCGCCCATCTCGTCGCCGAACGGGCGGGCTCCGCCGATCTGGTGGCCTCCGCGAACAGCGCCTACGTGCACGGCATGGGCGTCGTCCTCCTGGTCTGCGCGGTCGCCTCGCTCGTCGCGGCGCTGCTGGCCGCGGTGTTCCTGACCGACACCGAGGACACCGAGGAGTTGGTCCCCGCCACGGCCGATGCCCGACAATGACCTGCATGACGGCCGCACGCACCACCTCCGCCGACCTCTCCCAGCTGGGGCTTCGTGAGCGGAAGAAGATCAAGACCCGGACGGCGATCCGCGACGCGACATACGCGCTCATCCGGGAGCAGGGCTACGACGCCACCACCGTCGAGCAGATCGCCGAGCGCGCCGAGGTGTCGCCGTCCACCGTCTTCCGCTACTTCCCGACCAAGGAGGACATCGTCCTCACGGACGAGTTCGACCCGATCCTGATGGCGGAGATCCGCAAGCGGCCGGCCGACGAGCCATGGATCGACACCCTGCGGCACGTGCTGAAGAAGGCCGTCGGCTTCGGCCTTGAGGAGGATCCCGAGGTCCTGCGGCTGCGCTCGCACCTGATGGTGCAGGTGCCCGCGGTCCGTTCCCGGATGCTGGAGACCATGTCGGTCACCGGGAAGATGCTCACCGAGGCCGTCGCCGAGCGCAGCGGCATGGACCCGGACAGCCTGGAGGTCCGCGTCTACACGATGTCCCTCATCGGCGGCCTCGCGGAGATCACCCTGTACTGGGCGGAACACGACTTCCGCGACGACCTCGCCGACCTCCTGGACCGCGCTCTGAACGTCATCGAGCACGGTCTGCCCACGGAAAAGCCCTGAGCCCGTGCCCCTCCCCCGTGGCATCCTGACCGGGTGACCGCACCGGAGATCCGCCTCGAAGTCGCCCCCGAGCTGGCCCTGTTCGTCCCGCACGGCCGCCGGTCGGGCGCCGCCGCGCTTGTCACCGACGGAGTCTCGTCCCTCGGCCATGTCGTGGAGTCCCTCGGCGTGCCGCTCACCGAGGTCGGGGCGCTGGAGGTGGACGGCCGGGAGGTGCCGGTGTCCTACGTCGCCAAGGCGGGCGACTCGGTCCGGGTGAAGGGGGTCGAGCGCCCCCAGCGGGTGCCCGGCGCTCCCCTGCGCTTCCTGCTCGACGTCCATCTGGGCACGCTCGCCCGGCGCCTGCGCCTGCTCGGCGTGGACACCGCCTACGAGTCGACCGACATCGGAGACCCGGCCCTCGCCGCCCGCTCGGCCGCCGAGCGGCGGGTCATGCTCAGCCGCGACCGGGGCCTGCTGCGCCGCCGCGAACTGTGGGCCGGCGCGTATGTGTACAGCACGCGGCCCGAGGATCAACTCCGGGACGTGCTCGAACGGTTCCGCCCCGAGCTGCACCCCTGGACCCGCTGCACCGCCTGCAACGGCCTGCTGAAGGAGGCCACGAAGGAGGAGGTCGCGGACCAGCTCCACGGCGGTACGCAGAGGTCGTACGACGTGTTCGCGCAGTGTCAGGAATGCGGCCGCGCGTACTGGAAGGGCGCGCACCACGAACAGCTTGTCGCCATCGTGGAACGCGCCCTCACCGAGTTCGCCTAGAGCGACTTCACATCACGCTTCCCGCAGGCGATGCCGTCCCTGTTCGGGTCCAGCCGCAGCGGGTCGTCCTTGCCGTTGAGCTTCAGACGGCCGTAGTCGTTCTCCTTCAGCCAGTCGCAGCGGGCCTTCGTCGTCGCCTTCACACCCGGCGGGAACTCGGTCGGCACACACACGTTGGCCGAGCCGTAGTGGCGGTCGCAGCCGGAGATCGTCGGGCTGACGTTCTGCGCGGTGCGCTTCTTGCCCGGGCCCTTGACCTTGCCGGACAGGTCGTCGGCGAAGGAGTGGACATGTGCCGAGGCGTCCGTCGCCTTCAGGGCCGACGGGCCTTGCAGATGGACCCACTTGGCGATGGACGGCACGCCGCCTGCGTCGACCGCGAAGAGCATGTACCAGCCGGGCGGGGCCAGGTTGGGGTTGCTCGTCACGTTCAGGTCGATGTTGTTGCCGTCGACGGACAGCGGCAGATCCACGAACCGCTGGTTGGGGTCGGAGGAGTGGGTCACCGCGGCCGGACGGATCAGCTCCGCCTTGGCGATGGGCCGGTCGACGGTGATCCGCTGGGTGTCGCCGTAGTTCCACTCGGAGTCGATCACCGAGGTGATCGTCGGACGCTCGCCCTTGAGGAGATAGGGCGGGGTGTAGATCGACACGTTGTGGTTCCAGGAGCCGTTGCCCGGGTTGTCACCGGTGGTCATCACCCGGCCGTCCGGGAGCAGGAACGCCGAGGAGTGGTAGCCGCGCGCCTCCGGGTCCGCGGCGACCTGGTCGAAGGTCTCCGTCGCCGGGTCGAAGATCGACGTCTCGTGGACGGGGTTGGCACGGTTGTGCAGGGCGCCGCCCGTCTCCAGCACCTTGCCGTCGGGCAGCAGTACGGCGGAGACGTACATCTTGCCCTGGTTGCCGGTCTGCGCCACGGGCCCGTTGCCGAGGTCGACCGTGCCCTGCGGGATCGGCGGCCCGGCGACGTAGGACGGGTTCGGCTGCTTGAGGTCGATGATGTCGGTCAGCCGGTTCGCGTCCGGGTTGGAGTCGATGTTGCCGCCGCCGAGGGTGAGGACCTTCTGGTCCTGCGCCGGAGGCAGCAGCACGCTCGCCGACTGGTCCCGCTCGTCCTTGTTCCGCAGCCCCGGCACCTGGGTGACGCTGTTGGCGCCGTAGTCGTAGATCGCGGAGCCGGTGCCCGGGATGTTGTTGCCGAAGACATGGCTGCCGGAGTAGAAGAGGCGGCCGTCCTGCATCAGGATCATGGACGGGTACAGACCCCAGTACGACCAGGTCTGGTTGACCTTCCACAGTTCGAGCCACTTCTGCTCGGCCTGCGAGAACACCTCGGCCGTCACCGACCCGGTGGAGTCCTCCTTCAGCCCGCCGAAGGAGATCACGTCACCGTTGCCGAGGATCGTCGCCGACGGGTACCAGTGGCCGTCGTTCATGTCGTTGGTCTTGGTGTACGTCTCGGTCACGGGGTCGAAGATGTACGAGTCCTTGTACCCCTGGTAGCCGATCGTGCCGTCCGCCGACGGATAGCCCTTGTTGCCGCTCATCACCAGCACCCGGCCGTCCTGGAGCTGGACATGGCCGGCGCAGAACATGTCCTTCGGGGTGGGGATGATCTTGTAGGAGCCGTTGGCCGGGTCGTACACCGCGGAGGTGAAGGTGCCCGCCTCGAACATCGCCTCGCTGTTGCCGGAGCCGGCGATCAGCAGCACCTTGCCGTTGTGCAGCACGACGGAGTGCATCGAGCGCACCGGGTTCTGCACCGGGAGCACGTCCCAGCGGCCGTTCGCGCACTCCTCGGCGGTGCCCGTGCAGGCGGGCGGCGGGGTGACGTCGGGGACCTGTTCCATCGTGTAGTCGTCGGTGGTCGCCGAGCCGGTGCCGTAGACCGAGACGCCCCAGCTGATCCGGTCGGTGCCCGCCGGGACCTCGGGGGTGCGGACGGTGGCCTCGGTCCAGCTCCCGGCCATCTCCAGCGTCTTGAGGTCGGTCCAGTACTGCCAGCCGGCCGTGGTGTCGTGCCGGAAGAGGGTGAGGTTGGCGTCCGGGGTGGTCGTCTTGTACCAGAGGCCGAGGTCGTACTGCTTGCCCGGTGTCACCGCCGGCGCGCAGTCCGAGGACTCGGTGATCAGCGCCTTGCGGTCGCCGTCGACCCGGCGGGTCAGGGTGACCTTCATGGCCTTGGAGCCGGAGTGGGCGTCGGCGACGGTCTCGAAGCTGAAGTCGTTGTCGCCCCAGCCGGACTTGGACCAGCAGTACGGCATGTCCCCGGTGCCGGCGGTCTCGAAGCCGGGGTTCTTGATCAGGTTGGCGGCGGAGGCGGGATGCGGTGTGGTCAGGAGAAGCCCGGCGGTGAGGGTGCCCACCGCGAGCAGGGCCGTTCTCCGTCGGTGTCTCATGCGGTGCTCCTTGCTGTGCGGCTCCTGTGCGGCTCCCCGCCGGACTTCCTGCGGGGCAGGTAGACCAGCGCTTCGGTGGCGGCGAAGCGCAGGACGAAGGTGGTGACCAGGGCGACCGCGGTCGCGGAGAGGGCGCCCATGTGGAACTCGCTGACGAACAGCGCGATCAGCGGGATGCGCAGCACCAGATCGGCGTTGGCGAGCAGCGCGAACCGGCCGGCGCGGTCCCACCAGCGCCGGTGCAGCCGTCGGTCACGGAACAGCAGATGTTCGATGAGCAGGAAGTTCCAGGCCACGCCGAACTGGTTGGCGACGATCTCGGCGGGCAGGTAGTGCATGCCCAGGCCGGTGAGGATCCACAGGGCGAGCAGGTTCGGCAGAAACCCGGAGGCCCCGATCAGCCCGAAGCCGATCATGCGGGCGGCCGGGGAGGCGGTGCGCAGGCCGATCAGATGGCGCAGGAAGCGCAGGCCCTCCTGGGCGGTCGACTTGGACTCGCCCGCGAACCGGTCCTGGAAGACGAAGGGGACCTCGGCGACCTCGCGCGGGCGGCTGCGGACGGCGAGTTCGAGGAGGATCTTGTAGCCGAGGGGCTTGAGCACCTCGGCGGTGACGGCCTGGCGGCGGATCGCGAAGAAGCCGCTCATCGGGTCGCTGATGCCGTGCAGCCGGCGCGGGAAGAGGGACTTGGTCAGCCAGGTGGCGCCGCGGGAGACGGCGACCCGGTAACTGCCCGCGAGCCCGGCCCTGCTGCCGCCCTTGATGTACCGGGAGGCGACGACGAGTCCGGCGTTGGACCGCTCGCCGGTGGCCACCAGCTCCGGGACCAGGGAGGGCGGATGCTGGCAGTCGCCGTCCATCACGACGATCCAGTCGGAGGTGGCCGCCTTCAGCCCCTCCACGACGGCGCCGCCGAGCCCGCCGACCGGATCGTCCCGGTGGATCACGGCCACCGGGAAGGGGCAGTCCTGCGCCGCCTTCTTGATCACCTCGGGGGTGTCGTCGGTGGAGTCGTCCACGAAGACGACCTCACAGGGCAGCCGGGTGGGCACCGATTCGGTGATCTGGTGCAGCAACTCCCGTACGTTCTCCGACTCGTTGAACGTCGGTACGACGATGGTGACGGCACCGGGCTCCGGAACCTCCGAAGCTTCCAGATCCGGTACGGGGGTCGTGTACTCCTGGCTCATCGGGTGCCTCCCGCGGTCTGGATCTGCCGGATCTCGATGCGGTCCTCGCCCTTGCCGAAGACGGCGACGGGCGTGGAGTGCTCCATGGCCGCCTTCACGTTCGGCAGGTCGGCCGCGTCGCGCCGTACGGTCGGGGAGGCGACGACGTAGTCGATGTCGCGCCAGCCTCGGGGCATGGTCTTGGTCACGGCGGGGTCGAGGTCGGCCTTGTAGAACCAGATGACGCCGTTGCCGGGCCGGTACCCGGCGTGCACCAGGTCCAGCCAGAGCGCGTCGTCGACGAGGACCCGGGTCTTCTCGGGCCGCTCCACCTCGGTGCTGAGCCACTTGGAGGCCGCCCGGTAGGGGGCGTTGGCGTCGGCGGTGACGGCGGTGCGGGCGCCGTCGTACCAGCGGGGCACGACATAGGCGCCCGCGCCGAGTGCGAGGACGGCCGCGAGGGTGTACCGGCCCGCCGGATGCAGTCGGCCCTTGCGCAGGACGGCGTGGGCGACCGACGCGGTGCCTCCGGCGAGGACGAGCGCGAGGAACGGCAGCGCCTGGATGATGTACATCGCGGGCAGATAGCCGCTCGGGCGCATCGCGACCAGGGCGAGGATCGCCACGGCCGCACAGGGCCCGGCGAGCGCTCGGGCGGTGACCGACCAGCGCCAGGTGGCCAGCAGCAGGAGCGCGCCCGCGAGGCCTCCGAGCGGCAGGACACGGTCGTAGTAGAGCCACGACTGCAGGACCCCGTACGAGCCGGATCCCTGGTCCAGGATGAAGCCCGAACCGGGCCTGGTCATCTGGTACTTGATGCCGTCCCACAGGGAGACATGCCCACTGCCGGGGAACAACTCGCCCTTCAGCAGGGCGAAGAGGGGGTACGACAGACCGATCAGGACGCAGGCGGTGATCGCGCCGGTCACCGCGAACTTGCGGGTGTCGCGGTGACTGTGCCGCCACATGGTGACGAGGATCGCCGGGAGGACGAACAGCATCGTCTCCTTGGTCAGCACCGCCGTCGCGGCGGCGATGCCCGCGCCGAAGTGGTGCCAGAGGTGACGGCTCGGGGACGCGGCGAGGGTGAACGCCAGCAGCGTCCACATCACGGCGAGGTTGTCGAGGAAGATCTCGCGCTGGAGGACGACCGACAGAGGCGAGAGCCCGAACAGGACCATGCCGAGCCCGGCGGCCCAGCGCGGCAGCGACAGCCGGCGCCCGAGCATGTACACCAGGACCGCGCTGATCCCGCCGACCACCAGCATCACGGCCCGCATCGAGCCGACGGTCATCGAGTCGGGGCTGATCAGCGACGGTATCCAGGTGAGCAGGGCTATCTGCATCCAGCCGAACGGCGGGTGGTCATACCAGTACGTGTAGTGGGCGAGCCCGCGGCCCTCCTGGACCGCCCAGGCCTGGGCGAGGTAGGTGCCCTCGTCGTCGCTGAGCGTCGGGTAGGCGGCGATGTTCCAGCCCTGCACGACGAGGATCGCCATGAGGAGCACGACGCACAGGACGAGGTCGGGTCGGGAGGTACGCAGCCTCTTCGGCGGAGCCGTTCGACCGGTTGAACCGGCCTCGGGCGCAGGCTGCCGCTGCGCGGGGACCTGGGGAGTGGTCACCGCGGGAAGGGTGGAGGTCACGCAGGAACGTCCTCTCGGATCACATCGGCCTGGTTGAGGTGAGCGCCGACATGGCTGGTCAACTCCCAGTCGTTACGGCCGCGTTGCTCGCGCCAGACGGCACGGATCGCGGCTCCGGCGAGCAGCACCTGGTAGAAGGGACCGCCGACAATGAGCTTCAGGTAGTGCACGAACCGGACGCGAAGTCCGTACTGCTTGCCGAAGTCGTGCAGTCCGACGACCTCGAAGACGAAGGTGACGAGCGCGGTGACGGCCGGCAGGAAGGTGATGAACGCGATGGACACCGGCACGTCGAGGAAGAGCGCGATCGCCACGTTGAGCGGGATGATCAGGCCGGTGAAGGCCTGGAGGAAGGGTGTGGTGAGGGTGTAGCGGGCGAGCAGCCGCTGCCCGAAGGTGGGCAGTTGCTTCCAGTCCTTCTTCCGGTAGACCTGAAGGAAGCCCTGGTTCCAGCGGGTGCGCTGCTTGAGCAGCGACATCAGGCTGCCGGGGGTCTCCTCCTTGGTCACCATGTCGGAGTCGTAGGCGACGACGACCTTCTTGCCGACGCTGGAGAGCCGCACCCCGAGGTCGCAGTCCTCGGCGAGGCAGTTGGGGTCCCAGCCGTCGGCTTCCCTGAGCACATCCGTCCGTACGAAGACGGTGTTGCCGCCCAGCGGGATGAACCCCTTCTGCGCGTGCAGATGGAGCCGGGAGCGGAACCAGAAGAAGTACTCCAGGCAGTTGCGCAGGCTGTACCAGCTGGAGTGGAAGTTGATCAGCTGCACCCCGCCCTGGACGACGTCGGCGCCGGTGGAGCGGAAGGCGTGGTCGACGTGGGCGAGGAGCTCCGGGTGCACCTGGTCCTCGGCGTCGAAGACCCCGACGACATCGCCGCGGCAGTGCGGCAGCGCCGTGTTCATGGCCTTCGGCTTGTTCTTCTTCTCGTGGGTGTCGACGACGACGCGGACGCGTGGGTCGCGTGCGGCGGCCCGCTCGGCGACCTCTGTGGTCTCCGGGTCGTCGTGCCCGACGATGACGATGATCTCGAAGTCGGCGTGGCCCGACTCCAGCAGCCGCTGGATGGTGTGGTCGAGCACGGCCTGTTCATGGCGGGCCGGCAGCAGCAGCGAGAACGACAGATGCTCGCCACCGTCCGGTCTGCTGAACCGGGTGGAGGCGAGCACCTCTGGCGTACGCCAGGCGTGCATCTGCCACCACAGGGTGAACGCCGCCATCCAGAACAAGGCCAGCGAGACGACAGCGATGAAGACAGACGTGAGCAACAGATCCCCCCAGATCCCCAAGACCCCCTGTCGCGACGGGCAGTCACAGCCGTCGCGCCACTGTGCAGAGATTAGGGGGGAAGTGTGAAGCGTGAGAGCTGTTCCGATAAATAGCTTGTTTCGGAACGGTGACTCCGTAAGCGGTACCTATCCGAACAGACGCGCAATTAGGGCACACGGAACGGCGCCCACCGCTTCCGTTTCACCTCCTCAGCGCCTCGCGCAGTCGCTCCGGGTCGGTCGTCGGGGCGTCACAGGTGAAGTTACGGCAGACATACGCCGCCGGTTCACCGCCGACCAACGGACGCCCCGCGAGCAGCGGCAACTCGTCACTGTCCGGGGTGCCGACGGCGACCACGGCACCGGGCGCGGTGCCCAGCAGTGCCGTGCGGTGCAGGGTCCGGGTGGCCGGGTCGTCCAGCGAGGGCCCGACGACGGCGACCTCCCGCGGCCCGTCGAGCCTCGCCTCGGCGGCGGCGAGCCCCCAGCCGATGAACCGCGGCACCCGCGGCCCGAGCGCCTTCACCACGCCCAGCGCCCGTTCCGCGGCGGTGCGATGGGGCTCGGCGCCGGTCTGTGCGGCATAACCCAGCAGGGCGTTCGCGGCGGCGGTCCAGCCGGAGGGGGCGGCGTTGTCGGTCGGGTCCTGCGGGCGGCGGATCAGCCGCTCGGCGTCCACGGCCGTGTCGTACAGGGCGCCGGACGCCTCGTCGACGAAGCGGGTGAGGACGTGGTCGAGCAGGAACCCGGCGAACTCCAGCCAGACTCCCTCCCCGGTGACGGACGCGAGCGCGAGGAACCCCTCGGCGACATCGGCGTAGTCCTCCAGCACCCCCGCGTTCGCCCCGACGTGCCCGTCCTTGCTGGTGCGGGCGATCCGCACGTGCTCGTCCAAGTGCAGCCGTACGAGGAGATCGGCGGCGCACACCGCGGCCTCGACGAGGTCGGGGCGGTCGAAGTAGGCGCCGGTCTCGGCGAGCGCGGCGATGGCGAGGCCGTTCCAGGCGGCGACGACCTTGTCGTCCCGGCCGGGGGCGGGGCGCTCGGCGCGGGCGGCGAGCAGGCGTTCCCGCACGGAGGCGATCTTCTCGGCGTCGAAAACACCCTCGTGCTGCGGGAGTTGGAGGACGGAGGCGCCCTCCTCGAAGCTGCCCTCCTCGGTCACGCCGAAGTACTGGGCGGCGAGTTCGGCGTCCGCGCCGAGCACCTCGCGGAGTTGCTCGGGGGTCCAGACGTAGTAGGCGCCCTCGACGTGCTTGCCGGTGCCGTCGTCGCTGTCGGCGTCCAGGGCGGAGGCGAACCCGCCCTCGTTCGTGCGCAGTTCGCGGACCATGAAGTCGGCGGTCTCCAGGGCGACACGGCGGGCGAGCTCGGAGCCGGTGGAGCGCCAGAGGTGGGCGTAGACCCGGCACAGCAGCGCGTTGTCGTACAGCATCTTCTCGAAGTGCGGCACCACCCAGTCCCGGTCCACGGAGTACCGGGCGAAGCCGCCGCCGAGCTGGTCGTAGATGCCGCCCCTGGCCATCCGCTCACAGGTGTCGGCGGCCATCTGGAGGGCGCCCTCGGCCCCGGTCCGCGCATGGTGGCGCAGCAGGAACTCGATGACCATGGACGGCGGGAACTTCGGCGCGCCGCCGAATCCGCCGCGCTGCGGGTCGTACTCCCGGGTGAGCCCGAGCAGCGCCCCCGCGAGCTCCTCCTCGCCGGGCGCCTGGGAGTCGCCGTAGGAGATCTCCCGTCCTGCGAGGTCGCGGACGATCTTTCCGGCGACCTCGGAGACCTCGTCCCGGCGTCCGGCCCAGGCCTGCTGGACGCCCTCCAGCACCTGCCGGAAGGAGGGCATGCCGTGGCGGGGGGCGGGCGGGAAGTAGGTGCCGAAGTAGAAGGGCTCGGCGTCGGGGGTGAGGAAGACGGTCATGGGCCAGCCGCCCTGGCCGGTGGCCGCCTGTACTGCCTCCATGTAGACGGCGTCCACATCGGGGCGTTCCTCGCGGTCGACCTTGATGTTGACGAAGTGGGCGTTCAGGTAGTCGGCGGTCTCCTGGTCCTCGAAGGACTCGTGCGCCATGACATGACACCAGTGACAGCTGGAGTATCCGACGCTGAGCAGCACGGGTTTGCCGCTCTCGCGCGCCTCCTCGAATGCCTGGTCCGACCAGGGCCACCAGTCGACGGGGTTGTCGGCGTGCTGGAGCAGGTACGGGGAGGTCTCATGGGCCAGTCGGTTCGGCATGGTGTCCATCCTGCCGCAGTACCCTGGCGGCCGCCGGGCAGCACACCCCACAAGCTCGATCTTGCGGCCCCCTCCCCACGGCGTCCCGTCCGCAGCACACTTGACCAAGAACGCAGTTGCCGCCGGAGGGGGACGTGACATGCGGGACAGCCATCGGACGGAGGCCGAGCGGCTGTTGGCTCGGGCCGTGGAGGAAGAGGTACGGCGCTCGGGCGGGCGTACCGACGGGAGCGTGCTGCTGTCCCGGGCGCGGGGCGCGCTGGACGCGATGGCGCAGACGGCGGCCGAGGAGTACGAGGCGTACACCCACGCGCTGGACGAGACGGAGGCCGGCCGGCTCACCTTCGGCCAGCGCTACGCCAGCGAGGGCGGCGGCACTCCGCTGCTGGTGGCGGGCGTCGCGGGCCTCGCCGCGGTGGTCGCCGACCTGGCCCTCGGCACCGGCGCGGGGACCGCGGTGGGCGCAGGCGTGACCGTGGGTGTCGTGGGCGCCGCGGCGACGGTCGTGAAGGTGGCCGGGGTGCATCTGCCGGCCGCGCACCATCGGGCGGGGGCGGTCGGGCAGCCCGGCGGTCCCGAGCAACTGCGGCTTCAGTGGCTGACCGCGCTGGAGGTACGCGGCATCCGGCCGTTCCTCGATCAGCAGCGGGTGCTGAGCGCTACGACGGGGGCGACCCCTCAGTTGCGCGGCACCGACAAGAGCGCGGCGGCCCGGGGGCGGAGCGTGCTGGAGCAGTCCTTCGGTCAACTCCCCGAGCCGGCGGATCCGTTCGCGGGGCGACGGCAGGAGCTGGGGCGGATCCGGCAGTGGGTGCAGGCGGCCCGGGCGAGTACGGAGACCCGTCCGACGGTGGTCGTGCTGCACGGGGCGCCGGGCAGCGGCCGTACGGCGCTCGCGGTGCGGGCCGCGCACGACCTGCGGGATCAGTTCCGCGGCGCGTGCGTGGTCGATCTGCGCGGCGACACCGCGGAGGAGCCGCCGCTGTCGACCCGGGACGCCCTGCTGCACCTGCTGAACCGTCTGGGCGCGCCCCGCGAGCAACTGCTGTTCCGTGAGCGCTCCTCCCCCGACCAGCAGGTCAAGCGGCTGAGCGAGCTGTACCACCAGCATCTGACCGGGCTGCCGGTCACGGTGGTCCTCGACGACGCCTGCGACCCGGAGCAGGTGCGCACCCTGCTGCCCGAGCGCTCCGACAGCCTGGTCCTGGTGACGGCCCGCGAACCCCTGGAGCTGCCCGGGGACCTGCGCGCCTGGGTGCACCACCTGCGGGTGGAGCCCTTGGCGGCGGCGGGCGCGGAGGAGCTGCTGAGCGCGGTGGCGCAGGACGCGACCGGCCCGTACGACGCCGAATCCGCCGACAGGATCCACGAGTTGTGCGGCGGGCTGCCGCTCGCCCTGCGCATCGCCGGCTCGTCACTGGGCCCCCGATCGCCCCGCCGCCTCGCCACCGACCTGGGCGCGTACGGCCCCGTGGAACCGGTCGAGCGAGTGCTCTGGTTGCGCTACACCGACCAGTCGGAACCGGCCCGACGCCTGCTGCGCCGGCTGGCGCTGGCCGGACGGGCCTCACTGGGCGCGGCGGCGGCCGCCGCGCTGCTGGCGACGGACGAGTCGGAGGCCACCCGCCATCTGGTCGCCCTCTCCGAGGCTGGCCTGATCGACCACGTCCGCGGCAGCCGCTACCGCCTGCACGACCTGGTCCGCGCCTTCGCGGGCGCCCGCCTCCTGGACGAGGAGGAACCGACGGAACGCACCTCGGCGCAGGAACGGCTGATCGTCGACTACGCCGACCTCGCCGACTCGGTCCTGCGCCTGGTCGACGGCAACATGTCCACCCGCTCCGACCGCTTCAGCCCGCACGGCTTCACCTCCCTGGACGAGGCCCTGCGCTGGCTGGACGACGAATCCAGCTTCATCACCTCGGCACTGCGGCACGCGGACGGCGTCAACCAGGCGGCGGTCCTGGAACTGCTCGGCGCGCTGTGCGACTACTGCCTGTTGCGCGGGGACCTCTACCGCCTGGGCGAGATCAGCGAGCTGGCGCAGGCGGTGGACCAGGGCCTGCTGATGCGCTCGGTGCAGTGGCGCACGGGCATCGCGGCGAGGCAGCTCGGCGAACTGGACAAGGCGCGGACGACGCTGGCGTCGGTGGTGGACCTGTACATGGAGGCCCACCATGACGCGGGCGCGGCGCGGGCCCTGTGCTCCCTGGGCATCACACTGCACCACCAGGGCCAGTTGACGGAGGCGGCGAAGAAGCTGCGCGAGGCGCTGGACCTGCAGGCACCGCCCCAGTTGGCCACGGACCGGGCATGGACGATGCACGCGCTGGCGGCGGTGGAACGCGACCGAGCGCACCTCTCCGAGGCCCTGGACCTGCTGACCCGCTCCCTGGAGCTGCACCGAGCGGGAGAGTCGGTGCACGGCGAGGCGTGGGCGCACTTCCAGTTGGGCCAGTTGGGCCTGCGGATGGGCGACGTCCCGCGGGCGGAACGGGAACTGCGCGAAGCGCTGGACCTGTACGGCCGTACGCGCGACGCACGCGGCGAGGCGTGGGCGCTGACCCAACTGGCCCGGGCCCGCCTGGTCGCCGGCGACCCGTCCCCGGCGGTGGACGGTCTGCGCCAGGCGGCGTCCCGGCACCGGGAGAACGAGGACGCGCGGGGCGAGGCCTGGACGATCTACTACCTGGGCCAGGCCCTTGAGGAGACAGGCAACTTGGACCAGGCGGTCCGTGAACTGGAACGCTCCCGCACGATGTTCTCCCGCATTCGCGACGTCTACGGCCTGGCATGCGCCCGCCATCACTCGGCCCGGGCGACTCGCGACCTTCGTGCGGCCCAGACGGGTTCGCTCAGGAACTCGGGCTTCGCGCGGCAACTGCTGGTGGACGCGAGGGCCGACTTCCAGCGCATCGGCGTCGCGCACGGCGAGGCGTGGACCTGCCTGGAACTCGCGGTGGTGGAGGCGGGCAACTCCCGTACCCAGCAGGCGTTGGCACTGTGCGACGAGGCGGTCGGCCTGTTCACGTCGTACGGCGACCGCCGGGGCGAGGACTGGGCCCACTTCCTGCGCTGCACCCTGCTGCCGTACGCGGCACCGGGCGGCGTGGAGGTCGGCACGGCGGTGGCGCAGGAGGAGTTGACCCAGTTGGCCCGCAGCGGTCATGCGGTGCGGGACGAGAAGCTGGAGGAGTACGTCGGCGCGTATCAGCTGTTGCTGGAACGGGGCGTGAACCTGGAGGCGGGCTGGCAGGCCTGGCGCTTGCGGATGGTGCCGAGCCGGCATGCCCGGGAGGTCATGGGGGTGGCGGTGGTGACCGCCGGGCGGTGAGCCGGCTGCTCGCCGTGTTGCGGCGCTGCTTGCGGCTGACAGTCATCCTCAACGACGCGCCAGGCTTCGGGTGACCACCGGTTCGTCAGCGTCGACGCCTCGGAGGTGTACGTCCGCCGACGCGGCTGGTCGGGCGCCCACTCCGACCACGTACGGCCGGAGTCGGCACACCTGCTGCTGTCACTGGCGGACCACGCCCGGTGAGCTCAGCCCTTCGCGGACTCGCCCGGCCCGTCCCCGGAGGCGTCCGCCTTGGGGTCGGGGGTCTCCGTGAAGGCGACCTTGCTCATGTGCTTGTTCATCGACTTCATCAGGCCCCACACGGCCAGTGCCATCACCGCGAAGACGATGAAGCCGAGGACACCGGGGGTGACCTTGTCCTCGTCGACCTCCTTGGCGAGGGTGGCCAGCTGGGTCATTGCCAGGCTTGCGCTTGCGCTCATGTCAGGCATTGTCGCGGACGCCCGCGAAGAGGTCGTCCTCGGGGAGGGAGGTATCGACGAGGGACTTCGCCAGCTCGTACTCCTCCGTCGGCCAGACCTCCTTCTGGAGCTCCATCGGAACGCGGAACCAGCCGCCGTCGGGGTCGATCTGCGTGGCGTGCGCGATCAGGGCCTTGTCGCGGATCTCGTAGAAGTCGGCGCACGGAATGTGCGTGGTCAGCGTGCGCTCGGCACGCTGGAACTCGTCCCAGCGCTTGAGCCACTCCCCGTACGGCGACTCCAGGCCCCGGTCCAGCATCGCCCGGTGCAGCGCCTCGGTGCGGGGACGGTTGAAGCCCTGGTTGTAGTAGAGCTTCTGCGGCTGGTACGCCGGGCCGAACTCGGCCTCCGGGTACTTCTCGGTGTCCGCCGCGCCCTCGAACGCCACCATCGAGATCTTGTGGGTCATGATGTGGTCGGGGTGCGGGTAGCCGCCGTTCTCGTCGTAGGTGGTGATCACCTGCGGACGGAAGGAGCGGATCTTCCGCACCAGCTCACCGGCCGCCTTGTCGACGTCCTCCAGGGCGAAGCAGCCCTCGGGCAGCGGGGGCAGCGGGTCGCCCTCGGGCAGGCCGGAGTCGACGAAACCGAGCCACTCCTGCCCCACGCCGAGGATCTCGCGGGCCTCGTCCATCTCCTTCTTGCGCACCTCGTGGATGTGCTCCTCGATGTACTTGTCGCCCTGGAGCTTGGGGTTCAGGATGGAGCCGCGCTCCCCGCCCGTGCAGGTCACGACCAGCACGTCCACCCCCTCGGACACGTACTTCGCCATGGTGGCCGCCCCCTTGCTCGACTCGTCGTCGGGGTGGGCGTGGACGGCCATCAGTCGCAGCTGGTCAGTCAAGACTCAATCCTCGTCGGTCGGCGCCCCCCGTCTGAACGGGCGCATACGGCGGCTTCTATAGTGACCGAATCGGGGGCCGAATAATTCCGGGGCCCTGCCCCCGCCGAGAGGACGATCATGACCACGGCGAGCACGCGACTGCCCGAGGGCCGCTACGGGCGCTCCTCGGACGAGCACGCCGACCGCCGGCTCAAGCGCGCCGCCCTCGCCTTCGGAGTGCTGCTCATCGCGATGATGGGGTTCTTCGGCTACTACTACGTCGCCCAGAACGAGATCAGCGCCGAGATCATCAAGTACGACTTCTCGAAGACCGCGGTGCAGGTGCATCTGGAGGTCCGCAAGGACGCCGGCGCCTCCGGTTACTGCACGATCCGCTCGCAGGCGGAGAGCGGCGCCGAGGTGGGCCGGGCGGACTTCCGCTTCGACGGGGACGCCACACGGATCGACAAGGTCGTCACGCTGCGTACGACGTCGGAAGGCACGACGGCCGAGCTGCTCGGCTGCCACGCGGACTGACCCGGCCGGGCGCGGAGCGGGTTCGCCCGCAATACATAGGCGTTGACCTGCGTTGACGTAACTCTGGTGGCTTATGTCCTCCCCCTGACGCCATTGAATTGTTAGGCTCGTGGTTTCGCCCATCCGAGAAGGAACATTCTTCTGGGTAGGGCGATGCTTTGTATTCCCAGTACCGACGAGGAGCACCTGTGACCCAGACCAGCGAGTCCGTCACCTGGCTGACCCAGGAGGCGTACAACAAGCTCAAGGACGAGCTTGCGTACCTTACTGGTCCTGCGCGCACGGAGATCGCCGCCAAGATCGCGGCCGCGCGCGAGGAGGGCGACCTGCGCGAGAACGGCGGGTACCACGCGGCCAAGGAGGAGCAGGGCAAGCAGGAGCTCCGTGTGCGCCAGCTGACCCAGCTTCTCGAAAACGCGCAGGTCGGCGAGGCGCCGATGTCCGCGGAGGGCGAGGTCGCGCCCGGCATGGTCGTGACGATCGCCTTCGACGGCGACGAGGACGAGGACGACACCCTGTCCTTCCTGCTCGCCTCGCGTGAGTACGCGAGCGCCGACATCGAGACCTACTCCCCGCAGTCCCCGCTGGGCGCCGGCGTGATCGGCCACAAGGTCGGCGAGGACGCGGAGTACGAGCTGCCGAACGGCAGGAAGGCCTCGGTGCGGATCCTGAAGGCCGAGCCCTACAGCGGCTGACCCCCGGTCCCGTACGCCCTTGACGCGCCCCCGGCCTCCTTGTGA
The DNA here is from genome assembly GCF_014257025.1 of Streptomyces cupreus. Lineage (GTDB taxonomy): Bacteria > Actinomycetota > Actinomycetes > Streptomycetales > Streptomycetaceae > Streptomyces > Streptomyces cupreus. The sequence goes on from NZ_JACMSF010000003.1 coordinate 208,323, forward strand.
CGCCGGGGGCGTCGTCATGCCGCCGCGGATGACCTCAGTCGATGACCGTGTAGCCGGCCTCGCGCAGGGCCTGGCCGACCTCGGCGCAGTGCGCCGGACCCTTCGTCTCCAGGTGCAGTTCGACCTCCGCCTCCGTGAGCCCGAGCCGGGGATCGGTCCGCACATGGCTCACGTCGAGGACGTTGGCATCCGCCGCTGACAACACCCCGAGCAGAGTGGCGAGGGCGCCCGGACGGTCGGTGAGACGCAGCCGTACGGCCAGGTAGCGGCCCTGCGCCGCCATGCCGTGCCGCAGCACCCGCTGCATCAGCACCGGGTCGACATTGCCTCCGGACAGCACCGCGACCACCGGGCCCTCGAAGGCGCCGGGATCGCTCAGCAGCGCCGCGACCGGGCTCGCCCCGGCCGGCTCCACCACCAGCTTGGCCCGCTCCAGGCACAGCAGCAGCGCGGTGGACAGCTCGTCCTCGGTGACCGTGCGGACCTCGTCCACCAGATCTCCGATGATCCGGAACGGCACATCGCCGGGCCGCCCGACCTTGATGCCGTCGGCCATCGTCGCCGGGTTCTTCACCGACACCGGATGCCCGGCCGCCAGCGAGGGCGGATACGCCGCCGCGCCCGCCGCCTGCACGCCCACGATCCGCACGTCCGGGCGGATCGCCTTCACCGCGACGGCGATCCCGGCCGCGAGACCGCCGCCGCCGATGCCGACGACGATCGTGCGCACCTCCGGGCACTGCTCCAGGATCTCCAGACCGACCGTGCCCTGGCCGGCGATGATGTCGGGGTGGTCGAAGGGGTGGATGAAGACCGCGCCGGTCTCGGCCGCGTACTCCTCGGCGGCGGCCAGCGTCTCGTCGACCACCTGACCGTGCAGGCGCACCTCGGCGCCGTAGTCCCTGGTGGCGCTGATCTTCGGTAGCGGGGCACCCTTCGGCATGAATACCGTCGAACGCACGCCGAGCAGGGAGGAGGCGAGCGCGACGCCCTGCGCGTGGTTGCCGGCGCTCGCCGCGACCACCCCCGCGGCCCGCTCCTCCGGCAGCAGTCCGGCGATCCGGACGTAGGCGCCGCGCAGCTTGAACGAGCCCGTCCGCTGGAGGTTCTCGCACTTGAGGTGCACCGGCGCGCCCACGAGCTGGGACAGGTGTCTGCTGCCCTCCATCGCGGTCACGCGCGCCACGCCGGTGAGCATCTTCTGGGCGCCGCGCACGTCGTCCAGCGTCACCGGCGGCAGCAGGTCGGACTTGCGGTAGCTCATGACTCAAGTCTCGCAGTTCACACGTGTGGACTCCCGCTGTGACCAACCACCGAGACCGGTTTGCGCAGCGCCGGTACGGCCCGCCTCCCATCCGCGTAACCTGTCCCCCAACCCAGCACCCTTCATGAAGCGAGCCCCCGGCCATGCCCACAACACCTGGAATGTCGATGGACATGTCGACCGTCGGTGACACCGGTCTCCTCGACACGCTGCAGCACGAGGTGGCGGTGTTCGCCCGCCGTGCCGAACAGACCCGGCTCGGCGGGGTCGGGCAGGTGCGCAACTCCATGGACCGCGCCGCATACCTGCTGCTCAACCGCCTCGACAAGGAAGGCCCCATGGGGGTCAAGGCGCTCGCCGCGAGCATGGGGATCGACTCGTCGACGGTCACCCGGCAGGTGGCTCCGCTCGTCGACACCGGGCTCGTCAAGCGCACCTCGCACCCCGAGGACGGGCGGGCCGTGGTGCTCCAGCTCTCCCCGCGCGGGCAGTCCCGCCTGGAGGAAGTGCGCTCTTCGAGGCGTCAGTTGATGGCCGAGCTGACACACGACTGGGCGCCGGAGGAGCGCGAGGCGTTCTGCACGCTCCTCACGCGCTTCAACACCGCGCTGTCCGCCCGGATGGCCGCGCATGGCATGCCCGGAGCGGAACCGACCCCGGCATCGGCCGCCCAGTAGTCCGAGGCTCCGCACACGCGCGTGCCGCCCGACTCTTGACCCCGGGCCCGCCCCTGGCCTCATATGAAACCGGGTCCCCTTCGTTCGCCCGTACGTGGCCGGGATCCGCTGACTCAGGGGGTCGCCCTCAGGCGGGAGGCGCGGTGCGAGAACGGCATGCGTTCCAAGACGCGCGCCGGGCCCGGGAATTCGAGGCGTTCGTCGCGGGCGCGGCGGGCCGGCTGCTGCACACCGCGACGCTGCTCACGGCGGAGGCACCGGCCGACAACCCACGCGCGCGACGCCTGCTGGCGCTCGCCCTCGCCCATACGTACGCCGGCTGGGACCGGCTGCGCGGCGAGGATCCCTACGACCACGCCCGTCAGTATCTGGCCACCCGCTTCGCGCGCGGGGCGTGGCATCAGTACGGCGGTCTCGGCCGGGCCCGCCCGCACCCCGACAGCGCGCTTGCCGTCCTCGGCCCGCAGGAACGCCTGATCCTCGTCCTCAGGCTGTACGAGGGGGTCGCCGAGGAACAGACGGCGGCCCTGCTCGGTCTGCCCGTCGAGCGCGTACGGACGATCTGCGACCGGGCCACGGCGACCCTGCTGCACCCGCCACGGGGCCCCGCCCCCGCGGTCGTACGGGCGAGAGCGGCGGCGTCATGAACCGGAGCGAACGGGAGGCCGCCGTACGGCGGATCATGGAGCGCACGCCCCCGGCGGTACCGCCGGACCTCTGCGGGGACGCCGTCCGGCGCGGCGGCCGGATGCTGCGGCGCCGCAGGGCCGCGCTGCGGCTGATGTGGCTGCTGATGTTCGTGGCGTCGGTGGCGTTCCTGGTGTGGGCGCTGATGGCGCGCCCCTGGGTGGAGCCACCGTCGGAGGTGACTCCACCGCTCACTGGCTGGTGAATCCCGCTGTTACTGGCCGAGCGCCTGCTGGAGGTCCTCCAGCAGGTCCTCCACGTTCTCGATGCCGACGGACAGGCGTACCAGGTCGGCGGGCACCTCCAGGGCGGAGCCGGCCGCGGAGGCGTGGGTCATACGACCCGGGTGCTCGATCAGCGACTCGACACCGCCGAGGGACTCGCCGAGCGTGAACACCTGGGCGCGGTTGCAGACCTCGACGGCCGCCTCCTCGCCGCCCGCGACCTGGAAGGAGACCATGCCGCCGAACGCCCGCATCTGCTTGCCGGCGATCTCGTGACCGGGGTGCTCGGGCAGGCCCGGGTAGAGCACCTTCGTCACGCGCGCGTGCCGGGAGAGCATGTCGGCGACCTTGGTGGCGTTCTCGCTGTGCCGGTCCATGCGCACCGACAGTGTCTTGGTGCCGCGCAGCACCAGCCAGGAGTCGAAGGGGCCGGCGACGGCGCCCATCGCGTTCTGGTGGAAGGCCAGCTCCTCGCCGAGTCCCTCGTCGTTCACGATCAGCGCACCGCCGACGACGTCGGAGTGGCCGCCCATGTACTTGGTCAGGGAGTGCACCACGACATCGGCGCCCAGCGACAGCGGCTGCTGGAGGTAGGGCGTGGCGAAGGTGTTGTCGACGACGAGCTTCGCGCCGGCGTCCCGGGCGATCTGGGCGACCGCGGCGATGTCGGTGATGCCGAGCAGCGGGTTGGAGGGGGTCTCCACCCACACGACCTTGGTCTTCGGGGTGATGGCGGCCCGTACGGCGGCGGGGTCGCTGGTGTCGGCGACCGACCACTCCACGCCCCATCGGGCGACGACCTTCGCGAACAGGCGGAACGTGCCGCCGTAGGCATCGTTGGGGATGACCACGTGGTCGCCGGGGCTGAGCAGCGTACGCAACAGGCAGTCCTCGGCCGCCAGTCCGGACGCGAACGCGAGCCCGCGACGGCCGCCTTCCAGGGCCCCGAGGTTCTCCTCCAGGGCGGTCCTGGTGGGGTTGGCGCTACGGCTGTACTCGTAGCCGCCGCGCAGGCCGCCGACGCCGTCCTGCTTGTAGGTCGAGACCTGATAGATCGGCGGGACGACCGCGCCGGTGAGGGGGTCCGCCGTGTTGCCCGCGTGGATGGCGAGCGTCTCGAAGTGCTGACTGATGTGCCTGTCGCTCATAGGTCATGAGCGTAGTGCGCCGACGGCTCTGGTGACGGGTGGAGGAGTTATCCACAGGCCGGGGACCGGGTTGGCCAATTGTCCGTGCGGTCTGGAACGCTTGAGGCATGGAGATTCTCTGGGTCCTGATGGCGCTGGTCATGATCGGCTTTGTGGTGTTGCCTTTCATCCGGCGCAGGCGGGGCATGATCGAGCAGGTCCCGCCGGGGCACCCGGACGCCGCGGACCCGGCGAACTACGGGTTCGTACGGCAGGAGGAGCTGGACGTCCGGATGCCCGGACCCGACCAGGACCTGCTGGAGGTGCTGGACCTGGTGCAGCGCACCCAGGACTATCGCGCGGCCTCGCAGCTGCTCGCGGGCACCGAGACCGAGGGCGAGCTGCGCTGGCAGCGGGTGCAGGCCTTCGCGGGCGCGGCCTCCCTGGAGCTGCAGCAGCGGCCCGGCGGGGTCAGTGACACGCCCGGCGGGCAGTGGCTGCGGGTGTGGCGGGCCGAGCAGCCCAAGGACGCGGGCGGCGCGGCGGTGCACGCGGAGTTCCTGGTGCAGCAGGCGTGGCGCACCGCGGCGCCCGGCACGGACGAGTTCCGGATCATCATGGAGGAGGCGAAGGCGGCCTGCGGCGAGGCTGCGCTGCTGGCTCCGGGCGACCCGATCCCGTACATCGTCGAGCTGTCGGTGGCCCGTGGGCTGGCCTACTCGCAGCCGGAGTTCGAGCAGCTCTGGCTGAAGATCCTGGACCGCGCGCCCACCCACATGGGCGCCCATCTGGCCGCGCTGCACTACTGGTGCGAGAAGTGGCACGGCTCGCGTGAGCAGGCGTACGGCTTCGCGGAGGCCGCGGCGGCCCGCGCGCCGCAGGGTTCCCTGCTCGCGGCAATGCCGCTGTTCGCCGTCTTCGAGCATCTGCCCGAGGTGAACCTGGTCAGCGGCTTCTACCAGAGCGAGGTCGTGTCGAAGGCGATCCACGGCGCGCTGCACGCGGTCCACTCGGCGCGCCCCGAGGACCCGATCCTGGCGCACGTCCGCCATCTGCTGGTGTTCTTCCTGGTCCGCGCCGAGCGCTGGGCGGAGGCCATGAACCAGCTCATACACGTCGACGGCCATGTCGGTGCCCTGCCCTGGACGCTCTCCCCGGACCCGGCCGCCGAGTTCGCGGTGTACCGGGCGCTGGCGGTCGCGGGCTACGAGGCCAACGGCGGCAGCCCGGCGACGCTGCCGCACTGAGCCCGGGCAATGCCCGGGCGGCCGTCAGGCTGTCCGGCGGTCAGTCCTCCGCGCGGGCGGGCAGCCGCCATCCCGGGCGCGGGAAGTGGCAGGTGTAGCCGTTCGGGTAGCGCTGGAGGTAGTCCTGGTGTTCCGGCTCGGCCTCCCAGAAGGGGCCGACCGGCTCCACCTCGGTGACGACCTTGCCGGGCCACAGTCCGGAGGCGTCCACATCCGCGATCGTGTCCTCGGCGATCCGCTTCTGCTCGTCGTCCACGTAGTAGATCGCCGAGCGGTAGCTGAGGCCGATGTCGTTGCCCTGGCGGTTCTTGGTGCTCGGGTCGTGGATCTGGAAGAAGAACTCCAGGATCGCGCGGTAGTCGGTCTTCTCGGGGTCGAAAAGGATCTCGATGGCCTCCGCGTGCGTGCCATGGTTGCGGTACGTCGCGTTCGGCACGTCACCGCCCGTGTATCCGACGCGCGTCGACGTCACACCCGGAAGCCGACGGATCAGCTCCTCCATCCCCCAGAAGCACCCACCGGCCAGCACGGCCCTCTGCGTCTGCGCAGCCATTACGGCCCCTCCAATGTCGGTCAGCTCGGTCACTGTCCTCAACGCGCGAGGGTTCCATGCGATTCCGTGCCCGCGCGGCCGGGGCTATCGCTCGTCGAGGGCCCGCCGGCAGATGTCGGCCCATTCGGCGATGCCCACCTCGGCGTAGAGATCTCGTGCCGTACGGAACGCCTCGGCGGCTTCCGCGTCCCGTTGGCATGCTCGGTGGCTGTCGCCGAGGCCTTTGATGGCGTTGGCCTGGCCGAGGCGGTCGCCGGTCGTCCGGCAGATGGTCAGGGCGTCCTCGAAGGCGGCGGCGGCCTCCACGTACCTGCCCTGCACCTGGTGGATGTCGCCGAGGCGTTGGATGGCACTGCCCTCGCCGATACGGTCGCCGATCGTCCGGTAGATCGTCAGGGCGTCCTCGAAGGCGGCGGCGGCCTCCACGTACCTGCCCTGCACCTGGTGGATGTCGCCGAGGCCTTTGGTGGCGTTGGCCTGGCCGAGGCGGTCGCCGATGGTCCGGAAGATGGTCAGGGCGTTCTGGTAGTTGGTGGTGGCGCCCTCGTGCCGGCCCCGCATGCGGTGGATGTCGCCGAGGCTTTTGATCGTGTTCGCCTGGCCGAGGCTGTTGCCGACGGACCGGTAGAGGGCCAGAGCGTCCTGGTAGGCCGTGGCAGCTTCCTCGTACCGGCCCTGTATGCGGTGAATGTCACCGGCTCCCTTGATGGCGTTGGCCTGGCCGACGCGATCACCCATGGACTGGAAAAGGCGCAGGGAATCCTGGTAGGCCCTGGCGGATTGCTCGTACCGGCCCTGCGCCTGGTGGATGTCGCCGAGGCCTTTGGTGGCGTTGGCCTGGCCGAGTTGGCTGCCGATGGTCCGGTAGATGTTCAGGGCGTTCCGATAGGCGGCGGTGGCGTCCTCGAACCGGCCCTGCATTCGGTGGATCTCGCCGAGGCGTTCGGTTGCGTCGGCATGGTCCAGGGACTCGGCGGGCGTGTTGTTCAGGACGGTTTGGATGAGCTCCTGGGCTTCGATGTAGCGGTTGTCCAGTAAGAGCGATCTGGCGACTGCTTGCAGGAAACCGGCCGTCCGCGGCCGGCTGCCCGCGCCCGCGACGCGCGCCGCGGTCTGGAGTTCCGGGGTATGTGCGTCGAGCCACGCGCGTGCGCTGCGCGCGTCCCGCTCGTCGTGGGACACGCTGCTGTCCAGGGCTTTCCGGGCTCGCTGGAGCTCCGAGTGCAGGTGCTGGTACAGCCGCTGTCTGCTGGCCTCTTCCCCCTCCGGGGAGGAGTGGAGGGCGGCCGTTCGGCGGGCGTAGGTGAGGCTGCTGTCGTGGAGGCTGTAGCGGGTGTTCTTGCGGATCAGGAGTTGTTCGATCTCGGTGAGGCGGACCTCCACCTCGTGTTCGGGGCGCCCGGCCATCGCGGCGAGAGAGTCGGGCGCGAAGTCGGGGCCCGGGTGCCAGGCGCACTGGTGGATCAGGTTGCGCAGGTCGGTGTCGAGGGCGCTGTAGGCGCTGTCGAAGGCGGCGCGTTCGGCGGCGTCGAGGCTGGGGAAGGCGGTGTAGCGGTCGGGTCCGGCCAGCGCGGCGAGGATGGCGGCGGGGGAGGCTCCGCGCAGCAGGCGGGTGCCGATGGGGCCCAGGGCCAGGGCGCTGCCGTTGATGCGTGCGGCGATCCGGTCGAGATCCTCGGTGTCCTGCGGGACGCCCATCTTGTGCCAGACGGTGACGCATTGCTCGGTCGGCAGCGGGGGCAGTGCGCACCGCCAATGGGCGTTCAGGTCGAGGAGTTCGGAGCGGCTGGAGACCATGGCCGCGCTCGGTGATCCGGCGGGCGGCAGGAGCGGGGCCAGTTGTGCGGCGTCGCGGGCGTTGTCCAGCAGGAGCAGTACGGGGTGCTGTTTGAGGAACAGTCGCCAGGTCTCGGTGCGTGCCGTCAGGTCCGTGGGGACGCGTTCGGGGCCGTAGCCCATGTGGTGCAGTTGCTCGGCGATGACCATGTGCGGGTCACGGGGCTTCTCGGCGGGGGTCCAGCCGCGCAGGTCGATCTCCAGGCAGCCGGCCGGGTAGACGGAGGCCAGGCGGGCGGCTGCCGCTCGGAGCAGCTCCGTTTTGCCCTGGCCGCCGCGTCCGTGCACGACACACACCGCGCCCGACTGCCCCGCCTCCTGTGCCAGTGCGGCAAGCTCGTCCTCGCGGCCGGTGAAGTACCGGGTGGCCGCATAGGCGGTGACCGGTGCGACGGGCGGCGAGGGCCGCGGGGACGCCGCCCGGGGATCGCGGGCCCTGTTGGCGGCGAGGGGGATGCGGTGGCCGCCGTCCCGGGTGCTCATCCGCGGTGTCGGCACCCGATGGCCGTCCACGGTACGGCCCTTCAGCCGCTCGCACAGGGCCTCGTAGACGTCGGCCATGGTCAGCAGGGAGAGGTGCTCACCGCGCCGGCCGTCGGAGAGTGCCCCGGTCAGGCCGTCGCGCAGGAGCAGGACCAGTTCCCGGGTGAAGACGCTGCCGTCGGGCAGGCACAGCGACCGCTCGGTCTCCGCCGACGAGGTCAGCACGCAGGCGCCCTCGATCTCGAAGTCCGGTGCCGCCGGGCTGTGTTCCTGACCGCTCATGTGCAGGGCGGCCCCGCTGAAGCAGCAGTCGACGATCACGACACGGTGCCGGGCCGTGGAGGCGGCCACGATCGCCCGGATCTCGTCGTAGGGGACCGAGTGGTGCGGGCGGTCCGGGCGGGAGGCCTGGGTCGCCAGCAGCAGGGCGCGCCCGTCCCGGCCGAAGTGCCCGTGCCCCGCGTAGTACACCAGCAGCAGTCCCCGCGCGTGGTCCGCCGCGTCCTGCACGGCGTCCAGCAGAGCCGTCGGCGTGCTGTTGGCGGGCACCGCCACACAGTGCTCGCCTGCGAACCCGCCCGCCTCCCGCGCGGTCAGCAGGTCCCGCAGGGCGGGCACGTTGTGGCGTACGCCGTCCAGGGCGGGCAGGTGCTGGTAGGCGTGGACCCCGAACAGCACCGCGCGGGAGCCGGACTGCTCGACCGCCATCAGCAGGACCCGTCGCCCGCACCGTCCCCGTCATCGTTCAGGCGCCGCAGCAACTCGGCGAGCTCCTGCGCCGAGAGGTGGCCGATGTCGACGGTGCTGTCGCCGTGCACCAGCGTCCTCGCTCCGTCGGCCGCCCCGGCAAGAGACGGCCGGGTGGTGCGCCACGTCGCATACGCCACCGCGAAGTTCGCGATGCTGGTGGCGTTGGAGAGGATCACATCGAGCGCTTCGAGCACCCCCATCGTCGGCCCGTCACCGGTCACCGACTCGACCGGCAGCCCCGTTGTCCCCGGATCACGCCCCAGCCAGGAACGAAGTTCCGTCAGTGCCCGCTCATCACCCTCGGCCAGCACCTGGATGTGCATGCCCCACCGCCCCCGACGTACGCCATCTCCCTGCAAGCTGGACCCAGAGTAGTCGCGGCATGGCTCTCGGAAGCAGGTCTTGCCTCATCAAGTGGGGCCATGGAGATGGGCAGTCGGAGGATCAGTACGGTGGCCCGGTGACTGTTGCCAAAACCATGGCACGCGCGCGTGGGGCGTGTGCTGAGCGGCTGGTGTGCCATCCGCGACTTCCCCTCGTCGCCGCACTGGATTCGCTACGGCCGGCTGTCCACGTCTGGGATCACTCCTCGGGGCAGCTGAGCGAACTCGCGACTGTCGGCGCCGACTCGGCCGTCTACGGCGATGCCCTGGGCTGGGAGCGGTGGCAGCGGACGCCTGCCGTTGCCTGGCATCCGGAGCAGCCGCTGCTCGTGGTGGCGGGCGAGGAGGAGACGGTCCGGTGGACTCCTGAGGGGTGCGCCGTACTGGAGGGCCTTCCGTCCGCCGCCGGCTACCGCGGTCTCGCGTTCAGCCCGGACGGCCGGACGTTGTGGGCATCCCCGTCGTCGGGTGAGGACGACGACGCCTGGGAGCGTTCCGACGTCATCGACCTCGCCTCGGGCGCCGTGCGCACCGGGCCGCCATGGGACACCGGGGTCGCGGAGCATCCCGGCGGGGGGCTGGTCGTCACGCTCCACAGCAACCAAGGCGCGACGCTCGGTCTCTTCGCGCGGGTCGACGGCGGAACCGCGCCCGCTGCGATGCGGGTGCTGCGCCGAGCGCTGATCCTTGACGTCGACGGCTACGAGACGCCCGTGTTCAGCGCGGACGGACGCCACCTCGCGATCCGCGGCAACGCGTACGACAACACCCTGTACGTATTCGAATTCCCGTCACTTCACCGCGTTCTGGCGACCACCTTCGGCGAACCCAGCCCGGGTTACCCGTACCCGCCGGAGTGGCTCGCCCAGATGCACGCCTGGTCGCGGCACAACATCGCGTTCGGCGGCCGGCCCGGCGTGCTCTGGATCGGCACGCCGAACGGGACGCTCATCGAGCTCGACGTCGACAATCAGCAGGCGGTCGAGCACGACCTCCTCGACGGCTCCCGGGTGACGGCGCTGGCCGCGACCGCGACGGGCGAGCTCCTCGTCGCCGGCGGTGAAGGCGATCTCGTGCTGCTGTCCGTGGGCAGCGCCGAGGCCCGTCCCCAGAACGGCGACGCGGTCACGGCCTTCCTCGACTCCACCTCCGAAGTCCCCGAGGACGGCGACCTGGAGGAACACCTCGTCGTCACCGACGGGGCCCGGGCCTGGGAGCCGGACGACCTGGCCACGGTGGACACCGCGACCGAGGCAGACCCGACCTGGTTGCAGTTGCAGTCGGCGATCAACAACGCGCGTGAACAGGAGAGGTGACACCGGAATTCGGTTGCGCCCGGTGACACGGGGCGGGCTTGATGGCCGTATGGCCGACATTCAGGGCTCGTACGACGATCTGTTCACCGCCGTGCCCAACGCACTCGCCGATCTGCTCGATCGCGGAGACGTCGGCGGCGCCGTGGCCGTCTTCGTCGACGGCGAGCCCGTGGTCGATGTATGGGGCGGGTTCGCCGACGCCGGGCGGAGCGTTCCCTGGCAGCGGGACACCCTCGTCAACGTCTGGTCCACCACCAAGACCATGACGGCGCTGTGCGCTCTCGTCCTCGCCGACCGCGGCGAGCTCGACGTGGACGCGCCCGTCGTGCGGTACTGGCCGGAGTTCGGGGCCGGCGGCAAGGACAAGGTGCGCGTACGGCACCTGCTGTCGCACACCGCCGGACTGCCCGACTGGGACCCGCCGCTCACCACCGACGAGCTGTACGACTGGGACACCGCCACCGCCCGGCTCGCGGCGCAGGCCCCCCTGTGGGAGCCGGGTTCCGCCGCCGGGTATCACTCGCTGACCCAGGGGTTCCTGGTGGGCGAGGTCGTACGGCGGATCAGCGGGCGCGGCCCGGGCGCGTTCTTCGCGGACGAGGTCGCCGGGCCCCTCGGCGCGGACTTCCACATGGGGCTGCCCGCCGAGCACGACCGACGGGTGGCGCTCACCGTCCCTCCCCCGTCCCAGGGCGACGACTACGCCAGCAGCTCGGAAGCGGACGCCACCGGGGTCCGCGTCCGCGACGGCAACAGCCTCGCCTGGCGCCGCGCCCAGATCCCCGCCGCGAGCGGCTTCGGCAACGCCCGCTCGGTCGCCCTCGTCCAGTCGGCGATGGCCTGCGGAGGCACGGTGAACGGGGTGCGGCTGCTGTCGCGGGCGGGCTGTGACCGGGCGTGGAAGGAGCAGTTCAGCGGCGAGGACCGCGTGCTCGGCATGCCGACCCGATGGGGGCTCGGCTACGGGTTGTTCGGCACGACTTACGGCTGGGGCGGCTGGGGCGGCTCGCTGGTGATGATCGAGCCGGAGACCCGGGCGGTGGTGGCGTACGTGACCAACCAGATGCGCGAACCCGCCGAGGACACCCGAGGTCTTGATCTGGTGATGTCCGCCTACGAGGGAATCCAGGCACTCCAGAAGTGATCACCGCATATCAACAGACACTCCGGGACCGACTGCTCGCGGCCCCGGAGGTCCCCGCGCCCGAACCCTGGCGGCCGGTGTTCCAGCCGATGCCGTACGTCCCCGTCGGAGAGCGCCGTCCCACCGGGCACCGGTCGTCCGGGTCCGGGACGTGCCGTTCTCGTCGACGGCCATGAAGCCGCGGTCGTGGGCGAGCCCTGCCGGGGTCAGCAGCGCCTCGCTGGTGGTGGTCCCCGCGCGAGACACGGTGAGGGCACCGGAGGCGGGGGAACCTCCGGGGCCCTTGGTCGGATGGCCGGGCTCAGATGGTGGCGGTGTCGATCACGAACCGGTACCGGACGTCACTGGCCAGCACCCGCTCGTACGCCTCGTTGATCTCGCTCGCGGCGATCAGCTCGATCTCCGCGCCGAAGCCGTGCCCGGCACAGAAGTCCAGCATCTCCTGGGTCTCGGCGATGCCGCCGATCATGGAGCCGGCGAGGGTCTTGCGGTTGCCGATCACCGAGAAGAGGTTGAGGGAGATCGGCTCCTCGGGGGCACCGACGTTCACCAGGGCGCCGTCGGTCTTCAGCAGCGACAGGTAGGCGCCGAAGTCCAGCGGGGCCGAGACCGTCGAGACGATCAGGTCGAAGGTGCCCGCCAGTTCCTCGAAGGTCTTCGGGTCGCTGGTGGCGTAGTAGTGGTCCGCGCCCAGCTTCAGCCCGTCCTCCTGCTTGCGCAGGGACTGCGACAGGACCGTCACCTCGGCGCCGAGCGCGTGCGCGATCTTGACGCCCATGTGGCCGAGGCCGCCCATGCCGAGGATCGCGACCTTCTTGCCGGGGCCTGCGCCCCAGTGCTTGAGCGGGGAGTACGTGGTGATGCCCGCGCACAGCAGCGGCGCGGCCACGTCCAGGGACAGGCCGTCCGGGATACGGACGGTGTAGTTCTCGTCGACGACGATCTGCTGGGAGTAGCCGCCGTAGGTGGGCTCGCCGTTCTTGTCGAGGGCGTTGTACGTGCCGATCATGCCGCCACCGGTGCAGTACTGCTCAAGACCGGCCTTGCAGTTGTCGCACTCACGGCAGGAGTCGACCATGCAGCCGACGCCCACGCGGTCGCCGACGGCGAACTTGGTGACGCCGGACCCGACCTCGGCGACCACGCCCGCGATCTCATGGCCGGGCACCATCGGGAAGATGGCCTCACCCCAGCCCTCCTGGGCCTGGTGGATGTCCGAGTGGCAGATGCCGGCGAACTTGATGTCGATCAGCACATCGAACTCACCGACGGCACGGCGCTCGATGGTGGTGCGCTCCAGCGGGGCCTTGGCAGAGGGAGCGGCGTACGCGGCGACAGTGGTCATGGGAGTGGTTCTCCTAGAGGTTGCGCGCCCGGCTGCCTTCTGTCCGGACACGTCCACCAGCCTGCCTGGCCCGCAAGCATTCACCCAGGTCACAGCTTTGCGTACGTCTGCTGTTCCTACTACTGACGGGGTCAGGCTGGCGTGCGTACGACCGTGAATACTGGACGTATGGACGAACAGCCCGCAATCCCGCAGGAGCCCGGCGCCGGCCTGGACCGGCGCGCCGAGCTCAGCGAGTTTCTGCGCACCCGGCGTGCCCGGCTGAAGCCGGAGGACGTGGGGCTGCCGGACTTCGGGCGGCACCGCAGGGTGCCGGGGCTCAGGCGCGAGGAGCTGGCGCAGCTGGCCGGGGTGTCCGTGGCGTACTACACCCGGCTCGAGCAGGGCAACGGACGCAATGTGTCGGCGGAGGTGCTGGACTCCATCGCGCGGGCGCTGCGCCTGAGCGACGCCGAGCATGCCCATCTGACGCATCTGGCGAAGCCGAAGCAGCACAAGAAGAAGCCGGCCGAGCGGACCCAGCAGGTGCGCCCGGCGCTACGGCACCTGCTGGACTCGATGGCGGATGTCCCGGCGTACATCACGGGCCGCCGCTCCGACATCCTCGCCTGGAACCGGATGGCCGCGGCCCTCTTCGGCGACTGGGGGCAACTCCCGGCGCAGGAGCGGAACTGGGCGCGGCTGGTGTTCCTCAATCCCGACTACCGCGAGCTGTTCCTGGAGTGGGACCAGAAGGCGTACGACATGGTCAGCTATCTGCGCATGGACGCGGGCTGCCATCCGGACGACCCGAGGCTGTCCGCCCTGGTCGGCGAACTCTCCGTGAAGAGCGAGGAGTTCCGGCGTCTGTGGGCCACGCACGACGTCAAGGAGAAGACCTACGGCGTCAAGCGGCTGCGCCATCCGCTGGTCGGCGAACTGGCCCTCTCCTTCGAGTCGTTCCGGCTGGCCGACGACACCGAGCAGGGCCTGATCACCTACCACGCGGAGCCCGGGTCCCCGTCCGCGGAGGCGCTGCGCCTGCTGGCCAGCTGGGGCACGGACGCGACACGGGCGGGGACCGGGGCCGCCACTCAGCCCTGATACGGCGGCGCCGCCCCCCAGTTCCACCGCGGCACCGGCTGCTCCGCCGGAGGCTGCGCGTCGGGGCCGGAGAAGTAGACCGCCAGGCGCGTGCCCCATTCCACGTAGGCCAGGAACGCCGAGCGGAACTCCGCGTCCGTGGGCAGGCCCGCCTCGTCCGCCGCGTCCTGGATGAGGTTGACCCAGCGGCGCCGCTGGGGCTCGGTGATGGCCAGGCCCATGTGCTTGGCGACCATGTGGCCGTGGCCGCCCTGGGTGTCGGAGTAGGCGGTCGGGCCGCCGAAGACCTCGCCCAGCCAGAGGGCCACATGCTCGACGTGCGCCGGGTCCAGGCCCTCGAACAGCGGGGACAGGAGGTCGTCCTTGACGACCCTGTCGTAGAACGCCGAGGTCAGACGGCTCAGCGCTGCCGCCCCGCCCGCCCATGCGTACAGCGTCGGCACCGCCGCACCCGAGCCGTGCACGCTGGTCGGCTGGTAGTGCCGCATCTCCTCGATGTTGCCGATGTAGGGGCGGATCTCGGCCAGGAAGTCGGGGAACACCTCCGAGGTGCGAAAGCCCTTGATGTGGTCCTCGGTCGAGGTCCAGGTGATACGCAGGACGAAGTGCGCGCTTCCCTCGGCGGACTCTTCGCAGCGCGTGAGTTCGTAGTCCACGCACTGCGGGGCCGCCGCGAGAACGGCCGCGGCGCGGGTGCAGGCGGCCAGGAACTCCGCCGACTGCTGCTCGGGGACGCGGTACCGGACGTATTCCACCGTGTGAGCCGTCATGCGCACACACAAGCACGGAAGCCGGACGGAAGCTGCTCTTCCGGCGCCGCCCGATCCCGTTCAGCGCAGGGCGAAAAACCAGCCATCTGACAGTCCTGTGCGGGCCGGCTCCTGGCTCGCGGACAGCCTTCTCATGCATCTCTTATTTCGGCCTTAACCCTTCATCACACGCCGTGCCTAGCTTGCGGCGCATGTTCTTCACCTACCTGAGGCGCGAGCTGCGCCGCCGCAGAAAGGCGGCCCTCGTCGTCGCCTCCGGCCTCGCGCTGGGCATCGCCCTGGTCATCGTGGTCAACTCCGTGTCCTCGGGCATGGGCAAGGCCCAGGACAAGGTCCTGGAGTCGCTGTACGGGCTCGGCACCGACATGACCGTCACCAAGGCGGCCGCCGCCGAGGGCAGTCAGCAGGAGCGCCCGCGGTTCGAGTTCGACGCGCAGGACAACGACTCCGAGGAGGAGCAGAGCAGCGACCGGGTCATGGTCCAGGGCTTCCAGACGCTGGCGAGCTCGACCGTGGACAAGGTCGGTGCGCAGGACGGTGTCTCGGACGCGGTCGGCGGGCTGAGCCTTCAGGTCATCAAGGTCAGCGGGCAGTTCCGGCGCGGCGAGTTCCAGCAGGAGGGCGACGGCGGCCAGCAGGGCTTGCCCGGCGGCGGGATGCAGTCGCCCGAGGGGCGGGTCGAGGGCGGTGGCGCCGAGTTCGACGTCAACAACTACTCGGTCTACGGCACGGATGTCACCGAGCCCGCGCTGGGTCCGCTGACCTCCTCGAAGATCACCAGTGGCCGTACGTTCAAGTCGTCGGAGACGAACGCGAAGGTGGTCGTCGCCGACGCGTCGTACGCCAAGGAGAAGGAGCTGAAGGTCGGCTCCACGGTCACCGTCAAGGGCACCAAGTTCGAGGTGATCGGCATCGCCACGCCCGAGAGCGGGGACGCGGCGGCCAACCTCTATGTCCCGCTGAAGCAGGCGCAGACACTGAGCGACTCGAAGAACAAGGTCACCACGATCTACGTCAAGGCGACCGACTCGCAGCGGATCGACGCGGTCAAGTCGGCGATCCAGAAGAACATCTCCGGTACGACGGTGACGACTTCGGCGGATCTGGCGGACACGGTGTCGGGGTCGCTGTCGACGGCGTCCGACCTGGCGTCGAGCGTCGGCAAGTGGCTGTCGATCGCGGTGCTGGTGGCGGCGTTCCTGGTGGCCGGGCTGCTGACGTCGTCGGCGGTGTCGCGCCGGGTGCGGGAGTTCGGCACGCTGAAGGCGCTGGGCTGGAAGTCAGGCCGGGTGACCCGGCAGGTCGTCGGTGAGGCGGTCGTGAACGGCCTGGTGGGCGGTGTCCTGGGCATCGCGGTCGGCCTGGCGGGCGCCTACGCGGTGACGGCGATCAGCCCGACGCTGGAGGCACAGCTCGGCTCCACGGGCGGCGGCTTCGGTGGCGGCCCCGGTGGCGGCGGCATGGGCGGCCCCGCGGCCCAACAGGCCTCCAGCGCCCTGGAAGTGGCCCTGACGGCCCCGGTCAGCGCGACGACGATCACCCTGGCGGTGGGCCTGGCGGTGGCCGGCGGCCTGATCGCGGGCGCGTTCGGCGGCTGGCGCGCGTCGAGGCTGCGCCCGGCGGACGCACTGAGGCGAGTCGAGTAGCGACTGCCGCTCCCCCACCCCCGAACCCCACCCAGGAGCCACACCCCATGTACGAACTCAGAAACGTCACCAAGCTCTACACCCGAGGCAAAGAGACCGTTCACGCGCTCGACGGAGTCGATCTCACCATCGCCGACGGCGACCGGCTCGTCATCCAGGGCCCGACCGGCGGCGGCAAGTCCACTCTTCTTCAGATGCTCGGCGGGCTCGACCGGCCGACGTCGGGTGAGGTCGTTCTGGATGGCACGGATCTCGCCAAACTGTCCGAGGCCAAACTGACCGGCGTCCGCAGCGAAAACATCGGCTTCGTCTTCCAGAGTTTCAATCTGATCCCCACGCTCACCGCTCAGGAGAACGTGGAAACCGCCCTGGTACCGCTCGGAGTCAAGGTGAAGGACCGCAGAGAGCGGGCGGCGGAGGCACTGAGGTCCGTGGGCCTCGGCGAGCGCCTCACGCATCTGCCCTCCGAGATGTCCGGAGGTCAGCAGCAGCGCGTCGCCATCGCCCGCGCCCTGGTCAAGCAGCCCAAGGTGCTGCTCGCCGACGAGCCCACCGGCAACCTCGACGAATCGATGCGCGACGAGATCATGGACGTACTCGAACGCATGTGGAAGGAGTTCGGGCTCACTTTCATCATGGTCACGCACGATTCGTCCATTGCGAAGAAGGCCCCGCGCCTCGCGACCATCCGCAAGGGAAAGATCTCCGTCAAGGAAAACGCGGGCTCATAACAGTCCGGTTCTGTCCGTCTCCTGTCTATTGAGGTCGCTGATCACCCCCCGGCATACTTCGTGTTCCGGGGGGTGCACACGTCTGTGCAGGACCACCCCCGGCCGGGTGAACGGGGAATTCGCCTGGTACTTCAGCAAGGGGGAAACTTGCGCAGACAAGTGAAAAGAGCATGCGCGGCCACCGTCGCCACGGCAGCCGCCGTCGCCCTCGCCGCCGGCATGACCAGCCCGGCGTCGGCGAAGCCCGAGCAGCGCGGAAGCGACGCCGCTCAGCTGACGGCCCATCACGCCATCACCCTGATCACGGGTGACCGGGTCACCGTCGACGTCAAGGGCCGGGTGATCGGCCTGCAGCGGGCGGAGGGACGTCAGCACATACCCGTCCAGATCCGCAAGACCGACGGGCACACGCTCGTCATACCCGCCGACGCTGCCCGGCTGATCACCGTCGGCAAGCTCGACCAGCGCCTCTTCGACATCACCGAGCTCAACAAGTCCGCGACCCGCAAGTCGCAGGCCAAGGGCCTGAAGGTGATCGTCGGCTACAAGGGCGCCGCGGCCGGCACCAAGGCCGACGTCCGCGAGGCGGGCGACCTGCGCCGCACCCTGAAGTCCCTGAACGCGGACGCGGTGCAGACGCCGTACACCGAGACGCCGGACCTCTGGGACGCCGTCACCAACGGCGACAAGACCGCCTCCGGTATCGCCCACATCTGGCTCGACGGCACCCGCAAGGCCACGCTCGACAAGTCCGTGGCCCAGATCGGCGCCCCCAAGGCCTGGTCGGCGGGGTACGACGGCAAGGGCGTCAAGATCGCCGTCCTGGACACCGGCGTCGACGCGAACCACCCGGACCTCAAGGACCAGGTGATCGCCTCGAAGAACTTCACCCCGGCCGCGACCGACGAGGACAAGGTCGGCCACGGCACGCATGTCGCGTCCATCGCGGCGGGCACCGGAGCGAAGTCCGGCGGCAAGTACAAGGGCGTGGCGCCGGGCGCCCAGGTCCTGAGCGGCAAGGTCCTCGACGACACCGGCTCCGGCGACGACTCCGGCATCCTCGCCGGCATGGAGTGGGCCGCCGAGCAGGGCGCCCAGGTCGTCAACCTCAGCCTCGGCGGCATGGACACCCCCGAGGTGGACCCGCTGGAGGCGGCGGTCAACAAGCTGTCCGCCGAGAAGGGCATCCTGTTCGCCATCGCGGCTGGCAACTCCGGCCCGGAGTCGGTCGGTTCACCGGGCAGCGCGGACGCCGCGCTCACCGTCGGCGCGGTCGACGACAAGGACAAGCTGGCCGACTTCTCCAGCACCGGCCCGCGACTCGGCGACGGCGCCATCAAGCCGGACGTCACCGCGCCCGGTGTGGACATCACGGCCGCGTCCGCCAAGGGCAGCCTGATCGAGCAGGAGGTCGGCGAGAAGCCGGCCGGGTACCTGACCATCTCGGGTACGTCGATGGCGACGCCGCATGTCGCGGGCGCCGCCGCGATCCTGAAGCAGCAGCACCCGGAGTGGACGTACGCCGAGCTCAAGGGCGCGCTGACCGCGTCCACCAAGGGCGGCAAGTACACGCCGTTCGAGCAGGGTTCGGGCCGGATCCAGGTCGACAAGGCCATCAAGCAGACCCTGGTCGCCGACCCGGTGTCGCTGAGCTTCGGGGTGCAGCAGTGGCCGCACACCGACGACACCCCGGTCACCAAGGAGCTGACGTACCGCAACCTCGGTACGCAGGACGTCACCCTGAAGCTGTCGGCGACCGCCACGAACCCCAAGGGTCAGCCGGCCCCGGCGGGCTTCTTCAAGCTGGGCGCCACCACGGTGACCGTCCCGGCGGGCGGCAAGGCGACCGTCGACGTCACCGTCAACACCAAGCTGGGCGGCACCCTGGACGGCGCCTACTCGGCGTATGTGACGGCGACGGGCGGCGGGCAGAGCGTCCGTACGGCCGCCGCGGTGCAGCGTGAGGTGGAGTCGTACGACGTCACCGTCAAGCACATCGGCAAGGACGGTCAGCCGACCGACGTCTACAACACCGTCCTGCTCGGCTACACGGGCCTGGCCACCAACCGCTCCTACGGGGTTCCGCCGGTCGCCTCCGGCACCACGACGCTGCGGCTGCCCAAGGGCCAGTACCTGCTGGACGCCTGGATCGCCAAGGACTTCAGCAACCTGGAGGGCGGCCTGGACTGGCTGGTCCAGCCGAGGCTGAACGTCACCAAGGACACCTCGGTGACGATCGACGCCCGTAAGACCCAGGCGGCCGACATCACGGTGCCGGACGCCGAGGCCAAGCAGCTCTCGGCGATGATCGGCTACATGTACGACCCGGCGGGCATCGGTATCGGGGTCGGACTCGACTCCTTCGCCAATGTGCGCATGAAGCACCTGGGCGGCGAGGTCTCCGGTCTGCAGCAGACCTGGAGCGGCCAGTGGACCAAGGGTGCGAGCGCCGAGTACGACGTGGCCACCACCGCCAAGGTGAAGAAGATCCAGGGCGACAAGGTCCGCCACTTCAAGGCGAGCGAGCTCGCCACGGTGAAGAACCGCCTCGGCGCCTCCTCCTCCGGCAAGACCGGTGGCGTGGTCTCCTGGGGCATGTTCCCGACGGACGTCGTGATCGGCACGCCGGTCGAGCAGAAGCTGCCGGGCACCCGCACGATGTACGTCTCCACGTCCGACAAGGTCCAGTGGACGTTCGACGTCGAGCAGTACGGCAGCCACACGCCCGAGGGCTTCCCGGTCCCGGACGCCTTCTACACGCTGGGCAACCCGCAGACCTTCAAGGCCGGCCAGAGCTACACGAAGACCTTCAACAACGCGGTCTTCGGTCCGCACATCAACGCGGACTACGGCCTGTTCCGCGAGGGCAACAACATCTACGGGTTCCTGCCGCTGTTCGCCGACGCCGCCAAGCACGCCGGCTCCTCGGACTTCACCTCGGTGAAGACGGAGCTGTACCGCAACGGCACGAAGATCGGTTCCAACGACGACCCGCTGTTCGGTGAGGGCTTGTTCAAGGTCCCGTCCGCCGAGGCCGAGTACAAGCTGACGACCTCGGTGAAGCGGAGCGTCAAGGTCGCCGCCGCCTCCACGCGGATCGACGCGAGCTGGACGTTCAAGTCCAAGAAGTCCTCGGCCGACCAGGTCAAGCTCCCTGCCTCCACGGTCCGCTTCAACGCGAAGACGGGTCTGGACAGCCGGGTCGAGGCCGGTAAGAAGCAGACCTTCCCGGTCAGCGTCGTGGGCGCCGCGGCGGGCAGCAACCTCAAGTCGCTGTCGGTGTGGGTGTCGTACGACTACGGCCAGACCTGGAAGAAGGTCTCCGTCACCAACGGCAAGATCACGGTGAAGAACCCGGAGAAGGGCAAGGCCGTCTCCTTCCACGCGAAGGTCGCCGACAAGAAGGGCAACAAGGCGACCATCTCGATCTACAACGCGTACTACGGCAAGTAACACACAATAAGTGAGCGGCCTCCGGGACTCAGGTCCCGGAGGCCGCTTCGCGTGTGACGAGGGGGGAGGCGGATCAGACCGCCGAGCCCGCCTGCCAGTCCGCCCAGCTCATGTTCCAGCCGTTGAGGCCGTTGTCCGGGGCGACCGTCTTGTCGCCGGTGTTCTGGACGACGACGACGTCACCGACGATCGAGTTGGAGTAGAACCAGTAGCCCGCCGTGCCCTTGTCGTCGGCACCCTTGGTGTCGTTCAGGCCGACGCAGCCGTGGCTGGTGTTGACGTTGCCGAAGACCGAGTCGGCACCCCAGTAGTTGCCGTGGATGAAGGTGCCGGAGCTGGTCAGGCGGATGGCGTGCGGCACGTCCTTGATGTCGTACTCGCCCTTGCCGTCGTCGTCGGTGAAGCCCACGGTCGCGCCGTTCATACGCGTCTCCTTGAACATCTCCGACATCACCATGGTGCCCTCGTAGGTCTTGTTCTCGGGCGAACCTGCGGAGATCGGGATGGTCTTGACGACCTTGCCGTCCTGCGTGACCTTCATCTGCTTGGTGTTGGCGTCGACGTAGGAGACCTGGTTACGGCCGATGGTGAAGGTCACCGTCTTCTGCTGGACGCCGTAGACACCCTCGGAGCCCTCGACACCGTCGAGCGCGAGCTTCAGCGTGACGGTGGAGCCCTCCTGCCAGTACTCGTCCGGCCGGCAGTCCATGCGGGTGTCGTTGAACCAGTGGCAGACGACTTCCTGGCCGCTGCTGGAGGTGACCGTGACGCCCTTCTGGACGTCGGCCTTGTTGCTGATCGCCTTGTCGAAGTTGATCGAGACCGGCATGCCCACGCCGACGGTGGAGCCGTCCTCCGGCGTGAAGTAGCCGAGGAAGCTGTTGTCCGGGGAGACCGTGGAGAACGAGGCGTTCTCATGCGCGACGCGGCCGTCGGCGTCCTTGGCCTCCACCGCGATCTTGTAGGTGGTGGACCGCTCCAGCGGGGCGTTGGGCTTCCAGCTCGTCTTGTCCGCGGATATCGCGCCCTCGACGGCGGCACCGTCGGCGGTGGTCATCGTCACCTCGGTGAGCGTGCCCTTGCTCACGGTGACGGCGGCGGAGTTGTTGATGGAGGCGTTGTCGGTGCCGTCCTTCGGCGTGATCTTGATCTGGGCCTCGGAGGTCTTCTCGGCCGCCGCCTCGTCGACCTTGGCCTGCGAGGTGTCGTTGCCGCCGCTGTCGTTGCCGGAGGCCTCGTCACCGCCGGAGCACGCCGAAAGCACCAGCACACTGCCGAGCAGTGCGGACGCGACCGCGAGGCCCTTGCGCCGCTTACCGACCGTTATCACACGCTTCTCCATCGTTGCCGAATCCCCAGAACCCCGAGAGTCCCCGTCAAGAACCATTAACGCTACGACCGGTTCGTCCCGTTCCACATCCCTTGGAGGTGTGGGGGACACCACGTCCGCCGTGGCGGGTGGTGTGGGTGTTGGTCAGTGCGCCCCTTGAGACGACGAAACCCCGGACGGCGGTTGCCGACCGGGGTCACGATTTCCCCAAGCGGGCTCAGCCAACCGTCTCTTCGTCGTCGTCCTCGTCGACATCATCCTCGTCGAGGTCCCAGTCCGGCGAGTCGGGGTCGTAGTCGATCTGCTCACTGGACCAGGAGGCCTGCGCCAGGTCGATCCCCGGCACCTCACTGACCAGGTCGAACGGATCCACGAGATACGCGAGCGCCTCGGCGGTGTCTTCCGTCACAGCACTCTCGGCGTGCGTCCGCTCGTCGGAGGGCATGTCGCTGTCGTCAGCGATCCGCTTCAGGGCCGCCTTGGTCACGGCGTCCGCGTCGTCCACTTCCAGGACGAGTTCCACCCGAAGCCGTACAAACCGTGATGTCTCTTCAGTGCTCATGCCCGGAGCGTACGGCCCGAGCAGGTCTTGAGGCTCCCACGACTTTCCCACGACCCGCGCCTTTCATTAGCATCGCCCCACACGGCCAATTCGCCAGCGCCACAAGGGGATCGATATTCCGTGTCATCCGCTCGCCGTCCGTTGCTGACCGCCACCGCCGCGGGGACCCTGCTGGGCGCCCTGTGGTTCGTCCCGTCCGCGAACGCGACCGGGGACGAGCCGGCGAGAGAGGTGCCCTCGACGGCCCCGTCGACACAGGTCACCCAGCAGGCCCGGGCCGCCGCCACGGACACTTCCGACATCGAACTCGCCGACACCGGAAGCTTCGACACCACGCCCTACGTCGTCGGCGGGACCTTCTCCCTCGCCCTGGGCGCGGGCTTCGTGGTGTATTCGATACGGCGGGAACGTCACGGTTTCTGAACTGACTTGACGTTTCTTTAATCAAACCTTCATAGTCCGCCTCATGAAGAGATCATCGGGGGCGCGCATAGGCGCCACGGTCGCCATGAGCGCGGTAACGCTCGCCCTCATCACGGGTTGTTCGAGCGAGGAGTCCGACGACTCCAAGTCCACGGACGCGGGGAAGTCCTCCGCCTCGCCGGCCCAGGCCGCGAAGGCGCTCAGCGCCGCGGAGCTGGAGAAGCTGCTGCTCGCCAAGGGCGACATCAAGGGCTACAAGGTCGAGACGGGGGACGACACGCTCCCCAAGTCCAAGACCGAGGTGAAGACGGACAAGGCCGAGTGCGACCCGCTGGCGTGGGCCACGGCGGGCCTGGCTCCGGGTGACACCGAGGCGAACGCGTCCAACACGGTTGCCGAGGACAAGGCGTCGAGCGCGACGGCCGCCCCGGACAGCGTCGAGGACGCCTTCAACATCAACATGACGTTCGTGGGCCTGTCCTCCTACGAGGGCGACGGCGCCGAGAAGGCCATGAAGGCCGTCACCGACGGCATCGCGGCCTGCTCCGGCGGCTACGGCCTCAAGGCGGCCGGCGAGAACTCCAAGGTCACCAAGGTCGCCTCGGCGAAGGCGTCCGGCCAGGGCGACGAGTCGGTGGCGTTCGCCGAAGACGTCGACATGGACGGCGAGGGCACGGCCACCTTCAACACCGAGGTGGTCCGCAAGGGCAACACCATCGCCACGTTCTACACGGTGAACTTCGCGTCGCTCGGCACGGGCAAGGCGGCGGAGGTCCCGGCGGAGATCGTCACGGCCCAGCTCGGCAAGATCAAGTAATCATCGGGAGCCCCGCTGCCCCTCAGGGCGGCGGGGCTCCGTGCTGTCCGCCTACTGGAGCGGTCCGGTGATGGCCTCCACGGCCGCGACCAGCCGCCCCTCGCGCACGAACGTGTCCGCGGCGGCGAGGTCGGGCGCGAGGAAACGGTCCGGCCCGGGCCCCTGCACGCCCGCCTTCCGTACGGCCTCGATGACGGCCTGCGTGGCGGGCGCGGGGGCGAGCCCCTCCCGCAGTTCGACGCCCCGCGTGGCCGCGTACAGCTCGATCGCGACGACCCGCGTGAGGTTGTCGACGGCGTTACGCAGCTTCCGCGCGGCCGACCACCCCATGGAGACATGGTCCTCCTGCATGGCGGAGGAGGGGATCGAGTCGGCCGAGGCGGGCACCGCGAGCCGCTTCATCTCGCTCACCAGCGCGGCCTGCGTGTACTGCGCGATCATGAGCCCCGAGTCGACGCCCGCGTCGTCCGCGAGGAACGGCGGCAGGCCGTGGCTGCGGTTCTTGTCGAGCAGCCGGTCGGTCCGCCGCTCGGCGATGGACGCGAGGTCGGCGGCGGCGATGGCGAGGAAGTCCAGGACATAGGCGACCGGCGCCCCGTGGAAGTTGCCGTTGGACTCCACTCGCCCGTCCGGCAGGACGACGGGGTTGTCCACGGCGGAGGCCAGCTCCCGCTCGGCCACCACGCGCGCGTGCGCCATGGTGTCCCGCCCGGCACCGGCGACCTGCGGGGCGCAGCGCACGGAGTAGGCGTCCTGGACACGCGGGGCGTCGTCCTGGTGGTGCCCGGTGAGCTGGGAGTCCTTCAGTACGGCGAGCATGTTGGCGGCGGAGGCGCCCTGCCCCGGATGGGGGCGGATGGCGTGCAGCTCGGGGGCCAGCACCTTGTCGGTGCCGAGGAGCGCTTCGAGGGAGAGGGCGGCGGTGATGTCGGCGGACTTGTAGAGGGTGTCCAGATCCGCCAGCGCCATGATCAGCATGCCGAGCATGCCGTCGGTGCCGTTGAGGAGGGCGAGGCCCTCCTTCTCGCGCAGCTCGACGGGGGCGATGCCGTGCTCGGCGAGCAGTTCACCGGCGGGGCGTACGACGCCGTCGGGCCCTTCCGCGTCTCCCTCGCCCATGAGCGCGAGGGCGCAGTGGGAGAGCGGGGCGAGGTCGCCGGAGCAGCCGAGGGAGCCGTACTCGTGGACGACCGGGGTGATGCCGGCGTTCAGCACGTCGGCCATGGTCTGCGCGACCTCGGGGCGAACGCCGGTGTGCCCCGAGCAGACGGTCTTGAGCCGCAGGAACATGAGCGCGCGCACGACCTCGCGCTCCACGCGCGGGCCCATGCCGGCGGCGTGCGAGCGGACGATGTTGCGCTGGAGCTGAGCGCGCAGCTCCTGGCTGATGTGCCGGGTCGCCAGGGCGCCGAAGCCGGTGGAGACGCCGTAGACGGGCTCGGGCTTGGCCGCGAGGGCGTCCACGATCTCCCGGGCCGCGGCGAGGGCGGCCACGGCCTCCTGGCTGAGCTCGACGCGGGCGCCGCCGCGCGCCACGGCGAGAACGTCGGACGCCGCCACGCCGGACGTCCCCACCACCACAGTGTGCATATCCATATTCAGGAGCGTACGCAGTGAATTCCAAGATGTCACCAGTGGGGGGCGGGTTCGACCCTTACCGATCGGTCACGCCGGTTCGTCAGGGCTGCGACCACGGAAGCGACGGCGTTCGCCGGTCGGCGGCTCGGTGGAGGGGGCGTCGGCCAGCCGTACGACGGGATCGTCGGGCCCTTCCCGCCCCGCAACCACCGGCTTGGTGGCTCGCATGGCCTTGGCACGGTACTGGGCGGCGTCGGCCAGCCGGAAGAGGCGACGTGCCGAGCGGACGGGGCCGATGGGGTCGGCGGTGGAGGCGACCCCGCAGGCCACCCCCTCGCCCAGCTCCAACTCGGCGGCCCGGCGGCACAGTTCGTCGGCGGCGCGGACGACCTCGTCGGCGGGCGGGCCGACGGCGAGCAGACAGAACTCGTCGCCGCCGAGACGGGCCGCGAGGGTGCCGGGGAGCATGGCGCCGCACAGGGAGAGAACCGAGCCGAAACGCTCCAGCAGGCGGTCGCCGACGGAGTGCCCGAGGGTGTCGTTGACGCGCTTGAGCCCGTTCAGATCGCAGACGACGAGGCTGACGACGACACCGTCCCTGCGGTGCCGTTCGACGGCCTCGTCGAGTCGTCCGTCCACGGCTCGACGGTTGGCGAGACCGGTGAGCGCGTCGGTGTACGCCAGCCGCCGGGCCTCCTCCAGCCGTTCCGCCTGGGCGATCCCGGCGGCGACGACGGCGGCGAGGACGGTGGCGAAGTCGGCGTCCTCCCGTTCGAAGACGGGCGCGCCGGTGGGGCGGGCGACGTAGAGCTCGCCCCACGCTCTTCCGTGCAGCACGATCGGCGCGACGACACAGCACCCACGGCCACGGCGGCGCAGTGCGGCGACGCGCTGATGGACGTACCCGGGGCGCCGCCCCGCCGCCGGCCCCTCCGCGGTCTCGACCCAGGCGTTGGGCTCACCGCCGCCTGCCCAGCGCTCGTGCAGGAACTCGGTGATCTCGGGGAACTGATGGACGGGGTACGCCTCACCCTCGGGGAACTCCTCCTCATCGGGCGCGCGGTCCCCCACATTCACCAGCACCCGCAACCGCCCGAGCTCCCGCTCCCACACGGACAGCGCGGCGAAACTCCCCCCGAGCGCACGGCAGGCCCCACTCGCGGCGGCCCGCCAAGCCTCCCGAGAACCGTGCGCCGCCGCCATCCCCTGCGCCAACCCCACAACGGTCCCGAGCCGATTGTCCTCACCCATCACTCCAGGCTAGGGAGGTTCACGACAAACAGGGACATTGATACGGCGAACAGGTGTCGCCCGGGGTCGAACCCACGTAACCCCGCCTACCGCGCCGTCACTCCCCCGGCCACTCAGGCTTCCGCTTCTCGTTGAACGCCGCCACGCCCTCCGCCCGGTCCCCCGAGAACGCCACCGCTCGCCACGCCGCGTCCTCGACCTCAAGACCGGCCCGAAGATCCAGCCCATGCCCGAGCCGCAGCGCCCGCTTGGCCGCCCTCAGCCCCACCGGAGAGTTCCCCGCGATACGGCCGGCCACGGACAGCGCCTCCTCCCGGTCCCGCCCCGCCTCCACCAGCTGATCCACCAGCCCCAACTCCCGCGCCTCCACGGCCTCGACCCGCCGCGCCGTGAAGATCAGCTCCGCCGCCCGAGCCGCCCCGACCCGCCGCGGCAGCAACTGCGTACCGCCACCCCCCGGAATCACCCCGACCGACACCTCCGGCAGCCCCACCACAGCAGTCGAGTCCGCCACGATCAGGTCGCACGACAGCGCCAGCTCGAACCCACCCCCCAGCGCAAACCCATGCACCGCCGCGATCGTCGGCACCGGCAGGTCCAGCACCCCCGTGTACGCCCCGCGGGTCACCGGCCGCTGCCGCAGCAGATCCGCGTCACTGAACGAGTTCCGCTCCTTCAGATCCGCCCCGACACAGAACGCCCGCTCATGCGTGGACGTCAGCACCACGACCCGTACGCTCGCGTCCGCCCCCAGCGCCGCACACGCCGCCCCCACCGACCGCGCCATCTCCGACGACACGGCGTTCATGGCCTTCGGCCGGTCCAGGGCGAGTTCCGCGACATGCCCGCCGTCCCCGTGCCGCCGTACCAGCACGAAGTCCCCGTACCGCTCCTCGCTCATGACACCCTCCGGTTAACGCGGGTTAACAACAACCGCCCCGATCATCGCAGCCCGACCCCCCAGGGGGAAGGCACCCCCGTTCGAGTGACATCCCCCGCAACCGCGCTTCCCCCACCCGCCGGAGCGCGTAGCGTGCGTCCGCCACGGCGCACCGAGGGCGCGAGCGCATCGGGGAGGGATCGTGATGGCGGTTACGGAATCGTCGGCGACGGAGACCACAGAGGGCGCGGAGGCCGGCGCCCCGACCCGCCTCTTCGGCCCTCGCGGCCGGCACCGCCGCCCCCGCCCCCGCAAGGTCCTCCTCGCCGCGGGCGGCCTCGCCCTCGCGGCCGGCGCCCTGAGCCTCGTACGACTGACCCCCGAGTCCGGGCTCGGCGGCCTCGGCACACCCGGGGCGGAACCCCGGCTGGACCCCAGCGGGGACAGCACCCCGGCCACGGACCGCGCCACGAACGCCGCCGCGACCGTGGGCGAGACCCCGCAGGTCAGCCCGTCCGCGACCACCGTGATGGGCGGCCTGAGCGCCACCCCCACGGCGCCCCCGAGGCTCGTATCGACAACCTCCCCGACGACCACACCCGCATCGCCCCGGGACCCGGCCACGACCATCCCCGAGGCCCCGAACACCATCACACCTCAGCCGCAGCCCACGACGACGACCCCGCAGCCGCCCGTGGCCGCGCCGACGCCCGCCCCCAGCGGGCCCCCGAACACTCCGGGCCCGCAGCCGTCGCCCAGCCCGTCCGACCCGCCCGGCGTATGCGTTCCGATCATCGGACTGTGCGTGGACCCGCTGAGCAAGCACCACGACCATCCGTCTGCTACGACGGCGTCCCGTCCCGACGCGTGAGCAGCCACGGCTCGACCACGCCGAGGCCACGCACCGGCCGCTGCCACATCGGCTGGAGCCCGAAACGGTACGTCGGCGGCTCCTCGCCCTCCTTCTCCGCGGCCGCAGCGGCCTCGGCCGCCTCCGCCTCGGAGGCCGGCGCCTCACCGGTACGGATCAGCTCCTCCGCGAAAGCGCTGTCGACGAGGACTGCGTCCCGTGGAGCTATCGAGGTCAGCCGGGAGGCCAGGTTCACGGTCGTACCGAAGACATCGCCCATACGAGTGGTCACCGTGCCGAAGGCGATGCCCACCCGCAGCTCGGGCATGGTCTCGTCGTTCGCCATGGTCTCGATGAGCCGCAGCGCGATCTCGGCGGCGACACCCGCGTCGTCGGCCGAGTACAGCACCTCGTCGCCGAGCGTCTTGATGAGCCGTCCACCGCGCGCGGCGACCAGGTCGGCGGCGGTGGTCTCGAATGCCTCGACGAGTTCGCCGAGCTCCTCCTCCTCCATGCGGCGGGTCAGCCGTGTGAACCCGACGAGGTCCGCGAAGCCGACGGCGAGGCGCCGGTCGACCATCTCCTCGTCGTCGGCGGCCTGGATGACCCGGCCGGCCGAGGCGGCGAGCTGACGGCGCCAGACGTAGACGAGGAACTCCTCCAGCTCGGGCAGGAGCAGCTCGATGATCGGGTACGTCACCTCGGTTCGGGTCATGCCCGGTTCCGGGGGCTCGGTCAGGCCCTCCAGGAAGGAGTCGATCTGCCACTCGGCCAGCCGGGCGGTGGTCTGCCCGGTGGACCTCGCCACCTGTACGGCCATGGCCTCGCTGAGCAGCCCCGCCTCGACGAGACCGGCGAGGCGTCTGAGCGCCAGTACGTCCGCCTCGGTCAGCGCCTTTGCCTGCCCGATGTCGGCGAAGCCCATGGCCCGCCAGAAACGGGACGCCAGCTCCATGGAGACACCGGCGCTGCGGGCGGCCTGAAAGGGGGTGTAGCGCCGCTCCGCGCCGAGGATGAGCTGTTCGAGACGCAGGGCGAGTGGATCTTCGCCGGGGTCGGCGGCGTGGGGGTCCATGCCGGAGCCCGTGTCGTCGACGGTCACGCCTGCTGCCCTTCCGATCTGCCGCGGTCAGGTATCGACCGGCCCCAACTCTACGGCAGGTGTGCGCCAGCTCACTCCGTTAAGTGGGGCGAAGGGTTTCCTGATCGCGGCCGTTTCCTGTACGCGGGGTCGTGGTAGCTGCGTCCGGCGTGGCCGGCTCACGCCGGACGCAGATGCACGATGTCCCCCGCCCCCACCGGCTCCCGCACACCCTCCTCCGTGGCGATCACCAGGCGGCCGTCCCCGTCCACCGCCACCGCCTCCCCGACCAGCGACCGATCCCCCGGCAGCTCCGCCCGCACCACTCGCCCGAGCGTCGCGCACCCCGCCGCGTACGTCGCCTGGAGGCCGCTCACCGCGGGGTCGCCCCCGGCCGACCGCCACCGCCCGTACCAGTCCTCCAACGACCGCAGCACCGCCCGCAGCAAGGGATCCCGGTCCGTGGTCACCGCCCCGGCCAGCGCCAGCGACCCCGCCTGGGGCACCGGAAGTTCCTCCTCCTTGAGGGTGACGTTGATACCGACGCCGACCACCACCCCGTCGTCCCCGGCCCGCTCCGCGAGGATGCCCCCGGCCTTGCGCTCCTCCCCGCCGACGGTCACCAGCAGGTCGTTGGGCCACTTGAGTGCCGTATCGACCCCGGCCGCCCGCGAAAGCCCCGCCGCCACCGCCACACCGGTGAGCAGCGGCAGCCAGCCCCAGCGGGAGACCGGAACGGCGGTCGGCTTCAGCAGGACGGAGAAGAAGAGGCCCGAGCGGGGCGGTGCCGTCCATCGCCGGTCGAGTCGCCCCCGCCCCGACGTCTGCTCCTCCGCGACCAGGACCGCGCCTTCCATGGCCGTACCCTCCCTGGCCAGGGCCACCAGGTCGGAGTTGGTGGAGCCGGTGCGCTGCACCACTTCCACGTCGCAGTAGAGGCCCCCGTGCCCGCCGTCCTTCACCAGCGCCCGGCGCAGCGCCGCGCCATTGAGCGGGGGACGTTCCAGGTCGGACCAGCGGCTGTCGTCTGATGTATCTCGCGGCGTCATGCAAGCCACCCTAGGTGTGTGAAACGCCGCACTGCCGAATGGTAGGCGCACCACTAGTCTACGGATGAGTAACCGTCCCCCCTTTTGAGCAGGCAGGGAGCCGCGATCCCGATGTCCGAGCCGGAAGAGCAGATCGACATCCACACCACCGCGGGCAAGCTCGCGGATCTTCAGCGCCGCATCGACGAAGCGACGCACGCCGGCTCCGCACGCGCCGTCGAGAAGCAGCACGCCAAGGGCAAGTTGACGGCCCGTGAGCGCATCGAGCTCCTGCTCGACGAGGGGTCGTTCGTCGAGCTCGACGAGTTCGCCCGGCACCGCTCCACCAACTTCGGCCTGGAGAAGAACCGCCCCTACGGCGACGGCGTGGTCGTCGGGTACGGCACCGTCGACGGCCGCCCCGTCGCCGTGTTCTCCCAGGACTTCACCGTCTTCGGCGGCGCCCTCGGCGAGGTCTACGGCCAGAAGATAGTCAAGGTCATGGACTTCGCCCTGAAGACCGGCTGCCCGGTGATCGGCATCAACGACTCCGGCGGCGCCCGCATCCAGGAGGGCGTGGCCTCGCTCGGCGCCTACGGCGAGATCTTCCGCCGCAACACCCACGCCTCCGGTGTGATCCCGCAGATCAGCCTGGTCGTCGGCCCGTGCGCGGGCGGGGCGGTCTACTCCCCCGCCATCACCGACTTCACGGTCATGGTCGACCAGACCTCGCACATGTTCATCACCGGCCCTGATGTCATCAAGACCGTCACCGGCGAGGACGTCGGCTTCGAGGAGCTGGGCGGCGCACGCACCCACAACTCGGCCTCCGGCGTGGCCCACCACATGGCCGGGGACGAGAAGGACGCCATCGAGTACGTCAAGCAGTTGCTGTCGTACCTGCCGTCCAACAACCTCTCCGAGCCCCCGGCCTTCCCGGAGGAGGCGGACCTCGAACTCAGCGACGAGGACCGCGAGCTGGATGCGATCGTGCCGGACAGCGCGAACCAGCCGTACGACATGCACACGGTGATCGAGCACATCGTGGACGATGCCGAGTTCTTCGAGACGCAGCCGCTGTTCGCGCCGAACATCCTCACCGGCTTCGGCCGGGTCGAGGGCCGTCCCGTCGGCATCGTCGCCAACCAGCCGATGCAGTTCGCTGGCTGCCTCGACATCGACGCGAGCGAGAAGGCCGCGCGGTTCGTCCGCACGTGTGACGCCTTCAACGTCCCCGTCCTCACCTTCGTCGACGTGCCCGGCTTCCTGCCCGGGGTGGACCAGGAGCACACCGGCATCATCCGCCGCGGCGCCAAGCTGATCTACGCCTACGCCGAGGCGACGGTCCCGCTGATCACGGTCATCACCCGCAAGGCCTTCGGCGGCGCCTACGACGTCATGGGCTCCAAGCACCTGGGCGCCGACCTCAACCTCGCCTGGCCGACCGCCCAGATCGCCGTCATGGGCGCCCAGGGCGCGGTCAACATCCTGCACCGCCGCACGATCGCCGAGGCGGACGACGTGGACGCGACCCGTGCCCGCCTGATCCAGGAGTACGAGGACACCCTCCTCAACCCCTACATCGCGGCCGAGCGCGGCTACATCGACGCCGTGATCATGCCGTCGGAGACCCGCCGCCACATCGTGCGCGGCCTGCGTCAGCTGCGCACCAAGCGGGCGTCCCTGCCCCCGAAGAAGCACGGCAACATCCCCCTCTAGCCCCAGGAGCCGTCATGACGATCAAGGTGCTGCGGGGCAACCCGACACCGGAGGAGCTGGCCGCCGCCCTGGCGGTGGTCAGAGCCCGCGCCGCGGCGGCGGCCTCGGTGCCGCCCGGCGCGCCCACCGAACGGGACTCGTGGTCGGACCCGGCAAGAATCGCGGCCCACCGCCTGCCGCAGCCGGGCCCGACGACGTGGGCACGTACTTACTGGCCCAGCTGAACCGACGCGGAACCAGGGGCGCCATTTAAGTACGCATACTCAGGCGCCCTGACCCGGCCAAGCCACACGCTGGTGACATGCTGTGGTCCGACCCCGAAGACGAACCGCCCAAGGAACTCCGCGACGTACAGAACATGCTGCGGAGACTGGGCGTGTTCGTCGCGTTGGCCATGGTGCTCGCGATGCTCGTGACCGGACTACGCTGAACCGCATGACTGATCAGCCCCGCCGCCGACTCGTCCTGGCCTCCGCCTCCCCCGCCCGCCTGAACCTCCTGCGCCAGGCCGGACTGGACCCGGAGGTCATCGTGAGCGGCGTCGACGAGGACGCCGTCACCGCGCCCACGCCGGCCGAGCTGGCCCTCGCCCTGGCCGAGGCAAAGGCCTCCGTCGTGGCGGCGAAGCCCGAGGTCATGGGCGCCCTGGTGATCGGCTGCGACTCGGTCCTCGAACTGGACGGGGAGCCCCTCGGCAAGCCCGCGGACGCCGAGGAGGCCACCGCCCGCTGGAAGTCGATGCGCGGACGGGCGGGCACGCTCCAGACGGGCCACTGCGTCTGGGACACGGTGCGCGGACGGTACGCCTCCGCCACGGCCTCGACGGTCGTCCGCTTCGGCGACCCGACCGACGAGGAGATCGCCGCGTACGTCGCCTCGGGCGAACCCCTCTACGTCGCCGGGGCGTTCACCCTCGACGGCCGCTCGGCCCCGTTCATCGACGGCATCGACGGCGACCACGGCAATGTCATCGGCATCAGCCTGCCGCTCGTACGGCGGCTGCTGGGCCAGTTGGGGATCTCCATCACCGACCTGTGGACCTGATCTCGGACGGCGTACATGAACGTGCGTCAGTCGTACGGGGGTTGGGCGGGGCGAGATGGGCATGGCACCCGCATGCACGACTTCGCACCCGCTGTCTGTCGGCGCCGAAGAGGGGGCGCTCACGCAGGCGCAGCCCCGTTCGTGGGCTCCGGCCCGGAACCGGCCTCCGGGTGCGCGTCAGCCGGCGTCTCCTCGGCGTCGTACGTCATGAGCAGCAGCACGATCAGCCCCAGCACCACCACCATGAACAGGAACGCGCCCCAGCCCACCAGGCCCCAGGCGAACGCCCCCAGCAGCCCGTGCACGACCGCCGCGCTGATCAACAGCATCCGGCCGAGACCCACCGCCGGACGGTCCCGTAGCGCGACCAGGAGGGCCACCAGGGCGCACAGCGCGAAGTAGAGCCCGAAGACCACTCCGCCGATCTTCGAGGACACGGACATCACATCGGAGTCGAGTCCCGCCAGGGACATGTCCTGGCGGTCGACCACGACGCCCAGGAACCACTGGACCGCCGCGATGCCGAATGCCTCGGCGAAGAGGACGACCGCCACCACCCACGCCACCGGTCTGCGCACCACCGGCCCCCACCCACTTCCGAGCGCTCTAGCGCCGTCCTAGCAGGACTGCGGTTACTCCAAGTACGTTCGAGACAAGCGAACGCTACTAACGGGTAAACCTCGGGACAAGGGTTCAGGGAGGGGCAAAGAATCGTTGGGCCATTCGTAGGGACTCGACAAAGAAACAGAGTGGCCCGCAGCACCTGATGACAGAGACCTTGACCACAACGGGCGGCTAGGGTTTCCGGGAGGAGTCCTTCGTACCGCGGTGCGACAAGGGATTTCGCGGGTCGAGCGAGCCTCGAATCACGCTCCGTGTGGGCAAGCTCACCATTGGGGACGGGTCGAAGTGCCGTGTCGGCAGTCCCTAAACTCGGCTTGTTTCAAGGAGGGAGCCTCAATCGTGCGCAAGGTGCTCATCGCCAACCGTGGCGAAATCGCTGTCCGCGTGGCCCGGGCGTGCCGGGACGCCGGTATCGCGAGCGTGGCCGTATACGCCGACCCGGACCGGGATGCTCTGCATGTCCGCGCCGCGGATGAGGCGTTCGCCCTAGGCGGTGACACCCCGGCCACCAGCTACCTGGACATCGAGAAAGTCCTGAAGGCGGCGCGCGAGTCGGGGGCCGACGCCATCCACCCCGGCTACGGCTTCCTCTCCGAGAACGCCGACTTCGCGCAGGCGGTTCTCGACGCGGACCTGATCTGGATCGGTCCGCCGCCGCAGGCCATCCGGGACCTCGGTGACAAGGTCGCCGCCCGGCACATCGCCCAGCGCGCCGGCGCCCCGCTGGTCGCCGGTACGCCCGACCCGGTCTCCGGCGCGGAGGAGGTCGTCGCCTTCGCCGAGGAGCACGGCCTGCCGATCGCGATCAAGGCCGCCTTCGGTGGCGGTGGCCGCGGTCTGAAGGTCGCCCGGACCCTCGAAGAGGTGCCCGAGCTCTACGACTCGGCCGTCCGTGAGGCCGTCGCCGCCTTCGGGCGCGGCGAGTGCTTCGTCGAGCGCTACCTGGACAAGCCGCGGCACGTGGAGACCCAGTGCCTGGCCGACAGCCACGGCAATGTCGTCGTCGTGTCGACCCGTGACTGCTCGCTCCAGCGCCGCCACCAGAAGCTGGTCGAGGAGGCCCCGGCGCCGTTCCTGTCCGACGAGCAGATCGCCGAGCTGTACTCCTCCTCCAAGGCCATCCTGAAGGAGGCCGGTTACGTCGGCGCCGGCACCGTCGAGTTCCTGGTCGGCCTGGACGGCACGATCTCCTTCCTGGAGGTCAACACCCGTCTCCAGGTGGAGCACCCGGTCACCGAGGAGGTCGCCGGCATCGACCTGGTCCGCGAGATGTTCCGTATCGCCGACGGCGAGGAGCTGGGTTACGGCGACCCGGCGCTGCGCGGCCACTCCTTCGAGTTCCGCATCAACGGCGAGGACCCGGGCCGTAACTTCCTCCCCGCCCCCGGCACGGTCACCGCGTTCGGCCCGCCCACCGGCCCCGGCGTCCGCCTGGACGCGGGCGTGGAGTCCGGCTCGGTCATCGGCCCGGCCTGGGACTCCCTGCTGGCCAAGCTGATCGTCACCGGCCGCACCCGTAAGGAGGCCCTCCAGCGGGCCGCCCGCGCCCTGGAGGAGTTCCAGGTCGAAGGCATGGCCACCGCCATTCCGTTCCACCGCGCGGTCGTCCAGGACCCGGCGTTCGCCCCCGAACTGACCGGCAGCGAGGACCCGTTCACGGTCCACACCCGCTGGATCGAGACCGAGTTCGTCAACGAGATCAAGCCCTTCGCCGCGCCCGCCGACGTGGACACGGACGAGGAGCCGGGCCGTGAGACGGTCGTCGTCGAGGTGGGCGGCAAGCGCCTGGAGGTCTCCCTCCCGTCCTCGCTCGGCATGTCGCTGGCCCGCACGGGCCTCGCGGCGGGCGCCAAGCCCAAGCGCCGCGCGGCCAAGAAGTCCGGCCCCGTCGCCTCCGGCGACACCCTCGCCTCCCCGATGCAGGGCACGATCGTCAAGGTCGCGGTCGAGGAGGGCCAGGAGGTCAAGGAGGGCGACATGGTCGTCGTCCTGGAGGCCATGAAGATGGAGCAGCCGCTCAACGCCCACAAGTCCGGCACCATCAAGGGCCTGGCCGCTGAGGTCGGCGCGTCGATCACCTCGGGCGCGGCGATCTGCGAGATCAAGGACTGACCCGTACGAGCACCCCGAGGCGCCCGGTGGACTGGAGCAGACAGTCCACCGGGCGCCTCGTTCTTCCCCGTCGCACGGCGCCGCTCCCGCCCGGGACATCCTGTAAGAGACGTCATGACCGCCGGACGGTCCGGGAAGGCCGCTCGCGGGTGTGCGATGGCATCCTGAAGGAACAGCCGGGCATGGATGAGGGCAGGTGGGAGCCATGGTGGGCGCGATGTCGCGCGGGACCGCGGAGAGTGAAGGTGCGGCGGCACCGCAGGTTGCTCCGCGCGCCATGCGCGCCGATGCCCGGCGCAACCACGAGCGTCTCCTCACCGAGGCCCGCACCGCCTTCGCCGAACA
Organism: Streptomyces cupreus; assembly: GCF_014257025.1. Classification (GTDB taxonomy): domain Bacteria; phylum Actinomycetota; class Actinomycetes; order Streptomycetales; family Streptomycetaceae; genus Streptomyces; species Streptomyces cupreus. The sequence goes on from NZ_JACMSF010000003.1 coordinate 244,686, forward strand.
CGGCACGGACGCGTCCCTGGAGGACGTGGCCCGCAGAGCGGGCGTAGGCATCGGCACCCTCTACCGCCACTTCCCCAACCGCCACGCCCTGCTGAGCGCGGTCTTCGAGGACGCGGTGAGCGACCTGCTGTCCCGGGCCCGCGAACTGAGCCGGGCCCCGGAGCCGTGCGGGGCCTTGGTGACCTGGCTACGCGAGATGGTCGAGCACGCGAGCGAGTACCGGGGTCTGTCCCGAGCCCTGATGTCGGTGACCAACGACGACACGTCAGCCTTGGCACGTTGCAGCGACCCCATCAGGGAAGCGGGCAGCGAGCTACTGACCAGAGCGCAGGACGCGGGCACGATCAGAGAGGACGTAGCAATCGCAGACCTGCTCCAACTGACGCACGCCATCGCGCTGGCGGCGGGGGAGACGCCGGGGGACCCGGAGTTGGCGGACCGATTGCTGATGCTGACACTGAGGGGTCTGAAACCCACCTAGGGGCGCGGGGCTGTGTGTGGCGCCAACCTAACGCCGCCGCAAATCAGCGACGCGCCCCCGCTCAGCCCCTGGCGCGGGCTCCCCGATTACAGCCGAACGAAGCCCAGCAGGAGCACTCCGCCTAGGCCCCGGCACAGACCGCGTAGCGCGCCGCGCCGGGACTTCGTCACCCCCCGGGCTCCCACTCGCCCCGGCCACGGCGATCTGCACCCCCTGATCGGCAAGGGCCTGAAGCTCGGTCTGGGCACGGTCGTCATGGCCCGGCGGCTCGTCGGTCACCAGCCGCGTGATCACATCCGTGGGCACGGTCTGGAACATCGTGTCCGTACCGAGCTTGGTGTGATCGGCGAGCACGACGACCTCCGCCGCCGCCTGCACCAGCGCCCGGTCGACGGACGCCGAGAGCATATTGGAGGTGGAAAGCCCGCGCTCGGCCGTGAGGCCGCTCCCGGACAGGAAGGCCCGCGACACCCGCAGCCCCTGCAGGGACTGCTCGGCGCCGGAGCCGACGAGGGCGTAGTTCGAACCGCGCAGGGTGCCGCCGGTCATCACGACCTCCACCCGGTTCGCATGGGCCAACGCCTGGGCCACCAGCAGGGAGTTGGTGACGACGGTCAGTCCGGGCACCCGGGCCAGCCGACGGGCCAGCTCCTGCGTGGTCGTACCGGCCCCGACCACGATGGCCTCGCCCTCTTCGACGAAGTTCGCGGCGAGATCGGCGATGGCCGTCTTCTCGGCGGTCGCGAGATGTGACTTCTGCGGAAAGCCGGACTCCCGCGTGAACCCGCCCGGCAATACCGCACCGCCATGCCGGCGGTCGAGGAGTCCTTCTGCCTCCAGCGCGCGCACGTCCCGCCGTACGGTCACTTCGGAGGTCTGGACGACGCGGGCGAGCTCACGGAGCGACACGGCCCCGTTCGCTCGCACCATTTCGAGGATCAATTGGCGACGTTCTGCAGCGAACACGAAACTGACAGTAACCCCAACGACCGTCTGGTTTCAGCAGTTTGCGCCGAATAGCAGAAGTTGTTCGCACAGGAGGGCGGGAAGTGGTATAGGAGCTAAGCCCGCACCCTATGCCGTACGCATGCTCGACAACTCCCCGTGACCAGCGGGGAGTCGGTTCAAGCCGTCAGAGCTCGCCGCCGCTCTTGCGGGTGTGCAGCTGCCGGGCCACCTCGGCGATCGACCCCGAAAGAGAGGGGTACACGGTGAACGCGTTCGCGATCTGTTCGACCGTCAGATTGTTGTCGACGGCGATCGAGATGGGGTGGATCAGTTCCGAGGCGCGCGGGGACACGACCACACCGCCGACCACGATGCCGGTGCCCGGGCGGCAGAAGATCTTGACGAAGCCGTCCCGGATGCCCTGCATCTTGGCGCGCGGGTTGCGCAGCAGCGGGAGCTTGACGACACGGGCGTCGATCTTTCCGGCGTCCACGTCGGCCTGCGAGTAGCCGACGGTCGCGATCTCGGGGTCGGTGAAGACGTTCGACGAGACCGTCTTCAGGTTCAGCGGGGCCACCGCGTCGCCGAGGAAGTGGTACATGGCGATACGGCCCTGCATCGCGGCGACGGAGGCGAGGGCGAAGACGCCGGTGACGTCACCGGCGGCGTACACACCGGGAGCCGTCGTCCTGGACACCTTGTCGGTCCAGATGTGACCGGACTCGCGCAGCTTGACGCCGGCCTCCTCCAGGCCGAGCCCGGCGCTGTTCGGGATGGCGCCGACGGCCATGAGGCAGTGCGAGCCGGTGATGACACGGCCGTCGGCGAGGGTGACCTCGACGCGGTCGCCGACGCGCTTGGCGGCGGCGGCGCGGGAGCGGGCCATGACGTTCATGCCGCGCCGGCGGAAGACGTCCTCCAGCACGGCGGCGGCGTCCGGGTCCTCGCCCGGCAGCACGCGGTCACGCGACGACACGAGGGTGACCTTGGAGCCGAGCGCCTGGTAGGCGCCGGCGAACTCGGCACCCGTCACACCCGAACCGACCACGATGAGCTCTTCGGGCAGCTCGTCGAGGTCGTAGACCTGGGTCCAGTTGAGGATGCGCTCGCCGTCGGGCTGGGCGTCGGGCAGCTCGCGCGGGTGACCGCCGGTGGCGATGAGGACGGCGTCGGCGACGAGGGTCTCCTCGGTGCCGTCGGCGGCGGCGACGATCACCTTGCGGGAGCCGTCGAGGGCCTGCATGCCGTCGAGCCTGCCGCGGCCGCGCATGACCCGGGCGCCCGCGCGGGTGACGGAGGCGGTGATGTCGTGCGACTGCGCGAGCGCGAGCCGCTTCACACGTCGGTTGACCTTGCCGAGGTCCACGCCGACGACCCGCGCGGGGGTGTCGATGTGGGGGGTGTCGTCGGCGACGATGATGCCGAGCTCTTCGTACGACGAATCGAAGGTGGTCATCACCTCGGCCGTAGCGATAAGGGTCTTCGACGGCACGCAATCGGTCAGCACCGACGCCCCGCCCAGACCGTCGCAGTCGACGACGGTCACCTCCGCGCCGAGCTGAGCGGCGACCAGCGCCGCTTCGTATCCGCCGGGTCCGCCACCGATGATCACGATCCGAGTCACGTACTCCATTGTCCCGCACGCGCCGCGGTGCTACGGCCCAGGGGCCCGCCCGAGACCCCACCGTTACGGGAGGGACTGCCGTTGCGCCCTGCCGTACCCTCTCCCCATGTCGCTCTACGCCGCGTACGCCGGCAACCTCGACGCGCGGCTGATGACCCGCCGCGCCCCGCATTCGCCGCTGCGCGCCACCGGCTGGCTGAACGGATGGCGGCTGACCTTCGGGGGCGAGCAGATGGGCTGGGAGGGCGCGCTGGCGACGATCGTCGAGGACCCCGCGTCCCAGGTGTTCGTCGCGCTGTACGACATCGCCCCCATGGACGAGGAGTCCCTGGACCGCTGGGAGGGCGTCGGCCTCGGCGTCTACCGCCGGGCGCGGGTACGGGCGGCCACCCTGGACGGCGAGGAACCGGCGTGGGTGTACGTCCTGAACGGCTACGAGGGGGGCCTCCCGTCGGCCCGCTACCTCGGCGAACTCGCGGACGCGGCGGAGTCGGCGGGCGCGCCCCACGACTACGTGATGGAGCTGCGGAAGCGGCCTTGCTGAGGGCCTGAGGGTCATAAACTCGGCTCATGACCGGTTCGCGCACCTACCAGACCTACTTCACCGAGCAGGCCGCCGCTGCCCGTGACCGGCTCGACGACCAGCAGCGTGCCGCGTTCGACAAGGGCATCTCGCTGCTGGCGCGTGACCCTTTTCCGGCCCTGTCCCGGCCGATAAGCGCCACGGGCGACGACAGGACCATCCGGCTGACGCAGAACATCCTGGTCGAGTACACCATCAGCATGGGCCGGTTGCTGATCTTCATCGTCGAGGTCTTCAACGACAAGGACGTCTTCGTCACCGAGGAGTGACCGCCCTGCCCGCGGAGCGTTTCGTCGGAAACAACAAGGCAACGATCCCCATCCCGTGGGCTCTGTCATCTACGCGCGTAGGCATTGACCGGCTACCCTCGTCGGCGTGAACGCATCTCTTCTTCCGGACGACATCCAGGGCGACCCGTACGCCGCCGCCGACGCCGCCGCCGCTCGCCTGCGCGAACTGACGGGGGCCGAGACCCACGACGTCGCCCTCGTGATGGGCTCCGGCTGGGCACCGGCCGTGGACGCCCTCGGCGCTCCCGACGCCGAGTTCCAGGTCACCGAGCTGCCCGGGTTCCCGCCACCGGCGGTCGCGGGCCACGGCGGCAAGATCCGCTCGTACAAGATCGGCGAGAAGCGGGCGCTGGTCTTCCTCGGGCGTACGCACTACTACGAGGGCCGTGGCGTGGCCGCGGTCGCGCACGGCGTCCGTACGGCGGTGGCGGCCGGCTGCAAGACGGTCGTGCTGACGAACGGGTGCGGTGGTCTGCGGGAGGGCATGCGCCCCGGGCAGCCGGTCCTGATCAGCGACCACATCAACCTCACCGCGACGTCGCCGATCGTGGGCGCGAACTTCGTCGATCTGACGGATCTGTACTCGCCGCGGCTGCGGGCGCTGTGCAAGGAGATCGACCCCACGCTGGAGGAGGGTGTCTACGCCCAGTTCCCCGGTCCGCACTACGAGACTCCGGCGGAGATCCGTATGGCGCGGGTCATCGGGGCGGACCTGGTGGGCATGTCGACGGTCCTGGAGGCCATCGCGGCGCGTGAGGCGGGCGCGGAGGTGCTGGGTATCTCCCTGGTCACGAACCTCGCCGCGGGTATGACGGGCGAGCCGCTGAACCACGAGGAAGTCCTCCAGGCGGGCCGCGACAGCGCGACCCGGATGGGCTCCCTGCTGGCCCAGGTGCTGGGCCGGCTGTAGTCCGACGGAACGTCTTCCGCCCCAGCCGCCCCTACCCGTTCCCATCCCCAGAGGCGCTGCCCCCCTTTTAGCCCGTCCGGCGTTTGAGGACGAGGCCCCTTGAGGGCCGAAGCGGGGGTCTGGGGGCGGCAGCCCCCAGGGACGGGAATGGGTAGGGGCGGCGGGGGCGAACACCGGACGGCGCACCCCCGAACTCCCACCCTCCCCCCGAACCGAGAGGTTGACCGTGCACGACGATCTCATCGCCCGCGCCAAGGCATGGCTGGTCGAGGACCCCGACGCGGACACCCGCGCCGAACTCGCCGACCTGATCGACGCCAAGGACACCGCAGAGCTCGCCACACGCTTCACCGGCACCCTCCAGTTCGGCACCGCCGGCCTCCGCGGCGAACTCGGCGCCGGCCCCATGCGCATGAACCGCACGGTCGTCATCCGCGCCGCCGCCGGCCTCGCTGCGTACCTGAAGAAGCAGGGCCAGGAAGGCGGCCTCGTAGTCATCGGCTACGACGCCCGCCACAAGTCGGAGGACTTCGCCCGCGACACGGCCGCCGTCATGACGGGCGCAGGTCTGCGGGCCGCCGTACTCCCCCGCCCCCTCCCCACCCCCGTCCTGGCGTACGCCATAAGGCACCTCGGCGCGGTCGCCGGCGTCGAAGTCACCGCCAGCCACAACCCGCCCCGCGACAACGGCTACAAGGTCTACCTCGGCGACGGATCACAGATCGTTCCCCCCGCCGACGCCGAGATCGCCGCCGAGATCGACGCCATCGGCTCCCTCACCACGGTCCCCCGCCCCACCACCGGCTGGGAGACCCTCGACGAGGGCGTACTCGACGCCTACCTCGCCCGCACGGACGCCGTCCTCGCCCAGGGCTCCCCCCGCACCGCCCGCACGGTCTACACGGCCATGCACGGCGTCGGCAAGGACGTGCTGCTCGCCGCGTTCGCGAGGGCCGGCTTCCCGGCGCCCGCGCTGGTCGCAGAGCAGGCCGAGCCCGACCCGGACTTCCCCACCGTCGCCTTCCCCAACCCGGAAGAGCCCGGCGCGATGGACCTCGCCTTCGCGAAGGCCCGCGAGACCGAGCCGGATCTCATCATCGCCAACGATCCGGACGCCGACCGCTGCGCCGTGGCCGTCAAGGACGGCGACGGCTGGCGGATGCTGCGCGGCGACGAGGTCGGCGCGCTGCTCGCCGCGCACCTGGTCCGCCGCGGCGCGACCGGCACGTTCGCCGAGTCGATCGTCTCCTCCTCCCTCCTCGGCCGGATCGCCGAGAAGGCGAACCTCCCGTACGAGGAGACCCTCACCGGCTTCAAGTGGATCGCCCGCGTCGACGGCCTGCGCTACGGCTACGAGGAGGCCCTCGGCTACTGCGTCGACCCCGAGGGCGTGCGTGACAAGGACGGCATCACCGCCGCCCTGCTGATCGCCGAGCTGGCCTCGGAGCTGAAGGAGCGGGGCCGCACGCTCCTCGACCTCCTCGACGACCTCGCCGTCGAGCACGGGCTGCACGCCACCGACCAGCTCTCGGTCCGCGTCGAGGACCTCTCCGTCATCGCGGACGCCATGCGCCGCCTGCGCGAGCGGCCGCCGACCGAGCTGGCGGGCCTGGCCATCACCCGCGCCGAGGACCTCACGCAGGGCACGGACAAGCTCCCGCCCACCGACGGCCTGCGCTACACCCTGGACGGCGCCCGTGTGATCGTCCGCCCCAGCGGCACGGAGCCCAAGCTCAAGTGCTACCTGGAGGTCGTCGTCCCGGTCACCGACCACTCCGCCCTCCCGGCGGCCCGCGCCAGGGCCACCGACCTCCTGGAGGCCATCAAGCGGGACCTGTCGGCGGCGGCCGGCATCTGAGCCGTCACACCGACTGACGAAGGGTGCCCCCGCACGGAGGCACCCCGGAAGTCGCTCAGCCGACCACCAGCAGAATGATCAACAAAACCGCCCCCGCCACCACAGGCCCGATGACCTCATAGGCCCACCGCACGGCGACATCCCCCTGCGCGGACTCCTCCTTCTCCCGCGTAACAAGCAGCTCCCGAAGGTCGTCCATCACCTTGTCGGTCTCGGCACGAGCGGGCCCGTCAATCTCACCGCCGCCCCCGAGCCCCCCAAAACCAAGCCCAAGCCCAGCACCCCGTCCGCCCCGGCCGCTTCTCTCGGCCTCCGCCCGAGCGGAGCGCCTCGCCGCCTTCTTCCGAGCCCGCAGCGAAACAGGAATCGCCCACAACTGATACTTCGCCCCGGACTTGGCCAACACCTCATTGGAGTACCCGGACCGCAAAGAGGCGACCTGCCCCCACGGCAACGCCACCACCCGGAACGGATTCCGGATCCGCAGCCGATCCTCATCGGCGAAGACGGCCGGCCGCAGCGTGAACGCGGCCACCCCAGGCACCACAAGGATCAACGACGCCAGCGCCAGCCAAGGCGTCCGCCCGTCCCCCTGCACCAGCGCGTCGATCCCGAGCCACAGCACAATGCCCAGCAGCAGTACCCCACCCGTGATGCCCATGGGCGAGCGATAAACCCGGTCCCTCGATGGAGGAACCTGCGCTGGTGAGGGGTGTCCCGGGGTCGTCATGGCCCCGATTCTGCCCGACGCAGTCACCAGCGCCCGGGGGTGTACAGCCGCTACGCGCGTAGATATGCTCGTCTGGTGACCATGCCCACCAATGCACCCACCGCAGCGAAGACCCTCTCGGACGTCACCGCGTCCGACAGCACGCTGCGCCGCTTCCTCCACGGGCTGCCCGGCGTCGACGCGGTCGGCCTGGAGGCGCGCGCCGCCTCCCTCGGCACCCGTTCCATCAAGACGACCGCCAAGGCCTACGCCATCGACCTCGCGATCTCGATGGTCGACCTGACGACGCTGGAAGGCGCGGACACCCCGGGCAAGGTCCGGGCGCTCGGCGCCAAGGCGGTCCACCCCGACCCCACCGACCGGACGACCCCGACCACGGCCGCGGTCTGCGTGTACCCGGACATGGTGGCCGTGGCCAAGGAGGCCGTCGCCGGTTCCGGCGTGAAGGTGGCCTCCGTCGCCACCGCCTTCCCGGCCGGCCGCGCCGCCCTCCCGGTGAAGCTGGCGGACGTGCGGGACGCCGTCGCCGCGGGTGCCGACGAGATCGACATGGTCATCGACCGCGGAGCCTTCCTCGCGGGGAACTACCTGAAGGTCTACGACGAGATCGTCGCCGTGAAGGAGGCCTGCGGTGCGAGCGCCCGCCTGAAGGTCATCTTCGAGACCGGCGAGCTGTCGACGTACGACAACATCCGGCGCGCGAGCTGGCTCGGCATGCTCGCGGGCGCCGACTTCATCAAGACGTCGACCGGCAAGGTGGCGGTGAACGCGACCCCCGCGAACACCCTGCTCATGCTGGAGGCCGTGCGGGACTTCCGCGCCCAGACCGGGGTACAGGTCGGCGTGAAGCCGGCCGGCGGTATCCGTACGACCAAGGACGCGATCAAGTTCCTGGTCCTGGTGAACGAGACGGTCGGCGAGGACTGGCTGGACAACCACTGGTTCCGCTTCGGCGCCTCCTCCCTGCTGAACGACCTGCTGATGCAGCGTCAGAAGCTGGCCACCGGCCGCTACTCCGGCCCCGACTACGTGACGGTGGACTGATCATCATGGCTTCCGTATTCGAATACGCACCGGCACCCGAGTCCCGCTCGGTCGTCGACATCGCCCCGTCCTACGGCCTGTTCATCGACGGCGAGTTCGTTGACGCGGCCGACGGCAAGGTCTTCAAGACGGTCAGCCCGTCGACCGAGGAGGTCCTCTCCGAGGTCGCCCAGGCCGGCGAGGCGGACGTCGACCGGGCCGTGAAGGCCGCCCGCAAGGCGTTCGAGAAGTGGTCGGCGCTGCCCGGCTCCGAGCGCGCCAAGTACCTGTTCCGGATCGCCCGGATCATCCAGGAGCGCAGCCGCGAGCTCGCCGTACTGGAGACCCTGGACAACGGCAAGCCGATCAAGGAGACCCGCGACGCCGACCTCCCCCTGGTCGCCGCGCACTTCTTCTACTACGCGGGCTGGGCCGACAAGCTCGACCACGCCGGCTACGGCGCGAACCCGAAGCCGCTCGGCGTGGCCGGCCAGGTCATCCCCTGGAACTTCCCCCTCCTGATGCTGGCGTGGAAGATCGCCCCGGCGCTCGCGACCGGCAACACGGTCGTCCTGAAGCCCGCCGAGACCACCCCCCTTTCCGCTCTCTTCTTCGCGGACATCTGCCGCCAGGCGGGCCTGCCCAAGGGTGTCGTCAACATCCTTCCGGGCTACGGCGACACGGGCGCGGCCCTGGTGGCCCACCCGGACGTGAACAAGGTGGCCTTCACCGGCTCCACCGCGGTCGGCAAGGAGATCGCGAAGACGGTCGCCGGCACCCGTAAGAAGCTCACCCTCGAACTGGGCGGCAAGGGCGCCAACATCGTCTTCGACGACGCCCCGATCGACCAGGCCGTCGAGGGCATCGTCAACGGCATCTTCTTCAACCAGGGCCAGGTCTGCTGCGCGGGCTCGCGTCTGCTGGTCCAGGAGTCGATCCAGGACGAGCTCCTCGACTCCCTCAAGCGCCGGCTGTCCACGCTCCGCCTCGGCGACCCGCTGGACAAGAACACCGACATCGGCGCGATCAACTCCGAGGAGCAGCTCGCCCGGATCACCTCGCTCGTCGAGCGGGGCGAGGCGGAGGGCGGCGAGCGCTGGTCGCCCGCCTGTGAACTGCCGGAGAGCGGCTACTGGTTCGCCCCGACGCTGTTCACCAACGTCACCCAGGCGCACACCATCGCCCGCGACGAGATCTTCGGCCCGGTGCTGTCCGTCCTCACCTTCCGCACCCCGGACGAGGCCGTCGCCAAGGCCAACAACAGCCAGTACGGCCTGTCGGCGGGCATCTGGACGGAGAAGGGGTCGCGGATCCTCGCCGTGGCGAGCAAGCTGCGCGCGGGCGTGATCTGGTCCAACACGTTCAACAAGTTCGACCCGACCTCGCCGTTCGGCGGTTACAAGGAGTCGGGCTTCGGCCGCGAGGGCGGCCGCCACGGCCTGGAGGCGTACCTCGATGTCTGACGCGACCCGACTCTCCGTCTTCAAGACCTACAAGCTGTACGTCGGGGGCAAGTTCCCCCGCTCCGAAAGCGGCCGGGTGTACGAAGTGACCGACTCCAAGGGCAACTGGCTGGCCAACGCGCCCCTTTCGTCCCGCAAGGACGCCCGTGACGCGGTGGTGGCCGCGCGCAAGGCGGTCGGGCCCTGGTCCGGGGCGACGGCGTACAACCGCGGGCAGATCCTCTACCGCATCGCCGAGATGCTGGAGGGCCGCCGCGAGCAGTTCGTGCGTGAAGTGGCCGACGCCGAGGGCCTGTCGAAGTCCAAGGCCGCGGCGCAGGTGGACGCGGCGATCGACCGCTGGGTCTGGTACGCGGGCTGGACCGACAAGATCGCCCAGGTCGTGGGGGGCGCGAACCCGGTCGCGGGCCCGTACTTCAACCTCTCCTCGCCCGAACCGACCGGCGTGGTCGTCGTCCTGGCCCCCCAGGAGTCGTCGTTCCTCGGCCTGGTCTCGGTGATCGCCCCGGTGATCGCGACCGGCAACACGGCGATCGTGATCGCGAGCGAGGAGTCCCCGCTCCCGGCCCTCTCCCTCGGCGAGGTCCTGGCCACCTCCGACCTGCCCGGCGGTGTCGTCAACGTCCTGTCGGGCCGTACGGCGGAGATCGCGACGCCGCTGGCCGCGCACCAGGACGTCAACGCCATCGACCTCGCGGGCGCCGACGACGTATTGGCGAAGGAGCTGGAGATCGCGGCGGCGGACAACCTCAAGCGGGTTCTTCGTCCACAGCCTGTGGATTACACGGAGACCCCGGGGATCGACCGTATGACGGCGTTCCTGGAGACGAAGACGGTCTGGCACCCCACGGGTTCGCTGGGCGCGTCCGGCTCGTCGTACTAGAGCCGCCCCGAACCAGAGAGCCGCGCCTCCCCTCCGTCCGGGGGAAGCGCGGCTCTCTGCTGTCGTGGTCAGCCGCCGAGCAGGTCCGTCGCCTGGCCCACCACCGGGATGCTGCCGATCGACTGGGCCTGCGCCACCGGGGCTGTGAGCATCTGCGAGGTCAGGGGCTGGAAGTCGGCGAGCTGGGTGCCGACGCCGTTGTCGAGGGGGTCCGCGCCCGTTCCCGCCAGCGGGTTGGGCTTGAGGCCCGCCACCGGGCCCGTGACATGGCCGAGCGTGCCGGTGACCGCCTGGAGGGCGTGTGGGTCGGTCTTGCCCAGGGAAGTGGGGCGGGTACGCACCACGTCGAGGACCGGCTCGGCGTCCGCGGCTGCCGTCGACGCGGCGGCGCCCAGGGCGGCCCCGGCGGTCGCGAGGGCGACCAGGGCACGCTGGGCGGTGGGGTGGGGGAAGGACGCTTGTCCGGCCATCGGTTCTGCCACCTTCTGACGCACTGGGTAATCAGGTCGACACAAAGGGTAGTTGAGGTGTGACGCGCGCTTCAAAGCCGACCCGCGGAGTCGATGAACAGCAGGTGAATGCGTCATATTGGTGTTCCGTGAGCTCCCATCCGCCGATACCTTCGCGAGTCGTGCTGCTCTGCGGCCCCTCCGGCTCCGGCAAGTCCCTCCTCGCGGCCCGCTCCGGCCTCCCGGTGCTGCGCCTCGACGACTTCTACAAGGAGGGCGACGACCCGACGCTGCCGCTGGTCCTCGGGAGCTCCGACATCGACTGGGACCACCCGCAGTCATGGGACGCCGACAAGGCCGTGGCGGCGATCGAGGAACTGTGCCGCACCGGTCGTACGACGATCCCGCTCTACGACATCTCCCTCAGCGCCCGCACCGGCGAGGAGCCCGTGCACTTCGGGCGGACCCCGCTGTTCATCGCGGAGGGCATCTTCGCGGCGGAGATCGTCACCCGCTGCCGCGAACTGGGCGTACTGGCCGACGCGCTGTGTCTGAGCCGCGGCCCGGTGAAGACGTTCCGTCGCCGGTTCCTCAGGGACCTGAAGGAGGGCCGTAAGTCCGTTCCCTTCCTGCTGCGCCGCGGCTGGCGTCTGATGCGGGCCGAGCGGTCGATCGTGGCCCGCCAGAGGGCGCTGGGCGCCTACGCCTGCGACCGTGACGAGGCGATGGGCCGACTGGTCGAGGCGGCCGCGGGACGGCACGTACAGGCGAGGACGCCGGCGTAGCACCCCGGGCACAGAAAAGCGGGACTGGACGGACCCCCCGGCCCTCCAGTCCCGCTCCCTTTGGTGCTCCCCCGTGTTCCCCCCCCGTTGTTGCCCCGTTGGGCTCTCCCCCGAAAGCCCCCCGGTTACCGCTCCCCCGTTACTTGCTCCCCCCAGACCTCAGGCGACCAGCTCGCCGAAGGCGTCCTCCTCGTCACGGCCGAAGCTGAGGACCTCGTCCTCGCGCAGCCGGCGGAGCGACCGCCAGATGCTGGACTTCACCGTGCCGACACTGATGTCGAGGATGTCCGCGATCTCCGGGTCGGTGCGGCCCTCGTAGTAGCGAAGGACCAGCATCGTCCGCTGGAGTTCGGGCAGCCGGGCCAGCGCCTGCCACAGGACCGCGCGCAGCTCGGTGCCGCGCATCGCGTCCGTGTCGCCGGGCGTCTCCGGCAGCTCCTCGGTCGGGTACTCGTTCAGCTTGCGGCGGCGCCACGCGCTGATGTGCAGATTGGTCATCGTCCGCCGCAGGTAACCCCCGACGGCGGCCTTGTCGCTGATCCGGTCCCAGGCCTTGTACGTCGAGAACAGCGCGCTCTGCAGCAGGTCCTCGGCCTCGAACCGGTCACCGGTGAGGTGGTAGGCGGTTGCGTACAGGGAGGCGCGGCGCTCCTGGACGTAGGCGGTGAACTCCGCCTCCGACAGCGAACGACGCTCCCCCGTGTCCTCCCTGTACGCGCTTCCCCCGTGTGCTTCCCCCGTGAAACCGTCAACCACCGTCATGTACGCGGTGTGCTGACGCCCGGTGCCGCGAGCGCACCCCCGCCCGCTCACGGCACCGGACTTCTCCGGACCCCGGCCCCCGTTCACGTCATGCAGACGCGTGACAACTGCGCTGGTGCTTGCACTGTGCAGCGTGTTCATCTCGCGCCCCCCGTCGTGGACTTCCGGTGTTCGGCTTGCTTCCTTGCCTGTGCCGAAAAGCTTGCCCCCGCACCTTCATGGCCGTGTCCGCCGACTGTCACAGAGCTGTCACAGGGGTCCGTCGCATGTGGCGCACAGCGCGGTCACAGAGAGCAGCGGTACGGGCACGTACCTGTCCAGGTGTCGAAACCCCACCCCACCATGGGCCAGAATGAGCCCCGTGCCTTCCCTGTTGCTGATCGAGGACGACGACGCCATCCGTACGGCCCTGGAGCTGTCTCTTACGCGCCAGGGTCACCGGGTTGCCACGGCTGCCACCGGTGAGGACGGTCTGAAGCTGCTGCGAGAGCAGCGGCCGGACCTGATCGTGCTGGATGTGATGCTGCCCGGCATCGACGGGTTCGAGGTGTGCCGCCGTATCCGGCGCACCGACCAGTTGCCGATCATCCTGCTCACCGCGCGCAGCGACGACATCGACGTGGTGGTCGGCCTGGAGTCCGGTGCCGACGACTATGTCGTCAAGCCCGTGCAGGGGCGGGTGCTCGACGCCCGGATCCGGGCCGTGCTACGGCGCGGCGAGCGGGAGTCCAACGACGCGGCGAGCTTCGGCAGCCTCGTCATCGACCGCGCGGCGATGACCGTGACGAAGAACGGCGAGGACCTCCAGCTCACGCCGACCGAGCTCCGGCTGCTGCTGGAGCTGAGCCGGCGGCCAGGGCAGGCGCTGTCCCGGCAGCAGTTGCTGCGGCTGGTGTGGGAGCACGACTACCTCGGTGACTCACGTCTGGTGGACGCCTGTGTGCAGCGGCTGCGCGCCAAGGTCGAGGACGTGCCGTCCTCCCCGACGCTGATCCGTACGGTCCGCGGTGTCGGCTACCGGCTGGACGCGCCTCAGTGACACAAGCGCAAGGGGGGTTCCGCGGCTGGTTCGCGGAGCGCAAGGGAGTCTGGTCGCGGCTGCGCTTCACCAGTCTGCGGCTGCGGCTGGTCGTCGTGTTCGGCCTGGTGGCGCTGACCGCGGCCGTGTCCGCGTCCGGTATCGCGTACTGGCTCAACCGCGAGGCCGTGCTCACCCGTACCCAGGACGCGGTGCTGCGGGATTTCCAGCAGGAGATGCAGAGCGAGGCGGGTGTACTGCCCGAGCGGCCGACGCAGGACGAACTCCAGCGCACCGCCGGGCAGATGGCCAACAGCAGCCAGCGGTTCAGTGTGCTGCTCGTCGCCGAGAACGCCGACGGGAAGACCGTCTTCGGCAGTTCCGGCGGGCTGAGCGGCTTCATGCTGAAGGACGTGCCCGAGTCGCTGCGTGAGGCGGTGAACGAGGAGCAGGCGGTCAACTCCACCAACAAGTACGCGTACCACCTGTACTGGCAGCGGATCGTGGAGGACGACACCCCGTATCTGGTCGCCGGTACGAAGGTGATCGGCGGCGGCCCGACCGGTTACATGCTCAAGTCCCTTGAGCCGGAGGCGAAGGACCTCAACTCCCTCGCCTGGTCACTCGGGATCGCCACGGGCCTCGCCCTGATCGGCTCCGCGCTGCTCGCGCAGGCGGCCGCCACGACCGTACTGAAGCCCGTGCACCGCCTGGGAGTCGCCGCCCGGCGGCTCGGCGAGGGCAAGCTGGACACCCGGCTGAGGGTGTCCGGGACCGATGAACTGGCCGATCTTTCAAGGACGTTCAACAACGCCGCCGAGGCCCTGGAGAAACGGGTCGCGGACATGGCCGCGCGGGACGACGCGTCACGGCGGTTCGTCGCCGACATGAGCCATGAGCTGCGTACGCCGCTCACCGCCATCACCGCCGTGACCGAGGTGCTGGAGGAGGAGCTGGAGGCGGAGACCGGGTCGATGGACCCGATGATCGAGCCGGCGGTACGGCTCGTCGTCAGCGAGACCCGACGGCTGAACGACCTCGTCGAGAACCTGATGGAGGTCACCCGCTTCGACGCGGGCACCGCCCGGCTGGTGCTGGACGACGTCGACGTCGCCGACCAGATCACCGCCTGCATCGACGCACGCGCCTGGCTGGACGCGGTCGACCTGGACGCCGAGCGCGGCATCCACGCCGGGCTCGACCCACGCCGCCTGGACGTCATCCTGGCCAACCTCATCGGCAACGCGCTCAAGCACGGGGGGTCGCCGGTGCGGGTTTCCGTGGGTGAGGAGGGCGAGGAGGTCGTCATCGCGGTACGCGATCACGGCCCCGGCATCCCCGAGGACGTCCTCCCGCACGTCTTCGACCGCTTCTACAAGGCGAGCGCCTCCCGGCCCCGCTCCGAGGGCAGCGGTCTGGGCCTGTCCATCGCCCTGGAGAACGCGCACATCCACGGCGGCGAGATCACCGCCGCCAACTCCCCCGAGGGCGGTGCGGTGTTCACGCTGCGGCTGCCCCGGGACGCCTCGACGCTGACCCAGGAGGCCGAGGAGAACAAGGGCACCGACGAGAAGGGGGAGGCGTGATGACCGTACGCCGTCTGCTGGCGCTCCCGCTGCTCGCCGGGCTGCTCGCCGGGTGCGGTATCCGGGCCACGGAGGTACCTACCGACTTCGGCCCCGCGCCCTCACGGGTGCACTGCTCCCTCGTCGAACCGGACGTCTCGACCCAGGCCTCGCGCGGGGTTCCGGCCCAGGTGTTCCTGCTGTGCCGCTCGTCACTGGTGGCCGTGGACCGCACGGTCCGGGTGCCGGAGGGCGCGCCGGACTCGCAGCGGCGCGTGCTGGTGGCCCAGGGCCTGCTGAACGAACTGGAGTCGACCCCGTCGGCGGCCGAGCTGGAGGCCGGCTACACGACGGAGGTGCGCGGCGACCTGTCCGTGACGGGCCCCCGAGGGGACGACCCGGACGACACCCTCCGCCTGAGCACCCCGCTCAAGGCCCTGGCCCCGGTCGCCCTCGCCCAGCTCGTCTGCACCTTCTCCGACTCGACAGCGGCGGAGGGAGACGGCTCGGTGATCCTGGGCGGCCCGGACGAGGACCCACTGCGTCGGTACGAGTGCACGGACGAGGTAAGAGCGAGACCGGGCACGGAGCAGCCACCGTCGGCGGAACTAACGGGGTAGGGGCGCGGGGCTGTATCGATATGCGGCTCCGCCGCGATGGGGGTCCCCCCGCTCGAGCGAAGCCGAGAGTGGGGGAGCGACCAGCCCCCACCGGCCCGCACCCGAATCACGACCCGTCAACGGCCACCGGAACCAACCACACCGAACTCCGCGTCTAGGGGGTCGTGCAGCGTCAAGGCTCAAGCGGCGGCGGCAACACCGCACTCCGCATCCGAGTGATAGCCGGCGGCCTCCTGGTCGCCCACCTCGCGTTCGTCGCCTGGCTCACGCTGCGCCCACTCGACGTCCCCTGGGTACTGCCACCCAACCTGCGCCCGTTCGCCGGGATCGAGGCCGACCTGGCGCTGGGCTGGCAGGAGGGCGTACGACGGATCACCGAGGGCCTTGCCCTGCTCGCGCCGCTGGGCGTACTGCTGCCGGCGGTGCACGGCAGGATCGCCGTATCGCCGCTGGCGTCACTGGTCCGTACGGTCGCCGCCGGAGTCCTGATCTCGATGGGCATCGAGCTGTTGCAGACCGGCGTGCCGGGCCAGGTCGTGGACGTCGACTCCGTACTGCTGAACACCACTGGCGTGGCCCTCGCGCACTCGGCGGTGGTGCCGGCGGCACGCCACTGGCTGCGCCGCAGGACCGAGCGCGCCCACCGCACCACGACGGCCCTGAAGGAGGAGGCTCCTCAGGGTAGGACCCCGACGATTCCCAGGGTCGGGATCGCACCGTAGAGCGACGCTTTGCACCGTTCGTCTCCGTACCGTGGATGTCAGATGAGGCAGCCGGAACAGGCCGCCTCCGACCGACGCTCACGAAGGAGCCGCAGATGTCCCGCCTCGCCCGACCCACCAACGGCCGCATGATCGGCGGAGTGTGCGCCGCGCTGGCGCGACGCTTCGGCATGTCCGCGACCACGATGCGCGTGCTGTTCCTGCTGTCCTGTCTGCTGCCGGGCCCGCAGTTCCTGATCTACATAGCGCTCTGGATCTTCCTGCCCTCGGAGGACAAGGCGCGCACCGCCTGGTGACCGGCTGACATACATACGCCGATGGGGCGCACCCCGTGTCCAAGGGTGCGCCCCATCGGCGCGTTCGGGAGGGCTCAGCCGAGCGGCAGGCCGTTCAGACCGGTGCCGCCGCCCCCGGGCAGGACCTTGCCGACCGGAAGTCCGCCGAGGAGCCCCGCGACCGGCTTGGCCGGGCCGTCGGCGAGCAGCTTGTGGGCGAGTGGCTGGGCGGCGGCCACGCTCGGACCGACCGCGGTCTGCCCATGGGCCAGGGCCTCACCGGCACCGGGCAGCGCCGTGGAAGCGTTCTCGGCGGGGAGCGTCCGGGTCACCGTGTCCAGCGCCGAACCGGCGTCCGGCACGGCCGGGGCAGCGTTCGCGGCGCCCGCACCGGCGGCGGCGAAGGCGGCACCGAGGGCGGCGACACCGAGGGTCTTGGCAGCAGACTGCTTCATTGAATGCGTCCTCGAAATGGGGTGACGGGTATGTGAGCGGTCCACGACCGTAAACATGCCTGGGCACCCGCCGCAAACATCGAAATGCGGACGGATTGTGAACACCCGCCCGCATTCCGCGTTCCGAAATCCCGCCGATCAGCCTTCTTCGACCGTAGAACCGCTGGTGGAGGCAGTTTGCTGGAACAGCCACTCGGATTTCAGCTCGGCGTAACCGGGCTTGATGACGTCATTGATCATCGCGAGTCGTTCATCGAAAGGAATGAACGCTGATTTCATCGCATTGACGGAGAACCACTGCATGTCGTCGAGCGTGTAACCGAATGCGTCGACAAGATGCTCGAATTCCCGGCTCATGCTGGTGTGGGACATCAGCCGGTTGTCGGTGTTCACGGTCGTCCGGAAGTGCAGTCGGCGCAGCAGCCCGATCGGGTGCTCGACGTAGGAGGTGGCGGCGCCGGTCTGGAGGTTGGAGCTGGGGCACATCTCCAGCGGGATGCGCTTGTCGCGGACGTAGGAGGCGAGCCGGCCGAGGTGGACGGTGCCGTCGTCCTTGACCTCGATGTCGTCGATGATGCGCACCCCGTGCCCGAGCCGGTCGGCACCGCACCACTGGAGGGCCTGCCAGATGGACGGCAGCCCGAAGGCCTCTCCGGCGTGGATGGTGAAGTGGTTGTTCTCGCGCTTCAGATACTCGAAGGCGTCGAGATGCCGGGTGGGCGGGTAACCGGCCTCGGCACCGGCGATGTCGAAGCCGACGACGCCCAGGTCGCGGTAGCGGTTGGCGAGTTCGGCGATCTCCAGGGCGCGGGCGGCGTGCCGCATGGCGGTCAGCAGGGCGCCGACGCGGATGCGGTGACCGCTCTCACGGGCGAGCCGCTCCCCTTCCCGGAAGCCCTCGTTGACGGCCTCGACGACCTCTTCGAGGCTGAGCCCGCCTTCGAGGTGCTGCTCGGGCGCGTACCGCACCTCGGCGTAGACGACGCCGTCCTCGGCGAGATCCTCGGCGCACTCGCGCGCGACCCGCACCAGGGCGTCCCGGGTCTGCATCACGCCGACGGTGTGCGAGAAGGTCTCCAGATACCGCTCGAGCGAGCCGGAGTCGGCGGCCTCGCGGAACCAGACGCCGAGCTTGTCCGGGTCGGTCTCGGGGAGCTGGGCGTACCCGCTGCCGCGGGCGAGTTCGACGATGGTCCCGGGGCGCAGGCCGCCGTCGAGATGGTCGTGCAGCAGAACCTTGGGCGCCCGGCGGATCTGCTCCGGCGTCGGGGTGTTCGCGATGGTCTGGCTCGTCATTTCCGCACCCTAACTCCTACGCGCGTAGAGCGCCTGTTGGACATTTTTGTCGATACGTAATGGTGACCCCACGGACGGGTGGCGTACACCCATGCTTCTGACACTGTTCTGTCATGGCACAGCAAGCGACGCCGGTTCGCACGGCCCGGCTTGGGAGAGCGCTCGGCCCGGAACCGACGACGGTCAGCGGGGTGGTGCTGCTGCTCCCCGGAGGTGACGAGACATCACATCGCCGCCCCTCCCCGATGCTGGCGGCGGCCTCGGTGCGCGCCCTGGGGCGCCGGCTCACTCGCGCGGCACGGGACGAGGGGCTGGCCGCGCACGCCGTGCACTACCGCTGGCGGGGCTGGAACGACACCGAGGCGAACCTGGCGCGGGACGCCGACTGGGCCGTGGAGGAGGCCGTACGGCGCTATGGCGATGTGCCGGTGTGCCTCGCCGGGTTCGACATGGGCGGGCGGGCCGCGCTGCGGGCGGGCGGGCACGAGGCCGTCAACTCCGTGCTTGCGATAGCCCCTTGGCTGCCGGAGGAGGACGTCGCCGCGCCACCCGAACCGGTGAAACAGCTCGCCGGGCGGAAGGTGCTGATCGTGCACGGCACGAACGATCAGCGGACGGATCCCGAGTTGTCCTTTCGGCTGGCGGCCCGGGCGAAGAAGACGAACCGGGATGTGTGCCGGTTCGAAGTGCACTCCGACGGGCACGGGTTGCATCAGCACCGGGACGAAGTACTGGCGCTGGCCGAGGACTTCGTGATGGGGGCGCTGTTCGGGCGGGCGTTCGCCCGGCCGGTGGAGGACGCGTTCGCGGCTCCGCCGCCGCTGGGGTTGCGGATGCCGCTTGCCTCCGGCTTCGGGCGGCGGCGTTAGGGCCTGTTCTGAGTTGCCCCGTCGTCCGCGCGGAGCGCGGGCGCAGCGGCGTTCGGTGCGTGCCCTCGGCGTGCGGCGTCGCAGGTCATGTGCGGAGCCACCTGTCCTGTGGCGCCGTGCGGCGATGGCGCGTGCCGGGCGTCGGGGCGCAGGCGGGGCAACTCAGAACAGGCCCTAATCCCCTAGGTGGGAAGCAGATTGCCCCTCTTCGCCAACAGGAACTTCTTGAACGCCGCCACCGGCGGTGTGTCCGGGTGGCCGTCCAGCCAGGCCACCCCGATCTCCCGCACCGCGCGCGGGGCCGTGACCGTGAGCTCCACCACCCCAGGCCGGGGTACCGCCGGCGGCGGCAGCAGCGCGACGCCCAGGCCTGCCGCGACGAGCCCCCTCAGCGTCTCCGCCTCCTCCCCCTCGAAGGCGATACGCGGCTTGAAGCCGGCCTCTCGGCAGAGGTCGTCGGTGATACGGCGCAGGCCGTAGCCGGGTTCCAGGGTGACGAAGGTTTCGTCGGCGGCCTCGGCCAGGCGGATGCGTCGGCGGGCCGAGAGACGGTGGTCGGCGGGGACCACCAGGCGGAGCTTCTGCTCGTCCAGGCGGCGGGCGACCAGGTCCGGGGCGTCCGGCACCGGTGACGTAAGGCACAGGTCGAGCTCGCCCGCGCGCAGCCGCTCGATCATCGCCTCGCCGTAGTTCTGGACCAGGCTGAAGCGGACGCGCGGGTGGTCGGCCCGGAAGGCGCTGATGAGGCCGGGGACCGTCTCCCAGCCCATGGTGTGCAGGAAGCCGAAGGCGACCTTGCCGGTGGCGAGGTCGGCGTCCGCGCGGACCTCGTCGGCGGCGCGCTCCACCTCGGCGAGGGCACGTTCGACGGAGGCGAGGAAAGTGCGGCCGGCCGGCGTGAGGGAGACCGTGCGGCCCCGGCGGGCGAACAGTTCGACGCCGAGATCCTGTTCGAGGCGGACCATGGCGCGCGAGAGGGTCGACTGGGGGACCTGCATCTCCTGCGCGGCGCGGGTGACGTGCTCGGTGCGGGCGACGCCGGCGAAGTAGGCGAGCCGTGGCGCCAGCAACATCGTCATGTCTTCTGTGTCACTGGACGGTGACAGTCGCGGCTGTGACCTCTGCTGATGCTCCATGGGAACGATTATGGCGATTCCATGCATTGGACGGATCAGCGGGAGCGCTCGTAACTTCGAGGTATGTCTCCCGCCAGTACCGGGGCGCCCACCACCCTGGGCGCCGTCACGTCCGTCCCCGCCTCCGACTCCCGTATGACCCCGGGCGGCCCCGGCTACCGCCGGATGAGCTTCGCCCTCTTCCTCGCCGGTGTGGCGACCTTCGCCCTCCTGTACTCCACCCAGGCCCTGCTGCCGCTGATCTCCGGCGAGTTCGGGGTGGCGGCGAGCGAGGCGAGCTGGACGGTGGCGGCGGCGACCGGCGGTCTGGCGCTGTTCGTCCTTCCGATGAGCGCGCTGTCGGAGCGTTTCGGCCGTCGTACGGTCATGACGGCATCGCTGGGGGTCGCGGTGACCCTCGGACTGCTGGTGCCCTTCGCGCCGAACCTGACCTCCCTGGTCGTGCTGCGGGCGGTGCAGGGCGCGGCGCTGGCCGGGCTTCCGGCGTCGGCGACGGCATATCTGGCCGAAGAGGTCCGGCCCAGGGCGCTGATCACGGCGATCGGGCTGTTCGTCGCGGGCAACAGCGTGGGCGGGATGAGCGGCCGGGTGATCACCGGCTGGGTCGCGCAGGAGTGGGGCTGGCGGGTGGCCGTCGGGGTGATCGGCGCGATGGCGGTGGCCTGCGCGGTGGCGTTCCGGCTGCTGCTGCCGGCGCCGAAGCACTTCGTCGCGGGCTCGCTGAAGCCGCGCGTGCTGGCCCGCACGGTCCGCGACCACCTCTCGGCCCCGCTGCTGCGCCGCCTCTACGCGATCGGCGCGCTGTTCATGACGGTGTTCGGTGGCGTGTACACGGTGATCGGCTACCGGCTGACGGAGGCGCCGTTCGGGCTGGGGCAGGGCATCGTCGGCTCGATCTTCCTGGTCTACCTGGTGGGCACGGTGTCCGCGTCGACGGCGGGCCGTCTTGTGGGCCGCCTCGGCCGCCGGGGTGCGCTGTACGCGGCGGGCGGCACGACGGCGGCGGGGCTGCTGCTGTCCATGGCCGACAACCTGCCGCTGGTCCTGCTGGGCCTGGTCCTGATCACCGCGGGCTTCTTCGCGGGCCACGCGGTGGCCTCCTCGGCGGTCAGCAAGACGGCGACGCACGGCCGCGCGCAGGCGTCCGCGCTGTACCAGTCGGCGTACTACGTCGGCTCCAGCGCGGGCAGCACGGTCGGCGCGATCGCCTTCCACGCGGGCGGCTGGGCCGGAACCGTCGGGGTCGGTCTGCTGGCGGTGGTCGGCGTAGTGACGATCACGGTGCTCGGCACGCGCGCGGCCCGCTTGCAGCGCCGGAGTCTGGCGACGGCCGCCTGATTACTCGTACGTCCGTTCCCCCTGGTCGGGGCCGGTCAGCAGTGGCCGCGGACAGTCTCCGCGATCACTGCGACCGGCCCGAACAGGCAATCGCCCCTGCTGCCCGGAGTGGCAGCTGGACGCAAGCGTGGCGCCCTGTCCAGTGGCGAGCGCTGCGCAAGTCGGCACGGCAGTCGGTGTCCCTGGGCAATCTGCTGACCCAATCCATGAGCACCCGCCTGACCTGCACCTTTCCTTGCTCCGGGGGCCAATGTCAGTGGGCCGCAGTACCTTCCCCTTACTGAGGCGCACGAGCGCGACACGATGGCCACAGGGGTGGGTGGACGATGAGCAACACGGCGACTACGACGGACCTCGACGCGACGCTGGAGCGGCACCGGGTGGAACTGACCGGGTACTGCTACCGCATGCTCGGCTCGTCCTTCGAGGCCGAGGACGCGGTGCAGGACACCCTGGTCCGGGCCTGGCGCAGCTACGACAAGTTCGAGGGCCGCTCCAGCGTCCGCTCCTGGCTGTACCGCATCGCGACCAATGTCTGTCTGGACATGCTGAGCGCGGGCAACAAGCGGGCCCGCCCGATGGACCTGACCGAGTCCACGCCGCTCGCCCAGGCCGCCCTCTCCCCCCGCCCCGACCACACCTGGCTGGAACCCATGCCCGACGCCCGAGTGCTGCCGACGGTCGAGGATCCGGCCGAGGCGGCCGTCGCCAAAGAGTCCGTGCGGCTGGCCTTCATGGCCGCCCTCCAGCAACTGCCGCCCAAGCAGCGGGCGGTGCTGATCCTGCGCGAGGTGCTGGCCTGGAAGGCGAGCGAGGTCGCCGAGCTGCTCGGCAGCTCGGTCGCGTCGGTCAACAGCGCCCTCCAGCGGGCCCGCGCCACGCTCGCCGAGCGGGAGCAGCAGGGCGCCGACGCGTCGGTGTCGGACCCGCTGGACGAGGAGCAGCAAAAGCTGCTTGAGCGGTATGTGGCGGCCTTCGAGGGCTACGACATGACCGCGCTGACGGCGTTGCTGCACGAGGACGCGATCATGACGATGCC
Source organism: Streptomyces cupreus (assembly GCF_014257025.1). Taxonomy (GTDB): domain Bacteria; phylum Actinomycetota; class Actinomycetes; order Streptomycetales; family Streptomycetaceae; genus Streptomyces; species Streptomyces cupreus. Next base: position 267,808 of record NZ_JACMSF010000003.1, read on the forward strand.
GCCGTTCGACCTGTGGCTGGCCGGCCCGGCGGACATCACCGGCTTCATGACCACGCTCGGCGCCTCCTGCGCCGACTCCCGGCTGCGGCCCGTCCAGGCCAACGGTCTGCCGGGCTTCGCCCACTACAAGCCGGACGAGGAGACCGGCGGCTACACCGCGTGGGCGGTGCAGGTGCTGGAGATCTCAGACGGCCGGATCACCGGGTTCCACTGCTTCCTCGACACCAAGCGCTGGTTCCCGCTGTTCGGGCTGCCCCTCCACCTCGATGCGGAGGCCGACCAGGTCGAGTAGGGCGCACAGGGCCGGATCGGGGTCGCGCAGGCGTATCCGGCCGCCGCAGCGCCGGGCGGCGAGCTGGAGGCGCGCCAGCAGGTCGACGGCGCCGAGGCCCGGTGGCCCGAGACCTCCGACGTCGCACACCACAACCCCGGCACCGGACCCCTCCAGCAGCGTCCGCAGGTCGTCGCACAGCCCTGTCACCTGGTCCTTGGTGACGGGTCCTGCCAGCACGAGTACAGCGGGTGTCATGGCGTCCACGGTCGGTAGACCGGGCGGACGCGCGGAACTCATCGCGGGCCGCCGAGGATCACATTGACCTGCGCCCCGCCTTCCCCGGAGGGTTGGGTGTATGCCCCATGAATCAGCACCTCCGGCGATACGGCACGGCTTCCTCAGCGCCAAGGAGGCGCAGTGCAGGGGGTGCTGACGGGTTTCGCGGTCATAGCGGTGGTGATCGCGGTGGGCTACGGCATAGGCCGCCGCGGCCACTTGGGCGACCACGGCCGCGAAGTCCTCACCAAACTCGCCTTCCATGTGGCCTCCCCCGCCCTCCTCTTCACCACCCTCGCCGGCACCGACCTCTCGGTGATCTTCTCCAGCCGCCTCCTGGTCACGGCCCTGAGCACAGCGGCCATGGCAGGTGTCTTCATCACGCTGGCCGTCGTACGCCGCTGGGGCGTCGGCTACACCACGATCGGCGCGCTGTGCTCCAGCTACGTCAACTCCGGCAACCTCGGCATCCCGATCGCGGTGTACGTCCTCGGCGACGCGTCCCTCGTGGCCCCGGTGCTGCTGTTCCAGCTCGTCCTGGTCGCTCCGGCCGCGGTGACGGTCCTGGACCTGTCCGGTGAGGGCGACAAAGGCCCGCTGTGGCGGCGCCTGCTCACCCCTCTGCGCAACCCGATCGCGGTGGGCTCGCTGTCCGGCGTGGCGGTCTCGGCGACGGGGGTGCGGATCCCCGCCCCGGTCCTGGATCCGCTGACCCTGATCGGCGGTATGTCGGTCCCCGCGGTCCTGCTGGCCTTCGGCATCTCCCTGTGCGGCAGCACGATGCCCGGCCGGGGCCCCGACCGTAACCCTGTCCTGCTGTCGGTCGCGCTGAAGTCGCTGGGCCAGCCCGCGGTGGCCTGGGCGTTGGCGGCGGGGGTGTTCGGCCTGCGGGGCGCTCCGCTGCTGGACGTGGTGGTGACATCGGCGCTGCCCGCGGCGCAGAACCTCTATACCTATGCGTCGGCTTATGGGGTGGGCGAGCGATTGGCGCGGGACTCGATCCTGGTGTCGACGGTGATTTCGGTGCCGGTGCTGGTGGTTGTGGCGGCTGTTCTGGGGTGACGGCGTGAGCGGACCTCGAATTCGCCGGCGCCGAGGGTGAGATCGAAGGGCCTCGGCAACACGAGTGGATCACCGAACCTGCCTGCCCACAGGACGCGGTACACGCCACCCTGTGGTTCGCCGTACAGCGTGATCGTGGGGCCGCCGGGGGCCAGACTGTCGACGAGGAGGTACAGCGGAACGCCGGCCGCGGCGTAGCCCGCGGGCTTGTGTGTCCTGTCGTTGCTCAGGGTGGCCTTCGAGGTGATCTCCACGACCAGCTCGGCCCTCGACGCGGAAACAAAACGGCCGTCCCCCGTACGCAGCGCCTCCTCCGGTACAACGGCGAGGTCCGGCATGTAGAGCCCGAGTCGGGAAGGGATGGCCAGCCCAAGACGCTGGTAGATGCCCCAGGCCTGGGGGACCACCCCGTAGAGCCGCCGCTGAACGCGCTCGGCGAGGCCGTGGTGGGCCTGGGCGGAGTAGGGAGTGACCGTGATCAGCCCCTCGATGATCTCCACCTTGCACCCCTTGGGAACGTCCGTCCGCTCCCAGACCCAGGTGAGTTCTTCCCACTCGCTGTCGGCCAGGATGCAGTCGCCTTCGAACATGCCCATGGACTGCATCCAACATGCCGAACGGGACCGGCGCAGGTCCACCGATCCCGTTCACCCGAAAGGGAAATCGCCTGGTCAGGCGATACGTTCCAGCACCACTGGGGGCGCCGTGAAGTCCGTCCCCGCCGCCGCGATGTCGTACGAGCCCTCCACCGCCTGGAGCGCGTACTCGAAGCGCTCCGGGGTGTCCGTGTGGAGGGTCAGGAGGGGCTGGCCCTCGGTCACCGTGTCGCCCGGCTTGGCGTGGAGTTCGATGCCCGCGCCCGCCTGGACCGGGTCCTCCTTGCGGGCGCGGCCCGCGCCGAGGCGCCAGGCGGCGACGCCGATGTCGTAGGCGTCGAGGCGGGTCAGGACACCGGAGGCGGTCGCCTTGACCACGTGCTGCTCGCGCGCCACCGGCAGCTCCGCGTCCGGGTCGCCGCCCTGCGCCGCGATCATCCGGCGCCACACGTCCATCGCCGAACCGTCGGCCAGCGCCTTCGCCGGGTCGGCGTCGCGGATGCCCGCCGCGTCCAGCATTTCGCGGGCCAGAGCCAGAGTCAGCTCCACCACGTCCGCGGGGCCGCCGCCCGCCAGGACCTCCACCGACTCCCGGACCTCCAGCGCGTTGCCCGCCGTCAGGCCGAGAGGCGTCGACATGTCCGTCAGCAGCGCCACCGTCTTCACATCGTGGTCCGTGCCGAGGCCCACCATCGTCGTCGCCAGCTCGCGCGCGTCCTCGATGGTCTTCATGAAGGCGCCCGTGCCGACCTTCACGTCCAGGACCAGGGAGCCCGTGCCCTCGGCGATCTTCTTCGACATGATGGACGAGGCGATCAGGGGGATCGCTTCGACCGTGCCCGTCACGTCACGCAGGGCGTAGAGCTTCTTGTCCGCGGGGGCCAGGCCGTCGCCCGCCGCGCAGATCACCGCGCCGACACCGTCGAGTACGGACAGCATCTCCTCGTTCGACAGGAGCGCGCGCCAGCCCGGGATGGACTCCAGCTTGTCCAGCGTGCCGCCGGTGTGGCCGAGGCCGCGGCCCGAGAGCTGGGGCACGGCCGCGCCGCAGGCCGCGACCAGGGGCGCCAGCGGCAGCGTGATCTTGTCGCCGACGCCACCCGTGGAGTGCTTGTCCGCCGTCGGACGGGACAGCGACGAGAAGTCCATGCGCTCGCCGCTCGCGATCATCGCGGCGGTCCAGCGGGCGATCTCACCGCGGTTCATGCCGTTGAGCAGGATCGCCATGGCGAGCGCGGACATCTGCTCGTCGGCGACCTCCCCGCGGGTGTACGCGTCGATGACCCAGTCGATCTGCTCGTCGCTGAGCTCACCGCGGTCCCGCTTGGTGCGGATGACGGAGATGACGTCCATGGCATTCCTTCCGAAAGTTCCAGGAAGTGCGCGGCCCCTCCGATCAACTCAGAGGGGCCGCACGGTAGTTACTTGGCGAGATGGTCCGGGCCGAAGGCCTGCGGCAGCATCTCCGACAGCGGGAGGATCCCCGCCGGTGTCTCCAGCAGCAGGTCGGGCCCGCCGAACTCGTACAGCAGCTGCCTGCAGCGGCCGCACGGGACGAGGCTCTCGCCCCTGCCGTCCACGCAGGTGAAGTGCGTGAGCCGGCCGCCCCCGGTGCGTTGGAGCTCCGAGACCAGACCGCACTCGGCGCACAGGCCGAGGCCGTAGGAGGCGTTCTCCACATTGCAGCCGGAGACCGTGCGGCCGTCGTCGACAAGGGCCGCGACGCCGACCGGGAAGCCCGAGTAGGGGGCGTACGCGTGGCTCATCGCCTCGCGCGCGACCTCCCGCAGGGCGTCCCAGTCGACCGCGCGCGTCACTTGCCCTGGCCCTTCCGGTACGGCAGACCGTCCGCCTTCGGCATCCGCAGGCGCTGGGCCGACAGGGCGAGGACGATCAGGGTGATGACGTACGGCGTGGCGGAGACGACCTGGTTCGGGACCTCGTTGGTGCCCGCGTACCAGGCCCACACCAGACCGCCGATGATCAGCGTGATGACCGCCTGAACGTACTTCTTGCGCACGGCCATCCAGATCGCGCCGATGATCAGCAGCAGCGCGCCGAGCAGCAGCAGCGCGTGGACGTTCTCCGAGCCGCCGCGCAGGTTGAGGCTGTCGGTGTAGCCGAACAGACCGGCGCCGAGGGCGAGTCCGCCCGGCATCCAGTTACCGAAGATCATCGCCGCGAGGCCGATGTAACCGCGGCCGCTGACCTGGCCCTCCAGATAGAACGGGTTGGCGACGATGGAGAGGAAGACGCCACCGAGGCCGGCCAGACCGCCGGAGATGATCACGGCGAGGTACTTGTACTTGTAGACGTTCACACCGAGGGACTCGGCGGCGACCGGGTTCTCACCGCAGGAGCGCAGACGCAGACCGAAGGCCGTACGCCACAGGATCCACCAGGTGGCCGGGATCAGCGCGATCGCGATCAGGGTCAGCCAGGAGACGTTGGTGACCAGACCGCCGAGCAGACCGGCGATGTCCGAGATGAAGAACCAGCCCTCGTTGTTGAGGTCCCGCAGCCAGTCCGACAGGCCCGGCACGGTGAAGTTGCCGAGCGAGTCGACCGCCGGGGACTGCTTGGCGGAGCCGCCCGCGTGGCCCTCGAAGGCGAGGGGCGCGAGGTAGCGGGTGGCGCCGAGGGCGAGGATGTTGATCGCCACACCGGAGACGATGTGGTTGACGTTGAAGGTGACGGTGACGAAGGCGTGCAGCAGACCGCCGACGCAGCCGCCGATGATGCCGACGAGGACACCGGTCCACGGGCCCCACTGGAAGCCGGCCCAGGCACCGAACCAGGTGCCGAGGATCATCATGCCTTCGAGGCCGATGTTGACGACGCCCGCGCGCTCGGCCCACAGACCGCCAAGGCCCGCGAGGCCGATCGGCACGGCGAGCTGGAGTGCGGTGGACATCTGGCTGACGTTGGTGATGCCGTCGGCGCCGGTGATGATGCGGACGATGGAGGTCAGCGCCAGGGCTCCGGCGATGACCAGCAGCAGGACGGGCCACGACAGGCGGCGGCCGGTGGGCGCCGCGGGCTGCAGCGTGGGCTGGTTGACGTCGACCGCTGAGGTTGGGGTGGTCATCGGCCGGCCACCTCCTTCGTGTTGTTGTCGGCGCCGAGGACGTGCCCGGCGGCGAGCTCCGCGCCGACGCGGCGCTGCTGGCGGCGCAGGCCCCACTCGCGGACGGCCTCGTAGGAGACGACGACCGAGAGCACGATCAGGCCCTGCATGATGACCGCGATCTCCTTGTCGTAGTCGTGGAAGTCCAGCTCGGGCGAGGCCTTGTCGAGCCAGGCCCACAGCAGTGCGGCGAACGCGATGCCGACCGGGCTGTTACGGCCGAGCAGGGCGATGCCGATGCCGAGGAAGCCGATGCCGGTGGGGAAGTTCAGGCTGTAGGTGTGGGTGTCGCCCATCAGGATCGGCAGACCCGCGAGACCGGCGATGCCACCGGAGATCAGCATGGCGGTGAGCACCATGCGCTTGGGGTCGACACCGCTGGCCGCGGCGGCGGACTCGGAGGCGCCGGAGGCGCGCAGGTCGAAGCCGAAGCGGGTGCGGTTGAGGACGACCCAGTAGCCGATGCCGAGCAGCACGGCGAGGATGACCAGGCCGTAGATCTCGCCGGCGTCGCCCATGTCGATGCCGGGGATCCAGCCGGACTCGTGCATCTCGCCGGTGGTGTTGTTGTTGCCGACCTTCACACCGAAGACGTCGGGCAGCCACAGGTAGGCGATGACGGAGGTCGCGATGGCGTTGAGCATGATCGTCGCGACGACCTCGCTGACACCCCGGGTGACCTTCAGGACACCGGCGATACCGGACCAGAAGGCGCCGGTGAGCAGGGCGGTCAGCAGCAGCAGCGGGACCTGGATGACGGCCGGCAGATCGGCGTGGGCGCCGACGATGGCGGCCATCATGGCGGCAAGCTGGTACTGGCCGTCGACGCCGATGTTGAACAGGTTCATCCGGAAGCCGATGGCGACCGCGAGGGCCGCGATGTAGTACATCGAGGCCTGGTTGATGATCAGCACCTGGATGTCGGAGAACGAGGCCTGCTCGAACATCAGGGTGTACGGCTCGACCGGGTTCTTGCCCGAGGCGATGAGCACCACCGAGCTCAGCGCGAAGGCCACGGCGAGCGCGATGACCGGTCCGGCCACCGCGAGGAGCACGCGCTCCTTGTCGAACTTCTTCATCAGCGGGCCTCGTCTTCGCCGGGCTCAGGGGTTTCTTCGTGCTCCAGGTGGCCGGTCGCGGCACCGGTCATCGCCGAGCCGAGCTCCTCCGGGGTGATGGTGGCCGGGTCGGCGTCCGCGACGAGCTTGCCGTTGTAGATCACCCGGAGCGTGTCGGACAGGCCGATCAGCTCGTCCAGGTCGGCGGAGATCAGCAGCACGGCCAGGCCCTCGCGGCGGGCCTCGCGGATGTGGTCCCAGATCGCGGCCTGCGCGCCGACGTCCACACCGCGGGTGGGGTGGGCGGCGATCAGGAAGCGCGGCGTGTGGCTCATCTCGCGGCCGACGATCAGCTTCTGCTGGTTGCCGCCGGACAGCGAGGCGGCGGTGACGTCGATCCCGGGCGTGCGGACGTCGTACGCCTCGACGATGCGGCGCGTGTCCTCCTGCGCGGCCTTCGGGTCCAGCCATACGCCCTTGGCGAGCGGCTTCTCGGTGACATGGCCGAGGATGCGGTTCTCCCAGAGGGGGGCCTCCAGGAGCAGACCGTGCCGGTGGCGGTCCTCGGGGATGTAGCCGATGCCCTGCTCGCGGCGCTTGCGGGTGGTCCAGCCGGTGATCTCCTCGTCGATCAGGGTGATCGTGCCGGAGTCGGCGTGCTTGAGGCCGATGAGCGCGTCGACCAGTTCGGTCTGACCGTTGCCCTCGACGCCGGCGATGCCGAGGACCTCGCCCGCGTGGATGGTGAAGCTGATGTCGTCCAGCAGGGCCTTGCCGCCGGGCGCCTCTAGGCGCAGCTTGTCGACGGTGATGACCGGGCGGTCGGTGACCGTGGACTCGGCGGTCTCCGGGGTGGGCAGCTCGCTGCCGACCATCATCTCGGCGAGCTGACGCGGGGTCGTCTCGGCGGGGACGGCCGTGCCGACGGTGGTGCCGCGGCGGATGACGGTGATCTCGTCGGCGACGGAGAGCACCTCGCCCAGCTTGTGGGAGATGAAGATGACGGAGAGGCCCTCGGCCTTGAGCTCGCGCAGGTTGTCGAAGAGCGCGTCGACCTCCTGCGGCACCAGGACGGCCGTGGGCTCATCGAGGATCAGCGTGGTGGCGCCGCGGTAGAGGACCTTGAGGATCTCCACGCGCTGGCGGGCGGCGACGCCGAGCTCCTCGACCAGGAGGTCGGGCTTCACGCCGAGGCCGTAGCGCTCGGAGATCTCCTTGATCTTGCGGCGGGCCCTGGCGCCGATGCCGTAGAGCTTCTCGCTGCCGAGGACCACGTTCTCCAGGACCGTGAGGTTGTCGGCGAGCATGAAGTGCTGGTGGACCATGCCGATACCGCGGGCGATGGCGTCGGCCGGGGACGAGAAGGTGACCTGCTCGCCGTTGACCGCGATGGTGCCCTCGTCCGGCTTCTGCATGCCGTAGAGGATCTTCATCAGGGTCGACTTGCCGGCGCCGTTCTCGCCGACGAGGGCGTGGACGGTGCCCTTGCGGACGGTGAGGTGGATGTCGTGGTTGGCCACGACGCCCGGGAATCGCTTCGTGATCCCGGCGAGCTCGACGGCGGTCACCTGACCGTTGACCGCCGCGCCGGCCGGAGGGCTGCTGGACGCTTTGATGGCGCACTCTCCTGGTGACGGGGGTCGTCTACGCGCGTAGCGCCCCTACGGCATACAAAGGGGTGACGGATCGCTGACAACGGGGCACGAGGAGGTGGTCCCCCCGTACCCCGTCGAGCGACCGCGACCCCGCGGTTACACGCTGCTCAGGGTGTAACTGTTCAGCTGCTCTTGACCTTGATCTCGCCGTTGATGATCTTCTCCTTAGCCGTCTCGATGGCTTCCTGGAGCTCGGCGTTGTCCGCGAACTTCGGGTTGGAGTTCGACAGGCTCACCTCGCCGGTCTTCAGATCGCCACGAACGATACCGGTCTCGGGCTTGCCGTCCTCGACCGACTTCGCCAGGTTGTACACCGCCTTGGCGACGTCCTTCATCGCCGAGGTGAGGATCGCGTCCTTGTACTTGGCGAGGGCTTCCTGGTTGTACTGGTCGGAGTCCACGCCGATGGCCCACACCTTGTTGGCGGCGGCGGCCTCGATGACGCCCTGGCCGGAGAGACCGGCGGCCGCGTAGACGACGTCCGCCTTCTTCTCGATCTGGCCCTCGGCGGCCGTCTTGCCCTTGTCGGGGCTGGAGAAGCCGCCCTCCTCCGCGGTCTGCGTGAGGTACTGGGAGAGGACCTTCGCCTTGGGGTTGGTGTCCTTCACGCCCTGCTCGAAGCCCGCCTGGAACTTGTGGATCAGCGGGATGTCCACACCGCCCACGAAGCCGACGACGTTCGACTTGGTGCTCTTGGCCGCGGCGACGCCGGCCAGGTAGGAGGCCTCCTCCTCGGAGAAGACCAGGTCGGCGACGTTCTTCGACTCGACGGTGGAGTCGTCCACGATGCCGAAGGTGGTGTCCGGGAACTTCTCCGCGGCGCCCTTGACGGCGGTGGCGTACGCGTAGCCGACGCCGACGACCGGGTTGTAGCCCTGCTTGGCCAGCGACTCAAGGCGCTGCTGCTTGTCCGCGTCCGTCTCGCCCTCGGTGGGCTCGACGTCCTGCGTCTCGTAGCCGAACTCCTTCTTCGCCTGCTCCAGGCCCGCGAACGCGGCGTCGTTGAAGGACTGGTCGCCCTTGCCGCCGACGTCGTACGCGATGGCCAGGCCCTTGTCGCCCTTCGAGTCGGACGAGCTGCTCTCGGTCGAGGTGCCGCCACAGGCGGAGAGAGCGAGGGCCAGAGAGGCGGTCGCTGCGCCTGCGACCGTGATCCGGGAAATCCGGCGCATGTGAAGTGCTCCTAGTAGTACTGGCGGGGCCGGGGGAGGGCCCGGGTTCGCCCGGCGCCGGGACGGTAGTGCTTCACAGCTTCGGCGCTGGGCTTCGCCGCAGATTAACGCGCGTAGACCTGCCTGAAAACCCCTTCTGTCCACCTTGTTATCCGGCCGTGCTCAAGACCACTCGCCCCCCGCCTCGAACGCCGAAGCGGGCGGGTGTTCCGGACACCCGCCCGCTTCGGGCGATTTGCTGCGATTGGCCCGATCGGGCGGCGACGACTACTCCGTCTTGACCTTGATGGTGCCGTCGATGATGCCCGCCTTGGCCTTGGCCACGGCGTCGGTCAGGCCCGGGATCTCGGTCATCTTCGGGTTGCTCTCCGCGAGGCCGACGCCGTCCACCTTCAGGTCGAAGGTCTGCACGCCGGTCAGCGGCTTGTCGTTGTCGACGGACTGGGCGAGGGCGTAGACCGCGCCGCCGACGTCCTTGAGCGCGGAGGTGAGGATGTAGTCCTTGTACGCCGCGAGCGCTTCCTGCTGGTACTGGTCGGAGTCGACGCCGATCGCCCAGACCTTCGCCTTGGCGGCGGCCTCGATCACGCCCTGACCGGACAGACCCGCCGCCTGGTAGACGACGTCGGCCTTCTTCTCGATCTGGCCCTCGGCGGCGGCCTTGCCCTTGTCCGGGCTGGAGAAGCCGCCCTCCTCCGCGGTCTGGGTCAGGTACTGCGAGACGACCTTGACCTTGGAGTTGGTGTCCTGGACGCCCTGCTTGTAGCCGGCCTCGAACTTGTGGATGAGCGGGATGTCCACGCCGCCCACGAAGCCGACGGTGTTGGTCTTGGTGGCCTTGGCGGCGGCGACACCGGCGAGGTAGGAGGCCTCCTGCTCGGCGAAGACCAGGGAGGCGACGTTGTCGCCCTCGACGACGGAGTCGACGATGCCGAAGGTGGTGTCCGGGTACTTCTTGGCCACGGCATCCATCGCGGGGCCGTAGGCGAAGCCGACGCCGATCACCGGGTTGTAGCCCTGCTTGGCGAGGGAGGCCAGACGCTGCTCCTTGTCGGCGTCCGTCTCGCCCTCGGTGGGCTCGATGTCGGCCGTCTTGTAGCCGAACTCCTTCTGGGCCTTCTGCAGGCCGGCGTACGCGGCGTCGTTGAAGGACTGGTCGCCCTTGCCGCCGATGTCGTACGCGATGGCGAGGCCGAGGTCCTCCTTGGAGGAGCTGCTGTCGCTGTCGCTGGTTCCGCCGCAGGCCGTGGCAGCGAGCGCGATCGACGCGACCCCCACCGCGACGCGGGTCAGTTTGGATGTCCGACGCATCGTGAAGTTCCCCATTCTCCAAGCCCCGCAGTGGGTGCTGAGTTCGGCGCACATTAACGCGCGTAGACACTCCTGGGAACGGGGTATCGCGTGGCCGTTATCCATTCGTGCCGATGGCCGGTTACGTCCCCGTGAACCACCGGATCAAAAGGTGCACTCCAGGACATCGGCGCGCATGCATGTGCGCCATGGGGCCAGACTCCCCCCGCGTCACTCCGACCGCAACCGGAGTGACTCCTACAGGTCGATCAAGGCCGCGGCCGTGAACAGTTCCACGCCCACCGTGATCGCGTGCTCGTCCACATCGAAGTCGCCCTGATGGAGGTCCCGGACCGTCCGCTCGCCCGGTGTGCGGACGCCGAGGCGGGCCATCGCGCCGGGGACGTGTTCCAGGTACCAGGAGAAGTCCTCGCCGCCGAGGCTCTGCTCGGTGGTCTCCACGGAGTCGGCGCCACGGCGGGCGATCATCGCGTCGCGCAGCAGTTCGGCGATGCCGGAGTCGTTGACCACGGGCGGCACTCCGCGCACGTAGTTGATCTCGGACTTGGCCCGGTGCAGGTTGGCGACCTCGTCGATCGCGGCGACCAGGATGTCCGGCGCCTGCCGCCAGGCGTCGATGTCCAGGCAGCGCACGGTCCCGGAGAGCTCGGCGTGCTGCGGGATGACGTTCGGCGCGTGCCCGGACTCGATCCGTCCCCAGGTCACGGCGAGTCCGCTACGGGTGTCCACGCGCCGGGCGACCAGTGCGGGCACGTCGGTCACGACGCGGGCCACGGCGGTGACCAGGTCGGTGGTCAGATGGGGGCGCGCGGTGTGGCCGCCGGGGCCGTCCAGCGCGATCTCAAGACGGTCGCAGGCGGAGGTGATGGCGCCCTCACGGATGCCGATCCGGCCGGCGTCGACCCGGGGGTCGCAGTGCACGGCGACGATCCGCCCGACGCCCTCCAGCACCCCGCAGTCGATGGCGTCGGCGGCACCGCCGGGCAGCACCTCCTCGGCGGGCTGGAAGATCAGCCGTACGGGCCGCGGCAGCAGACCCTGGCTGTGCAGGTCGGCGAGGACGAGGCCGGCACCGAGCACCACGGTGGTGTGCACATCGTGCCCGCAGGCGTGCGCCCGGTCGGGCACGGTGGAGCGGTAGGGGCACTCGGTCTTGGCGTCCGGAATGGGCAGGGCGTCGATGTCCGCCCGCAGGGCGAGCGCGGGCAGCCCGTCGTCCCAGTTGCCGATGTCACAGACGAGCCCGGTCCCGACGGCGAGCACCCGCGGCTCGAGGCCCGCCTTCTCCAGGCGCTCCTTGATCGCGGCGGTCGTACGGAACTCCTGGTTGCCGAGCTCCGGGTGCATGTGCAAGTCACGGCGGAACGCAACGAGTTCGTCACGCAGCGACTCGGGGAGCGTGCCGGGAAGCAGCACTTCCCCCTGGAGATCGGCCTCGGGCTCTACGGACATCAATTGCTTCACCCTCTGAAGGGTAGGACGCTCAGGTGGCCAACTGACCCTCGATCAACAAAAGTTCAACCCGTTAGGGGAAGAAAAACTGGCCACCAGACGCATAGGTCTGGGTTGGGATGGGTAAACTCCCGCACATTTCGAGCGAGTCGATCATGAATACCCGTCCGCTCTCCTACCAACCCATACCACGCCGCAGACACTCGCGTCGGTTCTGTTCACCTGTCGGAAGCCGGCGTCGAGGCATCCTCAAGCGTTTGTACGGCCTCCAGAGCGCGCAGGATGCGGGCCAGATCGGCCGGGGCGGCGGCCAGGCGGACGGGGGTGCCGGAGTCGTCGAGGTCGGCGATGTGCCAGCTCCGGGGCACGGTGTCGCCGTCGGCGCCCCGGACCCGGCGTACCTCCTTGACGGTGATCCGCCGCGCGGGGATGGTCCGCGCGGCGAACCGGCCCGGGCCGGGAGTCACCGCGGGCGGCCCGTCGCCGCCGACGGCGATGTGGGTGCCGAAGCCGTGCGGGTTGTAGTCGGTGGACTCCAGGAAGCGGGCGGGCAGGAAGACCTCCCCCTGCTCCTCGGGACCGGCGGCGCCGGTCTCCTCCTGTGTACGGATGCGGGTGGCGCGCCAGGCCCAGGCCGTCATGGCGAGGGTGGCGGCGGTGCCCGCGGCCGCCCAGGCGAGGGTCGTCGGGGAGTCGAAGAGGGTGGTGGGGTGGAGGTAGCACAGTGGCAGCAGCCACATTCCGGTGCCGACCAGGACGGCCGCGAAGGGCAGGGCGGACGGGAGGACCTCGTCGTCGGGGAGCCTGCGTCCGCGCAGCCGCATCAGCATCTGGGCGGCGGGACAGCCCGCGGCGAGGGCGAGTCCTGCCGATACGGCGGCCAGGTCGCCGGGGACGGTGACGTGCTCGCGCCAGGTGTACCGGCTGCCCTCGACCTCCATCACCTCGCCGCGCCAGACGGTGAGCTCGACCTGGTCGCCCGGCTCGAACTCCTGGGCGGCCTCCTGGGAGACCCGGAGCCGGTCGAGCGGCCGATCGTCGGCGAAGTACAGCCGGCCGCCCCTCTTCGGCCCGTCGTCGTCGGTCCGCTCGACCACGGCCCGGATGGTCGTCAGGCACCCACGCCGGTCCTCGGTGGGGGTGGAGGCCGTACACGGGACGGCCGCCTGCCACTCCCGCTGGTTCGCGTCGGCGTGCGGGACGAGCCAGGCGGCGAGGCCCGCGCCCACGAGGAACAGCACGCACAGGACCGGTGACCAGGCCGAGCCGCGGCCTCCCGCGGTGCGCTGGGTGACGACCGCGAGGCGGTCGGACTCGGGGGTTCCGTGGCGCCGGTGCAGTGTGCGCAGCGCGTCCAGCTCGGTGTCGAAGTCCGGGTCGTCGGTGCCGTGGCCGGCGGGCAGGGGAAGCAGCCGCCGGTGCCCGTCGCTCGCTGCGAGGACGACGCGCCGGGTGACCCCGCCTCGGGGCAGGGTCCTCAGCTGGAGGCGCAGGTCGGCGATGTCCTGCCAGGGCAGGCCCCGGCGGTTCAACAGCGTCCTGATGTGCAGTCCGCGGGCGTCGGCGCGGATCTCGGCGGTGGCGGAGCGCAGCGCGGGGAGACCGATGCCGAGGCACAGCACGCCGACGCCGGCGAGCGGTACCGGACCGCCCAGGACGAGGCCCAGGGCGGCGAGCACGACCCCGGCCGCCGTGATCCCCACGACGACCCAGAGGGCCCGCCGCCACCGGGACCGGAAGATGACCTCACCCGCACTGTTCACGCCCGTCATCCTGACGTGCTCAGGGCGGAAGGGCTTGTGCGGTGTCCGGCAGCTTTCCGGCGCGTGAAGTTGCCGACCGCTCGCCCCGCGCATCGGTAGGCTGCGCCCACGTGACGGACCCGAGCACGGACACGGACTTCATACAGGCCACGAGCACCTCGTACGACGCGATAGCCCCCGCCTACACCGACCGCCACCCGGACGGTCTGGGCCACCACCCCCTGGAGCGGGCCCTCCTGACCGCCTACGCGGAACAGGTCCGCGAGCACACCAAGGCCCCGGTGGGCGACCTGGGCAGCGGACCCGGCTATGTCACCGCCCGCCTGCACGACCTCGGGGTCCCGGTCTTCGGCGTGGACGTCTCCCCGCGCATGGTGGCGCTGGCCCGCGAGGCCCACCCGCACCTGCGCTTCCACGTGGGCACGATGACGGAACTGGACCTGCCGGACGAGACCCTGGGCGGTATCACCGCCCTGTACTCGATCATCCACATCCCGACGGACCACTTGACGGCCGCGTTCACGGAGTTCCGCCGGGTCCTGGTCCCCGGCGGCCACGTCCTGCTGTCGTTCCAGTTCCAGAGCAGGCACGCCGACGAGCTCATCCACCTCACGGAACGCTTCGGCCAGGACATCTCCCTGCACTACTACCTCCGCACCCCGGAAACGGTGACGGCCCACCTGAAGAAGGCGGGCTTCCAGACGCAGGCACAGGTGGTGCGGGAGCCCCTGGGGGAGGAGAAGATGGCGCGGGCGTTCCTGCTGGCCCGCAAGCCCCTCTAGACCGCGGTCGTCACCGCCGCCAGCCGGTGCACGTCCTTCGCCGAGCCCGTGACGCCCGACAGGAAGCCCTGGGCACGGGGTGAGGCGTGGTCGGTGAGCCAGGTGGGGTCGATGTCGCAGACCGCCACCTTTACATCCGTGCCGGCCAGGGCCAACGGCAGCGTGTGGACGACCGTGGACGGGAAGCTGAGGATCGTCCTGCCGATCGGGCCTCGGCGGGCGATCAGTTCCAGGGGGAGGTCCGGGCGGACCACTTCCAGCCCGGTCTCCACCGCCAGGCGGTGGAGCTTCTCCGTGCTCTCGCGGCGGTGCGCGAAGTAGCGGGTCGCGCCGTGGGTCTTGGCCAGGGTGCGGACCGCTTCCAAGTAGCTGTCGGCGTCGACCACGCCCGTTTCCACCAGCGAGGTGCCGACCATGTCCGCGCCCTTGCTGATGCGGGGCGGGCCGAAGCGGGCGCGGGTCCAGGCGAAGTCGTTCGTCGACATCGTCAGGCCCGGCAGGGTCTCCTCCATCGGCATGGAGGAGAAGATCTCCACCCCGCGGTTCTCCCCCGGGGTCAGACGGCGGCGGGCCGCCGAGGACGCCGGGGCCAGGATCAGGTCCCGGGGGCCGGGGCGGCCGCCTTTGCGGTGCCAGCGCACCAGGCGTTCGCCGCGGGCCAGTTGGGCGACGAACTCCATCGTCGCCGTGCCGTCGTCGACCACCACCAGGTCCCGGGCCCGGGTGATCGTCAGCAGCAGCTGGACGTAGCGGGAGAAGGGGTCCCCCAGGACCACGCGGGGTGCCCGGCGCAGGATGCCGGCCAGGCCCCCGATCGTCCGGATCGGCGCCGCCGGGCCGCCCCGCGCCTCCTCCCAGCGGACCTCGTGCCCCTCCTCACGGGCCAGCTCCGACATGCGTCGCAGCTGGCCGCGGGTCATCGGGTCGATCGGGGACAGAACCACCAGGGTGAGCCCCGCGCCGAGCGCCTGCTCCTGGGCATGCGCCCACTCCAGCACATTCAGCAGCTGTACCGGGCTCTCGACGAACGCGAGAGTGCGGGTGCCGGCGTTCCCGGCGCGGGGGCTCATCTACGTACGACCGTCCCGTCGTAGGCGATTTTCTGGAAGGGGGTGAATCAGACCGAGAGCGGCTCGCCCGCGGCCGCGGCGATCTCCGCCTCGGCGACGACGCCCTGGACGCGGCGCAGCTTCTTCATCGGGCCGAGCTCGGAGTCGTAGACCTTCTTGACACCATCGCCGAGGGAGGCCTCGATCGTGCGGATGTCGCGGACCAGGCGCGTCAGGCCCTGCGGCTCGACGGAGGCGGCCTGGTCGGAGCCCCACATCGCGCGGTCCAGGGTGATGTGACGCTCGACGAAGGTGGCGCCCAGGGCGACCGCGGCGAGGGTGGTCTGCAGGCCCGTCTCGTGACCGGAGTAGCCGATCGGGACGTTCGGGTACTCGGCCTGGAGGGTGTTGATCACTCGGAGGTTCAGCTCCTCCGCCTTCGCCGGGTACGTCGACGTGGCGTGGCACAGGAGGATGTTGTCCGAGCCGAGGACCTCGACCGCGTGGCGGATCTGCTTCGGGGTGGACATGCCGGTGGAGAGGATGACCGTGCGGCCGGTGGCGCGCAGGGCGCGCAGCAGCTCATCGTCGGTCAGCGAGGCGGAGGCCACCTTGTGGGCCGGGACGTCGAACTTCTCCAGGAAGGCGACGGCCTCGGTGTCCCACGGGGAGGCGAACCAGGCGATGTTCTTGGACTTGCAGTACTCGTCGATCTGGCGGTACTCGTCCTCACCGAACTCCACACGGTGGCGGTAGTCGATGTAGGTCATGCGGCCCCAGGGGGTGTCGCGCTCGATGTCCCACTGGTCGCGCGGCGTGCAGATCTCCGGGGTGCGCTTCTGGAACTTGACCGCGTCGCAGCCGGCCTCGGCGGCCACGTCGATCAGCTTGAAGGCGTTCTCCAGCTCGCCGTTGTGGTTGATGCCGATCTCGCCGCAGATGTAGACGGGCTGACCGGGGCCGGCCAGGCGCGACGAACCGAACGTACGGAGACGGGAGTTGGTGCTCATGGCAGGAACTGTCCTTACTTGGTGAGGGAATCGAGAGAGGGGCCGAGGATCCAGCTGGCGATCTCTCGGATCGCGCCGTCGCCACCCGGGACGGTGGTGACCGCGCGTGCGGCGCCGCGCACGACGTCGTGGGCGCTCGCGACCGCCACGGGCCAGCCCACGAGGGCGAAGCACGGGAGGTCGTTGACGTCGTTGCCGACGTAGAGCACGCGCTCAGGCGCGATGCCCTGCTCCTCGCACCACTGCTTCAGTGCGAGGTCCTTGCGGTCGATGCCGTGCAGGACCGGAATCTGCAGCTTCCGGGCCCGGGCGGCGACCACAGGGTTCTGTTCCGTGGAGAGGATCAGCATCTTCAGGCCGCTCTTGCGCAGGGCCGCGATGCCGAGGCCGTCTCCGCGGTGCACGGAGACGAACTCCTTTCCATCGGTGTCGATCAGCACCCGGTCATCGGTCTGGGTGCCGTCGAAGTCCAGTACGACCGCGTCGATGTCGTCGGCGGTCGGCAGCGAACCGGGGCGGTCCGCGTCGAAGAGAGGCGCGAGGGCGCGGGCCCGCGCGAGGTCGTGCGGGTCGTCGATCTCCAGCACGCGCGCGGGGTCGGTGCGGACCAGTTCGGTACGGCCGAAGAAGCGGTGCCGGTGCTCGCGGAAGCCGGCCGCGTCCATCGCGTAGGCGGCGCCGGTCTCCAGCAGGTCCTGGGGGCGGTCCTGGCGGCGGGGGCGGAAGGACTTGTCGTGGTTGACGCCGAACGAGCCGGACTCGTCGTCGCCGTCGCGCCAGATGAAGCCGTGGAACGGGGCCACCGTCACAGCGGTGTCGGCGCCCTGCTCGACCACGGCCGCCGCAACGCCCTCGATGTCCTCGCGGACGATGAACGGGCTCGTGCACTGCACCAGCAGCACCACGTCGACCGACGCGCCGTGCAGCGCCTCGTGGGTGTCCATGGCGTGCAGGACGGCCGCCTCGGAGGTGGCCGTGTCACCGGCGATGGCCGCGGGGCGCAGCACCACCTCGGCGCCGGCCTCGCGGGCGGCGGCGGCGATGGCCTGGTCGTCCGTCGAGACGACGACGTCGGTCACCAGTCGGGCGGCCCGGCACTCGCGCACCGCGCGGGCCACCAGCGGGACGCCGCCGACCGGGGCGAGGTTCTTGGCGGGCACGCCCTTGGAGCCGCCGCGCGCGGGAATGACGGCGAGCACGCGGCGTACGGAGACGCCGACGCCGGCCGGGGAGTCGGACATGGGTTGCACTCCTTGCGCAGAGTTCGCAGAGGTATGGAGGGCGGCGGAGCCGCCCGACAGGGGCGCGGGGAACTGCGCGACCGGCCCCGGCGGCGCCGCAGCCGCCCGACGACCCGAAGCGGCACCCCCTGCGGCGGTCACAACTCCCCCATCCGCCGAATGACGGGCGCCACCCGCTGCACCCCGTGCCGATAGGCACCACGGGCAGCCCGGCGAACTATCTGCCGAACAGGACCCGGCTCCTTGTCCTGCGCGGGAGCGCCGGGCAGCGGACTGCCGTCGGGGCCGAGGTGGTGGCGGGCGAGGATGCCGGGGAGATAGCCCGGCGCCGTCGCGGGTGTGTAGTACGGGGTCAGCGGCGGGAGTCCGCCCGGCCGGCCGAGCAACTTGGTGATCCGCTCGCGGGCGGCGTCGAAGGCGGTCTCGTACCCGCCGTGCGCGGCGACGCCCTGGCGGGCCACCCACTCCTCGTCGGGGGCCGGACGGTGTCCGTCGTCCAGCTGGTCCCAGGAGGCGAGGCAGCCGGAGCCGACGAAGTGGTGGTTGCCGAGTGTCTCGCGCACCCCGAGGTCGGTGAGCACGACGGTGGGGATCCGGCGGTGGAGGGACTCCAGCGCGGCCGTCGAGCTGACCGTGACGAGCAGGTCGGTGCGGTCGAGCACCTCGCCCATGTGCCCGTACAGCAGACGGAAGTTGGACGGTATGTCCAGCTTCTGCGCCAGCTTCTGGTAGGGCAACTCCTCGATGTGCGTGGTGTGTTCGCCCGGCTTGGAGCGCAGTTTGAGCAGCACCTCGCGCTCGGGGTGCAGCCGCGCGTGCTGGACCAGGCGGTTCAGCAGGTACGCACGGTCCTTGCGGCTCTCCGGGACGGAGGGCTGCGCGGCGAAGACGACCGTGTACGGGTCGTGCTCCCCCTCGTAGGGCGCTCCGCCGAGGAACGGCAGCGCCACTTCCGTGACCGCCGAGGCGTCGGCGCCGACGCCCTCGTACACCGCGCGGAAGCGCTCGGCGTCCTGGCGGGAGTTGGCGAGGACGAGGTCGGCGCCGTGCCGCAGCAGCAGGCCGTCGGCGAGCTTCTCGTAGACGACGCCGACATAGCCGGTGACGACGACGGGGCGCTTCTCGCGACCCTCCCAGACCCGCTTCAGACCGTGCAGCATGGCCTGGACACCGCCGCCGACGAGGGCGAGTACGAGGATGTCGTACTCCTCCTCGGCCATCGTGCGCAGGAACTCCACCGCCGTCACCTCGCGCAGGGAGTCGGCCTGCACACCGACTTCCGCCAGTTGGCGGGCGGTGGGCGTGGCCCGGCCGCGCAGCAGAAATCCGCTGAGGGCGGGGGCGACTTGCGTGCCCCCTTCCGCTCCGGCTTCCATGGACGGGCCCGGGGCGATGCGGCCCGCCGTCAGCGCACCCCATTTCCAGCGGGTGTCGGAGTCCGCGAGGACGGCGATACGCGGCGGCTTCGTTGTACTTGCTGGCACGAAGATGACGCTAGGAAGCATTTCCTAGGTATAGCCCAACCGCGAATCAACGAAAAGTTAACAACATCCCACCGCGAGCCGAACTGGCCCGTCAGAACCCGGGAAGTACATGGCATGCACCGTTCCGACACATTGAGTTCACCCGCCGTACCCGCGTCGTCAAGTTCCGCTGCCGGGCACCCTCCTACCCTTTTGCAGGTGCCAAAGCTTTCCGTGATCGTGCCGTTCTACAACGTGCAGCAATACGCCCCGGACACCCTCAGAAGCCTTCGGGCGAACGCCCGGAGCGACTTTGAGTTCATCCTGGTGGACGACCATTCGAAGGATGAAACTCCCGCCATTCTCGAACGGGCGGCCGACCAGCTCTCGGATGTCGCACAGGTGCGTTACATCCGTCATGAAGTGAACGGAGGACTCGCCACCGCCCGTAACACCGGTCTGGACGCCGCGACCGGGGAATACCTCACCTTCCTCGACGGCGACGACTGGCTCGCGCCCGGCTACTACGCCGAGCTGGTCGCCGCCATCGAGGAGCTGGGCTGCGATTTCGTCCGGACCGACCACATCCAGGCCAACGCCCGTGCCCGCTCGGTGCACCGGGTACCGCACGGCCGCCGGGGCGAGGTCCTCGACCCGCGTGCGGCGATCCTGCCCGCCGACCGGACGACCTCCGTCGACTACGCCTACGCCTGGGCCGGTGCCTATCACCGGCGGCTGCTGGACAAGGGCCTGCTGCACTTCACCGACGGGCTGCGCACGGCCGAGGACCGGCCGTGGATCTGGAAGCTGCACCGCGAGGCGGAGTCGTTCGCCGTGGTGAGTCTGCTCGGCGTCTTCTACCGCCGGGGCGTTGCCGGTTCACTCACCCAGATCGGTGATGTCCGTCAACTCGACTTCATCCGTGCCTTCGATCAGGTCGTCGAGGAGACGGCGGCCGACCGCGAGGCGGACCAGCTGCTGCCCAAGGCGGTGCGCACCTACTGTGCGATCATCGCCCATCACCTCTCGGACGAGTCCAAGTGGGAACCGGCCGTGGCCAAGCAACTGCGCGCGATGAGCGCGGCGGCCATAAAGCGGATGCCGCAGGACGCGCTCGGTGACGTACTCGAAACCATGGACCTGCGCCGGGCCAGCAAGCTGCGCCGGCTGCGGCGCCGGGCCACCACTGCGAAGGCGGCCGCGTGATGTCCCGTAAGACCACCCAGATCTTCTGCGTCTCCACGCTCTACGGCGCCGCCACCCTGGCCGCCGCGCTGGACTCGGAGTGCTTCGCCGAGGCGGACCGCCGGCTGCTGCTGGTGTTCAACAACTCCACGATCCCGGAGACCACTCCGGCCGTGGACGAGATGCCCGGGTTCGAACCGCTGCGCGACCACTTCGACGGGGTGATCTCGTACAACGAGGCCATCAGGCCCTTCCACCCCGGCGCCTGGTCGCCGCGCACCGACGACATGCCGCTGTTCGAGCGGTACTTGCGGCTGCTGTGGGGCCTCGGCGACGACAAGGTGGAGATTGTCCTGGAGTCCATCCAGGTCAACCCGGCGCTCGGGCTCGCCCAGATCTTCACCGGCGCCCCCCTGCACGTCTACGCCGACGGCCTGATGAGCTACGGCCCCACGCGCAACAAGCTCGACCCGCTGGTCGGCACCCGCGTCCGGCGCCTGCTCCACCTGGACCTGGTACCGGGCCTCACGCCCATGCTGCTCACCGAGTTCGACGTGCCCGCCGAGGTGGTGCCGACCGAGGCCTTCCTGAAGGTGATGGGCGAACTCGCCGGTGCCGTCGAGGAGCTGCCGACCCTTCCGGACAACTCCGCGCTGCTGCTCGGCCAGTACCTGTCGGCGCTGAACATCCTCACCGCGCAGGCGGAGGAGGAGTTGCACGTCCGGATGATGCGCGGGGCGGTGGAGCGGGGGCACCGCTCGATCGTGTTCAAGCCGCACCCGACGGCGCCGGCCCGCTACAGCCGCGCCCTGGAGAGCGAGGCCGAGAAGCTCGGCGTCGACCTCACCGTGCTGGACACGCCCGTGCTCGCCGAGTTGCTGTTCGAGAAGTCCCGCCCCGGCCTGGTCGTCGGCTGTTTCTCCACCGCGCTGTTCACGGCGTCCGCCTTCTACGACCTCCCCGTCGCCCGCATCGGCACCGAGCCGCTGCTGGACCGGCTGACGCCGTACCAGAACAGCAACCGCATCCCCGCGGTGCTGGCGGACGCGGTGCTGCCGGACCTGGAGAACCGCAAGGGCGAGGAAACCGTGCCGACGGAAACCCTGGGCGCGCTCGTCACCGCCATAGGGTTCACCATGCAGCCGCAGATCTATCCGAGCCTGCGTCCTGCCGCCGAGCGGTATCTCTCGGAGCACTTCAAGCCGCGCAACCAGCGCTACTTCAAGCGCAAGCGGCTCACCTCGCTGGGCCTGCCAGGCGGTATTCCGGAGCGGCTGTCGTTCCTGCCGCACAACTCCACGGCACGCCGGGTGGTGCGGCGGGCCAAGGCACTGAAGAAGGCGGTACGCCGCTGAGCCAATTCCCGGTGAACTGCCGGGAAAAGTCGAGGAAACGGTGGCACACCGTCGGATTAAACCGATGAATACATGGTGTGGGCGGCGTTCGAATCCCTAGGATCACGGAACGCCGCCCCATCCGACTCCGTGAGGCACTCATGACGAACCTCGGCCGGCTGTACCCCCTGCTCGACGGCGTAAAGCTGCCGGACGACATTCCCTATTCCCAGGTGAGTTCCTGGGAACTGCGTTTCCTCTACCTCCTGGGCCGCCATCGCCTCACCGGCGAGGACCGGCTCGTGGAGCTGGGCTCGGGCGGCGGCGGGTCCACGTACGCGCTCGCGCTCGGGCTGCGCGAAAGCCCCGTGTTCGACGAGAAGACGGGACGACTGCACGCGTACGACTTCTTCCATGTCGGCAAGGGCACCTTCGCCACCGAGAAGTTCTTCAGTGCAGGCTCCAAGCCCGCGGACGGCGACACCTCGTTCCTGGACGACTTCACCGAGCGTCTGGAGCCCTTCCTGCCGTTCCTGGAGATCCACGCCGGTGACATCTGGCAGACCTCGGACCCGAACGACACCAGCCCGATCGAGTTCCTGCACATCGACATCGCCAAGACGGCCCGGGTGTTCCGCTGTGTCTCCGAGCGGTTCCTGACCCGGCTGCGGCCCGGATCGGTCGTGCTGCACCAGGACTTCGCCGGGCCCCGGCTGCCGTGGCTGCACTACAGCACGGGCGCGTTGCTGCCGTACATCGAGATCGCCGGGCCGCCGATCCGCTCCACGCTCGCCTTCGAGGTGACCGAGCCGATCCCCGAGGACGTGTTGAAGAGGATCTCCGAGGACGCCTTCACCCTCGACGAGAAGCTGAAGCTGATCTCGGCCGTGCAGGAGCGCATCGACCGCGACCACACCGGCGGGATCCCCTTCAAGTCGGTGCTGGAGCTGGCCAAGGCGTACGTCGCGCACTACGACGGGCGGCACAAGCAGGCCTGGTCCATCGCGAGGAAGCTCACCGACGACGAGTATCTCGGCCGAACCCGTGCCGACCACTTCAAGCAGCTGAAGACGGCGTACGAGAAGGACGGCGGCGGTGGTTCGCCGTCGCTGCTGAAGAGGCTGGCCCGGAAGGTCGTAGGACGCTGAACCAGGACGCTGAAAAGAGTGAGCCCCCACCCGTGTGGGGGCTCACTCGCTTTCTCAGCTTCCCAGGATGACCTTCAGGTCCGCGGCGTTCGCCTCGGTGATCTTCCACAGCTCCTGCTGGCGGCCGTGCACATCGGCGACGGTCGCCTGGTGGTCGCGGAGCAGGTCCTTCGAGCGCTCCACCAGGCGGGCGGCCAGGTGGCGGTCGTGGACGGAGATGCCCCACTCGGGGCGCTCGATGTCGTGCAGGAAGTACGCCATCTTCGGGTGCGAGATCAGGCTGATGATCGGCGTGCCGCAACCGAACGGGATCATGCCCGCGTGGCCGCGCATACCGATGACCAGCTTGGTGCGCGCGTACAGATCGCGGATCTCGTCGTTCTCGAAGTCGTACATCGGGATGACGGGCATCGAGATGCCGTGCTCGCGCCGCAGATCGAAGGCGATCTTCTCGTCGTCGAGCGAGTGCGCCACGCACTTGACCTCGGCCAGCTCGCCCAAGTCCCGGACGGCCTGGGCCATCTGGGCCAGGAAGTAGGCGTAGTCATGGCCGAAGCGCAGGCCGGCACGGTCGTAGGCGGCGTTGACGAGGATGGTGTCCTCGCGGCTCGCCGGGTCCTGCCAGCCGGGCACCAGCTGACGGGTGACCGTCGTCGGACAGGGCTGGAAACGGATCTTGTCGTGCAGGTGGGCCGGGACCATGGCACGCACCTTCTCGATCGAGCCGTGGTTGCGCAGCCCGAAGAAGGCGGACTTCTCCACCAGCAGTCGCAGCGACTCCCGGAACCGGCCCGCCCGGTAGGACTGGCCGTCGAAGGCGTTGAAGCCCACGGCGTAGACCGCGATCGGCACGTCGATACGGCGCATCAGCTCGTCCGGGACGTTCCACTGCCAGGCGCTGTTGCCGTTGGGCATGGTGTCCGGGATGAACAGGCCGCCACCGCCGATGACCAGACCGCGCCGGGCGTTGACGCGCTCCAGGGCGGCCTCGTCGAACAGCCGGTGCGCGTGCACGGAGTGCCAGCGCCGGGAGGTGGTGTCGGGGCCGAAGGCGCTGCGCACGCTCTCCGGGAGCAGCTTGTCGCCCGCGTTGCCCTGGCGGTCCATGTAGAAGGCGACGTGCGCCAACTGGTCCTCGGGGGCGCCCAGTTCCTGGGCCGGGACGGAGGCCGCGCGCTGCGCCCACAGGCGGCTTGAGCGGTGGGTGATGTCCACCGACATACCGGCGGTCGCGTACTTGAGCGACGAGGCGTTGTCGCCGTGCACCCAGGACATCTGGGCGAGCCGGGCGTAGGCGGTGGCGGCCCGGTTGGGGGCGGCCGTCGCCATCAGCAGCTGCGCCTTGGCCTCGTCGTAGCGCGAGACGCTCATCAGGGCGTGGCCGAGTACCTCGTGCGGCCAGGCCTCGTCGAGCGGGATGCGGACGCTCTCCAGGACGTCGACGGCGTCCTGGTAGTCGCCGGTGGCGATATGCGCGGCGGCGACCTTGCGGGCGGTCTCGACGTCGCCGGTGCGGGCGACGTGCGGGGTGCCGTAGTGCACGATCAGGTCGTGGTGCAGGCCGCCCGACTTCGAGAGGTACTCGGCGTGGAAGTCGGCGTCGGACAGCTCGTACTCGCGCCACTTCTCCTCGGCCAGGCTGTACCCGGACTCACCGCCCTGCCACGGCTTGTGGCGGCCGGTGAAGTGCAGGATCGCGGTGTCCTCGGGGACCGGGAGGTCGCCGGACAGACGCCTCTTGACGAAGTTGTAGCGCGGGTCGAGGCGGATGAAGTCGCCGTCGAGGACGGAGTTCAGGATGCCCTGGTCGTGCTTGTCGAGTTCGTAGTCGCCGCTGCGGCCTGTGGCGTCCAGCTTGGCGCAGAACTCGTCGCTCAGGTACTCGCGCTGGATGACCAGCAGACCGGAGTTGAGCTTGTGCTGCCCGTAGAAGAACTGCGGGACGGCGGCGAGTCCCTCGCGGAGCTTGAGGAGTTCGCCGAGGTCACCGAGGACGACCATGTCGGTGTCGAGGGTGATGACGGTGTCGTACTCGCGCAGCCGGAAGACATCGAGGATGAAGTACGCCTTGCGGACCAGGTAGTTGTCCTGGTCGCCCTTCTTGTACGAGTCGTAGTGCGTGTCGTTGACGCGCTTGAGGACGATCCGCGGGTGCAGGGCGCGGATCCTGGCGATCGACGCGGGGCGCAGATCGTCGTAGAGGACGACGAAGTCCTCGCACACGGTCGGGTTGGACAGGGCGAGGCTGCGCAGCAGGACGAGGAAACCGGGGAGGTAGTTCTCGTCGACGTAGGAGGCGAAGGCGATGCGCCGCTTGCCGGTGAGGGCCGCGGCGTCGGTGACGGGAGCCTGTGTCGCAGACAGGGTGGTCGTGGTCATCGCAGGGATATCCTCATGTCCGTCACGCTCTGGGCCCGGTCCATGACCCATGCCTTCTCGCTGGTGTATTCGTGCACGGAGGTGATGGCGAGCTTCATCGCTTCCTGCACGCGGTAGGCGCCGCTCTCGTAGAAGTCGAAGCCGATCAGGTCGAGCTTCGGGCTGACGTCCAGGAAGTCCAGCAGGTACAGCATGTTGAAGCCGGTGGTCGGGATGCCCGACCAGACGTCGGTGGAGAGCTTGCCGATGTTGCGCACGGGCCAGCGCAGCGACTCGTCGCCGAGGCAGGTCTGGGCGCCGGGCACCAGGCGGTTGCGCAGCGACCACTTCCAGTCGCCGGAGACACCGCCGAAGACGAGGCGGGTGTCGACCTGCTTCTCCCAGTTGAAGCCGTGCTTGTGGATCGTCGCGTGGATGTCGGTACGGCTGCCGGTGTGCTTCGGGTCGATCTTGTACGAGTTGAAGCGCACCACGAGGTCGTACGCGTCGATCTCGACGCCCATCGAACTGGCGCCCACCCGGCCGGAGTTGGCGATCAGGCAGATCGACTTGCCGGCGATCCGGTTGCGGAACTCGCCGAGGCTGATCCACTGCACGCCGCCGATGGCCGGGTCGGCGACGGGGCCGCGCATCCGGCTGCGGCGCTGCTCGGCGTAGAGCGCGAGGACCTCGGTAAGGGCGGTGACATCGGTGTCGACGGCGATGCGCAGGTCCAGGTACTGGCTGAGCAGTTCCTGGCGGTCGGCCACCGGGGCGTCGTCGGAGGCGAGCGCGAGCAGCGCGCCGACCAGCCGGGGTTCGGCCTCGGCCCAGTCGCCGACGGCGTGCGCGGCGAGGCCCTCGGCCCACACCGCGGTGGAGTCGCCGCGGGTGAACTCCTCGGCGCGCGGGCACTGGCGGCGCAGCAGGGCGAGCAGTTCACGCTCCCGCTCGCTCGCGGTGCGCAGGCCGGCGATGCGGGCGCGGACGCCGAAGCCGTCGTCGTCGGTGAGCCCGAGGTACTTCTCGTACGCCTCAAGCGCCTCGGCGTCGTCGCCGAGCGCCTCCATCAGGCGGGCGCGCAGCCGCCAGCCGGCGCGGGAGTTCTTGCGCTGGGCGAGCACGGTGTCGCTGATCACCAGAGCGAGGTTCAGCTCGTCGTCGTAGCCGCACTTGAGCGCCTGGTTGGCGACGGCGAGCAGCGCGTCGAGCAGTTCGTTGCCGATTCCCGCGGCGGGGGTCGCGGCGCCCTTCACGGCACGCTTGAGCAGCCCGGTCGCGCCGGTCGCCGGGGCGGGTGCGGGGGCGGCGGGGGTGGTTCCCCATACGACGAGCAGCTTTCTGAGCTGCTCGGCGAGTTCGATGCGACGGCGGTCGATGCTGCCGACGACTTTGCCGCTGTGCACCGCGCAGGCACGCAAACAGTCGTCCAGCTCCCCTCCACGCGCACGTGCCCGTCTGTTCTGGACCCTCGTCATGGCACTCCTGGTATTCGCCAAGCCAATGCTGTGTTTGCCGCGGTTTGCCGGCGGGTGGGGGGATCTTGAAACCGTTTGCTTATCCGTGGGGGGATGCTGAGAAAAATTAGGAAGGCAAAACGACTTTCAGGTGAACTCACAGGTACTACAGGACTAATCGTTGCCCGGTCACCCAAGACATCCCTGTGATTCGGACTAATGTGCCTAGGTCCACTCTGGAGAACACCTGGCAAGGGGAATTCTGTGACCAGCATGACCGTCCGACCGGTGATCGAGCCGCCCCGGAGGGCGGAACGGACGGCACCCAGGGAGACTCGGCTACGGGCTCTGGACGGACTGAGGCTGGTCGCCGCGCTGATGGTGGCCGCGTACCACTACGGCGGCCGGGGCGGCGAGGTCACCGCGGCCTGGGGCAGCTCGCCCACGGTCCAGTTCCCCACGCTGCACGAGTACTTCGCCTACGGCTGTCTCGGCGTCCAGGTCTTCTTCGTGATCAGCGGGTTCGTGATCTGCATGAGCGGCTGGGGACGGCCGCTGAGGTCCTTCTTCGCCTCCCGCGCCTCCCGGCTGCTGCCCGCCTACTGGGTGGCGGTCCTGCTGGTGACGGCGGTGTTCGCGCTGCCGATGGTCGCGTACAAGGCGGTCTCGCCGAGCGACGCGCTGGTGAACCTGACGATGCTTCAGCAGCCGCTGGGCGTCGACCGGGTGCTCGGGGTCTGCTGGACGCTGTGGGCGGAGGTCCGCTTCTACGCCCTGTTCGCGCTGTGCGTCGTGCTGCCCGGCGCGACCCGGCAGCGCGTCATCATGTTCTGCGCCGGCTGGACGCTGGCCGCGGTCATCGCCGAGGCCGCGAACGAACCTCTCCTCGACCTGGTCCTGATGCCCGAGTACGCGCCCTTCTTCATCGGCGGTGTCGGCCTCTACCTCGTCCACCGCAACCGGCGGGACGCCTATGCGTGGGGCATCGTCGGCGTCAGCTGGCTGATCGGGCAGCACTACGCGGTGCAGAACCTGTGGCGCGCCCCCAGCACGGACGCCTTCGCCAACCGCACCTCCTTCGGCATCATGCTGGTCGTCACCTTCGGCTTCATCGCTGTCGCCGCCATCGCGCTCGGCTGGCTGAACTGGGCGAACTGGCGCTGGCTGACCGTGGCCGGGGCGCTGACGTACCCCTTCTACCTGGTGCACGAACACCTGGGCTGGGTGGTCATCAAGATCCTTCACCAGGACTTCTACCTGTCCTCGTGGGCGACCTTCACCCTGACGATCGCCTTCATGCTGTCGCTGGCCTGGCTGCTGAACCGGTACGTCGAGAAGCCGCTGACGCCACGACTGCGGACGGCCCTCTCCAAGATGCGCTGAGCGCCGGGCGTGGCAAGACTGCTGAGCAGCCGTTGTTCACCGGACGTTCAGCCCGGTGACAGATTGCCCGGACCCCAGTGAGCAGGCTCGTCGCATGGCCAACGCACAGCAGATTCCCGTACTCCCCGGCGAGCTCGGCGATGTGCCGGGCTGGTTCCCCGCACTCGACCAGACGCTGTTCACCTGGTTCCTCGAACGGCAGGAGGCCCTCGGACAGCGGGGCGACCTGCTGGAACTGGGGGCCTATATGGGCAAGAGCGCGATCCTGCTGGGCCGGCATCAGCGCCCCGGCGAGACGTTCACGGTCTGCGACCTCTTCGAGAGCGACGCGCCGGACGGCGCGAACCAGGCGGAGACCTCGAAGTCGTACGCGTCCCTCACCCGTGAGGCCTTCGAGCGGAACTATCTCTCCTTCCACGACGCCCTGCCCCGGGTGGTCCAGGGGCCCAGCTCGGTGATCACGCAGGAGGTCTCGCCCGGGACCTGCCGCTTCGTCCACATCGACGCCTCGCACCTGTACGAGCATGTGTACGACGACATCGGCGCGGCGCGCGATCTGCTGGTGCCGGACGGGATCGTGGTCCTCGACGACTTCCGCTCCGAGCACACGCCGGGTGTCTCGGTCGCCACGTGGGAGGCGGTGCTGAACCGGGGGCTGCGGCCGGTGTGCCTGAGCACGCAGAAGCTGTACGGGACGTGGGGGGATCCGGCGGAGGTGCAGGAGGAGCTGCTGGCGATGCTGCGGGCGCGGGAGGACTGCGGGCTGAGCGTGCAGGAGGCGGCGGGGCATCGGCTGGTACGGGTGCGGGCCCGGGGGATGAAGCCGCCGGCGTTTCCTCGGTCGCGGCACTACGTGGAGCCCGTGGAGGTGGCTGTGGCGGCGCCTGCGTCGACTCCGGCGCGGAAGCGCTCGCGCCCACGTCAACTGGCGCTGGACCTGTTGCCGCCGGTTGTCACTCGGGCGGTGCGGCAGATGCGTCGTCCGCGGGCCGGTGGGGGCTTGGCACGCCCACGCGGCGGAGCCGCACATCGATAGAGCCCCGCCCCTGGGGCAGTCACCCTGCCCCATACCGTGTCTCGATCCCCGCGATCACCAACGCCAGGCCCTCCTCGAAGTGCTCGTCGTAGTTCGCGAAGATCTCCGCGCCCGCCGCTGCCGACAGGGGGAAGTCGGACATCAGGCGGGCGCGTTCGTTCACGTCGTAGCCCTCTCGGCGCTCGTCCGGCAGCGGCTGGACGCCCTGTTCCTCCGTGACGAAGCCGAGGGTGTACGAGTACGTCGTCACCGTTGCCCTCACCGCCTGGCGCAGATCGAAGCCGGCGGCTGTGAACAGGCGCAGGTTCTCCTCCATCTGCTCCGCGTGCTCGATGCCGGTGAAGCGTGAGCCGCTGAAGACCTTGGCGCCGTCGCGGTAGCCGAGCAGTGCCCTGCGCAGGCCCCGGTTGGACTTCAGCAGGCGTTCCTGCCAGGTGTCGGCGGGGTCGAGCGAGGTGCCCGCGACCATACGGCGGAACATCTCCGTCGCCATCTCGTCCAGCAGCGCCTGCTTGTCCTTGAAGTGCCAGTACAGGGCCGGTGCCTTGACGTCCAGTTCCTTGGCGATGGCGCGCAGGGTCAGGCCGTCCAGACCGACCTCGTTCAGAAGCTCCAGGGCGGTGGCGGCGACCCGGCGGCGGTCGAGGGGGGCTCGGCGTTCCGTGTTCACGCTTGACAGGTTAACGGCGTTAAGGCCATCCTCGTATCCGAGGGTACTTAACAGTGTTAAGGGGAATTGGTATGGATACGGATGTTTTGATCGTGGGCGCGGGTCCGACCGGACTGGCTCTCGGTATCGATCTCGCCCGGCGCGGGGTGGACGCGCTGGTGGTGGAGCGGGCGCAGGGGCTGTTCCCCGGTTCGCGGGGCAAGGGGATCCAGCCCCGCACGATGGAGGTGTTCGACGACCTGGGCGTGCTGGAGGCGATCCGGGCGGCGGGCGGCAGCTATCCGGTGGGGATGATCTGGCAGGACGGCAAGCGGGTGGGCGAGCACCAGATGTTCGACCCGGCCGAGGCCACGGAGGACTCGCCGTACAACGAGCCGTGCATGGTCCCGCAATGGCGGACGCAGGAGATCCTCTTCGCCCGGCTGCGAGAGCTCGGCGGGCGGGTGGACTTCGGGCGGGAGGTGGTGTCGCTGGAGCAGGACGGGGAGGGGGTGGGCGTCCTGTGCGGGTCAGGGGGCCCGGTCCGCGCGCGGTATGCGGTCGCGGCGGACGGCGGGCGCTCGACGGTACGGCGGGCGCTGGGGATCGGGATGACCGGGGAGACGGTGGATCCGCAGCCGATGCTGGTGGCGGACGTCCGGATCACGGGGCTCGACCGCGACAACTGGCACGTCTTCCCGCCGAGCGGGGAGGGCGAGGGCTTCCTGGCCGTCTGCCCG
This sequence comes from Streptomyces cupreus, assembly GCF_014257025.1. Lineage (GTDB taxonomy): Bacteria > Actinomycetota > Actinomycetes > Streptomycetales > Streptomycetaceae > Streptomyces > Streptomyces cupreus. The sequence goes on from NZ_JACMSF010000003.1 coordinate 298,389, forward strand.
CTGGCGGGTACGGAGGACTTCCAGGTGGTGGCGCGGTTCCCGGCGGACGCGGAGGTGGACGTCTCCCTGGAGGGGATCCGGAAGACGGTGGCCGCGCGCTCCCACCTCGCCCCCGAGGACGTGACAGAGGTCCGCTGGGCGTCGGACTTCCGCCCCCGGGCGGCCCTGGCGGACGCCTTCCGCGCCGGCCGGGTCTTCCTCGCCGGAGACGCGGCGCACATCCACTCCCCGGCCGGCGGCCAGGGCCTGAACACCAGCGTGCAGGACGCGTACAACCTGGGCTGGAAACTGGGGGCGGTGCTGCGGGAAGGGGCGGGCGAGACTCTGCTGAGCACCTACGAGGAGGAGCGCCGCCCCATAGCCGCCGACATGCTGGGCCTGTCCACCAGCGTCCACCGAGGAGAGACCCGTCGAGGCGAGGCAACCCGCCAACTGGGCCTCGGCTACCGCGACTCGTCCCTCACCCAGGAGACCCGCACCTCACCGGCCCCCCTCCAGGCAGGCGACCGAGCACCGGACGGAACGCTCGGCGGCGTACGGCTCTTCGACGCGTTCCGGGGCCCGCACTGGACGCTGGTGGCGGTGGGCACGCAGGCCCCGGAACTGCCGGAGGCGGTACGGGTGGTCAGCGGCGAGGACCAGCCGTCGTACGGGAAGGGGCTGTTCCTGGTGCGCCCTGACGGTTACGTGGGGTGGGCGGGTGAGACGGCCGACACCTTGCCGGGCTACCTGACCCTCTGATCAGGCGTCGGCCAGCGACAGCTTCACCGCGAACCCGAGGAACAACGCCCCCGCCGCCGAAGTGGCCCCCGCCGACAGCCGCTTGCGCCTGCGGAAGGCCGCCGCCAGCTTCGTGCCGCCGAATATCAGCGCGCTGAGGTACAGGAAACTCGCGAGCTGCGCGAAGGCGCCCAGCACCACGAAGGACAGCGCGGGATAGGCGTACCCCGGATCGACGAACTGCACGAAGAAGGCGACGAAGAACAGGATCGCCTTGGGGTTGAAGAGGCTGACGACGAGGGCACGGCGGAAGGGCCGCTCGCCGAAGGCGGGGGCGGCCGGGTCCGACTCGGTGCCGGCGCTCTGCTCGCGCCGGGCCCGCCACATCCCCCGGGCCGCCCGCAGCATCCCGACCGCCAGCCAGGTCAGATACCCGGCACCGGCGTACTTCACGATGCCGAACAGCACGGCGTTGGTCTGGAGCAGCGAGGCGACTCCGGCCGCGGAGAGCGTCATCAGCACCGTGTCCCCGCACCAGACCCCGGCCGCGGCCGTGTACCCCGCGCGCACACCCCGGCGGGCGGCCACGGACAGCACGTACAGGGAGTTGGGGCCGGGCAGCAGGACGATGAGGATCAGGCCCGCGAGATAGGTGGGAAGGTCGATGACGCCGAACATGGAAAGGAGTGTCGCACGGCAGTACGACACTCCGATTCCGGGTTTCAGCGGGCGAGACGGCTCCGATCAGAAGGCGTCGCTCGGGACGTACGTCCCCCAGACCTCCCGCAGCGCGTTGCACACCTCGCCCACCGTCGCTCGGGCGCGCAGCGCGTCCTTCATCGGGTACAGGACGTTGTCCTCGCCCTCGGCCGCCTTCTTCAGGGCGGCCAGGGCTGTGTCCACCGCCTGCTGGTCGCGCTCCGCGCGGAGCTTGGCGAGGCGTTCCGCCTGCTGGGCCTCGATGGCCGGGTCCACGCGCAGGGGCTCGTACGGCTCCTCCGCGTCGAGCTGGAAGCGGTTGACGCCGACCACGACCCGCTTGCCGGAGTCCGTCTCCTGAGCGATGCGGTAGGCGCTGCGCTCGATCTCGTTCTTCTGGAAGCCGTGCTCGATGGCCGTGACCGCGCCGCCGAGGTCCTCGACCTTCCGCATCAGCTCCAGCGCCGCCGCCTCGACCTCGTCCGTCATCTTCTCGATGACGTAGGAGCCCGCGAAGGGGTCGACCGTCGCCGTCACGTCCGTCTCGTAGGCCAGCACCTGCTGGGTGCGCAGAGCGAGGCGGGCGCTCTTGTCCGTCGGGAGCGCGATCGCCTCGTCGAAGGAGTTGGTGTGAAGGGACTGGGTGCCGCCGAGGACCGCCGCCAGGCCCTGGACCGCCACCCGGACCAGGTTCACCTCCGGCTGCTGAGCCGTCAGTTGTACGCCGGCCGTCTGCGTGTGGAAGCGGAGCATCAGGGACTTGGGGTTCTTCGCGCCGAACTCGTCCCGCATCACCCGGGCCCAAATCCTGCGCGCCGCACGGAACTTGGCGACCTCCTCCAGGATCGTCGTACGCGAGACGAAGAAGAAGGACAGGCGGGGCGCGAAGTCGTCGACGTCCATCCCCGCGGCCACGGCCGTACGCACGTACTCGATGCCGTCCGCCAGCGTGAACGCGATCTCCTGCGCGGGGGACGCGCCGGCCTCCGCCATGTGGTAGCCGGAGATCGAGATGGTGTTCCACTTCGGGATCTCGGCCTTGCAGTACTTGAAGATGTCCGCGATCAGGCGCAGGGACGGCTTGGGCGGGAAGATGTACGTCCCGCGCGCGATGTACTCCTTCAGCACGTCGTTCTGGATCGTGCCGGTGAGCTTGTCCGCCGAGACCCCC
>NZ_JACMSF010000030.1 GCF_014257025.1 Streptomyces cupreus
TATCACTCGGCCGGGCCCCTTCGGCCGTTCGTGCCATGCTGGCGGGGTGAACACCGAGGACCTGGTCCGGCTGCGGCGGGCGCGTGACCGTATGGACCGCGAGTACACCGAGCCCCTCGACGTCATGGCGCTCGCCGGGACCGCGCTGATGTCCCCGGGCCACTTCCAGCGCAGCTTCCGCGCCGCGTACGGGGAGACGCCGTACGGCTATCTCATGACCCGTCGGATCGAGCGCGCGAAGGCGTTGCTGCGGCGCGGCGACATGAGCGTGACCGAGGTGTGCATGGCGGTCGGCTGTACCTCCCTCGGCTCCTTCAGCGCGCGCTTCACCGAGCTGGTGGGCGAGACGCCGAGCGCCTACCGGGCTCGCTCGCACGCGGACGGTGAGGTGATCCCGGCGTGTGTGGCCCGCCGTTACACCCGGCCGAAGCGGTCGTAGCGTCCTAATCTGGCCGTCATGGACATCAAACTCAAGCAGTGCTTCCTCGCCGTCGACGACCATGACAAGGCGATCGCCTTCTACCGCGACGTCCTGGGCCTTGAGGTCCGTGGTGACGTCGGGTTCGAGGGGATGCGGTGGGTGACGGTCGGCTCGCCGTTGCAGCCGGACGTGGAGATCGTGCTGGAGCCGCCCGCCGCGGATCCGGACACCTCCCCCGCGGACAAGGAGGTGATGGCCCAGCTGCTCGCCAAGGGCGTGCTGCGCGGGGTCAACTTCACCACCTCCGACTGCGACGAACTGTTCGCCCGGGTCCGGGAGTCCGGCGCCGACGTCGTCCAGGAGCCGACGGACCAGCCGTACGGCGTGCGCGACTGCGCCTTCCGGGACCCGGCCGGGAACATGCTCCGCTTCATGGAGCCGTCGAAGCCGTAGCAGGGCTGGCTAGGATCGCGCCCATGACCATCCGCTGGACGTACGCCTTCGTCGACCGGCCCGCCGAAGCCTTCGGCCCCGCCTGCGACTTCTGGACCGCCGTCACGGGCACGCAGCTGTCCGAACTCCGGGGCGACCAGGGTGAGTTCGTCACCCTGCTGCCCGAGTCCGGCGACGCCTGCGTCAAGGTCCAGGGCGTCATGGAAGGGCCCGGCGGCGCGCATCTGGACTTCGCCGTCGAGGACGTGCCGGACTTCGTGAAGGAGGCGCTGCGGGTCGGGGCGGGACTGGTCGCCGAGCACGAGGGCTGGGCCGTACTGCGGTCCCCGGCCGGGCAGTTGTTCTGCGCCGTGCCCTGGCACGGGGAGTCGGCACGGGCGCCGGTGGTGCGGGAGACACGCCTCGACCAGGTCTGCCTGGACATCCCGCCGTCGCTCTACGACGCAGAAGTCACTTTCTGGAGCGCCCTGTTGCCCGAGTGGGAGTCCCTGCCGGGTTCCCTCCCGGAGTTCCACGTGGTGAGGCCCCCGACGGGTCTACCGATCCGCATCCTGCTCCAGCGCCTCGGCGAGGAGCGCCCGGCGTCGGCCCATCTCGATCTGGCCTGCACGGACATCGAGACCGCCCGGACGGCCCACGAAGCCCTGGGCGCCATGCTCGTCCACCGCGGCACCCACTGGCGCGTGATGCGCGACCCGACGGGCGGCACGTACTGCCTGACGGGCCGCGACCCACACACGGGCGGGCTGCCGGTCTGACGGAAGAACCGGCGCTTCACGCCCAGGGCTCCACCCCCACCACGGCATCCACCGGGATCGGCCCGTACACATGCGGGAACTCCTCGCCGCCGGGCTTCATGGCCTCGTACTTCAGCGGCGCATCGAGGCGGGCGGGGTCGATGACGAGCAGCACCAGTTCGTCGGGGCCGTCGTAGTCGCCGTAGACGAACGCGGCCACCGGCGGCAGTTGCGCGCGGGTCGAGCAGTGGATGAAGCCCTCCTCCTGGAGGGTCTTGCCGCGGGTCGACATCTCGTACGTCCCCCGGGCGCGGGCCTCCTCCCAAAGGGACCGTTCGGTCAGGTGCACGATGGTTGTGGACATGACGCCACGTTACGACCTCAGCCGCGCCGCCCGCCCCCGCAAATACCGCTGCTCGGGCAGGCTCATGGTCTGCGCGGCCGCCGACTCGTAGGCGGCCCGCGCCGCGTCGTACTCCCCGGCCCGCTCCAGCAGATGCCCCCGTACGGCATCCCTGCGGTGCCCCAACTCCCCCTCCAGCGCGTCCACTTCCGCGAGCCCCGCCTGGGGCCCGTGCACCATGGCGACGGCGACCGCGCGGTTCAGGCGTTCCACGGGCCCGGGGACCAGGCCGACCAGCACGTCGTAGAGGCCGAGGATCTCCCGCCAGTCCGTGGCGTCCGCGGACGGCGACTCGTCGTGGACGGCGGCGATGGCGGCGCGCAGTTGGTAGGGGCCGACGGGGCCGTGCCGTAGGGCGTGGGTGACCAGCGCGACGCCCTCCTCGATCGCGGCCTTGTCCCAGCGCTCGCGGTCCTGTTCGTCGAGGGGCACGAGGTCGCCGTGCGGTCCTGTACGGGCGTCGCGGCGGGCGTCGGTGAGCAGCATCAGGGCGAGCAGACCGGTCACCTCGCCGGTGTCCGGGAGCAGCCGGTGGGCCAGACGGGTGAGCCGGATCGCCTCGCCCGCGAGATCGCGGCGCTGGAGGCTTTGGCCCGAGGTCGCCGTATAGCCCTCGTTGAAGATCAGGTAGAGGGTGTGCAGGACGGCGGGGAGCCGTTCCGCCCAGTTGTCGGGGCGCCCGAAGCTCACCCCGCGCACCTTCTGCTTGGCGCGGCTGATGCGCTGGGCCATGGTCGCCTCGGGGACGAGACAGGCGCGGGCGATCTCCGCCGTGGTCAGACCGCCGACCGCGCGCAGGGTGAGCGCGATCTGCGCGGGCGTGGTCAGGTCGGGATGGCAGCACAGGAAGAGCAGGGAGAGGGTGTCGTCCTCGCGGGGAGCCCGGTCCGCACCGGGCGCGAGGCGCGCGGCGAGCGCCGTCGCCTTCTCCTCCCGCGCCCGCCGGGCGTCGTCGGCCCGCAGCGTGTCCACGAGCCTCCGCGAGGCCACCTTGATCAGCCAGCCGCGCGGATTGTCCGGCACCCCGGCCGCCGGCCACTGCCCGGCCGCGGCGAGCAGCGCCTCCTGTACGGCGTCCTCGGCGGCGTCGAAATGGCCGTACCGGCGTACGAGCGCGCCGAGGACCTGCGGCGCGTGGTGGCGCAGCAGGTCCTCGACGGTGTCGCTCATGGGGTTCAGACGTCTCCGGTGCCCTCGCCGATGGGCCGGATCACCACGGGGTACACGGGCGCGCCCGCCGGCTGGGGGCACTGCGTGACCCGTGCGGCGATCTCGGTGACCCGCTCCAGGCTCGCGCAGTCCAGGACCCAGTAGCCGGCCAGCAGCTCCTTGGTCTCGCTGTACGGGCCGTCGGTGATGACGGGCTTGCCGTCGGCACCGAGGCTGACGTGCCGGGTGCGGGCGGGCTCGACCAGTCCCTGGGCGTCGACCAGTTCGCCGGTCTCGGCGAGGTCGTCGTTGATCGCGCCCATGAAGGCGTACATCGCCTGCACGTCCTGCTCGGTCCAGGCCGGCGAGTTCTCGGACGCCTTGCCCTTCATCGCCTCGTAGTCCGCCTGGCTTCCCTGCACCATGACCAGATACTTCATGACTCGCTCCTTTGTCTCGCGCCGCCTGTCTGGGCGGCTCTCACACGGGACGTCGGAGCCGGGCCCGGGTTCTCGACATGGTTCGGGACGACGTTTCAGGAATTCCTCGCGGCGCTTTCCTCGGGCTCCTCCCGGCGCTCTGGCTGTTCCTGGGGCTCATGATGTGCGCGGCGCCGGTGGTGGTGCGCGTGAGGGTCTTCCTCGGCGCCTTCCTCGACGAAGGCCTCGCACTGGGGGTTACGGCAGGGGCCGGCCACCCAGCGCGGTACCCATGCGCCCAGCGTCTTGTGGCGCTGGATGACCGTTTCGACGGACTGTCCGCAGACGGGACAGACGTGTTCTTCGCTGTCCATGTCCTCAGGGTAGGCCGGTCAGCTCTTGCGTGCGTAGGTGCGGACCAGCACTCCGTTGCCGAACGTGCGGACGCCTTCCAGGGTGAAGTCGCCCACGGCGAACCCGGTGCCGCCGAACATGGGCATGCCCGTGCCGTAGACCTGCGGATAGGTCTTGATCACGAGCTCGTCGATCTCGTCGAGCAGTTCGCCCGCGAGCCGGGAGCCGCCGCACAGCCAGATGCCGAGTTCGCTGTCCTCGGCCTTCAGCTCGCGGATCCGGGCGACCAGATCGCCCTCGATCACGGTGACGTTCGGGTCCGGGGAGTCGAGGGTGCGCGAGGCGACGTACTCGCGCAGATGACCGTACGGGCTGGTGACGCCGGCGTCGAGGGCGAGCTGGTAGCTGGCGCGGCCCTGGATCACCGTGTCGAAGTTGAGGTTCTCGGCGCCCTTGAGGCCGAGTTGTTCGCGGCCCTGGACCGCGATGGTGTCCGGCCAGGTCGAGCCGAGGTAGCCGAGGAACTCCTCGTCCAGGAACGCGAACATCGACGAGGCGTCGCCGTTCGGGTCCCCGATGAAGCCGTCGATGGAGCAGGCGACGAAGTACGTGAGCTTTCGCAAGCTGGTCTCTTTCCGTAGGCTGCGGTTGAACAACTGCAGTTGTAGTACTTCACTTGTAGTGGTTGCAAGGGTTTTCCAGGACCGGATTGAAGTGGGAGAGGAGATTCCGCATTGGCCAGGAATCCGGAGCGGCGCGCGGCGCTGGTGGACGCCGGTGTGGAGGTTCTCGCACGGGAGGGGGCCCGGGGGCTGACGTTCCGCGCGGTGGACGCCGAAGCGGGGGTGCCGGTGGGCACGGCCTCCAACTACTTCACCGGGCGCGATGACCTGCTGCGGCAGATCGACGCCCGGCTGCATGTACGGCTGGCCCCCGACCCCAAGGTGATCGCCGAGCTGCTCCAGCGGCCGAAGGACCGGTCACTGGTCACGGCGTTCATGCACGATCTGATGGGCCGGGCCACCCGCGACCGCACGGGCTATCTGGCGCTGCTGGAGATGCGCCTGGAGGCGACCCGGCGCCCCGAGCTCCGGGTCTCGTACACGGAATCGGTGCGCGGGGACCTGACGGAAGGCATGGAGTTCCACCGGAACGCCGGCCTCCCCGGCGGCGACGAGACCGTCACGGTGCTCTATCTCGCCATGCTCGGCCTGATCTTGGAGCATCTGACGCTGCCGGGGGTGCTGGAGGGTGTGCTGCCGGGCGTGGGCGTTCCGGAGGGGCTGATCGAACGGATCGTGGAGACGGTGGTGCCGGGGGCCTAGCGGGGGACGCGGGGTGCGCTGGGTGCGCTGGGTTCGCGCCACATGGGGAACATCTGGGGGCCGTCGGGCAGGTCGAGGGGGCTGCCGAGCAGTTCGAAGCCGAGGCGTTCGTACAGCTTGCGGCTGCGGGCGCTGCTCGCCTCCAGGTACGCGGGGACGCCGTCGCTGTCGCAGCGGTCGAGTACGGCGCCGATGAGCGCGGAGCCGAGGCCCTTGCCCTGCCGGTCGGGGGAGACACCGATCATCCACAGGTATTCGTGGGCGCGGTCGCCGGGATGGATCCCGGCGGTGAGCCGGCCGATCAGCTCCACGCGCTCGTTCTCCGGATCGACGGCGTCACGGAGCTGTACGGGCCCGTCGTCGTCGGGGTCGTGCTCCCCGGCGGGCGTGCGCAGCCACAGCGCGCAGGCCGAGGCGTCCTCGGTCAGGTCGATCCGCCCCTCGGCGAGCACGATGTCGGTGAAGGCCGCCATCAGCCGGTGATGGGTCGCCCGGCGGTACTCGGCACCGGGAAACACCCAGCCGCTGACCGGATCGTCCTGGAAGGCCTCGTCCAGCAGCCGCACCACCAGATCCCGGTCCGCCTCTGTCGCCGTCCGGATCGCCACACCCATGTCCCACCCCTTCGTCTCAATCCGCCTTGATCGTATGGCGGTTGGGCCGCGCGTGGTGAAGGCGGCCGAAGATTGTCGCGATCCGGGTGGGCGGACCGAGCGAACGAACGGGCCCCGCACACCGTGGGGATGTGCGGGACCCGCCGGGCCGGGCCGGTGGGCGTGCGGGGTCAGGAGCCGCACGCCCGCCGGTCCGGGGTCTTCAGGTGCTGCGCCGGGTGACGAACTCGGCCAGGGCCAGCAGGCCACCCGCCGCCTCCGGCTCGGGCACCGCGCGGGCCAGCTCCTGCATCGCGCGGGCCATCCGGTCGGCGGCCTGGACCTGCGCCCAGTCACGCCCGCCCGCCTGTTCCACGGCCAGCGCGGTACGCGCGGTCTCCTCGTCCGCCGCCATACCGCCCTTGCCGTACGGCACTTCGTACAGCTCGGCCAGCTTCGCGGCCGCCGGGGTGCCGGAGGTGAGCGCGGCGACGACCGGCAGCGACTTCTTGCGGGCGGCCAGGTCCGCGCCGGCCGGCTTGCCGGTGCGCCGGGGGTCGCCCCATATGCCGATGACGTCGTCGATGAGCTGGAAGGCGAGCCCGGCCTCACGGCCGAAGGCGTCCATCGCCTCCACGTCCTCCCCGGCCGCACCCGCGTACAGCGCGCCGAGGGCGCAGGCGCAGCCCAGCAGGGCTCCCGTCTTGGCCTCGGCCATGGCGAGCGCCTCGTCGAGGCCGACGTCGGCGCAGGCCCGCTTCTCCAGGGCCGTGTCCGCGTGCTGCCCCTCGCACAGTTCGACCACACAGGCGGCGAGCCGGGCCGCGGCCCCGGTGGACGCCGGATGCGGGTCCTCGGCGAGGAGTCTGAGGGCGAGGGCCTGGAGGGCGTCCCCGGCGAGGATCGCGTCGGCGTCGCCGAACACCGTCCAGGCGGTGGGCCGGTGCCGTCGGGTGGTGTCCCGGTCCATCACATCGTCGTGCAGCAACGTGAAGTTGTGGACCAACTCCACCGCCGCCGCGGCCCGTACGGCGGCCTTCCGGGCCGACGGCCCGCCGAGCGCCTCCGCCGCGGTGAGGACGAGCGCGGGGCGGATCGCCTTGCCCGCGTTGCCCGCCGCGGGTGTGCCGTCCGCGTGCTCCCACCCGAAGTGGTAGAGCGCGATCCGGCGCATGGAGCCGGGTAACGAATCGATGGCGGCGCGCAGTTCGGGGTCGACGGACCCTCGCGTGCGCTCCAGGATCGCCATCGCCTCCTGCCCGTCGAGCGGACCCGGTCCGGCGTGTGTCTGGGTCCCGATGGGCCTCCGCCTTTCACGCGTCTCGGTCTCTCGCCGCCCTCCGGCGGGGCGTTGCTGCGTCTCGGTCATGAACTCACCCATCGCCTAGGAGTCGGCGGACGGTGGCGCTCGTCCCTCGGCCGGGCACGTACCCCGAGGGTGTACCCGCCCCGGAGGGCGGGGACACCGGATGTCCGCGGGAAGGTCACTGCCAGCGCCCGATCTCGACGTTCTCCAGCACGCCGAGCGCGTCGGGCACCAGAACCGCGGCCGAGTAGTAGACGGTCACCAGGTACTTGATGATCGCCTGCTCATTGATACCCATGAACCGCACCGACAGGCTCGGCTCGATCTCGTCCGGGATACCGGCCTGCTGGAGCCCGATGACCCCCTGCTCGGCCTCGCCGGTACGCATGGCGATGATCGAGGTCGTACGGGCGTCGCTGACCGGGATCTTGTTGCACGGGAAGATCGGCACCCCGCGCCAGGTGGGGATGCGGTTGCCGGCCATCTCGATGGTCTCGGGCACCAGTCCGCGCTGGTTGAGCTCACGGCCGAACGCGGCGATCGCGCGCGGGTGGGCGAGGAACAGCTTGGTGCCGCGGCGCCTGCTGAGCAGCTCGTCCATGTCGTCGGGTCCCGGCACGCCGTGGTGCGGCTGGATCCGCTGGTCGTACTCGCAGTTGTTGAGCAGCCCGAACTCGCGGTTGTTGATGAGTTCGTGCTCCTGACGCTCCTTGAGCGCCTCGACGGTCAGCCGGAGCTGCTGCTCGGTCTGGTTCATCGGCTGGTTGTAGAGGTCGGCCACGCGGGAGTGGATGCGCAGCACGGTCTGGGCGATGCTCAGTTCGTACTCACGGGGCTTGGCTTCGTAGTCGACGAAGGTGTGCGGGATGTCCGGCTCGCCGCTGTGGCCGGCCGCGAGGTCGATCTCCTTCTCGCCGTACTTGTTGGCGCGCTGGGCGGGGATCGAGCGCTGCGCCTGGAGATGGTCACGGAGCGAGTCGGCGCGCTCCGCGATCTGCTCGACGTCCTGGCGGGGCAGCACGAGGACGGTGCACGCGGTGACCGTACGGACCGTGTGCTCCCAGATGGCGTCGGCGGCGAGCAGCGCCTGGTCACCGAGGTAGGCGCCGTCGGCCAGCACCCCGAGGGACTCGTCGTCGCCGTAGGGGCCGGTTCCGACCTTCTCCACGCGGCCGTGCGCCAGCAGATACACCTCGTCGGCGGGGCTGCCGAAGGAGGCGATCACCTCGCCCGCGGCGAGTTCGCGCTGCTCGCAGCGCTGGGCGAGTTCGGCGAGCACGTCCAGGTCCTCGTAACTGCGCAGCGCGGGCAGCTCGGTCAGCTCCGCGGGGATGACCTCGACCCGGTCGCCGGTCTTCACAAAGGTGATACGGCCGTCCCCCACGGCGTAGGTCAGGCGGCGGTTCACTCGGTACGTGCCGCCCTGGACGTGCACCCACGGCAGCATGCGCAGCAGCCAGCGGGAGCTGATCTCCTGCATCTGGGGCGCGGACTTGGTCGTGGTGGCCAGGTTCCGCGCGGCGCCGGTGCCGAGGCTCTGCTGCGGCCTGGCCTCATCAGTGCGGATCTCTTCGCCTACCGACATAAGGAATTGCCCTCCCGGTCGTGCGCCGACGCCGTTCTGCGCCGGGCATCGAATCGCACGACCAAGCCTTCCTCACGGAGCGTGGCGGTGCCATTACACGAAAGAGCGGGAATGGATCACGGGCGGCTGGGCACATGGGCAGTTCCTGTCCGGCGGAACAGGCGACAATGATCCCGTGACCAGCCTCGACGCCCTCCACCCCCGGCTTCCCTCGCCGCTCCAGGAGCTCGTCGACGACCGTTTCGCCCGCTCCGGCGTCCGCCTGCTCCTCAAACGCGACGACCTGATCCACCCGGACCTCATCGGCAACAAGTGGCGAAAACTCGCCCCGAACCTCACCGCCGCGGCCGGCCGCACCGTCCTGACCTTCGGCGGCGCCTACTCCAACCACCTCCGTGCCACGGCCGCGGCGGGCCGTCTCCTGGGCCTCCCCACGATCGGCGTGGTCCGGGGCCAGGAACTGGCCGGCCGTCCCCTGAACCCCTCCCTGGCCCGCTGCGCGGCAGACGGCATGCGCCTCCACTTCGTCGACAGATCGACGTACCGCCGCAAAACAGAACCGGACACGCAGGCGGCGATCCTCCGCGCGACGGACGCCGAGGACGCGTACGTCGTCCCGGAGGGCGGCAGCAACGACCGAGCGGTACACGGCTGCCAAGGCCTCGGCGCGGAACTCCGCGGCCACGCCGACCTCGTCGCCCTCGCCTGCGGCACCGGCGGCACCCTGGCAGGCCTGGCCGCGGGCCTCGCCTCCGGCCAGCGAGTCCTCGGCATCCCGGTCCTGAAGGGCGGCTTCCTCACCGACGACATAAGCGCCCTGCAACACCGCGCCTTCGGCGGCCCTCAAGGCACCTGGACCCTCGACGACCGCTTCCACTTCGGCGGCTACGCCCGCACCACCCCCGAACTGGAATCCTTCGCCGCGGACTTCGAGCAGCGCCACGGCGTGCCCGTTGAACGTCTCTATGTCGCCAAGTTGCTCTATGGACTGGTCACCCTCGCAGCGGAAGGCGCCTTCCCGCGCGGGACGACGATCGCGGCCGTCATCACCGGCCGCCCCTTCCCGTAGGCCCCGCTCACGCCGCCTCCCGGAACGCCGCCGCCTCCTCCAGGTCCAGCCTGCGCAGCAGGGTCCGCAGCATTTCGTCGTCGATGTAGCGGCCGTCCCGCAGCTTCACGAACACCGCCCGCTCGGCGCTGATCATTTCGCGGGACAGGCGTCGGTAGGTGTCGTCGACCGTTTCCCCGGTGACCGGGTTGACCTGGCCGAGGCGTTCCCAGACGGCGTTGCGGCGGCGCTCCAGGACGGTGCGGAGGCGGTCGGCGAGCGGGGGCGGAAGGGCGTTGCGCTCGTCGGAGAGAAGCTCGTCGAGGCGTCTCTCGGCGGACCGGGAGGCCTGGGCCTGGGCGTTGGCCTCCGCGAGGGTCTCGGCCTGGACGTCGCGGCCCGGCAGCTTCAGGACGCGGATCAGCGGTGGCAGCGTGACGCCCTGGACGACCAGGGTGCCGATGACCGTGGTGAAGGTCAGGAACAGGATCAGATTGCGCTCGGGGAAGTCCTCGCCGCCGTGCACGGTGAGCGGGATGGAGAAGGCGATGGCGAGCGAGACCACGCCCCGCATCCCGGCCCAGGCGATGACGAAGGGCCCCTTCCAGGTCGGGTTCTCCTCCCGTTCCCGGATCCGGGCCGACATGATGCGCGGCAGGAAGGTCGCCGGATACACCCACACGAACCGGGAGACGACGACCACGAGGAAGATGACGACCGCGTACCCGGCGGCGCGTCCTCCCTCGTACTCCCCGAGGCCCTTGAGGACCACCGGCAGCTGGAGTCCGATCAGCGCGAAGACGGCCGACTCCAGGACGAAGGCGACCATCTTCCACACGGCCTCCTCCTGGAGGCGGGTGGCGAAATCGACCTCCCACGCGCGGTGTCCCAGCCACAGCGCGACGACCACCACCGCGAGCACCCCGGAGGCGTGCACCTGCTCGGCGACGGCGTAGGCGACGAACGGGATCAGCAGCGACAGCGTGTTCTGGAGCAGCGCCTCCTTCACGTGCGTGCGCAGCCAGTGGATCGGCACCATCAGCACCAGGCCGATGCCGATGCCGCCGAACGCCGCGAGCAGGAACTCACCGATGCCGCCGGCCCAGGTGGCGCCCTCGCCGACCGCCGCCGCGAGCGCCACCCGGTAGGCGGTGATCGCGGTGGCGTCGTTCACCAGGGACTCGCCCTGGAGGATCGTGGTGATCCTCGACGGCAGCCCCACCCGGCGCGCGACGGCCGTGGCCGCGACCGCGTCCGGCGGCGCCACCACCGCGCCCAGCACCAGGGCCGCCGTGAGCGGCAGATCGGGCACGACCAGATATGCGGCCCAGCCCACGGCGAAGGTCGCGAAGAGCACGTACCCGACCGACAGCAGCGCGACGGGCCGCAGTTGCGCCCGCAGGTCCAGATAGGAGCTGTCGGTGGCGGCCGTGTGCAGCAACGGCGGCAGGATCAGCGGCAGCACGATGTGCGGGTCGAGGGTGTAGTCGGGCACCCCGGGCACATACGACACCATGAGGCCCACCGCGACCAGCAGCAGCGGCGCCGGGACGGGGGTGCGCCGGGCCGCCGCGGCGACCGCGGCGCTGCCCGCCACCAGCAACAGCAGCGGCATCACGTCCATGGACCTCGCCCGCCCTCAGTCATCGCCTTCGCCCGCCCTCGATTTTCCGCGCGGCCTTCCGCGCGCCCGTCGTAACCTGGCAATCATGAAACAGTGCACGCATGCCGACGTGCTGCCGCACCCGGAACCCGGCCCGCTGAGCGAGACGTGTCCGGAGTGCTTGGCGGACGGCACCCACCCGGTACAGCTGCGCCTGTGCCTGACCTGCGGTCACGTCGGCTGCTGCGACTCCTCGCCGGGACGGCACGCGACAGGGCACCACAAGGACTCAGGACATCCGATCATGCGGACGTTCGAGCCCGGTGAGGACTGGCGATGGTGCTTCGTGGACCACGTCCTGGTGTGACGGGTACGACTCCGGATCCGGACGGTTCGACCGTCTGGCGCCTGGGTACGTCAACCCGGCGCGCGCTCTTCCCATTTGGGCCCGCCGAACCCCTAGCCACGGAGCGTATCCAAAGGTTTACTATGAGTGACAGCAGTGGGGTTGGGGTCCCGGGGACAGAAAAGTTCGGAGCGCGATAGCGTCACCGCTGAACCACTCATCGCGTTAACCCGGGGGGCGACCCTCGGCCCCGAAAAGCTTGTACCACCTTGGAGGTGAGGGTGTCCCAGATCGCAGGCGAGCCCGCGACCCAGGACTTCGTGGAAGTCCGGCTGCCGGCTGCGGGTGCCTACCTGTCGGTGCTGCGTACGGCGACTGCCGGTCTCGCGGCCCGTTTGGACTTCACCCTCGACGAGATCGAGGACCTGCGCATCGCGGTGGACGAGGCCTGCGCGATCCTGCTTCAGCAGGCCGTGCCCGGCTCGGTGCTCAGCTGTGTCTTCCGGCTCGTCGACGACTCGCTGGAGGTCACCGTCTCGGCGCCGACCACAGACGGTCACGCACCGTCACGGGACACCTTCGCCTGGACCGTGCTGTCCGCCCTCGCGGGCAAGGTCTCCTCCGCCGTGGACGACGACAAGACCGTTTCGATCAGCCTCTACAAACAGCGCGGCGCGGGACCCGGGCCGGCGTGAGGAACGGGGACGGGCCGGTGCGGGACGAAGAGCGCGGCACACGGGAGCTGCCGGCCGAGAACGCCGACAACGCAGTCGCTCCGGGCGGTTCCCGACACTTGGCGGACGGCGTTGACGGCATTCCCGAGCAGGCCAGACCGCATCCGGAGGACGACACGGCCTCCGCGCGGACGGGCCTCCCGGACAACGCCGTGCAGGGCTCGCCTCAAGAGAGGCGGATCGGGGGCACCCCCGGCCGGGCTGAGACGAGAGCTCGACAGAGGGCGACGGGCGGGACGATGAGCGAGCACCAGCGAGACGACGATCAGGGCGTGCCGGCCACGCAGCACGAGGTACAGGAACGCGAACCGCAGGACCGCAGCGGAGCGCGCGCCATGTTCGTCGAGCTGCGCAAGCTGAAGGACGGCAGCCCGGAGTACGCGGAGCTGCGCAACCAGCTCGTCCGGATGCATCTGCCGCTCGTCGAGCACCTCGCCCGCCGCTTCCGCAACCGCGGCGAGCCGCTGGACGACCTCACCCAGGTCGCCACCATCGGCCTGATCAAGTCGGTCGACCGCTTCGACCCGGACCGCGGCGTCGAGTTCTCGACGTACGCCACCCCGACGGTCGTCGGCGAGATCAAGCGGCACTTCCGCGACAAGGGCTGGGCGGTGCGCGTCCCGCGCCGGCTCCAGGAGCTGCGTCTGGCGCTGACCACGGCCACCGCGGAGCTCTCCCAGCAGCACGGCCGCTCCCCCACGGTGCATGAGCTCGCCGAGAAGCTGGCCATCTCCGAGGAGGAGGTGCTGGAGGGCCTGGAGTCCGCGAACGCGTACTCCACGCTGTCCCTGGACGTTCCCGACACCGACGACGAGTCGCCGGCCGTGGCGGACACCCTGGGCGCGGAGGACGAGGCGCTGGAGGGCGTCGAGTACCGCGAGTCCCTCAAGCCGCTGCTGGAGGATCTGCCGCCGCGCGAGAAGCGCATCCTGCTGCTGCGGTTCTTCGGCAACATGACCCAGTCGCAGATCGCGCAGGAGGTCGGCATCTCGCAGATGCATGTGTCGCGCCTGCTGGCGCGCACGCTGGCGCAGCTGCGGGAGAAGCTGCTGGTCGAGGAGTGACTCCCGCGGGACTACTGCTGTGCGTTGCCGGGTCCTCGGATCCCGAGGGCCCGGGTCGTCTCGGCGTTCACCAGCAGGACCAACGCGGTGACGGCCACCACCGCGAGGGCGATCCCGGCCGGGATGGCCATGCTGTCGGCCTGGAGCAGGTTGTAGGCCACGGGCAGCGCCATGATCTGGGTGATCACGGCCGGGCCGCGCGACCAGCTGCGCCGGGCGAACAGTCCGCGGGCGGCCAGCAGCGGCAGCAGCGCGAGCACCACCAGCGTCACCCCGCCGGTCACGGCCTGCTGACGGTCGTCCGGGGCACCCGTGAGGCCCAGGACGAGGATCCAGACCCCGCCGACCACCAGGGCGAGCCCTTCAAGCGCCGCGAGGGCGGCCGCGTAGATCAGCCGCCGCGGGCGGGGTTCGGATTCCGGGGCGGGGTTCTGCTCAGCGCTCACCCCTGAAGGGTAGCCGTCGCGGTGTGCGCCCCCTCGGGCGCCCGGGGCACGCGGCACGCGCCCGTGGCGAGGTTCACGCACCGATTCTCTTACTGGATCACTATTCGGTGTAGGCCCAGTACCCCCCAGTAGGTACGCTGCAATCCATGCGTGCACTTCTCGTGGTCAATCCGGCGGCAACCACCACAAGCGCACGTACGCGCGACGTCCTGATCCATGCACTGGCCAGCGAGATGAAGCTGGAAGCGGTCACCACCGAGTACCGCGGCCATGCGCGCGACCTGGGCAGGCAGGCGTCGGAGAGCGAGGACGTCGACCTGGTGGTGGCCCTCGGCGGCGACGGCACGGTCAACGAGGTCGTCAACGGCCTGCTGCACGCGGGCCCGGATCCGGAGCGCCTGCCGCGTCTCGCCGTGGTCCCGGGTGGCTCCACCAATGTCTTCGCCCGTGCGCTGGGCCTGCCCAACGACGCCGTGGAGGCGACCGGCGCGCTGCTGGACGCGCTGAGCGAGGGCAGCGAGCGGACGGTCGGCATGGGCATCGCCGCGGGGACCCCGGGCACCGAGGACGAAGGGGTGCCGACGCGCTGGTTCACCTTCTGCGCGGGGCTGGGTTTCGACGCGGGTGTGGTCGGCCGGGTCGAGCAGCAGCGTGAGCGGGGCAGGAAGTCCACGCACGCCCTCTATATGCGCCAGGCCCTGCGCCAGTTCCTCCAGGAGCCCAACCGGCGGCACGGCACGATCACACTGGAGCGGCCCGGCGCCGACCCGGTGACCGATTTGGTGCTGTCCATAGTCTGCAACACCGCCCCGTGGACGTATCTGGGCAATCGCCCGGTGTACGCGTCACCTAAGGCGTCGTTCGATACGGGTCTTGACGTACTCGGTCTCAGCCGGATGTCCACGGTCTCGGTTGCCCGGTATGCGACCCAGTTGCTCACTTCGTCCCCCGAGCGGGGACCCCATGGCAAGCATGCCGCCTCGCTGCACGACCTGGACCAGTTCACCTTGCATTCGAAGGTCCCGTTGCCCCTTCAGATGGACGGCGACCACCTGGGGCTGCGTACGAGCGTGACGTTCACAGGCGTACGCCGTGCACTGCGTGTGATTGTGTGAGCAGAAGGGGCTAAAGTCCTTTCACTCGAACGTTTAGGCCAGGATCCACCCCATGGAAGTACGGCTGTGACCTAGTCGACACCGAGGAATCAAAAAAAACTTTCCAGAAGGGGTTGTATCCGCCGCTGAGGTTTGCGAGTCTCTACGTGGCGATCGGGACGGCCCGCAAGACCGGCCTCCACAGATCACCGGAACCCCTCTCCACATCACAGGACCACGCCAGGGAAACCTGACGGTCGGCCCTTCACTTGTTGAGGGATTCGTGAAAGCGTTCACATTCACAAGCAACGTGCATGTAATACCAAGGAGAGGTAGCAGCCATGGACTGGCGTCACAACGCCGTTTGCCGCGAGGAAGACCCCGAGCTCTTCTTCCCCATCGGCAACACCGGTCCTGCGCTGCTGCAGATCGAGGAAGCCAAGGCCGTCTGCCGTCGCTGCCCCGTTATGGATCAGTGTCTGCAGTGGGCGCTTGAGTCCGGCCAGGACTCCGGCGTCTGGGGTGGTCTCAGCGAGGACGAGCGCCGTGCCATGAAGCGCCGCGCCGCCCGCAACCGGGCCCGTCAGGCCTCCGCCTGACACTCCCGCCCCGCAAAGCCTGAGCTTGGCGGCGCGTACAGCGAGTACGCATCTCCCGCCCCCGAGCCGCAGCGCGCAGTACCCCCGATGCGCTCCCCCATAGCCTTTAGGGCATGGAGGACCCCCATCGCCCGAGCACGAGCCTCGGACCGATCACCGGTCCGAGGCTTTCTGCTATTTGTGCGCCCGCACCGGGATGTCCAGGATCACCTGCGTGCCACGCTCCGGCGCCCGCACCATGTCGAACGTTCCGCCCAACTCCCCCTCCACCAGGGTCCGTACGATCTGGAGGCCGAGGTTCCCGGCGGTGTGCGGGTCGAAGCCCTCGGGCAGGCCCACGCCGTCGTCCTGGACGGTGACGAGCAGGCGGGCCTCCTTGCTGGTGCCGCCGCGGACCGCGGAGACCTCGACGGTTCCGGTGTCGCCCTGACGGAAGCCGTGCTCCAGGGCGTTCTGGAGAACCTCGGTCAGGACCATCGACAGCGGGGTGGCGACCTCGGCGTCCAGGATGCCGAAGCGGCCGGTGCGCCTGCCGGTCACCTTGCCGGGTGAGATCTCGGCGACCATCGCGAGGACCCGGTCGGCGATCTCGTCGAACTCCACGCGCTCGTCCAGGTTCTGGGAGAGCGTCTCGTGCACGATCGCGATCGAGCCGACCCGTCGTACCGCCTCTTCGAGGGCTTCGCGGCCGCGGTCGGACTCGATGCGCCGGGCCTGGAGGCGGAGCAGGGCCGCGACGGTCTGGAGGTTGTTCTTCACCCGGTGGTGGATCTCCCGGATGGTGGCGTCCTTGGTGATCAACTCGCGTTCGCGGCGGCGCAGTTCGGTGACGTCGCGGAGCAGGACGAGGGAACCGATGCGGGTGCCCTTGGGCTTGAGCGGGATCGCCCGGAACTGGATGACACCGCCGTCCGACTCGATCTCGAACTCACGGGGGGCCCAGCCGCTGGCCACCTTGGCGAGCGCCTCGTCCACCGGCCCGTGGGTCGGGGCGAGTTCGGCGGTGGTCTTGCCCAGGTGGTGGCCGACCAGATCGGCGGCGAGGCCGAGGCGGTGGTAGGCGGACAGGGCGTTCGGGGAGGCGTACTGGACTATGCCGTCCGCGTCGAGCCGGATCAGTCCGTCGCCGACGCGGGGCGAGGCGTCCATGTCGACCTGCTGGTTCGCGAAGGGGAAGGAGCCTGCCGCGATCATCTGCGCGAGGTCCGAGGCGCTTTGCAGGTACGTCAGTTCAAGCCGGCTCGGGGTGCGCACGGTCAGCAGGTTGGTGTTCCGCGCGATGACTCCGAGGACGCGCCCTTCCCGTCGTACCGGAATCGACTCGACCCGGACCGGGACCTCCTCGCGCCACTCGGGGTCGCCCTCGCGCACGATGCGGCCCTCGTCGAGCGCGGCGTCGAGCATGGGGCGGCGGCCGCGCGGGACGAGATGGCCGACCATGTCGTCCTGGTAGGAGGTGGGGCCGGTGTTGGGGCGCATCTGGGCGACCGACACATAGCGGGTGCCGTCGCGGGTGGGGACCCACAGGACCAGGTCGGCGAAGGAGAGGTCGGAGAGCAGCTGCCACTCCGAGACCAGCAGATGGAGCCATTCGAGGTCGGACTCGTCGAGGGCGGTGTGCTGGTGGACCAGTTCGTTCATGGAGGGCACGTGTGTGAGCGTACCTGGCGGTTTGTACGGCTCTGAAACGGCGCCGGATCCGAAACGGCCCCGGAGACACCCGCGGGCCGCGGCGCCTGGGAGGGACCCTCAACCCTCCCGGCACCGCAGCCCGGAGCAATATCGGCCGTGGGGTGTGCGGTCCCGGTCGGCCGAAGGATGAGGATCCGGGGCAGTCAGGGCAGAGAGCACCGGTTCCTCGGTCCGCCTTCCTGTGCGGGGAAGACGGAAGTCCGCGTCCTCGTATCACATGGACTGCCCACCATTGTGGACTAGACCACTCGGCGTGTCCATGCGTGCGAGGATGTTCGTTGTTGTGACCTGTGATGCGGGTAGGTCAACTGGTCGGACGTCCAGCATCCACCACGCAGCCTAACCCTTGTGGGTTCATGTGCGGGGCCAGATGGACAGGGCAATTTCCGCGAGCGCCACCAACTCCGCACGGCTCGCGCCGTCGCGCGCCTGTTGGGACATGCCCTGGATCATCGCGCCGGTGTGCCGGGCGAGCGTGCCGGCGTCGATGTCGGCAGGGAGTTCACCTGCGGCGATGTCCGCGCGGATACGGCTCTCGACGGCGGCGATGGTGGCGTTGCGCCGGTCCCGCAGGGTCTGCTCCACTTCGGGGCTCGCGCCGTTGGTGGCCGCGTGGGCGTAGAGGCAGCCTTGAGGGAGGCCGGGGGTGGTGTACCGCTCGGCAGCCTCGCGCAGGGTGCGCTCCACGGCGTCCCGTGCGGTGGGCTCCTCGGTCAGGGCGCGCTCCCCGAAGGCCGCGTAGCGCTTGCCGTACTCGACCACGACCTCGTCGAACAACGCCCGCTTGTCCCCGAAGGCGGCGTACAGGCTCGGGGCGCCGATCCCCATGACCCGGGTGAGATCGGAGACGGACGTCGCCTCGTATCCGTGCTCCCAGAAGGCCATGATCGCCTTCTCCAGCGCGGTCTCCCGGTCGAAGGAGCGGGGACGGCCGCGGCGGCCCACTGTCGACCCTGCGCCCTTGGTGCTCACCATGGAGTTCATTTTATAGCGGACACTAGAGAATTGTCCCCACCCTCCTGTACGGTCTTTCTGTAGCGACCAATAGAGAATTGCGGGGTGTGGCATGGGTGTGCTCACTGGCAGGACAGCGCTGGTCACCGGGGCGAGCAGGGGGATCGGGCGAGCGGTGGCCGAGCGGCTGGCGCGCGACGGCGCACGGGTCGCCGTGCACTACGGCAGCAGCGAGGCGGCGGCGAAGGAGACGGTCGCCGGGATCGAGGCGGCCGGCGGCAGCGCGTTCGCCATCCGCGCCGAGCTGGGGGTGCCGGGGGACGCACGGACCCTCTGGGAGGCCTTCGACCGGCACGCGGACGGGGTGGACATCCTGGTCAACAACGCGGGAGCGGCGTTCTTCGCCACCATCGGAGAAACGGACGAGGAGCTCTACGAGCGGACCCACGCCCTCAACGCCAGAGCGCCGTTCTTCATCATCCGGCAGGGCCTCGGCCGGCTGCGCGACCACGGCCGGATCATCAATGTCACGGCTGCCACGGACGCCGGCATACCCGGTATCGCCGCCACCCACATGGCCAAGGGCGCGGTCACCGCTCTGACCCGTTCCCTCGCGGTCGAGCTGGCGCCGCGCGGCATCACCGCCAACTCCGTCGCGCCCGGCTTCATCGACACCGACCTCACGGCCGCGGTCCTGGCCGACCCCGGCCTGCGGGCGCACGCCGAGGCCGTCTCGGTCTTCCGACGGGTGGGTACGGCGGCCGAGGTCGCCGACGTGGTGGCCTTCCTGGCATCGCCCGACTCCCGCTGGGTGACCGGGCAGCACATGGACGCGACAGGGGGCTCGCTGCTGAGCTTGCAGTAGGCGGCCGGGGGCCGTTGTTCGCCTGGGAGGGAGGGCCCTCCTCTGTTAGATTGGTCTAAACCACACATCGCCCTCTCGGGTACCGGTTGAGTCCCCTCTTCAGATCGGCAGGCCCAGCGTGGAAGTTGTCATCGTTCCGGACGCCAAGGCGGGTGGCGAGCTCATCGCCGAGGCCATGGCGCAGCTCCTGCGGCGCAAGCCCGACGCCCTGCTCGGCGTGGCCACCGGCTCGACGCCGCTGCCCATCTACGAGGCACTGGCGGCGAAGGTGCGCACCGGTGCCGTGGACGCCTCGCGGGCGCGGATCGCTCAGCTCGACGAGTACGTGGGACTGCCGGCCGAGCATCCGGAGTCGTACCGTTCCGTCCTGCGGCGCGAGGTGCTGGAGCCGCTCGGCATCGGGATGTCGGCCTTCATGGGGCCGGACGGGACGGCGGCGGACGTACAGGCGGCGTGCGAGGCGTACGACGCGGCGCTGGCCGAGGCCGGGGGCGTCGACCTTCAGTTGCTGGGGATAGGGACGGACGGGCACATCGGGTTCAACGAGCCGTGCTCGTCGCTCGCCTCGCGTACGCGGATCAAGACGCTGACCGAGCAGACGCGGGTGGACAACGCGCGCTTCTTCGACGGGGACATCTCGCAGGTGCCGCATCACGTGATCACTCAGGGCATCGGGACGATCCTGGAGGCGCGGCATCTGGTGCTGCTGGCGACGGGTGAGGGCAAGGCCGATGCGGTCGCGGCGACCGTGGAGGGACCGGTGGCCGCGGTGTGTCCGGCTTCGGCGTTGCAGTTGCATCCGCATGCGACGGTGGTCGTCGACGAGGGGGCCGCGTCCAAGCTGAAGCTGGCGGACTACTTCCGCCACACCTACGCCAACAAGCCCGATTGGCAGGGGATCTAGAGTCCCGCGAGGTCGCCCTGTCGGCGGACCATCTCGGTGATCCAGCTGGGCGCGTACGGGGAGGTGCAGCCTTCAGCCGCTTGGCTAGGGCGCGGAGGCGCCGGTTCCCCCCATCCGGGAACCGGCGCCCTCGTCGTCGTAGGCCTTACCGGCCCGCGATGACCTCTGCCGCCGCTCGGCCGCACACGCGGGCCGCGCCGTGGGTCGCTATGTGCAGGGCGCCTCTCGGCGGGGACTGGGGTACGCCCATTTCGACCACGATCGTGTCGGGGCGTTCACGCAGCAGGGTGTCCACGGTCTTGGCCATCCACTCGTGGCGGTGCTCGTCGCGGACGACGGCGACGATACGGCGGGGGCCTGCCGAGTCCAGGGCCGCCTGGGCCGCCGACTCGTCGGTGTAGGTGGCGGTTTCGGTGCCGGGGAGCAGTTCGGCGAGTTCCGCTGCCACGCCCCAGGGGGTTTCGTCGCCCACGGCGATGTTCGCCTCCGGGCTGAGCGCGGCCACGTAGGGGGGCTCGGTCAGGGGGGTGTGGGCGTCGGTCTTCGTCAGCCGTACGGCGCGGCGGGCCGCCACCAGGCCGATGTCGGACGGGGCCCTGTCGTCGGCGGTGGCCGCCGCGGTCCTGGTCCAGCGGCCCAGGGCACGGACGCGTTCCGCGGCTTCCGCGAGGCGCTCCTCGGGGAGTTCGCCGGTGCGGACGGCGGTGACCAGGGCGTCGCGGAGGCGGCGGACAGTGCCCTCGTCGTTCAGACCGCCGCCCACACAGATCGCGTCGGCGCCGGCCGCGAGGGCGAGGACGCTGCCGCGTTCGATGCCGTAGGTGGAGGCGATGGCCCGCATTTCCATGCCGTCGGTGACGATGAGGCCGTCGTAGCCGAGTTCGCCGCGCAGCAGGTCGCGGAGGATGGGCCGGGAGAGGGTGGCCGGGCGGGTGGGGTCGAGGGCCGGGACCAGGATGTGGGCCGTCATGATGGCGCGGCTGCCGGCGGCGATGGCCGCGCGGAACGGGGCCAGGTCGCGCTCGGACAGCACATCGAGTCCGACCTCGATGCGGGGCATCGCCTCGTGCGAGTCGATGGCGGTGTCGCCGTGCCCGGGGAAGTGCTTGGTGCAGGCCGCCACACCCGCGGCCTGGAGGCCGCTGACGTAGGCGGCGGTGTGCCGGGCGGTCAGGTCGGTGTCGGCGCCGAAGGAGCGGACACCGATGACCGGGTTGGCGGGGTTGGAGTTGATGTCGGCGGAGGGGGCCCAGTTGAAGTTGACGCCGCAGGCGGCGAGGCGGCGGCCGAGTTCATGGGCGACCTCGCGGGTGAGGTCGGTGTCGTCGACGGCGCCGAGGGCGTGGTTGCCGGGGAAGGAGGAGCCGGTGCGCACCTCAAGGCGCGTGACGTCTCCGCCCTCCTCGTCGATGGCGACGAGGACGTCCTCGCGCTCGGCGCGCAACTGGGCGGTCAGCGCGGCGACTTGTTCGGGTGTGGCGATGTTGCGGCCGAACAGGCCGACGGAGGCGAGGCCCTCGCCGAGGCGCCGCAGGATCCAGTCGGGGGCGGTGGTGCCGGGGAAGCCGGGCTGGAGGACGGTCAGGGCGTCCCGTGTGAGGGTGTCTGTACCGCTGGCGATGGTCGTCATCGGGTGGCGTTATCCCTTCACGGCGCCGGCGGTCAGACCGCTGACGGCCCGGCGCTGGAGGAAGACGAAGAGGATCAGGATCGGGACGGCGAAGAGGGTGGAGGCGGCCATCGTGGCGCCCCAGTCGTTGCCGAAGACGGTCTGGAAACTGGTCAGCCACAGCGGCAGCGTCTGGGCCTCGGCGTCCTTGTTCAGCACGAGGACCAGGGCGAACTCGTTCCAGGCGGTGATGAAGCCGAACATCGAGGTGGCCATCAGACCCGGCGCGAGCAGCGGCAGGATGACCCGGCGGAAGGCCTGCATACGGGTGCAGCCGTCGACCATCGCCGACTCCTCCAACTCCGCGGGCACGGCGGCGACGAAGCCGCGCAGGGTGAGGATGGTGAACGGGAGGATCATCATCGTGTAGAAGGCCGTCAGCGGGACGAGGCTGTTGAGCATCGACGCGTCCCGGACGATCATGTACATCGCGATGATCATGACTTCCCAGGGCGCCATCTGGGCGAGCATGAAGCCGATGATGAAGCCGCGCCGCCCCCTGAACCGCATCCGCGCCAGGGCGAAGGACCCGGCCAGCGCGATGACCAGCGAGAACACGACGGCCAGGACGGTGACGGTCAGCGAGTTGGTGACGAACGTCCAGAAGTGGTCGGCGCCGGTCGCCGTCTTGAAGTGGTCGAGGGTGATGTCGGTCGGGAACCAGACCGGGTCCTCGGAGATGATGTCACCGGTCGGCTTGAAGGCCGTGGCGATCATCCAGTACACGGGGAAGACGAAGCCGATGAACAGGACTACGGCCGTGGCGTTGGGCCAGATGCGGCCGAAGAGCGAGCGCTTCACAGCCCGGCCTCCTCTTCCTTTTCTTGCTTGAGCACGATCCGCAGGTAGTAGGCGGTGAGGCCGATCATGATCAGGATGGTCAGGAAGGCGATGGCGGCACCCATGCCGTAGTGCTGGTTGCCGACGCCCTCGATGTAGGCGTAGACCGGCAGGATCTCGGTGAGGCGGTCGGGGCCGCCCTGGTTGAACGTGTAGACCTGCACGAACGCCTTGAAGATCCAGATGATCTCCAGGAACGTGGTCGCGTAGAGGAAGGGCCTGAGGAACGGCAGGGTGACTGTCGTGAAGCTCTTCCAGGCGCCGGCGCCGTCGAGGGCGGCGGCCTCGTAGAGCTCGCCCGGGATGGTCGTCGTGGCGGCGTAGAGGTTGATCGCGACGAACGGGATGGACATCCAGACGATGAGCACGGTGACGACGAAGAACGTCGACATCTGGTCGCTGGTCCAGCTGTAGTCGGCCATGGAGTGCCGGCCGAGCTTGTCCAGCACCCAGTTGACGACGCCGAAGCGCTGGGCGAAGAGCCACTGGTAGACGGTGGTGGCGGCGACCACGGGCATCGCCCAGGCCAGCACCAGGCCGATCATCAGGGTGAACCGCATGCGCTTGCCGAGGCGGGCGAGCAGCAGGCCGACGAGCGAGCCGAGGAACATGGTCAGGGCGACGTTGACCGCCGTGAACAGGATCGAGCGCAGGGTGACGCGCCAGAAGTCCTCGCCGGTGAGGACCTCGGTGTAGTTGTCGATGCCGTTCCACTCGGTGACGTGCTGGATCAGCTGCGCCATGTTGAGGTTCTGGAACGACAGCAGTAGGTCCTTCAGCAGCGGCCAGCCGAGCAGCAGCACGGTGGCCGCGCAGGCGGGCAGCAGCAGAAGGTAGGGGGCGAGCGCGCCGACGCGGGACGCTCTCGGGTTCGGCCTTCCGGATCCCCCGCCGCCCGCTGTCCTGCGGACGTCCGCCGGGCCGGAGGGCGGCCGTTCGGTCTGCACGGTCATGCTCGCGTTCTCTTCCTCCTAGACCTGCCGATACGCGGGGAAGGGGGCCGCTGCGAGCGGCCCCCGCCCCGGTGCGCCTACTGCTGCTGCGACAGGCGCTTGTTGAACTCCTCCTCGACCTGGGCTGCCGCCTCGGCCGGGGACTTTCCGTTCAGTACGGCGGTCATGTAGGTCTTGATCGGGTTGGGCGCGTTCTCGACGGCGGCCCATTCGGCGATCAGCGGGGTGGTGCCGCCGCCCGCGGCGGCCGGGGCCGCGGCCTCGGCGACGACGTTGCCCTCAAGGTTGCTCTGCAGCGACTCCTTGTTGGGGATGACGCCGTTGAGCTTGGCGAGCTGGCCCTCGTGCTCGTCGGAGAGGGCGATGCGCAGGAACTCCTTGGCCAGCTCCTGCTTCTTGCTGCCCGCGGCGACGGCGAGGTTGGAGCCGCCGAGGAAGACGCCCTCGGGCTTGTCGGCCGTGGCACCGGGGATGGTGAAGTAGCCGATCTCCTTCTCGATCTTCGGGTTGGCCTCGATGGCGATGCCGGCTTCCCAGCCCATGCCGATGAAGGCGCCGACGTTGCCCTTGCCGAAGACCTCGCCCTGCTGCGGGGTGGCCTCGTCCTTGTCCTTGGGGGCCTTGGAGAGGGCCTGGAACTTCTTGTACGTCTCCATGGCGGCGGCGACCTTGGGGTCGGCGAGGTTGGAGACGTAACTGTCGCCGTCCTTCTTCACCAGCTCGGCGCCCTCACCGATGGTCAGGCCGACGAAGTGGTACCAGTTCTGGCCGGGCAGGTAGATCGGCTCGGCGTCGGTCTTGTCGCCGATCGTCTTCAGGTCCGCGTAGAACTCGTCCCGGGTCTTGGGGGTGTCCTTGATGCCCGCCTCGGCCCAGATCTTCTTGTTGTAGAGGACGACACGGTTGGCGAAGTACCAGGGCGCCGCGTACTGCTTGCCCTCGAAGACCGAGGAGTTGTTCAGGGACTCGGTCCAGTCGGCGCCGATCTCGGTCTTGAGGTCGGCGAGGTCGGCGAGGCCGCCGGTCTTGGCGTAGGCCGGGGTCTGGGTGTTGCCGATCTCGAAGACGTCCGGCGGGTTCTCCTCCGACAGGGCGGTGGTGAGCTTCTGCTGGATGCCGTTCCACTGCTGGACCTCGAACTTGACCTTCGCCTTGGTCTTCTTCTCGAAGGCCGCGGCGACGTCCTTCTGCCACTGGTCGGGGGAGGAACCGTCCATCACCCAGACGGTGAGGGTCTGGCCCGCGTAACCGTCCGCGCCGGCCTTGCCGCCCTCGTCGCCGTCGTCGCCCCCGCACGCCGCGATGGAGACCATCATTGCCGCGACACCGATCGCGGATATCAGCTTGCGCTTCACGCCACCCTCCTCAGGGATGCCCACACCTCCCGCCCATGGGCCGGGACCTGGACCAATGGTGTAGACCAGTACGGGGAGCTTGGACCAGACCAAAAATCCTGTCAAGGGGGTCGGAATGCGCTCTGACCAGCCGTTATGCGACCTACATATGCAGGAACCTTTAAGTAAGAAGCCAGCGAAAACAACGGCGCCGGAGTACTCTCGTCCGCTAGACCACTTGCCTCTATGGACTAGACCAAAAGCGGTGGGCGACGGTATACAGAAGGGATCACGATGTGATCCGCATCCGGAGCCGGGAAGGCAGAACATGAGCACCGACGTCAGCAGGGCGGAGAACGAGGGTGGGGCGACCGTCCGTACCGCGCGCGTGCCCAAGTACTACCGCTTGAAGAAGCACCTGCTCGACATGACGGAGACGCAGGCCCCGGGCACCCCGGTCCCGCCCGAGCGCACGCTGGCGGCGGAGTTCGACACCTCCCGCACGACGGTGCGCCAGGCCCTTCAGGAGCTGGTGGTCGAGGGCCGCCTGGAGCGGATCCAGGGCAAGGGCACGTTCGTCGCCAAGCCGAAGGTCTCCCAGGCGCTGCAACTCACCTCGTACACCGAGGACATGCGCGCCCAGGGTCTCGAACCGACCTCCCAGCTGCTGGACATCGGCTACATCACCGCCGACGACCGCCTCGCCGACCTGCTCGACATCACCGCCGGCGGCCGCGTCCTGCGCATCGAGCGCCTGCGCATGGCCAACGGCGAGCCGATGGCGATCGAGACGACCCATCTGTCGGCCAAGCGCTTCCCGGCCCTGCGCCGCTCGCTGGTCAAGTACACGTCCCTCTACACCGCGCTCGCCGAGGTCTACGACGTCCATCTCGCCGAGGCCGAGGAGACCATCGAGACCTCCCTGGCGACCCCCCGCGAGGCGGGCCTGCTCGGCACCGACGTGGGCCTGCCGATGCTGATGCTGTCCCGCCACTCGCTGGACCGGGAGGGGAAGCCGGTGGAGTGGGTGCGGTCGGTGTACCGGGGCGACCGGTACAAGTTCGTCGCGAGGTTGAGGCGTCCACAAGAGTAGGTCTGTTGAAGCTTCGACCGACATAGTGCTCGTGGTGTAGCGCCCCTGCTGTTCCTGCTCTACGGTCCTCCCCGTCATCGCATGGACGGGAGGACGACCCGGTGCGCACCGCGAACACTCGAACCATCGTCATATGGACCCTCGTCGCGTTGGTCGGCGGCACCGGCTGGGCGGTGCTCGCGCTGGCCCGCGGCGAGGACGTCTCCGCCGCCTGGATGGTCGCCGCGGCCCTCGGCTCGTACGCCATCGCCTACCGCTTCTACGCCAAGTTCATCGCGTACAAGGTCCTCAAGGTCGACAAGACCCGGGCCACCCCGGCGGAACGGCTCGACAACGGCATCGACTTCCACCCGACCGACCGACGCGTCCTGCTCGGCCACCACTTCGCCGCCATCGCCGGCGCCGGACCGCTGGTCGGGCCGGTGCTCGCGGCGCAGATGGGCTATCTGCCCGGCACCATCTGGATCATCGCGGGCGTCATCTTCGCGGGCGCGGTCCAGGACATGGTGGTGCTGTTCTTCTCCACCCGCCGCGACGGCCGTTCCCTCGGCCAGATGGCCCGCGAGGAGATCGGCCCGTTCGGCGGCGCGGCAGCGCTCCTCGCCGCCTTCGCCATCATGATCATCCTGCTCGGGGTGCTGGCCCTGGTCATCGTCAACGCCCTGGCCGAGTCGCCCTGGGGCACCTTCTCCATCGCGATGACCATCCCGATCGCCCTGCTGATGGGCTTCTACCTGCGCGTCCTGCGCCCCGGCCGGGTCAGCGAGGTCTCCCTGATCGGCGTGGGACTGCTGCTGCTCGCACTGGTCGCCGGCCGCTGGGTGGCCGAGTCCTCCTGGGCCGACGCGTTCACGCTCGCGCCCTCCACGCTGGTCGTCTGGCTGGTGGCATACGGCTTCATCGCCTCGATCCTGCCGGTGTGGATGCTGCTCGCGCCCCGCGACTACCTCTCCACCTTCATGAAGATCGGCACGATCCTCCTGCTCGCCCTCGGTGTCGTCATCGCGCTGCCGACGCTGAAGATGGACGCGGTGACGGACTTCGCCTCACGCGGCGACGGACCGGTGTTCGCGGGCTCCCTCTTCCCGTTCGTCTTCATCACCATCGCCTGCGGCGCCCTGTCCGGCTTCCACTCGCTGATCTCCTCCGGTACCACGCCAAAGATGATCCAGAAGGAGACCCAGGTCCGGATGATCGGCTACGGCTCCATGCTGATGGAGTCGTCGGTCGCCGTGATGGCGCTGGTGGCCGCGTCGATCATCGACCCGGGCCTGTACTTCGCGATGAACGCGCCCGCCGGGGTCATCGGCGACACCGTGCAGAACGCCTCGCAGGTCGTGGGCAGTTGGGGCTACCAGATCTCCCCCGAGGCGCTCGCCCGGGCGGCGGAGAACGTCGAGGAGGCGAGCCTGCTGCACCGCACGGGCGGGGCGCCCACGCTCGCCGTCGGCATCTCCGACATCTTCTCCCAGATCACCGGGGACAGTCTGCGGGCCTTCTGGTATCACTTCGCGATCATGTTCGAGGCACTGTTCATCCTGACCGCGCTGGACGCCGGCACGCGCGTGGGCCGCTTCATGCTCCAGGACACGCTCGGCAACCTCTATCGGCCGTTCAAGGACGTCAGTTGGAAGCCCGGCCTGGTCATCTGCAGCGCGATCGTGTGCGGACTGTGGGGGTACTTCCTGTGGGTGGGCGTCCATGAACCGCTCGGCGGCATCAACCAGTTGTTCCCGATCTTCGGTATCTCCAACCAGTTGCTGGCCGCCGTCGCGCTGGCCGTCTGCACGACGCTGCTGGTGAAGTCCGGCCGCCTCAAGTGGGCCTGGATCACCGGCATCCCGCTCGCCTGGGACGCCACGGTCACCCTGACCGCCAGCTACCAGAAGGTGTTCTCCAGCGACCCCAAGGTCGGCTTCTTCAAGCAGCGCCAGGTCTTCCAGGACGCCATCGACGACGGCAAGATCCTCCCGCCCGCGAAAACCATGGACGACATGCACACCGTGGTCACCAACTCCACCGTGGACGGCGTCCTTTCGGCGGTCCTCGCGCTGCTGATCGTCGTGGTCATCGTGGACGCGGCCCGGGTCTGCGTCCGGCACGTCCGCCGCCCTGCCCTGTCCACGCTCAGCGAGGCGCCGTACGTCGAATCGAAGCTCGTCGCCCCGGCCGGACTGTTCCCGACCCGCGAGGAGAAGGAGGAGCAGCGCGATGAGGTCACTACGGCGGGCCCTTAGGGCCGTGCGCTGGTACGTCCGTGAACTGACCGACGAATCCGCCTACGACCGCTATGTCGCGCACGTGCGCAAGGACCACCCCCTCGCGCCCGTGCCGACCCGACGCGCCTTCGAGCGGATGCGGACGGACCGTCAGGAGTCGGACCCGCGCCAGGGCTTCCGCTGCTGTTGAGGGGATCTTGAGGGATCGATATACGGACGAGGGGTTCCGCTTCTGCGACACCGTGACCTAGATTGCCTGCGCGTTACACCAGGTGATCAGTGAGGGGACGGAGCCGTCAGATGTCACAAGCCCCAGAAGTGAGCAGAGAGCCGGTGGTGACGCCTGTGCGCGTCGTCATCGCCCTCTGCCTGATCGCGCCCTTCGTGGCGATGTTGTGGGTGGGGTCGTACGCGAAGGCCGACCCGGCCTTCATCGGCATCCCATTCTTCTACTGGTACCAGATGGCCTGGGTGCTGATCTCCACGGCCCTGACGATGATCGCGTACCAGCTGTGGCAGCGTGACCAGCGCGCCCGTAAGGCTGGGGGCGCCAAGTGAACGACGGCGTGAACGGCGTGGCACTCGCCGTCTTCATCTTCTTCTTCCTGGCCGTCACGGTCATGGGCTTCCTGGCCGCGCGCTGGCGCAAGGCCGAGAACGAGCACAGCCTCGACGAATGGGGTCTGGGCGGACGCTCGTTCGGCACCTGGGTCACCTGGTTCCTGCTGGGCGGCGACCTGTACACGGCTTACACCTTCGTGGCGGTCCCGGCGGCGATCTACGCGGCCGGCGCGGCGGGCTTCTTCGCAGTGCCGTACACGATCCTCGTCTATCCGCTGATCTTCACGTTCCTGCCCCGGCTGTGGTCGGTGTCCCACAAGCACGGGTACGTGACGACGTCGGACTTCGTGCGCGGCCGCTTCGGCTCCAAGGGGCTGTCGCTGGCGGTGGCGGTGACCGGCATCCTGGCAACGATGCCATACATCGCGCTCCAGCTCGTCGGCATCCAGGCGGTGCTGGACGTGATGGGCGTCGGCGGCGGGGAGAACACGAACTGGTTCATCAAGGACCTCCCGCTGCTGATCGCGTTCGGTGTGCTGGCCGCGTACACCTACTCCTCGGGTCTGCGCGCTCCGGCGCTGATCGCCTTCGTCAAGGACACGCTGATCTATCTGGTCATCGCGGTGGCGATCATCTACATCCCGATCAAGCTCGGCGGCTTCGACGAGATCTTCGCCGACGCGGGCGAGAAGTTCACGACCACCGGCGTGGGCGGACTCATCCCGGCCGAGGCGGGCCAATGGACGTACGCCACACTGGCGTTGGGCTCGGCGCTGGCGCTGTTCATGTACCCGCACTCGATCACCGCGACGCTCTCCTCCAAGAGCCGTGACGTGATCCGCCGCAACACCACGATCCTGCCGCTGTACTCGCTGATGCTCGGCCTGCTCGCGCTGCTCGGCTTCATGGCCATCGCGGCCGGAGTGAAGGTGGAGAACGGCCAGTTGGCGATCCCACAGCTGTTCGAGAACATGTTCCCGGACTGGTTCGCGGGCGTGGCCTTCGCGGCGATCGGCATCGGTGCCCTCGTGCCGGCGGCCATCATGTCCATCGCGGCGGCGAACCTCTTCACCCGCAACATCTACAAGGACTTCATCAAGCCGGACGCGACGCCCGCGCAGGAGACCAAGGTCTCCAAGCTGGTGTCCCTGCTGGTGAAGGTGGGCGCGCTGGTCTTCGTCCTGACGATGGACAAGACGGTCGCCATCAACTTCCAGCTCCTGGGCGGCATCTGGATCCTCCAGACCTTCCCGGCCCTGGTCGGCGGCCTGTTCACCCGCTGGTTCCACCGCTGGGCGCTGCTCGCCGGCTGGGCGGTCGGCATGATCTACGGCACGGTGGCGGCATACGGTGTCGCGTCGCCGACGCAGAAGCACTTCGGCGGTTCGTCGAAGGAGATCCCCGGCATCGGGGAGATCGGCTACATCGGCCTGACGGCGTTCGTGCTGAACCTGCTCGTCACGGTGGTCCTCACCTTCGTCCTGAAGGCGGCCAAGGCCCCGGAGGGCGTCGACGAGACAAGTCCCGAGGACTACACGGCGGACGCGGGCGACCCGGGCGTGCAGAAGGACCTGACGCCGGTCCACTGATCAGAACAGCGCAGCGGGCCGCCGAACAGCAGATGCTACGGCGGCCCGCTGTCGTACACACTCACGTCCATGGACTTCCGGATCCGCGAGGCGACACCGACCGACTACGACGAACTGGGCGAGATCACAGCCCAGGCCTACCTCCAGGACGGCCTCCTCACCTTCGGCGAGGCCGACTGGTATCTGGGCGAACTGAAAGACGTTGCGAAGCGAGCGGCCGCGGCGGACGTTCTGGTGGCCGTGGAGCAGGACCGACTCCTCGGCGGCGTCACCTTCGTCCCCTCCCCCGGCCCCATGGCCGACCTGGCCGGCCCCGGCGAGGCGGAGATCCGCATGCTCGCCGTCGCCCACGAGGCCCGCGGCAGGGGCGTCGGAGAGGCCCTCGTACGGGCCTGTATCGACCGCGCGAGGGCCGCGGGCGACCGCACCGGCATCGTCCTGTCCACCCAGCCCCTGATGCAGACCGCCCACCGCATCTACGAGCGCCTCGGCTTCACCCGCGCCCCGCAGCGCGACTGGAACCCGATCCCGAAGCACGAGGAGTTCACTCTGCTCACCTATGAGTTGACACTCTGAAGCCGACGCGACACAACATCTGGGGGTGTCACCGCGGGGCGGCACAAGATGTATGCTCATGCTCGCTGTCGCCGCAGGGGAATCCGGTGCGAATCCGGAACTGTCCCGCAACGGTGTACTTGCGTGTATCTGCACGCCTGTTCAGTCCGAGGACCTGTCGACAGTGCGCCCGGCCGTCCGGTTCGGGTGCCAGACGTCCGGGCCTCGTGGAATGGGCCGGTGGACGCGACGCCCCGTGCGCTCGTGAGCTGCCCCTGCCCTCCGCAAGGCCCCGTGCCGAGCGAGGGAGAGCTCCCAGTGACCATCGCGCCAGCCGACCCGGCTTCAGCCGCCCAGGTGGAGACCGACGGTCCCGGAACCGCGTTGCTGCGGACCCTGACCGAGCTGACCGCCGACCTCCCCGACGCCGACCCCGGCCGGGTAGCCGCCGCCGCGCTGCGCGGACGGTCCGCCCGCGCGGACGAGTCGGAGCTGCGCGAGCTGGCCACCGAGGCCGCCGCCGGGCTCATCTCCGAGGACCCCGCCTACTCCCGGCTGGCCGCCCGGCTGCTCACCGTCTCCATCGCCGCCGAGGCCGCCTCCCAGGGCGTCACGTCCTTCACCGGGTCCATCGCGGTAGGGCACCGGGAGGGGCTCATCGCCGACCGGACCGCCGAGTTCGTGCGGATCCACGCCGAGCGGCTGGACGCGCTGATCGACACCGGCGCCGACGACCGCTTCGGCTACTTCGGGCTGCGCACGCTGCACAGCCGGTATCTGCTGCGGCACCCCATCACCCGCAAGGTCGTCGAGACGCCTCAGCACTTCATGCTGCGCGTCGCCGCCGGGCTCGCCGAGGACGACACTCCTCGCTCCGTCGACGAAGTCGCCGCGCTCTACGGGCTCATGAGCCGCCTCGACTACCTCCCCTCCTCCCCCACGCTCTTCAACTCCGGCACCCGGCACCCCCAGATGTCGTCCTGCTACCTCCTCGACTCCCCCCTGGACGAGCTGGACTCCATCTACGACCGCTACCACCAGGTCGCCCGCCTCTCCAAGCACGCCGGCGGCATCGGGCTCTCGTACTCCCGCATCCGCGGCCGGGGTTCGCTGATCCGCGGCACCAACGGGCACTCCAACGGCATCGTCCCGTTCCTGAAGACCCTCGACGCCTCCGTCGCCGCCGTGAACCAGGGCGGCCGGCGCAAGGGCGCGGCCGCGGTCTACCTGGAGACCTGGCACTCCGACATCGAGGAGTTCCTGGAGCTGCGCGACAACACCGGCGAGGACGCCCGGCGTACGCACAATCTGAACCTCGCGCACTGGATCCCGGACGAGTTCATGCGCCGGGTGAACGCCGATCAGGACTGGTCCCTGTTCTCCCCCGCCGATGTGCCCGAGCTGGTCGACCTGTGGGGCGAGGAGTTCGACGCGGCGTACCGGAAGGCCGAAGTCTCGGGCCTCGCCCGCAAGACCATCCCCGCCCGTGACCTCTACGGCCGCATGATGCGCACCCTCGCGCAGACCGGCAACGGCTGGATGACCTTCAAGGACGCCGCCAACCGCACCGCCAACCAGACGGCCCTGCCGGGCCATGTCGTCCACTCCTCCAACCTCTGCACGGAGATCCTGGAGGTCACTGACGACGGGGAGACGGCGGTCTGCAACCTGGGGTCGGTGAACCTCGGGGCGTTCGTGGCGGGCGGCGACATCGACTGGGAGCGGCTCGAAGCCACCGTCCGTACCGCCGTCACCTTCCTCGACCGCGTCGTCGACATCAACTTCTACCCGACCGAGCAGGCGGGCCGCTCCAACGCCAAGTGGCGCCCCGTCGGCCTCGGCGCGATGGGCCTCCAGGACGTCTTCTTCAAGCTGCGGCTGCCCTTCGACTCGCCGGAGGCCAAGGCGCTCTCCACGCGGATCGCCGAGCGGGTCATGCTCGCCGCGTATGAGGCCTCCGCCGACCTCGCCGAGCGCAGCGGCCCGCTGCCGGCCTGGGAGAGGACCCGTACCGCGCAGGGCGTCCTGCACCCCGACCACTACGACGCCGAACTCACCTGGCCCGAACGGTGGGCGGCACTGCGGAGCCGTATCGCCGAGGTCGGGATGCGCAACTCGCTCCTGCTGGCCATCGCACCCACCGCCACCATCGCCTCCATCGCCGGCGTCTACGAGTGCATCGAGCCGCAGGTGTCCAACCTGTTCAAGCGCGAGACGCTGTCGGGTGAGTTCCTCCAGGTCAACTCCTACCTGGTCAACGACCTCAAGGAGCTCGGCGTCTG
Organism: Streptomyces cupreus; assembly: GCF_014257025.1. Classification (GTDB taxonomy): domain Bacteria; phylum Actinomycetota; class Actinomycetes; order Streptomycetales; family Streptomycetaceae; genus Streptomyces; species Streptomyces cupreus. Next base: position 33,190 of record NZ_JACMSF010000030.1, read on the forward strand.
GGACGCCCGCACCCGCGAGGCGCTGCGCGAGGCGAACGGCTCGGTGCAGGACTTCGCCTGGATCCCGGCGGACGTACGGGCGCTGTACCGCACGGCGTGGGAGATCCCGCAGCGCGGTCTGATCGACATGGCTGCGGCGCGGACGCCGTTCCTGGACCAGTCCCAGTCCCTGAACCTCTTCCTGGAGACACCGACCATCGGCAAGCTCTCCTCGATGTACGCGTACGCCTGGAAGTCCGGGCTGAAGACGACGTACTACCTGCGCTCGCGCCCGGCGACTCGTATCGCCCGCGCCGCCCAGGCAACTGTCCCCGTGCAGCAGCCGGCTCCCGAGGACGCCGTCGCCTGCTCCCTTGAGAACCCCGAGTCCTGCGAGGCCTGCCAGTAATGCCCAGCAATCAGAACCTGCTCGACCCCGGCTTCGAGCTGACTCTCCGCCCCATGCGCTACCCGGACTTCTACGAGCGCTACCGGGACGCCATCAAGAACACCTGGACCGTGGAGGAGGTCGACCTCCACTCGGACGTCGCCGACCTGGCCAAGCTCACGCCCGCCGAGCAGCACCTCATCGACCGGCTGGTCGCCTTCTTCGCGACCGGCGACTCGATCGTCGCGAACAACCTGGTGCTGACGCTGTACAAGCACATCAACTCCCCCGAGGCGCGGCTGTACCTGTCCCGCCAGCTCTTCGAGGAGGCCGTGCACGTCCAGTTCTACTTGACGCTGCTCGACACCTATCTGCCCGACCCGGAGGACAGGGCGGCGGCCTTCGACGCCGTCGAGAGCATCCCCTCCATCCGCGAGAAGGCCGGGTTCTGCTTCAAGTGGATCAACGAGGTCGAGAAGCTGGACCGCCTGGAGACCCAGGCCGACCGCCGCCGCTTCCTGCTCAACCTGATCTGCTTCGCCGCGTGCATCGAGGGCCTGTTCTTCTACGGCGCCTTCGCGTACGTCTACTGGTTCCGCAGCCGGGGCCTGCTGCACGGTCTGGCGACCGGCACCAACTGGGTGTTCCGCGACGAGACGATGCACATGAGCTTCGCCTTCGATGTCGTCGACACCGTCCGCAAGGAGGAGCCGGAACTCTTCGACGACCAACTTCAGCAGCAGGTCACCGACATGCTGAGGGAGGCCGTCGAGGCCGAGCTGCAGTTCGCGCGCGACCTGTGCGGTGACGGCCTCCCGGGCATGAACACCGAGTCGATGCGGCAGTACCTGGAGTGCGTCGCCGACCAGCGGCTGAGCCGGCTCGGCTTCGCTCCGGTGTACGGCTCGGAGAACCCCTTCTCCTTCATGGAGTTGCAGGGGGTTCAGGAGCTCACCAACTTCTTCGAGCGGCGCCCTTCGGCGTACCAGGTCGCGGTGGAGGGGTCAGTCGGCTTCGACGAGGACTTCTGAGTCGGGCGGGCCGCCCGTAGCTGGCGGTCGATCCGGCGCTCGTGGACCAGGCCCACGAGCGCCGGGGCCGCGAGCAGGAAGAAGAGAACGGTGACGGTCAGGATTCCGAGGAATGCGTCCATGCGGTAATCGTCGTACTGGGATGACACTCCTGACAGTGGCAGGACTGCCGTACACCATCGAATTACTGCCAGCTCCGTGGCACACTGGCGGTGTGCTGAAAAACGTGGCCGTCGCACTGCTCGACGGCGTGCATCCCTTCGAACTCGGCGTCGTTTGCGAGGTCTTCGGGCTGGACCGCAGTGACCAGGGACTTCCGGTGTACGACTTCGCGGTCGTCTCGGCAGAGGGCCCCGCGCTGAGCACGCACATCCCCGGGTTCACGGTCTCCACGCCGTACGGCCTCGACCGGCTCGACGAGGCCGATCTGATCGCCGTGCCGGCGGGCAGCGACTACATCGGCCGGGAGTATCCGCCCGCGCTGCTCGACGCCCTGGTGCGGGCCGTGGACCGGGGTGCCCGGGTGCTCAGCGTCTGTTCCGGCGTCTTCGTGCTCGGCGCGGCCGGACTGCTGGACGGCAGGCGCTGCGCGGTGCACTGGCGGCAGGCCGACGAGCTCGCCCGGCGCTTCCCGCGCGCGGTGATCGAGCCCGATGTGCTGTACGTGGACGAGGACCCGGTGATCACCTCGGCGGGCACGGCCTCCGGGATCGACGCCTGTCTGCACCTCGTGCGCAAGGAGGAGGGCGTGGAGGTCGCCAACGCCATCGCCCGGCGCATGGTGGTGCCGCCGCACCGGGACGGCGGGCAGGCGCAGTACATCGACCGCCCGCTGCCCCGCTCCCAGTGCGACACGGTCGGCGATGTCCTGACCTGGATGGAACGGCATCTCGACGAGGAGGTCACCGTCGAGCAGCTCGCCGACCTCGCGCACATGTCCCCGCGCACCTTCGCGCGCCGCTTCCAGCAGGAGACGGGCACGACCCCCTACCGCTGGATCCTGCGCCAACGCGTCCTGCTGGCCCAGCAGTTGCTGGAGACGACGGACGAGACGGTGGACGCCGTCGCGAGCCGGACCGGGTTCGGCACCGCGGCGGCGCTGCGCCACCAGTTCGTCCGTGCCCTCGGGACCACCCCGAACGCCTACCGGCGCACCTTCCGGGGCCCGGAGGCGGCCTGATCCGTCACCTGGGCACCGGCCTGAGCAGCAGGTTGTGCGGACGCAGGGTGATGCCCACCCGGGTGCTGTCGTTGGACCCGGACACCTGCTCGAAGCGGTACTTCGTGGCCACCGCCGCCGTGATCAGCGTCAGTTGCGCCATGGAGAAGTGATCGCTCGGGCACTTGCGGTTGCCCACACTGAAGGGGCTCATGGCGTATTTGGGCACATCCTTCACGCGTTCCGGAAGCCAGCGGTCGGGGTCGAACCGAAGGTTGTCCGCGTACGACTTCGCATCGCGCTGGATCGCGTACGGGCTGTATACGATGTCCGCGCCCGCCGGAATGCGATACCCGCCGAGCCCGGCGTCGGTCACCGCCCGCCGCGTCAATATCCAGACGGCCGGACGCAAACGCATCGCCTCGACGACGACATTGTTCGTGTACCTGAGCGCCCGGACATCCTCGAATGCGACGGGCCGACCACCGGTGACGGATTCAACCTCCGCGGCCACCCGGTCGGCGTGCTCGGGATGTTCCGCGAGCACTTGCAGCAGCCACATGATCGTGGACGCGACGGTTTCGCTTCCGGGGGTGAGTATCGCGACGACCTGGTCGTGGATCTCCTGTTCCCCGATCGGCTCGCCATTCTCTTCCTTCGCCTCCAGCAAGGCCGTCAGCAAATCGTCCGGCTTTTGACCAGATGCCCGCCGCTCGGCGACGATCTCGTCGACCAGCCGATGCAAGTCGGCCAGGGCTCGGTTGAATTTACGGTTGGGCGGAAGCGGCAGCCGGTAGAGCGGTCCGGCGGGTATCACCATCCTGCGGTACATACCACGGAAGACGGTGGCGAGTGCAATGCACAGCCGCTCGGCCCGTTCGTCCATGTAGTCCCCGCGCAGCAGACAGCGGGCGGCGATCCGGACGGCCACCCGGAAGGACTCCGAGGTGCAGTCGATCGTCTCGCCGGGGCGCCAGCGCACGGTCAGCGCATGCGCCTCCTCCTCCATGATCGGCCCGTACGCGGGGATCGCGTCGAGCCGGAACGCGGGCTGGATGGTGCGCCGCTGGCGCCGGTGCCGAGGTCCGTTGGCGGTGGCCACACCCTCCTTGCCGAGCAGGCCTTCGAGGGACTCCCACAGCGGCCCGTCGATCTTGAAGTCGGCACTGAGGGCCAGGGCGCCGGTGAGGTCCGGGGTGGTGACCGCGTACACCGTCTTCGGGCCGAGCTTCAGCCGCACGACATCGCCGTGCTCGCGCAGCGCCGCCATGAAGGAGAGCGGATCGCGCACCAGCTTCCAGCCGTGGCCGAGCAGCGGGACGCCGCCGCCGGCGAGGGGCGGCTCACGCAGTTCCGATTCCGCATATATCTGCGCTTCGGGCTTCACGGACTCGACGGTCATTTCTCACCTGCCGCTTCGTTGTTGACGTACGGGGGCGTGGACCGGTCGTCCCAGCTGTCGACCATGTACCGGCCGGACTCGTGGTGGAACCAGTAGACGGTGCTGAACCAGTTGCGCATATTGCACACACAGGCCCGTACGGCGGCACTCAATTCCTTTCCCCGCAAGGTGCCGTCGGCGAGAGCATCGGCGAATCGAAGTGCGGCCCGCTCGGCGACCAGGAATTCGGTAATGCATTCCTCGATGCGCCGCCTTACTTCCACCACCGCTTCTTCCAGAGTCAGCCCCTCGTGTTTGATGAGACTGATTCCGAGATTGTGCACCTCATCGCCCGCTATTTCCTTGGGAAGCGAGCAGAGGTCGTTGTACCAGGCGGCGAATTCCTGGCTCAGCAGCGCCGCCCGCCGATATGCCGGGTGTTTCCGTATCGAGTCCGGGAGTTCACATCCGGCGCTCGGCTCCAGCAGATCGGTCCAGATCCAGTGCGCGAAGGTGAGCCGGCGCAGTGCGAGGTAATCCTCGACGGTGGGGATGATTCCGTTCGTCCGGTTGTGGAATTCCTGGTCGTACGCCTCGATCACCGTGTGGAAGTGCCGGGCGAACCGGGCGTTCCAGGTCGAGGGCAGGAACGAGTACAGCCGCACCATGCTGTCCGCGAACCCGGCCACCAGCGGATCCTCGTGGTGCAGGTGGTCCTCGGGTGCGTCGAGGGACGCATGCAACCGGAACCTCAGCCGCCGCCAGGCGGACGGGCGGCGGTGCACGATGTCGCGGTCGTGTCGGTCGTCCCAGACGAAGAACCACGCGCTGTAGTCCGCAATGGCCTGCAGGACCTCGTCGGGGGCGCCAATGTAGTACCCCGCCATGAGGTCGGTGTAGCAAAGGCCGTCGGCATATTCCTCCACCTTGTCCGCCGGCATGAGCCGTTTTTCCAGCAGCCAGGTGCGGGTCTTCTCCTGAAGCCGGGGCCAATACGGATGGAGTTGCCTGGGAAATGCAGCCTCGATCACCGGAAGGTAGAGCGATGGTGGAACCGCGACCGCCGTCGGCGTCGATGTGGTGCTGTGTGAGAAAGCATGCACGAACAAACCCCTCTCAGCCGCCAGTTGCGCACACCCCTCCCGCTGTGCCGGGCGTGCGCCGTTGCGTATCCCCGCACTTCCCATTCAGCACCACAACTGACCGATCTGGGAACGGATTTGCTCCATTCACTACCCCACGATGCCGAGAATCTCCCCTTGTGTGACTGATTATGGATCAGTAGATACGCACCACATGGGCTCGAACGTGCGACGCACAGACGAACGGCGCCTGGTCAGGAAGAGGTTCCTGAACAGGCGCCGTGCGTCTGGGACTTGAGGGACGTCAGTCGTTTGCGACCACCGGGTAGCGAGGCTCGCTCTCGGCCATCTGCCGCAGCGCGTCCTTGCGTTCACGCTTGGAGAGCCGGTCGATGTAGAGGTAGCCGTACAGGTGGTCGGTCTCGTGCTGGAGGCAGCGCGCGAAGTAGCCGGTGCCGCGCACCTTGATCGGGTTGCCCTGCTCGTCCTGCCCGGTGACCTCGGCGTAGTCCGGCCGGGCGAGCGGCGCGTACGCGGTCGGCACGGACAGGCATCCTTCGTTGCTGTCGTCGAGACGGCGCTTCTCGGCGGGCAGGTCGACGAGCTTGGGGTTGCAGACGACGCCGACATGCCGGGTGCCCTGGTCGTCCTGGCAGTCGTAGACGAAGACCTTCAGGTCCACGCCGATCTGGTTGGCGGCCAGGCCCACGCCCTCGGCGGTGCGCTGCGAGGCGAACATGTCCGCGACCACCTGGTCCAGCTCCGGGCCGAACTCGGTGACGTCCTTGCACTCCTTGTGGAGCACCGGGTTCCCGACGAGGGTGATCGGCCGCGAGGTACCCCGCTCGCGCCAGGCGTTCTCGCGCTCCTCGGTCTCCTCGGTGTCGATGACGAAGCCCTCGTCGTCCACGGGGAGCACGCCCGCGTGCTGCTGATCGGTGTCCTGCTGCGCCATGACCGACGTATGCCTTCCTGGAAAACTGGGATTCGGTGCTGATACAGGGTACGGCGATGCTTCAGCAGACCTCTTCCAGATCCCGCCAGTCCCGGGAATCGGGGCTGTCCGCGACCCATCCGTCCAGCAACCCCCGCACCAGAGAAGCCGGCGCGGCCACTCCGCACTCGCGCTCCGGCACCCACAGCTGTCCGTCCGTCCGATGCCCCAGCGGGCCCGGATGCCCCGGCTCGCTGTGGTCGTGCGGGTCGAGATGCTCCCCGTCGCCCTCGTCCGAGGGCATCCGGGACTCGGAACATGTGCGGCAGAGCAGCCGTACCGAAGAAGACCAGTCCTCCGCCGCGAACCCGGCGTCCGCCGCGAGCTGCTCCAGCGCGTCCCGGTCCGCCTCGGTCGCCGCCTCCAGCAGCACCACCCAGGTCGGCACCGGGGAGGGCGCCCACAGCTCGATCTCGTCGAAGACGGGGTACGCGTGCCCCGCGGCCGTCGTCCGCTCCCCGTGGGGCACGCCGTCGTGCAGGACGACCTCGCCCCAGCGCCGCCCGGACGACGGCAGCGGAATCGACAGCACCTCGATCCGCGCCGGATCCAGTCGCCGCCCCCACACCACCTCGGCCTCCCCCTCCGGGGACAGCCGTACGGCCGCGCTGCCGAGGTCCATGCCGACCGGCTCCCCGGAGTCGGTCGCACCGCCCGGCACCCGCAGCCCGTAGGCCTGCCAGGCCCGCCGGGCCAGCGGCCAGTCCTGCAGGGCGGTGGCCGCGATGCCGACGTTCCACCAGTCGGGCGCCCCGGTCTCCCGGTCGAGCAGCGCCACGGCCCTCAGGCCCGCCGCCCGCGCCTGCTCCCAGTCGTGCCGGAACTTGTGCAGCAGGGCGAGGTTGAACCAGGACTCGGAGAGCCAGGGCTCCAGATCGGCGGCACGTGTCAGCAGCGCGCCCGCGTCCTCGTACCGACCGTCGCCGATCAGTGTGAACGCGCGGTCGGTGGCCTGCCGCCAGGAGGCGGAGGGCCGGTGCCGTCCCTTGCCGAAGATCCTCACGTTTCCCGCCTGCCAGTTCCGTGGAGTGGGCCGGCTGTGCCCCCGGACAGCCTCTCGGAGACCCTCTCCCTTCGCATCCAACCACGTACCGCTGGAGGGGCGCTCATTACCCATGGGTTACCCCGCTCGACCCAAGGTCAGACAGTCTCTTGACAGGACCCTGGCCAGCGCCTCGACAACCTCCGGCGCATAGTCCCCCGCGGTGCCGAGCCGCAGCTCCTCCAGCGCCTTCAGCGGCCCTTCCGGCCCGGTCCCCTGGGCCTTCTCCTCGTAGGCGTTCACCGCCCGTACGATCCGCGCGGCCACCGGCTGCTCCCGGCACGGGTCGGCCTGGCGCTCGACGACGACCGCGACCGAGCCGTCGACGCCGGTCTGGCGGACGACAGCGCCGCCGAGCAGGGCGATCCTGCGCTGTTCGGCGGCGGACAGGTCGGCGGTGGCGCCGGACGGGACCGGGTCGACCAGGCTGAGCTGTCCGATGTCGTGCATGAGCGCCGCGTACTCCAGCACGGTGAGCTCGGTCCCGGACAGGCCCAGGTCCCGGCCGACGGCGACGCTGAGCGCGGCGACCCTGCGGGCGTGCCCGGCCGGGGTGTATCCGGCGACCTCGGTGGCCCGGGCGAGGGAGGCGATGGTCTGCCGGTAGGTGGCGCGGACGGCGGCGTAGCGGCGGAAGGAGAGCTGGGTGAGCAGCAGTGGCAGGCAGAACACGGGCAGTGCCCACAGGCCGACGACGGCCACCGCGAGCGCCATCACCGCGCCGGTCGCGCAGACGGCCGAGCCGATCCCGAGCAGGGCTCGCATCTCGTCCCTCAGCAGCGGGCCGAACGGCCATCCGGTCCTGGAGTGCGCGAGCGCGGCGGCGAGTACGGCGTCGCACAGGGCGGTGAGGGCCAGCAGCGCGATCAGCAGCAGCGCGTAGGCGGCGCCGCTCCACTCGTCGAAGAAGCCCCGGTTGTACAGGGGTTGGAAGCAGACGGCGGCGAAGCCGACGGTGAGCACCCGCCGGGCCAGCTGGTCGGGCTCCAGGCCCCGGCCGCGGGCGATGTGCGGGGCGCCGCCGAGAAGGGCGGCGATGACGACGATGGTGACGACCTGGAGCACACCGTGGTGCGTGGGCTGCCCCGCGTCCTCACCGAGCAGGGCGTACGACAGGGCGCCCGCGGCACCGAGCGGCGCGGCCTCCCGGACCTGGGCGCCGGTCCACCGGGTGAACTCACCCACGGTGATGAGGAGCCCGAACGCAAGCGCGACGGGACGTTCCTCCAGACCGTTCCAGAGCGTGCCGACGAGTGAGACGACGCCCAGCAGGGCGGCCGAGGCATGGATGAGGACGAGGATCCACCCGGGCCGGGCCGCGCTCATCGACGGGCTCCCGGCCTGCTGGCGACCGGCGCGCCCGGCGCCGGAACCCGCCCCTCGCCCGCGGTGACCTCCGGACGCCATCCCCACCGCTCGATCACCCGCACCAGCGCCGACACCATCCGCGGATCGAACTGTGTGCCCGCGCACCGCTCCAGCTCCTGAAGAGCCACGCAGACGGGCCGCGCCCGCCGGTAGGACCGTGTGGACGTCATCGCGTCGAAGGCGTCCGCGACGGCGACGACCCGTGCGGACTCCGGGATCTGCCCGCCCACGAGCCCGTACGGATACCCGCTCCCGTCGAGCCGCTCATGGTGATGCAGTACGGCGGCCCTGGCCTCCCCGAGGAAGGAGATGCCCCGCACCATCTCGTGCCCGTACTCCGGATGCAGTTCGATGATCCGCCGTTCCTCCGGGGTGAGCGGGCCGTCCTTGCGCAGCAGCCGGGTGGGCACCCCGAGTTTCCCCACGTCGTGCAGGATTCCGGCGAACCGCAGCACCTCCACGCGCTCGGCGTCCATGCCCAGCTCGCGGGCGATCATCATCGAGGCCTGTCCGACGCGCTCGCTGTGTCCGCGGGTGTAGCCGTCCTTGATGTCGACGGCCTGCACCAGCGCCCGGATGGTCGCCTGGTGGGCCGCCCGCTCCCGGTGGTACTGCGCGAACACCCACCAGGACACGCACATCGGCAGCAGCACGAGCAGCGCGGCGACCGGACCGTAGGGGCTGCGCCACAGGACGGCCATCATCAGACCGGCGAGGCCGTGTACGGCGACCGGCGCCAGCGAGCGCAGGAAGAGCCCGCGCCAGGCCCGGCGGACCGGCACCCGGTCGGCGAGGGCGAGGATGCCGCCGTCGAGCAGGGTCAGCACCAGGCAGAAGGCCAGGACCGCGGCCCAGGCGGGGAGCAGGGCGTACGGGAAGTCGGCGGCGACGACCGCGTCCCGCCCGTCCAGCGCCCAGTGCACCCGGGCGGCGGCCCAGACGGCGAGCGCCAACCGGGCGGCCCGCCATGTCCGTCGTACGAGCGCGCCTTGGGAGAGCAGTGCTCCGGGTATCGCCACGAGGGCCGCGGCGTGCGGGGGCAGCAGAAAGGCGCCGGCGAGCAGGACCGGGTAGAAGGTGCCGGCGAAGCGCCGGCGGGCGATCTGCTCGCAGCCGGCGTACAGCGCGGCCAGGAGGGCGAGGGCCCACCAGGGCGTACGGATCGTCGGCAGCGGCAGCAGACAGAGCAGGGCGCCGAGGGCGGCGCAGGCCACGTACACACGCGCCCGCGCGGGAATCCCCTCCATGAACCCCTCCCCTGACCATGCCTGTCCAGGCTCCGGAGCCTAGGGCGGCCAGGGGGGAGGGTGCGGGCGCATCAGCCGCCGATTAGCACGTTCGAGTGATGACCGCCCGTTCCCGGGGCGGGAGTTCAGGACTCCTGCGGGGTGACGGTGACGTCGTGCTCGGGGACGGCCTGCCCGGAACGGATCAGGTCGAGCCGTCCCAGAACCTTGGAACGCAGGTCGGTCGGCACGTCGTCATGCCCGCAGCACCGCTTGACCAGCTTCTTCACGGCCTCTTCGAGCCCGTACTTCTCCAGGCACGGCGAGCACTCCTGGAAGTGCTGCTTGAACTTGTCGCGGTCGACGTCCGGCATCTCGCTGTCGAGGAACTCGTAGAGATGGTCGAGAACCTCGCTGCAATCCGTCTCGTGCGGCTCTCCGCAGCTCATGAGCCCGAGCCTTTCGCTTCGTTCGACTCTCCGGCGCCCGCCGGGACCAGCCCGCGCTCACGGGCGTAGTCCTCCAGCATGCCGCGCAGTTGACGGCGGCCCCGGTGCAGCCGGGACATCACCGTACCGATGGGTGTCCCCATGATGTCCGCGATCTCCTTGTACGCAAAGCCCTCCACGTCCGCGAGATAGACGGCGATGCGGAATTCCTCGGGGATCGCCTGCAGCGCTTCCTTCACGTCCGAGTCGGGCAGATGGTCGAGCGCCTGCGACTCCGCGGAGCGCAGACCCGTCGACATGTGCGACTCGGCACGGGCCAGCTGCCAGTCCTCGATCTCCTCGGCCGCGGAGCGCTGGGGTTCACGCTGCTTCTTGCGGTACGAGTTGATGAAGGTGTTGGTGAGGATCCGGTACAGCCAGGCCTTGAGGTTGGTGCCCTCGCGGAACTGGTGGAAGGACGCGTACGCCTTGGCGTACGTCTCCTGCACCAGGTCCTCGGCGTCGGCCGGGTTGCGCGTCATGCGCAGGGCGGCCGAGTACATCTGGTCGAGGAATTCGAGCGCGTCCCGCTCGAAGCGCGCGCTGCGCTCGGCGGTGGTCTCCGCGGACGTGTCCGTGCTCGTGCCCTGGCCCTCGGGCAGCTCCGCCTGGCCGTTGTCGGCCCCTGCGTCGGTACCGGTGACCGGACCCACCTCCTCAAGATTCCGGGCAGCACCGAAGCCGGTGTCGCCAGAATCGGAGGATAGACGACTACCCGTTCCCGCCGCCCCTCGAATAGGAGCGGTCTTGGCCGCGTGCAGCACTGTCCAGTCCAGGTCGGTGCGGCTGCTGCGGGCCGGGCAGAAGGTCGAACCCATGCGGCGGACTTCCTCTCCTACGACGTCGGTGCTGGTGGCCAGCGCTTCTGTCCGCCTCAACAGTGGTACGGGGCGCAACATTCCCGAAGCTTTACCTGCGTGACGCGGTCCACTGCACCACGGCGTCGGTGACCATCGCCACGGCCTGCTCCTGGGTGATGTCCGCCCGCTTCGGCACGGCGAAGCCATGGTCGCCGTAGGGCACCTCGACCAGTTCGTAGGAGCCGTCCGGGAACTCCTCGGGCTTGCCGAAGGGGTCGTTGCCGCCCTGGACGACGAGGGTGGGCACCCCGGAACCGAGCAGCTCCTCGGCGCGGGACTTCTCCGGCTTGCCCGGTGGGTGCAGCGGGAAGCTGAGCGCGAGGACGGCGTGGGCGCCGAGTTCCGTGGCGGTACGGCAGGCGACGCGGGCGCCTGCGCTGCGGCCGCCGGAGATCACCGGTAGTCCGGGCTCGGTCAGCGCGGGCCAGACGCCACGCCAGCCGACGTCGAGGGTCTTCGGGGCGGGGGCGACCTTCTTGCCGGCCACCCGCCAGGGCTGCTCGACGAGGGCGACGGTCACGCCGTGCGCGGGCAGCACCTGGGCGAGCGCCTTGAGGTCCCGCGCCTCGACGCCCCCGCCCGCGCCATGGCTGACCGCCAGTACCAGGCGGGCCTTCCTCGCCTTGTGCCAGGTGACGCGGGCGTCCCCCGCGTCCGTGCTGATGATCTCGGTCGTCACATCAGAAGAGGTCGTCACATCAGAAGAGTGTGCCTTCCTCGGGCCCCTCCAGCTCCTTCAGCAGCTCCGGGCCGTTGTTGCGGACGTTGCTGACGGCGGTGGTCACCGGGTAGGCGCGCATCAGCCCGGCGGGCGGCGGGGCGAGCAGCTCGCGGAGGTCGTCGACGTCGGTGCGGGACGGGTCGAGCCAGGCGTCCCAGCGGTCCGGGGTGAGCATCAGCGGCATCCGGGGGTGAATCTCGGCCAGCGCGTGCGGGCCCTCGGCGGGGGACACGGCGAGCGGGGTCGTCTCCGCGTCGGTGGTGATCACGGAGCAGGTCACCCACCAGGCCTGGGGGTGGTCGTCGGGCAGGGTCTTGTCCCGCCAGAACTCATAGAGGCCGGCCATCGCGAAGACGGAGCCGTCGGCGGGCAGCACGAAATAGGGCTGCTTGCGCGGCCGCTTCTTCTTCCCCTCCTCCTCCAGGTTCCGCTCCTGCTTGCCGGTGACCCACTCGTAGTAGCCATCGGCGGGCAGGATGCAGCGGCGAGCGGCGAAGGCACGGCGGTACGACGGCTTCTCGTGGACCGTCTCGGCACGCGCGTTGATCATCCGGGCGCCGCCCTCGGGCGTCTTGGACCAGGACGGGACGAGCCCCCACTTGAGCTTGCGCAGCTGGCGAACCGGGCGCTTGTCGTCGGCGTCCTTCACAGGGCGGTCCAGGACCGCGTAGACCTCTTTGGTCGGAGCGACGTTGTAGTCGGGCTCCAGGGTCTCCTCGGGTTCCCACTTCTCGATCTCAAAGATTCCTGCGAGATCCTCGGGCCTACGACTCGATGCATACCGTCCGCACATACGTGCCACACTGCCAGATTCCTTAGGAACAGAGGGAGCACCCCGGACACATGGACAGCAGCACAGCGACCTCTCTGTGGGACGAGCTCGCCGGCACCCAGACCGACCCCGACCTGTGGGTCGTGATCGCGACCCTCGTGGCCGCCGTGGCGGTGGTCGTCCCGCAGGGCGTGTGGCGCGTCGCCCGCAACGCGATCACCATCGCCCACGAGGGCGGCCACGGCCTGATCGCCCTGCTCACCGGCCGGCAGCTCACGGGCATACGCCTCCACTCCGACACCAGCGGCCTCACGGTCAGCCGAGGCAAACCGCACGGCCTCGGCATGATCCTCACGGCGGCGGCCGGCTACACGGCTCCCCCGCTGCTGGGCCTGGGCGGCGCGGCTCTGCTGGGCGCGGGCCGCATCACCCTGCTGCTGTGGCTGGCGACGGCCCTGCTGCTGGCGATGCTGGTCATGATCCGCAACGCGTACGGGGCGCTGACGGTGGTGCTGACGGGCGGAACCTTCGTGCTGGTGTCGTGGCTGGCGGGACCGCAGGTGCAGGCGGCGTTCGCGTACGCGGTGGTGTGGTTCCTGTTGATCGGCGGGGTGCGTCCCGCTTTCGAGCTACAGGCGAAGAGGGCGAGGGGCGGAGCGGGCGACTCGGACGCGGACCAGCTGTCGAGGTTGACGCATGTACCGGCGGGCCTGTGGCTGTTCCTCTTCCACGCGGTATCGCTGTGCTCGCTGATAGGCGGCGGAAGGTGGCTCTTGGATATGTGACCAGCCACAACGGACCCGCAGCCGAAAGCCGACCCGCATCCCCCTGCCCACTAGAGTGGAACGCATGGCCCCGAACCACGCACAAAACGCCCTCTGGCCCGCCCCCCACGCGCGCGGTGCCGTCGAAGCGACCGTCCACGTGCCCGGGTCCAAGTCGGTCACGAACCGAGCCCTCGTGCTCGCAGCCCTCGCCAGCGAACCCGGCTGGCTCCGCCGCCCCCTCCGCTCCCGCGACACCCTCCTGATGGCCGGCGCGCTGCGTGCCATGGGCATCCAGATCGAGGAGGGCGTCGGCCCGGACGGCTCCGGCGAGGCCTGGCGCGTCCTGCCCACGGGCCTGCGGGGCCCCGCCACGGTGGACGTCGGCAACGCCGGCACCGTGATGCGCTTCCTGCCGCCGGTCGCGGCCCTCGCCGACGGCCCCATCCGTTTCGACGGCGACCCGAGGTCGTACGAGCGCCCCCTGCACGGTGTGATCGACGCCCTGCGTGTCCTCGGTGCCCGGATCGACGACGACGGACGTGGCGCGCTGCCGCTGACCGTGCACGGCGGCGGTGCCCTGGACGGCGGTCCGGTGGAGATCGACGCCTCGTCCTCGTCGCAGTTCGTGTCGGCCCTGCTGCTGTCGGGCCCCCGCTTCAACCAGGGCGTGGAGGTCCGGCACACCGGCTCCACGCTGCCCTCCATGCCGCACATCCGGATGACGGTGGACATGCTGCGCGCGGTCGGCGCCCAGGTGGACACCCCCGAGTCGGGCGGCGAGCCGAACGTCTGGCGGGTGACGCCGGGCGCGCTGCTCGGCCGTGACCTGACCATCGAGCCAGATCTGTCCAACGCCCAGCCGTTCCTGGCGGCCGCCCTGGTCACCGGCGGCAAGGTGCTGATCCCCGACTGGCCGTCCCGTACCACCCAGCCCGGTGACCGGCTGCGCGAGATCTTCACCGAGATGGGCGGTTCCTGCGAACTGACCGAGTACGGCCTGGAGTTCACCGGCTCGGGCGCCGTGCACGGCATCGACGTGGACCTGAGCGACGTCGGCGAGCTGACCCCGGGCATCGCGGCGGTCGCCGCCCTCGCGGACTCCCCCTCGACGCTGCGCGGTGTCGCGCATCTGCGGCTGCACGAGACGGACCGGCTGGCCGCGCTCACCAAGGAGATCAACGAACTCGGCGGTGATGTCACCGAGACCGCCGACGGTCTGCACATCCGCCCGCGCAGGCTGCACGGCGGCATCTTCCACACGTACGAGGACCACCGCATGGCGACCGCCGGCGCGATCATCGGCCTCGCGGTCGAGGGCGTGCAGATCGAGAACGTGGCGACGACGGCCAAGACCCTGCCGGACTTCCCCGAACTGTGGGCCGGGATGCTCGGGAACTGACGGGCGGACCGGGATCATGCGCCGCTACGGCAAGCACACCGACGAGGACGACATCCGCAGCCGCCCGAACCGCAAGGGCAACCGGCCGCGTACGCACATCCGCCCCAAGCACGAGGACGCGACCGAGGGCATGGTCCTCACCGTCGACCGGGGCCGGCTGACCTGCCTGGTCGAGGACCGGGTGGTGATGGCGATGAAGGCCCGCGAACTGGGCCGCAAGGCCGCGGTGGTCGGCGACCGGGTCGCCATCGTCGGCGACCTGACCGGCAAGAAGGACACCCTCGCGCGGATCGTCCGTATCAAGGAACGCGGCTCGGTGCTGCGACGGACGGCGGACGACGACGATCCCTACGAGCGGGTGGTCGTGGCCAACGCCGACCAGCTCGCCATCGTCACGGCCCTGGCCGACCCCGAACCCCGGCCGCGACTGATCGACCGCTGTCTGGTGGCGGCGTACGACGGCGGTCTCGATCCGCTGCTGGTGCTGACCAAGTCGGACCTGGCCCCGCCCGACGAACTCCTTGAGCTGTACGGCGCGTTGGGTGTTCCGTATGTCGTGACCAGCCGTGCGGAGCTGGAGAACGGCGAGGCGGTGGACCGCGTGCGCAAACAACTCGACGGCAAGATCACGGCTTTCGTGGGGCACTCGGGCGTCGGCAAGACGACACTGGTCAACGCGCTCGTGGCCAAGGAGCGGCGGCGCACGACGGGGGTCGTCAACGCGGTGACGGGCCGCGGCAGGCACACGACGACGTCGGCGCTCGCGCTGCCGCTCCCGGACGACGACGGATGGCTGATCGACACCCCGGGCGTACGGTCCTTCGGGCTGCACCACGTGGACCCGTCCCGAGTCATCCACGCCTTCCCGGACCTGGAGCCGGGAACCGAGGGCTGCCCGCGCGCGTGCAGTCATGATGAGCCGGACTGCGCGCTCGACGAGTGGGTGGCCGAGGGTCACGCGGACCCGGCGCGGCTGTACTCACTGCGCAGGCTGCTGGCCACGAGGGAGCGCAAGGAGGGTGACTGACCTCCGCGTTGTTTGTCTCCACCCGAGTCCGGTAAGGGCATAATCGCACCGAGCCGGAACCAAGCCTGACCAAAGCCTGACGAAGCGGTCACAGTATGCGGGGATACGGGAGGACAGCACATGGCGTGGCTGCTGGTCGTTGTGGCGGGACTGCTCGAAACAGGGTTCGCTGTCTGTCTCAAACTCTCCCATGGCTTCACGAGACTCTGGCCGACGATCGCGTTCTGCATCTTCGCGCTCGGCAGCTTCGGTCTGCTGACCCTGTCCCTGAAGAAACTCGACGTCGGCCCGGCGTACGCGGTGTGGACCGGCATCGGCGCGGCCGGTACCGCGATCTACGGAATGATCTTCCTCGGTGACATCGTCTCGACGCTGAAGATCGTCTCGATCAGCCTGGTGATCGTGGGGGTCATCGGGCTTCAGCTGTCGGGTTCGGCGCACTGAGGGGTGTCAGACCTGTAACTGCCGGTGCAGGGCGCCCCGTACGAGATCGGCCACCCCGCCTTCCCCCGGCGGAGCCGACACACACGACAACGCGATCCGGACGACGAGCTCGCAGGACCGGGCGAGTTCACCGCTGTCCGTTTTGTTGGCACCGGGTCCGGACAGTGCGGCCACGGCACGGTCGCGGACGATGGTCACGAAGTCGCCGGGTGAGGGCAGCGGGCCGTCGGCGCGGCGTTGTGCTGGTACGGCGGAGGAGGACGGGACGGCCGAGAGGGTCGGCGAGGGCAGGCGCTCGCTCCAGCAGCCGGTGAGCATGGCGCGCACGAGGGCGTTGTCGCGGGCGGCGGTTGTGGTCCACTCGGCGGTGGCGGTGAGCCGGTCCCGAGGGTCGGACTGGGTGTTCAACGCCCGCTCCACACCGGCGAGATAGGAATCGGCCTCCCGACGCACGAGCGCCCGGGCGAGCCCCTCCTTGCTCCCGAACTCGTTGTAGAGGGTCTGCCGCGAAACCCCGGCCGCAGCGGCCACGTCCACCATCCGCACAGCCGACCAGCTCCGACGCGCAAGCGCCGTATAAGCGGCATCCAGCAGAGATTCCCGCGCTGCAGGCATCGCGCCTCCCAGGGCCCCGGCTCTGCGCCCAGATTTGACGCGCATGACGGCACTGTCAAGGGTTGCGGAGCGGTGCGGCGAGTGGTGTGGGCGTGCACTGCCATCCTGGCCGGCTGCGCCCACCCCGCCCGGCACCCACCCCCGCACTGTCCACACTCCGGCCCCGGTAGCCCCGTACAACCATCCGCGGATACCGTTCACAACATGCCCGACTACCTGGACGACCTCCGCCTCGCCCACGTCCTCGCGGACGCCGCCGACGCGGCCACCATGGACCGCTTCAAGGCCCTCGACCTCAAGGTCGAGACAAAGCCGGACATGACCCCGGTCAGCGAAGCGGACAAGGCGGCGGAAGAACTCATCCGCGGCCAGCTCCAGCGCGCCCGCCCCCGGGACGCGATCCTCGGCGAGGAGTACGGCATCGAGGGCACAGGCCCCCGCCGCTGGGTCATCGACCCCATCGACGGCACCAAGAACTACGTCCGGGGCGTCCCCGTCTGGGCCACCCTCATCTCCCTGATGGAGGCGGGCGAGGGCGGTTACCAGCCAGTCGTCGGCGTCGTCTCCGCCCCCGCCCTCGGCCGCCGCTGGTGGGCCGCGAAGGGCCACGGGGCCTTCACCGGCCGTAGCCTCTCCTCCGCCACCCGCCTGAAGGTCTCCCGCGTCTCGAAGCTGAGCGACGCCTCCTTCGCGTACTCCTCGCTGAGCGGCTGGGAGGACCAGGGCCGTCTGAACGGCTTCCTCGACCTCACCCGCGAAGTCTGGCGCACGCGCGCGTACGGAGACTTCTGGCCGTACATGATGGTCGCCGAGGGTTCCGTGGACATCTGCGCCGAGCCGGAGCTGTCCCTCTGGGACATGGCCGCCAACGCCATCGTCGTCACGGAGGCCGGCGGCACCTTCACCGGCCTCGACGGCCGCCCGGGCCCGCACAGCGGCAACGCCGCCGCCTCGAACGGCCTGCTCCACGACGAGCTCCTGGGCTACCTGAACGAGCGCTACTGAGCCTCACGCGCCCCCTTGTTGACCCTCTCTTTGCCTGCCACTCTGAGAGTCCCGCCCCTTGTGCATTTGTGAAAAGATGAACAAGACGAACACACGGCGGGGACTCCACAGGAGGTGGCTGCATCCATGCTCGTCCGCGACGCCATGAGCACCGTGGTCCTCACCATCGGCCCCACCCACACCCTTCGCCAGGCCGCCGCGCTGATGTCCGCCCGCCGGGTGGGCGCGGCCGTCGTCCTCGACCCGGACGCCGGTGGTATCGGCATCCTCACCGAACGTGACGTCCTCAACTCCGTCGGCCTGGGCCAGGACCCGGACGCGGAACCCGCCCACGCCCACACCACCACCGACGTCGTCTTCGCGGCGCCGTCCTGGACCCTGGAGGAGGCGGCCCACGCGATGGCACACGGCGGCTTCCGCCATCTGATCGTCCTCGACCACGACGAGCCCGTGGGCATCGTCTCGGTCCGGGACATCATCCGCTGCTGGGCGCCGCTACGGCAGAAGGTCCCGGCCTAGAGGACGAACGAACGGGCCGGACCCCCTTCGCTGAGGAGATCCGGCCCGCTTCGGCAAGCGATCCAACGCTGGTGGGTGTGTCAGCCGCGCAGGGCCTGGACCGCGGCCTCCAGCCGCTTGCCGAAGTCGGCGTCCGCGTTGCGGAAGTTGCCGATCGCCCGCTCGACGATGTCCTCGCGCGAGACCTTGGCGACAAAGCCCGCCAGGTTCTCGATCAGACGCTCCTTCTCGTCGTCGGACATCAGCCGGTAGAGGTTGCCCGCCTGCACGAAGTCGTCGTCCTCGGCATGCACGGGCGCCGGGTGGTTGCCCGTGCCGCCGCCGAAACCGTCGTACGGCTGCCACAGCGGACGACCGGTCTGCGCCGGGCCGCCGAAGCTGTTCGGCTCGTAGTTCTTCGCCCCGCCGTGGCGGCCGTCGTAGAGGAAGCCGTCGCGGGAGTTGGTGCGCGCCTCGGTGGCGTGCGGGCGGTTCACCGGGAGGTGGTCGGCGTTGATGCCGACGCGGTAGCGGTGGGCGTCGCCGTAGGCGAAGAGACGGCCCTGGAGCATCTTGTCCGGGGACGGGCCGATGCCGGGCACGAAGTGGGCCGGGCTGAAGATCGACTGCTCGACCTCGGCGAAGACGTTCTGCGGGTTGCGGTTGAGCTCCAGCTTGCCGATCTCGATCGGCGGGTAGTCCTCGTGCGGCCACACCTTGGTGAGGTCGAACGGGTTGAAGCGGTACGTCGCCGCGTCCGCCGCCGGCATGATCTGCACCTGTACGGTCCAGGTCGGGAACTCCCCGCGCTCGATGGCGGTCCGCAGGTCGCGCTGGTGCGAGTCGGGGTCCTTGCCCGCGAGCTCGTCGGCCTCCGCCTGCGTGAGGTTCCTGATGCCCTGGTCGGTCTTGAAGTGGTACTTGACCCAGAAGACCTCGCCGGCCTCGTTGTTCCACTGGAAGGTGTGCGAGCCGTAGCCGTTCATGTGGCGGTACGAGGCCGGGATGCCGCGGTCACCGAAGAGCCAGGTCACCTGATGCGTGGACTCCGGGCTCAGGCTCCAGAAGTCCCAGACGTTGTCCGCCTCGGTCGAGCCCGTGTACGGGTCGCGCTTCTGCGTGTGGATGAAGTCCGGGAACTTGATGGCGTCCTTGATGAAGAACACCGGGGTGTTGTTGCCGACGAGGTCGTAGTTGCCCTCCTCGGTGTAGAACTTCAGCGCCCAGCCACGCGGATCGCGCACCGCGTCCGCCGCACCGAGGTTACCCGCGACGGTGGAGAAGCGCAGGAAGGTCTCGGTCTGCTTGCCGACCTCGGAGAGGAACGCGGCCCGGGTGTACTTCGTGACGTCGGCGGTCACCGTGAAGGTGCCGTACGCACCGGCGCCGCGGGCGTGCACCACACGCTCCGGGATGCGCTCACGGTTGAAGTGGGCCAGCTTCTCCAGAAGGAGCTGGTCCTGCACGAGCACGGGGCCACCGACGCCCGCGGTCTCGCTGTTCTGGTTGTCGGCCACCGGTGCACCGGCTTCCGTGGTGAGCGGTCCCTGCGTCACGTACGCCTCCTGCGCCATTCCTTGCTGTTCCTGTCCCTTGGCTAAAGCCGTTCCCGATCCTACAATGGACAATGTCTAAGTCAAATAAGGTTCCAAAGTCACACCTGTTCGGAACCTGGTCCCCTTGCTGTTAGGCTGTTGTCCATGAGCGACCTTCTGGAACGGCTGCGCGGACGTGGATGGCGGATGACCGCGCAGCGGCGCGTCGTGGCCGAGGTCCTCGACGGCGAACACGTCCATCTGACGGCCGACGAGGTCCACTCCAGGGCTGTCGCCAAACTGCCCGAGATCTCTCGCGCGACCGTCTACAACACACTGGGCGAGCTGGTCAGTCTCGGTGAGGTGCTTGAGGTCGCCACCGACAAGCGCGCCAAGCGGTACGACCCGAACGCGCACCGTCCGCACCACCACCTGGTCTGCGCCCAGTGCGGCGCGATCCGGGACGTCCACCCGAACGGCAACCCGCTCGCCGACCTCCCCTCCTCGGAACGCTTCGGCTTCACGGTCTCCGACGTCGAGGTGACGTACCGCGGCATCTGCCCGAACTGCGCGGCGGCCGCGTAACCGGACGCCCGTAAGGAGCCCCGGTACCGATCACTCGGTGCCGGGGCTTTTTGCCGCCCGTGCCCGCGACCTTCACGGGCCGCCCGGGGATCCGCACGTCATCACCGCGCCCGGCGGCCATGATCTTTCAGGCCCGCATGGCCCTGTCGGACTTCGCGCACGCGTACCGGTGACACGGGCCCTATGCGAGGAGGCAGTAGGCCACAACGGCTGACAACACCAAAGGGCCGGAACCCTTTCGGATTCCGGCCCTTGGCCTTCAGTAGCGGGGACAGGATTTGAACCTGCGACCTCTGGGTTATGAGCCCAGCGAGCTACCGAGCTGCTCCACCCCGCGTCGGTGAATGCAACATTACGTCAAGGACGCGGACGGAAGCAAATCGCTTAACGGCGTCACGCCGACAGCTCCTCGCGCAGGGCGTCCCGCAGCCGAGCCGCCCGCTCCGCGACCTCACCGGGCCCCAGAGCCACCGCGCGATCAGCCCACCGCTGCCCCTCCGCCAGCTCGCCGCGACGCGCGTAGACCAGAGCCAGCCGCAACGCCGCCCGCCCGTGCCCGGCGTCAGCGGCCCGAGTCCACCACACGGCGGCCTCCGGCTCGCTCCCCTCCCGGGCGAGCAGCAGCCCCAGATTGAAGGCACCGTTACGGGACCCGGCCTCCGCCGCCTCCCGGTACCACCGAGCCGCCTCCACGACATCGCCCCGCGCGGCGGCCAGCATCCCCACCCGCACCTGCGCCCGCCGATGTCCCTGACCAGCAGCCCGCTCGTACCACTCCTCGCACTCGCTCTTCTCGTGCACGGACTCCCCGAGCTCATGCGCGGAAGCCGGCGGCCGCCGAGCATCGAGCACGGTGGCCAGCCGATACGCGGCCTCGGCACTGCCACCCCCCGCGGCACACCGAAGATGCCGCTCGGCCCCGCCCTCGTCCCCGTCCCGGAGCCGAGCGATCCCGACCTGAAGCGCGGCCTCGGTATGACCGGCGGCGGCCGCCTGCTCGTACCACCGCAACGCGACCCCGTCCTCACCCCGCCCGGCGAACAGAATCCCCAGGTTGAAGGCGGCATCCACACTCCCCGCCTCCGCGGCCTTGGAGAACCACGGCTCCGCACCGGCGGTGTCACCGCCCTGGAGCAGCAGAATCGCGAGCGCGTTGGCCGCCTCCCGGTGCCCGGCATACGCCGCACGCCGGTACCACTGCTCCGCCTGCGCGGTCCGCCCCTGCTCGGCGCAGAGCAGCCCGAGGTTGTACGCGCCGTTCACATCACCGGCGTCCATCGCGGCCCGGTACCAACGCTCGGCGGTCTGGGTCTCCCCCCGCTCGGCATGCAGCGCGCCGAGCGCGTTGGCGGCGTTCCCGTCCCCCTCCTGCGCGGCCCGCAGCCACCACACGGCGGCGCTCTCGGTGTCCCCCGCGTCACGCAGCAGGAATCCGAGCGCGCAGGCGGCCCGCGCCTCGCCGTCCTTGGCAGACGTCAGATACCAGCGCCCGGCCTCCTTGAGCTCACCGCGCCGTTCCAGGATCGCCCCGAGGTGCAGCGCGGCCCGCCGGTGCCCACGCGCGGCGGCCTGCCGGTACCACTGCTCGGCCTCCTCCACGGCCGGCGAAGCCGCCTCGGAACCATCTGCGACACCGTTGTCACCGTCGGTCTCCCCCGCACCTCGCCGGTCCAGCGCTCGCGCCAGCCGGTACGCGGCCTCCCGGTGCCCCCGCTCGGCCGCGGACCGCATCCACTGCTCGGCCCCGCCGTCACCGCGGTGCTCCAGCAGATCGGCAAGCGCGTAGGCCCCCAGCGCGTGCCCTTGCTCGGCGGACTGCCGCAGCCAGTACTCGGCGGCCGGTTCGTCCCCGCGCTCACGGTGATGACGGCCCAACGCGTGCGCGGCCGCGGCCGATCCGGCGACGGCGGCGATGCGCCACCAGCCGGCGGCGTCGTCGGCGTACCCACGCTGATGAAGAAGAACTCCCAGATTGTTCGCGGCGGCACGGTCCCCCGCGGAGGTGGCGGCACGCAACTGGGGCTCGGCTCCGTCGAGATCACCGCGGCGCAGCAGCAGGGCGCCGAGGACACTCATCGCCTCGACGTCGCCGGCCTCTGCGGCGAGCCGCAGGCGCAGTTCCTCGGCAGCCTCACCGACTTCATCCCGGTCGGAAGACTGCACAAAACGCCCTGTCTCCAACAGAGTTGCCTTGTCCCCCATAACGTCCATCGTCGCACCACCTGCAACCTGGGTATACCTGGTATACCGCAGCCAGTGAGGTCACTTCAGCGTTTTGTCGACATGCCCACAGAGAGACAAGTCAAACACAGGTCAACCAACTCCCCACAGCGGCACGGCCGTCCCACCCCTCGGCACATGCGTTCGCACATCACGAAGGCCCGGATCCCTGTGAGGATCCGGGCCTTCGCCATCAGTAGCGGGGACAGGATTTGAACCTGCGACCTCTGGGTTATGAGCCCAGCGAGCTACCGAGCTGCTCCACCCCGCGCCGTTGTGTTGCAACCGTACCACGGCGCGGGGTGGGCCTTTGATCAGCTGCTGTCAGGACTGCCGGTCGGGCTGGGACTCGCCCCGCCGCCGTCACCGGACTCGGGGGACTCGCCGGACTGCGCCTCCTCGGCCCGCCGCAGCGCCTCCTCAAGATCCTCCTGCGCCCTGCCGTACGCCTCCCAGTCGCCGTCCTTCAGCGCCTGCTGTCCGTCCTCGAAGGCCTTCTGAGCGTCGTTCAACGCCTCCTGGACCGTGGGGTCCTCGGTCGTCGGCGGTGGAGTCGGCTCGGTGGTGTCACCGTCGTCCTCCGGTGGCTGCGGGGTCGTACCCTCCGCTCCGAAGATCTTGTTGAGGGCCTGGTCGAGGGTGTCCTCGAAGGCCGTACTGCCTCCGTAGGTCACCAACACCTTGCGCAGCAGCGGGTACTTGAGCCCGCCACCGCGGACGTAGACGGGTTCGACGTAGAGGAGTCCGCCGTCCAGTGGCACCGCGAGCAGGTTGCCGTACTCGACGTTCGAGTCGCCTCTGCTGAGGAGGCTGATCGTCTCGGCGATGTCCTGTTCGGAGTTGAACTGGCTCTGGACCTGTTTGGGTCCGTTGACGGTGGTGTTCGTCGGCAGTTTCAGGATTCTGATCTTGCCGTAGTCGCTGGTGCCCGCTTCCGCGTCGACCGCCATGAACGCACTGAGGTTGTCACGGCCGTTCGGTGTGAACGTCGTCGTCAGCGAGAACGCCTGGGAGTTCTGGTCGGGCATCTTCATGCTCAGGTAGTAGGGCGGCACCGCGTTGCCCGACTTGTTGGTCGGGTCGTCCGGCACCTGCCACACCTCGCTGCCGCTGAGGAACGTCGTCGCGTCGTCCACGTGGTAGCGGCTGAGCAACTCGCGCTGGACCTTGAACAGGTCCTGCGGATAGCGCAGATGGGCCATCAGCGACTGGGAGATCTCGCTCTTGGGCTCCACCGTGTTCGGGAAGGCCTTCATCCAGGTCTTGAGGACCGGGTCCTGGGTGTCCCACTGGTAGAGCTTGACCTCGCCGCTGTACGCGTCGACGGTCGCCTTCACCGAGTTGCGGATGTAATTGACCTGGTTCTGCTGGGCCACCACCGCGCGGGAGTTGTTCGTCGCGGTCAGCGAGTCGGCCGTGGTGTCACCGAGGGTCGTACGCGAGGCGTACGGATAGCCGTTGGTGGTGGTGTAGGCGTCGACGATCCACTGGATCTTGCCGTCCACGACCGCCGGGTAGGCGTCACCGTCGATGGTCAGCCAGGGCGCGACCGCCTCGACCCGCTCCTTGGGCGTGCGGTTGTAGAGGATCCGCGAACCCTCGCCGATCGCCCCGGAGTACAGGATCTGCGGCTCGCTGAACGCCACCGCGTACGCGGCGCGGTTTATCGGGTTGGAGAGGTTGACCCCGCTGTTGCCCTCGTAGCTGTAGGTCTTCTCGCCGCTGTCGTCGGAGTAGTCGATCTCCTTCTGGGGACCGCCGACGATCGAGTACGTCGAGGTCTTCTCGCCGTAGTAGACGCGCTGCTGATACGTGCCGAGGTCGCCCTTGGAGGGCAGGTCGGACTCGGTGAAGACCGGGCGGCCCTGGGAGTCGGCGCTGGTTCCCTCGGCGGCGACCACGCCGTAGCCGTGCGTGTAGCGGAAGTGGTCGTTGATCCAGTTGTTCTTCGGAATGCCGTTGAGATTCAGCTCACGCAGACCGATGACGGTGTCCTGGTCCTTGCCGTCCTTGCTGTACCGGTCGACGTCCAGGTTGGTCGGGAAGCCGTAGTAGTTCCGGATCTGCTGGAGCTGCTGGAACGTCGGCGAGACGATGTTCGGGTCCATGATGCGGATGCTCGCGGCCTTGCCGACGTCGTCCCGCAGCTGCGCCGGGTCCTCGGCGCTGCTCTGGCCCGAGTACTCGGTGACCTGGGCATCGTCGATGCCGTAGGCCTCACGCGTCGCCTTGAGGTTCTTGTTGACGTACGGCGCTTCCTTGGCCTGCTCGTTCGGCTGGACCTGGAACTTCTGGACGATCGCCGGGTACAGACCGCCGATGAGGATCGCCGACAGCACCATCAGACCGAAGCCGATGACGGGCAGCTGCCAGGTGCGCCGCCACAGGGTGGCGAAGAACAGCAGGGCGCAAATGACCGCGATGCAGAACAGGATCGTCTTGGCCGGCAGATAGGCGTTGGCGTCGACGTACCGCAGACCCGTCCAGTTGTCGGTCGCCTTGAAGTCGCTGGACTTCACGGCCAGGCCGTACCGGTCGAGCCAGTAGGCGACCGCCTTCAGCGCGACGAAGATGCCGAGCAGCACCGACAGATGCCCGGTGGCCGCGGCGGTGGCACGCGCGCCGGGGCTGGTGATGCGCAGCCCGCCGTACAGGTAGTGGGTGAGCGCGGCGGCGATCAGGGACAGGATCGCGGCGGCGAAGCCGAAGCCGAGCAGGAACCGGTACCAGGGCAGATCGAAGGCGTAGAACGAGACGTCCAGATGGAACTGCGGGTCCTTCTGTCCGAACGACACGCCGTTGACCCACATCAGCCAGGTCCGCCACTGACCGGACGCGGAGGCACCGGCGATCAGACCGACCAGCGCGGTGATCGCGAGCAGCAGCCACTTCTTGTACGGCGCGATGCCCATGCGGTAGCGGTCGAGGCTCTGCTGCTCCATCGACATGGCGCTCAGCGGCGGGCGCAGCCGGTGGGCCAGCCAGATGTTGAAGCCGACCGACAGGGCCATCAGCAGGCCGAACACGGAGAAGAGACCGATCTTCGTCCACAGGGTGGTCGTGAAGACGGACGAATAGTTCACCGACCGGTACCACAGCCAGTCCGTCCAGAAGCCCGCGAACATGGTGAACGCCATGCCGAGGACGGCAAGGACGCCCAGCGTCATGAGCAGGGTCCGGACACGCCGGGACGGGCGGCCCACTCTGATCCGCGGCCCCGTCGGGCCTCCGCCGCGGTCCGGCATCTGGAAAGCCAAGGTGCGCACCTCGAAGTTCGCTGTCGATCCGTCAGGCCCTGGTCTTTTCGGACCCTCCGGGGGGCCTCGTGATCGTAGGCCCACACCTATGCAACTTACTCACGCTTTACTCGGTTCCCGATTCCGGGTGGGAACGAGGCAGGATTGTGACCATGTCCAACACTCCCATGGCGGCGAGCCCGCTCACCCGGGCCGTACTCGAAATCGACGAGTACGCCTCCGGCCTCGGCTGGGACCAGCCCGCCCGCCTGTTCGCCCTCGTAGACACCGCACGGCTGCGGGCCCAGGAACCCGGTCTCGCCCGCCAGCTCGGCCTGGAGGACGAGCAGCAGACCCCCGGCCTGACCCCCATCGAGCAGGACGAAGTTCCAACGGGCAAGCCGCTCGATGAGTTCCTCGGCACCATCGCGTGGCCCGACGCGGTGACCGGCTGCGCGCTCACCGTGGAGCGGCTGATGCTGCCGCCGTCGGCGGAGGCCCAGGTTCCGCAGGATCTGGACGAGGCCGCGCTGACGAAGTGGGTGGCGAGGCACCCCGAGCGCCAGGAGGTCCGGATGACGGTCGCCGTGCTGCGCGACGGCACCCGCGAGTCGGCCCTGCGCCTGCGCGAGAAGGACACCCCGACGGAGGTCCTCACCGGCTCGGATCTGGTGCCGGGTCTGGCGGAGGCGCTGGCGGCGACGTTCGAGGACTAGGGCCTGGGGGCTGTCCTAGCCGGCGCTGCACTTCGGGAGGTCGGCGGTGTCGCCGGCGCGGATGTCCTTGAGGGCGCCGAGCGCGTCGTCGATGGTGCCGATCTTGACGAGGGTGAGCCCGTCGGGGGTGTCCTTGGTGGCGGCCGCGCAGTTCTCGGCCGGGGTGAGGAAGTACTGGGCGCCCTTGTCCCGGGCGCCGACGGTCTTCATCTCGATGCCGCCGATGGGGCCGACCTTGCCGTCGTCGTCGATGGTGCCGGTGCCCGCGACGAAAGAGCCGCCGGTGAGGCTGCCCGGGGTGAGCTTGTCGTAGATGCCGAGGGCGAACATCAGACCCGCGCTCGGCCCGCCCACGTCGGCGAGCTTGATGTCGATGGTGAACGGGAACGTGTGGTCCGTCCCGGCGGAGATCCCGACGATGGCGCGCTTCTCGCCGCCGTCGTCGGAGGTCGCGGTGGTGATCGTGACGTTCTGTGTCTTGGTCGCCGTCCGCTGCTCCTTCTCTGCGGCGGCCTGCTCCTTGGCGGGCACGATCGTGAAGTCGACGTCCTCGCCGGGCTTGTGCTGGGTCACCAGTTCGGCGACATCGGCCGGCTCCTTCACGGCCTTGCCGTCGACCGCCTTGATCACATCGCCGGCGTGCAGTTTGCCCTCGGCCGGGGAGTCCTTGACGACGGTGGAGACGATCACCCAGGACCGCACGGGGATGTCCAGCGCCTCCAGGGCGGCGACCTTCGCGCTCTCCTGGGACTGGCTGAACTCCTCGGCGTTCTCCTGGGTGGACTCCTCCTCGGTCTTGCCGTCCGGGTAGAGCGTCTCGTGCGGCACGACCTTGTTGTCGTGCGCGAGCCAGCCGTAGACGGCCTCGACGAGGTTCATCTTGTAGTCCGCGCTGGTGACCCGGACCGTGGTCATGTTCAGATTGCCGCTGGTGGCGTACGTCTTGCGCCCCGAGATCTGCAACACCGGCTCGCCGCCGTGGTCCCCGAGGGTGTTCACCGTCGGCCCCGGGGACATCTCCGAGTACGGCACGGGGATGAACACTCCCGCGCACAGAAGCGCGATCAGCATCAGGGTGGAGGCGAGCATCGTCGCGGTGCGGCGTGGCATGCCTCGACAGTACGGGACGCCCCTGTCAGCGTCCCGTCAGGGCCGCGGCTTCTCCATGGCAGCGCGGAACCGGGCATATCCGTCCAGCTCAGGACCGTCGCTGCGGACCTTACGGGTCCGGTTGGCCCAACTGCCCCACAGACCGGCGCCGATCGCAGCGACAAGCGGAATCAGCAACCAGGCGAGCGCCGCCATGCCGTCCTCCCAACCCCGATGAGCGACCGCAACTGACTGATCAGCAGATTAACCATCCGCACCGACAACGCTCGTGGCAGGGGTGCGGTTACGCAACCGGAGGGGCAGGTGGGGGCGGCTCAACAGGCGCCGACCCACTCCTCGGTGCCGTCGGAGAACTTCTGGTGCTTCCAGATGGGCACTTCGTGCTTGAGATCGTCGATCAGCTTCCGACAGGCCTCGAAGGCCTCACCGCGGTGCGGACAGGAGACGGCGACGACGACGGCGAGATCCCCGACCTTGAGGTCCCCGATCCGGTGCACGGCGGCAAGGGCCCGTACCGGATACTCACCGACCACCTTCTCGGCGATTCGTCGCATCTCGGCCTCGGCGCTGGGATGACAGGAGTACCCCAGCTCATCGACATCGGCACCCCCGTCATGGTTCCGCACGGTCCCGACGAACAGAGCGGTCCCCCCGGCGGCGTCGTCCCCGACGGCCCGAAAAACCTCGTCGAGCGAGAGCGCGGTCTCCCGAACAGAGATCAACTTGATGGGATCCGGCCCGGCCAGCTCACCGGGATGGTCGTTCATGGGTGCCATACCCCCATCGTGCCGCACTCACAGGAAACCGAGGAATACCAAAATCACCCGGCACACACGCGTGCGGCTTTGGAGCCTTCTACAGAGCGCCGAGCCCTTCCTGGACACGCCCCGCTCAGATCCGCCGCCGAGCCTTCCGCGCCCGCCGCACCACCGCGGCCGCACCCAGCAGCGCCACAGTCGCCCCCGCGGCGCCCGCAGCCGTCGCGTCCTTGCGCCCGAGCCGCCGCCCAGCCACCGTATGCCGTCCGGCCACCTCCTCCAGCAGCTCGGCCAGCACCTCCTCGTTCGTCCACTGCGGCCGCCACCCCGCGTCATGCAGCCGACTCCCACTCACCACCCAGGGATACATCGTGTACGCGAGATCCCCGGCCGGCGAAGGCGTCAGCCCGATCCGGTGCAACCGAGCCGCCGCCCCCAACGCGACAGCGGACGGCAATTCCATCCGTCGAATCCCGCTGAGCTCCTCGACCTCCTCCTGCTCCAGCCACCCGTCACACCCGACGGCGAGCTCCCCGTCGACCTTCTCCAGGACGGCGTACTCCAGAGCACTGCACAGATCCTCGACATGACAGAACTGCCACGCAGGCCGCGACCCGGCGACAACAAGCAGCCGCGGCGACTCGAAGTACCTGGTCAGCGCGGTGTCCGTACCCCCCACGAGCACGGCGGGCCGTACCACGGTCACATTCAGCCCGGGGTGCGCGCGCGGCGCCCGCCGGGCGAGCCGTTCGATCTCCAGCAGATCCCCGACCCCGGTCGCCTCCGCGGTCGCCCGCAGCTCCGCGTCCTCGGACAGCGGCAGCTCGTTGTCGGGAAGCGCGCCGTAGACCATGGAGGACGTACAGAGAACGACCCGGTGCACCCCGGCCGCCGCGGCAGCGGTCAGCACGGTCTGTGTCCCCCGGACGTTGTACGCCGTCCGGGCGGCACCGTCGGTCTCCAGATCAAGATCGAGCGCGAGGTGTACGACCACATCGGCCCCACGCAGCTTGTCCGCGATGGCCGGATCCCGTACGTCCAGAATGTGCCACTGCGCGCCCGCGCACTCGCCCCGCCGTTCGTCGATGGCGATGACCTGCTTGATCTCCTCCGACGCGGCGAGCCGCTCGGTGAGCAGCGCTCCCACGCCGGACGCGGCACCGGTGACCGCCACGACGGGCCCGCGCGCGGCGGGACTGGTTGACTGGTTTCGCGCTGCGCGAACCTGCGGATCAGGGGAACTCACCGGGCGTCTCCAGCGGTTGTCTTCAGTACGGACGCGAGTGACGCGTTCGTACCAGGTGGCATCCATCCTGCCGCAGGCCGAGAGTCGGCGAAGCACCGAGGCCCTAACCGCCGGTGGTGTCTACGCTGGGTGGTGTTATCGGGCAGTCGCGCCGTCGGAGCAAACCGGCGGCCTTACCAGCCGAGGAATCCCGTGAGTGACACCCCATTCGGATTCGGCCTTCCGCCGGAGGAGCCGGACGACGGCGACGAGGGCAAGAAGAAGGACCAGGAGAGCGGTGGTGGTCAGGGACCTGCCAACCCGTTCGGTTTCGGCGGCCTGCCCGGTGCCGGGGGCTTTGGCGGCCCTGGCGGTCCAGGAGCCGACAATCCGTTCGCAGCCATGTTCGGTTCGCTGAACCCCACCGACCTGGGCGCCGCGTTCCAGCAGCTCGGCCAGATGCTCTCGTACGAGGGCGGCCCGGTGAACTGGGACATGGCCAAGCAGATCGCCCGCCAGACGGTCTCGCAGGGCACATCGGACGGCACCAAGGACGCGAGCGTCGGGCCCGCCGAGCGCACCGCCGTCGAGGAGGCCGCCCGCCTGGCCGACCTGTGGCTCGACGACGCGACGTCGCTGCCGTCGGGCGCCGGCTCCGCGGTGGCGTGGTCCCGCGCGGAGTGGGTCGAGGCGACGCTTCCGGCCTGGAAGGAGCTCGTGGACCCGGTCGCCGAGCGCGTCGGCACCGCCATGGGCGATGTCCTGCCGGAGGAGATGCAGGCCATGGCCGGCCCGCTGATCGGCATGATGCGCTCCATGGGCGGCGCCATGTTCGGCACGCAGATCGGGCAGGCCGTCGGCGTGCTCGCGGGCGAGGTCGTCGGTTCCACCGACATCGGCCTGCCGCTCGGCCCGGCCGGCAAGGCCGCGCTGCTGCCGGTGAACATCGAGGCGTTCGGCAAGGACCTGGGCGTGCCGAAGGAGGAGGTGCGGCTGTATCTCGCCCTGCGCGAGGCCGCCCACCAGCGCCTGTTCGCCCACGTCCCGTGGCTGCGCTCGCACCTGTTCGGCGCGGTCGACGGCTACGCGCGCGGGATCAAGGTCGACACCGCCAAGCTGGAGGACGTGGTCGGCCAGTTCGACCCGCAGAACCCCGAGCAGCTCCAGGACGCCCTTCAGCAGGGCATGTTCCAGCCGGAGGACACGCCCGAGCAGAAGGCCGCCCTGGCCCGTCTGGAGACGGCTCTGGCGCTGGTCGAGGGCTGGGTGGACGCGGTGGTGCACGCGGCCGCGAAGCCGCGTCTGTCGTCCGCGGACGCGCTGCGCGAGACCCTGCGCCGCCGCCGCGCCTCGGGCGGCCCGGCCGAGCAGACGTTCGCCACGCTGATCGGTCTGGAACTGCGCCCGCGCCGCCTGCGCGACGCCTCACGTCTGTGGGCGTCCCTGACGGACGCGCGCGGGGTGGACGGCCGGGACGCGCTGTGGGCCCACCCGGACATGCTGCCGACGGCGACCGACCTGGACGACCCGGACGGCTTCGTCCACCGCGAGCAGCTGGACTTCTCCGAGCTCGACAAGATGCTCGGCGAGGCGGCCGACAAGCCGGACCTGCGCAAGAAGGACGACTCCGAGGACGACAGCACCGAGTGAGCCTCTACGACGACGCGGTCCTCGTACTCAAGGACTACGAGGACCAGCCCGACCTGCGCCAGACCTACCTGGAGCACCTGGAGACCCACCCGGACGGCATGTGGAAGGCCTGCGCGGCCGGGCACATCACGGCCAGCGCCCTGGTGATCGACCCGGCCCGCGGGCGCGTGCTGCTGACCCTCCACAAGAAGCTGCGCATGTGGCTCCAGATGGGCGGCCACTGCGAGCCGTCCGACGCGACCCTGTCGGCTGCCGCCCTGCGCGAGGGCACCGAGGAATCGGGCATCGCGGGCCTGGCCCTGCTCCCCGGCGGCCCGGTCCGCCTGGACCGCCACCACACCCCGTGCGCCTGGCACCTGGACGTCCAGTACGCGGCCGTGGCCCCGCCCGGAGCCGTGGAGGCCATCAGCGACGAGTCCCTGGACCTGCGCTGGTTCGCGTACGACGAAGTGGCGGACGTGGCGGACGGGTCGGTCGTACGACTGCTCGAAGCGACCCGTGCCAGGCTGTGAATGTGTAAGGGGCGACTGCCGTGGTGGTCGCCCCTTACTTGTCAGGTGCTCTCAGCTCCAGACGTTGCCCTGGTTCTGGCCGCGGGCGCCCTGCTGGCCCATGCCGTACTGGGCGGCGAGGCCCGAGCCGATCTGGGCGTTCTGCGGCGGCAGCAGCTCGCTGGGCTGCACGAGCGCGTAGCCGCTGCCCATGAAGCTGAGCTCCCAGCCCTCACCGGTGTTGCCGCGGCGCCGCCACACCCCGGAGGAGTGCGTCTGGGCCTGCATCTGGACGCGCAGGCTGGTGGACCAGGCGACGATCGCGTCGGCGTCGCAGTTGACGTACTTGTCCGGCGTGACCTGCATCATCAGCGGCATGCCTGAGGTCATCAGGGCGACCTTGCCGCGGCCGGTGATGTTGAGCTGGTACTTCCCGGAGCCGGAGATGCCGTACAGGCTGTCCACGGCGATGACCTCGTGGTGCAGCGAGGAGTCCATCGCCAGCACATAACTGCTGTCGACGGTCAGCCCGTCCTGCTCCACGTCCACCAGGTGGATGTGCTGCTTGAGGTTGGCGAGATAGACCGTGCCCTGCCCGTGGCAGCGCATGAGGTCCAGGCCCTCACCGGTGTGGGCACGCGCGCGTCCCTGGTCGTTGCTCTGGTACTCGGCGTCGAACTCGATCAGCCCCTGGTAGGCGACCATGGTGCCCTTGCGGGCGAGGATGTCGTCGTGGCCCTCCAGGGTGAGCCGGAGCATCTGCTTGTTCTGCAGGCTCCAACGCTCCTGGGTCTGCTGGTCGTTGTGGGCGAAAAGCGGACTCTGCATGGTGTGGTGCTCCCCCTCAGCCCCGGACCCGGAGACGGTCGGTGCTGTCCTCGCTGGGCTGGACGACGACGATGCCCTGGCCGGAGAAGGCCATCTGGTAGGCCTCGCCGCTGCCCCGGCCGATCAGAGACTGCGCCTTGAAGCTGCGCTTGCCCTTCACCTTGAGGTTCGGGGACCAGGCGACGAGCGCGTCCGGGTCGACGTACGTCTCGTTCTCACCGCCGCCGCAGTCGACGACGATCGGCTTGCCCCGGGAGGTCAGCGCGACCCAGCCCTGCCCGGAGATCTTGGTGTTCCACAGGCCCTGTCCGGCGAACTTCGCCAGGCCCTTCACGCGCTCGACGCCCCACGTCAGATGCGCGTCGAAGGCGAGCAGGTTGGTGGCGTTGACCGAGATGCCGTCGCCGTTGAGGTTGATCACGACGACGTTCGCGCCGTAGTCGGCCAGGTAGAGGAGCCCGTCGCCGGAGCACTTCATCAGGGGAGCGCCCTCGCCGGTCATCCAGTCCTTGGCGATCTGGCGTACGGCCGGCGGGTTGGGCTCGTACTGGACGAAGCCTTCGTAGGCGACCATCGAGCCCACGCGCGCGAGGAGGTCGTTCCCGGTCTGCATGGCGACCTTCAGCATGTGGTTGCCGTGGTTCTCCATGCGGGCGGTGACAGGTGCGGGAGCGTAGCCCGCGAGCGGCTGGTTCATGACGGGCTCTCCCTCAGATCTCGTACGGCTGGACGACGATGAAGTTGCCGGGCGCGGCCCGGAACTGGAGGTTGACGCTCTCGCCGGTGTCGCCGGGGTAGGCGTTGCGGCGCATGCGGACCTGGCTGGAGACGACCACCTGGGCGGCGGACGACCAGGCGACCACGGCGTTGCAGTCGGCGAAGGTGGTCGGCGTGACCGGCAGGACGACGGGCGTGCCGTGCGTCTTGACGACGATGGTGCCGGTGCCGGTGAACTGCATCGTGAACAGCGCGCCGCCGGGGATGCCGTGTCCCTCGATACGGCGGACCTCGTACTGGAGGCTCTCGTCGAAGGCGAGGACGTTCTCGGCGGAGACGCACACCCCGTCGCCCTGGAGCTCGATGGGGTGCAGCATCGTGGAGTTCTCGGCGAGGAACACCTGGCCCTGGCCGGTACAGCGCATCAGCTGCATCTCCTGGCCGGTCGCGTTGCCCGCGATACGGCCGGCGAACCCGGCGCCCTTGTAGCTGAAGTCGACCTTGCCCTGGTAGAGCACCATGCTGCCCTGGCGGGCCAGCACCGGCTGGCCGCCGATGCCGAGGTCGACGCGGACCATCTTCTTGTTCTGCTGCGTCCAGCGCTGCCCGGTGGGCGTCTCCCTGAACTGCTCCAGCGCGGCGGCCACACCGGGCGCCTGAGGAGCGCCGTAAGGGGCGGGCTGGCCCGGGACCTGGCCGTAGCCCGGCTGCTGACCGTAGCCGGGAGGCGGGGCGGGCTGGCCGTAGCCCTGCGGGGCGTGCGGTGCCTGGGGCTGGCCGTAGCCCGGGGGCAGCGGCGCGCTCGGGGGCTGGCCGTACGGCTGCTGCGGCTGGGCGGGCTGGCCGTAGGGCGCGGGTGCGGGGGCCGGCGGCGGTGCCTGGGTGCCGCTGGGCGGCGTCATGGGGGCGATGATCGTCGGCTGGGCGTGCACCGACGGCGCGGGGGCCGGTGCCGGGGGCGGCGGAGGCGTGGCTCCCGGCGGGGGCGCGAAGCCCTGGGCGGCGGGCTGCGGCGCGGGGGCCGGAGCGGGGGCGGGCGCAGGGGCCGGAGGGGGCGCCGGGGCTGTCGGGGCGCCGAACGCGGGCGGCGCGGCGGCCTGGGGCGGGGGCGCGAAACCGGGGGCCGCGCCTGCCTGCGGCTGCTGCGGGGCCGGGGCGGGAGTCTCCTCCTCCAGGACCTCGCCGCCGAAGTTCTTCAGCAGGGCGTCGAGGCCGCCGTCGAAGCCCTGTCCGACCGCGGCGAACCGCCAGACGTCCTTCAGGTAGAAGTCGCCCAGCATGACGGCCCGTTCGGTGCTGAACTCCGAGCCGTTGAACGCGTATCGGGCGACTTCCTCGCCGCCGGCCACGATGCGGATGTACCCGGGGCTGATCTGCGACATCTGCCCGGCGCCGTCGATCGTCGCGGTGAACGACAGCTTCTGGATCTGCGGCGGGATCCGGTCCAGCGTGACCCGGAAGGACTCCGTGTCACCGGCCTGGGTGCCCAGGAGCTGGACGGACTCCTCGGGGGACTTCGGCTGATTGAAGAAGACGAAGTAACGGTCGTCCGAGAGCCGTTCGTCGGCGTCGAGACCGAAGCAGCTGATGTCGAAGGTCAGACCGGGACCGGAGATCTGCACACCTACGTACAGATCCGTGCCCGCGGTGAGGTCACTGATCCTGGCCTTGTGGCCGCGTTGGAATTCCCTGGCCATGCGTAACGACCGTCCCCCATCCCGAATATGAGTGCGTCGCGTCAGGCTAACGGCAAACTCGGACACCGGACGAAGTCGGTACAGAGCCGGTACAGAACCAGCGCCCCTGGTACCTGAAGGTCGGAGAGCGGTCACTCTCCGCGTGCGCCGGGCAGATGCGGCAGCCGGTCGGCGGCGACCACTCCTTCGAGGTAACCCCGGGCCCGCTCGGTCCGCGGGTACGCCTCCAGCAGCCGCCAGAACCGGGGCCCGTGTCCGGGCACGAGCAGATGCGCGAGCTCGTGCAGCAGGACGTAGTCGACGACGTACTCGGGCATTCCCTGCAGACGGTGCGACAGACGGATGCTGCCCTCGGACGGGGTGCACGAGCCCCAGCGGGTGTTCTGGTTGGTGACCCAGCGGACCGAGCCGGCCCGGGCGCGGCCGTCGAAGTACTGGGCCGAGAGCCGCTCCGCGCGCTCCGCGAGCTCGGTGTCGCCGAGCACCCGCTTGCTCTCCTGGGCGGCCAGCTTGTCGAGCATGACGCTCACCCAGCGCTGCTCCTCCGCCTCGGACATCCGGGCGGGAATGAGCACAACGGTGCGATCGCCCTCGCGGTACGCGGAGACCGTCCTGCGGCGACGGGCACTTCTGCGCACCTCGATCGGGCTCGCCCCCGAACCGTTCGGCGGCGGGCTCGTCGTGCGGCGCTGTGGCGTTCCGGCGCGGTGCAGTGGGTCGACGGACACGCCCCGACGTTACCCGCTGCACACGGGGGAAGTCCCGACTCCGGTACGGTTCGGCGCCGAGACCCCACCATGCGTTTGATTTGTACGAAGAATTCCTGGGCCTGTGGACAACTTTCGGCGCGCGACCGCGCATCCGGGCATGCTGGCTCTCGCCGGGGCAGCCGCGAGCGACTCCGTTTTGCGCGCGACCGACGACTCCGGCATATGGGTACGAACCATGACTTACGGGGGCCTGTCATGCATCCGATGGTGAAGCCGGCGCTCAGGCGCGGCTGGCGCGACCTCAACACCGTGCAGTTCGGGATGACTCCCGCGCACGCGATGACGCTCGGCCCGATGGACACGGCGACGGGCAGCTTCCTCGACCTGCTCAACGGCACCCGAGGGCTGGAGCTGCTGCGCGCGGAGGCACGCCGGATGTGCCTGCCCGACGGCCATGTCGACGGACTGGTGACGCGCCTGGCTCGGGCCGGGCTGCTCGACGACGCGCGCGGGGGCGGCCCGCGCGGTGCCGAACTGCGCGGGAAGAAGGAGGTCATGGACCGGCTCCGCCCCGATCTGGCCTCGCTCTCCCTGACCACGCCCGAGCCGGGCGAGGCCATGCACCGGCTGGCCGCGCGCCGCTCCCTGCGCGTGCAAGTGCGCGGTGCCGGCCGGGTGGGCACGGTGCTGGCCTCGCTGTTGTCGGGCGCGGGCGTCGGCGAGGTCGAGGTGCACGACGGCGGCCGGGTCGAACCGTGGGACGTGGCACCGGGCGGACTGCCCGCCGAGGCGATCGGCGAGCGCAGGGACGAGGCCGCCCGGCGGGCCCTACGCCGGGCGGCCCCGGCCCGTCCGCCCCGCCGCGGCCCGCAGTCACCGCCCGATGACGCCGACCCTGGCCACTCCCTGGTCATCCTCGCCCCACGGGACGAGGTCGCGGTGCACGCACCCCTCCCGTACACCGCCGAACCGCTGATCGCCTCCGGCACGCCTCATCTCTACGCCGGAGTGGTCGAGGGAACCGGCGTCGTCGGTCCGCTCGTCCTGCCGGGCGAGACAAGCTGCGCGGGCTGTCTGCACGAGGGGCGCACCGACCGGGACCCGGTCTGGCCCCGGCTGGTCGCCCAGTGGCGTTCGGGCGTGGGCAAGGCGCGCCCGGTGCCGGCCTGCGATCTGGCGCTGGCGACCACGGTCGCGGGACTGGCGGCGGCGCACGCGCTGGCGTTCCTCGACGGCGGGACCCCGTCCAGCGCGGGCGCCCGCTGGGAGGTGTCGCTGCCCGGTATGACCTGGCACGCGCGGCCGGTCTGGGCTCATCCCGCATGTCCGTGCGGGGCCGCGGAGAAAGGTAAGGAAGGACACACCTCCAAGGACGGGGAGGCGCACGAGACAATGGCGGAGCAACGGCCGTCGAGAATGTCACGCCGTCAGGCAGACGCACGGCCGGCTGGGACCTGGAGGGCGCATGTCTGATCTTCCCCGGAAGGCGGTCACCCGGACCGCCAAGCTCGCCGCGCTCCCGCTCGGCTTCGCCGGACGGGCGACCTGGGGACTGGGCAAGCGAATCGTGGGCGAGTCCGCGGAACTCGTCGGCAGAGAGCTGCAGCAGCGCACCGCCGAGCAGATGTTCAAGGTGCTCGGCGAGCTCAAGGGCGGCGCGATGAAGTTCGGGCAGGCCCTGTCCGTCTTCGAGTCGGCGCTGCCCGAGGAGGTCGCGGGTCCCTACCGCGCGGCGCTGACGAAGCTCCAGGAAGCGGCGCCGCCGATGCCGACCCGTACGGTGCACGCGGTGCTCTCCGAGCGGCTCGGTGAGGACTGGCGCGAGCTGTTCGCCGAGTTCGACGACAAGCCCTCCGCGGCGGCCTCCATCGGCCAGGTGCACCGGGCGGTGTGGCAGGACGGCCGTGCGGTGGCGGTCAAGGTGCAGTACCCGGGCGCCGGTGAGGCCCTGCTCTCCGACCTCACCCAACTGAGCCGGTTCGCCCGTCTGTTGGGCCCGCTGGTCCCCGGCATGGACATCAAGCCGCTGATCACGGAACTCAAGGACCGGGTCTCCGAGGAACTGGACTACGGACTGGAGGCCCAGGCGCAGCGGGTCCACGCGGAGGAGTTCGCGGACGATCCGGACGTCGTGGTGCCCGACGTGGTCCATCAGTGCGACCAGGTTCTGGTCACCGAGTGGATCGACGGCATCCCGCTGTCGGAGATCATCGCCGACGGCACCGAGGAGCAGCGCGACCGCGCCGGCCAGCTGCTGGCCCGCTTCCTCTTCTCCGGCCCTGCCCGCACCGGCCTGCTGCACGCCGATCCGCACCCCGGCAACTTCCGTCTCCTGCCCGGCGTCCCGGACGACGAGGAGGAATGGCGCCTCGGCGTCCTGGACTTCGGCACGGTCGACCGCCTCCCCGGCGGTCTGCCCACCCCGATCGGCGATTCGCTGCGCATGACCCTGGACGGCGACGCGGAGGCCGTCTACGAACTGCTGTGCCGGGAGGGCTTCGTCAAGGAGTCCATAGAGCTGGACCCGGACGCCGTTCTCGACTACCTCCTGCCGATCATCGAACCGGCCCAGGTCGACGCGTTCACCTTCACCCGGGGCTGGATGCGCAGCCAGGCGGCCCGCGTCGCCGATCCCCGCTCCCCCGCCTACCAGCTGGGCAAGCAGCTCAATCTGCCGCCCTCCTACCTGCTGATACACCGGGTGACGCTGAGCACGATCGGCGTCCTGTGCCAGCTCGGGGCCACGGTCCGGCTGCGCGAGGAGCTGGAGGAGTGGCTGCCAGGCTTTGTGCCGGAGGAGGAACTTCCGGAGGAGGAAGTTCCGGAGGAGTCGGTCGCGGAGGCCTGAGCCCCTACCACCAGGACGAGTCCAGCCGTCCCTCGATCGCCCTGAGGTTCTCCCGGGAACAGACGTCGCAGAAGTAGCGGCGCTCGCCGTTCTCCACGGAGAAGGTCCAGGTGGGCTGCGGGCCCTCGGCCTTGGCGCCGCAGCCGGCGCACACCAGGGGTTGCCGCTCCGTCGCGGAGTCGGCGTCGTCACTGCCTCCGGGAAGACTCGTCACCCCGCGACGATATCGCCGTCGTCGGCGCTCCCGCGCGCACAACGCACCGCGGGGGCCGGTCCGTTCGGACGGACCGGCCCCCGCGGGGGAGCTGCTTCCTCCAGTGCCGGGAGGCGACTGCTTCAGTCGGGTCGCTTACTGCATGACCGCCATGGCGATCGCGCGGCGGGCGCGCATCGAGGCACGCTCGGCGCGGCGCTGCATACGGCGCGCGGTCACCAGGCGCAGCGCCCGGCGTTCCCGCTCCGCCTCATGCAGGCGCTCGTGCATATGCGCACGGGCCAGGGCTTCTGGGATGAGTTGCATTTCACGGGTCCTGTTCTGACGCGAGTCGATCGCGCCGGTGGTGGTGAAGTCTTCAGGCGTGGTGCCTGCGAGCTCGTTGGTGGACGGCTTCATCGGGGCCTGCTTCTTGGGGTCGTGCGTGAGGGGGCGGTCGATCGTTCCTGCGGTGTTCATGCCGTGACCGGGTTCTTGCGCGGGCGACCACGCGGCCGCTTCCGGGCGACGACGACACCCTGGACGAACAGCTCGCCACCCCAGACGCCCCAGGGCTCACGCCGCTCCTTGGCGCCGGCGAGGCAGGCCTCCATCAGCGGGCAGGTGCGGCACAGGGACTTGGCGTACTCGACGTCCGCCGGCGACTCGGCGAAGAAGACCTCCGGGTCGTAGGAGCGGCAGGGGACGGGTACGCCGAGGTTCTCGATGGCGTCGTCGAGCGCGGTGAGCGCGGTGAGCGGGGTCAAGGTGGAGTCCTCCGTGAGGCCGGGCGGGGGGATCGTTTCGGAAGGCGGTACGGACGGGGCGTGCGCTTCGAGTTGCACGGTTCGTCTTCCTCGTCTGGTCGTTCCGGTCGGGTTGGACCGGGTGGCGGCTGGTACCGGGTTCTTTTCTTGTCCCGAGGCCCCTTCGCTCTGTCATCCCGTTCGGGACAAACAGAAGGGCCGCGGATCCCGGATGGGGTTCCGCGGCCCTGAAGGCGCCGGCCTGAGTCGATCAGGCTGGATCACTCCAGGGTTCTGGCCCACGGAAGGCCCACATCAGGTGGTGCTGCGTCTGCTTCCGGAATCCGGCACCGGTCGCCGTAAAGGCATAGGCCTGCGCCTTTGCCACTACTGCCGCTTCCAGTGCCTTGGTCGGTCGCTCATTCCGCTCGCGGATGGGAAGACCCGCGAGGGACAGGGAGGCGGCCGGACGCACGGCACGGATGCCGGACAGTCCGGTGCCCTGGTTCGAGGCGCCGAGCATGCACAGGGAGGCGACGACCGAGCGATCGGTCATTTTCACGGTGCTGATGGTGGAGCTGGCGTTGATGCTGATCACTGGACTCGCCTCCTCTCGGCGTCTAGGGGGACTGGGGTGAGCCAGTCCGACGGGTATGCAAGTACAACACGGAATTGGGGCCTCCAGGAAGGCCTCCGTTCCACTGCCTAAGAACCTATGGGGATTGCTGGGGCATGCGCAAACTATTTTTTCGACGAGTTCACATCAGTCCCCGTCTGCCTCTCCCCCGGGCTGCCGGCCTGCGCAGATGGCCAGGACATCGGCTCCGTAGCGGTTGAGCTTGCGCACGCCGACGCCGGGGATCCGTGCCAGGTCGCCCTCGTCGTCGGGGCTCGACTCGGCGATCGCCATCAGCGTCTTGTCGGTGAAGACGCAGAAGGCGGGCTGCCCGCTGCGCTGCGCCTGCTCCGCGCGCCACTCGCGGAGCCGCTCGTACAGCCCCTCGTCCATGTCGGAGGGACAGTCCTCGCAGCGCATCAGCTTCATCTCGCCCGCGTCGGTGAGGGTGCGTCCGCAGACCCGGCAGCGGGCGACGGTGCGCTGGGTGCGCCGCGGCGTGGCGTCCGGTCTGCTGGTGAAGCCGCGCTCGACGCCTCCGGAGCACCCCGCGCCGGCGCGGCCCGCGGTGGCGGTGGAGCCGGGTCGCAGTCCGTCGAGGAAGCGGCTGGGGCGACGGTTGGCGCGGCCGCCGGGTGAGCGGGCGAGGGACCAGGAGACATGGAGGTGCTCCCGGGCACGGGTGACGCCGACATAGAGGAGACGGCGTTCCTCCTCGATCTGCTCGTCGGTCTTTGCGTAGGTGATCGGCATCATGCCCTCGGCGACCCCGACCAGGAAGACGACGTCCCACTCCAGGCCCTTGGCCGAGTGCAGGGAGGCGAGGGTGACGCCCTGGATGGTGGGGGCGTGCTGGGCGTTCGCCCGTTCGTCGAGTTCGGCGACGAGGTCACCGAGGGTGGCGCCGGGTCTGGCGGCGGCGAAGTCCTGGGCGAGGTTGACCAGCGCGGCCAGGGACTCCCAGCGCTCTCTGACCGCACCCGATCCGGCGGGCGGCTCGGTGGTCCAGCCCTCCCCGGAGAGCACGGCGCGCACCTGGGAAGGCAGGTCCACGGCGTCGTCGAGGAGGGAGTCGTTGCCGCCGAAGCGGGCCGCTCCGCGCAGCGCGATTCCGGCCTTGCGCACCTCGGGGCGGTCGAAGAAGCGCTCCGCTCCGCGTAGCTGGTAGGGGATGCCGGCGTCGGCGAGGGCCTGTTCGTAGGTCTCGGACTGGGAGTTCGTGCGGAACAGGACGGCGATCTCGCCGGCCGGGACTCCGGAGTCGAGGAGCTCGCGGATGCGCCGCGCGGCCCCTTCGGCCTCGGCGGGCTCGTCGGTGTACTCGGCGTAGCCGGGCTCGGGGCCCGGCTCGCGCTGGGAGATCAGCTCCAGGCGGTGGTCGGCGGCGCGGCCCCGGGCCTGGGCAAGCAGGCCGTTGGCGAGGTGGACGACCTGGGGGGTGGAGCGGTA
The DNA here is from genome assembly GCF_014257025.1 of Streptomyces cupreus. GTDB lineage: Bacteria > Actinomycetota > Actinomycetes > Streptomycetales > Streptomycetaceae > Streptomyces > Streptomyces cupreus. The sequence goes on from NZ_JACMSF010000030.1 coordinate 74,766, forward strand.
GTCGCGGACCAGCTTGACGACGGTGGCGCCGGGGTGGCGGGTGCGGAAGTCGAGCAGATGGTCGGGGGTTGCTCCCGTGAACGAGTAGATCGTCTGGCTGGCGTCGCCGACCACGCACAGGTTGTCGCGGTCGCCGAGCCACAGTTCCAGCAGGCGCTGCTGGAGGGGGCTGACGTCCTGGTACTCGTCGACCACGAAGTGCTGGTACTGGGAGCGGACCTGTTCGGCGATGTCATGGCGGTCCTGGAGGATCGCCACGGTCAGCAGCAGCACGTCCTCGAAGTCGATGACGCCGCGCTCCCGCTTGAGGTCCTCGTAGGCGGAGTAGAGCTGGGCGATCTCGGCCGGGTCGCGGGGGGTCTCGCGGCCGGCCTTGGCGGCGGCGAGCGCGTAGTCGGCGGGGACGGTCTGGGTGACCTTGGACCATTCGATCTCGCCGGTGGTGTCCCGCAGCTCGCCCCGGTCCAGGCGGATGCGGCAGGCGGCGGCCGCGTCCGCGACGAGCTGGATCTTGCGATCGACGAGCCGGGGCATGGAACCACCGATCGCTTTCGGCCAGAAGTACTGGAGCTGTCGCAGGGCAGCCGAGTGGAAGGTCCGGGCCTGGACGCCCCCGGCGCCGAGCTGGCGCAGCCGGCCGCGCATCTCTCCGGCGGCGCGGTTGGTGAAGGTGACGGCCAGCACGCTGGACGGCTGGAGGATCCCGGCGCGCACTCCGTAGGCGATGCGGTGGGTGATCGCCCGCGTCTTGCCCGTACCGGCCCCGGCCAGCACGCACACCGGTCCGTGCAGGGCGGTGGCCACTTCGCGCTGCTCGGGGTCGAGTCCCTCAAGCACCGCGTCGGCCGAGTCCGGTGCCTGCGGGAAGAGCGGGGAGTGCGTTGCTGCTGTCACACCGCCATGCTGCCAGGTCGCCGGAGACGGGTGAGCCGGTTGTCCACAGGCAGACCCTCGCAGTCGTACTAATGCGGCAGGCGTCACGTCGCCGGGCATACCCCGGGCGGGAATGGCCGCCCGGTCGCGTACGTTGCCTCTTCGGACGACTTGGTCCCCGAGCCATCGAAGGAGCGCGCGAGACATGCAGGGCACTGTGACGATGTACAGCACCACCTGGTGCGGCTACTGCCAGCGGCTGAAGAAGCAGCTGGACCGCGAGGGCATCGCGTACACCGAGATCAACATCGAGCAGGACCCGGACTCCGCGGCGTTCGTCGAGAAGGCCAATGGCGGAAACCAGACGGTCCCGACCGTGCGCTTCGCGGACGGCTCGACGCTCACCAACCCCTCGCTGGCTCAGGTCAAGCAGAAGATCGGGGTCTGACGGCTCGCTGTCCGGCGCTACCGGAAGGCGGTTCCCAGGAGATCCCGGGAACCGCCTTTCTGCTGGGTCAGATGAAACTCCGCGTCGGCAGTGGCTTGCCGTACCAGAGCTCGATCAGGCGGGCCGCGATCGAGATGCCGTAGGGCGGCAGCACCTCGCCCGATTCGAAGGCGGCGCCCAGTTCATCGCGGGAGAACCAGCGTGCCTCGTGGATCTCGTCGCCGTCGACGTCGACCTCGGTGGAGGTGGCGCGGGCCATGAAGCCCAGCATCAGGCTGGACGGGAAGGGCCACGGCTGGCTGGCGACGTACTCGACCTGGCCGACGGTGATGCCCGCCTCCTCGAAGACCTCGCGGCGCACCGTCTGCTCGATGGACTCACCGGGCTCGACGAAGCCGGCCAGCGTGGAGAAGCGGCCCTCGGGCCAGTGGACCTGACGGCCCAGCAGGATGCGGTCGTCCTCGTCGGTGACGGCCATGATCACGGCCGGGTCGGTGCGCGGGTAGTGCTCGGCGCCGCAGGCCTGGCAGCGGCGAATGTGACCGGCGGCGGCGATGACGGTGCGGTCGCCACAGCGGGAGCAGAAGCGGTGGGTGCGCTGCCAGTTCTCCAGGCCGACCGCGTGCACCATCAGGCCGACGTCGCGCGGGGACAGCAGCAGGCCCGCCTCGCGCAGTCCGGCCGGGCGCGCGGACTGGTCGATACGGCCGGGCAAAGCGTCCTTCTGGAGCGCGAAGTAGCTGACGCCGTCCTCGTCGATGCCGAGGAAGTAGCGGTGCGCCTCGGTGAGGGGGGCCTCGAAGGAGGGGGTCATGACGAGTTCGGTACGGCCGTCGGCCGTCTCGTCGATCAGGACCTGGCCGCCGGAGACCACGAAGCAGCGGGTCGTGGGGTGGCTCCATGCCGCCGCCAGCCAGGCCTCGTCTAGGCGGTGGTGGGCGGCGCGGTCGATGCCGCTCGGTGCGGTGAGCGAGATGGGGCGGTCGGCGGTGTGGTCGGTCCAGGTGGTCACGGGTGCTTCCAACTCCCCCGGTGGAACGGTTGGTTTCGGCGGGCGGTTCAGCGGGACGTAGGGCGGGAGGGGACCGGGTCCGGCAGGCCGGTGCGGTACGGGGCGGCTCTACCAGTGTGCCCCGCGCGCGGTGCCGCTCCGGACGGGGCTGGGAGCTCAGGGCGCATGGCGCCAGTTCTCCGCGAGGTCGCCCCACAGGTACGCGGTGGTCTCGACGCCCTTGAGCAGCAGGTCCAGCTCGACCTTCTCGTTCGGGGCGTGCCAGCCGTCGGAGGGGACCGAGATGCCCAGGAAGAGCACGGGGGCGCCGAGGACTTCCTGGAGGGCGGCGGCCGGTCCCGAGCCGCCCTCGCGGGTGTAGCGGACGGGCTTGCCGAAGGCGCGGCCCATGGCGTTGGCAACGGACTGGAGGGCGGGGTGGTCCAGCGGCGTCAGGCACGGGCGCGTGGCCGGGCCGAAGACGACCTCGCAGCGGATCCCGGCGGGTACCTGCTCGACGGCCCACGCGCGGACGGCCTTCTCGATGTGCTCGGGCTCCTGGCCCGCGACCATACGGAAGGAGAGCTTCACCATGGCGCCGGACGGGATGATCGTCTTGCTGCCGGGGCCCTGGTAGCCCCCGCCGATGCCGTTGACCTCGGCGGTGGGGCGGGCCCAGATGCGCTCCAGGGTGGAGTACCCGGCCTCGCCGTGGGTGGCGTAGGACTTGGCGGTGCGCAGCCACCGCTGCTCGTCGAAGGGCAGCTCGGCGAAGAGCTCCCGCTCGCGGTCGGTGAGTTCCACGACGCCGTCGTAGAAGCCGGGGATCGCCACGCGCCCGTGTTCGTCGTGCAGGGCGGCGACCAGGCGGGCGGCGGCGGTGGCCGGGTTGGGCACGGCGCCGCCGAAGGAGCCGGAGTGGATGTCCTGGTCGGGGCCGTACAGGCGGATCTCGCACTCGGTGAGGCCACGCATGCCCGTGCACACGGTCGGGGTGTCCTCCGACCACATGCCGGTGTCGGAGACGATCACGGCGTCGGCGGCGAGCCGGTCCGCGTGCTCCTGGACGAGGGCCTCGAAGTGCGGCGAGCCGGACTCCTCCTCACCCTCGATCAGCAGCTTCAGGTTGACGGCCGGGGTGGTGCGGCCGGTCGCGGCGAGGTGGGCGCGGACGCCGAGTGTGTGGAAGAACACCTGGCCCTTGTCGTCGGCCGCCCCGCGCGCGTAGAGGCGATTTTCCCGGACGACGGGCTCGAAGGGGTCGCTGTCCCAGCCGTCCTCGCGGGCGGCGGGCTGTACGTCGTGATGGCCGTAGACGAGGACCGTGGGGGCCTCGGGGTCCGCGGAGCGCCACTCGGCGAAGACGGCCGGGGCGCCGGGCGTCCGCCAGATCTCGACGGTCGGGAAGCCGGTCTCGGCGAGCTTGACGGCGAGCCAGTCGGCGCTGCGCCGTACGTCGGGCGCGTGGTCGGGCTGGGCCGACACGGAGGGGATGCGCAGCCATGCGGTGAGATCGTCGAGGAAGGCGGCGCGGTGCTGCTCGATGTACGTACGGACGGCGCTGACGACGCTGTCAACGGGATGGCTCATGGTCACGAGCCTATCGGCCCGCACCGACATCCTTGCTGGGCGGTTCGTCACACGACGGCTCCTCGGTCAGCAGCCGCTCCAGCGCGGCCCGGTCCGGAAGGTCCTCCGGACGGACGACCTCGCCGCCGCGCACATACAGGAACGCGGCGCTGACCGATTCCAGGGGCACCCCCTGCTGCTCCGCCCACGCCAGCCGGTACACGGCCAGCTGGAGCGGGTCGGCGTCGCGGGTGCGGTTGGTCTTCCAGTCGACGATCTCGTACGTCGCCAGCTCCCCTTCGCCCTGCTTGTAGACGGCGTCGATGCGCCCCCGGACGACTCGGCCGGCGAGGGCGAGCTGGAAGGGGGCCTCGACCCGGTAGGGGGTGCGCTGGGCGTACTCGGTGCGCTCGAAGGCGTCCTTGAGCGCCTCCAGGTCCCGCTCGTCGGCGATCTCGGCCTCGCTGCCGGGCAGTTCCTCCGGCTCCAGCATGGGCAGGGTCAGCTCTTCGAAGCGGGTCTCGACCCACGCGTGGAAGCGGGTGCCGCGCCGTGCCGCGGGCTGCGGCGGGCGGGGCATGGGGCGGGCCAGCTCCTGGGCCAGTCCGTCGGGGTCGGCGGCCAGGCGCAGCACCTGGGAGGCGGTCAGGGAGGCCGGCAGGGGTACGTCGGTGGCGCTGTCCCGCGCGCGGAGGAGTTCTCCGGTGAGGGCGTCCAGGTCGCGGTCCCAGGAGGCGACGGTGCGGACCTCCTCCGGGGTGAGGCGGGTGTGCGCCGACTCCGGCTCGAGGGGCGCCGCCTGGTGGGGGACGGTCGGGCGGTCCGCGGTCCAGGAGTCCCAGTCGGCGGGGTCGTCCTCGAACGGATCCCCGTCGGGAAGGTCGTAAGGGTCGTAGGGGTCCTCGTCGTCCGGCGGTGGGGGCCAGTCCGGGTCGTGCGCGGTGGCGGCGGGGTGGTCGTCCTCGTGGGAGGCGAGGTGGGCGAGGACCGTCTCGGCGGCCGCCCTGCGCCGGGCCAGCGCCGCGTCGTCCAGGGGCAGCGGCCACACCTGGTCGGCGTCGGTCGCGTGGAGCGCCGGGTTCTCCTCGTCCTCGGTGGGCTCGTCCGCCCAGGCCTCGATCTCGCCGTACCCGGCCGCGCAGTGGTCGTGGAGGTCCTGGAGGAAGCCGGAGGGGCCGCGTGGCTTCTTCTGGCTGGGGCCCCACCAGTGGCCGGAGCCGAGCAGCAGGGAGCGGGGGCGGGTGAAGGTGACGTAGCCGAGGCGGAGTTCCTCGGTGTGCTGATGTTCCTTCATGGCCTCGTGGAAGGCCTTCAGGCCGCGTGAGTCCCAGGCCTCGACGTCGGGCAGGGTGTCGGCGTCGCCGCGCAGGGCGTGCGGCAGCACCTTGCCCTGGGAGGTCCACTTCTCGCGGCCCTGGGTGCTCGGGAAGGTTCCGGTGACCAGGCCCGGTACGGCGACGACGTCCCATTCGAGGCCCTTGGACTTGTGCGCGGTGAGCACCTTGACGGTGTTCTCGCCGCCCGGGAGGGCGTTGTCGAGGCCCTTCTCGTACTGGGCGGCCGTGCGCAGGAAGCCGAGGAAGGCCAGCAGGGTGGCCTCGCCGTCGCCCGCGGCGAAGGAGGCGGCGATGTCGAGGAAGTTCGACAGGGTCTCGCGGCGGCGGGCGGCCAGGGCGTGCGGGGACGCCGACAGCTCGACCTCCAGGCCGGTGACGGCGAGGACGCGGTGCAGGACGTCCATCAGCGGGTCCGCCAGCGAGCGGCGCAGGTCGCGCAGTTCGGTGGCCAGGCGGGCGAACCGCACGCGCGCGTCCGGCGAGAAGGGCAGCCCGTCGTCGTCCCCGACGCCGTCGAGGGGCGTCTCCAGGAACGTGTCCAAGGCGTCCGCGAGCGATATCACCTCGGCGGGGTCGACCCCCTCGACGGCCTCGGCGAGCCGCCGGTCGGGGTGGTCGTCGCCGTCCACGCGCGCGTGGGAGACCAGTCGGCGTGCCCGGCGCCCCAGGAGGGCGAGGTCGCGGGGGCCGATGCGCCAGCGCGGGCCGGTCAGCACGCGCACCAGGGAGGCGTTGGCGCCGGGGTCCTGGAGCACCTCGCAGACGGCGACCAGGTCGGCGATCTCGGGCAGGTGCAGCAGTCCGGACAGGCCGACCACCTCGACGGGGACGTCCCGGGCCACCAGCGCGCCCTGGATCTCGGCGAAGTCGGTGGCCGTACGGCACAGGACGGCGATCTCGCCGGGAGCCTTGCCGGTGTTCACGAGGTGGGCGACGGAGTCGGCGATCCAGTCGATCTCCTCGGCGTGGGTGCGCAGCAGGGCGCAGCGGACCGTGCCGTCGCGTTCGGCGCCCGGGGCGGGGCGGAGGGCCTCCACGCCCGCGTGCATGGCGCGCAGCGGCTCGGCGAGGCCGTTGGCGAGGTCCAGGAGGCGGCCGCCGCTGCGGCGGTTCTCGCTGAGGGCCTGGCGGGTGGCGGGGCGGCCGTCGGCGTGCGCGAAGTGCTCGGGGAAGTCGTCGAGGTTGGCGACGGAGGCGCCGCGCCAGCCGTAGATCGCCTGGCAGGGGTCGCCCACGGCGGTCACCGGGTGGCCGGTGCCGCCGCCGAACAGGCCCGCCAGCAGGATGCGTTGGGCGACCGAGGTGTCCTGGTACTCGTCGAGGAGGACCACGCGGAACTCGTCGCGCAGGATCCGGCCCACCTCGGGGATCTGTGCGAGCTGTGCCGACAGGGCGATCTGGTCGCCGAAGTCGAGCAGATCGCGTTCGCGCTTGGCGGCCCGGTAACGCACCACCAGGTCGGCCAGTTCGCGGCGCGCGGCGACCGTTTCGGGGACCTTGCGCAGATCGGCGTTGGTGAGCTTGACGCCGTGCAGCGTGAGCAGCAGTTCGGCGTCGTGGGCGCGCAGGGATTCGGGGCGTACGAGGTGCTCGGCGAGTTCGGCGTCGAGCGCGAGGAGGTCGCTCACGAGGTCCGCGAAGGAGCGGGTCAGCGCCGGGTACGGGCCCGGGGCCTCGCGCAGCACCCTTGCGGCGAGTTGGTAGCGGGTGGCGTCGGCGAGCAGGCGGGAGGTCGGTTCGAGCCCGATGCGCAGACCGTGGTCGGTCAGGAGGCGGCCGGCGAAGGCGTGGTACGTCGAGATCACCGGCTCACCCGGGGGGTTGTCCGGGTCGATGACGTCCGGGTCGGTGACGCCCGCCTTGATCAGGGCCTTGCGGACGCGCTCGGCGAGTTCACCGGCGGCCTTGTTGGTGAAGGTCAGGCCGAGGACCTGCTCGGGGGCGACCCGGCCGGTGCCGACCAGCCACACCACGCGCGCGGCCATCACCGTGGTCTTGCCCGACCCGGCTCCGGCCACGATCACCTGCGGGGCGGGCGGCGCGGTGATGCAGGCCGTCTGCTCCGGGGTGAACGGGATGCCGAGGAGCTCCTTGAGCTGATCGGGGTCGGTGATACGTGGCGGCACCTCAGAGAGGCTAGCGGCGGTCACTGACAGTCGGTGCCGAATCTGCCGCCGGGGGCGAAGAAGTGCAGGTCAGCACGTGTGGTGCCGTCCGTCACTCGACCACGTGCCGCCCCTCGGGGCGCGCGCTGCACGATGCCCGGAACGCGCAGTGCGTGCAGTGCTGTCCCGCGGTCGGCGTGAACCGCTCGTCGAGGACCTTGCCGGCGGCGGTGGCCAGCAGCTCGCCGACCCACTCACCCTCAAGCGGCTCCTGGGCCTGCACCTTGGGCAGGGTCTCGCCGCCGTCCCGCTTCGCCGCGCCCTGACGCAGGTGGACGAGTTCGGCACCGCCCGGCTCGGGGCGCACCCCGTCGAAGGCCTCGTCCACGGCGCCCTCGCGGACGGCGAGCTGATAGACGGCGAGCTGTGGATGCCGGGCCACCTCTGCCGAGCTCGGCGCCTGCTTGCCGGTCTTGAAGTCGACGACATAGGCGCGTCCTTCGCCGTCGGCCTCGACACGGTCCATCTGGCCGCGGATGCGGACCTCGTAGTCGCCCGCTTCGAGGGTGACGTCGAAGTCGTGCTCGCTGGTGACCGGGGTACGGCCGGTGCGGTCGGTGACGTGCCACTTCAGGAAGCGTTCGAGCGCCACGCGCGCGTTCTCCTTCTCCTGCGCCGACTTCCACGGCGCGTCGAAGGCGAGCGCGTTCCACACGGAGTCGAGGCGCTCCATGAGGACGGCAAGATCGGCCGGGGTGTGCCCGGAGGCGACCTCGTCGGCGAGGACATGCACCACGTTGCCAAAGCCCTGGGCGACGGTCGCGGGCGCGTCGGCCTTCACCTCACGGCCCAGGAACCACTGCAGGGAGCAGGTGTTGGCGAGCTGGTCGAGGGCGCTGCCGGAGAGCACCACGGGCTGGTCTCGGTCACGCAGCGGCACCTTGCTCTCGGTCGGCTCGAACATCCCCCACCAGCGGTAGGGGTGGGCCGAGGGGACCAGCGGGCGGCCGTCCTCGTCGGCGAGTGCGGCGAGCCGGGCAAGGCGGCGGGCGGCGGCCTCCCGGAGGCCGTCGGACACGCGCGGGTCGACAGTCGTGGCGCGCAGTTCGGCGACCAGCGCCGCGACCGACAGCGGGCGCCGCGGGCGTCCGGTGACGTCCTTGGGTTCGACGCCGAGTTCGGTCAGGAAGCGGGAGGGCTGGTCGCCGTCGTCCGCGGGGGCCTTCACCGCGGTGACGACGAGGCGCTCACGCGCGCGTGTGGCGGCCACGTAGAACAGTCGGCGCTCCTCGGCGAGCAGCGCTCCTGGGGTGAGCGGTTCGGCGAGTCCGTCGCGGCCGATCCGGTCGGCCTCCAGCAGGGAGCCGCGGCGGCGCAGGTCGGGCCACAGTCCCTCCTGGACTCCCGCGACGACGACCAGCCGCCATTCCAGGCCCTTGGAACGGTGCGCGGTCATCAGGCGCACGGCGTCGGGGCGCAGGGCGCGCCGGGTGAGGGTGTCGGCGGCGATGTCCTCGGCCTCGACCTCCTCCAGGAAGTTCAGGGCGCCACGGCCGCCGGTGCGCTCCTCGGAGCGGGCCGCGGTCGCGAACAGCGCGCAGACGGCGTCCAGATCGCGGTCGGCGTTGCGCCCCGCCGCTCCGCCGCGCCGGGCGGCCCGCTCCAGGCGCCCGGGCCACGGAGTGCCCTCCCACAGGTCCCACAGCGCCTCCTCGGCCGTACCGCCGCCCGCGAGGCGCTCTCGGGCCTTGCGCAGCAGCGCGCCGAGCCGCTGCGCGCCACGCGCGTACACGGGGTCGTGCGCGACCAGCCGCTCCGGCTCGGCCAGCGCCCGCGCGAGCAGTTCGTCCGAGGGCGGCGGCAGGGCGACCCCGGCAGCGCGCTCCTCGTCCCGAAGGGCTCGGCCGAGACGGCGCAGGTCGGCCGCGTCCATGCCGGCGAGGGGGGAGGCCAGGAGGGTCAGGGCGATCTCGGTGTCGAGCCAGCAGGGCTCCGAGTCCTCCTCGGCGGAAACGCCATCCGCCTCCTCGTCGCTTCCCCGAGCCTCCGCCTCGGCCACCGCCCGCAGCGCCGTCAACAAGGGCGCCACCGCCGGTTCGTGGCGAAGGGCGAGGTCGTCGCCGTCGATGTCCAGGGGGACCCCGGCGGAGGTGAGGGCACGGCGGACGGTCGGGATCGTGCGGGAGCCGGCGCGCACCAGGACGGCCATCTCGCGCCAGGGGACGCCGTCCTCCAGGTGTGCCCTGCGCAGGATGTCGGCGATGTTGTCCAGTTCCGTGCCGGGCGTCGGGTACGTGTACACCTCGACACGGCCCCCGTCCCGGACCCGCGTGAGCTCGCGGTGGGCGCGGACCTTCTCGGCGGGCAGGCGGGTCAGCGGCATCCGCTGGGTCAGCAGCCGGGTCGCGGCCAGCAGGGCGCCGCCGGAGCGGCGTGAGGTGCGCAGGACCGCGACGGGTGCCGAGCGGCCGTCCGCGCGCGGGAAGGCGTGCGGGAACTCCAGGATGCCGTTCACGTCGGCGCCCCGGAACGCGTAGATCGACTGGTCCGGGTCGCCGAAGGCGACGAGGGTGCGACCGCCGCCGGCGAGCGCGTGCAGCAGCCGTACCTGGGCCGGGTCGGTGTCCTGGTATTCGTCGACGAAGACCGCGTCGTACCGGTCGGCGAGCTGCCGGCCCACGTCGGGGCGCTGGGCGAGGAGCACCGCGCGATGGACGAGTTCGGCGTAGTCGAGCACGCCCTGGAGGTCGAGGACGTCGAGGTACTCGGCGAGGAAGGCGGCCGCGGCCCGCCAGTCGGGGCGGCCGATACGGCGCGCGAAGGCGTCCAGGGCGTCGGGACCGAGGCCCAGTTCGCGGCTGCGGGCGAGGACCGCCCGGACCTCGTCGGCGAAGCCGCGGGTGGTCAGACAGGCGCGCAGTTCGTCCGGCCAGCGCACATGGGCGAGGCCGAGCCGCTCCAGGTCCGGCTGGCCCGCGAGCAGCCCGCGCACGGCCACGTCCTGCTCGGGACCCGACAGCAGCCGCAGCGGCTCCACGAACAGCTCGCTGTCCTGATGGGCGCGGACCAGGGCGTAGCAGAACGAGTGGAAGGTGGTCGCCTGGGGCGCTCGCGCGGCACCGGTGCGCAGCGCCATGCGCTCCCGCAGTTCGACGGCCGCCTTGCGGCTGAACGTCAGCACCAGTATGCGCGCGGGATCGCCGCCCCGGGCGATCCGCTGAGCCACCGACTCGACCAGCGTGGTGGTCTTTCCGGTGCCCGGACCTGCGAGAACGAGCAGCGGGCCGGTGCCGTGGTCAACCACGGAGCGCTGTGCGGCGTCCAGACGAGGGGGGTCCACCCTGGCCGGCGGGGTACGCACCAGTCGGTAAGCGCCACGGCTCCCCTGCCGCACCTGGGGGTGCGACAGGCGCCTGGTGGAGGAAGAGGAGCTCACGTGGTTCGCCGGTCCTGGTGGGGTGTGCTGGTTGGCCGGCCACCGCGCGTGGAGGGCGGTGGCGACGGGATGAGGGGGACACGTGCAGCCGACGCTACGCCGACGGATCCGGCGGAAGCAGGGCTTCCGATTCATCCCTCGGGGCGCTCGCGCCACATGCGTCCCTTGACTCACGAACGTACGTCATGCCACGAACGTGCCCCTGTTCCCCCGCACGGATCACGGGTCACACAGCGAGCCGTCGAATGGCGGAAGCTGTCAGGTGTGACCTTCCGCGCGTTCGCCGCCGTCCCATCGCGCCCGTTTCATGTCGAGGCGCGGCAGGTGCCCCTCGGTGGTCCGGCCGGCCTCCTTCAGGGGCGTGCCCTCGGCACGGTAGTGGCCGAGCGCCCGCAGCTCGTGCCCCGGGAGCAGGACGCCGTCCGCGCGGACGACACGCCACCACGGAACGGCTCCGCCGTACAGGGCCATCACCCGGCCGACCTGTCTCGGGCCGCCCTCCTGGAGCCACTCGGCGACGTCCCCGTACGTCATGACACGCCCGGGCGGGATCAGTTCGGCGACCTCAAGGACCCGCTCGGCGTACTCGGGCAGTGCGTCCGCGTACTCCGGGTGGGCGTCCTCCGGAAGGCTCTCCTCGCTCATCCGCCCCATCCTGCCCCACCCCACCGACAATGTGACGGGCCCGCGACGGTGCGTGGCCCTCGCCCCGAAGCGGCGCTTCCGGCAGACTGTGCGCCCCCGCATCTGCGCCCTGACGCCCCCGTGTGTCGGTGGGGCATGCCACCATCGTGCGGGCGGTGACCGTTGATACGAGATCAAGAAGAGACGATGAAGCAGCAGGGTGTGCACCCCGAGGATGCGGAGAGCACCTCTGAGGCTTCGTCGCGGCCGGACGCCGCCGACGACAGGAAGGGCGCGGCCACGAACGACGCCGACAAGCCCGCGGAGTACGACGAGATGCCCGCCGACGAGGTGGAGGGCGACGAACCGCTGCTCCCCGCGCGCGTGCACCGTCCCTCCGACCTCATGCGGCTGCTGGTGGGCGTCCTCGCGGTGGCCGTGCTGCTGGCCATCGCCGCGTTCGCGCACGGCACCACCTCGGGCCTGGAACAGGACATCAACAAGGGCACAGGACAGGCGCCCGACCTGCTCATCAAGATCGCGGGACTGGCCTCCAGCATCGCGATCCTGCTGGTTCCGGTCGCGTTCGCGATCGAACGGCTGATCAAACGCGACGGGCTGCGGATCGCCGACGGTGTGCTCGCCGCGGTCCTCGCGCACGGTGTGACACTCGCCACCGACCTCTGGGTCGCCGAGGCCGCCCCCGACTCGATCCAGGAGGCGCTCACCCAGCCCTCCCCCGGCGACATCAACGCCCTCACCGACCCGGTGCACGGCTATCTGGCCCCGGTCATCGCGTACATGACCGCCGTCGGCATGTCCCGTCGGCCGAGATGGCGCGCGGTGTTGTGGATCGTGCTGCTGCTCGACGCCTTCTCGATGCTCGTCACCGGGTACACCACCCCGTTCTCGATCATCCTCACGGTGCTGATCGGCTGGACCGTGGCCTACGGCACGCTCTACGCGGTCGGCTCCCCCAACGTCCGCCCCACCGGCCGGACCCTGATGGCGGGCCTGCGGACCGTGGGCTTCCGTCCGGTGAGCGCGGCCCGGGACGAGACCCCGGACCACGGCGACAGCGGGGACCGCGGCCGACGCTACTTCGTCACCCTGGAGGACGGCCCGCCGCTGGACGTCACGGTCGTCGACCGTGAACAGCAGGCGCAGGGCTTCTTCTATCGCGTGTGGCGCAATCTGACGCTGCGCGGCTTCGCCACCCGCCGCAGCCTCCAGTCGCTGCGCCAGGCGCTGGAGCAGGAGGCGCTGCTCGCCTACGCGGCCATCGCGGCCGGCGCCAACGCGCCCAAGCTGATCGCGACCTCCGAGCTCGGCCCCGACGCGGTCATGCTGGTCTACGAGCACAGCGGCGGACGCACTCTGGACTCGCTCGCCGACGAGGAGATCACCGATGAACTGCTGCGCAACACCTGGCATCAGGTGCGGGCGTTGCAGTCCCGGCGCATCGCGCACCGCAGGCTCGCTGGTGACGCGATTTTGGTGGATCGTTCCGGCACGGTGATCCTCACCGATCTGCGCGGCGGCGAGATCGCGGCCGGCGAGCTGCTGCTGCGCATGGACATCGCCCAGCTCGTGACCACGCTCGGGCTCCGGGTGGGCGCCGAACGCGCCGTCGCCTCGGCGGTCGGCGTCCTCGGCCCCGACGCCGTGGCCGACTGTCTGCCGATGCTCCAGCCCATCGCGCTGACGCGCTCCACGCGCGCGACGCTGCGCAGGCTCGCCCGGGAGCGGGCGGAACGCGAGCGCGAGGCGGTCCTGGAGGCCTCCCGGCAGGCCAAGCACGCGCGCGTGGACGCCGCCGCCGGCGACACCGGACCCGTCGTACTGGAGAAGGCCGCCAAGAAGACCGTACGGGCCCAGGAGCGGGCCGAGAAGCGGGCCATCGACGAAGCCATCGAAGAAGCGCGCGAAGAGGACCTGCTCACCCAGATCCGGCACGAGGTGCTGCGGATCAGGCCGCAGGCGCCGGTCGAGCCGGCCCGCCTGGAGCGGGTGCGGCCGCGCACCCTGATCAGCTTCATCGCCGGTGCCATCGGCGCGTACTTCCTGCTGACACAGCTCACCCACATCGAGTTCGGTCCACTGGTTTCCAACGCCGAGTGGGGCTGGGTCGCCGCAGCCGTGCTGTTCTCCGCGGCCAGCTACTTCGCCGCGGCGATGGCGCTGCTCGGGTTCGTGCCGGAGCGGGTGCCGTTCATGCAGACGGTGGCGGCGCAGGTCGCCGGATCCTTCGTGAAGATCGTCGCGCCGGCCGCGGTCGGCGGGGTCGCGCTCAACACCCGGTTCCTGCAACGCGCGGGCGTGCGGCCGGGGCTCGCGGTGGCGAGCGTGGGCGCGTCGCAGCTGTTCGGGCTCGGCTGCCACATCCTGATGCTGCTGGCCTTCGGCTATCTGACCGGTACGGAGAAGACGCCGTCGCTGTCGCCTTCCCGGACGGTCATCGCGGGTCTGCTGACGGTCGCGGTGCTGGTGCTCGTGGTGACCTCGGTGCCGTTCCTGCGGAAATTCGTCGTCACGCGCGTGCGGTCGCTTTTCGCGGGCGTGGTGCCGCGCATGCTCGATGTGCTCCAGCGGCCCCAGAAGCTGATCACGGGCATCGGCGGCATGCTGCTGCTGACGGCGTGCTTCGTGATGTGCCTGGACGCGTCGATCCGCGCGTTCGGCAACGAGCAGACGTCGATCAGCATCGCCAGCGTCGCCGTCGTCTTCCTCGCGGGCAACGCGCTCGGCTCCGCCGCCCCGACGCCGGGCGGTGTGGGCGCGGTCGAGGCGACCCTGACGGTCGGTCTGATCGCCGTCGGCCTGCCCAGCGAGGTCGCCGCCCCCTCGGTCCTGCTGTACCGGCTGCTCACCCTGTGGCTGCCCGTCCTGCCTGGCTGGCTGGCCTTCAACCACCTCACCCGCAAGGGCGCGCTCTAGTACGGGGACCGCCCCCGTCCCTCGTACGGCCCGTGCCCCGAGCGTCCCGTCGTACGCGACCGCAGGATGGGGTCATGCCGAACCCCCGCCTGCGCGCCGCCGTCCTGACCACCTCCGCCGTGCTGCTGTCCTCGCTGCTCACGGGGTGCGGCGACGACTCCCAGGACGAGGATCTGACGGCCCAGAAGCTGAGCTGGAAGGACTGCCCGGCCCCCTCCCAGGCGGAGGGCGGCGGCGCTCCCCCCTCGCCGCTGCCGAACGGCGACGAATGGCAGTGCGCCACCATGAAGGCGCCCTTGGACTGGGACGAACCCAAGGGGGACACGATCGGGATCGCGCTGATCCGCGCCGAGGCCAGCGGCGACAAGAGCAAGCGCATCGGCTCGCTGCTGTTCAACTTCGGGGGGCCCGGCGGCTCGGGCGTCACCACGCTGCCCGCCTTCGGCGAGGACTACGCGAAACTGCGCACCCGGTACGACCTGGTGAGCTTCGACCCGCGCGGAGTCGGCCGCAGCGCCCCCGTGCAGTGCGAGAACGACCAGCAGCTCGACGCGTACTTCCAGCAGGACGCCACCCCGGACGACGCCGCCGAGCGCACCGAGCTGCTGGACAACACGAAGGAGTTCAACGAGGCCTGCGAGAAGAACTCCGAGAAGATGCTGCCGCAGGTGCGCACGACCGACGCCGCCCGCGACATGGACCTGATGCGCCACGTCCTCGGCGACGACGAACTGCACTACTTCGGCATCTCCTACGGCACCGAACTCGGCGGTGTGTACGCGCATCTGTACCCCGAGCGCGTCGGCCGTGCCGTGTTCGACGCGGTCGTCGACCCGACGCAGGACCCCGAGCAGGGCTCGCTCGGACAGGCCAAGGGGTTCCAGCTGGCGCTCGACAACTTCGCCGAGGACTGCACCTCGAAGGTCGAGGACTGCCCGATCGGAGACAGCGCCCAGGACGTGAAGGACCGTATCGCCAAGCTGCTCGCGGACCTCGACAGGAAGCCGCTGCCGGGCATCTTCCCGCGCGATCTGACCCAGACCGCCGCGACCAGCGGCATCGCGCAGGCGCTGTACTCACCGGACTTCTGGGAGTACCTCACCGAGGGCCTTCAGCAGGCCTACGACGGTGACGGCCGGATCCTGATGCTGCTGTCCGACTCCATGAACGGCCGCAGCGAGAACGGCGAGTACAGCAACCTCATCGCGGCCAACGTGTCCATCAACTGCGCCGACGACAAGCCGCGTTACACCGCCGAGTACGTGCAGTCCAAGCTGCCGGAGTTCCGGGCCGCCTCCGAGCTGTTCGGCGACTTCCTGGCCTGGGGCATGGTCTCCTGCACCGACTGGGCCGTGGCCGGCGTCGCCGACCACCCCGACGTGAGCGCGCCCGGCTCGGCGCCGATCCTCGTGGTGGGCAACACCGGCGACCCGGCCACGCCGTACGAGGGGGCACGGAAGATGGTGCAGGCGCTGGGTGCGGGCGTGGGAGTCGAGCTGACGTACAGGGGTCAGGGGCACGGCGCCTACGACTCCAAGAGCAAGTGCGTACAGAACGCGGTGGACGGCTATCTGCTGGAGGGGAAAGTGCCCGCGGCCGGGACCGTCTGCTCCTGAAGCCACCCCCCGAGCTCCACAAAATTGCAGGTCAGAAGGTTATCCACAGGCCGGAGCGGGTCTCGTGCACTCCGCCTACTATGGCCTGACCGCCATCCGCTGCACGGTGCGGACGGCCTGCGAGGGGGTAGTGCACATGGCGCGTTTCGTACGGTGGGCGGCGGCTCTGACGGCCGCTGCCACGCTCCTGGTGACCGGCTGCAGCTCGGGGAGCGACGGGGCCAGTGACAGCAAGGGCGAGGAGACCGGCAGCGGGACACCGTCGGCCGGTTCCGCCGACTCCGCGGCGCCGCTGCCCGCCTCCCTGACCTCCCAGAAGCTCGAGTGGGGCGGCTGCGAGGCCACCGAGGACTCGGCGGCGCCGGGCGGTGACTGGCAGTGCGCGACGCTGAAGGTGCCGCTGGACTGGGCAGAGCCGGAGGGCGAGACGATCGGGATCGCCCTGATCCGCGCCAAGGCGACGGGGGACGACCGCATCGGCTCGCTGCTGTTCAACTTCGGCGGGCCCGGCGGCTCGGGCGTCTCGATGATGCCGTACTACAGCTCCACCGTGTCCAAGCTGCACAAGCGCTACGACCTGGTGAGCTTCGACCCGCGCGGGGTAGCCGCGAGCGAGGGTGTGCGCTGCCGCGGCGACAAAGAGATCCAGGCCGCCGAGGCGGTGGACGCCACTCCGGACACCGCGGCCGAGGAGACGGCGTATCTCAAGGACGCCGCCGACTTCGGCAAGGGCTGTGCGAAGTCGGCCGGGAAGCTGATGGCCCATGTCTCGACCACGGACACCGCCCGCGACATGGACCTGATGCGCCAGGTCCTCGGCGACGACAAGATGCACTACTTCGGCATCTCCTACGGCACCGAACTGGGCGGTGTGTACGCCCACTTGTTCCCGAAGAACGTGGGTCGGCTGGTCCTCGACGCGGTGGTCGACCCGAGCGCCGACACCGTGGACCACGCCAAGAACCAGGCCCGGGGCTTCCAGCGGGCGCTGAACAACTACCTGAAGTCCACCGGGCAGGACCCTGAGGAGGGTTCGCGGAAGATCGCGGACCTGCTGCAGCGGATCGACACGAATCCGCTGCCGACATCGTCGGAACGGAAGCTGACGCAGACGCTCGCCCTCACCGGCATCGTGCTGCCGCTGTACAGCGAGTCCAGCTGGCCGACGCTCACCAGCGCGCTGGAGGCGGCGGAGCAGGGGGACGGCTCGGAGCTGCTGACGCTCGCCGACGGCTACAACGAGCGTGACGCGTCGGGGAGCTACGGCACGACGACCCACTCGCAACGGGTCATATCGTGCTTGGACGCCAAGCAGCGGCCGACCGCCGAGGAGACGAAGAGGCTGCTGCCCGAGTTCGAGAAGATCTCGCCGGTGTTCGGGACGTTCCTGGGCTGGGACACGGCCGGCTGGTGCCACGACTGGCCGGTGCCCGGCCTGCACGACACCCCGGAGGTCAGTGCGCCGGGTGCGGAGCCGGTCCTGGTGGTCGGCAACACCGGCGACCCGGCGACGCCGTACGAGGGCGCTCAGAAGATGGCGGACGAGCTGGGCGAGGGCGTCGGTGTGGTGCTCACCTGGAAGGGCGAGGGCCACGGTGCCTACGGCAGCGGGAGCGACTGCGTCGACTCCACGGTGAACGACTACCTGCTCTCCGGCACGGTCCCGAAGGACGGCAAGGTCTGCTCATGACGCCGTCGGGGGCCCCGGACACCCTTGGCGCCCGGAGCCCCCGACGTGACGGAGAACCGAGGTCAGTAGACCGGCTTGCTCGGCTCGATCTGGTTGACCCAGCCGATCACGCCGCCGCCCACGTGGACGGCGTCGGAGAAGCCCGCGGACTTCAGGACCGCGAGGACTTCCGCACTGCGGACACCGGTCTTGCAGTGCAGGACGATCTTCTTGTCCTGCGGGAGGCCCTCAAGGGCGGTGCCCATGAGGAACTCGTTCTTCGGGATCAGCTTGGCGCCCGGGATGGAGACGATCTCGTACTCGTTGATCTCACGTACGTCGATGATCTCGATGTTCTCGCCGTCGTCGATCCACTCCTTGAGCTGCTTGGGAGTGATCGTCGAGCCGGCCGCCGCCTCCTGGGCCTCCTCGGAGACGACGCCGCAGAAGGCCTCGTAGTCGATGAGCTCGGTGACGGTCGGGTTCTCGCCGCAGACCGCGCAGTTCGGGTCCTTGCGGACCTTCACCTGGCGGTACTGCATCTCCAGGGCGTCGTAGATCATCAGTCGGCCGACCAGCGGCTCGCCGGTGCCGGTGAGGACCTTGATGGCCTCGGTGACCTGGATGGAGCCGATGGACGCGCACAGCACGCCCAGGACACCGCCCTCGGCGCAGGAGGGAACCATGCCCGGCGGCGGGGGCTCCGGGTAGAGGCAGCGGTAGCACGGGCCGTGCTCGGACCAGAAGACCGAGGCCTGGCCGTCGAACCGGTAGATCGAACCCCACACGTACGGCTTGTTCAGCAGCACGCAGGCGTCGTTCACCAGGTAGCGGGTGGCGAAGTTGTCGGTGCCGTCGACGATCAGGTCGTACTGGCTGAAGATGTCCATCACGTTGTCGGCCTCAAGCCGCTCCTCGTGAAGGATCACGTTCACGTACGGGTTGATGCCGAGGACGGAGTCGCGCGCGGACTCGGCCTTGGAGCGGCCGATGTCCGCCTGGCTGTGGATGATCTGGCGCTGCAGGTTCGACTCGTCGACCTCGTCGAACTCCACGATGCCGAGGGTGCCGACGCCCGCGGCGGCCAGGTACATCAGCGCCGGCGAGCCCAGGCCGCCGGCGCCCACACAGAGCACCTTGGCGTTCTTCAGCCGCTTCTGCCCGTCCATCCCCACATCGGGGATGATCAGGTGGCGGGAGTACCTGCGGACCTCGTCTACGGTGAGCTCAGGAGCTGGCTCGACCAGGGGTGGCAGCGACACGGGGGCTCCGTTGGTCGGTTCATCACTACGGTTGTTCTCTCCGTAACAGTGCCACGGCCTTTTTCATTCCGAGACACCTGTTCCGATCCGCGAGACGATTTCGTCCCAGTAGCCGGGCATGGTCTCCCAAGGGTCGGCGCTCCCATCGCGATCCGTGCGGTCGGTGAACCAGATCGTGGCGGCCCCCTGCCAGCGGGCGATGCGCAGTGCCTCCTCCAGGTGGCCCCCGGGCACGCCGTGGACGAAGTGGCAGAAACGGTCGGGGGGATAGTCCGCCGTCCACTCCGCCACCTGCGACCAGCGGTAGTCGCTCCAGGGCCCGGAGAAGGTGACCAGCTGGTCGGCGTGCTCGGCGTAGCCGGGGTAGGGGTGGGTGCCGTGGCCGAGGACGATGTGGGCGTCGTCACGCAGCGCGCGCAGCGTGGCGTTCGTGCGCCGGATCTCCGGGAGTGCCGTCCGCTTGGTGGGACAGCGGTCCAGCAGGAAGCCGTCGACCTGGTACCAGTCGAGATAGCGGTGGGCCTCGGAGATCACCTCCCCGAAGGAGCGGGCGCCGTAGGTGCTGTCGAGCCGACCGAGGACCCGGACCCCGGCGTTGCGCAGCCGGCCGGCCGCGGCCAGACAGTGCGGGTCGGGGCGGCTGCCGGGACCGTCGGCGACGTCGAGTGCGGCCCAGTGGACGGGCGTGCCGGGCCGGGTGAGCTCGGCCCACTCGGCCGGGGCGACGAGGGGGTGGGCGAAACCGGGGACACCGAGCCCGGTGCGCAGGTTGGTGCTCGCGGTGCCGGGTTTGGTGCTGGTCAGATGCGGCATGCCGCCTCCATCCAGATGTCGGCGAGGGACTCTTCGAGGTTGATCCGGGGCCGCCAGCCGAGCCGGTCGCGTGCGGTGCGCACATCGGCCTGCTGCCAGCTGCCGCAGCCGTCCGGGTACGGGTACACGACCGGGGCCGCGTGGTCCGAGTCGGAGCGGGGGTGCCCGATGGATGCCCGCAGCGGTACCGGAGGGCCGTCGAGTTCGTGGAGCGCGCCGCCGTATCCGGCCACGCGGGCGAGGATCGCGGCGGCGTCGCGCAGGCGGACCGCGCGGCCCGAGCCGATGTTGATGACGCCCTGCGCGGCGGAGAGGGAGGCCGCGTGCACGGCGCGGGCGACATCGCGTACGTCGACGAAGTCGCGCTGGGCGCCGAGTCCGCCGAGCTTCAGCTCGCCGTCGCCGGACTGCATCGCGCGGCGCATGGCCTCGGCGAGACGGCCGAGTGGCGATCCGGCGGGGGTGCCGGGACCCGCCGGTGAGAAGACGCGCAGCACCACGGCGTCCAGGCCGGAGCCGAGGACGAGTTCGGTGGCGGCGAGTTTGCTCACACCGTACGGGCCTCCGGGGCGTGGGACGGCGTCCTCGGCCGTGGAGGAGCCGGGCTGGCTGGGGCCATACTCGGCGCCACAGCCGATCTGCACCAGACGCGCGCCGCAGCCGCTGCGGCGCAGCGCCTCGCAGACGGTGGCGACGGCGACGGTGTTGTGGCGGGTGAGTTCGCGGGCGCCGCCCCGGGTGGCGCCCGCGCAATTGACGACGACGCCCGGGTGGACCGCGTGGAGGAAGCGGGTGAGGGCGCCGGGGCTGCCGGACGCGAGGTCGAAGCGGACGTCGGCGTCGTCGCCGCGGCCGAGCGCGGTGAGCTGGACGGCCGGGTCGGCGAGCAGACGGTCGGCGACGAAGCGGCCGAGGTAGCCGTTGGCTCCGATCAGCAGGACTCTCATCGCGTGGCTCCCGGGGCCGAAGGCTCGGGTCGGGAGGTGATCATGTGCGGTTCTCCTTCGAAGGGATGGACCGGTGCCTCGGGCGGCCTGCGCGCGTTGGGGGGCACGCGCTCGCTCGCACACGTCGCGTCAGCACGGTGCGTCCGGCGTGGCGTGGGCCGAGGCCCGGGTCAGGGTGCGGGAGGAGTGGATGAGCAGGGTCAGAGCGCCCGTGCCACAGACGAGCGTGGGAACGGCGCCCGGTCCCCAGGCGGTGACGAGGGCCTCCACGGGAGTGGCCAGGAAGCCGCAGCCGGGGAGGCGGGCGGCGAACACCGAGGCGAGGGCCACTGCCTCGGCGGTCGCGGCGGCGCCGAGGACCGCCGCGGGGGCATGGGTGAAGCCGTGAGCGCCGAGGAGCCGGGCGAGCAGCAGGAGGGCGCCCAGGGTGAGGACCTGGGGGTGGGCCGCGGTCTCGTCCAGGGCTGCGCCGGACAGTGCCGTGAGGGCGGCGAGGGAGGCCAGGAACAGGGCGAACGTGCCGAGCAGCAGGGGCTGTACGGAGGTGGCGTACTCCTCAAGGCCCCGGCTGGCCGCGAGTCTGCGGCGGGCGCGGGCGGTGAAGAGGTGGGCGCACCAGGCCGCGGGGGCGCAGGACAGGGCGAGGGCGAGGACACCGGCGGCGGCCAGGGGCCAGGCGCCGTCCGGGGAGCCCGTGGGGAGGGCGTCGGGGCCGTCGGCGAGGGCCGCCCTCAGCAGTCCGTCGCCGAGGGCCGCGTAGGCGATCAGCCCGCAGGTCCAAGCCGCCGTGGGGCGCTGGGCGCGGTCCGCGACGCGCAGTGGGCCACGGGAGAGGGCGACGCGCAGCACTACGGCCACGGCGAGGACACCCACCACGGCAATGATCAGGCGTGCCTGCCCCTCGGCGTGCCGCAGGGCGGTCACCGCTGCCGCGCACAACGTCCCGGGGAGCAGCGCGAGGACGGCCCAGTCGGCCCGTACCCGGGGGGCGCTCGGGGGCGTGGTGCGCGCCGGCGCGTCTCCGTCGCGGGGCACGCGCGCGTACATCTCCTCGGCGAGAGAGAAGACGTCCCGGTGGCGGAAGCGGGCCGCGGTGCGGTCGGTGACGCCGTGCGCCTCCAGGCCCGCGGCGATCTCCAGAGGGTCCACGGCTCGTTCGCACAGCTCGCGGTGACGGTGCATCAGCGTCTTGACGGGGTCGACGGCGGGCCGGCGCGCGCGGCGCTCCGTCGCGGGCGCGGAGCCGGGCTCGCCCGGGTCCGGTCCGTCCGTCTCCGTCACCAGCGACTCGTTCGACCGTGCGTCCCGGGCCCCTGGGCTGGTCGAGGTCCCGGGGCGGTCCAGTCCGCCGAGCCCGCTCATCGCGCCCCCTCCGCGGCCACGCGCGGAGTGGCCCGTACGGGAGGGCCCGCCGCCCAGCCGGGCCCGCCCCGGGCCACCAGACGCGTGGCGGGGCCGGTCCAGCGGCCGGGGACATGGGCCTCGGCGGGGACGGCGAAGGGCAGGGGTTCGCCGGTCTCGTCGAGGAGGACGCGACGGACCGGGCAGCGCGCGACGATCTCCAGGTAAATGCCGTGAAATGCGGCGATGTTCTGCTCGACGGTGAACAGTTCGAGGGCACGCGCGCGTGCGGCGGCGCCCAGGCGCTCGCGGCGCTCGGGGTCGCGCAGCAGCGCCACGCACGCCTCGGCGAGCGCCCTCGGGTTGCGCGGCGGAACGACGAGTCCGGTGCCGCCGATGACCTCCACCACCGCGCCCACGTCCGTGGACACCGTCGCGCGGCCGCAGAACATGGCCTCGACCAGGCTGATCGGGAACCCTTCGACGACACTGGACAGCACGGCCACGGCGCCCGCGGCGTACGCGTCGGCGAGCGACGGCAGTTCGGGGCCGCCGATCTCCTCGAAGGACACGGGGTTGTCGCCGACGGCGTGCAGTCCGTCCGCCTCGTCGGGGAAGAGCTGTGCGGCCAGCGCCTTGCAGTGGCCGAGATAGGCCGCGCCCTCGGAGCCGGCCGGGGCGCCGACGATCCGCAGCCGCGTCTTCGGTTCCTCCTTGCGGATCTCGGCGAAGGCGTGGAGCAGCGACACCAGGTCCTTCGCGGGCTCCACGCGGCCGACCCACACCAGGGTGCCCGGGTCGGCGCGCTCCGGGGCCTCGCCGACCTCCGCGAATCGGGAGGCGTCCATGCCGGGGTAGACGGTGCGCAGTTTGGCGCGGTCGGCGCCGCAGTGCTCCTGCCAGCGGCGGGCGTGCGCGTTGCCGGGTGTGACGATCTCGGCCCGGCCGTAGATCTCGGCGGCGAGCCGGCCGTGGAAGGCGGCGAGCAGCGCCCGTACGGGGGGCGGGGCGTCGGTGGTGGCGAGGTAGTGCGAACGCAGCCGCACGCTGTACTCGGTCACCAGCAGCGGTACGCCCGAGAAGTGCCGGGCGAGCAGTCCTGGCAGGGCCGCAGGGCCGCCGGAGGCGGCGTGGCACAGGTCGACCGAGCCGAGCCCTACGTCCTCGTACCAGTCGAGCGAGAGGGGGCGCAGGACGCGCTCCAGGTGCGCGGCGACGGTGAGCAGATCGGGGACGCGCGCCTCGCGCGCCGTGCGGAGGGCACCCGGCGCGCGACAGGCGCGCTCCAGAGCGCGTACGGCGGTCTCGGACCGGAGTGCGCCCGACAGGCCGCCCTCATCGCGGGCGAGTTCGGCGAGCCCGTACAGCGCGTTGCCGAAACGGTCCGCCACATCATCCGACGGCCCCTCGGAAACACCGTCCTGGGCATCGGGTCCGGCGCACAGCGCCGACGCCAGCGCGCCGTAGCGCTCCGAGAAGCGCCGACGCGCACTCCGCCCGAGCACCACACCGTCGTCCTCCGCGCTCCACAGCGGCGCCGTCCGCACCCGTCTGACCTGCGGTGGCAGCGAGACCCACCCCTCGTACTCCTGGCGCTCGCTGCGACTGAGCGCGTAGACGTCGAACTCGTGCTGCCCGAGCCCGCGCACGAGCCGGTCGCACCAGAGCCTGGCGTCACCGCTCACATACGGATAGCCACCCTCCGTAAGCAGTCCGATGCGCACGAGCGCACCCCCGATCTCCCGTAAGGGGAGCCGCCGTTGACCCGACGACTCGCAGCGGGACGAACGTATGCGGACAAGGGGGTGGCGCGACGGACGGTTGTCCATCGCGCCACCAAAAGGGGTGAACGGTCGTAACTTTCCCGTGCGGGTCGCGTTCGGTCGCGCTAAGAAATCAAGTGATTACGTTTCGTCATGCCCGGGGTACGCCCAGGGGTTGGCGCGGCAGCTGATCCCGTCGTGGTCCAGGAACTTGGTCTGCTGCTGCATGACCGGGGCGAGATCGCCGTCCTTGTCGCAGGTCACATGGTGGAAGCCGAGCCGGTGGCCGACCTCGTGGTTGATCAGCATCTGCCGGTAGGCGTGGATCTGATCGCCGTAGGTCTCCGACCCCTGCGCCCAGCGATAGGCGTTGATCATCACGCGCTCGGTGGCGGCCGAGTCGCAGGACACGTTGTCCACGGTGGTGTCCAGGCCCGATTTGGCACACCAGTCGGCGGTCGTGCCCGGGCTGGCCAGGGTGATCACGAAGTCGGGCTTGCCGGAGTAGACGCGCTCGAAGGTACGGGCGCCGTTGTGCGCCCAGCTCCGGTCGTCGTTCAGCGTCCTCTGCACGGCCTGCGCGAACAGCTCGCCGTCCAGCCCGAGCCCCTGCTCCACATCCACCCGGTAGGTGAACTTCTGCCCCTGGCCGGGCGCCCTGTCGACGCCCTTGACGGCGTCGAACTTCCCCGGCCCGTCGAGCGTGGCGCTCAGCGCATACGTCTTGCCCATCTTCTGCTCGTACGTCAGCGCCGCCACCGCCGACCCGGACGGCGCCGGCCGCCCTTCCCCTCGCGAGGCGGAGTCCCGCGCGTCCCGCGCCTGGTCGGTGGCCGACTGCGACTGTACGTCGGAGTCCTCGCCCCGGTCCGTGACCTGCCCCGCGACCACGACCGCGAGCACGGTGGTGACGGCGGCGGCCGCGATACCGGTGAAGGCACGCCCCTTGGATCCCTTGCCGGAGGCGGGTTCGCCAGTGGGCGGCGGGGAGTCGGCCTCGGTCTCGCTCGGCACCCCGACCGCGGCGGACCAGTCGGTGACGGAGGCGTACGGGTCGGCGGAGGTCCGGGGCGTGAAGACGTCGACATCCTCGTCGAAGGCGTCGACGTAATCCTGCCGGGGCCCACGACGCTCGGCCGCGGGCTGCTGATGCGGTATCCCGACCCCGCCCGCGACCGGCCCGCTTCTCAACTGACCCCAGCCACCGCCGGCTTCACGATGCTCGGGGTGCCCGCCACGGACCTGGGGTACGCCATGTGGGGGGGTGCCGTCGGGATAGCGGGGGGTGCCGTGGGCCGGGGTGCCGTCAGGCAGGCGGGGCACGCCATGAGCCGGGGTCCCATCAGGGAACCGCGGCACCCCATGAGCCGGAGTCCCGTCAGGGAACCGCGGCACCCCATGAGCCGGAGTCCCATCAGGGAACCGCGGCACCCCATGAGCCGGAGTCCCGTCAGGGAACCGCGGCACCCCATGAGCCGGAGTCCCGTCGGCAACCCCCGGAGCCCCCCGCCGCCCCGTCCTGTCCGCCGCGTCCCCCTTGGGCGCGGGCCCCCGCCGACTGTGGCGTCCCACTCGCGCCTCAGCTCCCCGCGGTCTCGGTCAGTGCGTCACCGTCGTCCGAGGCCGCGTCGGTATCGCCGCCCTCGACGTCGGCGCGCAGTTCACGGAAGGCCCGGGCCACCACGTCCGGATACTCCATCATCGCCACATGCCCGGCCTCCGGCAGGCTCAGCAGCCGGGAGTGGCGGAAGGCGCGGGCCGCGCGCTGGGCCATGCGGTAGCCGACGAGCTGGTCCCGGCCGCCGTAGACGAGGAGCGTCGGGGCGAGGACGCGCTCGGCCTGGCGCCAGAGCGCGTGCTGACCGCCGAGCGTGTAGGCGTTGACGATCCCGCGCGCGGAGCGCGCCATCGCGTCCCAGAAGTACGGCAGTTGCAGCCGCCGCTCCATCTCCTCCACGGCGTTGCGGAACCCCTCCGGGGTCACCCGCCCGGGATCGCCGTAACAAAGGGCCATGACCCCGCGCACCCGCTGCTCCGCCGACCACTGCTTGGTGAGCCGGGTGAACAGGGTGACCACGCCGGGCAGCGCCAGCAGCGCGGTGGGGACGGCGGTGCGTTGGACTCGGATCTCGGGAAGGGCGGGCGACACGAGCGTGAGCGTACGGACGAGATCGGGTCGTACGGCGGAGACGCGCGTGGCGACCGCGCCACCGAGCGAGTTTCCGAAAAGGTGCACGGGCCCGCGCCCCGAGGCGTCGAGGTAACGGATGACCGCACGCGCGTGGGCGGTGATCGAGTAGTCGCCGTCGTCCGGCGGCGGGGAGTCACCGAAGCCGGGCAGGTCCACGGCCTCGCCGTCGACGTCCGCCTCCAGCTCCTCCATCAGCTCCGACCAGTTCTGGGAGGAACCGCCGAGCCCATGGACGTACAACGCCGGCGACAGCCCCGCGCGCGCGGGCGGCCTGGACCGTACCGTCAGAGTGATCCCCGGCAGCCCGACGGACCGCAGCCGCTCGCCCTTCGCGACCCGGACGGCCGACACCTTCGGAAGCACGTTGGCCGCCGGGGCGGCGGACGGCAGCTCGGTCGAAGACATGCGGCAATGTTACGAGACGATCACGCAGTGGTTCATGTGTTCGCCGTCACAAGCCGACGGAGTGTCCGGCACGCACCGGCACGCATCCTCACCCCGAAAACGCGTCAGAACGACCAGCCGACAACCAACCGAGTGCGCAGGGAGTGACCTCTCGGACGCGGATCGCATAGCGTCCGGATCGGGTGTCTCCTAGGCTCATACAGAGGGCACCCGGTGTGGCCCCTGCTTCTCTCAGGGACGTTCGTAGGAAGGGAGCCCACCATGGCCGTAGACCCCAGCGATCCCGAGACATTCGAGGACGAGGACACCCAGGAAGCCCAGGAGGTCGACGTCGAGGCTCCCCCGGCCGACGCGGCCGAGCAGCACGCCGCCCTCTCACCCGACCGCGACGAGCCGCTGAACGAAGCCGACCAGGACCGCGCCAACGTCGCCGACCTGGCGGAACAGGCCCGGGTCGTCTCGCAGGACGAGGACGACTATCGGTGACGGGCAGTGCCGAAAGGGTCCACTGAGCAGGAGAGAGGCCGTTTTTTGCCCCGCTCGCCCCGCTTTGAAACCTTCCGCACGGTTTTCGTCACCGTCCGGTCCGTGAAATTCTGCGCTCGCACCGCGCACACCAGGGTTACCGAAAAGTACGATGGCGGCGCGGCGCACACCGCATGTGGACGACTTTGGGAGGCGGCGTGACAGCCATCGAGCAGAC
Source organism: Streptomyces cupreus (assembly GCF_014257025.1). Classification (GTDB taxonomy): domain Bacteria; phylum Actinomycetota; class Actinomycetes; order Streptomycetales; family Streptomycetaceae; genus Streptomyces; species Streptomyces cupreus. The sequence goes on from NZ_JACMSF010000030.1 coordinate 101,796, forward strand.
AGAGGCGGCACGCCCGCGAGGTACGCGCCTGCCGCGCCGTGCCCGTAGGAACCAGCTGCTGGGCGCCGCGCAGGAGGTCTTCGTGGCGCAGGGGTACCACGCGGCCGCGATGGACGACATCGCCGAGCGCGCCGGCGTCAGCAAGCCGGTGCTCTACCAGCACTTCCCGGGCAAGCTGGACCTGTATCTCGCCCTGCTGGACCAGCACTGCGAGTCCCTGATCCAGGCCGTACGGAACGCGCTCGCGTCGACGACCGACAACAAGCAGCGCGTACGGGCGACCATGGACGCCTACTTCGCCTACGTCGAGGACGACGGCGGCGCCTTCCGGCTGGTCTTCGAGTCGGACCTGACGAACGAACCGGCCGTGCGCGAGCGCGTGGACAAGGTCACGATCGAGTGCGCCGAGGCGATCCGCGACGTCATCGCCGAGGACACCGGCCTCTCGCGCGCGGAGTCGATGCTGCTGGCCTCCGGTCTCGGCGGCCTCGCCCAGGTCGTGGCCCGCTCCTGGCTGCACAGCGACCGCAGCGTCCCGCGCGAGCAGGCGGTGCAGCTGCTGACCTCGCTCGCCTGGCGGGGCATCGCGGGCTTCCCGCTGCACGGCACCGACCAGCACCACTGACGCACCGCTTGTTCCCGCCCGCTGTTCGCTCCTGGCGTTCTTGCGCGGAGCGTGTACGTCCCCTCACCGGGCTAATGTGTGCTGGGTACGGCGCGGAAGGTCGCGCACTTCACTGACCGTCGGAGGGACATAGCCGTGGAGGTCAAGATCGGCGTGCAGCACGCGCCCCGCGAGATCGTTCTGGAGAGCGGTCAGAGTGCCGAGGAGGTCGAGCGGGCGGTGTCCGAGGCGCTGGCCGGCAAGTCGGCGCTGCTGAGCCTCGTGGACGAGCACGGCCGCAAGGTCCTCGTCCCGGCCGACCGTCTCGCGTACGTCGAGCTCGGCGAGCCGGCCCCGCGCAAGGTGGGTTTCGGCGCGCTGTAAGCAGCAGCTGCGACGGAGGGCCCGGCGGA
>NZ_JACMSF010000031.1 GCF_014257025.1 Streptomyces cupreus
GGCCCCCTGCCCACCCCCGAGGGGCAGCCGGGGGTGGGTGCCCTTCAGCTTCCCCCGTCGTCACACGCGTCCGGCCATGTCTCCCGGTCCCGGGCGACGCGCCGAGCCTGCTCTGCCCGAGCCATGGCTTGACCAGCCTTCCCCCGGGCCTTCGACAGCGCCCGCTCTGCCTCGTCCAAATCGCCACGCCGTTCCGTAAGGTCGGCCCGAAGTCGATTCAAGTCGGGGTGGGGTTTCTTCCGCCGTCCGGCGTACACCGCCCGATACTGTGCCTCGCCGTCCTCTTGCTCGGCAGCCCGTACTGCCAATTCGGCGTCCGCCCAGGATTTCGAAGCGGCTGCGTACGATGCCTCAGCCTCCGCCTCTGCCTTCTGGGCAGCGTCGATGAGCGGGGCGTGTTCCACTATGGCCGCCGCCTCCGCCTTGCTCACCGGGTCCGGCGAGGGACGGACGACAACCAGCTCGTTTCTGCCATGCGTTGGGCAGTACCACGCGATGACTGCGCCAGCATGGGCGCCCTTTCCTTCTATCGGCCAGCCATCGCCGCACGGGCCTGGCTTCGGGCACTGCGCGGCGCCGACGGGGGTGCCGGCCCTGGCCCTGCCCGCCTTATTCTGCTGGGGTGTGCGCATGTTCAGCCCCCTTCGCGTGCCGGACGATAGTCAACAGGTGGTCAGTTTCCTCGATGTCGCGCCTCAGTAGCACATTGCGGGCCAGCGCTGCCGCGTTTGGGTGGAGTTCGCTCAGGTCTTCGCTCAGCCCGAGTTCTTCACGGAGTTCGGCCTGCTTCAACTCGGTAGGGCTGGGTGTGGCGTTGATGTCGTCGCGGTGGCTCATATTCAGTAACCCATCCTTCGCAGTCGTACCCAACTCTCGTAAAGGCGGACGTCTTCTTCTGATTCCTCGGGGTGACTAATGTGTCGCAGCTCGTGGGGGACGACATTCCAGCAGTCGTCTTCCGTCAGGCTGGAGTTGAGTTCGATGACATCGGATGCCATCTTTGGGCGGCACCTGCCCAGCAACGGCCGTTCTGACCAGAAGTCGACGAACTCGTCCTTCACGGACGCCCCGGTGTCATCCTCAGCCGAAAACCAGTTGAGGCGGATCCGGTCTCGATCGAGACCCAATTCGGGTGCGTAGACCCCGACGGCGGCACGGGCAGCGTCGCGGACCGTCTGCGGCACGATCGATTCCCGGTCGTAGCTGTAGCCAACACCCACGGCCTTGACGTAGTTGGCATACAGGCGCTCCACTTCGCACCGAAGTGCCTCGCGGCGGCATTCGTCGTCCAGGCGTGCCTTCGACTCCATCAGAATGTCGCGGTAAAGGTCGTCCCGGATCCGCCGCAGTTCAGCGCGAGTGGCATCCGTGCTCTTTATGGCCAGCGTCCTCGTATTATCGTTCGCACCGCGAAGAACGGGACTAACTTCGTAGAGCCGCACCTTCTTTATAAACCTCACGCGCTGACCGTTGAACGCGCCGCGCTCACTGTCGACCACGTCGAAACCCCAACTCCAACGCGCCAAAGGCCCAAGCTGCTTAAGCGTCTCGTAAGTGTCTTTTCCGCCCGTTGTATCGAAGAAGGTCGCGGTGAACGTCGCCCGTCGGCCGTCGACGCTGACAACGCCCTTCCCGACGGGAAGTTGGTCTTCCCAGCTCTTGTGGTTAAAAGCCGACATCGGCACTTCAACGCCGTGCGGGATAGCCTCCGGCAGCACGACGTCGAGGTCACTGTCGACTTCGTTGAAGATGCTGAACGCCGCCACTACGCCCTTGCCGGTCGATTTAAGCTCGACGTCCGCCGGTTCGTACGATTTCCTCTCCATGCCGTTAACCCTCCTCCCTTACTTTAAGGATGCGGCCCTTGTCGAAAACCCATCGGCCGCCAATCTGAGTGCCGCCCAGTTGAACCGCCCTCCGCGTAACTGTGCGCGCCGACACCCCGAGGATTTCGGCGGCAGCCGATGCGCTTATCCATTGTCGCCCAGTGTCCGAGGTCGGCCGTGTTTCTGGCCGCGGGTGGACAAGTTCGTCGGCGATACGCCGTAGTTCCTGCCTTTGCGCCAGGTTCAGCCCTCGCGTAAATCGGGCGGGGTCGCTCGAGAGGGTAGCCATCACGGCGAAATGCACCAGGTTGGCCTCTCGCGAGCCTGGAAGAAGGGCCGTGACCATCACGTCGATCACCGCCCGCCTTTGGTCTCAGGGCGCCCAGAGCGAGCCTTGAAGCGCCAGTGGCGATCCTCGGCCAACTGGACAAAGCCGGGGAGCGACCGCGCTTCGACCAACTGGCCGGTGGCATCGTCGACAACCAGGGGATTCCCGTCTTCGGTCCAGCGGATGACGGGACGGAATTTGAGATCGCCGTCGATCTTGTAGACGGCGTCGTATACGGGCTGGGTCATGAACTGATCCTCTTCGGAGTCATGGAACTTTCCGTCAAACGCCGTTCCCGTTCCCGTCCCTAGAAAGGGGAACGGGGGAACGGAACGCGGCAGGGTTTGATCCCGTTCCTGGGAACGGTTCCCGAGCGGGAACGGGGAATCTTGAAAACCATCCGAGTTACCCCTGTCTCTCCTGGTCAAAGGGCTTATCGGTGGCGACGTACTGGACGTTCTTTCCGTTCCCGCGCCGTTCCAAGAAGCCTTTTTCGGCGAGCCAGTCCACACACCGGCCGATCATGGCCGCCCTTCCCCGTACCGCGTCCCGAATGTCGGTCTTACCGGACGACTCGGGGTGAGCCCCCACGTACTCCAGGACGGCCCGGCAAACCTTCTCGGGCGGTGCCTCATACCCCTTGTCACCGGACTCGACTTTCGAGGTGGGGAACAGGGCGATGTCGGGCCGGACGCGTCCTGTCGTCCAGTCGATGACGAGGTCCCCGCGCCACTGGGGACGCTTTCCAGGCGCGGCCTCGCGTCGCACACTGCCCGGCCGGTCTTTGTCGACGCTGAGTCGGAGAACACCGCGCTGGCCGGTGCCAACCTGATGAACTTGCTCGACCAGATACGACACACCCCCGATGGCGGCCCTCTTGTGCTGACTCCCCAGCGTCCGGGTTGCGTCGTGCGGTGTGTGGTCGATAGCCGCGACGCACCAGCCGTTATGAGTGAGCCACTTTGTGGTCTTCGCATGCCATCGCGCCACGTCCTTTTCGAGTCGCCCGTCGAGTCCTTCGAGAGACATGCCTTCGGTGACGCCGTCGAATACAGCCATTGAGCCGCCCAAACCGACGGACTTCATGAACTGCGCCTGTTCGATGGGCGTCATCGGGCCGTTCGGTCGGTGATAGCGGAACAGGTCGCCGGCCAGGACGTTTTGCTCGACGCCCATGAGGTTCTGCAAACGCGCGTACACGTCACCCTCATCGGACTCATAATCGACGTAGACGACACCGTGGCCTGCGATTAGCTCCTGGGCGACGACATGCAGAACGAACAACGACTTTCCCGACTCGCTCTCGCCGTGTACCTCGTTAAGACAGCCGAGATAGAAAACACCATGGTCGGGTTCGTCTCCGCATCGAGTGAACCGCCCTACTTCCGGGATGCGCAGACTGGACGCGGCCTCCAATGCCTTCAGCGGATCGATTCGGCCCCATGTACCGGTTACGCCGTTGCGTAGCGCTTCTTCCTGCTGGAACCGATCCTCGGCTTCCTTCTTGGCCTTGAGTTGTGCCAGGCGAAAGTTCGCTTCGGCATGGACGCTTCCCCGGAAGTCGTTGCACTGCGCTTCGAAACTGACCCGCTGACTTTCGGGGACCAGCCCCAAGACCGCCGCCCGCTTGAACTGGTCGGCGGCAAACAGGTCGTACGCCTCCACAAGGAGGCCGAGTTGGGCAGCGGGCAACTCCCGCGCGTCACCGGGCAGCGTCGGCGCCGTCTCGGTGTACAATCGTTCACTGGGTTCGAGGCCGCCCTTGTCGTCGGGGGCGGCCTCGGTGCTGTTCTGGTACATGATCGGCGTGCCCGGGGTTGCGGGTCCGGTGGCGTGGCCGGGCCCTCCTCTCTCGTCGGTTGGATCAACGGGTCATGTCTGTTGGGCGGTCCTTGTCCGCCGCTAGCGCGGCCAGCGCCTCGGCCAGCTGTTGCGCCTCGAACCACGGGCTCGGTGGTGGGGTTCCGTACGGCGCACGCTCTCGCCACCAGTCCCTCCGAGCCCGGCGCCAAGCGGCGTACGCGGCCAGGACCCCATCCCGAGTCGTCGGCTCGCGTCCGCCGAGCCACGCGGCGGGGTCGAAGGTGGCGAGACGGCGGCGAGTCATGCAGCTCCTTGCTCGTGTTCATCGAGCCAGCGCTCTACGTCGGCCCAGCGGTAGCGAATGTGTCGACCGACCTTGATCGACCTCGGGCCCCTGTGCAGATACCGCCACTGCGCCAGCGTTGTCGTCGGAACACCCAGGAACGTGCTGACCTCGTCTGGCGTGCCCAGTGGGTTGTTCGCCATGATGACGATCCTTTCGTGAAAATTTTGTTTACAGTCGCGAAGGTATGCGAGGCTTGACTGAGTCGTCAAGAAGGGTTGAGAATCGTCATCATGGCGACTAGATCCGTAGAGATTGGCCCGGCGGGCAGGCGCGTGGCCGAGAACCTCGCAACCCACAGGAAGCGCCTCGGCCTCGACCAGCGGGAGCTGGCCCGGCGGGTCACGGACGAGTTCGGGCGGCCTATGACCGCTTCGATCATCAGCAAGATCGAGAAGGGGGACCGCAGGGTCGACGTCGATGATCTGGTCGCTCTGGCGGCGGCGCTGGGCGTGTCTCCAGTGACGCTGATGCTTCCGGATAGGGATTCCGGCGAACCGGTTCTGATCACTTCAGAGCGCTCAGTCCCCTGGGAACAGGCATGGCGATGGGCGACCGGTGAGAGCCCGCTGCCAGGCAGTGACCTGTCTGCTCAGGCCTTCCTCGGAGCCAACCGGCCCTATGAGGAGTCGGTTTCCAGGGAAGCGAAGCGATTCGTTGCACTCCGCGTCCCGGAACGGCCGTACCGCCTCACCGTGAGGGGTTTCACGGATCGGCCGGACAGTGTTGATCTTCGGATTGGGGACATCCCGGTCCGGCTTGATGAGGGAGAGGAACCGCCATGGCCCAGGTAGTTGATCGCTGGCACATCTCTCGGCCGGACAAGGACGCCCGGCCGTGCAAGGAGCACAGTACGAAGACCAAGACGCTCGTGCCCAGCGCCGACCACGGCAAGGGCATGCGCTGGCAGGTGCGCTACCGCGATCCCAACCGGAAGCAGGTGAAGGAGAACTTCGCCACCAAGCCCCAGGCGGAGAGCAGGGCGGCCGAGATCGCCATGGACCTGGACAAGGGCCAGTACGTCCATCCCAGCGAGCTGCGGATCACCTTCCGCGAGTACGCCGAGCAATGGCGCAAGGCGCAGCCGCATCGGGCAACCACCGCGCGGGACGTCGAGGCCGTTCTGCGGTTGTACGTCTACCCGACGTTCGGTGACAGGCGGCTGACATCTATCCGGCAGAGTGAGCTGCAAGCGTGGCTGACCGGCTTGGTCAGGGTGAACGGCCTGGCTCCCCGTACCGCCAGGAAGGTCCAGCAGAAGGTCTCTGCCGTGTTCAACGCGGCCGTGCGCGACCGGCTGACACCGGTGTCACCCTGCGCCGGACTGAAGGCCGTGGAGGTCCCTCACGCCGAGGTCACCCCGCTCACCTCAGCGGAGGTCCACAAGCTCGCCGACGCCATGCCGGAGCGGTACCGGGTGCTGGTCATCCTCGCAGCCGGAAGCGGGCTGCGGGCGGGAGAGCTCTTCGGCCTCCAGGTCAAGCACATCGACTTCCTTCGTCGCACCGTTAAGGTCGAACAGCAGGTTCAGAGGGCGTATCCCGGCGTGGTCGTATGCCCGCCCAAAACGAAGCATTCGTATCGGACTGTGCCCGTGCCGCAGCGCGTGATCGACGCCCTGGCCGCTCACCTGAAGGCGTACCCGGCGGAGCAGGATGACTTCGTGTTCGCGGGCCCCGTCAACGCGGATCACTTCGCCGACACTGTTTGGCGTCCGGCGGTCAAGGCAGCCGGGCTCCCGAAGGGCACTCGGCTGCACGCTCTGAGGCACACCTACGCAAGCGTCCTGATCAAGCACGGTAAGGGGCCGAAGACCGTGGCCGCGAGGCTGGGCGACACGGTGGCCGTGGCGATGGCGATCTACGCGCACCTGTTCCCGGACGAGGATGAGGACACTCGCGAGGCGGTTGAGGAGTTCCTGCACGAGGCTGCCTAGTGTGCCCTCGATGTGCCCTCGGATCATGGCCGAACAGCTGAGCGCCTGGTAGCCCGGATGGCAGCGCCGCACAGGTGAGTTCGCCCACAACGGCCCTTGGCGGAGGAGCGACCGGACGTTTTGCGCCTTACGCTCGACGGACCGCACGACCCCCGTCGCCCCCCATCCGGATTTCCCGCCAGCGGAGGTTTCTGCTTCATGAAGCTCACCGTCGTCGGCTGCTCGGGGTCGTTCCCGTCCGCGGAATCGGCCTGTTCGAGCTACCTCGTCGAGGCCGACGGCTTCCGGCTGCTCCTCGACATGGGCAACGGCGCCCTTGGCGAGCTGCAGCGCCACTGCGGTCTCTACGACCTCGACGCGATCTTCCTGAGCCATCTGCACGCCGACCACTGCATCGACATGTGCGCCTACTTCGTCGCACGCTACTACCGGCACGACGGCGGCCGCTGCGCCCCGATCCCGGTCTACGGACCCGAGGGCACGGAGCACCGGCTGACCACGGCCTACGGCGACACCCCCTCGGCCTCCTCGATGAGCGAGGTCTTCGACTTCCATACCGTCAAGCCGTCCACCTTCGAGATCGGCCCGCTCACAGTGCACACGGAGCGCGTGGCCCACCCGGTGGAGGCGTACGGCATCCGCGTCGAGCACGGCGGGCGGTCCCTGACGTACTCCGGCGACACCGGCGTCACCCCCACGCTCGACGAACTCGCCCGCGACACCGATCTGTTCCTGTGCGAGGCGGCCTTCACGCACGGCAAGGAGAACATCCCCGACCTGCACCTCAACGGCCGCGAGGCGGGAGAGACGGCGGCCCGGGCGGGCGCCCGCCGCCTGGTCCTGACCCACATCCCCCCGTGGACCGACCCCCAGGCCAACCTGGCCGACGCGCGCGCGGTCTACGACGGTCCGGTGGAGCTGGCGGCGCCGAGGCAGACGTACGAGCTCTGAAGTCCCCGACGACATGACGAGGCCCCCCGGAGTGCTGTCCGGGGGGCCTCGTCGTTGTTGAGGGGGACTCATGCCTTCGTGAGGTCCTCGACCTCCTCCTCGGGCTCGCGGCCCGGGGTGGGGAGATTGAACTTGGCGATCGCGAAGCGGAAGACCGTGTAGTAGACCGCGGCGAAGACCAGGCCGATCGGGATCAGCAGCCAGGGCTTGGTGGAGATGCCCCAGTTGATGAAGACGTCGATGAAGCCGGCCGAGAAGCTGAAGCCCATGTGCATCCCCAGGGCCCAGGTCACGGCCATCGCGATCGCGGTGAGGACCGCGTGGATGGCATACAGCACCGGCGCGATGAACATGAACGTGAACTCGATCGGTTCGGTCACGCCCGTGAAGAACGAGGTCAGCGCCATCGACATCATCATGCCGAGCACGACCTTGCGGCGCTCGGGGCGGGCAGAGTGCGCGATCGCGAGGGCGGCGGCTGGCAGACCGAACATCATGATCGGGAAGAAGCCGGACATGAACAGACCCGCATCCGGGTCACCGGCGAAGAAGCGGGGCAGGTCGCCGTGGACGACGCTGCCGGCGGCGTCGGTGAAGTCGCCGATCTGGAACCAGGCCACCGAGTTCACGAACTGGTGCATGCCGATCGGGATGAGCGCGCGGTTGATGAGACCGAAGAGGGCCGCACCGAAGGAGCCCAGGCCGGTCATCCACTCGCCGAAGTCCGAGATGACGCCACCGATGGGCTCCCAGCCCAGGACGACCAGAACACCCAGGGCGGTACCGAGAGCGGCGGTGATGATCGGGACGAGCCGACGGCCGTTGAAGAAGCCAAGCCAGTCGACGAGCTTCGTGCGGTGGAAGCGCTGCCACAGTACGGCCGTCAGCAGCCCGAGGATGATGCCACCGAGCACACCCGGGTTCTGGAAGGTCGCGGCCTGGGCGGCCTCGTTGCCCTTCTGCCAGAAGCCGCCGCCGAGGCCGGTCGCCGTATAGGTTGCGCCCTCGTGGCCGTCCGTGATCGGGTACTGGTGGATCACGGCGTAGTAGGTCAGAAAGCCGACCACGGCGGCCAGCGCCGTCGAGCCGTCGGCCTTCTTCGCGAAGCCGATGGCCACGCCTATGCAGAACAGCAGGGGCAGGCCGAAGGAGCTGTCCAGCAGCGCGCCGCCCGCTCCGGCGAACACCTTCGCCACGTCGGCCGGGATGTGGAATCGCTCCTGCGAGTCCGCCTGGCCCAGCCGCAGCAGGATGCCCGCCGCCGGCAGTACGGCGATCGGAAGCTGCAGGCTGCGGCCGACCTTCTGCAGACCCTGGAACAGGCCGGATCCCCACTTCTTCGTGGGGGCCGCCGATGCGGTGGCGGTGCTCATAGACTTCCTCCATCGGGTGGTGGTCTACACCACTCAGTGGTGTAGACCTGTTGTAGCACGATGAAGGGCGCATAAGGAACCCGCGATTCCATTACCGGAACCGCGGGTTGCCCAACCGTTATTCGTGGCTGAAAGTCAGACCTTTGTGACGTCCTCCACCTCCTCCTCCGGCTCCCGGCCCGGCGTCTTCAGATCGAACTTGGTGATCGCGAACCGGAAGATCGCGTAATACACGGCTGCGAAGGCCAGACCGATCGGAATGATCGCCCACGGCCTGGTCGCCAGGTTCCAGTTGATGATGTAGTCGATGAGACCGGCGGAGAAGCTGAAGCCGTCGTGCACCCCGAGCGCCCAGGTCACCGCCATCGACACACCCGTCAGCACCGCGTGCACCGCGTACAGCAGCGGCGCGATGAACAAGAACGAGTACTCGATCGGCTCGGTGATGCCCGTGACGAACGACGTCAGCGCGACCGAGAGCATCAGACCGCCGACCTCCTTGCGGCGGTGCGGCTTCGCGCAGTGCGTGATGGCGAGCGCCGCGGCCGGCAGCGCGAACATCATGATCGGGAAGAAGCCCGAGGTGAACTGGCCCGCGTCCGGGTCGCCCGCCAGGAACATATTGATGTCGCCGTGCACCTCGGTGCCGTCCGGCTTGGTGTACGTGCCGAACTGGAACCAGATGGGCACGTTCAGGAACTGGTGCAGACCGATCACCAGCAGTGCCCGGTTGGCGATGCCGAAGATGCCCGCGCCCCAGGAGCCCGCGTCGCTCAGCCAGTCGCTGAAGTCCTCCAGAGCGTCACCGATCGGCGGCCAGACCCACAGACACAGCGCCGCGAAGAAGATCGCGACGAACGCCATCATGATCGGCACAAGACGGCGCCCGTTGAAGAAGCCGAGCCAGTCCACCAGCTTGGTGCGGTGGTAGCGGGCCCAGAAGAAGGCCGCCATCAGACCGATGACGATGCCGCCGAAGACCCCGGGGTTCTGGTACGTGAACGCCACCACCGTCCCGTCGACGGTCCCCTGGCAGCCGATGTTGGGGACGGCCTTCGTGCCGTCCGGGCAGTCCTCCGGGAACTGGAGCAGCACGTTGTAGTAGACGAGGAACCCGGCCACCGCCGCGAGCGCCGTCGAGCCGTCCGCCTTCTTCGCCATGCCGATCGCGACACCGACACAGAACAGCAGCGGCAGACCCAGCGAACCGTCCAGCAGCGCGCCACCCGCGCCGGCCATCACCTTGGAGACGTTGTCCCAGCCGAGCCCGTCGTCGCCGAACACATCGGGCTGGCCAAGCCGGTTGAGGATGCCCGCGGCAGGCAGTACGGCGATCGGGAGCTGAAGGCTGCGGCCCATCTTCTGAAGGCCCTGGAACGCCGACTGCCACCGCCGACGTGCTGGAGAGGGCTCGGAGGGGGCGTTCATCAGTTGGCGACCGCCTGTCGGGTGGTGTAGACCAGTTATCGACGATTGGGTTGCTGTGACGTCATCTTTCGGTACGTACGGCGCAATCGCTCGTAAAGTTGGGCCAACTGTGCGTGAGGAGACCGAAATGGCCACCAAGGCTGAGAAGATCGTTGCCGGGCTCGGCGGCATCGACAACATCGAAGAGGTCGAGGGCTGCATCACGCGCCTGCGCACCGAGGTCAGCGACGCCTCCCTCGTCGACGAGGCGGCCCTGAAGGCGGCCGGCGCCCATGGAGTCGTCAAGATGGGCACGGCGATCCAGGTCGTCATCGGCACCGACGCCGACCCGATCGCGGCGGAGATCGAAGACATGATGTGAGCCCCGGGCTCCCTCTGACCCCGGTTCACGCGAAGGGGCCCCTTCCCACCGGGGGAGGGGCCCCTTCCATATGTACGGCTAGGCTCAGCGGCATGTCTCGAATCGACGGCCGCACCCCCGAACAGCTCCGCCCCGTCACCCTCGAACGCGGCTGGAGCAAGCACGCCGAGGGCTCCGTCCTCGTCTCCTTCGGTGACACGAAGGTCTTCTGCACCGCCTCCGTCACCGAAGGCGTCCCCCGCTGGCGCAAGGGCAGCGGCGAGGGCTGGGTCACCGCGGAGTACTCCATGCTGCCCCGCGCCACCAACACCCGCGGCGACCGTGAGTCCGTCAAGGGCAAGATCGGCGGCCGTACGCACGAGATCAGCCGCCTCATCGGCCGCTCCCTGCGCGCGGTGATCGACTACAAGGCGCTCGGCGAGAACACGATCGTCCTCGACTGCGATGTACTCCAGGCCGACGGCGGCACCCGCACCGCGGCCATCACCGGCGCGTACGTCGCACTGGCCGACGCGATCTCCTGGGCCCAGGGCAAGAAGCTGATCAAGGCCGGCCGCCAGCCCCTCACGGGAACCGTGTCCGCGGTGTCGGTGGGCATCGTGGGCGGAGTCCCGCTGCTGGACCTCTGCTACGAGGAGGACGTGAAGGCCGAGACCGACATGAACGTCGTCTGCACCGGCGACGGCCGCTTCGTCGAGGTCCAGGGCACCGCCGAGGCGGAGCCCTTCGCCCGCGAGGAGCTCAACGCCCTGCTGGACCTCGCGGTTTCCGGCTGCACGGAATTGGCTGCCCTCCAGCGCAAGGCACTTGATACCGTCCTCGAAAAGTAAAGGACGCACCAAGCAGGGCGTCCGGCACGGGCAACCACGCCGACCGCCCCCGCGTCACTAGGGGTACGGGCGTACGGCACACCGTCGTACGCCCGGCCAGGCACGGGGGCCTGTGGAAGGCCTGAGCACGGGAGGGACACCAGCATGGGCGCGAGCCGACGCCGTCGGAGCCGTATCGCCATTGTCGCCGCAGTGGCGGCCGCAGGGCTGACCGCCGGACTGACCACCGGCTGTGACGCCGTCAGCAAGGCACTGGACTGCGTCCAGACCGCCGAAGCCGTCGCCGACAGCGTGACCGAACTCCAGCAGGCCGTGGAGAACGCCGCGAACGACCCGACGCAGATCGAGGAATCCCTCGACACGATCGACAAGAACCTCGACGAGGTCGGCGACAAGACCGACAACGCCGACGTCAACAAGGCGGTCGACGACCTCTCCACGGCGGTCGACAACGTCCGTACGGCCATCAACAACGGCGACGAGACGCCCGACCTCACTCCGGTCACCGACGCGGCCGGCGAACTCACAAAGGTCTGCACCCCCTGATACTGGGGGCATGACCCGCCTGATCCTCGCGACACGCAACGCCGGAAAGATCACCGAGCTGAAGGCCATCCTCGCCGACGCAGGTCTGCCCCACGACCTCGTCGGCGCGGACGCCTACCCCGACATCCCGGACGTCAAGGAAACCGGAGTGACGTTCGCGGAAAACGCCCTGCTCAAGGCCCACGCCCTGGCCCAGGCAACGGGCCTGCCCGCAGTAGCCGACGACTCGGGACTGTGCGTGGACGTCCTGAACGGCGCCCCCGGCATCTTCTCGGCCCGCTGGGCAGGAACCCACGGCGACGACAAGGCCAACCTGAACCTGCTACTGGCCCAGCTGTCGGACATCACGGACGAACACAGGGGCGCCCACTTCGCATGCGCGGCAGCCCTGGCCCTGCCGGACGGCCGAGAGCGAGTGGTCGAGGGCCAACTGAGGGGAGTCCTGCGCCACACCCCGGCCGGCACGAACGGCTTCGGCTACGACCCCATCCTCCAGCCGGACGGCGACACCCGAACCTGCGCCGAACTGACCCCGGAAGAGAAAAACGCGATCAGCCATCGCGGGAAGGCGTTCCGGGCGTTGGTGCCGGTGGTGCGGGAGTTGTTGGGCTGACAATTGACGAAGGTCCACCCGAAGTCGGATGGACCCTTCGAATCAAAGGTGTGCGGCCGGAGGGACTCGAACCCTCAAGGGATTTCTCCCACAGCATCCTAAGTGCTGCGCGTAGGCCAGTTCCGCCACGGCCGCCCGCGCGCTCATGCTACCCGGCTGGGCGGCTGCGTAGTCGAGCGCCTAGCGGGCTCTGCGACCGCCTCGGCACCAGGTGCTCGTGATCGCGTGGCAGTTGGGGCACAGCAACCGCAGGTTCTCCCGCCGGTCGTCGCTCCAATCCCCGTTGATGTGATCGACCTCCAGTGTCATGGGCTTGCCGAGCCACTCGGGGCCTGTTCCGCACTCGGTGCATTCCTCGGGCACCCCCACTTCCAAGAGCGCCCGGCGGAGCAGGTGGGTTCTGGTCCGACGGGTGCCGTCGTGCCGGACCAGGGTGTCCTTCGCCCGCCGGAGCGGCGTGGTGCCCGGCCCGCCGCGTTGATGCGCCTGCCCCAGGAAGTGAGAGGTGTCGAGACTGTCCTCGGTCACCCAGCAGTGGAGCCGGGCGCGCAGTCTGCTGTTGTAGGGCTCCATTCCCAGAGCGCGGAGTGTGCCCGCGATGGAGGTCGCTCCCTCGACCGCTCGGTGCAACTCGTCGGCGGCTGGTTTGGCAGGCAATGCCCTGGCTCGCTTCTCACGGGGCATGTGCGAGACGTCAATCCCGAAGTGGTCGAAGCGCCGGAAGAGATAGCGGCGCAGTTGGCCGTATGGCCGGGTGCCGAAGAAGGCGATGACTTCGTCGATGTCGGAACACTGCGAGGCGGCTTCGGCCAGCCGTTCCCGGGTGTACTGCACGCCGATGCTCATGAAGCCCGATCTTTGCCGCGTCCCCGGTAACCGTCCGTCGTCGAATGGCAGTTGGGGCACAGGAACCGCAGGTTTTCGATCCGGTTGTCCCGCCAGTTGCCGTCGATGTGGTCGACCTCCAGGGGGAGCGGGTGCCCTCGCCACACCGGTTCCGTGCCGCACATCGCACACCTCTCTGGCATGCCCGTGGTCGTCATCGCCCACCGGAGTCGATCGCTCGGAATGCGCCGAGCCTGGCCGCTCGGCTGCTCGACCAGCAGGACCTCCGGCGTTCGAGGCCGCCAGACCTTGCCTCGTTGGGTCGGCACCTGGAAGTGCGACGTGTCGATCCCGTATGCCTTGATCCGGCGGCTGATGTGCGTGTGGTGACCGCCGACCACGTCAAGCCCAAGGCGCCGCAGCACCTCGCACATGTTCGTCGACGCCGAAACCGCCTTCTGGAGGATATCTCGTGTCCACTTCACACCCTCCCGTTCGAAGTGCGAGACATCGACCCCCAGCTTCTTCATCCGTTCGAAGACGTACCGCCGTGTCGAACTCTTCGGATTCACCCCCAACCTCCCCAACGCCTCCGACAACGTCCGCGCCCCCCGAGCCGCCTCCTCCAGCCGCTCCTTGCTGTACGCACTGGCCCCCATCGCACCCCTCCGTTTCGGTCGCACGTTCATGCCCCGCACGGAGCAACGAAACGCTTATCGGACGGTCACGGCACGGCTGATATGGTCTGGACCACCAGGCAAGCCTTCCGGGCCCGGACAACCGGGCACCCCGGGAGGCTTTTTTCATGACCATCGGCGGGCAACTACCCAACCCGGACGGGACGTTTCGGAAGGAGCGGCTGGAGGCGGCTTTCACCGACGCCGCCGACTGGGCGCCGTATCTCTTCAGCAGGGGTGAGCATCCCGTCGGGTTCGCCTTCGTGCGGGCGACCCGCGGCCCCATCCGTGTGCTCAACAGCTTCTTCGTCGTGCGGGCAGCGCGACAGGCCGGAGTCGGGTTGTGGGCCGTGCGGGAGGTGGTGCGGAGGCACCCCGGGGAGTGGGAGGTCGCCTTTCAGGACGACAACCCGGGCGCCGTGCGGTTTTGGCGGCGGGCCGCTGAGGAGCTTGGCCCGGGGGCCTGGAGGGAGGAGCGCAGGCCGGTGCCCGACAGGCCCGACCTGGCTCCTGACGCCTGGATCTCGTTCAGATACCCAGATCCTTGATGATCTTGGCCACGTGGCCCGTCGCTCGGACGTTGTACAGGGCCCGTTCGACCTTGCCCTGTTCGTCGACGACGATCGTGGAGCGGATCACGCCCATGTAGGTCTTGCCGTAGTTCTTCTTCTCGCCGTAGGCGGCGTAGGACTCCGTGACCTTCTTTTCCGGGTCTGCCAGGAGCTTTACCTTCAGGGACTCCTTGTCGCGGAACTTCGCCAGCTTCTCCGGGGAGTCGGGGGAGATGCCGATGACGTCGTAGCCGGCGTCGGCCAGCACGTCCAAGTTGTCCGTGAAGTCGCAGGCCTGCTTCGTGCAGCCCGGAGTCAGGGCCGCCGGGTAGAAGTAGACGATCACCTTGCGGCCCTTGTGGTCCGACAAGGAGATCTCGTTGCCGTCGGCGTCGGGGAGGGTGAAGGCGGGGGCCACGTCCCCGGGCTGGAGTCGCTCGCTCATCTGGCTAGCGTAACCGGGGGTCCTGACAGTGCGGCGGCGCGGAGAGCTGACAGACTGTTCGGAACAGTATCAGCGGACTTCGGAGGCCGAACGGTGGCGGAAACGTCGGACACCAGAACCCCGGCGCAGATCGAGGCGGACATCAGGCGCCGCCGCGAAGTGCTGGCCGAGACACTCGACGAGATCGGGGCTCGGGTCCACCCGAAGACCATCGTCGGTGATGTGAAGGCCAAGGTCGTCTCCAATGTCGATCACACCCTGGGACGCGCCTATGTCCAGGTCAACCGGGCTGTGAGCGATGTCAAGGCGCAGTTCGTCGACGATGAGGGCGCGCCCCGTCTTGAGCGGGTCGTGCCGGTCGCGCTGCTCGTCGTCGGCGTCGTGGGGCTGTTCGCCGTCGGCACCTGGCGCCGTAAGCGCTGACCCGGCGGCGTACGGACGCGGCAAAGGCAGGTAGGTTCGAGGCGTGAGCGCCAAGAGAAACGACACCCCCCATCACGACAAGCTGCCCATCCGGATGCTGCACGACCGTGTTCTCGTGCGGCAGGACACCAGTGAGGGCGAGCGGCGTTCCGGTGGCGGGATCCTGATTCCGGCCACCGCGGCGGTCGGCCGTCGGCTGGCCTGGGCCGAGGTCGTCGCGGTGGGGCAGAACGTACGGACGGTGGAGCCGGGTGACCGGGTCCTGTTCGACCCGGAGGACCGGGCCGAGGTGGAGGTGCGGGGCATCGCCTATGTGCTGATGCGCGAGCGCGATCTGCACGCCGTGGCCGCCGACCGGTTCGAGGGCTCCGAGGACTCGACCGGCCTGTACCTCTGAAACAGCGGCTCAAAGGGGCTGGTGACCATCGTCACCGGCCCCTTTTGCCGTCGGTGCCGGACCAGCGGGCGGTGACTAGTCGCTTCTGCGGGCGGTGGACAGCGGGCCCGCCGTCGTGCCGCCGGTGGTGCCTCCCGTCGTGTCGCCGCCTCCCGTCGTGTCGCCGCCGGTGGTTCCGCCGTCGGCCGTCCCGCCCCCGGTCGTCGTCGTGTCGCCGCCAGTGGTGCCGTCCGTCGTCGTTCCGCCGTCGGTGGTGGTGCCGCCGTCCGTCGTGCCGCCGTCGGTCGTCGGAGTGCCACCGGTGGTCGGGTCACCGCCCGTGGTCGTGTCGCCGGTGGTGCCGCCCGTGGTCGGGGTCTCGCCGCCCGTGGTCGTGCCGTCGTCGTCCTGGCCGTCGGTGGTCGGGTCGGTCGACGGCTCGGTGGGCGGGGGCAGGACGACGTCGGCGCCCTCCTGGAGCCGGAGGTCGAAGTCGGTGACCGGCTTGCCCTGGAGGGCGTCCTCGGTGAACTGCGCCCAGATCTCCGCGGGCGCCCCGCCGCCGTTGATGCGCGGCAGGCCCATCACGTCGTACAGCGACTTGTGCTCGGCCGTGACCGGGTCCTGGCCCATCACGGCGACGACGGTGGCGAGCTCGGGGGTGTATCCGGCGAACCAGGCCGCCATGTCCTCCTCCGCGGTGCCGGTCTTTCCGGCGGCAGGCCGGCCCGCGGCCTGGGCGGCGGTGGCGGTGCCGGACTCGACGACGCTCTGCAGCACCGAGGTGGTGGTGTCGGCGGCCTCCCGGCTGACGGCCTGCGAGGTCTTGCGCTCGGGCAGGTCGATGACGTCGGCGCCGTCCTTGGTGATCCGCTCGATCATCGTGTACGTGCCGTGCTTGCCGTGGTTGGCGAGCGTGGCGTAGGCCTCGGCCATGTCGAGGACGCTGGCGGTGGCGGTGCCGAGCGCGATGGACGGGTACGGCTCCAGGTCCGGGGTGCCGGTCGGCAGGCCGAGGTCGATCGCCGTCTGCTCGACCTTCTCGGGGCCGACGTCCACGGCCATCTGCGCGTACACCGAGTTCACCGACTTGTCGGTGGCCTCGCGGACGGTGATGTCGCCGTAGGAGTACTGGTCCTCGTTCTCCGGGGCGTAGGTCTCGCCGGTCCAGCCCTCGACGGGGCGTTCGTTGGTGCCGTCGTAGATCGTGTTGGGGGTGATGGTGCGGCCGTCCTGGGTGGTGGAGGCGTTCTCGACGGCCGAGGTGAAGACGAACGGCTTGAAGGTGGAGCCGACCTGGAAGTCGCGGCGGGTGGCGTTGGGCGTGTACTGCTTGACGTAGTCGATGCCGTTGTACAGCGCGACGACCTTGCCGGTCTTCGGGTCGACGGAGGCGCCGCCCGCGCGGACGTAGGAGTCGACCTTGCGGGCCTTGGGGTCGAGCTTGTCCATCAGCTGGTCGTTCACGGCCTTGACGAAGGCGTCCTGCTTGGACTTCTCCAGGGTGGTGGTGATGCGGTAGCCGCCCGCTTCCAGCTCCTCCTCGCTGACGATCTTGTTGGCGATCAGATAGTCCTTGACGATCCGCACGATGTAGCCGCGCTGCCCGGACAGGTTGGTGGAGACCGTCGCCTCCTTCGGCATCGGGAACTTCAGGCCCGCCCGCTTCGACGGGCTGAGCCAGTCCTCCTTGACCATGCCGTCCAGGACGTAGCTCCAACGGGCCTGCGCCGCCGCCTTGTTCTCCGGGTGGGCGACGACGTCGTACTCGCTGGGCGCGTTGAGCAGGGCGGCGAGGTAGGCGCCCTGGGCGGCGGTGAGTTCGGCGGCGTCGATGCCGTAGTAGGCCTGGGCTGCGGCCTGGATGCCGTAGGCGTTGCGGCCGAAGTAGCTGGTGTTGAGGTAGCCCTCAAGGATCTGGTCCTTGGACTCCGTGCGGTCCAGCTTGATCGAGATGAAGAACTCCTTCACCTTGCGGGTGACGGTCTGCTCCTGCGCCAGGTAGTAGTTCTTCACATACTGCTGGGTGATCGTGGATCCGGACTGCTTGCCCTTGCCGGTGGCGGTGTTCCAGGCCGCGCGCAGCATCGCCTTGGGGTCGATCGCGGACTCGCTGTAGAAGTCCCGGTCCTCGGCGGCCAGTACGGCGTTGCGGGCGTCCTTCGAGATCTGCGCGAGGTCGACGTTCTCCCGGTTGACCTCACCGTCGCGGGCGAGCTGGGTGCCGTCGGCGTACAGGAAGACATTGCTCTGCTTGGTGGCGAGCGCGTTGGCCGGCGGGATCTTGACCATGGAGTAGCCGAGGAAGAACAGGCCGACCAGCAGCAGCACGCCGACGACGAAGGTGCCGAGCACCATCCGCCAGGTCGGGATCAGCCGGCGCCAGCCGGTGCGCTTCGGCCGCTTGGGCTTCTCGGTCGGCTGCTGTGCCTGCGGCTGCGGCTCGTCGCTCATCTAGTGCCAGGACTCCTGTTTCGCGTCGTACGTTCCCATACGACCTCGTACGCGTTCTGCGCCCCCTGTTGAAGACTCTCGCACCAAGCGTTCCGTTCCCGGATCACGGCACGCTTCGGCGGCGGAAAACGCGTGGCGTGCGTCACCGCCCGCGTACTAGGTTGCTGCGCTTCGGTGTGCGGCGGGCCGAGGAGGGCTGAGGCAGTGGGTTCCGGACGGTTGTACGCGGCCGTCGCGGCGGGGGGATTCCGACGGTACGCGACCTATCGGGCGGCCACCGCCGCCGGGGTGTTCACCAACACGGTCTTCGGGATCATCCTGGTGTACACCTACCTGGCGCTGTGGGACGAGCGACCACACCTCGGGGGGTACGACCAGACACAGGCCGTCACCTACGCCTGGCTCGGTCAGGCCCTGTACTCGACGCTGGCGATCCAGGGCGGCGGCGCGGAGAAGGACCTGATGGCCCGGATCCGCACGGGGGAGATCGCGGTCGATCTGTACCGGCCCGCCGACCTTCAACTGTGGTGGCTGGCCAGTGACTTGGGCCGTGCGGTGTTCCAGATGCTGGGCCGCGGGGTGATCCCTTTCACGTTCGGCGCGCTGTTCTTCTCGATGGCGCTCCCGCAGGACATCACCACCTGGGTGGCCTTCTTGGTCGCGGTGGCGCTGGCGATGATCGTCAGCTTCGGGATCCGTTACCTGGCCGCGCTGATGATGTTCTGGCTCATGGACGACCGGGGCGTCACCCAGACCATGATGATCCTGGGGATCTTCTGCTCCGGAATGACGCTGCCGCTGAACGCCTTCCCGGACCCGTTCGGGGACATCGTGCAGTCGCTGCCGTGGGCGGCGCAGCTCCAGATGCCGGCGAATGTGCTGATGGGGGAGGTCTCGCCCTGGCACGCGTACGCCTTCCAGGCCGGCTGGGCGGTCGTACTGCTGGCGGCGGGGCGGCTGCTGCAGTCGGCGGCGACGCGGCGGGTGGTGGTGCAGGGTGGCTGAGGCGACGAGGCTGGGGGAGGGCCTTCGGGCGTACCGGCTGATCGCCGGGATGTGGATCCGCTCGACGATGACCTACCGCACGTCCTTCGCGCTCACGGTGGTCGGCAACCTGCTGATCACGGGCATGGACTTCGCCGCGATCCTGCTGATGTTCTCGCAGGTCGACTCGCTGGGCGGCTGGACGCTGCCCGAGGTCGCCCTGCTGTACGGCCTGTCCGCGACGGCGTTCGGCTTCGCCGATCTGCTGCTCGGTTCGATGGATGTGCTGGGCGGCCGGATCCGCGACGGTTCCTTCGACACGCTGCTGGTGCGGCCGGCGCCGGTGCTCGCGCAGGTCGGCGCGGACCAGTTCGCGCTGCGCCGCCTGGGCCGGATCACGCAGGGTGTGCTGGTGCTGGGGTACGCGCTGGTGGCCGTGGACGTCGAGTGGACCGCGGCCAAGGTGCTGCTGGTCCCGGTGATGGTGGTGTGCGGGGCGGTGATCTTCGGGTCGCTGTTCGTGGCGGGGGCGGCCTTCCAGTTCGTGGCGCAGGACGCGGCCGAGGTGCAGAACGCGTTCACCTACGGCGGGGGCACGCTGCTGCAGTATCCGCCGACCGTGTTCGGGACGGATCTGGTGCGCGGGGTGACGTACGTTCTGCCGCTCGCCTTCGTCAACTGGGTGCCCGCTGCTTATGTGTTGGGGCGGCCGTATCCGCTGGACCTGCCGGAGTGGGCCGCGTTCGCGCCGCCGTTGGTGGCGGGCGGGTTCTGTGTGCTGGCGGGTCTTGCCTGGCGGGCGGGGCTTCGGGCGTATCGGAGTACGGGGAGCTGAGGGTTTCGTGTTCATCGAGGTGGACGGCGTCGAGAAGGTCTTCGACGTGCGCAGGAAGACCGGGTTCCTGAAACGGGAGCGGCGGCAGGTGCGGGCGGTCGACTCGATCTCCTTCACGGTGGCGCGGGGCGAGATGGTCGGGTACATCGGGCCGAACGGCGCGGGCAAGTCGACGACGATCAAGATGCTGACGGGGATTCTGACGCCGAGCGGAGGGCGGCTGCGGGTGGCGGGCATCGACCCCTCCCGCGAGCGGACCCGCCTGGCGCACCGCATCGGCGTGGTCTTCGGCCAGCGCACCACCCTGTGGTGGGACCTGCCGCTGATCGACTCCTACCGGCTGATGCACCGCATGTACCGGATCCCGGACGACCGTTACCGGGAGAACCTCGACCGGTGCGTGGAACTGCTGGAGCTTGGTGGGCTGTTGGAGGTCCCGGTACGGCAACTGTCGCTGGGGCAGCGGATGCGCGGGGACATCGCGGCGGCGCTGTTGCACGACCCCGAGGTGCTGTACCTGGACGAGCCGACGATCGGTCTGGACGTGATCTCGAAGGCGAAGGTACGGGAGTTCCTGCGGGAGCTGAACGGGGAACGCGGCACGACGGTGCTGCTGACGACGCACGACCTCCAGGACATCGAGCAGCTCTGCTCGCGCGTGATGGTCATCGACCACGGGCGCATGGTCTACGACGGTGCGCTCGCCGGGCTGCACGAGGCGGGCGGGAGCGAGCGGATCCTGGTGGTGGACCTGGAGCGGGAGCTGCCGCCGATCGAGGTGGGTTCCGCGGCTCGGGTGGTGAAGGTGGAGGGGCCGAGGCAGTGGCTGGCGTTTCCGGCGGGGGAGTCCGCGGCGGGGCTTGTCGCCCGGGTCGCGGCGGAGTATCCGCTGGTGGATCTGTCGGTGCGGGAGCCGGACATCGAGGCGGTGATCGCGCGGATGTACGCGGAGAAGGCGACCGCGTAGTGCGGGGCGGGCGGAACCTCGTAGGCTGATTGCATGACCGAACTCCCTGAGCTCCGGGCCTCCGACGCCGACCGTGAGCGAGTCGCCGAGATCCTGCGGGACGCGCTGGCGGAGGGGCGGCTCGACATGGAGGAGTTCGAGGAGCGGCTGGATGCGACGTACAAGGCGCGGACGTACGGGGAACTGACGCCGATCACGCGGGACCTGCCGGTTTCGCCTGTCGTGGACCTGATGAAAGGCCCTGTTCAGGACGGGAGTTGGGCGGGGCGGATCGTCGGCGGGGAGGGTTCGTCGACGTGGGGCGTGGCGGTGATGTCCGGGTTCGAGCGCAGGGGCCGCTGGACTGTGCCACGCCGATTCAATGCCTTCGCCTTCTGGGGCGGCGGGGAGCTGGATCTGCGGGAGGCGATCTTCGCGGAGCGCGAGGTCGTGATCAACTGCGTGGCGATCATGGGCGGGATGAATGTGATCGTGCCGCCCGGGGTCGAGGTCGTGGTGCGCGGGATCGGGATCATGGGGGGCTTCGACCATCGGGAGGAGGGCGTGCCGGGGGATCCCGGGGCCCCTCGGGTGGTCGTGACCGGGTTCGCCTTCTGGGGCGGGGTCGGAGTGGAGCGGAAGGTCACGAAGGCGGAACGGCAGCGGCTGAGGGAGGAACGCCGCCGCGAGAAGCTGGAACGGAAGGCTTCTCGGCGGGGAGTGGAGGGGCATGGGTTCCATGGGCGGGGGTCGTCGGACGACGCCGACTGACGGTGGGCGGGGCTGACTTTCAGCCCGCCCGGCGTAGGGGCGGCGGGGGCGGGAAAACGTCTGTTACAGCTCCGCCGGGGCCGAGCCCTTCAGGTCTTTCAGGTTGAAGGCTTCCGCCATGCGCTGGTAGCCGCGGTCGCTCGGGTGGAGGTGGTCGCCCGAGTCGTAGTCGGACCGGAGTTCGCGAGGGTCGTACGGGTCGCGGAGCGCCTCGTCGAAGTCCGCCACCGCGTCGAACACCTCGCCCGAACGGATCTCCGAGTTGATCTGCTGCCGCACCGATTCCCGCTCGTCCGTGTAGCCCCGGTGCCCCCCGAACGGCATCAGCGTCGCTCCGATCACCTTCAGCCCCCGCGCATGCGCCTGACGGACCAGCGTGCGCAGTCCGTCCAGGATGAGCCGGGGGTCGGCGGCCTGCGGGTTGCGGAGGATGTCGTTGACGCCGAGATCGATCACGACGACCTTGACGTTCGTACGGTCCAGCACGTCCCGCGTGAAGCGGTCCAGCCCGCTCGGGTTGTCCGCGGGACGGCCAAGGCCCCCGGTGAGGATCCGGTTTCCGCTGATCCCCTGGTTCACCACGCTGTAGCGGGGCAGGTTCTCCCCGGCCTCCACCGCCGCCCGCAGCCGCTGCGAAAGGACGTCCGTCCAGCGGCGGTTGGCGCCCGAGGAGGATGTGATCCCGTCGGTCAACGAGTCGCCGAGAACCACCACCGTGCCGTCGAAGTCACTGCTCAGCACGTCCAGCGCGGTGAGATAGCGCCAGTACCCCACCTCCTCGGCGTACGCCGTCGCGGTCACGTCCTCGGTCCGGTCGCCCTGGGCGACGTAGGAGATCTGGCGGGCGTGCGGGTGGTAGGTGACCGGCCCGGAGCGGGTCGGGGAGTACGTCGTGACCAGCACGTTCGCGTCCGCGGGCACGCTCACCCGCACCGCGTCGCTCATCACCTGCCCGCCCGGCGGGACGACGACCGTGGTGTTGCCGCCGAAGGTGAGCCGCCGCATGGACCGGGTCACCGCGGCCGCCGTGTCCGACCCCGCCGCGACGGCGACCGACGCGTGCGTGATCGTCAGCGGGGACTGGCCGTACAGATTGGACAGCGTGATGCGGGCGCTCGTACCGCCGACACTGGTGTGGACGACGTTGCGTACCGAGCGGCCCGCCATGCCGTCCGTCTCGGTGCCCGGCTCGGCGGCGGCCGGCGAGGCAGACCAGGCGCCGACCCAGGTGCCGGTGGAGACCGGTGCGGCGGGGTTGCGTGGGGTGTTCCCGCTGGTCAGCGAGTTCTCACGGCCGCTGCCGTCGTCGGCGGCGACTCCGACGTAGATCGCCGCGGACAGGCCCACGATCAGCGCGACAATGGCGGAAAGCAGGGCATAACCGTGACGCCTGGTCATGCGGTGCGGTCTCCTCGGACGACGGGAGCCCGAGGCTCCGATGTGATCACCTCATGATGCGTCATGAGGGCGGGAGGACTTGAACAGACCCCCCATTGGGCCGTGGAGTTCCCCAGTGTGCTCCCCCCACCGGACAGACGCCGGGAACTCTCGTTTCGTTCCAGGAGTCGGTCAGGTAGGGACAATGTGTACGGGGACCGTGAACGGGTGGAGCGGATGGAACGATCGAAAACGGGCGAAGCAGGGTCTTCGGATCTTTCGGGCGTAGAGGAGCATGCCCGGCGGGACGCGCCGGCCAATCCTGTCGGCGTCCCCGCCTCGGCCGTCCGTGCGATGACGACCTTCAGCGCCGCCGACCAGGAGAAGCAGCGCGGCGTCCGAAGGATGAAGCTCACCGCGACCGGGCTGTTGCTCTTCGTGGCGCTGGTGTACGTCCTCGCCAAATGGGCGCAGAACTCCGGGGCCGGCGCCGTGGCGGGCTATGTCGCCGCGGCCGCCGAGGCCGGCATGGTCGGCGCGCTGGCCGACTGGTTCGCGGTCACCGCGCTGTTCCGCCACCCCCTCGGCATCCCCATCCCGCACACCGCGATCATCCCCACCAAGAAGGACCAGCTCGGCGTCTCGCTCGGTGAGTTCGTCGGCGAGAACTTCCTCTCCGAGGACGTCGTACGGCAGCGGCTGCGCGCCGTGGGCATCGGCAGCCGGCTCGGCGCCTGGCTGGCCGAGCCGGAGCACGCCGACCGGGTGACGGCCGAGCTGTCGGCGGCGCTGAGAGGTGCGCTGACGGTCATGCGGGACTCGGACGTGCAGGCGGTGGTCGGCGAGGCGATCACCCGGCGGGCCGACGCGCAGGAGATCGGGCCCGGCATCGGCAAGATGCTGGAGAAGGTGGTCGCCGACGGCGGTCACAAGCGGGTCGTCGACCTCGTCGTCTCCCGGGCGCACGACTGGCTGGTCCTGCACGACGAGCAGGTCATGGACGCCGTCCAGGGCGGGGCGCCCGGCTGGACCCCGCGCTTCGTCGACAAGCGGGTCGGCGAGCGCGTCTACAAGGAGCTGCTGCGCTTCGTCACCGAGATGCGCGACATGCCCTCCCACCCGGCCCGCGGCGCCCTGGACCGCTTCCTCACCGACTTCGCCTCCGACCTGCAGTCCGACACCGAGACACGCGCGCGCGTGGAGCGGCTCAAGGGCGAGGTGCTCGGCCGTGGCGAGGTGCAGGACCTGATCGCGTCCGCCTGGACGGCCGTACGATCCATGATCGTCTCGGCGGCGGAGGATGAGCGCAGCGAGCTGCGGCTGCGGGTACGGGCCTCGCTGCTGTCGCTGGGCGCTCGGATGGCGATCGAGCCGAAGCTCCAGAGCAAGGTCGACACCTGGGTGGAGGGCGCGGCGGTCTACGTCGTCACGACCTACCGCAAGGAGATCACCTCCCTGATCACGGACACCGTGGCGAGCTGGGACGCCGAGCACACCACCCGGAAGATCGAGGCGCACATCGGCCGTGACCTGCAGTTCATCCGGATCAATGGCACGGTGGTGGGCTCGCTGGCCGGACTGTTGATCTATACGGTGTCGCGGGCGCTCGGAGCGTAGCGACTGTGTCCCAGGTCACAACCGCCCGTGTCACACGGCGCCGGGCCGTTCCGTCATAGGGGTGTAAGCACCCGACGACGGCAGAGGAGCTCGTCATGGAAGCCCGTCTGAACCTCTTCGAGAACCCGGTCCTGGCCAAGGTCTTCAGGCACATCAACTCCGCGGGCAAGGCGGTCGCGGACTCGGCGGTGCCCCACTTCACGCTGGAGCTGGTGAAGATCCGCGCCAGCCAGATCAACGGCTGCGGCTACTGCACCGACATGCACACCAAGGACGCCGTCGCGGCCGGGGAGACCCAGCAGCGCCTCCACCTGGTCGCCGCGTGGCGCGAGGCCAAGGTCTTCACCGAGGCGGAGCGCGCCGCGCTGGAACTGGCCGAGCAGGGCACCCGTATCGCCGACGCGGCCGGCGGCGTCCCGGACGAGGTGTGGGAGAACGCCGCCAAGCACTACGACGAGGAGCAGCTCGGGGCGCTGGTGGCGATCATCGCGCTGATCAACACGTACAACCGGGTCAATGTGATCCTTCAGCAGCCGGCGGGGGACTATGAGCCGGGCATGTTCGGGTGAATGGGGGTGGGGGGCGCTGACCCGCGGCGCCCCCTCGGGTCCGGTCCCCTACTCGGCGGACCCGCCCCGCACCCGGTCCCGTCGGCGCAGCAGGAGCAGCCCTCCGGCCAGGGCGCCGACGCCCGTCGCGGCGGCCCAGCCGATGATGTCGTCGGAGCCGGTGGCGGCGAGGTCGCCACCGGACGGGGACGCCGACGGCGACGCGGACTGCGAAGCGGACTGCGACGGTATGGCGCTGGAGCTCGCCTGCGGCCGTGCACCGGACTCCGTGGAGGGACTCGGTGACGGTGTCGTCGTGGCGGCCGCCTTGTCCCGTGTGAACGCGAGGGTGCCGAAACCGAGTTGGTCGTAGCCGCCGCTGTTGGGGCCGTAGTCCCCGCCGCCGCCCTCGGGGGCGGACTTGGCGGCGATCCGGGTGATGTAGGAGGCGTCCTGCCCGCGTCGCTTGGTGTAGTGGTTGGCGATCATCGCCCAGATGGGCCGGGTCATGGCCGGATCGACGGGGGCGGCCTCGGTGACGGTCTCACTCCCGGACCAGCCGTTGATCGCGCCCTTCTTACGGGTGCTGGGAGTGAACGGCACCTCGCCGCCCATCGCCCACTTGGCCACGTACTGAGCTCCCTTGAGGAAACGGCTGTCGTCATAGCCGTACAGGTCGATGCCCTGGTTCCAGGCCATCTCGCAGAAGGTGCCCATCAGCCCGACCCCGAGCAGCGCGTGCCCCTGATCGCGCCCGGCCTCCAGCCACTCGCCGAGGCCGTCCTCGTGGAGGACGGGAATGGCGTTCTGGATCGACCCGAGCCCCTCGCCGTGCTTGAAGTAGTCGACGGCGCGGGCGACTTGGGCCTTGTCGTCGCAGAAGATGCCGGTGGCCAGGACGCAGGCCATGGCGGTGAGATCCCAGTTGGTCCAGTAGTTGGAGACGACGGCGCCGTTGTGCCGGACCAGGAAGTCGTCGCTGACCGTGCCGAAGACGGTGCCCAGCATCTCCTGGAAGCGGCCGAGGTCGAAGTCCGTGTGGTCGCGGACGAGTTCGGCGGCGTTGGCGAACTGGTACCCGTACAGACCGGCGGCCAGGAACCGGTCGGCGCTGCCGTCCAGCCGGGTCAGCTTCCCGGACCAGGCGTTGAGGATGGCGACGGCGGTGTCCAGATGGGCCTCGTCACCGCTGACGTGTCCGCGCAGGGCGTTCTGGTAGGCGGCGTGGATGTCGTTGTAGAGGATCGTGTAGTTCTGCGGCGAGCCGGAGCCGCGATAGACGGTGGCCTGGGGGTTGGCCGTCCAGGTGGGCTGGGAGTGCCGGTTGGCGGTGAGCTTGGCGAACCCTTCCGTGTAGGGCGCGGCTCCGGCCTCGACCTTTGAGGCCATACGTGCCAGGTCGGCGCGGGTGTGGAGGAGCCCGGGGTGCGCGTAGGCGGAGGGGGCGGCGACGGCGGGGGCCGGGGCGAGGGCGGCTCCGGCGGTGGCGAGGCCGGCGGCCTTGAGCATGCTGCGGCGGCTGAAGTGTCGTGTCACGGGGGCGTACCTCGGCGTCTCGGGTGGGGGACGCAGAGGAGACGCGGGGAAGGGGAAGGCGATAACAGAAACTGCCGACACCCGGTCCTCCCGGACCGCCGACATTCTTGGGGACCCACGATGACCATCCGCCGAATCGTCCCGAACATCCAGGTCGAGCCGGGGCCGCAGAAGAAGGCGAGCAGCGACTTCTACGGCCTGCTCGGCTTCGAGGAGGTCATGGACATGGGCTGGGTGATGACGATGGCGTCACCCGCCAACCCCACGGCCCAGGTCAGCTTCCTGACCGAGGAACGCACGGCGCCGGTCGTCCCCGACCTGAGCGTGGAGGTCGAGGACGTCGACGAGGTGTACGCGCGCGTGCGGGCGTCCGGCGCGGAGATCGTCAGGGAGCTGCGGGACGAGGAGTGGGGCGTCAGGCGCTTCTTCGTCCGGGACCCGAACGGTCAGGTGGTGAATGTGCTGACGCACCGGGGGCGGTGACGGCGTCCCAGAGGCCGTCGAGCGTGCCGAGCCGCCGGGCCCCGCGCTGGATCGACGACAGGGTCATGGATCAACGGGGCCGGGCGTCGTGCCCTCAGCCGTTGCGGTCGGCCACCGCCCAGGACGCCAGCGCCACGGCCCCGGCCACACCGAACACGGCCGGCCAGGCGCCGACCTTCTTGGCGAGGGGGTGGGACCCGGCGAAGGCGGCGACGTACGCCGCCGTCAGCGCGCCCGCGGCCGGTCCGCCGGCCCGCTGCCGCCACTGCCGTGCCGCGGCCGCCCCGGCGGCGGCCAGCACGACACCGCCGAGCGGCCGCTTCTTCGTCCACCGGGCCACGCCGTACCCGCCGACGAGCCCACCCGCGGCGATCATCGCGCTCGGAATCTTCGCCATGTTGCCTGCCTCCTGCTGTTCCGCGCCTGCTGTCCTGTGCTTGCTGCTTCGCGCTGCTGTGACTGCTGTGACTCTGTGAACGAGGCTAATCGTCACGCTTGACGATCACTCGAAGGCCCCTGAAGGCAGGTGGTCGGCGGAGGGCCCGGTCATGGGCGACGCTGCACCTCACTGGGCCGAATGGAGCCGTACGACCGCACTGGCGCTGCTGATCCGGGGCGAGAACGGCTGGATGCCGGAGCCGGAGTCCCAGGCCATGGCGGCCGCCCACCGACGCACCGAACTGCGCACGATCCGGTCGGCGGCACACGACGTACACCTGGACCAGCCGGAGCGGCTGCACGCGGTAGTGAGGGAGTTCTTGGCCTCAACCGAACCTGAGGTTCCACGTTGACCGCGTAGAGGCGCTCAGAAAGAGGACATGAAGCTGGGTCAGCTGTCGGCCGGTACCCGTCGATATGAGGGCGGCCGGGGCGTGAGTACGCCCCGGCCGGCACCGGCTGTCGTCCGTCAGAGCTGACCGGAGGCCGCGATGGTGATCTTCGCCGACGTCGCGCCGCTGCGGGAGCCCAGGGACTCGATCTTCTTCACGAGCTGCATGCTGGTCTCGTCGGCGACCTCGCCGAAGACCACGTGCTTGCCGTCCAGCCAGTCCGTCACGACCGTCGTGATGAAGAACTGGGAGCCGTTGGTGTTCGGGCCGGCGTTGGCCATGGAGAGCAGGCCGGGGCGGGTGTGCTTGAGCTGGAAGTTCTCGTCGGCGAACTTCTCGCCGTAGATGCTCTTGCCGCCGGTGCCGTTGCCCGCGGTGAAGTCACCGCCCTGGAGCATGAAGTCCGGGATGACGCGGTGGAAGGAGGACCCGGCGTAACCGTAGCCCTTCTCGCCGGTGGCGAGGGCGCGGAAGTTCTCCGCGGTCTTCGGGACGACGTCGTCGAAGAGGTTGAAGTTGATGCGCCCGGCGGGCTCGTCGTTGATGGTGATGTCGAAGTAGACCTTGGTCGTCATACCCCCCATCCTGCACCCTCCGGCCCGGTGTCACTGTCGCAGGGGCTGATCGGGCGACGTCACGGCGTCCGATCAGGGGTCTTCGGAGTGCTCCAGGGGTCCGCCCGCCTCGCCAGTCTGCCCGCCCCGCGCCGCATCGAGGGCGGGAGGCCCTGGAGGATCGCGCGGGCCCTGCGGCGGAGGGCCGGGGATGTCGTCGTGCGGAGGAGCAGGCGGTGGTGGAGGGCCGTGCCGCCCGGTTGGCCGACCGCCAGGGCCAGTTGTGCCTCTCGGGGTGTTCTCGTCGGGATCAGCAGGCGGGGCGGGGTGCCCGCCTTCACCGTGGGCGTCCTTCCGAGGTCGTCCGGGACCACGCGTGCTCGGCGGCCCAGCCCCAGGAGCTGCGCGCTCGCCCACACCAGGTGGGTTCCGGGGGGTAGGGGCGCGCCGTCCGCCAGGGTCAGGGGGTCGATCCTCGTCGTGCCCGTGAGCAGGATGCGATGGCGGTCCCGGCCCGTGCGTTCCGTCCGTGGTGTCAGGTTCCCGTCCGGGAACCACCACTCGTTGCGGGTCGTGTCGTGGGTCAGGAGTTCGCCGTCGGCGTGCGCCAGGGGGTCCCGGACCTCCCAGTTCTCGGCGCCTTCGATGCCGTCGAGGAGGTCGGGGTCCAGGTAGAAGCGGCCCTGGCGTTCGTGCAGGGTGAGAGGTTCGCCGTCCGGGCGGAGCATCTCGATCGTCGTGGTGATGCGGAGCACGTTCCCGCTCCAGTGGATGTCCTCCACCGTCAGGCGGGGTCTGACCGCCTCCGTCCTTCGGGCCAGCTCGATCAGGGAGTCCAGCCGGCCCTCCTCCAGCAGCGTCCCCCTCAGTCGGGAGATCGCGGGGAGGCCCTCGCGTACGCCTGGTGGGAAGCTTTCGAGGGCCATACGGCGGACCGTGGTGAAGTAGCGGCCCAGGGCCCTGCCCGTACGCTGCAGGACTCTCGGTTCGGTCACCGGGCGCAGGAGTTCCACCCGGTAGGAACGGCGCAGGAGGTCGTCCTGGAGCGGGCCCGGGTCCGTGCCCTCCTTCACCGCGTCCACCACCTGTTGCAGGCAGGAGTAGTACGTCTCCGGGGTCGTGGCCGAGCCGCTGGTGTTGCCGCCGTCCTCGCGGCGGTTCCAGACGTAGCAGGGCGTGGAGAGGATCGAGACCGTCTTGGCGCGCACATAGGCGCGGGCCATGAAGAGCTGGTCCTCCAGGCGTACCCGGCCCTCGGGGAACTCGATGCCGTGGTCGAGGAGGAAGTCCCGGCGGAACATCTTGTGCGGGGTCAGGCTCTCGAAGAGCGGGGCGTCGGCGGCGGTGCAGTGGTCCACCGTACGTCTGAAGACTCTGCTGGGGCCCGCCATCGTGCCGACCACCCGGCCCAGGACGATGTCCGAGCCGTTGCGCGCCGCGATGCGATACAGGTTCTCCAAGGCCTCTGGCGTCAGCTCGTCGTCCTGGTCCACGAACTGGACGTACTCACCCCGGGCGTGGCGGACTCCGACGTTACGGGGTTTGCCGGGCCAGCCGGAGTTCTCCTGGTGGAACACCCGGACGTGCGGATGCCGGACCGCCAGTTGGTCCAGACGGGCTCCGGAGTCGTCGGTCGAGCCGTCGTCGACGTAGACGACCTCATAGGCGTCGCGGCCGATGCTCTGGTCGAGGAGGGAGGGGGCACAGCGGTCCAGGTAGTCACCGGCGTTGTGGACGGGGACTACGACGCTGACCTTGAGCATGGCTTCCCCCGGGGGTTCACCTATGGTTCATCTGTGGGCAGGTGACACGTTATGTCAGGTTCCGGGGTGGTGCGCGTTGTCGCGGCCGTGAAACGCACAAGGGTTACGGGGACAGCCGCCCCGGCCCTCGTAAGCCGAGACGACTCGGGGCGCCCGCGAGTACCTCATCGACGCCGTCTGGCGCTCCGACCGGCACAAACTGTTCAGCGGCTTACGTCCGGGGCCGACGTGGCTCCGTAGGCCAACCGCATTCCTCCAGTCATCAGAACGTCGTGGTTGGCAAAGAGCGAGGTGAGTTCGAAGCGTCGCCGGATCCGAGCTGTCCACACGGCGCGCCACAGGTCGGTGTACGCGTTGACCATCCGAGCGCGGTGTGCCTGGGTGAGGATCCAACGGGCTCGATCCTCATCACTGACACGTCCACCAAGACTGAGCGCAAGTCGCCACAACTCCTCTCCGTCGCTGTTCTCGTCGACCACGGCGACGACCCCGATGTCGCCAAAGCGCCGCTCGTCGCTGGACCGGGTGGTGTAGGCGATGGTGAGCTCTTCGAGCGGGAAGACGGTCACGCGGCTGATCCCGGTCGTCTCTGTGAGGGGCACGGCTCAGCAGCAGGGGCCGTCGCCGCAGCAGGTGGGGGTGTTGCAGTCTGCGGCTGTACCCCACATCTGCTCGTCGACCTCGAAGCCGCAGGCCCGGATCCTCCCCACGACATCGACCATCAACCCACGTGTCCGAACCTTCGAGTTGGGCTGGTGATGCAGGAAGTACCCGAAGTTTCTGTCACACCACTCGGCGTACCACCCGGTGTGCAGGATGAGCGTGTGCCAACCCGGATCGATCACCTTCGACGGGGCCATGGCGGCCCCCTCGCCTGTCGATCCCATGACGAAGACCAGGGCAAGTGCCTGATCGACGACCCGATCGGCGACGCAGCGCTCCAGTCCGTACTCCTCGGCACAGAACTCGGCCAGCATCTCGAACTCGGTGTCGGTGACGAGGGACCGTCCAGTGCGCGGCTCTGCAGTGATGGTGGTGGAGGTCATCGCACAACCACCGCCGTCCCACGGTCGAGCTGCCGACGGCCGCGGTCGACCAGATCCCGCACGGCCTGTGGCCTGCACAGGTCACCGTCGTAGCGTGGCGGGACGGCCCAGTACGTCCCTGGTGGCCGTCGCCGGTCGATACGCGGGATTCCCAGGTACGTGTCGCCGCACAAGCACGGCGCGATATCGCCGAATTCCCACACCAGGCCGGCGTGCCCCTGGATGAGCGCGTAGTACGTCGGACCGGTGGCACGGTGGTCGTGGATGACCGGGCCGCTGAGCTCTTCGGCCAATGCGGCGGGCACCTGTTCAGAGACCTCGCAGGCGAGGGCGGCATGCACGAGTTCGACAGACATCCGCACCGCGGCAAATCTGCTGCTCAGCGGCAGGAGTGCAACCCCGTGGTTCGACCACTCTGCCTCGGCCTGCTCGGGCACGGGGTGCGCACGGGCGAGCCAGTCGTTGATCAGTCTGTTGAGTACATGAGCCTGCATCTCCACTGACCTCCAAGTGCGTCAAGGGCTCCTGCGGCAGCGACTGGGCGGCGCCGAGATCTGCCGTCGTGGCAATGACGCTAGAGAGGCGATGCGTCTGGAACCGAGTTCCGTGCAGATTTGTGCAACAGGCCCCTCCTTCAGGTGACTTGGCAGAAAATCCCCTCTTGACGGACCCCTCTCGCCAACGGGACGGTGGTGCACACAACTGCACATCTCACGACGGAGGCTGCCATGCCGCTGCAGTTCATCGGGATCGACCCCAACACCGGCGATCACGAAAGCCCGACCATCTGGGTGGACCAGGAGAAGCAGGAACTCGTCCTCCAGGGGTGGAAGCCCGGCTCAGCCCTCGAAGCGGAGTGTGCTGCGTTCGAGTTGCCCGGCCACGCCAAGGGCATCCCGGAGAACGAGGCCGTGATCCGTATCCCCGCCAGGATGGTGCCCATGATCAGGGAGGCTTGCGATGCCGTCGAACGTGCCAACGGCGTTCAGTGATCTCCTGGCCGCGTGCACACGATCGGCCGTCCACCTGGAGATGCGGGACTCCTATGCGGTCGACTACGAGAAGGGCTCTTTCGCGGACTGGCGCGCCGGATACCGCCACGATCCCGACGACCGGACCTCGTGGTGGCGACAGTGGCTCGACCTCGTGCAGGAGACCGTGAACCGAGGCGTGGTCATTCGGCGGGCTCGCATCGTGTCGGAGCCTGTGACCGAGTACACCCGCTTCCTCTACGACGGGACTTTCACCAACATCGCCGCCGGCGAACAGGTCGGCTGGCTGCCCAGGCGCCGAGCGTCCGACATCGCACTGCCCGGCAACGACTTCTGGCTCTTCGACGGCCAAGTCATCCGCTGGAACCATTTCTCGGGGGACGGTGCGTCCCTTGGCGGGGAAGTCTGGGAGGATGCGCCCGACGCGGCCAAGCTCTGCGCTGATGCCTTCGAAGCGGTCTGGGCCAGAGCGATTCCTCACAGCCAGTACGAGATCCACTGACAGAACACCGGAAAGCCAGCTCATGCCCGTCTCCCCGTCCTCGTCCGCCCAGGCCGCCCGCGAAGTCGTCG
Source organism: Streptomyces cupreus (assembly GCF_014257025.1). Taxonomy (GTDB): domain Bacteria; phylum Actinomycetota; class Actinomycetes; order Streptomycetales; family Streptomycetaceae; genus Streptomyces; species Streptomyces cupreus. Next base: position 32,945 of record NZ_JACMSF010000031.1, read on the forward strand.
CCCGCAGACTGCGCGAGCTCCGCAAGGGGGCCGGTCTGACGGTCACCGAGCTGGCCGACCGGTGCGGTTGGCACCATGCAAAGACCTCCCGCATCGAGAACGCACACACGGCGCCGTCCACGACAGACATCCGGGCCTGGGTCACGGCCTGCGGCGCCACGGAACTGGCCGACGATCTCGTCGCCCAGTCCCTCCATGCGGAATCGATGTACACAGAGTGGCGCCATCGGGTCCGGTCTGGTCTGAAGCAGTTGCAGGACAGTGCTGTCCACTTCTTCCGCGAGACCCGGCTGTTCCGCGTCTACTCGTCGTCGCTGGTCCCTGGCCTGCTTCAGACCGAGGGCTATGCCGCCGGTGTTCTGGGCATCAGCGCCCGCTTTCGTGAACTTCCCATCGACGACAGCGCAGAGGCTGCCAGAGCACGTGTCGACCGCTCTCGCGTGATTCATGAGCCGGGGCACCGGTTCGTGCTGGTCGTAGAAGAAGCCGCTCTGTACTACCGCGTCTGTGACGAGGACGCCATGGCCGCGCAGCTCGGCTATCTCCTTACAGCAGGGGCACTGCCCCAGGTGTCGCTGGGCGTCATCCCGTCTTCAACCCCCGATCGGTCCCAGTGGCCTCGGGAGACATTTCATGTCTACGACGACAAGCTCGTGTCGGTGGAACTCGTCTCTGCTCAGGTGAGGATCACCCAGCCTTCCGAGATCGCGCTCCACTTGAAGGCCTTCGAACAGTTGCGGAGCATGGCGGTCTACGGAGCAGAGGCACGAGCCTTGATCTTGAGAGCCATCGAGGCCCTGAGCTGACGCGCACGGTGCCCTCCGGATGTCGGCCAGGAGAGGTGGTCGTGTACTGACGTGATCTGTAGCAGTACTTCGAGACGCCAGCTGTGCACCGCCGAGAACAGATGCTGGCCGTGTGCGGCGTGCTCGGGCGCCGCGTGCGCCTTGGTTCGGGTCTGTCTCCCTGGGGCAGCAAGCGTTCGGCCGCCTCACCCGAGCAAGTGGTCCGCCTTGCCTGCCTTGATGCTGAGGATCATCATGCGCAGGGCCTCTCGACTGTCCGTGATGAATCGATCCTCCTGGCCATGCACTGCTATGTAAGCGTTGCCTCCTTCGTCGATCCCTATCCGGAAGCACGCATTCCCTTCCCCGCAGAAGGGCTCTTCCCACTGGATCTCGCGCATGACGCCCCTAGAGTTCGCGTGCGATGGTGGTGATCAAGTCCCTTGAGTCGTCAGGGGACAGGGTGAGTTCTTCCGTTCGATCCAACTGGGCACGATACTTGGCCAACTCTGCCTGACCGTGAAGGAAATCCGGGCCGTGAGAGTTGTCGATCTGCACTGTGTCCAAGCGTTCCACGGGCCCCTCCGCGTACAGCACGGTCTGGCCTGCACCGGGGAATGTTCCACGGACGAAGGGCACTGCCAAGATCGTCACGCTGGGCCGTTCGGACTGGTTCAGCAAGTGCTGGAGTTGCTCTTGAGCCACCCGGCGCCCTCCGAACTGCATTCGGAGCGCGGCTTCATGAACGATGGCGGTGAAGGGAGGAGGGGCATCACCGCGCAGAACCTCCTGGCGATGGCTACGATGGGCCGCCCGCATCGCCACCTCGTGTTCCGGTAGGGGTGGGAGGACGGCTCGAAAGACCGCCAACGCGTAGTCCGTCGTCTGCAACAGTCCCGGAATATGCACCGTGCACGCCACGCGCATGCGAGTTGCCCGTGCCTCCAACTCCGCGATGTCCAGCAGACCTTGAGGGAGAGATCCGCGGTACTGCTCCCACCAGCCCTGGTTGCCGGCCGAGGCCATGTCGACCAATGCATCCACGTACTTCTCATCGTGGCACTGGCACTGGTGAGCCAAGGTGCGTAGGCGTTCCTCACTGATGTTCCGAACGCCGGACTCCATGTTGGAGATCTTTCCTCGGTCGACGCCAAGGACGTTCGCTGCTCGCTCTGCCGACATCCCTGCGGCTACCCGCATGCTGCGCAACTCATGGCCCAGGCGCTTCTGGCGCTGACTGAGGAGTGCCTTCGGGGACATGCCGTTCCTTCCGTGTGCGTTCAGTCGCAGTCTGCCGTGTCTTCCAAGCCCGAACCACGATTGAGCTATTTTGCCGAAACGGATGGCAAATTTACCTCAGTGTCTCTACGTTGAGTACCGAGCTGCTCACGTGCAGCGAGCAGAAGTGCATCGCGCAGGCTTGTCCGGCTTCTCCTGCCCTGGGAGCGGCGGGCCTGCGTCAGGGCGACAAGCCACTGCTCGCTGGTGTTGACGAGTGGCATCGATCGACCGAGTCGAGGAGGACGCCCATGAACCACGACAACTGCGTACCCCGTAAGGAGTGGGAGGTTCCCTTTCGGGCCACTCCGAGAGAAGTCCCTGCTCTGCGTCGGATCACGCGTCTGCATCTCACGCACTGGGGACTGCTGGATGTGCTGGAGAACGCTCAACTCTGCGTCAGCGAGTTGGCCACCAACGTGGTCAAGCACGTGGGGTTAGGCGCTCCCGCCGTGCTTGCCGTCTGTATGAACGGCACGAAGCTCCATCTGGAGGTGCAGGACCCGTATGCGGACGCGGTCCCGATACTGGAATGTGCAGGAACTCAAGACGAGGGAGGCCGTGGTCTCGAACTCATTGACGCGATGTCGGAGAGATGGGGAGTGCGCCGTACGTCGACGGGGAAGGCAACGTGGTGCGAGCTGGCCACAGCGCTCACGTCCCCCCACGGACATGTTCAGGACCACCGTGTTTCGCGCGCTGACGAGTTGCTCTCCTCGTACGACGCCAACGCCGCCTGCTTCATGCGGGCGGGCGTGGCAACCCTCGACCAGGCGGCCAAATGCGCCGCGCGCCTGATTGTCGATCTCCTGTGCTGGACTCAGGCCCACGGACTCGATCCCGGTTCCTTGCTCGAAGAAGCGCAGGAGTCCTTCGAAGTAGCCTCAATCGGGCGCAACCGATGAACTCTGATGGGCACAGGAAGTCGGAGCCTGCTGGCGCGTTCAACATCGGCTGGCGCGACCCGGACTCGCTCCGGGTGCTGTGTGAGGTTGCCGAGGAGATAGGACTCTTGGACGGGGTGGAGGTAGTGCCACTCGCAATCGATCCCACAAGGAGCGGGTTTCTGCTGACGGTTGTCGTCGCGGAGGACATGGTTCTCGCCTCGCCACGGTTCGCTTGGAGCGAGTTGGAGCCTCCCGAGGGTGTGACCGGGATCGGTGCTGCTCATCACGTGTTGGGCTGTCTTGCCGAGATCGCGCGGCGCACCAGAGTCGGGCTGGCCACGATACACCTGGTTGCAGGTTGCCTCTGAACTCCAGCAGGTACGAGAGCTGCTTGACCGCGCCGACAGAGATTGATGGCGAGACCTCCAGCAAGTTCCTGGCGTGCTTCCGAACGCCATGCAGGCGGACTGCGGTCCGATCTTAGGCGGCCTTAAGCGGGTATGGGGCAATCCAGACAGCGGAAGGATCGAGGTGCGGTACCTGTCTCAAACTCAGAGAAGCCGCCGTTGTCGTTGCGGTACACGAGGCCAATCCCGTGTTCAGTGAGCAGGTCACGGAGATCCACATCGGGAAGGGCCGGTGCCAGCACCATCAGGTGCAGTGGCTGATTGTGTGGGATCTCATTCAAGTAGCGTCGTGCGCGTAGGAGCTGTGCCAGAGCTTGAGTGATCGACTCGCTCGCCGCGCTGCCCGTCGGCTCATACACCGTGTTGTTTGTTGGGTTGTATAGCTCGAACATGAGTCGAGAGCTTGAGTTCCGCATCGATAGGTCCAGTTGACCAATCGTTTCCCCACCTGCGGTCTCACGCTCCTCGAACGCATCCGACAGATCATCGCGGGCTGCTATCACATGGTCGACGTCAGTCTGCGGCTGCCGTTCGCGGCTCTGACGTCGAGCCGCTCGGGCGTGGCGGCCCGCGGTTCGACTGAACCACGACCGGGACTGAGGTGCACGTTCGAGAGTGTCGGATGCCTCCCGGATGTAGCGGCCTATGGGACGCAGGCGAAAGACTATGACGTCGCGTTCTTGACCTAGCTCGTCTTTGGCCTCGCGTATCTCGAATGGCCTGCGCTCGTCAAGCTTGAACATCCCGATGTATCTGTGCGTTCGTGTGTCGCTACCACGAACCTTCCCCACGGCAACGAACAGATGCAGCGTGCGACCCATCCTGGCGTGCTCCAGGATGGATAAATTGCCGCCTTCGAAGGCCTGGTTGCCCTTTTTGCCGGTTCCCGTGTAGGTGAAGACGGGACCCAGGTCATCATCCTCGGCTAGCCATCCGTCGCGGTATCCGTAGCGCTTGCCGACCTTGCTGTCGGAGAAAATGAGAACGTTGCGCTTTCCCACCGCGGGACAGATTCCGGCAAAGCCGCTGCCGCCAAGCACGGGGTGGATCTGCTTACGCGTCAGGATGTCGCCGGGCTGGAACCCGGAGGGGGCTGTCGTCATGTGTTGAGGCTAGTGGGTTCACTACTCGCGGGGTGTGGCGGGTGACGTAGGTCGCCGAAGAAGCCGTTGTGGCAGTGTCAGGCTCAGGCGAGGATGGTGCGATGGGTGAGGCGACGGGGACGATCATCGCAGCTGTTATCGCTTTCGCATCCGCAGTCATCGGGGCGGTGATTGCCGGTAGGTATGCCAGGGGTGGAGCGGAAGCCGGCGGACGTAAGGCAGTTGAGGCAGCTCTAGCGCAGGTGCACGGTCAGGCGGCAGCGGAACACTGGCAGTGGGTACGCAGTCAGCGGCATCAGTCCTTTGCTGCTCTCTTTGTGGCTTATGCCGTACTCGATGAAGTGCTCATCCGTATCGCCCCCGAGGTGCGAAGCAGCGGTGGGCTTGATGCTGCGGCAAGGCGTGAGTTGGGAGATGGCACGCTTGAAATGCAGGCGAAAACCAGCCAGTTGGCGCTCTGGGGGCCAGGCGAGGCAAACGAGCTGGCTTACGCGCTGACGGAGACGTCGATAGCGGCAGTGGCTTCCTTGCTGGCGGTAGCAGGTACGAATCCCGAGGGTATGAGCGCAGCTTGGTCCCGCTTTGCCCGAGCCAGAGAGGAGATGGCGCAAGCCCATGCGGCCTTCCTTCAGAGGGCTGGAGAAATCGTGCGTGATCCACGACAGCCGGTCAGTTAGAACTCCTAACGAAATGAGTGTTGGAGAACGGTAGGCTCGGTGGCCATGAGTCAGAGCGGTTCGCAAGCGGCGGCATTCTTCCGAGACGTCCGCCAAAGCAGAGTGGTCTGGCTTGTCCGGGATGACGACGGAAGCCCGACTCACCTCTCTGCGGACGGCACGCGAAGTCTTCCCTTCTGGTCGACCTCGCCGCGCGCCCAGAGGGCAGCAAAGATCTGGGGGCATGGGCTCCGCGTTGAGTCCATGCCCTTGGACACCTGGTGCGATCGTGTACTGCCCGATGCCGCCCGGGAAGGACTCGTGATCGGCATCAACTGGAGCGGGCCGCGCCTGGTCGGCTGGAGCTTCGCCCCCAACGAAGTTCTTAACCGGCTATCGGCGGCTCACACATTGACCTGAGTTGTCGGTGGGTGATCAGGCAGCAGGCGAGCTTGAGGAAGGCTTCGTGGATGTCGGCTCGTCTTTCCCAGCGGATGCGGAGCCGGCGGAAGCCATGTAGCCAGGCAATGGTTCGTTCGACCACCCACCGGTAGGTGCCCAGGCCGGTCCCGTGCGTGGTTCCGCGTCGGGCGATGGCGGGAACGATGCCGCGGGCGCGGACCTGGTCGCGGTAGACGTCGTGGTCGTAGCCGCGGTCGGCGAACAGGGAGTCGGGCCTGCGGCGGGGATGTCCGACCCTGCCGCGTGCCGGCGGGACGGCGTCGAGCAGCGGCAGGAGCTGAGTGACGTCGTTGCGGTTGCCGCCGGTCAGCAGGACGGCGAGCGGGGTGCCGTGGCCGTCGGTGATCACGTGGTGGCGGCGCCCCCATACCGGGCTGAACGCTCAACTCCCCCCATGGACACAGCCAGCAGGACCGAACCAGCTCATTGTGTTAGCCGCTGTTAGCGGGTGTACGTCGTCGGCTAGCCTGCGGTGATGGCCGAGTACGACCACACATCCGCGGGCAGGTCGTGGTGCAGTTGCCAGGTGATGGCCATTGGCTTGCTGCCCTGGTGACGGACGTAGGTTGCTGGGCCGAGCAGCATCCACGGTTGGGCCTTGCCGATATCGGTGTCCTTGTAGCGCCGCATGAACATCAGCACATGGCTTCCGTGCTGAGTGTGCTGTTGGTAGCGCAGTCCGGTGGGCGAGGTGTCCGCGGTTGTGCTCTGGGACTCCCAGTGGAAGACGGAGGGGCTCAGTGCATAGTCCTTGTATCGGACGGTGGGTGAAAAGTCCTTCTCGTTCTTTTCGAGAGTGATCAACAGCGCATCCGTCTGGTTCTGCTCGTCCCACAGAACACCCTGTGCAAAGGATCCAGGCATCTGACCCCCGAGCCGGGCGACCCCAAGTGCGGCAAGGATCTCCGAGCGGTTGTACGCGCTGTGGATTTTCAGGGGGATGTGTTCGTGTGGGCCTTCGAGCGGGATGGGGAAGTGGTCGGCCTGCCCCATCACATGCTTAAGCACCTGCCGTAGTTCGCTGCGGAGGGCTCGCTGCTCACGGAGTGATTCGAGTCCTTGCGCGTACGAACTGAACCCGCCAGCCTTATCCCAGAGGTTGAAGAACATCATCCGCGCGAAAGTTCTGTCCCTCGGATTCAAGGCCTCATACGTGGGAGCGTCATCGCGCAACAAGCGAGCGTACGCTTCAGCGCGTTCGAGGTCATCGACGTGCAGAAACGCATGCACCCGCTTCAGTAGATCCTCCTCGCCAGCTTGTTCAGGTAGGTCGGTCATGCTGGCTCGGCGCAGAACGGACGTCCATGAGTTGCTCGCCTTATACAACTCCCTGATCTCGCGGCGACTCTCCTTCAGATAGTCAGCGAGGAGGGGCGTATTGAAGGCCTTGACTTCCTTAGCGAGGGTCTGAACGTTCGCCTTGATCTGGGTGCGGATGTTCTCCAATACCAGGTCCTTGGACTTTCCTTCAAGGATGATTTGGCAGCCCGATGGCAGCAGCGGAAAATCGTGCTCGGCATGCTCAAGGAGCCGGTTGCGCGACAGGTTCGTCATCGCGCGGAACTGTTCCTCGAACCGGAACTCGGCACGATGCTGGCCGATGAAGTCGAGCACGGTGAGCACAGGTTTGTCCGGTGTGCGGCGGAGGCCGCGCCCGAGTTGCTGAAGGAAGACGGTGGCGCTGCTTGTCGGGCGCAGGAGGAGAAGCGTATCGACGTCGGGGATGTCCAAGCCCTCGTTGAAGAGGTCTACCGAGAAGATGACTTGGATCTCTCCAGCCTTGAGCTGGGCGAGCACCTGATCACGGACTTCGGGCTTCGACTCGCTATCCAGGGCCGCAGCCTTCAAGCCTGCCTTCTGAAAGCACTGTGCCATGAAGTGAGCATGCTTCCTGCTCACGCAGAAGCCGAGTGCGCGCATGCTCATCGGGTCGGAGACCTTGTCTCGCACCTGCTTGATGACGATGCGGGCCCGGGCATCGTCAGCGGAGAACAGCTCACCGAGCTGGCTCTGGTCGTACGTCCCCGAACGCCAATTGAGGCGCCTGAGGTCCGTGCCGTCGGGCAGGCCAAAGTAATGGAAGGGGCAGAGGAGGTCGTTGTCGAGAGCCTCCCACAGCCGCATCTCGGCGGCGATCCGTCCGTCAAAGAACTCATCCTGGACGTTCAGACCGTCCGCGCGCTCAGGAGTGGCGGTCAGACCGAGAAGCTGTTTCGGCTTGAAGTGGTTGAGGACGCGTCGGTACGTCGTAGCGGTGGCGTGATGGAATTCGTCCACGACGATGATGTCGAAATGTTCCGGGTCGAACTGGTCGAGCCGCTGGTCAGTGAGCGACTGGACGCTAGCGAAGACGTGCTTCCAGTCGCGCGGCAGCTCACCGCTGAAGAGGACTTCGCCGAAGGAGGCGTCATCGAGTACTTCACGGTATTTGCGTAGGGACTGCTTCAGGATCTCTTTGCGGTGTGCCACGAAGAGGAGACGCGGGTACTGCTTGCCCCCCAGCAGCTTATGCAGATTGCGGTAGTCAAGGGCGGCCATGACGGTCTTGCCCGTACCAGTCGCGGCAACGAGCAAGTTGTGCTGGTGACCGCGGACCTCACGCTCAACGCGCAGTCGCTCCAGCATGTCGGCCTGATGCGGATACGGCCGAACCTCAAGACCGGAGAGGCTGATCTTGGAGTCGTGGCCGGCGGTTGAACCACCTGCCACGCCTAGAGCCTCGTCCAACTTGCGCGCGTCGCGATCTGGGTCGTACGGCTCAAAAGCGATGTCGTTCCAGTACGCGTCGAAGGTGGCCTCGAACTTATTGAGCACCACCGGAGTGGCTACCGAGGACAGCCGTACGTTCCACTCCAGACCGTCGAGCAGCGCGGCCCTTGAGAGGTTGGAGCTACCGACGTAGGCCGTATCGAAGCCGCTTTTGCGGCGAAATAGCCAAGCTTTTGCATGTAGGCGTGTCGAGCGGGTCTCGTAGTTGACCTTCACTTGAGCGCCGAAGTCGCGAACGAGTCGGTCGAGCGCATGGCGGTCGGTCGCGCCGATATACGTGGTCGTGATGACGCGAATCGGGACTCCCCGCTCCTTGGCGGCGCGGAGAGAGTCCTCAAGCACGCGTAGCCCGTACCACTTGACGAAGGCACACAGCAGATCGATGTGGTCTGCGGTGGCGAGCTCAGCGCGCAGCTCACTACCGAGGCTTGGATCCTCGGAAGAGTTGGTGATGAGGGCGGTCTCCGAGAGCGGGGTGAGCGGGCGTATGGCGTAGACGCCAGGGGCTTCCTTCTCAGCCAGCGCAAGGAGCTGGCGAGGTCCATCGGCGATGAGCTCGACACCATCACTGGAAGCGAGCGACTCGATGATCTGGTTCGCTACGGCGACGCGCTGGTCAGGGGGTAGCTGGCTGAGTCGATGGCTCACAGCCCGTCCGATGTGCCGGGCGATTACATGGGGTGACGATTCCTCGCTGACCTCGTCATCGATGGCCTTCCAACCCGCTGCATTGAGCTGCTCCATCTGCTCCAGCATGCGTTGGGTGACGAGTTCCTCGTAAACACCCGCGACAGGCTGCGACAGATCCCCCGGCAAAGCCACGCCGTATCCCCAATCCCTCACATTGCAGTGGCTCTGTTGTAGCAGGCGACTCTGACAGTTCCCATCGGGCGGTTGTCGGACTCTGCTGCTTTCATGGAGCCGTGACCAGTAAGAGCGTCGTTGTTGAGCGGCGTATTGCGGCTGCTCAGGGTCCGGTGTGGGAAGCCCTCACCGACCTCCGGGGCATGGAGCGCGTTCTCAGTGGCGTCTCAAAGATCGAGGTTCTCTCGGACGGGGGCTTCGGTGTCGGTGCACGTTGGCGCGAGACCCGGCGCATGTTCGGGAAGGACGCCACCGAGGAGATGTGGGTGACCGCCTGCGAACCGCCCGAGCGGTATGTGGTCGAGGCTGAGTCGCGGGGCACCCACTACCTGTCGGAGTGGGTGCTGCGGGCCGACGGGCCGGTGACGACGACCGTCCGTATGACGTTCACCGCCGAGGCCCCGAGCGGTGGGGTCATGGGGATCCTCGCCAAGGTTCTCGGCGGCCTGGGCGCTCGCGCGGTCAGTAGGGCCATCGCGAAGGACCTCGACGACGTTGCCGCCGCCGTCGGGGGGCGGACGGGCTGAGCCCAGGTCACTCCGCCCCGTGGCACTCCCCGTAGCCCTGGCCCGAACTGCACCAACAAGCCGCCCCCCGCTGCGGAGGCCAAGCCACCGCCCTCCCCCGCGCCGCCAGCGTCGTCGCATACTGCGGCAACAGCGACGCATCCCCTGGCGACACCCCCTCCGACGCCGCGAAGGCCTCGTACGACGGGACCGTGCCCGTCACGATGCCCAGGTTCGGGGTGCCGGAGGAGGCCAGTTCTCGGAGCGAGGCCTCTATGGTCGACAAATGTGCCTCGTGGGACGGGTACTCCTCCGCCAGCGTCGGATACGCCTCCAGGAGTTCCGCCAGCTCCGCCGCCGGCCAGTGCAGGATCGCCACCGGGAACGGGCGGGACAGGGCCTCCCTGTATGCGCCCAGTTCCGCTCGGAGGCGGCTGATCTCCGCCTCCAGTTCCGCCGGGTTGTTCGAGCCCAGGGACCACACGCGCTTGGGGTCGTGGAGTTCGTCCAGGGAGACGCCTGAGGACGGGGAGGACTGGGAGATGTGCAGCGTGTCCGCCAGGGTGTCCCAGTCGTCGTGCTGCGCGCCGAGCATGCGGCGGACGCGGTGGCGGCCGTACAGGAGAGGGTGCGTCGCGTACGGGGGCTCCGGTACGTCCGTCAGGAGCAGGGCCGCCCCTTCCGTGAACGTCTCCTGCGCCGCCTCCAGCTCGTCGTGCGACTCCAGGGCCTCTGCCACGATCACCCAGGGGGCCGGGTCACGGGGGGCGGCTGCCCGGATTCCGTCGATGATCGCCCGGGCCTCCGCCTCGTGGCCGTACTCCCACAGGTTCGAGGCCTTCAGGGCCCGGACCAGGTGGGGGTTCTCCAGGGGACCCGCGGACGACAGCAGGCGGTCGTAGAGCGTGGACGCGGCGGGGCGGGCGCCGGAGAGTTCCAGGTGGGCCGCCGCCCGCAGCAGCAGGGCTTCGGCGTCCTCGGGGTACAGGCCGGCGGTCCGCTCCAGGCGTGCCGCTTCGGCGGTGTGGTCGACGTTCTCGGCAGGCGTGTCGGGGCGCATGGGGGACACCGTACTGCGGGGGCCCGGCGAAGGTGAGATATGCGCAGGCCAGGACCCCCGCGTACAGACCGGGTTTCCTAGATCGTCACCCCGTCCACTTGCAGCGTCTGCACGGCCCCCGGCGCGAACACCGCGCTCACCGACTTACCGGACACATACCGGTCCGCGTACGCCCGGTACATGTCGCCGCCCCCCGTCACCGTGTTCCAGCGCGGCACCAGGCCGCCCGAGCCGCCCGTCACCGTCGTGAAGCGGGAGAGATCGAAGGTGAAGGTCTGGGCCGACGTGGATGTGTTCACGGCCACCAGGACCAGGCGGCGCGCGCTCGCGTCGTACGCCGCTGCCGCGTAGCTCACTCCCGTGTCCAGGATCGTCATCCCGGGGCGGATATGGCGGCTGAACTGGGCCATCACGTAGTACTTCGGCTGTACGGTCGTCGGCTGGAGCGTGTTCGCGTCGTACGCGATCATCGCCCAGCCCGTCGACGGGTCCATGACCTGCCAGTAGCACCAGGCCGTCGGATGCAGCCAGCGGAAGTCGTAGCAGAGGTTACGGGCCATGCTCAGGCCCGTGCCGTCGCTGTCGCCCGTCTCCGAGTTCCACAGCTTCTTGCCCGACGTCGTCACCACGTCCGTGTAGAGGAGGTCCCTGCGGCCGCCCGTGCCCTGGTATCCGTGCACGTTCACCTGCGACACCAGCGCCTTCGTCGACGAACCGAAGGAGGCCCATGTCGAGCGGGCCGTGTCGTAGTTCGTCTCGTCCGAGGCCGAGATACGGACGCCCGTCAGGCCCCGCTTGTCCAACTCGCTTCTCATGTACGGCAGTACGGCCGCCTGCACCGCCGGGTCCAGGTGGCAGCCTTCCTGAGTACCGGAAGCGGTCCACCAGGTCGACGCCGGCTCGTTGAACGGGTCCACCGTCGCGAAGTTCACGCCCCAGTTCGTACGGGCGTACAGGGCCACCGCCGCCAGGTGGGAGGCGTGCTGGCGGTAGTTCCAGGTCTGGAGGTTGTTGCCGCCGTCCGCCGCGCCCGAGGGGTTGTGGTTGTAACACATCCACCACATGGGGGAGTTGGCGAACAGTTCGGTGATCGCGCCTCGCTGGGTCGCCTTCAGCAGCATCGCCCGCTGCGTCGCGTCCGCCGTCCAGTCCCAGGCCGAGGACGTCGGGTCCTCGTTGTTCCAGTCCTGCCAGTAGCCCTCGATCTGCTTGAACGCGGGGATGTTCGGCGACTTCACCATCGTCTCGCCGTTCACGCTGTTCCAACTGCACGCGCCCAGGTTGTAGCGGGCGATGTTCAGACCCAGGCCGGGGAGCGAAGTGCCCTTGTACGTCACCGACTTGGTGGTGAAGAACAGGTCGGCGAAGTCGTCCCGGGTGCCGAAGACGTTGCCCCACCAGGCCAGCGAGGTGCCCCAGCCCTCCCAAGTGCCGTACCGGGTGCCCGGGTTGACCGCGATCGTCGCGTCCGCATGTGCGGTGCCCGTCGCCAGGGCGCTGCCCAGGACCGCTCCGCCGGTCGCCGCCAGCAGAGTTCTGCGTCGGATCATGACTTCTCCGCTTCCTGATGGCCTGTATGGCCTGTCCCGTACATGCCATCAGGAAGCATCGGGCGTGCTTCCAGGCCTTGTCGAGGGTTGTGACAGCCCTTTCTCAAACCCGTGTACGAAGTCTCGAACACCCCCGAGGACTCTGGTGACTTCAACCGGTTCCGCCTATCGTGCGGGCCCGCGAGATGAAGGAGGCCTACGCATGCGGGGACCCCCCGTCGTCCGGCACAGCACCCGTCGCCGCCGCGCCCTTGGCCGCCGCGCCCTGTGGACCGGCGGCGAACTCCTCGTCACCGTCGGCCTCGTCCTCCTGCTCCTCGTCGTCCACCAGCTCTGGTGGACCAACCGGGAGGCCAAGGCGGAGGCCCGGCGGGGGGTGGCGGCGCTGGAGCGGGAGTGGGACAGCGGCCGAAGCGGCCAGTACAGCCCATCCCCGAGCGCCGCGCCCCAGGCGTCCCCGAGTGCCGAGCCCCAGGCATCCCCGGAAGCGCCCCCACCCCACCTCACCCCCGACTGGTCCCACGCCTACGCCATCCTCACCGTCCCCGCCCTCGACCTCCGCGTCCCCGTCGCCGAAGGCATCAGCAAGAGCGGCGTCCTCAACAAGGGCTACGTCGGCCACTACCCCGGCACCCAACAGCCCGGCCGCCCCGGCAACTTCGCCCTCGCGGGGCACCGCAACACCCACGGCGAGCCCTTCCGACGGCTCGACCGGCTCGGTGACGGCGACGAGATCGTCGTAGAGACGAAGGCCGCGGTGTACACGTACGCCGTCGACGAGACCCTCGCGCAGACCTCCGCGCACGACACCGGGGTCATACGGGCCGTGCCGCGCAGCCTCGTTCATCCCGGCCGCGGTTACCGCGACCCCGGGTACTACATCACCCTGACCACCTGTACGCCCGAATTCACGTCCAAGTACCGTTTGGTGGTGTGGGGGACGCTCCTGTCCATGCGGGCGCGTTGAGGTATAACCAAGGGACGAGCCGAAGGAGGGGGAGCCGATGGTCAGGCGTCATGTCGCTGTGCTGCTCGTCCTGCTCCTGAACCTCGTTCTCCTCGACTCCGGCAGTCTCTCCGCCGCCGTCGCGCTCGCCGCCGCCGGATCGGTGCTCGCCGCCTGCGCGCTGCTCGCCGCGCGCTGCGCGCCCGCCGTGCCGCCCACCCGGGTACGTACGGCCATCAGGGACCGGAACCGTCGTACGGCCTTCCTCCCGCAACGCGATCCCGACGCCAGGGGACGCACCCGCCCCCGAGCCCCCGGACTCGTCCTCTCGACGGCCGTCGCGTAGGGGCACGCACCACCGGCACCCCGCGCGGGTCGTCATGCCGATCACCTGTATCCCGGCACGACGAGACCCCCGGAGGGCTCACCCATGTCCGTTTTCGCCCGCCTTGTCGAGCAGCTCGCCGAGTTGCTCCAGCCGCTCTTCCACGGCTCCGCGGCCGCCGCCGCGATCATCCTGTTCACCGCGCTCGTACGGCTGCTCGTGCATCCGCTGTCCCGGGCCTCCGCCCGCGGTCAGAAGGCCCGCGCCGAGCTCCAGCCGAAGATCGCCGAGCTGCGCCGCAAGCACGGGAAGAACCCCGAGAAGCTCCAGCGGGCCGTGCTGGAGCTGCACACCGAGCACAAGGTGTCGCCGCTGGCCGGCTGTCTGCCGAGCCTGGTCCAGGCGCCGGCGTTCTTCCTGCTCTTCCACCTGTTCTCCAGCGAGGAGATCGGCGGCCGGCCCAACGAACTGCTCGGCCACGCGCTCTTCACCGCACCCCTCGGCGACCGCTGGAGCGACGCGTTGAGCGCGGGAGGGGCGGCCGGGCTCGTGTACGTCGGGCTGTTCGCGCTCGTCGCCGCCGTCGCCTTCTTCAACTACCGCCGGTCGAAGGTGGCCCTGGCGGACAGCGCGCCCTTGGACACCCCCGGCGCCGGCGCGATCACCAAGGTCATGCCGTTCGTCTCCTTCTTCACGCTGGTCACCGTGGCCGTCGTACCGCTCGCCGCCGCGCTGTACGTCGTCACCAGCTCGACCTGGAGCGCGGTCGAGCGGGCCGTGCTGTACCGCTGACCTACGGTCCAGTACGTGAACCGGGTATTGCGGACCGGTCGGGGACCTTGGAGGATCGACCAGTCCTCCGATGGCTGCACACATCGGCGGGCGCCCCGCGATCGAGGGAGATTGTGATCATGAAGCTGCTGCGAGTCGGTACGGCGGGAGCGGAGACGCCCGCGCTGCTCGACGCCGAGGGGGTTCTGCGGGACCTGTCGGGCGTCGTGCCGGACATCGACGGAGCGCTGCTCGCCGACGACGAGGCGCTCGCGCGGATCCGTGCCATGGCCGGTGAGCTGCCGGTGCTGGACCCGGCCGGGCTGCGGATCGGGCCGCCGCTCGGGCGGATCGGGAAGATCGTGTGCATCGGGCTGAACTATCACGACCACGCCCGTGAGACGGGGGCCGAGCCGCCCGCCGAGCCGGTGATCTTCTTCAAGGCCGCGGACACGGTCGTGGGGCCGAACGACACGGTGCTCGTGCCACGGGGCTCGGTGAAGACCGACTGGGAGGTCGAGCTGGCGGTCGTCATCGGGCGTACGGCTCGCTACGTCGAGTCCGCCGAGGCGGCGCTCGGGCATGTCGCCGGGTACGCCGTCGCGCACGACGTGTCCGAGCGGGAGTTCCAGATCGAGCGGGGCGGGACCTGGGACAAGGGGAAGAACTGCGAGACGTTCAATCCGCTCGGGCCCTGGCTGGTGACGGCCGACGAGGTTCCGGACCCGCAGAATCTCTCGCTGAAGCTCTGGGTCAACGGCGAGCTGAAGCAGAACGGCACGACCGCCGAGCAGATCTTCCCGGTGGCCGAAGTCGTGCGGTACGTCAGCCAGTTCATGACGCTGTACCCCGGGGATGTGATCAACACGGGTACGCCGGCGGGGGTGGCTCTGGGGGCGCCGGAGCCGAAGCCTTTCCTGAGGGCTGGGGATGTCGTAGAACTGGAGATCGAAGGGTTGGGCAGGCAGCGTCAAGAGCTGAAAGGTGCGTAGCCTGAAGTGAGGAAGGAGGACCCTATGACCATTTCGCAGACCGAAGTGACGCTTGAAGAATTCGAGGCGTTCGATGCTGTGGCACCGGAAGGCCTCCACGTCGAGCTGATCAACGGGAGGGTCCTCGTGACTCCGGCTCCGGACGGTGACCATGACGAGAACGTCATGGCCATCGGCGATCAGGTGCGGGCATACGATCCTGAGCTGCGCATGTACCAGGAGCGCGGGCTGGTCGTACCTGCGTACCGGGCAGGCCGCGCCCGCGTCGACGGCGCGGTCGCTCCGGTCGGCTACTTCCGAGGTCAGCCCTCCTGGGCAGATCCTGTCGGAGTTCTCCTGGTCGTCGAGGTGACGTCGGGCAGCCAGAAGGACGCCGACATCGACCGCGTCGACAAGCGTGACGCCTACGCCCAGGCCGCGCTGCCGGTCTATCTGCTGGTCGACCGGCACCGTGGCGAGGTGGTCGTGCACTGGGATCCCGAGGGCGGCCGCTATCAGCACTCGGAGAAGGCGGTCTTCGGAGCGAAGCTCCGGCTGCCCGATCCCTTCGGCTTCGACTTGGACACGTCCGACCTGGCGTGACAGCTACAGGCCCAGGAACTCCTCCAGCGCCTCCACCACGAACCGGTGGTCCTCAAGCTGGGGCAGTCCGGACACCGTCACCGCGCCGATGACGCCGACCCCCTCCACCGTGAGGGGGAAGGAGCCGCCGTGGGCCGCGTACACGTCCGGGTCCAGGCGGGAGGCGTCCTCGAAGGTCGTGCCCTTGGCCCGGGAGCGGGCGCCGACCAGGTAGGACGAGGAGTGGTAGCGCTCCACCACCCGGCGCTTGCGGGCGATCCACGCGTCGTTGTCCGGGGTGGCGCCCGGCAGTGCGGCGTGGAAGAGCTGCTGGCCGGCGCGGTGGATGTCGACGGCGACCGGGGCCTGGCGCTCACGGGCCATCTCGACCAGGAGCGTGCCGAGGCGCCAGGCGTCGTCGGCGGTGAACTCCCGGAAGACCAGGCGGCGTTCCTGGGCCTGGAGTTCCTCGATGGTCGGGGTGATCTCCGGGGTGAACTTCGGGGTGATTCCGTTGTTGTGCGTCACAGCGCCACCGCCACTCCGTCACGGGCCGAACGGCGGGCCGCCTCCAGTACGTCGAGGGCGGCGGCCGCCTCCACAGCGGTCACCGGGTTGGTGCCGCCCTCGGAAAGGGCCCTGGCCACGGCCGCATAGTACGCGGGGTAGCAGCCCGGAAGGGTCGGTTCGGGTCGGCCCCCGCCGGTCAGCGGGGACTCCCCGGAGCCGACCCGGCCCCACAGCGACTCGGGCTCGGTGCCCCAGTCGGCGCCGGGGAGTTCACCCTCGCGCAGGGCCGCTTCCTGGGGGTCGAGGCCGTACTTGACGTAGCCCGCCTTGGAGCCGAGCACCCGGAAGCGGGGGCCGAGTTGGGCGGTGGTGGCGGAGACGTAGAGATGGGAGCGGACGCCGTTCGTGTGCGTGATCGCGATGAACGTGTCGTCGTCGGTCTCGGCGCCCGGGCGGCGGACGTCCGACTCGGCGTAGACGGAGGCGGCGGGGCCGAAGAGCACCAGCGCCTGGTCGACGACATGGCTGCCGAGGTCGTAGAGCAGACCTCCGATCTCTGCCGGGTCGCCGGACTCGCGCCAGCCGCCCTTGAGTTGGGGGCGCCAGCGCTCGAAGCGGGACTCGAAGCGGTAGACGTCGCCCAGCTCGCCCTCGGCGATGAGCTTGCGGAGGGTGCGGAAGTCGTTGTCCCAGCGGCGGTTCTGGAAGACGGACAGCAGCAGTCCGCGCTCCTCGGCCAGCGCCGCGAGCTCCCGGGCCTCGGCGGCCGTACCCGCGACCGGCTTGTCCACGACGACCGGGAGGCCGGCCTTGAGGGCGGCGGTGGCGAGCGGGACATGCGTCTTGTTCGGGGACGCGATGACGATCAGGTCGAGCTCGTCGGCGCGGGCGAACAGCTCGTCGGGGGTCGCGGCGATACGGACGTCCGGGTGCCCGGCGCGGGCCTGCTCCTGCCGCTCCGGGTTGGCGGTGACGACCGTGTCGAGGGTGAGGCCCTCGGTGGCGGCGATCAGCGGGGCGTGGAAGACGGAGCCGGCGAGGCCGTAGCCGATCAGGCCGGTGCGGAGGGGTGTGCCAGTCATGGCTCCTACTTTCGCAACGCTGTTGCCAAAGTGCAAGCGGTGGGGAGAATGGGGACGTGAGCAGTGCAAAGGGAATCAGCGGTGGAATCAGTGGGGCGGCCTCGGGCGTGAATCTGCCGGTGCTGCGCAGCCACAACACCGCGCTCGTGCTGGATCTGCTGCGGACCGCCGGGCCCGACGGGATCAGCCGACTCGAAGTGGCCGACCGGATCGGGCTGACCCCGCAGGCCGTCAGCAAGATCACCGCACGGCTGCGGGCGGAGGGGCTGGCGGCGGAGGCGGGCCGCCGGGCCTCTACCGGCGGCAAGCCGCGGACCGTACTGCGACTGGTTCCTGAGGCCGGGCATGCGGTGGGCGTGCATCTGGACCGGGACGCGCTGCGGGCGGTGCTGGTGGATCTGACCGGGGCGGTGGTGGCGGAACGGGGCGCCTCGCTGGACCTCGGGGCAGGGAAAGCGGCGGTCGTCGACGGTGTGGTGCGGGAGGTTTCGGCGCTGGTGGAGGGGCGCGGGACCCTGCTGGGCGTCGGGGTCGGTCTGCCGGGGCCGCTGGACCACGCCCTAGGGGTCCTGCACCGCGTCACCGGATTCCCCGAGTGGGACGGCTTCCCGCTGCGGGAGGAGTTGGAGCGGGCGCTGGGGGTGTCGGTCGTGGTGGACAAGGACACCAACGCCGCCGCGCTGGGCCTCGCGGTCGGCGGGCAGGGCGAGTCCTTCGCGTATCTGCACTTCGGGGCGGGGCTGGGCGGCGCTCTGGTACTCGGGGGCGTGGTGCACCGGGGTGCCCGCACCGGCGCGGGGGAGTTCGGGCACCAGGTCGTCCAACTCGACGGTCCGGTGTGCGAGTGCGGCAACCGGGGCTGCGTGGAGGCGCTGTGCCTGGCGGCGGTGGGACGCGGGGACTACGAGGAGGCGGCCCGGGTCCTCGGCACGGGCGCCGCGAACCTGGTCGCGCTGCTGGACATCGACGTGGTGCTGCTGGGCGGTCGTACGGTCGCGGCCCGTCCGGAGTGTTTCGTACGAGGGGCTGCGGCCGTACTTGAGGAGCGCGGCCGGAGAGTGGGCGAGGATGCCGTGCCGGTGCGCGTCGCTCCGGGCGGTGGGCGGGAAGTCGCGGAGGGGGCGGCACAGTTGCTGCTGGCGCCGTTGTTCGGGCGGGGCGAGGGGTGACGGTCGACTGCGGTGGCCGTACTCGTGCCCAGCTGACCCGGCCGGACGCCGAGGCGGGCTTCACCCAGGTCGCCTGGGAGTCCACCGGGTACCGTCGGCCCGTGTTCACCGTACGGCGGTAGGAGGGCAGGGCCGATCGGGCGGAAACTCCGTGCGCCCGGGAGCGGCGTACCCGCGTCGGCCGGTTCGTCCGGCATGGTCATGTGTTCATGCGACTGTTTCTGTCTGGGGCCCTGTTACTCCCCCTCGCCCTGCTCTCCGCCCCCGGGGTCGCGCATGCCGCCGAGCCGGAGAGCAGTTGTGCCGCGTCCGACGGGCGCTCCTTTCCGCTCACCACCCGGATCCATGGCGGTCCCAGCTCCTATGAGGCCGGGGGCGGGTACGGCACCTGGTATCTGGAGCTCACCAACAAGACCGGTGCGACCTGCGAGAACGTTCACCCCGTCGTCGTGCTCGTCGATGAGCGGCGGGTGCTCGGGGCCTCGCAGCCCCGGCTGGAGTTCTACACCGGCGGCCAGACCCACCCCGTCCGGTTCGAGACCACCGACCAGGACGAACTCGTCGGCGCCTTCGACGGGTTCCCCGGGTTCACCGTCGGGCCTGGCAAGACCGTCACCGTGAAGGTGCGGCTCGCCGTCACCTCCGATGCCGTGCCCAATCGCGTCACCGCCAACGCCGCCGTCGTACAGCGCCACGAAGACGACGGCGACTGGGTCGGGCAGTCCAACGACTATCGCTTCGGCATCGACTCCGAGCCCTCCGGCACCACCACCGCGGACCCCGAGCGATCCCCCGCCCCCCGCCTCCCCCTCGCCGAGGAGCTCGCCCGCACCGGCACCCCCGTCGTCGCCGTCGTCGCCACCCTCGCCACGCTGTTCACCGGGGGCGGCGCGCTGCTGCTCCTGCGGAGGCGCCGCTGAGCCGGCGTCGTCGCGTGTCCGGTCAGACGAGGTCGACCAGGTTCGCGATCGAATCGACCACCTTGGTCGGCCGGAACGGGAACCGGTCCATGTCTGCTTCGGCCGTGAGTCCCGTCAGCACGAGGAAGGTCCTCATGCCGGCCTCCAGGCCGGCCAGCACATCGGTGTCCATCCGGTCGCCGATCATGGCGCTGGACTCGGAGTGCGCACCGATGGCGTTCAGCCCGGTGCGCATCATCAGGGGGTTCGGCTTGCCGACGAAGTACGGTTCCTTGCCCGTCGCCTTGGTGATCAGCGCCGCCACCGAGCCTGTGGCGGGCAGCACACCTTCGTGGGAGGGGCCGGTGTTGTCCGGGTTGGTGGCGATGAAACGCGCACCCTCGTTGATGAGCCGAATCGCCTTGGTGAGAGCCTCGAAGGAATAGGTCCGAGTCTCACCCAGGATCACGAAGTCGGGGTCGGAGTCGGTGAGGATGTAGCCCACTTCATGCAGGGCCGTGGTGAGACCGGCCTCGCCGATCACATAGGCCGTTCCGTTCGGCCGCTGGCTGTCGACGAACTTCGCAGTGGCCAGGGCCGAGGTCCAGATGTTCTCGACCGGCACCTCAAGGCCTATGCGGTTGAGGCGGGCATGCAGATCACGAGCGGTGTAGATGGAGTTGTTCGTGAGTACGAGGAAGGGTTTGCCGGAGTCGCGCAACTTCTTGATGAAGGCATCCGCGCCAGGGATGGGAACGCCCTCGTGCATCAGGACGCCGTCCATGTCGGTCAGCCACGACTCGATGTGCTTGGGCTCTGTCATGGGCGCGGACTCCTACGCAGTCGATCTACCGGACGGCCATGGTATGCGGTGGAGAACCTCCCGTACCGCCCTCCAACGTCGTCGACTCCATAGCGGACCCGGTCGACCGGATCTGAAACCCGGTCGTACCCGAATTCGACCCGTACGGAGCAGTCGGGCCCCGCTGAGGATGCGGGGACCGGCACCCAGGAGGAGTCTCCAGGTATCTGGAGGTTCACGATGGGCTCACTGAAAGTCACTCTCTGTGCAGGTGTCGCGGTGATCGCCGCGGCGATCACCCCGGCGGCGTACGCGGCGGACGGAGGAGGTGGCATCGCCGTGAACCCCGCCTCGCCAGCCCCGGGCGCCGACGTCGCGCTGCGGGTGACAGGCTGCGAGGAACGGACGGCGAGCGCCGTCTCGGCGGCGTTCGTCAGCGACGTCAAGCTCACCGTCACAAGCGAAGAGGGCACCCTCGTCGGCGAGAGCCGCATCCGGTCCTCCCTGGAGATCGGCTCCTACGACATCACCGTCATCTGCGGGGACACCCGGCGCACGGTCGCGCTCCCGGTGGGGGAGACCCCCTCCGCGCCCTCCTCGCCGGTCGCCCCCGTGAAGGCGGGCGGCGGCGGTGCGGCGGCCCACATCGCCGCCGACGAGGACGCCCGTACGACGGGACCCGGCACCGCCCACGCGGTGACCGGCCTCGTCCTCGCCGGAGTCGCGGCGACGGCCGTGGCGCTCAGAAGCGCCCGCCGGAGCCGCAGGACGGACTGACCATGTCCGGCCATCACCGCCCCGCGCTCTCCGGCCGTCTGCTGACGGGCATGGCCTGGGCCGTGCTCCTGCTCGGGCTGTGGCTGTGGGGACGGGACGTCACCGACGTACGCGACGGGACATCCGCGCCCACCACCGGCGACATGGCCGCGGTCGGCCGCCCGCCCGACGTCGAACTGCCGCCCCCCGCCAGCCCGTTGGGCGAGGCGAGTCCCCAGCGTATCGACATACCCGGCCTCGGCATCCAGGCCCCCGTGGTGGCCAGCGGCCTCGACCCGCAGGGCGCCGTCGACGCACCGCCCTTCGACCGGCCCGGAGTCGTCGGCTGGTACGCCGCCGGCGCGGCACCCGGCGCGAAGGGGGCGGCCCTGATGGTGGGCCATGTGGACACCGAGACCCGGCCCGCCGTCTTCTACAAGATCAGCGCGCTGAAGCCCGGTGCGACGGTCCGGGTCATCCGCGACGACGGCCGGGTCGCCGAGTTCACCGTCGACGACGTCCAGGTCGTCACCCGCGACCGCTTCGACGCCCGCCAGGCCTACGGGCCCCGCGAACCGGGCCGCGCCGAACTCCGGCTCATCACCTGCGGCGGAGCCTTCGACCGGGCGAGCCGCAGCTACACGGCGAACGTCGTGGTGTCGGCGTACCTCACGGGCACCGGTCTGTGAGATCACCTGGCCCGGTCGACGACCCGCTCCCCCTGGAAGCCGCCGACCGGGCTGGTCCTCAACCGCGCGCGCTCGGGCTGCGGGAGTAACCCGACGGCAGCCGCGGGAGGCTTTGGTGTGGTCACGTGAGGGAGGCGACAGGCCGGGGGCTGGGGCCGCCCGCTACGACTCTAGAACGGAAGCGGTCCATGGCCTAGGGTCCGATCGGCCCTGGGACAAGGCCGGTGGCGCTGGGTGATCCGCGCAGGTGACGCGGTGGTCTACGGCTGCCCGCCGGGCGAATCCCCGGCCTCGCGCCGCAACTCCGCGTCGTCCGCGACCCGGTCGATGACGTCCTGCGCCACCCGGTCCAGCGGCAGCCGGCGCCGCCGCGCGTACTGCCGTAGCGCCCCGAAGGCGTGGTCCGCGCCGGTTCCCCAGCGCTCGGCGAGCATGCCCTTGGCCTGCTCGATGCGCACCCTGCTGGACAGTGCTTCCTGCAACTGGCCCGCCAGCGTGCGGTACCTGACATGGGCGCGATGGTTCTGCAGCCCAACGGCCGCCGCGTCGGCCAGCGTCTGCGCCAGCCGCAACTCCCCGTCGCCGCCCGTCGCCGAGTCGTCCGGCAGCGCCGGCACGAACACGTTCAGCGCGCCGAGCAGCGTCTCCCGGCGGCGCAGCGGCACCGCGAAGGTCGCCGCGACATCATGGCGCAGCGCCCGCTCGGTGAACACCGGCCAGCGCGAACCCGCGTGCGCCACGCTGATGGAGACCGGCGGGACCGGCTTCCCGGTGTCGTAACACTCCAGGCAGGGCCCGCCGCCGGACTGGGCCTGGAGCAGATCCAGCGCGAGCTCCCGCTGCCGGCTGCTCCCGGCCAGCGAGACGGTACGGCCTCCGTCGATCAGCATGAACCCGGCCGCCCGCGCGGCCAGCAGGTCCACGCAATGGTCGGAGACCCGTTGTAAGTAGTCGGTGGCCTCGAATCCGTCGGTCAGCGTGTCCGCCGCCTCCACCAGCGCCGCGGCCAGCCGAGTCTCCCGGGTGGTGCACCGCATGCCCACGTCCCTTCCCCTGTCCGCGTCCCCGCTCAGCGGCGCACCTACCCTCGCCCCCGGGGGTGTAACAGCTCGCGGACAAGGCACGGCCGATCTCGTGTGCCAAGGGACGCGTATGTCAGGATTGAGACTTGGAACAGTGCACCCAAGGGGGAGTTGGATGTACGGCAGTAGGGGGGCCCGGAGGGGGGCGTCCGCGGTGGTGCTGGGGGCTGCACTGCTGATCGCGGGATGTTCCTCCTCGGACGACGGGGGTGACGAGCCGGAGAACTCCGGCGCCGGCATCACCCAGCAGCCCAAGGAGGTCGACCCGTTCTGGGTCAACCCGGAAGGCAACGCGGCCCAGCAGGTGGCCGACTACGAGAAGGCGGGCAAGGAGGCCGACGCCGAGCAGATCCGCAAGATCGCCGAGCAGCCGACCGGCGAGTGGATCGGCCCGGAGAACCCGGAGGACGAGGCCCGCGGCTTCACCGAGGCCGCGGACAAGGCGGGCCGCACGGCGCTGCTGGTCCTCTACAACATCCCGCACCGCGACTGCGGCCAGTACTCACAGGGCGGCGCGGCCGACGGCAACGCCTACCGCTCCTGGATCGACGGTGTCGCCAAGGGCATCGGCGACCGCTCGGCCACGGTCATCCTCGAACCGGACGCGGTACTGCACCTCGTGGACGGCTGCACCCCGGACGAGTTCCACGAGGAGCGCTACGACCTCCTCAAGGGCGCGATCGAGAAGCTCAAGTCCCTGAAGAACACGAAGGTGTACCTGGACGCGGGCAACGCGGGCTGGGGCAACCCGGACCAGATCTTCGAGCCCCTCCAGTGGGCGGGCATCGTCCGGGCGGACGGCTTCTCGGTCAACGTCTCGAACTTCTACAGGACCGAGGACTCCATCCAGTACGGCAAGGACCTGTCGGCGAAGGTGGGCGACAAGCCCTTCGTCATCGACACCAGCCGTAACGGCAACGGCCCTTACGAGGACGGCGACCCGGCCGAGCGCTGGTGCAACCCGCCGGGCCGGGCCCTGGGCGAGACCCCGACGACAAAGACGGCGGACCCGCTGGTGGACGCGTACGTCTGGGTCAAGCGCCCGGGTGAATCGGACGGCGAGTGCAAGGGCGGTCCGAAGGCGGGCGAGTGGTGGGCGGAGTACGCGCTCGGTCTTGCCGAAGCCTCCAGGTGAAAGTCCCGCGCCCCGAGAGGGGCGCGGGACTCCGCTTCAGGGGACTCGAACCCACTGTGCCTCTGACGGCACCCCTTGATCATCCACAACGAACAGCATGTACCACCCGGCTTGAACAAGGTTCTTGTTCTCCGGCACAGTCACCGTCACCTTGTTCCCCTCGGTCGTGAAGTCCAGCGCGATGGACCGCTGATCCACGTCCGTCACATGCGTGGCCGCACTCGGCCGGATCAACCGCACCTTCTTGATGGACGAGGCGTGCTGAGAGGTGAACGTCCCGGACTCGCCGCGCTCGATGGTCTCCGTCCCCTTGGACAGCGACGGACGTGAGCCCTGGTACAGATACGGCGGCGTGTAGATCTCGATCCGCTGCTCGAACTTCCCCGGCTTGGTGTTCGCCTTGTCGGAGTAGAGCGAGTCAGAACCGAAGAACATCACACGCCCGTCGGGCAGCAGCACAGAACCGGAGTGGTAGTTCCGCCCGACCAGCGGATCGGCGACCTGATCGAAGGAGTTGGCAGTGGGGTCGTAGATCCGGGCCTGGAGGATGTTGGAGTCCCCCCGCCCGCGATAGTCCTCGGAACCGCCCGACACCAGCACGGTGTCGTCGGGCAGCACAGAGGCCTGCGGATACCGGGTCCCCTTCTCCAGCGAGGGCCCGTCCACGAACTTCGGGCTGTCTGCCTTCAGATCGATGATCCGGGTCTTCTCACTGGACAGCTTGGACTCACCGACGCCACCGCCGCCGATGACCATGTACTTCTCGTCCTGAGCCGGAGGCAGCAGCACGGTCCCGGAGGTCTCCAGCTTGTCGGCGTCGCTCAGCCCGGGCAGCTTGGTGAACTTGTTGGTGTCCACGTCCCAGACACCGGGGTCACGCCCGACATCGTCGGGCCCGTACCCCGCGTTGGACCCGGAGTAGAAGACCTTCCCGTTCTGCATCAGGAACAGCGCCGGATACGTCGGGAACTGCCGGATCTTCTCCGTGTACGTCCACTTCTTGGTCTCGGGGTCGAAGATCTCGTTCTTGCCCGGCACCAACTGCCCGATGTCATCGAGCCCGGAGACGCTGAGAATCCTCCCGTCGCTCAGCGTGGTGAGCGTCGGATACCAGCGGGCCTCCTTCATCGGGTCGACCTTGATGTACTTCTCGGCGACCGGATCGAACTCGTAGGCGTCCCGGATGCCCTGGAAGTCCTTCTTGTCCAGCGCGAGCTTCTGCGCGATGCCGTAGGTGTTCCGCGCGTCGGTACCGGACAGGCCCTGCACGCGGTAGTTGTCCTCGGTGCCGGTCTCGTACTTGGAGCCGCTCTTCTGCGCCTCGACGTAGATCCGGCCGAGGCCGGGGTCGTTGCGCAGGAACTCGCCGGTCTCCTTGTCGAAGACCTTCTTCGCGCGCGGCACCAGCACCGGGTCCTTGGAGACGAACGTCTTGCCGTTCTCCTTGCCGGTGAACTTGGTCCCGGCAGGCAGGGTGATCGGCTCGTCCGGGTTCTCGTTGTGGACGATCATCAGGCCGCCGGCCTTGGTGACGTCACCCTTGAGCTTCTCGTACCGCTTGGTGCCGCCCGCGATCAGCAGATTGCCGTTCGCCAGCTGTGTGTGGCCCGTGCAGAACAGATCGCTCGGTGTCGGCACCTTCTTGATCGTGCCCTTGACCGGGTCCCAGATCCGGGTGTCGAACTTCTTCGCGTCGAAGTTCTCCTGGTTGTTGCCGGAACCCGCGACGAGCAGCACCTTCCCGGTGCGCAGCAGCGCCGCGTGGATGGTGTTCTGCCGGTACTCCTCGGGGAACTCGACGATCTCCCAGTGACCGTTGTCGGCTTTGTACTCCGGTCTGTTGATCTGGTACTGGTGGTATTTCTCGGTGCCGAAGCGGTAGAGCCACGGACCGTTCATCCCGGCCAGCGCGAGCACCACCGCCGTGCCTATCGCGAGTCGACGGACACGGCGGCGGCCGGCCTGGTCTTTCATTCCTTACGTCCCCCAAGTCCACCCAGGGCGATCTGCATGGTCTGGTCGGTGCCGCCGCCCTGCGAGGCGGCCCAACTCGGCTTGTGCTGCGGGCTGTGGTGCGCGCCCCCCTGGCCCGGCAGCGGCTGAGCCTGGTGCGGCAGCATCGGGGCGGCCGCCTCCGGCTCGGCCGGGACCGGCGGCTTCTTCTTCGCCTGCCGCAGCATGTGCCGCCAGGCGAAGACCGGGGTGGCGGTGATCAGCATGGCGAACGTCGCCCAGATGACCATCGCGGGGTGTGCGTGCCCGTAGACGAAACCGGCGGCGATCGACGCGCCGAAGATCAGGATGAAGTACCAGTGGTAGCGGAAGGTCCCGAACCAGCGGTCGGGGCTGGCCGAGTCGCCCTTGGGTGTCACGACGAACTTGCTCTTGCGGCGCAGCACCGAGTCGATCAGCGCCTTGGCGTACAGCGGCGCCGACAGCGCGGACATCACCATGCCGGCCACCCCGCCGGAGCCCTCGGGCTCGTGCGGCGAGACGTTGTGGCGGCGGTTCCAGACGTAGAGGCCGATCTGGAGCGCGGAGGCGTTGCCGTAGAGCATCAGCCATATCGTCGGGTCGATGTTCACACCCGAGGCGCCGAGGCCCAGGAACAGGGCGCAGCTGAGGGCGGCGAGGATCCAGTTCAGGGCGGACATCGGGTAGAAGATGATCATCATCGTGTAGTTGAAGAGCTTGCTCGGCGGCAGCGAGTACCAGCCCTTCCAGTACTGCTTGAGGATCGTCTCGTACGTCCCTCGCGACCAGCGCATCTGCTGGGTGAAGAAGTCCGTCCAGGCGCTCGGGCCCTCACCGACGGCCAGCACGTCCGGGGTGTAGACCGAGCGCCACTTCTTGCCCGTCGCCGGGTTCTTGTGGCGGTGGATCTCGAAGCCGGTCGCCATGTCCTCGGTGATCGAGTCGTACAGACCGCCGATCTGCTTGAGCGCCTTGATGCGCACGGCGTTCGACGTACCCACGAACATCGGGGAGCCGTAGCGGTTGCCCGCGCGCTGGATGAGGGCGTGGAAGAGGAACTGCTGGGACTCGGCGGCCTTGGTGACGAAGTTGTCGTAGTTGCCGTAGACCTGCGGGCCGATGACGAAGCCGACGTTCGGGTCGCGGAAGAAGCCGAGCATGCGCTCCAGGTAGTTGGGGAGCGGGACATGGTCGGTGTCGACGGAGGCGAAGTAGTCGTAGTCGTCGCCGTGCGCGTCCAGCCAGGCGTTGTAGTTGCCGTGCTTGGTCTTGGCGCGGTGCGGGCCCTTGGCCTGGTTCCACTTCGCGATGCCCTTGCGGGAGAAGTGGTGCACGCCGAGCCGGGCGCAGACCTCCTTGACCTCCGGGTCGTCGCCCTCGTCGAGCAGCCAGACGTGCAGCAGACCCCGGTGGCGCAGCTTGACCGCCGCCTCCAGGGTCTTCGTCACCATCTCCAGCGGCTCCTTGCCGGGCACGAAGGAGGTCAGGAAGGCGACTCTCGTGCCGGACTCGGGCACCACCGGGATCGGGTCGCGGGCGACCAGGGTGGCGTGCGCGTTGGACAGCACGTTCATGCAGCGGAAGAACTCGATCAGGCCGATCGAGACGAGCATCACGATGTCGAGCGCCGGCAGGAAGTCGTATTCGACGTAGTCGCGTTCGGTCCAGTGCTCGGGCTGGAGCAGCCAGGCCAGCAGCACCAGCGAGAGCAGGGGCGCCGCCGCGAGCATCAGCGCGACGCGGATGCGGTGCGGCTCCTGAGAGATCAGCGAGCGGTACTGCACCCGGTACGGCTTGTTCGGATCGGGCTGGGTGAGGGGGCCGGCCAGCCGGCTGTAGTGCTCGTAGTCGTACTTGGGCAGCGTCTTCTTGATGCGCCTGAACGCCCCGGTCCGATGAGTTGGCACTCTGAGCTGAGTGGTCTGTGACGGGTCGGAGTCCGGCCGGGCGCCCGTCGGCGTCGACGTCATGAGTCATCCCCCCACACGCAGGTCACCGCGTGTCTGTCGGTTCCTTCGTCTGCTTCGGTCCCCCTCGACCTTCACAGACGTATCAGTGGTGGGTCACAGTCACCACATCTTCCACTTCATAGACATGGAACCGCGACCTTCCGGTTGCATGATGCCCCCCTCGGCATCCGTTCATGAACGGGGCCCCTCTCCCCGTCGAAGCGAGCAACCGGTTTCTTGCCCCCCAACTGCCGCAAATCCACAGCAGCTTGAAGGACCAGGGTTCTACGGCGTTCAGCATGATCGCAAGATGCGAAACGCGGTGTTTACCGGTCATACGCGTTCATTGTGGCCCCTGTGGGGGTCTTGTGTACCCCTTGTGGAAAGGTCGCCCGGATACACAAGAAGCCCCTCGCGTCCGCGAGAGGCTTCCCGGTCTGTGCGCCGCCAGGGACTCGAACCCCGGACCCGCTGATTAAGAGTCAGCTGCTCTAACCAACTGAGCTAGCGGCGCCTGCTGACGCCATCACTCTACCGGACCCCGGAAGGTGCTCCGGGCCACCCGCACGCGCTCCGCCCCCGGTCAGAGGGGTGACGTACATCATTCGGACCGTCAGCATGCGCGCCCGGAAGACAGTTGAGAAACTGATGAATGTGCACAGACACGAACATTTCCATCCGGAATGTGAGGGGAATCGCATGGCGGCTCCGGCCTTCGAGGAATTCGAACCCGCGAGCGACTGCGAGTGCCCCGGATGTGTTCACCGGCGCCGCGTCCTGCCACACTCCGCGGCCGGCCGCAGGGGCGCCCACCCGGCCCACCGGACGGTGATCGTGGCGGCCGCCGCCTCGGCGGCGCTCGTCGCGGGGCATGCCGTACCGGCGCTCGCGGCTCCGCAGGCACCCGGTCGGCCGAGCCTTCCCGCGGCCGACGAGCCCGACACCCCGCAGGGGAGCAAGGCCCCGCTGCACGGCCCGGGCGGGGTCCAGGCGGGGCCCGCCCAGGCGCCGACCACCACCCGGGCGGAGATCATCAGGCGGGCCAAGGAGTGGGTCGCGGCGAAGGTGCCGTACAGCATGGACCGGTACTGGCCGGACGGTTACCGGCAGGACTGCTCGGGGTTCGTCTCGATGGCCTGGGGCCTGCCCGGCAACGAGTGGACGGGCACGCTCGGCCAGTACGGTGTGCGCATCCCGAAGGAGGACCTCCAGCCCGGCGACATACTGCTGTTCCACAATCCGGCGGACCCCCAGGACGGCTCGCACGTCGTCATCTTCGGCGGCTGGGCCGACTACACGCACACCTACTACATCGCCTACGAGCAGACCCGCCCGAACACCCGCAGGCAGTCCACCCCGTACGCCTACTGGAGCTATTCCAGCCGCTATGTCGCCTACCGCTACAAGGGGCTCATGGGCGTTACGGGGGGCTCGGTGCCGGACAGCGACAAGCCGGCCGCGGCGCCCTTCCCGGGGCCGGCCTACTTCGGGCCCGGGGCCGACAACAAGTACGTCACCCAACTCGGCCGCCTGCTCGTCGAGCGCGGGGCGGGGCCCTACTACTCCTCGGGACCCGGACCGCGCTGGTCCGACGCCGACCGGCGGGCCACCCAGGCCTTCCAGCAGGCGCAGGGCTGGCGGGGCCGGGACGCGGACGGGCTGCCGGGGCCGCGGACCTGGGCGCTGCTGGTCACCGGCAAGGGCAAGGACATCACCGCGGGAGCGCCCGCGCCTCCGTCCTCGCACGGGGTGCCCGGGTATCCGGGGCGGGCGATGTTCCGGCCCGGCGCCGACAACAGTCATGTCACGCGGCTCGGCGGACAGCTGGTGAAGAAGGGCTTCGGCAAGTACTACACGACCGGTCCGGGCCCGCGCTGGGGCGAGGCGGACCGGCGCAACGTCGAGGCCTTCCAGCGCGCCCAGGGCTGGCGGGGCGGCACGGCGGACGGCTACCCGGGGCCCGAGACCTGGCGACGGCTGTTCTCGTGATCGATCTTGCACCCCTGCTGCTGTACCCCCGTTGCTGCACCCCCTGTTGTGACGCATCTGGCGCGAAGGCTGGAGGCACGCATGAGCACGACCACTTCACCGACACCGGAGTCCGAGGGACCGTCCAGGACCGCCCGGCTGATCCAGAACGAGATCACCACCGAGATCCCCGTCCATCTGCTCTTCCGCGACGAGCCCGAACCGGTGTCCGTCCCGCTGAAGCCCGCCGTCGTCAGCCGCCGCCAGGGCACGGGGGAGCAGCCGCGGCTGCGCCGGCTCGCCCCCGCGCCGGCCCGTACCGTGCCCGAGGTCGACCCGGACCTGGTCGAGCGGCCCGCCCGGGTGCTGCCCGGCTCGGCGGGCGTGCTCGCCGGGGCCTGCGGTCTCGCGGGCTGCGCGGTCACCTCCTGGTGGGCGGGCACGCTGCCGCCCCTCGCGCTGGAGGCGCTACGGCTGCCGTCGTACGCGGGAGCGGGCCTCGGTCCCGCGCAGTGGGCGGCCTACGCCGGGGCCGGCGCCCTCGGTCTGTTCGGCTTCGGCGGGCTCGCCCGGGGCCGGACCGGACGGGCCTGGGTGCTCGATCTGTTCGGCCGCTACCGGGGGACCGTCCGGCGCACCGGCCTGATGTGGGTCAACCCGATGCAGCTGCGCCGCCGGGTGGACGTACGGCTGCGGCACTGGCGCAGTGAGCCGATGCCGGCGGCCGACGCGAGCGGGGTCGCGCTCAGGGTGGTGGTCCTCGCGGTGTGGCGGGTGCGGGACACCGCGCGGGCCATGCTGGGCGTCGAGGACCACGAGGCGTACCTGCGGGAGTGCGTGGAGGCCGCGCTGGCCCGGGTGCCGGTGGAGGCGCCGGGGTCGGGGCACGGCCGCGCCGACGCCTCCGGGGAGGCGCTGACCCGGCTGGTCGTGGCCGAGGCGGCGCCGATCGGGGTCGAGGTGTTCTCGGTCCAGCCGGTCCGGGTCGAGTACGCCCCCGAGGTTGCCGCCGCCATGCACCGGCGCCGGATCGCCGCGCTGGACGCGCAGCACCGGGCGTCCATGCTCACCTCGGTCGTGGACTCGGTGGAGGACACGGTGACCCGGCTGACCATGCGGGGGCTCGTCGAACTCGACGACTACGAACGCAAGGCGCTGGTGAAGGACTTGACGGTCGCGTTCTGCGCCGGGCGTGGGGAATCCGGTACGTGATTGGTATGGACATGTTCAAGTAACGGTCATACTCTCAGACTTGGTCTAGACCTACCCTGCACGGCTCACTGAAACTCCCCACGTTCCCAGGAGCGGCAGCATGCGCAGAAAGACCAAGTTGTCTGCCGCCGTGGTCGGTCTCGCCACCACCGGAGCCCTTGTGCTCTCGTCCGGCGGGGCCAGTGGCCACGGCTACACCGACCTCCCCATCAGCAGGCAGAAGCTCTGCCAGAACGGCACCGTGACCAACTGCGGCCCCATCCAGTGGGAACCGCAGAGCGTCGAGGGGCCGAAGGGCTTCCCGGGCTCAGGACCGGCCGACGGACAGATCTGCAACGCGGGACTGAGCCAGTTCAGCCCGCTCAGCTCACCGCGCACCCCGTCGGGCGGCGCCTGGCCGGCCACGAAGGTCACGGGCGGCCAGAGCTACACGTTCCGCTGGCAGTTCACGGCCATGCACGCCACGACCGACTTCCGGTACTACGTCACCAAGCAGGGCTGGAACCAGAACCACAACCTGGCCCGCTCCGACCTCAACCTCACGCCGTTCCTGACGGTGCCGTACAACAACCAGCGGCCCCCGTCCACGCTCTCGCACAGCGGCAGGCTGCCGTCCGGGCTCAGCGGACGGCACGTGATCCTGGCGGTGTGGACGATCGCCGACACCGGCAACGCGTTCTACGCCTGCTCGGACGTCACGTTCTGAGCTTTGCTTGAGCGAGTCCGCCACCCCCCACGGGTACGGTCCCCCTACGCCGACATGACCAAGTCGGCGTAGGGGAGCGGGTATCTGACCTCGGGGGAACATCATGGATCTCTTTTTCTACCTGGCACCCGGCCTGATCCTGGCCGTGGTCCTCTTCGGCGCCTACCGGATCGTGCGTCGGGCCTGGCGGCTGCGCCGGGCCTGGAACAGCGGTCTGACGGCCGAGGCGCGCTGTCTGCGGATGTTCACGACGACCCACGGCGGCAGCGGCGACACATCGGTGAGCACCACGCTCCATCACGTCTACGAGTTCACCGCGCGCGACGGCCGCGTCATCCGCTTCGAGGAGGAGGGCCCGGCGACGACGCTGGAGGGTGACTTCGTCACCGTCCACTACGCCGAGGGCCGCGAGGTCAACGCCACGGCCAGGGCCCCGCGCCGGGCCGGGCTCGCCGCCTCCACCGTCGCCGCCCTGGCGTTCTTCGGGGTGGTCGCGGTGTTCTGCGTCGGCTTCATGGTCACGTACAGCCAGATGTCCGACGCCTTCGACTTCGGCGAGGACGGCGGCGACACCGCCGACACCGTCGTGATCGACGGCGTCACGATGACTCCCTGACCCTCCACATCTGACGAGTCATCAGCTACCGTGCGCCGCCATGGACTCCAGCAGGCGTATGGTCGCGGAACTCGTCGCCGACCGATGGGACGACCACCGCCCGGGCCTGTGGTTCGAGGACCGGGCGCTGACCCACCACCAGGTGGCCGCCGGTGCCGCCGCCCGCGCGGCACTCCTGGCCGACCTGCTGCCGCCCGGCGCCGAGCCGCACCTCGGCGTCCTCCTCGACAACACCCCGGAGTACCCGCTCTGGATCGGCGCCGCCGCGCTCGCCCGTGCCGCGGTGGCCGGAATCAACCCCACCCGCAGAGGCCCGGAGCTGGCAAGGGACATCCTGCACACGGAGTGCCGGATCCTGATCACGGAGCCGGCCCACCTCCCGCTCCTCAAGGGCCTCGACCTGCCCGGCGTCCGCATCCTGCTGACCGGCTCCGAGGAGTACGACGCCCTTCTCGCGCCGTACGCCGACGCCCGCCCCGACCCCTCCCGCGCCACCCCGAGGGACCGGCTGCTCCTCTGCTTCACCTCGGGATCGACCGGTGCCCCCAAGGCCGCGATCTGCACGCAGGGCCGACTGGCCGCGGCGGGAAGGTCACTGGCCGGGCAGTTCGGGGTCGGGCCCGACGACGTGCACTACATCTGCATGCCGATGTTCCACGGCAACGCCGTCATCGCCGACTGGGCCCCCGCTCTCGCGGCCGGGGCGGGCGTGGCGCTGCGGCGGCGGTTCTCGGCGTCCGGGTTCCTGACGGACGTACGGTGGTGGACGACGCAGCACGCGGTGCAGTAACTCGATCGTGTGATGAACGGTTGTTGGTCTATGGCGCCGAGTGCGCGGTGGCTAAGGTCGCTGTGCGATCTGGGCGCGAGGCGCGGCGCCAGCGTGCGGGGCCTCTGCTCCACCGGAGTGATGGTTCAGGGCCTCCCCGTCGCCTGTGGTCTCTTCCGAGTGATCAGGTCGTGAGGGACTCCGCCCTTCCGGGGCCGGACCACAGACGGGATCTGTGTCGCCGCCCGGTTGCGAAAGCGGACGACCAGCGCGCCCAAGACCGTTCGGGGCGTGCCGGTGCGCGGTTCTGCGCTCACCGCTGAGGGACGGTACTGGCGCAATCCGGGAGATGCGCACTGGCGGCCCCCGCCCCACGCCGAGTAGGAGCGGGGGAGGCTGGTATTTGGGCCGACGATCTCTTCTACCGGGACGCCGACGGTTACCTGTACTTCGCCGGTCGGGCCGACGACCGGCTGCGGGTCGACGGGGAGAACCTGGCCGCCGCGATGATCGAGAACATCCTCGCCCGGTACGAGGGTGCCGACTCCGTCGCCGTCTACGCGGTGCCGGATCCGGTGACGGGGGACCAGGTGATGGCGGCCCTCGCCGGGACCTTCGACCCGGAGGGGTTCGCGCAGTTCCTGCTCGCCCAGCCGGACCTGGGGACGAAGATGGCGCCCCGGTTCGTGCGGGTCATGGAGCGAATGCCGGTCACCGCGACGAACAAGATCCACCGGGCGCTGCTGAGGCGGGAGGGCGTGCGCTGCACGGACCCGGTGTGGTGGCGCCCGCCAGGAGAACCGGCGTACCGGCTGCTCACCCCCGAGGACGCCGAAGGGCCCCTCGTCTCCACGAGAGGCCCTTCACAGGTGCGCCGCCAGGGACTCGAACCCCGGACCCGCTGATGCTGCATTCTCCGGGGGGCGACCCCCGGACCCCCGGCCGCCCCGCGGCGTCGGGGAGAGGCCGTCCAAAAAGCGAAGGCCCCCCGCACCCGCGAGGGACCTTCACTGTCTGTGCGCCGCCAGGGACTCGAACCCCGGACCCGCTGATTAAGAGTCAGCTGCTCTAACCAACTGAGCTAGCGGCGCATGACTCACGCCAACCGCTCGCTTTTCTGTCTCGCGGCTGACGACAGAGAAAATACTACCTGGTCCCCGGGGGTGCTTCTGACCAACGCCGGGTGATGGTCAGATCGCCAGCGACAGCAGCACCGGTGTTGCGTTCCTGTTCAGCGCGTCCGCCGCCTGGCGCAGCCGATGCGCCTGCTCCACCGGAAGCGACACCGCCAGGCATCCCACGGACGCCCCCGCCGTGATCGGCACCGCAGCACACACCGTGCCCACCGCGTACTCCTGAAGGTCCAGAACGGGAACCGTCGGCGGCTGGGCCTCAAGACGGGAGAGCAGCAGCTTGTCACTGGTGATGGTCCGCGACGTGAGCCGCGCCATCTTGTGCCGGGACAGATGATCCCGCCGGCCGTTGTGGTCGAGCTGGGTCAGCAGGCTCTTGCCGACCGCCGTCGCGTGGGCCGAGACGCGGAAGTCCACCCACTCGTTCACCGCGGGGGCGGCCGGGCTGTCGGCGTACTGCGTGACCTTCACCTCACCGTCGACATACCGGCTGATGTACACCGCCGCGCCGACCGAGTCGCGCAGCCGGACCAGGGTGCGCTGGAGCCTCTCGCGCAGGGCCGCCTCCCGGTCGTGCGCCGAGCCCAGCCGGGTCAGCGCCTCCCCGGTGACATAGGTGCCGTCGGCGATCTGCTCGACGTACCCCTCGCGGCGCAGCATCCTCAGGAGGCTGGTCAGGCGCTCCGGGGTGAGGGCGGTGTGCCGGGCGAGTTCGGTGTCGGTGATTCCGGTGGTGTGCCGCGCCACCGTCTCCAGGACGCGCAAGGCGTCCTGGGCCGAGTGGTACGGCGCGGTCGGCTCGTGCTTCAGCGCCACGGTTCCCCCTGGGCCGGATTCCGGTCAGCCAATCGTTTCCACGATAGCGGCCAAGAGGCTTGCAGAGAGCGGTTGTTGACAAGATTCCGGCGCCGCCATCTGCGGTGATAACCCTCTGGCATATGACGCGGCCATGACCTGGTCACCGGAGTCACAGGACCGCGCTGAGAAATTCACGGGTCCGGTCGTGCTCGGGGTCGCTGAAGATCTTCTCCGGGGCGCCGGCCTCGATGACCCGGCCGGAGTCGAACATCAGGACCTGATCCGAGATGTCCCGGGCGAAGTTCATCTCATGGGTCACACAGAGCATCGTGATGTCGGTGGACCGGGCGATATCCCTGAGCACGTCGAGGACGCCCGCGACTAGCTCCGGGTCCAGTGCCGAGGTCACCTCGTCCAGGAGCAGCACCTGCGGCCGCATGGCCAGGGCCCGGGCGATGGCCACCCGCTGCTGCTGGCCGCCGGAGAGCTGCGAGGGGTGCTTGTCGACGTGGTCGGTGAGACCGACCAGCTCCAGCAGCTCCCGCGCCCGCTCCTCGGCCGCGTCCTTGGACATGCCGAGCACGGTGACCGGGGCCTCGGTGATGTTCCTGAGGACCGTCATGTTCGGGAACAGGTTGAACTGCTGGAACACCATCCCGATCTTCTTGCGGACCTCGCGGACCTGCTTCTCCGGCGCCGGGAACAGCTGCTCCCCGTCGACGGTGATCGTGCCCTCGTCGGGCTTGGTCAGCGTCATCAGCAGGCGCAGGATCGTCGTCTTGCCCGAGCCGGACGGACCGATCAGCGTGACGTGCTTGCCGGCCTGGACGGAGAAGTCGAGGTGGTCCAGGACGGTGTTGTCGCCGAACCGCTTGGTGACCTGCTCCAGCCGGATCAGTTCGCCGTTCGAGCGCTTGTCGGCGGGGTTCATGTCGGGACTGGGCTGGGTGTCAATGGACAAGGCGTCGCTCCAGGGCTCGCAGAAGAAGGGAGGCCAGATAGGAAATGACGATGAAGGCCACGCCGATCACCGTCAGCGGCTCGGTGAACTGGAACTGCTCCTGGGAGAACAGCCGTGCCTGGCCGAGCATGTCGAGGACGGTGATCGCCATCAGCATCGGCGTGTCCTTGAGCATCGCGATCACGTAGTTGCCGAGCGCCGGCACGACACGCCGGATCGCCTGCGGCAGGATCACCGCCGTCCAGGTCCGGGTGAGCGGCAGGTTCAGCGCCGTCGCGGCCTCCCACTGGCCGACCGGCACCGCCTCGATACCGGCCCGGTAGACCTGCATCGTGTACGTCGAGTAGTGCAGCCCGATGGCGAAGACACCGGTGGTCAGCGCGGAGAAGGTCACGCCCCACTCGGGCAGCACGTAGAAAAGGAAGAACAGCTGCACCAGCAGCGGGGTGTTGCGCACGAACTCCGTGACCACCCCGACCGGCCAGCGCACCCAGCGGCTCGGTGTCCGCATCAGCAGCGCCCACACCAGACCGAGCGCGAAGGAGATCAGCGAACCGAGCGCGAGGGCCTGCAGGGTGACCAGCAGCCCGTCCCAGAAGTGCGGCATGAAGTCACTGACCGCTCCCCAGTCCCACGTCATGACACACCACCGCCCACCGGCTCAGGGACTACGACTTTCCTCTCCGGCCGCTTGCCCACCCCGGCCTTGAGCTTCTTTTCCAGGCCTCGCATGATCCGGGTGAGCAGGAAGGCGATCACGAAGTAGATGAGCAGGATGTACGTGTAGATCTCCGCGCTCTCCTGGAGCGCGAGCCGTACCAGGTTGCCGCTGAACGCCAGGTCGCCCATGCCCATGATCGACACCAGTGCGGTGCCCTTGAGCAGCTCGATCAGCAGGTTGGAGAAGGGCGGGATCATCTCCGGCACCGCCTGCGGCAGCAGGATCAGCTTCATCCGCTGCCAGGGCGTGAAGCTGAGCGCGATACCGCCCTCCTTCTGCGCCGGGTCGACCGCGTTCAGGGCGCCGCGCACGATCTCCGAGCCGTAGGCGCCGTAGGTGAGGCCGAGGGCGAGCGTGCCCGCCCACAGGGGTACCAGCTGCCAGCCGAAGGCGGGCGGCAGCACGAAGAACACCCAGAAGATCATCACCAGCGCCGAGGTCCCGCGGAACACCTCGGTGTAGAAGCCCGCGAGGAAGCGGACGATCCACAGCCGGTGGGTGCGGGCGATGCCGACCACGAACGAGACGGCCGTGGCCAGCAGCGCGCTGAGGACCAGCAGCTGGATCGTGACCCAGACGCCTTTGAGTACGAGTTCCCAGAGTCCCGAAGTCATCCGCCGCACAGCTCCTTCGCGGTCAGCTCGGTCATCTCCGCCTCGGTGAAGCCGAACGGCTTGAGGATGCGCAGCAGTTCACCGCTCTCCTTCACCTTGCGCAGCTCCACGTTGAAGGCGTCCCGCAGCTTCGTCTCGGTCGGCCGGAACGCGAAGGCGCCGCCGTCGACATGGGGTTTTCCGCCGACGATGGGCTTGAAGGGCTCGGTCGACTCCGCCTTGTCGGACTTCTTCACCACCTCACGGGTGGTCAGCGCCGTCCCCGCGAAGACGTCGACCCGGCCGGCCTCGACGGCGTTCAGACCGGCGACCTGGTCGGGGACGATGAGGATGTCGCTCTCCTTGTACCCGGCCTCGACCGCGTACTGGATCTCCGCGTAGCCGGTGCCGGTCGCGAACTTCGCCTTCTTCTCGACGACGTCCTGGTAGCTGTTCAGGCCCTTGGGGTTGCCCTTGCGGACGATGAAGGCGTCGAGCATCTGGTAGTCGGGATCGGCGAAGATGACCTGCTCACAGCGCTCGGGATTGACGTACATCCCGGCCGCGACGACATCGAACTGCTGCGAGTTGAGCCCGGGGATCAGCGAGCCGAACTCGGTCGGCACGGGCTGCACCCGGTCCACCCCGAGCCGTTTGAAGATCACCTTCGCCAGTTCGGGCGCCTCGCCGGTCAGCTCGCCGTCCTTGTCGATGTAGCCGAAGGGGATCTCCCCCGCGATCCCGAGCCGTACGACACCGGCCGCCCGCAGCCGTTCGAGCAGGTCACCGCCGTCCTTCGTGGAGGCCGTGGCCACCCGCGAGCAGCCGGCCGCGCCCAGCGCGCCGAGCGCCGCCACCCCCGCGAGCAGCGATCGGCGTGTGGGTCCTGATGTGTGTTCGCCATGTTCCAGTGGTGGAGCCATGGCGGCGCGGCTACCCGAGAGCATGCGATGTATGCACTCTGGTTTGCATGACTGATCGGTTCATCGAAGTCTCGCTCGTGAAGCGGGACATCCACTGCACGGCGAAACTCCTGGAGGACCGCGCACCGATCACCTGCGCGGCCGTCTGGGACGCCCTCCCGCTCAGCGGGGACGTCTACCACGCCAAATACGCCCGCAACGAGATCTACGTCCTCTTCCCACCCTTCGCGGACACCGAGCCACCCCTGGAGAACCCCACCGTCACCCCGATCCCCGGTGATCTTTGCTACTTCGCCTTCGCGGGCGCGGAACTGGGCACCAAGGCCTACGGCTACGACCGCGAGGTCCGCCCCGGCACCACCCTGGTCGACCTGGCCCTGTTCTACGAGCGCAACAACCTGCTGCTCAACGGCGATGTGGGCTGGGTGCCCGGCATCGTCTGGGGCCAGGTGGTCGAGGGTCTCGCGGAGATGGCGGACGCGTGCAACGACCTGTGGCGCTCGGGCGCCGCGGGGGAGACGCTCAGCTTCCGTCGGACATGAGCGCGTGCGCCGCCCGCAGCACCAGATCGTCCCGGTGCCGGGCGGCCACGATCTGCAGGCCCACCGGCAGCCCGTCCCCGTCGGTGCCGACGGGGACGGTGGCGGCCGGCTGCTGGGTCATGTTGAAGGGGTACGTGAAGGGCGTCCACCCCGTCCAGCGGCGGTGCCCGGAGCCCTTGGGGACCTCGGCGCCCGCCTCGAACGCGGTGATCGGCAGGGTGGGGGTGACCAGCAGGTCGTAGGAGTCGTGGAAGCGGCCCATCCGGCGGCCGAGTTCCATCCGGACGTCGACGGCGGCCAGGTAGTCGAGGGCGCTGTAGCGGGCGCCGAGCGCGCAGACCTCGCGCAGGCCGGGGTCGAGCAACTCCCGCTGGTGCGGCCCGAGATGCTGGGTGACCCGGGCGGCCCCGCTGAACCACAGGGTGTGGAAGGCGTCCACCGGTTCGGTGACATCGGGGTCGGTCTCCTCGACGTACGCGCCGAGCCCCGCGAGCCGCTCCACGGCCCGCCGCACCGCGGAGGCGACCGCCGGACGCACCGCCACCTGACCGCCGAGCGAGGGCGAGTACGCCACCCGCAGCCCGTGCACCCCGCCCGAGATCCCGTCGACGAAGGAGCCGGACGCGGGCCCCAGCGCCGACCAGTCCCGGGAGTCCGGCGCCCCGATGACGTCCAGCATCAGCGCCGTGTCGGCCGCGTCCCGGGTCATCGGGCCGACATGCGCCAGCGTCCCGAACGCGCTCGCGGGATACAGCGGCACCCGGCCGTAGGTCGGCTTCAGGGCGAAGATCCCGCAGAAGGACGCGGGGATACGGACGCTGCCGCCGCCGTCCGTGCCGAGCGCGAGCGGGCCCGCGCCGAGCGCCACGGCCGCCGCGGCGCCCCCGCTGGAACCGCCCGCCGTTCGCGTCGGGTCCAGGGGATGCCGGGTGACACCGGTGAGGGGCGAGTCGGTGACGCCCTTCCAGCCGAACTCCGGGGTGGTGGTCTTGCCGAGGAAGACGGCACCGTGCGCACGCAGCCGGGCGACGGAGGGCGCGTCCTCGTCCCAACTCCCCTTCTCCGAAATGGTCCTGGACCCCTTGAGGGTGGGCGCCCCGCGCATCAGCAAGATGTCCTTCACCGTGACCGGAACCCCGTCCAGCAGCCCGGCCGGCTCCCCGCGCCGCCACCGCTCGGCCGACTCACGGGCCTGCGTCAGCGCCTGCTCGGCGGTGATCCGCACGAACGCGTTCACCTCCGGCTGGATCAGCTCGGCCCGCTCCAGCGCCGCGCGCGTGGCCTCCACCGGGCTGAACGCGCCCGTGCGGTAACCGTCGAGGAGTTGTACGGCGGTCAGTCCGGTCAGGTCGGTCATACGCCCTCCAGCCGTTCGAAGTTCAGCGTCCGGGTACGTACCCGCGTTGCTTGTCGACCACGTTCGGCAGGGTTCTGCCCGCCTCCCAGCGCTCGTACAACTCCACGAACTGCGCCGCGAGTTCGTCCCGCCAGCCGACGGTGTCCCCGCTCATGTGCGGGGAGACGATCAACCCCGGAAGACCCCACAACGGGCTGTCGGGACCGAGGGGTTCATGCTCGAAGACGTCCAGCGCGGCGCCCGCGATCCACCGCTTGGACAGCGCCTCGACCAGCGCCTCCTCGACGACGAGCGGCCCGCGCCCGACGTTGATGAACCGCGCCGAGGGCTGCATCACCCCGAACCGTCGGGCGTCGAACATGCCGTAGGTCTGCTCGGTGAGCGGTGCGGCGGCGATGATCCAGTCGGCGCGGGCGATCAGCCGGTCCAGGTCCTCGGGGCCGTGGATGCCGGTGCGCGGGACCCGGCCGACGAGGGCGGAGGTGACACCGAGTGCCTTGAGCGTCCGCACGATCGCCCGCCCGATGGGCCCGGAGCCGACGACACACGCACGGGTGCCGCTCAGCCGCCGTGACTCGCGGTGCTGCCAGGTCTTCTGCCCCTGGAGCTCCAGGGTCCGCGGCAGGTCCTTGGCCATCGCCAGCACAAGGGCGGCGACGTACTCGGCGATGGGCTCGTCGAAGATGCCGCGCGCGTTGGTGACCACGGTGTCGGAGGCGGCGAGTTCAGGACACATGAGGTGATCGACACCGGCGCTCGCGGTGTGCACCCAGCGGGGCCGGTGTCCGTCCCCGGGCCAGACGTGCCGGACGGCGTGCGAGGTGAAGTCCCACACGAGCAGGACATCGGCGTGCGGCAGCTTGCCGGCGAGGGTCGTCTCGTCCGCGTGCTCGATCCGCGCCCGTCCGGTGAGCCGTCCGAGCCGGGGGAGCGGGTCGGCGTCCAGGACGAGCAGCGTGGGGGTGGTCATGCCGTTCCTTCGCTGGAGACCGGGCGTCTGACATGCACGGATTGACCACGCTCGCACCCGAATCTACCTTCGTCAACACGGACGCCTGCACCGTCCGCAGTTCCCATATCTCCCTCGTGAGGGCGGTGCCTGCGATGGACGTGTCTTTTCTCGGCGGACCTCGCCCACAGCGCGGTGTAGGTGTGGTCGCCCCTTTTGACTTCGCCCTCGACCGAGAGCTGTGGCGCTGGGTCCCGGACGAGGTGTCCCTGCATCTGACGCGCACGCCGTACGTGCCGGTCGAGGTGAGCCTGGACCTGGCGCGGCTGGTGAGCGAGCACGAGACGCTCTCCGAGGGCGTCCGCACCCTGATCGCCATCGCCCCCGAGGTGGTGGCCTACGCCTGTACCTCGGGCAGCTTCGTCGGCGGGATCGCGGGCGAGCGGGCGATGTGCGAGGCGATGACGAGGGCGGGCGCGGTGCCCTCGGTGACGACCTCCGGGGCGCTGCTGGAGGCGCTGGCGGACCTCGGTGCGCGCAGGGTGGCGCTGGTGACGCCGTACACGGTGTCGGTGACCCGGTCGCTTCAGCAGTACGTGGCCGAGGCGGGTGTCAGGGTGACGGGGTGTGCGTTCATGGGTCTGACGCGGCACATATGGAAGGTGCCGTACCGCGATGTGGTGGACATGGCACGCAGGGCGGTGCGGCGCGGCACGGACTGCCTGTTCATCAGCTGCACCAACCTGCCGACGTACGACGTGATCCCGCAACTGGAGGCGGAGCTGCGGATACCGGTGATCTCGGCCAACCAGGTGACGATGTGGGCGGCCCTGCGGCGGCTGGGTACCCGAGCCGTGGGGCCGTATCAGTCGCTGACCGACCCGGCGGCCCGCAGCGGTCCCGCACTTCCGGACGTGGAACAGCAGCAGGAAGGTTCGACATGACGGCACTCGGATTCCTCTACCCGGGCCACTCCGCCGAGGACGACTATCCACGCATCGAGCAGCTTCTGGGCAGCGACATCCGGGTGGACCTGGTGCACACGGACATCGGTGAGGACGCGCACCGGGTGGACGCGCTGAAGGAGATGGGCTCCGCGGAGCGCCTCGCGGCGGGCGTGGAACAGCTGCGTCTGACGGGCGCGGAGGCGGTGGTCTGGGCGTGCACGAGCGGCAGCTTCGTGTACGGCTGGGAGGGCGCCCATGAGCAGGTCCGGGCCCTCGCCCGTACGGCGGGCATGCCGGCGTCCTCGACGTCCTTCGCCTTCGTGCACGCGGTGGCGGAGCTGGGGCTGCGCCGGGTGGCGGTGGGCGCGACGTACCCCGACGACGTGGCGGAACTGTTCGCGGCCTTCCTTCGCGCAGGCGGCGCGGAGGTCGTGTCCGTACGGGGTTCCGGCATCGTCACGGCGGCGGAGGTGGGTGAGTGGACGGAGGAGGACGTCCTGACCCTGGCCCGCCAGGCGGACCACGCCTCGGCGGAGGCGATCCTGCTCCCGGACACGGCCCTGCACACGGCGGCCCTGATCCCGACCCTGGAGAAGGAACTCTCCAAGCCGGTTCTCACGGCGAACCAGGTAACGGTCTGGGAGGCCCTGCGCCTGACGGACCGCAGGGTGAACGCCCCGGCGCTGGGGTCACTGTTCACGCGGGAGCCGATCGTGCAGGTGTGAGCCGGGAAGGCCGGGCCCGCCGCCGAGGGCGGCCCCTGCCTGCCATGGCCTCGACCTGCCCTGTGACCAGCGATTCGCGGCCCTCTTGCGCGGGCGCGGGACAATGGACGGTGGCCCACTCCACAGGGGGGTCATCCGTGACGTACGAGGAGGAGAAGACATGGCGGAGCCCACGCCGCGTCGGAACGAACCGCGGCTACGCCCCGCGCCCCTGCTCTTCGAGCCCACGCAGGCGGCAGCAGACCCGGAGCACTTCTTCGACCTGGAGTCGATCGAGGACCCCCGGGCGCTGCTCGCGCGCGCGACGGAGCTGACGCTCGCGTTCCGTGCGGCGGCCGACCGTGCCGTGGAGTTCCAGGCCATCGCGGCGGCCCAGCTCGCCGACCCCCGGCGCTTCGACCGGCTGACACCCGCGGACATCGCCGAGCGTGCCGAGTGGACCGAGGACTACGCCAAGAAGATGGTCGAGTACGGCAGGGATCTGTTGCGGGGGGCCGTCGAGGGCCGGGAGCAGATCGACCCTGTCTGAGCCGCTCCGGCATATGCCAGACGGGCAAGATCGGGGCAAGATACTCCTTCCCACCGGCCCCTGTCCCGGTTTCCGGCAACCCTCAGAGACGGAACGCTCACGGCCGGTAAATGTAGTCGCCATGAGCAGTTACCTCGATGCCTCGGGCGTCACCCCGGACGGAACCGCCTGGCTGGCCTCGGCAGGAACGTATGCGCGCAACACCCTGGCGTTCTGGGAGGAGCGGCCCGAGGTCCCGGTCGTCCTGCCCTGCGGCTCGGTGTTCGACGTGGTCAGCGCCCCCGCGATGTTCGGCCGCCGGATGCTCGACCGGCTCTGGGACGACGGCCCGGGATCAGGCCCGGTGGCGGTGTTCCGGGGCCGGATGCTGTTGTTCGCAGCGCCAGGCACCGCCCAGCGGCTGCCCTCGCTGCTGCGCTGGGAGGAGTGGGGCGCGAACGGGGAAAGCGGCTGCCGTACGCGGGCGGTCCCGCCGCTGCTGTGCCACGGCACCGGCGACGCGGTGACCGCCCCGGCCGACGCCTCCGCAGCGGCCCTCTCCGGCTCCC
This sequence comes from Streptomyces cupreus, assembly GCF_014257025.1. Classification (GTDB taxonomy): domain Bacteria; phylum Actinomycetota; class Actinomycetes; order Streptomycetales; family Streptomycetaceae; genus Streptomyces; species Streptomyces cupreus. The sequence goes on from NZ_JACMSF010000031.1 coordinate 76,911, forward strand.
GCTGGCTCATCGCCCCCGACAGCCGTCACCCCTGGCTGCCGGGCCCGGAAATCCTGCTGTGGGCGGCCGTCCGCGCGGCCCGCGTGGGCGTACGGATATCGATTTTTCCTCCCGCCGACCAGGATGCTAAGGTCTACGACGTCAGCAGGCGCCGCTAGCTCAGTTGGTTAGAGCAGCTGACTCTTAATCAGCGGGTCCGGGGTTCGAGTCCCTGGCGGCGCACGACAGTGAAAGGCCCCTCGTGAGAGCGAGGGGCCTTTGACGTATCCGAGGGCCGCCCTACCTGGTCATGATCCGCACGGTCCACGCTCCCGTAGGAGTCCGCCCCTCCACCTTCACCCGTACGTCCTCCCCCGGCACCGTGAAGCTCTCGCCGAGCGCGACGGGGGCGTCCGCGAGGGGTGGATACACCGAGTCCTCCCGGCACGCCTCGGTGCGCGGATGGGCGTCGATCACCTCGATGGGGCCCCGGCCGGACTCGGCGCCGCTGCGGACGCGGTAGACGAGGACGCCGTTCCGGCAGGCCCCCTTGTCGTTGCCGATACGGCCGCGCGCCTCGAAGGCGAGCGCGCTGTCCGCGCCGGTGCGCACCACCGCGAGCTTGGTGCCGCCCCCGAGCCCGAAGGCCGGCGCCCCGGCCGCGCCGGTGACCGCCACCCCCGGACCACCGGCCCCGAGCGGCTCCAGGGTGATCCGGGTGCCGTCCGGATTCCGTACACAGGTCACCTGACGCGGCTCCAGCCAGCCGAGCTTCCACTTGTGCCAGCCGAACAGGTCGGGAGCCAGCCCGAACTGGCTGCCCATCAGGTCCCAGTCGCCGACGTAGGTGTCCCAGTCGCCCTCGCCGTCCTCCGGACGGTGGTAGAGGTCCGGCAGGTCGAAGACATGGCCCGTCTCATGGGCGAGTACCAGCCGGTCCGGCGGATGCTGCTCGAACACCGTGACGACCCGCCGGATCTCCGTGCCGTCGGCACTGAGCGGGGTGTCCAGGTTGACGACCTTCGTGGCGTCGGAGTCCACCCCGGGCGCGTCCGGGTCGGCGACGAAGTAGACGACGTCGTAGCGGGAGAAGTCCACCCGGCCGTCGGCGGCGGCCAGGGCGTCACGCAGATAGGCGGCCCGGTGCGCGGGTTGCCAGTCACGCCGCATGGCGTACGCCGTCGAAGGGCGCGGCATGGGGATCCAGTCCCCGAGCGGATGCGCGCGCAGGGCGAACCTGCCGTAGGAGGCACGCTCGAAGAACCGGCTGGTGGCGGGGAAGTGGTCTGCGGTCAGCTCGGCGGGGCCGGTCAGCGGGACCGAGTCGGGGAAGGACAGGAACACCATCACCGCGTCCAGCGAGCGGGCCGGGCGCGGGTAGGCGGCGTTCCAGGTGTCCAGGCCCTCCGAGTGGTGGGCCTCGGTGCGCTGGAGGGCACAGGGCTCCGCCGAGAACGGCTCGGCGACCGAGGGGGCGGAGACCAGCGAGGTCGCGGCGAGCGCGGACATCGTGGTGAACAGTGCGGCGGTGGTGCGCAGTCGGGGCCATTCGCGCAGCCGGACCCCGAGTCCCCGGAACGTCGCACGGGTGAGTTCCCTGGGCGGGAGCTGACGCGGCACGTGGACCTCCGGGAGCGGTTCGCGGGACACCGCACCCAGCCTGTGGGAATTTGTCGTACAACGCCCTGTTTGTCTGCACCGGACGAGTGAGAGGGGTGGCGGAAAGCCGACGCCGACACCCCCGAATCGCTCACGGACCGTCACATGTGGTCGGGGGGCTGCTGAACCCGTCCAGGGGCGGGCAGAAACGAATTGTCAGATCGGCGGCTCGGACCGGGACACTGGACGGCGGCTGGAAGGGCCCCGACCCAGCCTCTATGATCGGCACACTTTCCTGACCCTTTCCTGTACTGTCCTGATCCTTTCCCTGCACGGATCCGGCCCGGCGGCCGCCAGGTCGGTCGGCATCCCGACGAGACCCATCCGAAGACCGAGTGCACTGCGGGAGCGAGCGGTGAGCGGAACGTCCGAAGGGCCGGCGCCCGCGGCAGATCTCATCGGGCCGGCTGTCACAGAGAGTAAGCAAGGGTCCCCACCTCGTACCGGTCCACACGACCGGCCGGCGTCCACGCCCTTCCGGTCCGCCTTCGACGCCGCTCCCCTGGCGATGGCCGTCGTCGACCGCGAGGGCCTGGTCACCGGCGCCAACCCGGCCCTCGGCGAGCTGCTCGGCAGCACCCCGCGGGAGCTGGCCGGCACGATCGCCGCCGATCTGGTGGATCTGACGTCCGACGCCCGCACCTGGCACGCGTACCGCGAGGTGCTGCGCGGCCGGCAGGCGCGGCTGCGCTGCACGCGCCGGCTGAAACACCCCGACGGGCACTGCCTGTGGGTGCAGGTCTCCGTCGCGCCGCTGCCCGCCGAGGAGTGCGGCGGGGTGCTGCTGTCGGTCGCCGACATCAGCGCCCGGCGCGAACTCCAGGCCCGGCTGCGGCACTTGCAGAACCACGACCCGGTGACCCGGCTGCCCAACCGCACACTGTTCTTCGAGCGACTTTCGGCCGGGCTGGAGGCGGAGGCGTACGAGGAGGGCACCGGGCGGATCGGGCTCTGCTATCTCGACCTCGACGGCTTCAAGGCGGTCAACGACACCCTCGGGCACCGGGTGGGCGACCGGCTGCTGGCGGCCGTGGCGGAACGGCTGACCAGGTGTGCGGACGAGGCGGGATACGCCAGAGCGAGTACGCCGCTGGTCGCGCGGCTCGGCGGCGACGAATTCGCCCTGCTGGTCGAGGACTCGACCGGCACCGAGCAACTCGCGGATCTCGCCGAGTCGGTGCTCACGGCCCTCCAGGCGCCCTTCGACATCTCGGGCCGGAGGTTGTCGGTGTCGGCGTCGATCGGGGTCGTGGAGCGGCACGCGGCCGGGACCAGCCCCACCGCGCTGATGCAGGCCGCCGACACCACGCTGTACTGGGCGAAGGCCGACGGCAAGGACCGCTGGACGCTGTTCGACCCCGAGCGCAACGCCCACCGCATGACCCGCCAGGCCCTCGCCTCCACGCTCCGACCCGCCATCGAGCGCGGGGAGTTCGTGCTGGAGTACCAGCCCCTGGTGTGCATGGAGGACGGGCGGCTGCGCGGGGTGGAGGCGCTGGTCCGTTGGAATCACCCGCAGTTCGGCCTCTTGACGCCGAATCGGTTCATCGGACTGGCCGAGGAGGACGGCTCGATCGTGCCGCTCGGCCGCTGGGTGCTGGCCACCGCCTGCCGCCAGGCCCGCCGCTGGCAGCTGGCCCATCCGGACGAGCCGCCGATCTTCGTCAGTGTGAATGTGGCGGTCCGTCAGGTCTGGGACTCCGATCTGGTCGCGGACGTGGCCCGGATCCTCGCCGAGACCGAACTCGCGCCGCACCTGCTCCAATTGGAGCTGACCGAGTCGGCGGTGATGGGCTCCGGCGGCCGACCGCAGCAGGCCCTTCAGGCGCTCAGCGACATGGGCGTACGCATCGCCATCGACGACTTCGGCACCGGCTACTCGAACCTGGCGTACCTGAGCCGGCTTCCGGTGTCGGTGCTGAAGCTGGACGGTTCCTTCGTCAAGGGCTTCCAGTACGACGGTGAGGGCATCGCGCCGAACCCGGCCGACGAGGTCGTCGTGGAGGCGATGATCCAGCTCGCCCACCGTCTCGGGCTCACCGTGACGGCGGAGTGCGTGGAGACATCGGCGCAGGCGTCCCGGCTACGGCGGATCGGATGCGACACCGGCCAGGGGTGGCTGTACTCCCGGCCGGTGACACCGGATCGCATCTCCGAGCTGCTGCGCTCGCCTGGGGTTCAGGCGGCCGCGCGCAACTCGTAGGCGTCCGCGATGAGTTCGTAGGAGCGCAGGCGCAGCTCGCCGCTGTGGGCGTGGGACGTGATCATCAACTCGTCGGCGCCGGTGCGCTTGTGGAGGTCGTCCAGACCGGAGCGGACCTCGTCGGCGGTGCCGTGCACGATGTTGGCGCCCCAGGATTCGATGAACTCCTCCTCCATGGCGCTGAATCGATGCGCCTCGGCCTCTTCGGGGCTGGGGAAGAGACCGGGCCGCCCGGTGCGCAGCCGCACCATGTTGAGCCCGGTGGCCCGGACCTGGCGCCGGGCCTCCTTCTCGTCGTCGGTGGCGAGGGCGGAGACGCCGATGAGGGCGTACGGCGCGTCCAGCACCTCGGAGGGCCGGAAGGTCTCGCGGTAGAGGTCGAGCGCCGGGATGGTGTTGTGCGCGGAGAAGTGGTGGGCGAAGGCGAAGGGCAGGCCGAGGGCGCCGGCGAGCCGGGCGCTGAAGCCGGAGGAGCCGAGGAGCCAGACGGGCGGTCGGTGCGGGCTCTGGACCCCGCCGGGCGCTGTGGCCTGGACCGGTCCCGGGACGGCGTGGATACGGCCGTAGGGGTGCCCGTCCGGGAAGTCGTCGTCGAGGAAGCGGGTCAGCTCGGTGAGCTGCTGGGGGAAGTCGTCGGCTGACTCGTTGAGCCGGTCGCTGCGGCGCAGGGCGGCGGCGGTGGCCCCGTCCGTGCCCGGCGCCCGCCCGAGACCGAGGTCGACGCGTCCCGGGGCGAGCGCCTCCAGGGTGCCGAACTGCTCCGCGATGACCAGCGGGGCGTGGTTGGGGAGCATCACACCGCCCGAGCCGAGACGGATACGGGAGGTGTGGGCGGCGAGGTGGGCGAGGATCACGGCGGGGGACGAGGACGCCACGCCCGGCATGGAGTGATGTTCGGCGACCCAGTACCGGTGGAACCCGCGGGACTCCGTCAGCCGGGCGAGCTCGACGCTGGTCCTGAGGGCATCGCTGGCGGTGCTGCCGACGCCGACGGTGACCAGGTCGAGTACGGAGAGGGGGACGGGGGCGGTGCCCTGTACTGCGCCCCGGATCTCGTCTGCCGCCATCGGTGGGTGCCTCCTGAAGTGCGCCTGCGTGGTTCTGCGCTCGGTAACAGGAGGGGGTCTCCGGTTTATTCCCGGTGAGGTTCTGCGCCGATCCGGCTACGAGAGCGGGCAGGCCGGCCCAGGTCACGGCCGCCAGGACACCCGATGCTCGGCCAGCCGGGCCAGCACCGCGTGGTTGGCCTCCCAGCCGTCCGGGAACTTCACCAGCGTCCCCAGCTGGACCGGTTCCGTCGACGGGTAGTCGTCCAGGAGGTCGCTCACGCCCGCGCGGCAGACCACGATGCAGGCGTGCCGGTGGCGGGAGGCGAGGACGCACAGGCGGCCCGTCTCCAGGTGGAAGGCGGTGGCGTCGGGGCGGCCGGACAGGGGGTGCAGGACCACTGTCACGTCGTACTCCCGGCCCTGGAGGCGGTTCGCCGTGTCGACGGTGACGTCACTGACGCCCAGTTCCGCCAGCGCCGCCCGTACGGCCGCCGCCTGGTCGCGGTGCGCGGTGCCGACGGCGACCCGGTCGGCGGTCAGCGGCGCGGGGTCGGGCGAGCGCTCCGACGTCGCCGCGCCGCCCCGGTCCAGCAGCCGCCGTACGACCATCGCCACCGCCCGGACCGCCTCCGGGTCCGTGCGCGGGGTGTGCCGAGCGGGCAGTTCCAGCAGGCCCCAGCCCGCCTCGGCCGCCTCGTCGATGACCTTGTCGGCGCCGGAGCCGTCGGACGGGACGGCGAAGGTGAGGCGGCGGTCGTCGTGGCCGGTGCCGCTGCGGAAGGGGGTGTACGGGTAGAACGCGCCCGAGACCAGCGGCGCCGCCGACGCCGGAAGCCGCCAGGACACCGGCAGCCGGTGCTGGGGCAGCTCGGGGTTGTGTGCGAGGAGGGTGGTCACCGCGGACGCCGAGGGGTCGTAGGACAGCCCCGCCCACTGGTCGCTGCCCACGATCGCGAACGGGTCCAGCTGGCCCGGGTCACCCACGAACAGCGCCCGCTCGAACAGCCCGGCCACGGCCAGCAGCGAGTCCGAGCGCATCTGGTACGCCTCGTCCACGATCGCGTGCCGCCACGGCTCGTCGACCTTCACATGCGCCCACTTCGCGGCCGTGGAGATCGTGACCGGCAGCCCGGTCAGATCCGCGGCCTTCGCCGACTTGCGTACGTTCGGCAGGTCGTCCAGCGCCTTGTCGTACGGGTCGGCGTCGCTGCTGTGCAGCCGGCCCACCGGCAGCTCGGGGCTCTTCTCGGCCAGGCGCAGGACCAGGTCGTCGACCTGGGCGTTCGTCTGGGCCACGACCATCAGCGGGCGCCCGGCGTCGGCGAGTTCCAGCGCCGCGCGCACCACCAGCGTGGACTTTCCGGCGCCCGGCGGGGAGTCGACGACCACACCGCGGTGTGTGCCGTTCAGGGTGTCGGCGAGGATCGCGTCGGTGGCCTGCGCGGCCGCCGCACCCGGGTCGAACACGACGGTCACAGGACGTCCTCCTCGGTCGGCTGATCGGCGGCCTCCGGCACGGCCTCGCCGGGCGGCCCGCCGTGCGTCCACGGTGTCTGCTCCGGGTCGGGCAGCTTCGCCCCGCCCCGCTGCTCGTGCTCGAACAGCGTGAAGCAGACCCGGTCGCCCTTCTCCGGCACGGACCCCACCTCGGGTTCCTTGCCGCGCCCCATCTTGTCCAGGACACGCAGGACCAGCAGATCGCCGTCGGCGCTGACGAGCTCCGCCGACTGCGGTTTCCCGCCCAGCGAGCGGTACACCTTCACCCGCTCGCCGAGCTGCGGCCGGTCTTCCGTGCGCACGGTGACCAGCGGGCGCGGGCTCGGCCGCTTTCCTTCGCTGTACGCCATGACGACATCCATGACCTCACCCGCGAACGCCTCCCCGGCCAGCCGCCGCCCGGCCATCACCAGCGGGTCGTCGAGCGCCTCCTGGGCCTCCAGCCGGGCCTGTTCGCGCTCCCGCGAGGCGAGCTTGTTCGCCGCGGTCACCGCGTCGTCGCGGCGCGGCTGCGGGGGCTCGCCGGCCGTGATCCGGTCCCGGTGGGCGGTGAACGACCAGCGGTCGCGCGTCCACCGCTCCTCGACATGCGCGCCGACAGGCAGTTCACGGAGCCGGTCCAGGCCCTGCCACACCGCGTCCCAGGTGGGCCGGGTGACCTTTTCGACCAGTTCGCGGATCTCCTGCTCGGCCTTGGTCAGCGCGCCGAACCGGTCGTCCGCCTCCAGGCCGTCCTCGGCGGCGGCGAGCGCGGTGCGGGCACGGTCGTAGCGCTCGAAGGCGGGGGCGAGCAGCTTGTTGTCGAACGCCGGGTCGGTGGCCGGACCGGCGGGCGGCCACAGCAACTGGCCCCGGTCGTCGCGTGCGAGCCCCACGCGCAGGGCGGCCTCGGCGCCCGACTCGCCCTCGGGCGGGGCGATCCAGGAGAGCAGCGCGCCCAGGTGCTGGTCCTCCAGGGTGGACTGCCCGGTCGCCCAGTGCCGGGCCAGCACGTCGGTCATCGCCAGCAGCAGCGAGGAGCCCGGCACCCGGGACCGCTCGCCGTAGTGCGTCAGCCACCGGCCGAGCAGCGGCACCCGGGGCGGCGCGGGATAGGGCGTCTCCGGGTCCTGCTCCGCCGTACGGCGAAAGCGCATGGAGCGGCCGAGCAGGCGTACGAAGTCCAGGCCCGCGCGGCTCGGGACGATCAGCTGGGGGGCGTCCGCGCACAGGTCGACCTCGACCTTGACCCGCTTGCCGGTCTCCGGGTCGGTGTCGGTGCGCTCGGCCGCCTCGACGACATCGGTGTACGCCTCGATGTGCGGCAGGACGACATCGGCCAGGTCCGCCAGGAACGTGAACCTGAGGTCGCGGTCGCGCGGTTGGGGTACGACCAGCAGGCGCGGGGCGTCCCGGTCCGTGCCGACCAGGGCGCCGAGCGGGGCGCCGGCCTCACCGGCGGTGGTGAGCGGCACGAAGACCAGCGGGCGCTCGGACAGGTGCCGGTGGCGGACGGTGGCCGAGGGCTGGGCGCGGCCGGTGCTGAACGCTTCGAGGCGGGCGAGGGTGGCGATCAGGGACACGGGACCGCCTCCCGGGCGCCGAGTGCCTCGGCACGCAGGCGTGCCGCTCTGCGCAGTGCCGCCACCGCCGGGTCGGCCGGGTCCCCCGCGGTGCCGCGGGCCGCCGCCAGCACGTCCTCGACGGTGGTCAGACCGCCCAGTTCGGCGCGGACCGAACGGCCGAGCGAGGTGACCGCGTCGGCCGTACGGGAGCGGTCACGGCAGTGGAAGGCCAGCTCGCAGGCGGACAGACACTCGGGCGCGTACGTCGCCGGGACGGACTCCACGGCGGCCGTCAGCTCGGCTGCGGGCAGCCCGGGATCGAAGCAGGTGCCTTCGGGGAGGGCTTCGGCGATCTCCTCGATCCGGGTGAGCCGGGCCAGCTGACGGGCGGTCACCGCGCGCTGCTTGCGGATGTCGACGCCGGAGGCGGTGGGCAGGTTGGAGAAGTCCTTGGGGCACACGAGCAGGATCCGGTGCCGCACGCGCGGGGCGGGGGTGAGGCGGGCCGCCACCTGCTCCAGCGCCAGCACGTACACCGCCGACTGCCGGGCCGCGGCGCCGACCTTCGCCGGGTCCGCGGAGCCGTCCAGCATCGGGAAGGACTTGATCTCCACGACCGTCCAGCTGCCGTCGGGGTGCACCACCACCGCGTCCGGCTCCAGGAACGCGGGCGAGCCGGCCACGTCGAGCGCGAGCATCGGGTGGTCCAGCAGCGTCCAGGAACCCGGAGTCTCGCCCGCCTCGCGCAGCGCCAGCGCCGTACGGGCCGCGCGGCCCTCGGGGCCGGTCGCGGAGAGGTCCGGCACCTGCGCGTGGGCGGGTGGTTCGGCGGAGCGGTCCAGCTTCTCGTGCACAAGACGGAGCAACTCCGCGCCGCCGTCCGCCTTGACCCTCGCCTCGAAGGCGTTGCCCCGGGTGAGGGCGAACTGCGACTGTCCGAAGGCCGACGGGGCGCCCAGGGCGCTCGCCAGTGCCGTCTTGTTCACGCCCGCGCCGTCGAGGATCGCGCGCCTTCTGCAGCCGGGGTTGGCGGCGAGGGCGGCCAGGGCGCGGGCGTCCAGCGCCTTGGCCGGTACCTCGGGACCGCGCAGCTCAGCGAGCCGGTGCCGGAGCGCCGTCCCCCGCGTCCGTGGGAGAGGCACCCGGCTCGGCTCCGGGCTCGAACCGTGACTCGCGCTGCCGTGGAAATCGCTCACCCGCGGAAGTCTGGCATCCGCCACTGACAATCGAGGCCTCTGCGGCGGGAGAGGCCTCGGTGGCGGCCTCGGCCGAGCGTGCCGCGATCAGGCTGCCGCGGCCCTCGAAGCGCACCCGGACCCGCTCCGCGCAGCGCAGGACGTACGGCGTCAGCAGGAACCCGGCACCCATCACGGCGGCGCCCGCGACCGCGTCCAGGAAGTAGTGGTTGGCGGTGCCCATCACGACGATCGCGGTCACCAGCGGGTAGACCACACCGGCGATCTTGGTGAGCCGGGTCCCGCCGTAGCGCCACAGCATGACGCCGCACCACAGCGCCCAGCCGCAGTGCAGGCTCGGCATCGCCGCGTACTGGTTGGTCAGACCGCCGAGGCCCTTCGGGGCGCTCGCGTCGCCGGCCCACCAGCCGTAGGAGCTGTACTGGGCCATCGTGTCCACGAAGCCGTGCGTCGGGGAGAGGAGCCGGGGCGGGCAGGTCGGCAGCAGGGTGAAGCCGATCAGGCCGATGAACGTGGACGTCATCAGCCAGGTGCGGGCGGCGCGGTAGTGCACGGCACGCGATCTGAAGATCCAGACCAGGATCACCGGGGTGATCAGGTAGTGCAGCGAGGCGTACCAGAAGTCGGCCGGTACCCCCAGCCAGGGTTCGCGGGTGAAGAGACGGTTCAGCGGGTGCTCGGCGTTGAGGTGCAGCAGCTTCTCGACGCGCAGGATCGCCAGGCCGTGGTCGACGGCCGAGGCGACATCACCGCGGGCCAGCAGGCGGCCCGCCGAGTAGCACGCGTACACCAGAACGATCAGCGGCAGCTCGGTCCACCAGCGCAGACGGCTTCGTGGTGCCGCCTGTATGCCCGGTGTCTCGGCGTGCGGCATCCGATCGCCTCCCCCTTCTCGTCGTGGCGCCGGTTGCCCGGACGGGCCACTTTACGGTGTATGTGCACGCCTCCATCGGGCGCCCCCGGCCCTGATAGACGCAGAGATCGCCCGCCGGGTTGCCCTTTCACAGGGTGCGGGATGATGGATGGGTTCCGCCTCGCATATTCGTGGAAAGGCACTCGAATCCATGGCACCGCGCATTCTGTTGGCCCGGCACGGACAGACCGAGTGGTCGCTGTCCGGGAAGCACACCGGGCGGACCGATGTGCCGCTGCTGGAGGAGGGGCAGCGGGGGGCGAAGCTGCTCGGGGAACGGCTGCATCGGGCGCCGCTCGACGGGCTGCCCGGGGTGGAGGTGCGGACCAGTCCGCTGGTACGCGCGCGTGAGACGTGTGAGCTGGCGGGGTTCGGGGAGCGGGCGTCCGTGTGGGACACGCTCATGGAGTGGGACTACGGCGACTACGAGGGCATGACTCCGGCCGAGATCCAGGCCGTGCGTCCCGGGTGGCTGATCTGGCGGGACGGTGTCCCCTCGGGGGAGACGCTGGATGAGGTCACCGCGCGGGCGGACGAGGTGGTGGCGTGGGCGCGGTCGGCGGACCGGGACGTCTTGATCTTCGCCCATGGGCACATCCTGCGGTCCATAGGGGCGCGTTGGCTGGGGTTGCCGCTGTCGTTCGCTGCGCGGATACGGCTGAATCCGACGTCGCTGTCGGTGCTGGGGTGGGCGTACGGGGAGCCGGCGCTGGAGAGTTGGAACGACGTGGGGCATCTGGCGGGCTGAGGCAGGGCGTTTTTCGCCCCCGCCGCCCCTAGCTGAGGCCGACGTTTTTCGCCCCCGCCGCCCCTACCCGTCCCATCCCCTGGGGCTGCCGCCCCCGGACCCCCGCTTCGGCCCTGAAGGGGCCTCGTCCTCAAGCGCCGGACGGGCTGAGGTGGTTGGGCTGCGTCGCCCCCAGCGGGTGGTGGGGGTTTGGGGCGGCTGTGCTTCGTCTTCAGGCGCGGGGCGGGTTGGGGTGGTTGGGCTGTGTGGCCCTCAGTGGGTGGGTGGGGGTTTGGGGCGGCTGTGCCTTGTCTTCAGGCGCCGGGCGGGCTGCAGAACTGCCGTAGCTGCGGGCAGTCATGCCGTTGGGGCGGCGCCCGCTGCCAAGGAGAGCGGGAGCCCGCAAGCGCGGGCGAGTGAAACCCCCGCACCCACCCAGCCGCAACGTTCACACCGCCCGCGGCAAGCTCCCGTGCTTGTCCAGGAACGCTGATACGCCTGACGCGCGTCTGTGCGGGAGCAGTACCCGGGCCGTGCCTGCCAGCATTGTTTGGATGCGGGACGACTGGACCTGGGTCAGCAGGTCCAGTACCCGCATTCCCGCCATCGCCGCCTCGTCCGGGCGGCCGCCCCTCGCCAGGTCGTCCGCCAGTTCCGCGGTGTACAGGGCGATGTTCCGGGTGAAGTGCGGGTCCTGGAGTTGGGCCGCGCGCCCCGCATGCCGTGCCGCTCGGCGCCAGTCGCCCAGCGTCGACCAGCACTGCGCCTCCAGGCCCTCCAGCTCTGCCTCGCCGTAGAAGCTCATCCACTCGGGGTCGGCGTCCGATCGGCCCCGGTCGTAGAGCGCTTGGGCACGCGCGAGTGCCTGCGCGCAGCCCGTGCGGTCGGCGAGGCCCGCCCAGCCGCCCGCCTCGCGCAGCGCGAGCAAGGACATCAGGCGCGCGGAGCCGAGGGGGCGTGCCACGCGCTGTGCGGCCTGTGCCGCGCGCACCGCCTCGCGCGGGCGGCCCGCGTCCCGCGCGAGGAACGACGTGTTGCAGAAGGCGTGCGCCTCCAGACCCGGGTCCCCGGCCATCCGGGCGGTCGCCAGCGCCTCCGCGTAATGGGAGCGCGCGTCGTCGAACCGGCCCGAGTCGTGCGCCAGCCAGCCGACCGAGATGGCCAGCTCACCCGCGCCCGAGTGCAGCCGTTCACCCGCCGTGTGCCGAGTGGTACCGGCGTCCAGCAGCGCGTAGGCGGCGCGCAACGGAGCCGCCGCGCGCCGGTACAGACCGTCCGCGCCGTGCCGGTCGTCCAACAGCCGGATCCTGCGGACCGCTTCCTCCAGCACCTCCACCTCGCTCGTCCCGACCCGCCGCGCTGGACGTTCCGCGGCCGTGGCGTCGATGGCGAGCCCGAACGGGCTGAGCGAGGCGGCGGCCACCGTGGCGCCTCCGCCGGTCATGAATGCGCGACGCAGCACGTCGCTCTCCTCGGGTTTCTCGTGCGTGTCGTACGGGTCTTGCGTGTCATACGGCTCGGGCACCCCCCACATCTCACTCGCGGCGCCGCGTGCCCGGCGCCCGCGTACGGACGAGCGGGGCGCGAAGCCCAGGTCGGTGAGCGTGCGACCGGGGAACATGTGCAGGAACACCCGTTCGTACGCGTAGTTGGGGCACCGGATCTCGCCCGCCTCGACCCTGCCGATGTAACGCGCGTCACAGCTGACCCGCTCCCCGATCTCGCGCGCTGCCCTGCGGACCGCCGCGGCGAACTCGGCCGGCGAGCGCTGTCCGCGCAACTGCCGGAACGCGAGGTTCGGTCGGGGTGGTCTCGGTGGCTGGGGCGAGTTCAGCTCTGACGACGTCATGGCCGGGTCCTCTCGTGCGAACCGTCGAACCATGCCGGACTGGAGACGAGTTGAACGATTTGTTCGCTTCGTACCCTCGAAGTCCGGCGGGCAAGAACGTACCTGCTGTGTCGGACCCGCCACGCAGTGTTTGGCTACAAACCGGATATCTCATCCAGCATCTGCCATGAACTGCCATCCTTTGCGGCGGACTTGTGCCGTAGCCGTTGACGCGGTGACACGTTGAACCAGATGGGCCGGGAGCCGCCCGATTCCCGACCCGCTCGTTTCGAGGAGGGTTCCGTGGTGGAGGCCGGGATGGAGTCCAGCCAGAGCATCGATCCTTGTACGCCGTCGACGACAGTGGGGCACCCGCCGACCCCGGAGTGCAGCGCGCCGCCGTGCACGGGGGCGGCCTGCGATCTGGTGACGGTGCCGACGCGACAGGGGTTGGAGGCGGTCGACATCCTTCGGCGCGGGGCGGGGGACGCCGTGGGGCCCGTCCTGCATGACGACGGCTGCGACACGCTCGGGTTCGTGGTGCCGGCCGGGACGGCGGAGGGCTGGGACGTACCGGGCAGCACCTGTACGCAGACCGACGGCCGGGGGCTGACTCTGGACCCCGAGCCCCCGGTGGAGGGCTCCGACTGGCTGCTGCCGCCCGGCGAGGCGGACCGCGCGACGGATCCGGCGGTACTGCGGGCGGCCCTGGGCGAGGCGGCACGGCTGATCGAGGCGGCGGACAACTGTCGCTGACCTCCGCGTGAGCGCGGGACTGCATGATCTCGCGGCTCTCCGCATAATGGTCTGATGGGCAAGTCCAAGAAACCCCGCCGCCAAGAACCGGCCGCCGCGGCCGTCGTCGAGGCGGTCGACGGGGGGCTCGCCGAGTTGATACCCGACCGGGATCGGGTGCGGGCCTGGACGCTGCTCATCGACGGGGCGCCCCAGTCGCATGTCGATCTGGACGATCCGGCTTATCTCTCCTTCGAGTACCAGCGGCGGCTCGGGCATGTCATCGATCTCGTCGCCCCTCCCGGCAAGCCCGTCCAGGCCGTGCACCTCGGCGGCGGCGCCCTCACGCTCGCCCGCTACGTCGCCGCCACCCGCCCCCGCTCCACCCAGCAGGTCGTCGAGCGGGACGCGACCCTCGTCCAACTGGTCCGCCGCGAGCTGCCGTTGGACCGGAACGCCCGGATCCGGGTGCGCTCGGTGGACGCGCGCGAAGGGCTCTCCAAGGTGCCCGACGGCTGGGCCGACCTCGTCATCGCCGATGTGTTCAGCGGCGCCCGCACCCCGGCCCATCTGACCTCGACGGAGTTCCTGGACGAGGTGCGCCGGGCCCTGCGCCCCGGCGGCTGGTACGCCGCCAACCTCGCCGACGGACCGCCGCTCGCGCATCTGCGCGGCCAGATCGCCACCGCCGCCGTCCGCTTCCCCGAGCTCGCCCTGGTTGCCGACCCGACCGTCCTGCGCGGCAAACGCTTCGGCAACGCCGTCCTCGTCGCCGCCGACCACCCGCTGCCGATCGCGGAGCTGACCCGTCGAGCCGCCTCGGATCCCCACCCGGGACGGGTCGAGCACGGCAGGGCACTCACCGACTTCACGGGCGGCGCCACCCCGGTCACGGACGCGGCGGCCGTGGCCTCACCCGCGCCCCCGGCCTCGGTGTTCCGGTAGGTCAGCAGCTCCCGCCAGGTCAGTAGTTCCCGATCTCCACCCGCGGCGCGCTGTCGTGCCATGTGCAGAACACCGACACCCGGTCCGCGCCCTGCGCGAACTCCACCCGGATCCACGACTCCGTCTTCCACACCTGCATCGACCAGCCCGTGCCCGGCGTCGCCGACACCAGCGTCGCGTAGGTCTCGCCGAGGTCGAAGACCACCCGGCCGCCATCGGTGTCGTAGCTCTTGATCTGGCCGGAGGCGGTGGGGGAGGGGCCGGGGGCAGGCGTCCTGGACGGTGCCGGCGTACGGCTCGGGGACGGCTTCGGCGACGGGCTCTTCCCGGACTCCGACTCCGACGGAGTCGATCGCCGCGTCGAGGACGCCAGCGGCTTCGACTCCTGCGTCGTCGCGTCCGCCGCCGCGATCGGCAGGGCGCGGGGCGGGTCGTAGGCCGTGCCCGCCATGACCGTGTGCACGCCCCACCACGACAGCGTGACCGCCGCGCCCGTGGCGAGCGACCAAGCCAGTACGTGTACGAGTCCTCTGCGCATCGCGGGCCATACTGCCTCACGCGTCCCACAAGTGTCGTCCGGTTGTCCACAGCGCGGCAGTTGTCCACAGGCCCGGACCGGGCTCCCCGCCATGGCGTACGGTGCGGCGCATGGCAAGTGTGCTCGTGGTCGAGGACGACCAGTTCGTACGCTCGGCCCTCATCCGGCATCTGACCGACGCCGCACACACCGTGCGCAGTGTCGGCACCGCCCTTGAGGCGCTGCGCGAGGTCGCCCATTTCCGTTTCGACGTGGTCGTCCTGGACCTCGGTCTGCCCGATCTGGACGGGTCCGAGGCGCTGAAGATGCTGCGCGGGATCACCGACGTGCCGGTGATCATCGCCACCGCCCGCGACGACGAGACGGAGGTCGTCCGGCTGCTGAACGCGGGCGCCGACGACTACCTGACCAAGCCGTTCTCCGTCGAGCACCTGTCAGCCCGGATGGCCGCCGTCCTACGACGGTCCCGGGCCGCCGTCGGGGATGCGCAGCCGGAGTCCGTGCTCCGCGTCGGCGGCCTCACCGTCGACCCGCTGCGCCGCCAGGCCGAGCTGGACGGCGTACGCCTTGACCTCACCCGCCGTGAGTTCGACCTGCTCGCCTTCCTGGCCGGCCGCCCGGGTGTCGTCGTACCGCGCAAGGAGCTGCTCGCCGAGGTGTGGCAGCAGTCCTACGGCGACGACCAGACCATCGACGTGCACCTGTCCTGGCTGCGCCGCAAGCTCGGTGAGACCGCTGCCAGCCCGCGCTATCTGCACACCCTGCGCGGAGTCGGGGTGAAGCTGGAGCCACCGGGACCGCAAGGGGGGCCGCCGCGATGAGATGGGCCCTGGTCAAGGTCTCCCTGGCGGTCACCACGATGGTCGTCCTCGCCTTCGCGGTGCCGCTCGGACTCGTCATCAAGGAGATGGCCCGCGACCGCGCCTTCTCCAACGCCGAGCGGGAGGCGGCCGCGGTCGCCCCGGCCCTTTCCATCACCACCGACCGCGCCCAGCTCGAACGCGTCGTGGCCTCCGCCGGCTCGGAGGAGGAGATGGCCGTGCACATACCGGCGGCCGACGGCACCGAGGCCGTCGACATCGGGCGGCAGCGCGCGGCCGGCGACGACATCGCGACCGTACGGCGGCTCGGCCGCGCCTCCACCACCAATGTGCCCGGCGGCTCCACCCTGCTCCAGCCCGTCGCGATCAGCTCCGGCGAGATCGCGGTCGTGGAGGTGTACGTCCCCGAGTCCGAGGTCAGCAACGGCGTCTCCACGGCCTGGGCGGTCCTCGCCGCCGTCGGTGTCGCGCTGATCGTCGGCTCGGTCGCCGTCGCCGACCGGCTCGGAGTGCGGATGGTGCAGCCCGCGCAGCGCCTGGTCGAGGGCGCGCACGAGCTGGGGGAGGGCAAGCTGGGCGCCAGGGTGCCGGAGGAGGGGCCGAACGAACTGCGGCTCGCGGCCGCCGCGTTCAACTCCATGGCCGACCAGGTCGTCCAACTGCTCGCGAACGAACGGGAGCTGGCGGCCGATCTGTCGCACCGGCTGCGGACCCCGCTGACCGTGCTCCGGCTGAACGCGGCCTCGCTCGGGGACGGTCCGGCCGCCGAGCAGACCCGGGCCGCCGTCGCCCAGTTGGAGCGCGAGGTCGACACCATCATCCGTACCGCGCGGGAGGCCAAGCCGCAGACGGCGGCGGCCGGTCCGGGCGCCGGGTGCGACGCGGCCGAGGTGGTGCGCGAGCGGATGGCGTTCTGGTCGGCGCTGGCGGAGGACGAGGGCCGCAAGGTGCGGGTGGCCGGGGTCGACCGGCCGGTGCGGATACCCGTGGCCCGGGCCGACCTGGCCGCCGCGCTTGACGCCCTGCTCGGCAATGTCTTCCGGCACACCGCGGAAGGCACGGCCTTCGCGGTCGACGTGCACAACGGCGAGGACGCGGTGATCGTGCTCGTCTCCGATGCCGGGCCCGGCATACCCGACCCCGAGGCGGCCATGGCCCGCGGGCGGGGTTCGGGCAGCGCGGGATCGACCGGGCTCGGCCTGGACATCGTGCGCAGGCTCGCGGAGTCGACCGGCGGGGACGTGCGGATCGGATCGTCCGTGCTCGGCGGCACCGAGGTGCGGATCTGGATCCAGCTCGACGGGCGGGCGCCCGAGCGCCGGGGGCACCGGGTGCGCAGGCGCCGTAGCGGCCGATTGGTCTCGACCTTTAACCGGCCCCGATCCCTTCCTTAAGCGCACCCTAAGATCCTCAACGCCCGCCCCGATCATGCAGTTTGCCCGTTTTCACATCGCTAGCGTGCTGCCGCACCCCCTCCCCCGTGAGCAGCGAAAGCAGGCATGCGATGAGCATCCACCGGCGCAAGGTCAGCGGCAGGAACAAGGCGATAGGCGGCCTCGTCGCCGCCGCCGTGGTCGGTGGCGGCGCCGTCTTCCTCACCGGCACCGCGCAGGCGGCCGGCGTGGGCGCCGCGTACACCAAGACCAGTGACTGGTCGACCGGTTACACCGCGCAGTACGTCGTCACCAACGACACCGGCTCGACGAAGGCCGACTGGACCCTCACCTTCGACCTGCCGTCGGGCGCCAAGCTGAGCTCGCTGTGGAACGCCGAGTCCAGCGTCAGCGGTTCGCGCGTCACCGTGAAGCCGGCGGCCTGGGACAAGGACGGGCTCGCGGCCGGGGAGTCGGTCACCGTCGGCTTCGTCGTCAACGGCTCAGGCGACCCGACCGGCTGTGTCGTCGACGGCGTCAAGTGCTCGGCGGACGACGGCGCGACCCCGGAGCCCACCGGCCGCCCCACCCAGACCGCGACCCCCACCCCCACCCCCACCCCCACCCCGACGCAGACCGCCACCCCCAAGCCCACGGAGTCGACCGGCAGCGGCAACACGACCAACGCCGGATTCGCCCCGTACGTCGACACCTCCCTCTACCCCGCCTTCGACCTGGTCGCCGCCGCCGAGGCCACCGGCGTGAAGGACTACAACCTCGCCTTCGTCACCGACGGAGGCGGCTGTACGCCCAAGTGGGGCGGGGTGAGCGACCTGGCGAGCGACGCGGTCGCCGCGCAGATCGGCGCACTGCGCGCCAAGGGCGGCGACGTCCGGGTGTCCTTCGGCGGCGCGGCCGGCAGCGAGCTGGCGACGACCTGCTCCTCGGCGGACGCGCTGGCGACGGCGTACGGCAAGGTCGTGGACGCCTATGACCTCACCAAGGTCGACTTCGACGTCGAGGGCGGCGCGCTGCCCGACACCGCGGCCAACACCCGCCGCGCCCAGGCCATCGCCGAGCTCCAGAAGCAACACCCCGACCTGGACGTCTCCTTCACCCTCCCGGTGATGCCGGAGGGCCTGACCCAGCCCGGCGTGGACCTGCTGGCCGACGCCAAGAAGAACGGCGTGAACATCGACGCCGTCAACATCATGGCGATGGACTACGGCCCGGCGTACAGCGGTGACATGGGCACCTACGCCGAGCAGGCCGCCACCGCCACCCAGGCCCAGATCAAGGGTGTCCTCGGCCTGTCCGACAGTGCCGCCTGGAAGACCGTCGCGGTCACCCCGATGATCGGCGTCAACGACGTGGTCACGGAGGTCTTCAAGGTCGAGGACGCCACCCAGCTGGTGAACTTCGCCAGGTCCAAGGGCCTCGGCTGGCTGTCGATGTGGTCGGCGACCCGCGACAAGGCCTGCCCCGGCGGCCCGAAGCCCGCGGCCGACGCGACGTGCAGCTCCATCGACCAGGACAAGAACGCCTTCGCCAAGGCCTTCGCGGCCTACAACTGACCAGCGGTCTACAACCGACCACGGGGGAACGCGCCCCGGCCGGCCTCACGCCCCCATCCGGCCGGGGCGCACATCCGCCCTACGCCGGCCGGCACCACGCGGTCCCCGGCCTGGGGTGGTCGACCCTGGACGGCACAACAGGGCGCGGCGCCCCGCAAGGCGCCGCGCCCCCCGTCAGACCGACTCCACCCCCGGAAGCGCCCCCGTTCGAGCCGCCTGCCCGTACCACAGGGCGCTCGACTTCGGGGTCCGCTCCAGGGTCGTGTAGTCGACGTACACCGCGCCGAAGCGCTTGTCGTAGCCGTAGGACCACTCGAAGTTGTCCATCAGGGACCACAGGTAGTAGCCGCGGACATCGGCGCCGTCCTCGATGGCGCTGCGGACCGCCGAGAGGTGGCCGTGGAGGTAGGCGATCCGCTCCGGGTCGTGGACGTGGCCGTCGGGGTCGGGCTTGTCGTCGTAGGCCGCGCCGTTCTCCGTGATGTACAGCGGCAGGCCCGGGGCCTCACGGGTGTAGCGCATGATCAGGTCGTGCAGGCCCGTCGGGTCGATCGTCCAGCCCATCTCCGTACGCTCGCCCGGGGTCTGGTGGAACGCGACGTCCTCCGCGGCCGGCCAGGGCGAGTACGCGCTCGCCCCGTGACCGTCCGCGCGCGGGCCCGCCGGGGCCGACGCGGCGGCCGACACCAGCGTCGGCGTGTAGTAGTTGAGGCCCAGCGCGTCCAACGGCTGGTTGATCAGCGCCAGATCACCGTCCTGGACGTACGACCAGTCCGTCAGCGACTGCGTCGCCGTCAGCAGCGACTGCGGGTAGGCGCCGTGCAGCATCGGCCCGTGGAAGACGCCGTTGGCCAGGTCGTCGATCCGCTGCCGGGCCGCCAGGTCCTCCGGATCGTCGGAAACCGCCCTGACCACCGAGGAGTTCAGGCTCACCGCCACCGAGTTGCGGGCCGGCATCACCGAGCGCAGGGCCGAAGCACCCAGGCCGTGCGCCAGGTTCAGGTGGTGCGCGGCGCGCAGCGAGGCCGCCGGGTCGGTACGCCCGGGCGCGTGCACACCCGAGGCGTACCCCAGAAAGGCGCTGCACCACGGCTCGTTGAGCGTGATCCACTGCTCCACCCGGTCGCCGAGCGCCTCACCGACGATCTGCGCGTACTCGGCGAACCGGTACGCCGTGTCCCGCTCCGGCCAGCCGCCCGCGTCCTCCAGCTCCTGCGGCAGATCCCAGTGGTAGAGCGTCACCGCCGGCTTGATGCCGTGCGCCAGCAGCTCGTCCACCAGATTGCGGTAGAAGTCCAGACCCCGCTGGATCGCCGGGCCACGGCCGGTCGGCTGCACCCGCGACCAGGAGATCGAGAAGCGATACGCCGTCAGGCCCAGCCCGGCCATCAGCGCCACGTCGTCACGGAAGCGGTGGTAGTGGTCGACAGCGATGTCACCGGTCTCGCCGCCGGCCGTCTTGCCCGGCGTATGGCTGAAGGTGTCCCAGATCGACGGGGTACGGCCGTCCTCCCGCACCGCCCCCTCGATCTGGTACGCGGAGGTGGCTGCGCCCCAGAGGAAGGCGGGAGGAAAGGTCACCGGGGTCACCGGCTGTGCGGACTCAGGCATGGAAGCGCTCCCATTGAGCTCGTGAAGACCGACGTGTAGGGGGAGGGGAGAAGGGGCCGGAGCGGCGGTGACCCGGCCCCTGGAGAGATACGGGGGATGCGGGGGCGTCAGCCCTTGACCGCGCCCTGCATGATGCCGCCCACGATCTGCTTGCCGAAGATCGCGAAGACGATCAGCAGCGGCAGCGTGCCCAGCAGCGCGCCCGCCATGATCAGGGACTGGTCCGGCGTATAGCCGCGGCCCAGGCCCGCGACCGCCACCTGCACGGTCGGATTGCCGTTCTGGGTCAGCACCAGGAACGGCCACAGGAAGTCGTTCCAGGTCTGCACGAACATCAGCATGCCCAGCACGGCCATCGCGGGACGGGCCGCCGGGAACACCACGTGCCAGATCACACGCCAACTGCTCGCGCCGTCCACCCGCGCCGCCTCGATGATCTCGTCCGGCAGCGCCTGGAGCAGATACTGCCGCATGAAGAACACACCGAACGCGCTCACCAGCGAGGGCAGGATCACCGCCTGGAGCTGGTCGGACCAGTCGAGTTCGGCGACCATCATGTACAGCGGGATCACACTGAGCTGCGGTGGCACCATCATCGTGCCGATCACGATCAGCATCATCGCGTTACGGCCCTTGAAGCGCAGCTTGGCGAAGGCGAAACCGGCGATCGTCGAAAGGAACACGATCGTCGCCGCCGACACCCCGGCCACGAACGTGGTGTTGAGGAACGCCTCGCCCAAGTTGGCGTCGTTCCAGGCGAGATCGAGATTGTCGAAGAGGTTCGAACCGAACCAGAACGGCGGCGGGGTCTGCGCCAGCCGCTGGTTGTCACGGGAAGCGGCGATCGCCGTCCACACCAGCGGGAACAGCGAGCCGAGGGTGAACAGCGCGAGGATCACATACGCGATCGGTCCCGCGTGCATCTGCCCGCCGGCCCGCGCCGCCTTGGGCCGACGCACACGCGGTCGCCGGTCCTCGGGGGAGTCTGGTTTCGTCAGGGTCGTCGTCACGGCCGGTCTCCTAACTACTGGCGCGCAGCCGGCGCGAGATGACGTAGTTGACGATCCCGATCACGATGAGGATCAGGAACATCGTCCAGGCGATGGCGGAGGCACGGCCCAGGTGCTGGTTCACCCAGCCCTGCTCGTACAGATAGAGGCCGAGCGTCTGGAACTGGTGCTGGGACCCGCCCGAGGCGCCCTTGTTCGCGTCGAACAGCAGCGGCTCACCGAACAGCTGGGAGGCGCCGATCGTCGACACGACCACGGTGAACAGGATCGTCGGGCGCAGCGAGGGCAGCGTGACATGGAAGAACTGCTGCCAACGGCTCGCCCCGTCCAGCGCCGCCGACTCGTACAGATCCTGCGGGATCGCCTGCATCGCGGCCAGGTAGATCAGCGCGTTGTACCCGGTCCAGCGCCAGATGACGATGGTGGAGACGGCGATCTGGGAGGCCCACTTGTCGTTCTGCCAGTCGATGTTGTCGATCCCGACCGCGCCCAGCGCCCAGTTGATCATGCCGTAGTCGCGGCCGAAGAGCAGCACGAACAGCAGCGAGGCGGCGGCGATCGAGGTCGCGTACGGCGCCAGCATGGCGACCCGGTAGAAGGTCGAGGCCCGCAGCTTGTAGTTGAGGATGTGCGCGATGCCCATCGCCATCAGCAGCTGCGGAACGGTCGAGATGATGCCGATGGTCAGCGTGTTCTCGGCCGCGTTCCAGAAGAACTCGTCGTCGAAGATCCGGGTGTAGTTGCGCAGCCCGACCCAGTCCATGTCGGTCGGCGCGGTCAGCTCCACCTGGTGCAGCGAGGCCCAGCCCGTGTAGATCAGCGGGAACAGGCCGAAGGCGAGGAACAGCAGGAAGAACGGCGAGACGAAGGCGTACGGACTCCACCGCACATCCCGCTGCCAGCGGCGGGACTGTCGCTTGCGGCGCCGCTGCTCCTGCTCGGTCGGACCGCCGCCGGACGGGCGGCCCGGGGCCGCGCCCCCCTCCTTTGCGGGGGACGCGGCGGCGGTGTCGTGCCCAGTGGTCATACGGGTCACTGATCCAGGGCGTTGTCGATGGTCTTCACGGCGTTGTCCCAGGCTTCCTTGGCGGACTTGCCCTGGGTCACCAGGACCACACCGTTGTCGGTCAGGCCCTGCTGGATGATCTGGTCCTTCGGGCCGATGGACTGGACGGGGATGTTCGCGGCGGCCTCGGCGAAGATCGTGCCGATCGGGGCGTCACCGGTCATGTCGTTCTTCGCGCCGGTCACCTCGGTCGACTCGTACGCGGCCGGCGTCGACGGGAAGCTGCCCTGCACGCCGAAGAGCTTGGCCTGCTGCTCGGGAGCGGTCAACCAGGCGGCCAGCTTCGCCGCCTCCTCCGCGTTCTTGCCGGACTTGGGCACGGTCAGGAAGGAACCGCCCCAGTTGCCGGACTTGGGCGCCTGGGCGATGTCCCACTTGCCGGCCGCCTCGGGCTTCGACTTGCCCTTGATGTAGCCGAGCATCCACGGCGGGCAGGACATCGCGGCGAACTTGCTGTTGGCGATCGTCGTGTCCCAGGCGGGCTGGAACTGCGTCTGGTTGCCGATTAGTCCGGCCTCGGCGGCCTCGGCGGTGAGGTCGAAGGCGTCCTTCACGGCCGGGTTCGTCTTGTAGATGACCTCGCCGGAGGAGTCGTAGAAACGGTCCTTCTCACCGCTGAGGATCGCCTGGAGCAGACCGCCGGGGGAGTCCAGGAAGGTGGTGCCCTTGGGCGCCTTGTCCTGGTACTGCTTGCCGACGTCGACGAACTTGTCCCAGCTGCCGGCCCACAGCTTGCCGACCTCTTCGCGGTCGGTGGGCAGCCCGGCCGCCTTGAACATGTCCGTGCGGTAGCAGATGGCCATCGGGCCGATGTCGGTGCCGACACCGACCGTCTGGCCGTCCTCGGTGGTGGCCTGCTGCCACTTCCATTCCAGATAGTCGCTCTCCTTGCCGTACTTCGACAGGTCGAGCAGCTTGTCCGACTGGGTCTGGACGATCTCGGCGATGTTGCCGACCTCGACCATCTGGATGTCCTGGAGGCCGCTGTTGGTGGTGAGGTGGTTGAGCAGCGCGGGGTAGTAGTTCTCGTTGCGCTCGACGACGGTCTGCTGGATGTCGATGTCGGGGTGAAGCTTCTCGTACTCCTTGTACAGACCGGACTCCTCGAAGCCCGCGGTGCCGAACAGACCAAGGGTGATCTTGGTCTTGCCGCCACCGCCCTCGGTCGACGAGCTGTTGTCGTCGTTGCCGTCGTCGGCACAGCCGGCCAGCAGCCCGGCGCCCAGCGACGCCACCGCCGCGAGGACAACCGCCTTACGGCGGATTCGGGTACGTGCTCGCATTGCGTCCTCCTGTTGCCCTGACGTGCCGACCCCCCGGCCAACTGCACTGTTGGGCCCGTTAGTTCTCGCTGCGGCTCGGGCGGGGAACGTGCGGGATGTGTATGTGTCAGGTACTGTGGGAGCGCTCCCACAAGTGATGTGTTGAAGAGTCGTCGGTCCGGGCGGGGGTGTCAAGGGCGTGGGAGCGGAGAGATGCGTTCAGTTATCGGGACGTTAACTGGAAGGCGGGGGTGCGCCACTGGATGAGCGGCGCCCCGGCTTCTCGATGCCGGTCGGCTTTGTGCGGCCCGTCCCTGTGGACGGCCACGACGGGGGACGGGACTGTTAAATTCCAGGCCAGCGACAAGACGACGGCGAAAGGCGGAGCCCATGGCAAGCCACGGAGCGCGGGGGCGGAGTGGCGGGCGGCCTACGCTTGAAGAGGTCGCGGCGCGTGCCGGTGTCGGTCGCGGGACCGTTTCCCGGGTGATCAACGGCTCGCCGAGGGTCAGTGACGCCACCCGCGCCGCCGTCGAGGCGGCCGTCGCCGAGCTCGGTTATGTCCCGAACACCGCGGCCCGTGCCCTCGCCGCCAACCGCACCGACGCCATCGCCCTTGTCGTCCCCGAGCCGGAGACCCGGTTCTTCGCGGAGCCGTACTTCTCCGACATGCTCAAGGGCGTGGGAGCCGAACTGTCCGAGACCGAGATGCAGTTGCTGCTGATCTTCGCGGGCAGCGACCGTGAGCGGCGCCGGCTCGCCCAGTACCTCGCCGCGCACCGGGTCGACGGTGTGCTGCTGGTCTCGGTGCACGCCGACGACCCGCTGCCCGATCTGCTCGCCCAGTTGGAGATTCCGGCCGTGATCAGCGGCCCGAGATCCGCCGCGGAGACGCTCACCTCGGTGGACTCCGACAACTACGGCGGCGCCCGCCAGGCTGTGGAGCACCTGCTGTCCCGTGGCCGCCGCGAGATAGCCCACATCACCGGCCGCCTCGACGTGTACGGCGCCCAGCGCCGCGTCGACGGCTACCGCGACGCCCTGCGGGACGCGGGGCGGACGGTGGACGAGCGGCTGATCGAGCCGGGCGACTTCACCGAGGAGGGCGGGCGGCGCGCGATGGCGGCGCTGCTGGAGCGGCGGCCCGATCTGGACGCCGTCTTCGCCGGCTCGGACGTGATGGCGGCGGGCGCCCGGCAGGTGCTGCGCGAGGCGGGGCTCCGTATCCCCGACGACGTGGCCCTCGTCGGCTACGACGACTCGGCCATCGCCCGCCACATGGAGCCGCCGCTGACCAGTGTGCGCCAGCCCATCGAGGAGATGGGCCGCAGAATGATCGACCTGCTGCTGGAGGAGATCGCCGACCGGCGCCCCGCGGTGTCCCGGGGTCTTGAGCGGCGGCAGGTGGTGCTGGCGACGGAGCTGGAGGAGCGGGCGTCGTCCTGAGAGCCCGAGCGGTGTCAGCGGTGCCAGCCCCGGCGGGGCCGGCGCCCCGGCCGTTCCGTGTGGTGGGTGATCAGCCAGGCGGCGACGGTCAGGATCACGCCCGCCAGCCAGACGAAGACCACCAGCCAGGTGCCCATGGAGCTGCCGGGGTCGTTGGCCTCCCGACACAGGTCCCCGACGCAGGTCTCGCCGTCGTTCTCGGCCGCGTCCAGCGCGACCACGAGCCACAGCAGCATCGCCAGGTTGAACGCCAGGACCAGCCACGTCAGCAGCCGCCACCGATGAACCCGCCGCGACCTCATGACGAGCCTCCCAGCTTCAAGAACGGCTCATAAGCTGACGATACGCCTCAGAGCCTG
>NZ_JACMSF010000032.1 GCF_014257025.1 Streptomyces cupreus
AGGAACGCGGGCTTCTCGTCCTGCGATCCGGGCCGGCTCTATCTGCCCACGATCATGGACCCGGTCTACGGCTATCAGGTGACCAACGTCGAGGCGTCGATGTCCTCCCCGTCGTCCCTGCTGCACTGGACCCGGCGCATGATCGAGATCCGTAAGCAGAACCCGGCGTTCGGACTCGGCTCGTACACCGAACTCCAGTCGTCCAACCCGGCCGTGATCGCGTTCCTGCGGGAGTACGAGGACGATCTCGTCCTGTGCGTGCACAACTTCTCCCGGTTCGCGCAGCCGACCGAGCTGGATCTGCGGAGGTTCAACGGGCGGCATCCGGTGGAGCTGTTCGGCGGGGTGCGATTCCCGGCCATCGGTGAGCTGCCGTACTTGCTGACGCTGGCGGGACACGGCTTCTACTGGTTCCGGTTGCGCAAGGAGAACTCCTAGAAGCCCGGCGGGGCGGTTTCCTCCGCCCCGCCCGGGGCACGCATCACTCACACCCCGCCCCCGGGGAAAGGACGCGACGCCATGTCGGAAGCCGTCACCCGTACCCTCACCTCGACTCCGGGTTTCCTTGCGTCCCTGGACCCCCTGTTGCGGGAGTGGCTGCCGCGGCAGCGCTGGTTCGCCGGGAAGGGCCGTCCGGTCACCGGATTCTCGCTGGTGGCCGCCACCGAACTGCTGCCGGCCGACGGCAAGCTCGGCCTCTACCACCTCCTCGTGCGTGCTCATCAATCACCCCTGCCGGGCGACTGCTACCAGTTCCTCATAGGCGTGCGCGAGGCGCTGCCGCCCCGGCTCGCGCCCGCGCTGATCGGACACGTGGACGAGGGCCCGCTCACCGGACGCACGGTGTACGAGGCCCTGTACGACCCCCGGCCCGCCGAGCTGCTCCTGGAGGCGCTGCGCACCCAGGCCCGCATCGGCGGGCTGCGTTTCGAGCGGGAGCCGGACCAGGAGATCCGCCCGGGCCTGGTGCCGCGCGTGGTGACCTCCGAGCAGTCCAACTCGTCGATCGTCTACGGCGATACGTTCATCCTGAAGCTGTTGCGCCGGGTCGTACCCGGCGTCAATCCCGACTTGGAGCTGCCGCTGGCGCTGGCCCACGAGGGCTGCCCCCGGGTACCGGCGCCGACGGCATGGATCCGTGCCGAGCAGGCCGGGGAGCCGTATGTCCTCGGGGTGCTCCAGCCCTTTGTACAGGGCGCCTCGGACGGCTGGGAGCTGGCGCTGCGCGAGCTGTCCAAGGGCGAGGACTTCGCCGTAGAGGCGAGGGCGCTCGGGCGGGCCACCGCCGAGGTGCACACCGCGCTGGCCCGGGCGCTGCCGACGGTCACCCTCGGCGATGCCCAACTGGAGCTGATGGTCGACGGCATGCTGGAGCGTCTTGACGCCGCCGCGGAGGCGGTGCCCGCGCTCCGGCCGTACGCGCCCGGGCTGCGGTCCGCCTTCGAGGCGCTCGGCACGCTGGCGGCCGAGGGCCGTACCTGGACGGCCCAGCGCGTCCACGGCGATCTGCACCTCGGCCAGTGCCTGCGCTCGCCCGCCGGTCAGTGGTGGCTGATCGACTTCGAGGGCGAACCGGCCAAGCCGCTGGCCGAACGGCGGATGCCACAGCCCCCGCTGCGGGACATCGCCGGGATGCTGCGCTCCTTCGACTACGCGGCCCACTCGGCCGACCCGCCGATACCGGGCTGGGCCGAGACCTGCCGGGCCGCGTACTGCGCCGGGTACGCCGAGGTCTCCGGCGTCGATCCCCGTACCGACCCCGTGCTGCTGCGGGCGTGCGAGACGGACAAGGCGATCTACGAGGTCGTCTACGAGGCCCGCCACCGCCCCGACTGGCTCCCGGTCCCGCTGTCGGCCGTGCGCCGTCTCGCCACGGACGACGGCACTGCTCCCCCGCTCACCTCACCCTCGTCCAGGAGGCCCCACTCGTGACCCCCCGACCCCCGTCCCCCGGTCCCGATCCACACCAGTCGGCCGAGCAGGCGGCCGAGGAGAAGAGCGTCGCGAAGAAGGCGGTGGCGAAGAAAGCCGTGGCCAAGAAGGCGACTGCGAAGAAGGTCGCCGCGAAGTCGGCCGCCCCCAAGACGAAGTCCGCCGCTTCCAAGAAGACGACAGCGAAGAAGGGCACGGCGAAAAAGGCCCCCGCGAACAAGACGACCGCGAAGAAGTCGACGGCCAAGAAGGCCGCCAAGGCGCTGCCGCCGGAGCCCGTACCCGAGGTCGCCGTCTCCCCCGCCGTCGACGCCGACGACCGCGCCCGTCTCCTCGCCGGCACCCACCACTCCCCGCACTCCGTGCTCGGCGCCCACCCCGTGCCCGGTGGCGTGGCCTTCCGGGCTCTCAGGCCGTACGCACGTTCCGTGACCGTTCTCGCCGGGGAGCTGCGGGCCGAGCTGCACGACGACGGCGAGGGCTTCTTCTCGGGGCTGCTGCCGCTGCGGGGCGTGCCGGAGTACCGGCTTCTCGTGGTGTACGACGGCGCGGAGCTGGAGATCGAGGACCCGTACCGTTTCCTGCCCGCGCTGGGCGATCTGGACCTGCATCTGATCGGCGAGGGCCGGCACGAGCAGCTGTGGCAGGCGCTCGGGGCCGAGCCGATGACCCACCAGGGCGTGGCCGGGACGCGGTTCACGGTGTGGGCGCCGAACGCGCGCGGGGTGCGCCTTGCCGGGACCTTCAACTTCTGGGACGGCACCGGCTATCCGATGCGGTCGCTGGGATCGACCGGGGTGTGGGAGCTGTTCGTCCCGGCCATAGGAGAGGGCGAGCTGTACAAGTTCGAGATCACCCGGCCCGACGGTTCCCGCACCCTGCGCGCCGACCCGCTGGCCCGCCGTACGGAGGCCCCGCCCAACACCTCGTCGATCGTGCACGCCTCGCACCACGAGTGGGGCGACGAGGAGTGGCTGAAGCGGCGGCGCGGGCAGGTACCGGCGCACGAGGGCCCCTTCTCGGTCTACGAGGTCCATCTGCCGTCCTGGCGCCCGGGGCTGACATACCGTCAACTCGCCGAGCAACTCCCCGCGTACGTCAAGGACCTGGGCTTCACGCATGTGGAGCTGATGCCGGTCGCCGAGCACCCGTTCGGCGGTTCCTGGGGCTATCAGGTCACCGGCTTCTACGCGCCGACAGCCCGGCTCGGCACGCCCGACGACTTCAAGTTCCTGGTCGACGCCCTGCATCAGGCGGGCATCGGCGTGCTGATGGACTGGGTGCCCGCGCACTTCCCGCGCGACGACTGGGCGTTGGCGGAGTTCGACGGGCGTCCGCTCTACGAGCACGAGGACCCGCTGCGTTCGGCGCATCCCGACTGGGGCACGCTGGAGTTCGACTTCGGGCGCCGCGAGGTGCGCAACTTCCTGGTGGCGAACGCCATTTACTGGTGCGAGGAGTTCCATATCGACGGGCTGCGGGTGGACGCGGTCGCCTCGATGCTGTACCTCGACTACTCGCGTGAGCCGGGGCAGTGGATCCCGAATGTGCACGGCGGCCGGGAGAACCTGGACGCGGTGGCGTTCCTGCAGGAGATGAACGCCACGGTGTACCGGCGGGTGCCGGGTGTGGTGACGATCGCCGAGGAGTCCACGGCCTGGGACGGCGTCACCCGCGCCACCCACCACATGGGCCCGGGCGGCTTCGGGGGGCTGGGCTTCGGCCTGAAGTGGAACATGGGCTGGATGCACGACTCGCTGGGCTACCTGTCCCATGAGCCGATCCACCGCAAGTACCACCACAACGAGATGACCTTCTCGATGGTGTACGCCTACAGCGAGAACTACGTGCTGCCCATCTCCCACGACGAGGTCGTGCACGGCAAGCGGTCCCTGGTGTCGAAGATGCCGGGCGACTGGTGGCAGCAGCGTGCCGACCACCGCGCCTACCTGGGCTTCATGTGGGCCCACCCCGGCAAGCAACTCCTCTTCATGGGCCAGGAGTTCGCCCAGGGCGCGGAGTGGTCGGAGGCGCACGGCCCTGACTGGTGGCTGCTGGATCCGGCGTACGGGGCGGAGGCCGACCACCGGGGCGTCCGGGACCTGGTCCGGGATCTGAACATCGTCTACCGGCACACTCCGGCCCTGTGGCAGCGGGACACCGACCCGGCCGGCTTCCAGTGGGTGGTCGGGGACGCGGCGGAGGACAACGTCTTCGCCTTCCTGCGCTACGACACGGACGGCGTCCCGCTGCTGTCGGTCTCCAACTTCTCCCCGGTGGTACGGCACGACTACCGTCTGGGCGTCCCCGAGGACGTCCCGGCCTGGCACGAGACGCTGAACACCGACGGCGCGAAGTACGGCGGCAGCGATGTCACCAACCCCGATCCGCTCAAGCCGGAGCCCCAGGGCCGGCACGGCCGGGCGACCAGCATCCGCCTGACCCTGCCGCCCCTGGCGACGGTGTGGCTCCGGCCGGCCTAGCCGAGGCCGGCCGGCAGCGGTCCGGTGTGCAGTACGCCCAGTCTCTGCGTCGCCCGGGTCAGGGCGACGTAGAGGTCGCTGGTGCCGTAGCGGCCGGGCTCCACGACCAGGACCGAGTCGAACTCCAGGCCCTTGGCCTGCCTCGGGTCCAGCAGGACGACCGTCTGCGTGAGATCCGGTTCCGCGCCCGCCGTCACGCCGTCCAGGTGGGCGGCGAGCCGGCGGTGGAGGTCGCGCGGGGCGATGACCGCTAGGCGACCCTCCGCGGGGGTCAGTTCCTCGACCGCCTTGGCCACCGCGCCGGGGAGGTCGTCCGTCGCGCGGATCCACGGCCGTACGCCGGTCGAGCGGACCGAGCTCGGGGGCTCGAAGTCGGGGTTCTCGGCGCGGACCACGGCCGCCGCGAGTTCCATGATCTCGGCCGGGGTGCGGTAGTTGACGCCCAGTCGGGTGTGCTCCCAGCGGTCCTCCATGTACGGCTGGAGGATCCCGGACCATGAGCCGACCCCCGCCGCCTCGGCGGTCTGGGCCGGGTCGCCGACCAGGGTCATCGAGCGGGTCGGGCTGCGCCGCATCAGCAGCCGCCAGGCCATCGGCGACAGCTCCTGCGCCTCGTCGACGATGATGTGCCCGAACGCCCAGGTGCGGTCGGCCGCCGCGCGCTCGGCGGCGCTGCGGTGGTCGTCCTCCTCCTGCCGCTCGGCGAACCGCTCGGCGTCGATGATGTCGTGCGCGGACAGCACCTCCGAGGCGTCGGGATCACCGTCTTCCTTGTCCTCGAACTCATAGGTCCGCGAGGCGTACGACACGTCCAGCACGCCCTGCGCGTAGGCGATCTGGGTCTCCCGCTCGCGCTCCGCCCGCAGCCGCGCCGCCCGGTCGTCGTCGCCGAGCAGCTCGGCGGCCTCGTCGAGCAGCGGTACGTCCGCCACGGTCCAGCTCCGGGTCACCGGGCGGCGGATGGCGGCCGCGTCGGCGTCGGAGACGTACCCCTCCGGCTCGGCGAGGAAGTCGGCGACCACGCGCTGCGGGGTGAGCACCGGCCACAACTGGTCGATCGCGGACCAGACCTCGGGGTTCTCGGCGAGCTCGTCGCGGATCTGGGTGATGTCGCTCGGGTCGAGCAGGTTCGAGCCGTCATAGGGGTCGGTGCCGATGCGCTCGGCGACCATGTCGGTGAGGGTGTTGAGGATGTGGCCCTCGAAGTACTCCCGCGCCGCGTTGTGCGGCAGCCGCGCCGAGCGGGTGCGTTCGCGGGCGACGCCGACCAGACCGTCGTCGAGCATCAGGATCTCGCGGTCGTGCTCGATCGCGATCACCGGATCGGGCAGCGCCTGCCGGTCGCGTACGACGGCGGCGAGCACCTCCGCCATGTCGGCGCGGCCCTTCACGGCGGCCGCCTCCGGGGTGTCCGTCGCCTTCGCCCGGACACCGGGGAACAGCTCCCCGACCGTCGCCAGCAGGACGCCCGTCTCACCGAGGGAGGGCAGCACCTCGCCGATGTAGCCGAGGAAGGCGGGGTTGGGACCGACGATCAGTACGGCCCGCTTGGCGAGCAGTTCCCGGTGCTCGTAGAGGAGATACGCGGCCCGGTGCAGGGCCACCGCCGTCTTGCCCGTGCCCGGGCCGCCCTCCACCACCAGGACGCCGCGGTGCGGGGCGCGGATGATCTCGTCCTGTTCGGCCTGGATGGTCTGCACGATGTCGCCCATGCGGCCGGTGCGCGCGGAGTTGAGGGCGGCGAGCAGCACGGCGTCGCCGCTCGGGTCCTCGTGACCGGTGCGCTCCTGGTCCCCGAGGTCGAGGATCTCGTCGTGCAGCGCGGTCACCGTACGGCCGCTGGTGCTGATGTGCCGGCGCCTGCGCAGGCCCATCGGGGTGTGTCCGGTGGCCAGGTAGAAGGGGCGGGCGACATCGGCCCGCCAGTCGATGAGGATCGGGGTGCGGGCCGCGTCCTCGGTGCGCAGTCCGATCCGGCCGATGTGGTGGCTGACGCCGGAGGCGAGGTCGATCCGGCCGAAGCAGAGCGAGCCGTCGACCGCGTTCAGCGCGGCGAGCAGACCCGAGCGCTCGGCGACGAGGATGTCCCGCTCCAGACGGGCCTGCATGGGCGTGTTGCCCTGGGCGAGCGCGTCAGCGACGGAGGCCTCGGTGTCACCGCGCAGCGCGTCCACGCGCGCATACAGGCCGTCGATGAATTCCTGCTCGCCGCGCATTTCATCGTCCGGAAATTCGCTGTTTGACAATTCCACTCCCGCCCGGATATACTGCGCTTACTCAGCTTCTTCGCGACCCAATTCTCTTGAAGTCGCGAATCATTGAATATACGCAGAGAAATCCCCCGAGCGCAATTGCTCGGGGGATTTCTCTTGGTATCAGCTCACAGTACGTCGGCGATCTCCTCCAGGAGCCGCCGCTTGGGCCTGGCCCCGACCATGGATCTCACCGGCTCTCCGCCCCGGAAGACCATGAAGGTCGGCATCGACAGCACCTTGTAGGCGTTGGTGGTCCCCGGATTGTGGTCCACGTCCAGCTGCACCACCTTCAGCCGTTCCCCCTCCTCCGCCGCCAGCGCGCGCAGCACCGGTGCCATCTGCCGGCACGGCGGGCACCAGTCGGCGGTGAACTCCACCAGCACCGGCAGCTCGGACCCGATGACCTCCGCCTCGAAGTCGGCGTCCGTCACTTCACTCACCACGGCTACCCTCCCAGTTCGCACTTCGGATCCTCCGCGAGCGCAAGACGCACCCCGATCTGCGCCCGGACGGCCTGCAACTCGCCGATCAGCGCGTCGAGTTCGTCCAGCTTGCGCCGGTAGACCGCGAGCGAGGCCGGGCACGCGTCGCCCTCGGAATGCCCGGCCCGCAGACACTCCACGAACGGCCGGGTCTCCTCCAGTTCGAACCCGAAGTCCTGGAGCGTCCTGATCTGCCGCAGCAGCCTCAGATCGCTCTCGTCGTAGGTCCGATAGCCGTTGCCGGTGCGCCGCGCTGGCAGCAGGCCGCGCGCCTCGTAGTACCGAAGCGTCCGGGTCGTCGTCCCGGCCCGCTCGGCCAGCTCGCCGATTCGCATGCGTACGAACGTAAGCCTTCACCCCGACGTCAAGGCAACAGCGGTTTCCGCTCCACCGGCGAGGTGAGCACGATCGACGTCGTCGTACGGCCGAGCGCGGAGACCTCTTCGAGGACCTCCTCCAGATGGACCGTGTCATGGACGGCGACCTTGAGGATCCAGCAGTCCTCGCCGACCACGTGGTGCACCTCGGTGATCTCGGGGCGCTCCATCAGCTCCAGGGTCCTCGGATGCTTCAGGTTGTAGCCGCCGTGCGGATTGACCCGGATGAAGGCCTGGATGCCGTAGCCGAGCCGGGCCGGAACCACCCGGGCGCCGTAGCCGCTGATCACACCCGCCGACTCAAGGCGGCGCACCCGCTCGGTGACCGCCGCAGGACTCAGCCGCACCCGGCGGCCCAGCTCGCTGAGCTTGATCCGGCCGTCCGTCTGGAGGAGCTGAAGGATCTGCCGGTCGAGCGCGTCGAAGGCCACCGACGTTTCCTCGGCGGCGGCACGCAGACGCCGAGGTTCTTTTGGCGAAGCCGCCTGAACTCCCATGGTTCCCCCTTCAGAATACGGTGGTACGCGAAGAGAATTATGGTCATGGAAAAGGCACGAGAGGTACTGGTCATCGGCGGCAACCGCTATTTCGGCAAGCGCCTGATCCGCAGGCTGCTGGCGGCCGGTGACCGCGTCACGGTCCTCAATCGCGGCTCCGCACCACCGCCCACCGGCGCTGTTCATCTCGTCGCCGACCGCGACGACGAGAACTCCCTGCGGAAAGCGCTCGGTTCACGCACCTTCGACGTCGTGGTCGACCAGGTCTGCTACACCCCGCGCCAAGCGGCGGTCGCACGGCGGGTGTTCGGCGGCCGGACCCGGCGCTATGTGATGACGTCGACGGTCGAGGTGTACGAGTACGAGGACTCCCCCACCCCGGTCGTGGAGTCGGCCGTCGACCCGCGTACGGTCGCCGTCGATCTCGAACTCCCGTGGGACGACCCGGAGTTCCTTGAGTCGCACTACGGCGAGGGCAAGCGTCAGGCGGAGGCGGTACTGGCCACCGACCCCGCCTTCCCGTACGTGGCCGTGCGCGTCGCCCATGTGCTGGGCGGGGACGACGACTTCACCGGGCGGCTCGCGCACTACGCCGAGCGGATCCGCACGGGTGAGCCGATCGCCGTGCCGGTGGTGAACCGGCCCGCCACCTACATCCACGTCGAGGAGATCGCCGACTTCCTGGCCTGGGCCGTGGGCGAGGACTTCACCGGCCCGGTCAACGCGGCCTCCAACGGCCTGCTGGGCACCGACGAACTGTGCGAGGCGGTGGCGGCGCGGATCCCCGACGGCACGGTGGTGCTGCGGGGCGTCGAGGTCGGCGAGGTCTCACCGCTCTCCTTCGCCCGTTCCTACGGCATGGACAACGCCCGGGCCACCCGGCTCGGTTTCACCTTCGGCGACGTACGGCAGTGGCTGCCGAAGGCTGTCGCCGAGACCCTGGGGGACTGATATGCGGTACCGAAATCTTGGCCATGTACGCGTGAGCGCGATCGGGCTCGGCGCGATGCCGCTGTCCATCGAGGGGCGACCGGACGAGGCGCGGGCCCTGGCGACCGTGCACGCGGCGCTCGACGCGGGGGTGACCCTGCTGGACACGGCGGACTCCTACCACCTGCCGGGCGAGCCGCCCGGCCACAACGAGCTCCTGGTCGCCCGGGCGCTCGCCACATACGGCGGCGACACGGGGGATGTGCTGGTGGCCACGAAGGGCGGCAGGGGGCGGCCGGCCGACGGGAGTTGGACAGTGAACGGTGACCCGGACTGGCTGAAGGCTGCCGCGGAGACCTCGCTCAAGCGGCTGGGGGCGGAGGCGATCGGCCTCTACCAGCTCCACAAGCCCGACCCCGCTGTCCCCTTCGAGGAGTCGGTGGGCGCGCTGCGCGAGCTGGCCGACCAGGGGAAGATCCGGCTCGTCGGGGTCTCCAACACGGACGTCCGTCAGATCCGGGTGGCCCGCGAGATCCTCGGTGACCGGCTGGTCTCGGTGCAGAACCGGTACTCACCGGCCGTCCGGGACAGTGAGGCGGAGCAGAGGCTGTGCGCGGAACTGGGGCTGGGGTTTCTGCCGTGGAGTCCGCTCGGCGGGATCTCGCGGAGCTCGCTGGACGGGCCGTCGGCGATCGAGGGCGGTGGGGCGGGTCCGCTGGAGGCGTTCCATACGATCGCCCGGGAGCGGGAGGTGAGCCCTCAACAGGTATGTCTGGCCTGGCTGTTGGGACTGTCCCCGACGGTGATCCCGATCCCCGGGGCAAGCCGTCCGCGGACGATCCAGGACTCGGCCGGGGCGGCGGATCTGGTGCTGAGCGCGCAGGAGCGGGCGCGGCTGGACGACGCCGTCAAGAGCCGGTGAGGGATCGGGTCTCGGCGGCGTACAGCTCGGCCGGGTCGAAGCCCATGCCGGTGAAATGGCCGGCGAGTTCGAGGGACAGGACGCCGTGCAGGCGGGTCCAGAGGACCAGGGCCTGATGGAGGGCCGCGGGCGGGGCCGAGTGGTCGCCCGCCCAGAAGCGGTGCTCGGCGATATGCGTCTGGAAGGGGTCCTCGGCGACGACTCCCTCGGCCTCGCACGCGTCGAGGAGTACGGCCATGACCTCGGAGGCGATCAGGGTGGTGTCGGGCGGCGCCTGGTAGCCGGGGACGGGGGTGCCGTAGACCAGGAAGTACCGCTGGGGGTCGTCGAGGGCCCACTCGCGCATGGTCCGGGCGAGGTCGGAGAGGCTCGCGCCGGCCTTGGCGGCGGCCTGGAAACGGTCGGCGAGGCTGCGGTAGGCGTCCCTGATCAGCTCGGTGATCAGTTCGTCGCGGTTGGCGAAGTACCGGTAGAGGGCGGGGCCGCTCATCCCCATCTGCTTGGCGATCGCGTTGAGCGACAGCGCGGAGGCCCCGGCGCCGGCGATCTGCTCCCAGGCACGGGTCTTGATCTCGTCCCGCACCTGGGCGCGGTAGCGCTCGCGGGGGGTCTTGGCATCCGACTTGGGCACGATCGGCTCCTGACCGGTGGGGCTATAGCATCAATGGTTTGCTAGACGCTATCACCGGGGCCTGCCGTCGCCTGCCGCTACGGCGCGAGGCCGGGGGTCGGTTCCTGGGAGCGGTGGAGTGTGGCCGCGGGATCCGCTTCTTCCGGCCGCCAGTCCTCCTCGACCTCCTCCCCCTGCACCCCGAGGAGCTTACGGGTCAGACGGTCGCGGTCGGACAGGAGCTCGTCGAGGGCGGCGCGGACGTCGCAGGGGCGGGTGCGGTCGGATTCGGCCTCCGCCGCGATCAGTACCGCACGACGGACCAGCTCCTTGGTGAAGGACGCGGTCGTGCCTTCGGTACGGGTCACCACCTCCTCGGTGATGTCCTCGCCGAGGCCGAGACCCGCGCCGTACAGGTCGAGGAGGCGGGCGCGGCCCTCCGTGTCCGGGAGGGGGATCTCGACCGCCAGGTCCACGCGGCCGGGGCGCTGGACGAGGGCCGGTTCCAGGAGGTCGGCGCGGTTGGTGGTGAGCAGGAAGGCCACGTCGGCGTCGTCGCCGAGGCCGTCCATCTCGTTGAGGACCTGGAAGAGCAGGGGCTGGTCACCGCCCGCGTAGTCGCGGGCCTCGGCGATCAGGTCGCAGTCCTCCAGGACGACCAGTGCGGGCTGGAGCATCCGCGCCAGGGCGCAGGCCGGGCCGATCGCCGAGATGCTGGTGCCGGCGAGGACCACGACCGTGAACTGCGGGAGGTGGGAGAGGAGATAGCGGATCGTGTGGGTCTTGCCGGTGCCGGGCGGGCCGTAGAGGAGGAGGCCGCGGCGCAGGTGCTGGCCGGCGGCGCGGAGTCGCTCGCGGCGGCGGGCCACGCCGACGACCTGGCGCTCGACGCGGTCCAGGAGGCCGGTGGGGAGCACGATGTCGTCGCGGGAGAGGCTGGGGCGGCGGTGGAAGCGGAAGGGGCCGAGGCCGTGGCGGAACTCCGAGCCCTCGAAGGAGAGGACCTGGCCGCGGAAGATGTTGTGCTCGCGCACCAGGCGGTCGATGTCGGCGAGGAGGCGGTCGGCGAAGGCGGTGTCGGCGGCGAGGACTTCGAGTTCGACCTTGTTGCGGCCGTACTCGTCCTGGGGACCGCGCAGGAGGACGGCGAAGCGGTTGTCGCCGTCGGTGCCGAGGTAGAAACCGCAGGAGACACAGGCCAGTTCCTCGTCGGCGGAGACGGGGAGGCTGGCGTAGGCGACCGCGCCGATGGTGAAGCGGTCGTAGCGGTCGGCCGCTTCGAGGATGTCGCCGAGGGTGAGGTCGCCGTGGTGCTGTGAGCCCCTGAGGCCGACGAGTTCGTGGGTGCGGCCGTCCTGGGCGAACCAACGCTCCAGGGCGAGGTGGACGTTGGGGAGGTCGTACGGGGCGTAGGCCGCCTTGACCACGGGGCGGTCCGTGGGGGTGGTGCCGAGGTGTTCGCGGAGGCGGTTGCTGAGGTTGCGGGCCGGGTCGTGGTCGCGGTGATGGGGGTGGGCGACGGCGGTGAGGAAGTCGTAGAACAGTTCGCTGACTCGGTCGAGGTCGATGGGCTGTTCCGACTCGCTCATGCGGGTGCCTCCGGGGGCGGACGGGCCGTTTCATGCCGAGGTGTTCAGGGTGGGGGTGGAGTCGCGCGGGGGTCAAAGGAATTCCTTCGCCCCCGCCACCCCTCCCCCGGAGGCGGACCCCCGGACGGGCTCGGCGTGCGTCCCGTCAGGAGCATCAGCAGGTCCGCCATCGGTGCCCGGACCTCCTCGCCGCTCCCCCTCGTCCACTCGATGTCCGTCGCCACCAGCCTCGCCCGCGGAAGGGGCCAGGGGCGCGGGGGGAAGCGCATGGTCCAGACCCTGTCCGCCGCGTCCCGGGCGGCCGCCGCCGGCATCTCGCGTCGGTGGCCGAGGGCCAGCGCGATGTCCTGGCCGTGGACCAGGATGTCCAGAAGGGGTTCTCGGGGCGTGGTCGTCGGGGCCAGCCGGCGGTTGCCGATGACGGCTCGGAGGTTCGTCACGATCTCGGCCGTGGACAACCGCGCTTCGCGTACCGCCGTGTCATGGATCAGTCGGTTCATGTCGCCGCGCGCCCGGATCCAGTCGCGCACCAGGTCGCCGTACGAGAAGCGGGGCGCCAGGGTCAGATGGGCCGCCACATCGCGAACCCGCCAGTCGCCGCAGGCCGTCGGGGTTTCCCACTGCTCCGGGGTCAGGCCCTCCAGGAGGTCCGCCAGGCTCGCCCGTTCCTCGTCGACGACGCGCCAGCGCTCGTCCGTCCCCAGTACGACACCCACGGGAATCACCACCCACTCAAGTGGTAAGCTTCACTGACCAAATTAGTCAGAGAGCCTGACTAGTGTCAAGGTGGAAGCGGGAGGCTTCGTGGAGAGTGAGCTCAACACCGGCGTGCTGCTGTTCCTCCCTTACCGAGCCCTGGAGAACCGCGTCTTCGCCGCTCTCGCCGAGGCCGGTTTCAACGACTTCACGCCCGCCCAGGCCCGGGTCATGCAGCGCATCGCGCCCGACGGCACCCGGCTGACCGAGCTGGCCGAGCAGGCTCAGGTCACCAAGCAGACAGCGGGGTTTCTCGTCGACCAGCTGGAGAAGGCCGGCTATGTGACACGCGTGCCGGACCCCACCGACAGGCGGGCCCGGCTGGTGCGCGGCGCGGAGAAGGCCTGGGCGGCCAAGGAGGTCGCCGACGCCGTGGTCGCCGAGGTGGAGCGGGAATGGGAGGAGCACCTCGGCAAGCGGCGTATGAGGCAGCTGCGCGAGGCGCTCATCCTGCTCCGGGAGATCACGGACCCGTGGCAGACCTGAAGAAATGAGCCGAGCGGCCAGGCT
The DNA here is from genome assembly GCF_014257025.1 of Streptomyces cupreus. Classification (GTDB taxonomy): domain Bacteria; phylum Actinomycetota; class Actinomycetes; order Streptomycetales; family Streptomycetaceae; genus Streptomyces; species Streptomyces cupreus. Next base: position 13,344 of record NZ_JACMSF010000032.1, read on the forward strand.
ACGGGGGAGTGCCTGACCGCTCGGTGTTCCGAGGGAGCCGGTGCTACGCCTTCGCGAGCTCCTTCTCGCCGGTGCCCTGCTCGGGGACGTCGACCGGGGCCTGGTCCGAGGCGCCGTCGTCCAGCAAGGTCTGCTCGTCGAACGGGATCCGACCGGCCAGCACCTGGTCGACCCGGCCGCGGTCGATCTCCTTGGTCCAGGTGCCGATCAGGACCGTGGCCACGGCGTTGCCCGCGAAGTTCGTCAGGGCGCGCGCCTCGCTCATGAACCGGTCGATGCCGACGACCAGACCGATGCCGTCCACCAGCGCGGGCTTGTGCGACTGGAGACCACCGGCCAGCGTCGCGAGACCGGCGCCGGTGACACCCGCCGCGCCCTTCGAGGCGACCAGCAGGAACAGCAGCAGCGGGATCTGCTCGCCGATCGACATCGGCGTACCCATGGCGTCGGCGATGAACAGCGAGGCCATGGTCATGTAGATCATGGTGCCGTCGAGGTTGAAGGAGTAGCCGGTCGGAACGGTGATGCCGACGACCGGCTTGCTGACACCGAGGTGCTCCATCTTCGCGATGAGCCGCGGCAGCGCGGACTCGGACGAGGACGTCGACAGGATCAGCAGGAACTCACGGCCCAGGTACTTGAACAGCGTGAAGATGTTCAGGCCCGCGACGACCCGCAGCAGCGCGGCGAGCACGATGAAGACGAACAGGAAGCAGGTGGTGTAGAAGCCGAGCATCAGCACGGCCAGGCTCTTGAGCGCGTCCACACCGGCCGAGCCGGTGACGGCGGCGATGGCGCCGAAGGCACCGATCGGGGCGGCCCACATCACCATGGCGAGGATGCGGAAGACGAGCCGCTGGATGTGCTCGACACCGCGCAGGATCGGCTGCCCGGCGGAGCCCATGGCCTGGAGCGCGAAGCCGGCGAGCAGGGCGATGAGCAGGGTCTGGAGGACCTCGCCCTCGGTGAACGCGGACACCATCGTGGTCGGGATGATGCCGAGCAGGAACTCGGTGGTGTCCTTGGCCTCCGCGTCGACCTGCGCGTGTCCGGCCTCCTTGACCGCGTCGGTCACCGCGAGGCTGGAGCCCGGGTCGAGGAGGTTGCCGACGACCAGGCCGATGCCGAGGGCCACCAGCGACATGACCAGGAAGTAGACGAGGGCGATACCGCCGACGGCGCCTACCTTGGCGGCCTTCCGTACCGAGCCGATGCCCAGCACGATGGTGCAGAAGATGATCGGCGAGATCATCATCTTGATCAGGTTCACGAAGCCGGTTCCGATCGGCTTCAGCTCCACCGCGAAGTCGGGTGCGACCAGACCGACGGTGATGCCCAGGGCAACCGCGACGATCACCGCGATGTAGAGATAGTGCGTACGGTCCCGCTTGGCTGCGGGTGCCGTATCGGGGGTGCTGGCGGCCACGGCTGCCCTCCTTGACGTCTTCGTCGGCATCACCGGCGTGCGGCTCACATCCGGGGGTTTTGAGGAATGCCGTGACTATCTCCCGCCCTGTGAGGGCGGTCACGCTTCCGTTCATTTAGTTCACGCTTAACCGGAGAGGCACACTGACGACATGCGCTTCCCCGTCCCCCGACCCCGCAGCCTGGCCGGCCAGCTCTTCGCCATGCAGGCTGTGCTGATAGCGGTGCTCGTCGCCGGGTACGCGCTGTTCAGCTACGTCAGCGACCGCAGCCAGGCCGAGGACGCGGCGGGCCGCCAGGCGGTGGCCGTGGCCCGCTCGGTCGCCGACTCCCCGTCGGTACGGCAGGCGATCCGCACCGACGACCCCTCGTCCTCGCTCCAGCCGTACGCGCTGCACGTCCAGCAGGACACCGGGGTCGACTTCGTCACGATCATGGACACGAAGGGCATCCGCTGGACCCACCCCAACCCCGAAGAGATCGGCCAGCGCTTCATCGGCCATATCGAGGGCGCGCTCAAGGGCGACTCGTTCACCGAGACGTACACCGGCACCCTCGGCCCCTCCGTGCGCGCGGTCACGCCCATCTGGGACGGCGGGAAGATCGTCGGCCTGGTCAGCGCGGGCATCAAGGTCGAGGAGATCAGCAAGCGGGTGCAGGACCAGCTGACGGCGCTGATCGGCGTGGCGGGCGGCGCGCTCGCGCTCGGCGCGGTGGGCACCTACGTCATCAACGCCCGCCTGCGCCGCCACACCCACGGTATGAACGCGGCCGAGCTCAGCCGGATGCACGACTACCACCAGGCCGCCCTGCACGCCGTGCGCGAGGGCCTGCTGATGCTCGACGGGCAGTTCAGGGTGGCGCTGATCAACGACGGCGGCCGGGAGCTGCTGGGCGTGTCCGAGGAGGCCGTGGGTACGTCCGTCGCCGACCTCGGGCTGCCGCCGTCGCTCACCGGTGCGCTGCTGGCGTCGGAGCCGAGGGTGGACGAGGTGCATCTGACGGCGGACCGGGTGCTGGTGGTGAACACCTCCCCGGTGTCGGGCGGGGAGCGCCGGGGCACGGTCGTCACCTTGCGCGATGTCACCGAACTCCAGTCCTTGATGGGTGAGTTGGACTCCGAGCGGGGCTTCACACAGGCGCTGCGCTCGCAGGCGCACGAGGCGGCCAACCGGCTGCACACAGTCGTCTCGCTGATCGAGTTGGGCCGGGCGGAAGAGGCGGTGGAGTTCGCGACGGCCGAACTGGAGCTGGCGCAGGCCCTCACCGACCAGGTGGTGGCTGCGGTCAGCGAGCCGGTGCTGGCGGCCCTGCTGCTGGGCAAGACGGCCCAGGCGAACGAGCGGGGCGTGGAGCTGGTGGTGTCGGAGGACAGCCGGCTCGACGACGGACTCCTGCCGCCGTCGCTGCCCGCCCGGGACCTGGTGACCATCCTCGGCAACCTGATCGACAACGCGGTGGACGCGGCGCAGGGCAGTGTGCGGGCGCGGGTGACTGTGACGGCGTACACGGAGGCGTCTGACCTGGTCATGAGGGTGTCGGACACGGGCGCGGGGGTGGATCCGAAGCATGCCGAGGTGGTGTTCGAGCGGGGGTTCTCGACGAAGCCGGCGGGCCCTGGGGGGCGTGGCCTGGGACTGGCGTTGGTACGGCAGGCGGTGAGCCGGCACGACGGGACGCTGACGGTGGCCGGGGCCGCCGGGGGCGGGGCGCAGTTCGAGGTGCGGCTGCCGCTGGGGACCGCACGGGCGAGTGAGGGCGTAGTTTCTGGGGGCGCAGTCTCTGGAGGCGACGTATGAGCACCGAAAAACCGATCCGGGTCCTGGTCGTGGAGGACGACCCGGTCGCCGCCGACGCGCATGTCATGTACGTCAACCGGGTCCCCGGTTTCACGGCGGTCGGCAAGGCGCACACGGGTGCGGAGGCGCGCCGCGCACTGGACCGCACCCCGGTGGACCTGCTTCTCCTGGACCTCCACCTCCCGGACGTGCACGGCCTCCAACTAGCCCGATCCCTCAGGGCATTGGGCCATCACGCGGACGTGATCGCGGTGACGTCCGCGCGGGATCTGGCGGTGGTGCGGGAAGGCGTGTCACTGGGTGTGGTCCAGTACGTCCTGAAGCCGTTCACCTTCGCGACCCTGCGGGACCGTCTCGTCCGGTACGCCGAGTTCCACGCGGCGGCGGGCGAGGCGAGCGGCCAGGACGAGGTCGACCGGGCGCTCGCGACTCTGCGGGCACCGGGCCCGGCGGCTCTGCCGAAGGGTTTGAGCGCGCCGACGTTGGAGCGGGTGACGGTGGCGCTGCGGGACTGCGCGGAGGGGCTGACGGCAACGGGGGTCGCGGAGGCGGTGGGTATTTCGCGGATCACGGCGCGGCGCTATCTGGAGCATCTGGTGGACGCGGGGAGGGCGGCGCGGAGTCCGCAGTACGGGACGGTGGGGCGGCCGGAGTTGCAGTATCGGTGGGTGAGCGGTCCCTAGCTGAACGGCCGTGCATAGAGGACGACTTGGGTGGCAAGTCCCATGAGGGCGAGGGCTTCGAGGACGGAGACGACGAGCAGCCCGGTGGACGTCTGCCCGGCACCCCAGTAGACGGCGAGCCCGGCGAGCGGAGCGACCGCGAAGGCCAGCAGGTCGATGGCGCACTGGATGGCTTTACGGGTGCTGCGGCGGGGGTCGGTGCGATGGGCTGTCTCCCAGCCGAACGCGCGCTCGGCCTGGGCGAGTTGGGTGAGGCGGGGGCCGAGGTCGTCGCGTATGTACTTCCCGATGGCGGAGATCTTCTCGTCGTTGACGAGGTAGGTCCAGCCGAGCACGACGCACACCGGCGGGATGGCCAGCAGCATGGCGGACTGCTCGGCCTGCGCGGCGGCGGCGATGACCGCGGCGACGACGGTGAGGGTGACATAGAGGAGGTTGTCGCGGAAGCCGATACGGGTCTTCTGCTCGTCCTTGACGGTCTGGTACTCGGCGAGGAGCAACTGTCCGACGCTGACGTCCGACTCCGCCATGCGCTTTCCTTCCCCCGGTGCACGTGCTTGGCAGTACCTTAAACGCGTGCCGAAGACTTCACCCACCGTCGTCGTGCTCACCGCCCTGCCTGAGGAGTACGACGCCGTACGCGCCCATCTCGATGACGATGTCGAGGAGTTGGTCCACGAGGACGGAACCCGGGTGGAGCGGGGCCGGCTCGCGGGGACGGACTGGACGCTGGCCGTCGCCGAGTTGGGCGAGGGGGCGGTGAACGCGTCCGCGCTGACGACGCAGATCCTGGGCTGGCTCCGGCCGGAGGCGGTGCTGTTCGTGGGCGTGGCGGGTTCGTTGAAGGCGGATGTCGCGATCGGTGACGTCGTGGTCGGCACGAAGGTGTACGCCGTGCAGGGCGGCAAGGTCACACCTTCCGGTTTCCACGCCCGGCCCGAGGTCTGGCACGGGTCCAACCGGCTGGTGCAGGCGGCGCGGTCGGCGTTGCGGGGGCTGGACGGGGTGCGGGGGCATCTGAAGCCGATCGCTTGCGGGGACGTGGTCCTGACGGACGACAGGTCGGCCTTCGCCGAGTTCATCAAGCGCCACTACAACGACGCGAACGCCATCGAGATGGAGGGCGCCGGCGCGGTCCATGCGGCGCATGTCAGCGGGCAGTTGGACGCGCTGGTGATTCGCGGGATCAGCGACCGGGCGGACGCCGGGAAGTCGACGGCGGACGCAGGCGGCTCCCAGGAGCGGGCGGCTGCGCAGGCGGCGGCTGTGGCGGTGGGGGTGCTGCGGAAGCACCGACCGCGGGGTGCCTCCGGCGGGTCCTCTTCCGGCTCCAAGGAGGGGCCCCAATACGGGGGCGATCACATCGACTTCCGGGGCGGGGTCTTCAACCGGCCTGTTATCGGCAAGCGGGTCGACCGGGAGCGGTAGGGGGACGGTCGACGGTCCGGTGCCCCGGGCTACGGCGACGCTGCCGCCGCGGCCGCTGGGGTCCACGGGGCGGTCTTCCGAACTGGAGCGGTTGCTGACCCAGCTCGCGCCGGGGGCGGGTGGAGAGGCGGTACTGATCTTCGCCGTCACGGGGATGGGCGGGATCGGGGGCTCTCCTGGAGGCGGGCCGGGTCCAGGAAGCGATCGACGCCCACATCCGGGACCGTGACCTCTGCCAGGCCGCCGGGGACCGATCACGGTGAGGGCCTGGCGTGGCACAACCTCGGCGCTGCCCTTCGGGATGCGGGCCGCGTCGCAGAGGCGTTTGAGGCGTACGAAACGGCGCTGGAGATATACCGCGAGTTCGAGGACTGGTACTGGGCCGGTCAGGCCCTGGAGGGCCTGGCCTTTGCGCACGAGACCGCCGACCACGTCGACGAGGCCCGCGCCTACCGCCTCCGGGCCGCCGAAGCATTCACCCGGGCCGAAGCGGCCGGCGCTAATCCTCCGCAGACGCATTGACCTGACTAGACCACCCCACCTACGTTCACCGGGCAGCCATCCCCGCGCCACAACGACGTGAGCCCGCAGGAGGTCATGCCCGTGCGCCCCACCGCCGCCCTGATAGCCACCGCCCTCTCCCTCGCCGCCGCGACGACCCTCAGCGCCTGCGGCGGCGGTTCCGGAAGTGATCCGGACACCGTGAAGGTCTCCTTCAAGCAGTCCACGGACAACAACATCAAGGTGATGGACAACTTCCTCGCGGACATCAAGAAGGAGTTCGAGAAGAAGTACCCGGGGAAGAAGGTCGAGTTCATACCCATCAAGGCCCCGGACTCGGAGTACTACACCAAGCTCCAGCAGATGCTCCGCTCCCCCAAGACCGCCCCGGACCTGGTCTACGAGGACACCTTCCTCATCAACTCCGATATCACCAGCGGCTACTTGAAGCCCCTCGACGACTACCTCGCCGAATGGCCGGACTGGAACCAGTTCATCGACACGGCGAAGGAGGCGGCGAAGGGCGAGGACGGCAAGACGTACGGCGTCCCGGACGGCACCGACACCCGCGGCCTCTGGTACGACAAGGCCATCTTCGAGAAGGCCGGCATCCCAACACCCTGGCAGCCGAAGACCTGGGACGACGTCCTGGACGCGGCCCGCACGATCAAGGAGAAGGTCCCGGACGTCACGCCCCTGAACGTCTACACGGGCAAACCCGCGGGCGAGGCCGCCACCATGCAGGGCTTCGAAATGCTCCTGTACGGCACCAACGACGGCAGGACGGACCCCCTCTACGACACGGCATCGAAGAAGTGGATAGCGGGAAGCCAGGGCTTCAAGGACGCCCTCGCCTTCGTCGAGACGGTCTACAAGGAGAAGCTCGGCCCCGATGTCGCCGACGCCCTGGACCCCAACTTCGGCACCCGCGTCCGCGGCGAACTCCTCCCCCAGGGCAAGCTCGGCATAGACCTCGACGGCTCCTGGCTCCCGCAGGACTGGCTGGAGGGCAGCGGCCACGAATGGCCGGAGTGGTCGGAGAAACTCGGCCTCGCCGCCATGCCGACGCAAGCCGGCCAGGCCCCCGGCAAGGTGAGCATGTCCGGTGGCTGGACCTGGGCGATCCCCGACAAGGCGGCCAACCCCGATCTGGCCTTCGACTTCATCAAGACGATGCAGACCAAGGCGAACGCCCAGAAGTGGTACGTCGCCAACTCCGGCATCGCGGTCCGCGAGGACGTCGCGAACGACCCCGCGTACGCCGAGGCCCAACCCGGCATCAAGTTCTTCACGGACCTGGTCGCGAGCACGCACTACCGCCCGGCGTATCCCGCGTACCCGAAGGTCTCCACGGCCATCCAGGAGGCGATGGAAGGCGTCACGACAGGGGACATGTCAGTCGAAGAGGCGGCGAAGAACTACGACGAGGAGCTCAAAGCAGCGACCGACGACCAGGTGATCCAGAAATGAGTCCCCGCGCATGAGGACGATCAGCCGCGCGCTCCCGCTCACCCCTGCCGTCGTCCTCCTGCTCCTCTTCCTGGCCGGCCCGATCGCCTACTGCGCCTACATCGCCTTCACCGACCTCCAACTCACCGGCCAGGCCGAGGAGTCGTTCATCGGCTTCGAGAACTTCCGTACGGCGTTCGGGGACGAGGCCTTCCTGAACGCCGTATGGCTGACCCTCGTCTTCACGGTCGTATCGGCGCTGATCGGCCAGAACACGCTGGGCCTGGCGCTGGCGGCCCTGATGCAACGGGCGTCGAAGCCGATCCGCACACTGACGGGCGGCATAGTCATCGCGGCCTGGGTCCTCCCGGAGGTGGTGGCGGGTTTCCTGCTCTACGCCTTCTTCCGCCGCGAGGGCACCCTGAACGCCATCCTGGACTGGCTCCATCTCCCGTCCCAGAACTGGCTGTTCACGTTGCCGATCCTGGCGGTGTCCTTCGCGAATGTGTGGCGGGGAACGGCCTTCTCGATGCTGGTGTACTCCGCCGCCCTGAATGAAATCCCCAAGGAGATCACGGAGGCGGCGGAAGTGGACGGCGCGGGCGGGTGGCGCCGCATGTGGCATATCACGCTCCCGATGATCCGCCGCTCCATCAGCACGAACCTGATGCTGATCACCCTCCAGACCCTTTCCGTCTTCGGCCTGATCTGGGTGATGACGAGGGGCGGCCCGGGCGGCAAGAGCCAGACGCTGCCGTTGTTCATGTACGAGGAGGCGTTCCAGAAGAGCATGATCGGCTACGGCACGGCGGTAGCGCTGCTGTTGTTGGTGGTGGGTTCGCTGTTCTCGGTCGTGTATCTGCGGCTGCTGCGGACGGAGGTGTAGGGCCCCGTGCGATCCCGAAGTACAACTCGCCGCCTGGCGGCCGACACGGGCCTGTTGGCGGTGGCGGCGGCCTTCGTGCTCCCGCTGGCGTGGGTTGTCCTCTCCGCCCTGGACCCGCGGGCGGATCTGAGGGTAAAGGTCCCGGGCGGGGTGACGTGGGACAACTTCGACGCGGTACTGACGGAGGAGATTACCTTCACCCCCCTGCTCAACAGCCTGCTGCTGTGCGGGGGCGGGACGTTGCTGACGGTGGCCTGCGCGGCGCTGGCGGCGTACCCGCTGTCCCGCTTCCGCTCCCGCCTGAACCGCCCGTTCCTCCTGACGATCCTCTTCGCGACGTGCCTGCCGATCACGGCGGTGATGGTCCCGGTCTATGCCCTCTTCGTCCAGGTGAACCTGATCGACACGATGCAGGGCACGATCTTCTTCTTCGCCGCGTCCCAACTGCCGTTCGCTATTTGGTTGATGAAGAACTTCATGGACGGCGTACCGAAGGAGCTGGAGGAGGCGGCGTGGACGGATGGGGCGTCGTCATTCCAGTCACTGCTGCGGATCGTGCTGCCCCTCATGGGACCGGGCGTGGCGGTGGTGACGGTGTTCTCGTTCGTGATGATGTGGGGGAACTTCTTCGTCCCGTTCATGCTGCTGCTCACGCCGGACCAAATGCCGGCGGCGGTGAGCATCAATGAGTTCTTCGGGAATCGGGGGACGGTGGTTTATGGGCAGCTGGCCGCGTTCTCGGTTATTTATTCGACGCCGGTGATTTTGCTGTACGTGGTGGTGGCTCGGCGGTTGGGTGGAGGGTTTGCGTTGGGTGGGGCAGTCAAGGGGTGAGGCTGTCTGCTGCGTCGCGGGCTTCGGCCGCCTCGGCAGGGGCGTTGGCTCGGGTGAAGGCGTCAACAGCACGGAGCCAGTGGGCCGAGCCTGGGCGGTGCGGCACGGAAGCCCCCTACCCCTCCGGCAAAACCCCCTTCCGAAACGCCTCCACCCCCACAACCCTCCGCACCCGCTCAGCCTCGATCAACAACATCACCCTCCGCTCCCCCGGCAGCAACCACGGATACCGCTCCTCCCCGATGTACTTCCGCGCCAGCCGGTCCATCGCCCGCTCCGCCGCCTCCCCCTCCACGAACCGCACCACCCGCCCCCGGATCTCGGCCCGGTCGTACGGGTTCTCGGGGTCGATGTGGGACAGCGAGACGTACGGATTGCGCCGCAGGTTGTCGACCTTCACGCGCCCGATCGACGTGTTGACCATGGCGTACTCATCTTCGATGTCCGCCCACATGGGCGAAACGTGGGGCGCGCCGTCGGGGCCGACCGTCGCGAGGTGCCAGAAGTTCGGGGCCAGGAGCCGCTCTCGAATATGCCCGCTGAGCTTGCCGTTCATCACCGCGTCACCTTCCCGGGGCGCCCGCGCGAGCCCCCCGGCGTGAGCCTCACCCGCCCCCGCCCTCACTAACCGGCGATCTTCAGCCACCCCTCCCTCACGGCCGGAACCGTACGTTCCTACAATCCGTAATCCTGGCCGAACAGACCGTAGTCGCCGCACGCCTCCAGCCCTAGCTTGGCCCCGTGCGCCGACCCCCAGCTCAACCGAACCAGCCCCCTGTCCCACCGACACCGCCCTTCAACGCCCCCGCCGCCCGAAGACTCCGCGCCGCCCTGAACATGGGCCCCGAACATGTCGCCTACGGCATGCGTGTGTCGTACGGACTGCCCTACGTCACGCCCGATCTCGTCATCGCCTGGGAACGGGGGGTCACCTCCCCCTCCAATCCCGAACTCACCGCCCTCGCGGGCGTGTTGTGGTGCTCGCCCGGTGAACTGCTCGGCCGTCCGCGGACCCTGCGTGAGCACCGCATGGCCCGCGGGCTCGCCCCCGAGGACGTCGCCCGTGCCGTCGGGCACGAGCTCCACGCCTATCTGCGCATGGAGGAGAGCGACGACTGGCGTGGCACCGAGCGTCAGACCTCCGCGCTCGCCGATCTGCTCGGGCTGTCGCTGCCGGACTTCGTCACTGTCACCGGGCGCGACAGCAAGCTCGCCGATCTGCTGCGCAGCGCCGTGACGACACGCTGGCAGGCGTATGTGCGCCCGATCGGCAAGCTCGTGCCGCTGGACCGGCGCCTGGTGGAGGACGCCCTCCAGGAGCTGCACCGGGAGTACCACGGCCAGATGGTGGCCACCCTGAGCTGGGGCGGCGACAGCGGCTCCAGCGCGGCGGGCCGGGAGTTCCTGGACCGGATCGTGGACCATTTCTGGACCAGGGTCAGTGATCGTTCTCCAGGTGGAGTCTGAGCAGGTCCACTCCGTAGTCGCCGGCGTTCGGGGTGCGGACGATCGTGTGGATGTGCTGTTGGGTGGGCGTACCGTTCGGGCCCCCCATGCCTCCGCCGCTCGACTCGTTCCCGTACGCCAGCGGCGACTGGGCGTCGTACTCGATCAGGACCACCGGGCTGTGCACCCGGTAGTAGAAGGCCGAGCTGTCCTTCGTCTCGCCGATCCAGTAGAAGTACGTGTCGTCGAGGTGCTCCTCGACCTCCGCCAGCCTGACCTCGGCGTGCCCTTCGTTCATGTAGCCGACGTAGACGCCCACCAGGTCGAGCAGCTTCTGCCGCTGCGCGGAGGTGAGTTCGGAGCACTTCAGGCCCTCGTAGGCGAGTTCGAGGTTGTCGGCTCCCGCGCCCGCCTTCATATCGGCGCCGCTCTTCTGGGCCGTGGTCGAGATCGCCTCGGCCTGCTGCGCCTTCGTCAGGGAGCGCAGCATGGCGAGGCCCGCCGTGGTCTCCGTCTTGAAGGTGACGATCTTCTCGCCCTGGTACGTCGCCGATGTGGGCTCGGAGCCCATGAAGGTGGGGGTCATGACGACCTGGTCGCCCAGGACGAAGTAGTTGATCGCCAGATGGTGGCCCTCGTACTGGAAGCCCCACGGCTTCGTGGTCGACGGGGTGCCCATGAAGGTGAAGTAGTAGTGGCCCTCGGTGAGGGTCTCCTTGCCGCCGCCGCTGTAGTCACCGAGGTAGGCGTTGAGCTTCATGATGTTGCGGGCCTGGGTCAGGCCGTCTGCGGACAGGGCGGCGCCGAGCAGGGCGTACCCGAGTTCGCGCTTGTTCTCGGTGAGGTCGCCCATGCGGACGCCCTTGCGTTCGTATCCGTCGACGTTGCTCCAGGCCGGCCACTCGTCGTCCTGGATGTCGTACTGCGCGGACCGCTTCTCCTTGGTGGACAGTCCGTCGAGGAAGTTCTGCGCCGCTTTCACGATCGGGTCGGTGGAGACGCCGGTGGAGTGGATCGAGTAGAGGTCCTCCTGGACCTTGCCGTCCGCGGTGACGCCGACGAAGTCGTCGTCACCGCGGAGGCGCCGGGGCCCATGCCGCCGCCCGGCCCGCCGGAGGGCATGCCGCTCGGGGCGGCGGACGACGCCGTGTCCACCGATGAGCCACTCGAACAACCGGTCATCGTCGCCACCGCGGCGGCCCCGCCGAGCAGCAGCGACCTGTTCATGAACCAGCGGCGGGTGCGTTCGGCCTCAGGGGTGCGTGGTCTGTGTGTGTGCATAGGCACACGGTCCCGGCCGTACCTGAAGCGCCCCTGGGCCGAACCTGTGAGAACCCTGGGCCTAGAAGACGGACTCCGCCTCGTCCATGCGGTCCTTCGGCACCGTCTTCAGCTCGGTCACGGCCTGCGCCAGCGGCACCATCACGATGTCGGTGCCGCGCAGCGCCGTCATCCTGCCGAACTCGCCCTGGTGGGCGGCCTCCACGGCGTGCCAGCCGAAGCGGGTGGCGAGGACACGGTCGTACGCCGTCGGTACGCCACCGCGCTGGACATGGCCGAGGATGACCGGCTTGGCCTCCTTGCCGAGGCGGCGCTCCAGCTCGAACGCCAGTGCCGTACCGATGCCCTGGAAGCGCTCGTGGCCGTACTGGTCGATCTCGCCCTTGCCGTAGTCCATGGAGCCCTCGGCGGGGTGGGCGCCCTCGGCGACGCAGATGACGGCGAACTTCTTGCCGCGCGAGAAGCGCTCCTCGACCATCTTGACCAGGTGGGCCGGGTCGAAGGGGCGCTCGGGCAGGCAGATGCCGTGGGCGCCGGCGGCCATGCCGGACTCCAGGGCGATCCAGCCCGCGTGCCGGCCCATGACCTCGACGACCATCACGCGCTGGTGGGACTCGGCGGTGGTCTTGAGGCGGTCCATCGCCTCAGTCGCGACGCCGACCGCCGTGTCGAAGCCGAAGGTGCGGTCCGTGGAGGAGATGTCGTTGTCGATCGTCTTCGGGACGCCGACCACCGGCAGGCCCGCGTCCGACAGCATCCGGGCCGCCGTCAGGGTGCCCTCGCCGCCGATCGGGATGAGGGCGTCGATGCCGAAGTCGCGGGCGATGTCGGGAGCGTTGTCGCAGGCCTCGCGCAGCCGGTCGCGCTCAAGGCGGGAGGAGCCGAGGATGGTGCCGCCGCGGGCCAGGATGCCGCTCACCGCGTCGAGGTCGAGAGTGCGGTAGTGGCCGTCCAGCAGACCGGCATACCCGTCTTCAAAGCCGATGACCTCATCGCCGTAATGGGCGACGGCTCGGTGCACGACCGACCGGATCACTGCGTTCAGGCCGGGGCAGTCGCCGCCGGCGGTGAGAACTCCGATACGCATCGTGCTGTGTCTCCTGCTCGCTGTTGACACCAATGAGCCAGTCCGATTGTTTCACGTCCCAGAAGACGATGCCGCTTCCGTCCCGTCCGCCCCGATCCGCCCTTTCCAGCGTTCGGTCCTGACGGGCGCCTTATCTATCGACAGAGGTATTGTCAAGAGGGTTCTGCTCACCTCGGTGGGCGATTTTTATGATGCTGACGAAGGATGAAGGGGAGACCACGCGTGACGCGCAGCGTGTACGTGACGGGTATCGACCGCGGCGACGGACGCCAGGTCGTCGAACTGGGGGTCATGGAACTCCTGACCCGGCAGGTCGACCGGGTGGGTGTCTTCCGGCCCCTCGTCCACGACGGGCCCGACCGGCTCTTCGAGCTGTTGCGCGCCCGCTACCGGCTGGCGCAGGACCCGGCGACCGTGTACGGCATGGACTACCACGAGGCGTCCGCGCTCCAGGCCGAGCGGGGCGCCGACGAGCTGGTCTCCACCCTGGTCGACCGGTTCCACCTGGTCGCCCGTGACTACGACGTGGTCCTCGTCCTCGGCACCGACTACGCCGACACCCAGTTCCCGGACGAGCTCTCGCTGAACGCCCGGCTCGCCAATGAGTTCGGCGCCTCCGTCATACCCGTGGTCGGCGGCCGCAAGCAGACCGCCGAGTCGGTGCTCGCCGAGACCCGCAACGCCTACCGTGCCTACGACGGCCTCGGCTGCGACGTCCTCGCCATGGTGACCAACCGGGTCGCGCGGGGCGACCGGGACCAGATCGCCGAGCGGCTCGCCAGCCGGCTGCCCGTCCCCTGTTACGTCCTTCCCGACGAGCCCGCCCTGTCCGCGCCCACGGTCGCGCAGATCGCCCACACCCTCGGCGCGAAGACGCTCCTCGGCGACGACTCGGGCCTCGCCCGGGACGCGCTGAACTTCGTCTTCGGCGGTGCGATGCTGCCGAACTTCCTCGGCGCCCTGACCCCGGGCTGCCTGGTCGTGACCCCGGGCGACCGGGCCGATCTGGTGGTCGGCGCGCTCGCCGCGCACAGCGCCGGCACCCCGCCGATCGCCGGTGTGCTGCTCACCCTCAACGAGGTCCCCAGCGACGACGTCCTCACCCTCGCCGCCCGCCTCGCCCCCGGCACCCCGGTGATCTCGGTGCCCGGCAACAGCTTCCCGACCGCCGAGCAGCTCTTCTCCCTGGAGGGGAAGCTGAACGCCGCGACCCCGCGCAAGGCGGAGACCGCGCTCGGCCTGTTCGAGCGGTACGCCGACACCGGCGACCTGCTCAAGCGGGTCAGCGCCCCGAGCAGCGACCGGGTCACGCCGATGATGTTCGAGCACAAGCTGCTGGAGCAGGCCCGCTCCGACCTTCGGCGTGTGGTGCTGCCCGAGGGCACCGAGCCGCGGGTGCTGCACGCGGCGGAGGTGCTGCTGCGGCGCGGGGTGTGCGAACTGACGCTGCTCGGCCCTGTGGACCAGATCCGCAAGAAGGCCGCCGATCTCGGCATCGACCTGGGCGACACCCAGCTGATCGACCCCGCGACCTCCGAGCTGCGCGACGCCTTCGCCGAGAAGTACGCCGCCCTGCGCGCCCACAAGGGCGTGACCGTGGAGCTGGCCTACGACGTCGTCTCGGACGTGAACTACTTCGGCACCCTGATGGTCCAGGAGGGCCTCGCCGACGGCATGGTCTCCGGCTCCGTGCACTCCACGGCGGCCACCATCCGCCCCGGGTTCGAGATCATCAAGACCAAGCCGGACGCCTCCATCGTGTCGTCCGTCTTCTTCATGTGCCTCGCCGACAAGGTCCTCGTCTACGGCGACTGCGCCGTGAACCCCGACCCGAACGCCGAGCAGCTCGCCGACATCGCCATCCAGTCGGCGGCGACGGCCGAGCAGTTCGGTGTGGAGCCGCGGATCGCGATGCTGTCGTACTCGACGGGTACGTCCGGTTCGGGCGCCGATGTCGACAAGGTGCGCGAGGCGACGGAGCTGGTGCGGCTGCGCAGGCCCGATCCAGTACGACGCCGCCGTCGAGCCTTCGGTCGCCGCGACCAAGCTGCCGGACTCCGAAGTCGCCGGGCAGGCAAGCGTGTTGATCTTCCCCGACCTGAACACCGGCAACAACACCTACAAGGCCGTGCAGCGCTCGGCCGGCGCCATCGCCGTCGGCCCGGTGCTGCAGGGTCTGCGCAAGCCGGTCAACGACCTGTCCCGCGGCGCGCTCGTGCAGGACATCGTCAACACCGTCGCCATCACGGCGATCCAGGCCCAGTCCCCCATCGAGAAGGCGTCCCAGCAGTGAGTTCGTCCCGTGTCCTCGTCCTGAACTCCGGCTCCTCGTCGGTGAAGTACCAGCTGCTCGACATGAGCGACGGCAGCCGGCTCGCGGTGGGCCTCGTCGAGCGCATCGGCGAGGAGACCTCCCGGCTCAAGCACACCCCGGCGGTCGGCGAGTCCCGGGAGTGGACCGGCCCCATCGCCGATCACGAGGCCGCCCTGAAGGCCGTGTCGGAGGAACTGGCCAAGGACGGTCTGGGGCTGGACTCCCCTGAGCTGGCCGCGATCGGGCACCGGGTGGTGCACGGCGGCAAGCACTTCACCGAGCCGACCGTCATCGACGACGCGGTGCTCGCCGAGATCGAGCGGTTGATCCCGGTCGCCCCGCTGCACAACCCGGCGAACCTCACCGGCATCCGTACGGCCCAGGCGCTGCGGCCGGATCTGCCGCAGGTCGCCGTGTTCGACACCGCGTTCCACACGACGATGCCGGAGTCGGCCGCCCGCTACGCGATCGACGTCAGGACCGCCGACGAGCACCGCATCCGCCGCTACGGCTTCCACGGCACCTCGCACGCCTACGTCTCCCGCGCGACGGCGAAGCTGCTGGGCAAGTCTCCGGAAGAGGTGAACGTGATCGTGCTGCACCTCGGCAACGGCGCGTCCGCCTCGGCGGTCAGGGGCGGCCGGTGCGTGGACACCTCCATGGGGCTCACGCCCTTGGAGGGTCTGGTGATGGGTACGCGCTCGGGAGACATGGACCCGGCCGTCATCTTCCATTTGATGCGTGTTGCCGGAATGTCCACCGATGAGATCGACACTCTTCTCAACAAGAAGAGCGGTCTGATCGGCCTGTGCGGTGACAACGACATGCGCGAGATCCGACGCAGGGTCGACGAAGGTGATGAAGAGGCGCAACTCGCCTTCGACATCTACATTCACCGGCTGAAGAAGTACATCGGCGCCTATTACGCCGTACTCGGACGGGTGGACGCGGTCGCCTTCACAGCGGGAGTCGGGGAAAACGCGAGTCCCGTGCGAGAAGCTGCCGTCGCCGGCCTGGAGGAGCTCGGGCTGGTGGTGGACGGCGAGCTGAACGCCGTACGGAGCGACGAACCGCGGCTGATCTCGCCGGAGTACGCCCGGGTGGCCGTGGCCGTGGTGCCGACCGACGAGGAACTGGAGATTGCGACGCAGACGTACGCGCTTGTAAATGGGTCACGGAACCTCACCTGAGCGGCATCCCGCCCTTTTGTATTTTCCGCCAGACGGAATATTCCGTAGCGAAACAAACCGATAGGATCGCCCCATGCGCCGTTCGAAAATCGTCTGTACTCTCGGCCCCGCGGTCGACTCCCACGAACAGCTCGTGTCGCTGATCGAGGCCGGCATGAATGTGGCCCGCTTCAACTTCAGCCACGGCTCGCACGAAGAGCACCAGGGGCGGTACGACCGCGTCCGGGCCGCCGCCCAGGAGACCGGCCGGGCCATCGGTGTGCTCGCCGACCTCCAGGGGCCGAAGATCCGTCTGGAGACCTTCGCCGAGGGCCCGGTGGAGCTGGAGCGGGGTGACGAGTTCGTCATCACCACCGAGGACGTCCCGGGTGACAAGCACATCTGCGGAACCACCTACAAGGGCCTGCCGGGCGATGTCTCGCGCGGCGACCAGATCCTCATCAACGACGGCAACGTCGAGCTGAAGGTCCTGGACGTCGAGGGCCCCCGGGTCAAGACCATCGTCATCGAGGGCGGTGTCGTCTCCGACCACAAGGGCATCAACCTGCCCGGCGCGGCCGTGAACGTGCCGGCGCTGTCCGAGAAGGACGTCGAGGATCTGCGGTTCGCGCTGCGCATGGGCTGCGACCTGGTCGCGCTGTCCTTCGTGCGGGACGCCAACGACGTGCAGGACGTGCACAAGGTCATGGACGAGGTCGGCCGCCGCGTCCCGGTCATCGCCAAGGTGGAGAAGCCTCAGGCGGTGGCGAACATGGAGGACGTCGTAATGGCGTTCGACGGTGTGATGGTCGCGCGTGGCGACCTGGCCGTCGAGTACCCCCTCGAAAAGGTCCCCATGGTGCAGAAGCGGCTCATCGAGCTGTGCCGCCGCAACGCCAAGCCGGTGATCGTGGCGACCCAGATGATGGAGTCGATGATCACCAACTCCCGCCCGACCCGCGCCGAGGCCTCCGACGTGGCCAACGCGATCCTGGACGGCGCCGACGCGGTCATGCTGTCGGCCGAGTCGAGCGTGGGCGCGTACCCGATCGAGACCGTCAAGACGATGTCGAAGATCGTCCAGGCGGCCGAGCAGGAGCTGCTCGCCAAGGGCCTTCAGCCGCTGGTGCCGGGCAAGAAGCCGCGCACGCAGGGCGGTTCGGTCGCCCGCGCGGCCTGCGAGATCGCCGACTTCCTCGGCGGCAAGGGCCTGATCGCCTTCACCAAGTCCGGTGACACCGCCCGTCGGCTGTGCCGCTACCGCGTCGCCCAGCCGATCCTGGCCTTCACCACCGACGAGTCCACCCGCAACCAGCTCACCCTCAGCTGGGGCGTGGAGTCGCACGTCGTCCCGTTCGTGAACAGCACCGACGAGATGGTGGACCTGGTCGACGGCGAGTTGGTCAAGCTGGGCCGGTTCAACGACGGCGAGATCGTCATCATCACGGCCGGCTCGCCCCCCGGCGTCCCCGGCACCACCAACATGGTCCGCGTCCACCACCTGGGCGGCGGCGGCATCAACTGACGTCCCCGTAAAGGGTCTTGTACGGCGCTGAGGGCGCCCCCCGTCTTGGGGGGGGCGCCCTCAGGCGTTGTGCGGCTCCCGAACGGGCCTTGGGGGGCGCTCAGTCGGTCGTGAACTGGTGCAGCCCGGGAACGTGCAGGGTTCCGCCGAACTGGCCGGCCTGCACGACCTTCACGTTGGTGAAGTAGATCAGCGGGATGTTCAGCGGCGGCGGGTTCTCCGGGCTGAACGTCACCGGGATCAGCCCCAGCAGATTGCCGGAGATGGACTCGGTGTACATGATCGTCTTGCCGTCGCGGATCGTCGACGTCGAACCCTGGGCCGCCTGCACGTGGTACGTCTTGCCCGCCTGGGGGTCCTTCACCGTCTGGTGCAGATCGCCGATGTCGGTGCCGTCGGAGATGACGTACTTCAGAACGTCCTTGGTGGTGCCGCTCGCCGTCTTCACCTTGACGATGCCCTGGTAGTCGGCGCCCTTGAGCAGCAGCGAGCTGGCGTTCAGGTACCACGGGTCGTCGGGCAGGGGGACGGTGTTGTCGACACCGCCCTTGTCGTCCGTGGCGACCGGGCAGTCCTCGGGGTCGGTGGTGGAGCTCGCCGACGGGCTCGGGGTCGCGGTGACTTCCTCGGCCGCTTCCTCTGCCGCTTCCTCGACCGCCTTGCCGGTGTCCTCGGCCGCCTCCGACGCCGTGTCGGTGGTGTCCTTCACCGTGTCCTCGACCGTGTCGGTGACCTTGTCGGCGGTCTCCTGCACGGCGTCGGACGTGCCCTCCTCCTCGGCGCTCGGCGACTCGGAGGCCGACGGGGTGGCCGAAGGCGACGGGCTCGCGCTCGCCGTACCGTCCTCGCCGCCGGTGAAGATGCCCTCGATGGCGTCGCCGATGTCCTCCAGCAGGTTGCCGTCCGACTCGGACGGCGACGGCGAGGGGGACGCCGTGGCGGTGTCGCCGTCACCGGACTGGGGCTCGGTGGTCTTGCTCTCGGACGGGGACGGCGTGGGCTCGGCCTCGTCGTCGGAACCTGAATCCGACGACGAGGAACCGCCCGTGGAGGCCGACGGGGTGGGGGTCGGCTCCGCCGTGTCGTCCTCGGCAGGGGACTCGCTCGTGCTCTCGCTCGCGGACGGCGACGGGGACGCGGTCTCGCCCTCCAGGGCGGCCACGCAGTCCTTGTACTCGTCGGCCGTCAGGCTCTTGGCGGCAGGCTGGTCCTCCGCGTTGGCAAGCGTCGGCGTGAACCCCATCCCCATGAGGACCGCGGTCGGCATCGCGGCCAGGGCTATCGCCTTGCCGGCCGGCATGTGGAACCTGGTGAACAGCGGCTTCTTGGGAGCCGCGTGCCGCGGCCCGGTTCTCGCACGGGACGTATCCACGTCAGTCCCGTGGGTCACCTCGTCAGCCGGCACTGTGCCTCCCGTTCGCCCCGTTCGCCGGGCTCGTTCCTGACAGATCGTTCGGCTCGTCCACCGGGTCAGCCTGGGCCGGGACCACGCCCTCGGGGGCGCCGTCCTGCTTGACCGTGGCCTCCTGCGCCGGCTGCGGCTCGGGCGGCACACCCGGCGCCCACGCCACGGCCATCGCGCCGCCGACGAGAGCGAACAGGAAGCCGATCAGGAAGCCGCCCAGGTTGGACACGGGGATGGACACCAGCGCCAGCAGGATCGCCGCGACACCCGCGAAGGTGCGTACATGCTTCTGGAACCAGAGGCTGACGCCGAGCACGACGAGCAGCACGCCGATGATCAGGGACCCGGCGCCCGCCGTGGTGGACATCGCCAGGGTCAGGTGACCGATCTGGAGGTTCGCGTACGGGAAGTAGGCGATGGGGAGTCCGCCGAGGATGACGAACAGACCGGCCCAGAAAGGCCTCGCGCCCCGCCAGGCACGGAAGTGCCGCCTGAGGACCCGGAGGTAGTGCTCGTCGCGGCCGGGTACGGCAGGAGTCTCGGCGCTCATGGAAAACAGCTCCCTGGTACGGCTTTGCTGTGGTGGTGAGTTGTGAAGCTCGGGTCGGACGTGTGAAGACACGGCCGGAGTGGGGGACGGGCGGGGGCGCCACCGGCTCCCCCGCCCGTCAGAGAGTGCTTAGTAGCACTCCTTGACACCCGTCGACAGCTTCATCGACAGACCGCTGAGCTTGAAGGTTCCGGCGGTGGTCGCCCACGCCGTCTGCTTCACGTCCTTCAGCACTACCGAGTCGGCCTGCTGGGCGAACCCGAACGGGTTGGCCTGCTCCTTGCCGCCCTTCATGCCGGGACCCTTGGTGGCGTCCTTGGCGGCCACACCGATGTCGATGCCCTTGAACGTGGCATCGGCCTCGAGGTCGGCGACGTCGATGTACAGGTTCTCGGCCTCGACCGGCTTGTCCGGGTCCTGGCCCGCACGCAGGATCAGGCTGACGCTGCCGAGCAGCGGGATGTCAGGGGTGACAACCGACTGGCACAGGCTGTTGATGGTCGCGGACTTGAAGGCCGAGACCGCGACGGGGTGAACCGTCTTCTTGCCGCTGAGCGTGTAGCCCTCGTCAAGGGCGCCGTACTGGGCGAAGCCCGTACCGTCGAGCTGCTTGGTCGTCACCTTGAACGACTGACCCGACACGCTGAACGACGCGGCGAGAGCGCCCTGCGCGAGGGCGACACCTATCGCTGCCGTGGCGGCCACGCTGGGCACCATCACGACGGCGAACCGCTTCCATCTGGTCCCGCCACGCACCTGGGACTCCATATTTCCTCCTTCTCGGACGTACATCTCCTGGCCCTGACTGCCCCTGTCGAACTCGACGGCTCAGCCGGGCAGGGATGGGAGAAGTGCTACGTCCTCGGGAAGGAGAGCGCCCGCGCTCGGTGGCGCGAACCGCGCCCGAATCACCGGCGATCACCCCCGAGCGACAACCACTGGTCGCGCCTGACACGCATCACGCACAACCTTGCTGGACAGGCTTCGCCTGTCGGCGAAGACCCCCCTGCCCAAGAGCCGGCGCCACTGCCGCCGGCTCTGCTCGGTGGGGACCCTGGACTCCCGTCGCCCGACCGGCTGTCGGGTAGTACGGGAATGGACCGAGCGTCGCCGATCGTGGTGCATTCTCGCCGCCCGCACAAGGGGGTTCGTTACTCACTAGTAACGGCCGGATAACCGAACAACGACCCGTCGGTCTCGGACGGCGACGCAGGGTGGTGTCAAGCGGGCTGACATATCCATGAATGGCTGGACAGAATCCGACAGAACGACGCCCTCGACTTACTGCCAGTAACAGCGGCCGCGATTACCAAGATTTGGTAAAGCGCGGCCGCACTGACACTCCGTCGGCAGTTCTTTCACTCGGGCCACACACGCCCTCGCGTTTAGTGACTGGTCAGAACGGGGCTGCCGACCCGCTCGGCCCGCTCAGAAAAGAGCGCGTGCGAGAGCCCTGCGCGCCGCCGTCACTCTCGGGTCATCGGCCCCGACGACCTCGAACAGCTCAAGCAGCCGCAGTCGTACGGCCTCCCGCTCGTCGCCCGCGGTGCGCTGCACCGTCTCGATGAGCCGCCCGAAGGCGTCCTCGACGTGCCCGCCCACCAGGTCCAGGTCGGCGGCGGCGATCTGGGCCTGCGCGTCGGCCGGCTTGTCGGCGGCGTCCTTGCGCACCTGCTGCGGATCGGCGCCCTGCACCCGCTGGAGCAACTCGGCCTGCGCGAGGCCCAGTTTGGCCTCGGTGTTCCCCGGGTCGTCGCTCAGCACGTTCTTGTACGCCTGGACCGCCCCGCCCAAGTCCCCCGCGTCCAGAGCCTGTACGGCGGCCTCCAGCAGCGCGTCGTAGGGCCCGGCCGGTGCCTCGGGGGCCGCCTGGGCGCCACCGCCCGGCTCGGCCTCCGGGTCGACGTCAAGACCGGTGAGCCCGAACCGCTGCTCGGCCACGGTCACCAGTTGGTCGAGGGTCTGCCGGATCTGCGCCTCTGCGGCGGCACCCTGGAAGAGCGGCAGCGCCTGCCCCGCGACGACGGCGAACACAGCGGGGATCCCCTGCACCCCGAACTGCTGCATCAGCATCTGGTTGGCGTCGACATCGATCTTGGCGAGGACGAAGCGGCCGTTGTACTCGACGGCGAGCCGCTCGAGGACCGGGCTCAGCTGCTTGCAGGGCTCGCACCACTCGGCCCAGAAGTCGATGACTACGGGCACCTCGGTGGACCGCTGAAGTACGTCTCGCTCGAACCCCGCCTCATCGACGTCGATGACGAGGTCGGCGGGCGAGACGGCCCCTCCCCCGCCCTGCCGGGCGGCATCGGCGCGCGCCTGCTCCGCCTTCGCCTTGGCCTCCTGGGCCGCCTTCACCGCGGCGAGGTCGACGACTCCGCTCATGGACATGTTCCGTGGCTGCATGCGTCTATCCTCCCCCGTTCTCGCGCGCGAGTGAAAAACGATGAGAAAGCCGGTCGAGCTTCTCTGTTCTGCCGGACGCCGGGTCCCCACCCCACGCCAGTGGTTTCGCTACGAGTCGTAGCGTAATGGCACCGAGTGCCTCCGGTACACCGTGCCCTGGTGATCTCCCTCACGGCGCCTACGGGAACCGCCGGTGGTTATGGTCTGGGGATGCAGAGCAGCACTCCCGCACCACGCGCCACAGGGCGCCCCCGCAGCGCGGCGGCGGACGCCGCGATCCTCGCGGCGACGCGGGAGGCGCTGGTGGAGCTGGGCTGGTCGAAACTGACCCTGTCGGACGTGGCCGTCCGCGCCGGGGTCGCCAAGACGACGCTGTACCGCCGCTGGTCGGGCAAGAACGAGCTGGTGGTGGACGCGGTGGCGGAGCTCTTCGACGAACTGGAACTCCCGGACCGCGGAACGCTGGGCGCGGACATCGAGGGAGTGGTCCTCCAATTCGCGGCCATCCTGGCGCGTCCGGAGGCGAAGAGCGGCCTGATGGCGGTGGTGGCGGAGTCAACCCGCGACGAGGCGCTGCGCGAACGCATCCGCGCGTCGATCGTGGACCGTCAGAAGCGCCTGGTCCTGGAGGGCCGTTCCCGAGCCGAGGCGCGCGGCGAACTCCCCCCGTCTGCGGACCCGACCGAGGCATCCCGCACGGTGGACCTGATCTTCGACGTGGTGGCGGGCGCAGTGGTCCACCGCTGCCTGGTAAGCGCGGAACCGGCGGACGAGGAGTGGGTACGGAGCTTTACGAAGGTACTGGTGGCGGGGTTGGCGGCGGCAGCGGCCTAGCTGCGGGCAGTCGTGCCTCCCCCAGTGCCTTAAGGGCCTGGGCGGTGCCCCCAGGCGGCACGGGTGGGCGCAGCGGCACCCCGGTAGCGCCGGGCCGCGCGACCCACCCCCGGCCCGCCCCAGCAGGCGGCAAGGTCAGAAGCCGGCGGGCTCCGTGTACACCCCCCACTCGTCCCGCAGCACGCCACAGATCTCGCCCAGCGTCGCCTCCGCCCGCACCGCGTTCAGCATCGGCTCGATCATGTTGGAACCGTCCCGAGCCGCACCGATCATCGCGTCCAGCGACGAGCGCACCGCCGCCTCGTCACGCGAAGCGCGGCGCCCACCCAGCACCCGCACCTGCTCCCGCTCCACCTCATGACTCACCCGCAGGATCTCCAGATCCCCGGTGACAGACCCGTGGTGGACGTTCACGCCGACGACCCGCTTGTCGCCCTTCTCCAGCGCCCGCTGGTACTGGAACGCGGACTCCGCGATCTCCCCCGTGAACCACCCGTCCTCGATCCCCCGCAGGATCCCGGACGTGATCGGTCCGATCGGATGCCGGCCGTCCGGATGCGCCCGCAGCCCCCGCTCCCTGATCTGCTCGAAGATCTTCTCCGCGTCCGCCTCGATCCGGTCCGTCAACTGCTCCACGTACCACGAACCACCCAGCGGATCCGCGACGTTGCCGACCCCGGTCTCCTCCATCAGTACCTGCTGAGTCCGCAGCGCGATCTCCGCCGCCTGCTCACTCGGCAACGCAAGCGTCTCGTCCAGCGCGTTCGTGTGCAGCGAGTTCGTCCCGCCCAGCACCGCCGCCAGCGCCTCCACCGCCGTACGCACGACGTTGTTGTACGGCTGCTGCGCCGTCAGCGAGACACCCGCGGTCTGCGTGTGGAAGCGCAGCCACTGGGCCTTCTCGGACTTCGCGCCGTACACGTCCCGCATCCACCGCGCCCAGATCCGCCGCGCCGCACGGAACTTGGCGATCTCCTCGAAGAAATCGACATGCGCGTCGAAGAAGAAGCTGAGCCCCGGGGCGAACACGTCCACGTCCAGGCCTCGCGACAGCCCCAGCTCGACGTACCCGAAGCCGTCCGCCAGCGTGTACGCCAGCTCCTGCGCGGCCGTCGCCCCGGCCTCGCGGATGTGGTAGCCGGAGACCGACAGCGGCTTGTACGCGGGAATCCCGGCCGCGCAGTACTCCATGAGGTCGCCGATCAGACGCAGATGCGGCTCGGGCTGGAAGAGCCACTCCTTCTGGGCGATGTACTCCTTGAAGATGTCGGTCTGAAGGGTCCCATTGAGCACCCCCGGATCCACACCCTGCCGCTCCGCCGCCACCAGGTACATGCAGAAGACCGGCACCGCCGGTCCGCTGATCGTCATCGAGGTCGTGACATCGCCCAGCGGGATGTCCTTGAACAGGACTTCCATGTCCGCCGCCGAGTCGATCGCCACCCCGCAGTGCCCGACCTCGCCCAGCGAGCGCGGGTCGTCGGAGTCACGGCCCATGAGCGTCGGCATGTCGAAGGCGACCGACAGACCTCCGCCACCGTTGGCGAGGATCATCTTGTAGCGCTCGTTGGTCTGCTCGGCGTTGCCGAACCCGGCGAACTGCCGGATGGTCCAGGTACGCCCGCGGTAGCCGGTCGAGTACAGCCCGCGCGTGAAGGGGTACTCCCCCGGCCAGCCGATCCGCTCGAAGCCGTCATAGGTGTCCCCGGGACGGGGACCGTACACCGGCTCCACCGGGTCCCCGGAGAGCGTGGTGAAGTCAGCGTCGCGCTTGCGTGCGGCGTCGTACCGGGCCTGCCAGCGGCGGCGGCCCTCCTCGATGGCGTCAGCGTCCATACCGCCAAATTACTAGGACGTCCTAGTAAATGTCGATGGCTATCGGCCATTCGCCAGGGCGTCCTAGTAATTCTCCAGCAAGAACCGCCGGACGTTCGAGTCCGTCCGGCGGCAGAGGCAGCGGCTACGCCTTCGCGACCGCCGGCGACTCCCCGGCGATCTTGCCGTCCAGCTCGTGACTGATCTTCCGCTCCACGAAGAACGCGGCGGTCGGGATCGTCCCGGCGAGCAGCACCCACAGCTGCTTGGCGACCGGCCACTTCGCCTTGGAGCCCAGGTCGAAGGCGAAGACCAGGTAGAGGACGTACAGCCAGCCATGGGCGATGGCGACGACACGGGTGAAGTCGGCGGCGCCGTCCACGTCGAGGACGTACTTGGCGATCATGCCGAGGCACAGCAGGACGAGCAGCACACCGGTGACGTAGGCCAGGACGCGGTAGCGGGTCAGCACGCTCTTTTTCATGCCTACGAGCGTAACGGCCGTTCCGGGGCGATCTTCCGCCGCCCCCGCCCGGCCGGACCGGCCCCTACTGTTCCTCGAAGTCGTGCGCAGAGATCCGCAACGGCCGCAGCATCGCGAAGATCTCCGCGCACTCCTCGGCGTCGTACACACCCAGCCCGAAGTCCATCGCCATCAGGTCACGTGTGGCCGCCTCGACCACCTGGCGCCCCTTCTCGGTAATGGAGGCGAGCGTGCCGCGCCCGTCGTTGGGGTTGGGCCGCTTGTCCACGAGCCCCGACTTCACCAGCCGGTCGACGGTGTTCGTCACGGACGTCGGGTGCACCATCAGCCGCTCGCCGATCTTGGACATCGGCAGCTCGCCGGCCTTGGAGAAGTTGAGCAGCACCAGCGCCTCGTAACGCGCGAAGGTCAGCCCGTACGGCTTGACCACCGCGTCGACCTCCGCGAGCAGGATCTGCTGGGCGCGCATGATCGAGGTGATCGCGGCCATGGACGGCACGTTTCCCCAGCGCTGCTTCCAGAGTTCGTCGGCGCGGGCGATGGGATCGAAGGGAAGGCTGAGCGGCTTCGGCACGGCACTAGACCTTACCGGCCGGTCATATGGCGGTCAGCCCCGTCTCGCCCATCGGTCCCCGAGCGGTCCGCCGGACCTCCAGGACGAGGCACAGGCAGCACACCGTGCCGAGCGCACCGACCCCGCCCACGACGGTCGCGACCGGCCAGAACTCGGCCGCGGCCCCGGCGAGCGCCATGCCGATGCCCTGGATGGTCATGAGGCCCGCGGTGTGCACGGTCATCGCCCGTCCGCGCAGTTCCCGCGGCACCGCGTCCACGAACCAGCGGTCCAGGCCCAGGGTGTACGCCCCCGCGAGCCCGGTGACCAGTAGTGCGGCCAGGATCCAGCCGAGGCTGGGGCGAGCGGGTAAACCAGCAGGGGCGGCAGGGCGCCGGCAGCGAGCGGGCGGCGGGCGAGAGGGCGGGACCGGCGTACACCTCGCCGATGATCGTGCCGACCGGCATGGCACCCATCAGCAGCCCGACCCCGGCCGTACCGATGCCGATCTCGTCGGCGTATGCGACGGCCAGCGCCTCAGGCGCGACCTCGGCGGGCAGGGCCTCGTCCTGATGCCGAGCGTCTTCTCCTGGCCGGACGTGATCAGCGGCCTCGAGCCGCCCCGGCAGCCCACGGTCGTCTACCCGGCCCGAGGCATCGGCAGCCTGTGGACCGAGCCCGCGGGTGCCACGCCCGAGGCACTCGTTCGACTGCTCGGACGCGGCCGGGCCGCCGTACTGAACGCCCTGGACGACCCCGCCACGACCTCCGCCCTCGCCCACCGCCTCGACCTCGAGTACTACAAGGGCGCCGGTGAGCAGGGCGCCAGGGTCATCAGGAGGACGCGGGCCGACGGCAGGCGCCGGATGTCCGTCGCGATCAACCTCATGAGGTGGAACGAGCCGGACGCCCCGCAGGAACACCCCATCGACCACGCGCCGCGGGCGCTGTGCGGGGAAGCGATGTGCTCGGACGGGTCAGCGCTGAGCGCGCCGTAGGTGATGGCGGACCGCGCGCTGGGCCACCGGGCCCAGGTCGTCCAACGCCGCGACCAGACGGCCGAGTTGCTCCAGGGCGTCAAGGGCCGCGCCCGCCCCCTCCGCGTCCACGCCTTCGTACAGCTCGATCCCCACGAACGAGCCCGCCACCGCCCGTGCGAGACCGGGCGGGTCCACGAACTCGCCGAACGGGGTCTGCGCCAGGACCCTGGTCAGAACCTTCTCGATCTCGGTGATCCACAGATCGAGTCCGGCGGCGGTGGCGGGGGCGAGGCTCTCGTGGGTCTGGGCGCCGGCCAGGAGCTGGCCGAGGAGGGAGACATAGCCGGAAGCCCTCTCCTCCTCGTGCATCTCGCGGCCGAAGGCGAGGAGTTCGGACAGGGAGGTGATGGTGGCGAAACGGTCGCGGTAGCGGGAGACCCGCTGCTCGGCGCCGTACCGGCAGGCCGCCGCCAGCAGCTCGTTCAGGGAACCGAAGTGGTAGAAGACCAGCGCCTGATTGACCCCGGCCGCCGCCGCGACCGTACGCGCCGAGGTCTTCGCGATGCCCTGCACGGTCAGTGTCCGCAGCGCCCCTTGAAGGAGCTTCGTCTTCGTCTCCAAGGACTTGGCGGTCTCCGGGCTCACGCGCGCGCCTCCTCGCGCACCGGGCGCAGACCGGGGCGGACACCGCAGTGCCGGATGTCGGTGTACGTGGCGCGGAAGGAGCCCTCGTAGCCGAAGAGGGGGCCGAAGTACTTGTTCACCACCCGGACCTGGATACGGAAGCGGTCGGTCGCGTCGTCGTAGGACTCGCGCACCTCCGCCGTGGCGCCGACCAGTTCGGGTACCCGGACGTCCACCACGCCTTCCCGGAAACGGTGTTCGCCGGAGCGGATGAGGAGCGAGCCGTCGGGCTCGGCCGTGAAGTGCAGGTCGGTGGCGAGGTGTTGGTGGGTGCCGAGGTAGTCGAGGACGCGGTCGCCCCGGGGGCCCAGCACCATCCGGGCGTCGAAGCGGCGGGGCCGGCCGGGCAGCTCGAAGGTGCGCACGAAGGTCACCGTCTCACGCCCGAAGGTGTCGGTGTACGGCACGTTCTCGATCACGAAGGGCACCTGGCGGCCTTCGCGCGGGACCAGGATGTTGCGGGTGGTGCCGAGGGCCAGGAACGGCTTCACGAAGGCCCCGCCGTGCCAGATGCGGTCCATGACACCCCGGCCGGTGCACGCCTCCCCGCTCGTCAGGCCCACGGAGAAGCGGCGCTGGAGCTGCGGGTGCAGTCGGTCGAAGTCGGCGTCGCCCATCGCCGTGCGGAAGATCGAGGTCATCGCGGGTTCTCCAGGGTGCACAGGAGGCGGGGGGCACGCGCGCGTGTGGGTGGTTGGCGCAGGCAGCGCCGGGCGGCCGGGGTGCCGGACAGGGGCGCCTTGAAGAGCGCCACACAGATGACGACGGCCAGCACGAGCGGGCAGACGTACGCCATCGTCGGCGCGAGCGGGCCGAACAGGCGCAGGGAGGAGTCCAGGCCCAGACCGGCGCAGGCGAGGGTGATGACGAGCACGCGGACCGTCAGCTCCGCCAGCCAGTTCAGGCGGGCCCGCTCCGGACTGATGCCCCGCTCCAGCCACAGGCGCAGGCGGTCGAAGGACCAGGCCGTCGCCCAGCCCATCAGCGGGCGGAACAGGAGGCGGTCGGCGAGGGCACCGAGGGCGCCCCAGCGGGGGCGGTAGTCGTAGCCGGTGAGGAAGCGGACTCCGTCGCCGTCGGGGATGTAGCGCCAGTAGCCGCTGCCCTCGGCGAGCAGGGAGAGGGGGTGCGGGGAGGAGAAACGCAGGGCGGAGGTGCGGGCGCCGTCGGGGCGTTCCTTCTCGCCGGCCGAGACTCCGGTGCCGGCGACGGTGAGGAAGGGCAGCACGCGCGTGGCGTAGCGGAAGTGCTGCGGTTCGCCCTCCGCGCGCGGGAGGTGGGCGATCTCGGTGAAGCGGAGGTCCCAGCGCTGGTGCTGGGACGGCTCCTGCGTGCGTGACCACAGGTCGTCGAGATCGGCGCGGATCCGCGCCTCTATGTACAGACCGGTGTGACCCATGTGATTCCCCCAGGTCAGCCTGTTGTTTGAGCGAGTGCTCAAACTTGCTGTACAGGAAAGTACACTGTTTTGAGCGACTGCTCAAACAGCAGGGGCGGGAAAACCCCGGCCCGCGCGGGGCCGGGGTTCACGGTGGTGCGGGTGGCTATTCGGCGGCGAGGTACCGCTCCACCGTCTCGACCTTGGAAGTGAGGCCGTCGGTCACGCCGGGGCGGATGTCCGCCTTGAGCACCAGGGACACGCGCGGGGCGCGCGCCTCGACGGCGGCGACGGCACGCTTGACGACATCCATGACCTCGTCCCAGCTGGCGCCCTCGATCGAGGTGAACATCGCGTCGGTGCGATGCGGCAGGCCGGACTCGCGGACCACACGGACGGCGTCGGCGACGTACTCCCCCACGTCCTCGCCGACGCCGAGCGGCGTCACGGAGAAGGCGACGATCACGACGTCTTCACCTCGGCGCGGGCGCGGGAGGCGATGACCGCGTCCTCGGCCTCGCGCTTGAGCTTGCGCTCGGCGAAGAAGCCGCCGGTGGGCAGGACGGAGAGGACGAAGTAGAGGGCGGCGGTCGTCACGGGCCACTTCGTACGGTTCCAGGCGTCCGCCCAGAAGATCACATAGAGGATGAACAGGACGCCGTGGATCATGCCCATCACGGGCACCGCGTTGAAGTCCGTGGTCCGCTTCAGCACCGAGCAGACCAGCAGGAGGAGGAAGGAGACCGCCTCGGGCGCGGAGACGAGGCGGAGGCGGCGGAGGGCGGAGGCGGTCTTGATGTCCACGGGTCACCTTCGGTGGGAGAGACGTCGGGGTTTGTGAACACATGCACAAACGTCCGTCCATTGTGGCAAACAGGCGGGGGTGGTTCGGGCCGGGGGGCGGAGTCCGGGTCCACGGCAGGACAGTGCCCCATCCCCTAAGGGGACATTCAGGGTGGATCTCAGCACACAGCCCCCTGTCCGCGGCGGCCGTGCGCGGGCTACCTTCGCTGCGTGGCGATGTTCCGACTTCAGGGCAGCAAGGTGCTCGCCGTCGAGATGACCGGGGACGCCGTCAAGGCGAAGAACGGCTCGATGGTCGCGTACGACGGACAGATGGCGTTCAAGAAGCTCAGCGGCGGAGGTGAGGGCATCCGGGGCATGGTGACCCGGCGCATCACCGGCGAGCAGATGACGGTGATGGAGGTGAAGGGGCACGGGACCTGCTGGTTCGCGGACCGGGCGTCCGAGATCAACCTCGTGGGCCTCCAGGGGGACAAGCTGTACGTGGAGTCGAGCAATCTGCTCGCGACCGACGGCGGCCTCAGGACCGGCACGAGTTTCACGGGCCTGCGCGGGGCCTCGCAGGGCAACGGCCTGTTCACCACGACCGTGGAGGGGCACGGCCAGGCGGCGATCACCTCGGACGGCCCGGCGGTCGTGCTGCGGGTGAGCGCGCAGTACCCGCTGACCGTCGACCCCGGGGCGTACATCGCCCACCAGGGCGACCTCCGCCAGTCCTTCCAGTCCGGCGTGACCTTCCGCACGCTGATGGGCGAGGGCGGCGGTGAGGCCTTCCAGATCCGCTTCGAGGGCGACGGCCTCGTCTACGTACAGCCGAGCGAGCGGAACACGATCGCGGGGGACGTCTGACATGGCCTTGCGTGAGATCAACTCCAAGATGGTCGAGGCGACCGTGATGCCCGGCCAGCGGCTGTTCAGCCAGCGCGGCGCGATGCTCGCCTACAAGGGCGAGGTGTCCTTCACGCCCAACACCTCGGGCGGCCAGGGCGGGCTGATGTCGATGGTCGGACGCCGGGTCGCCGGTGAGGCCACCCCGCTGATGACCATCGAGGGCAGCGGCACCATCCTGTTCGGGCACGGCGGCCACCACGTCCAGGTGATCGGCCTGACCGGCGACACCCTGTACGTCGAGGCGGACCGCCTGCTGGCCTTCGAGGGCACGCTGGAGCAGGGCACGATGTTCATGGGCTCCCAGGGCGGTGTGATGGGCATGGTCCGCGGCCAGGTCACCGGCCAGGGACTGTTCACCACGACCCTGAGGGGGCACGGCTCGGTCGCCGTCATGGCGCACGGCGGCGTGCTGGAGATCCCCATCACCCCCCAGCGCCCGGTCCATGTCGACCCGCAGGCCTACGTCGCCCACCACGGCGACGTACGCAACAAGCTGTCGACCGCGCTCGGCTGGCGGGACATGGTGGGCCGGGGCTCCGGCGAGGCCTTCCAGCTGGAGCTCAGCGGCAGCGGTGCGGTGTACGTCCAGGCCTCGGAGGAGAAGCTGTGAGCACCTACCCGGGTGCGGGCCCCGTGATCCACGACCCGATGACCCTGCCGTCCGACGACAACGTCAACAACTACACCTTCTGCGTGGAGCTCAAGGGGACCCAGTGGTTCCTGCAGAAGGGGAAGATGATCGCCTACTACGGCTCGATCGACTTCAACGGCATCGGACACGGCCGGCTGGACCGCCTCGTCCGCTCGTCCTTCCATTCGCCTCTGCACGCGAGCGACTGGGTCGTGGCCGAGGGCTCGGGCAGGATGCTCCTCGCCGACCGGGCCTTCGATGTGAATTCGTACGACCTGGAAGACGGCAACCTGACCATTCGCTCAGGCAACCTGCTCGCTTTTCAGCCAAGTCTTTCGCTGAAGCAGTCGATCGTGCCGGGTTTTCTGACCCTCATCGGAACCGGAAAGTTCGTGGCCGCATCTAACGGTCCGGTGGTGTTCATGGAGCCCCCGATCCGGGTGGATCCACAGGCGCTCGTCGGCTGGGCCGACTGCCCCTCCCCGTGCCATCACTACGACTACGGCTACATGACCGGCCTGATGGGCGGTCTACGTGCGATGACGGGCCTCGGAGGGGCCTCCGGAGAGGAGCACCAGTTCGAGTTCGTGGGAGCCGGCACCGTGCTCCTGCAATCCTCGGAAGCCCTCATGGCCGAGCAGGCGACAGGGACGGTTCCACACCAGGCGGGGGTGCCCGGAAGCGGAGGCTCCACAGGTGGCTCACCGCAAGCCGGCGCACCGCGCCTTCCCGGACAGCTGGGGGACCTCCAGCGTCGCTTCGGGCTGTGAGCGGTAGTCTGCGGAGTGTGACGACTTCGAACGCGTGCGCACTGTCACACCGCCCTCACTAGTTAGCTTTTCAACATTTTAGGTAGACTTCATTTATGGAGACCGAGACGGCCACGCGCTGGCTGACCGATGCGGAGCAGTGCGCCTGGCGCACCCACCTGGAGGTCAACAGGCTGTTGACGTACCAGCTTGAGAGGGACCTCCAGCCGTTCGGCCTGACAATGAACGACTACGAGATCCTGGTGAACCTCTCCGAGTCCGAGGACGTACGGATGCGGATGAGCGACCTCGCGTCCGCCACCCTCCAGTCCAAGAGCCGCCTCTCCCACCAGATCACGCGTATGGAGAACGCGAACCTGGTGCGCCGCGAGAACTGCGAGTCCGACCGGCGCGGGCTCTACGCCGTCCTCACCGAGCACGGCATGGAGACGATGAAGAAGGTAGCGCCGCATCATGTGGCGTCTGTCCGGAGGCACTTCATCGATCTGCTCTCCCCCGAGGCGCTCACCGAGCTCAGCCAGGCGCTCAAGCCGATCGCGGAGCAGCTGCGCGGACAGCGCGGCCGCCCCTGACCCCTACCTAGGCGATGGGCAGGCGGAGTTCGAACAGGGCTCCGCCTGCCGGCGCGTCGCGGACAGTGAGTGTGCCGCCATGCCGCTGCGCGACGTCGCGGGCGATGGCGAGGCCGAGCCCGGCGCCGCCTTCGTCCCGGCTGCGGGCCTCGTCCAGCCGTACGAACCGCTCGAAGATCCGCTCCCGGTCGGCCTCGGGCACGCCGTCGCCGTCGTCGGCGACCTGGACGAGGGCCCACTGCCCGTCCCGGCGGACGGTCACGGTGATCGCGGAACGGGCGTGCCGGCCGGCGTTGTTGAGCAGATTGGCGAGCACTCGCCTCAGTTGCCCCCGCGATCCGGCCACTTCCACCGGCGCGTGCGCCCCCACCATCACCCCGGTCCGCCCCGCGGCCTCCTCCTCGGCCAGCACGGCGAGATCCACCCGCGCGTCGGTGGGCCGCTCCCCCGCGTCCAGCCGGGCGAGCAGCAGCAGGTCGGCGGCGAGGTGTTGCAGTCGTACGGTGTCCTCGACGGCCCCGTCCAGATCGAGGAACTCCGGGTGGGCGGCGGCCACTTCGAGCTGGGTGCGCAGGGAGGCGATGGGGCTGCGCAGCTCGTGGGAGGCGTCGGCGACGAAGCGGCGCTGGCGTTCGACGGAGGCCTCCAGGGCGGAGAGGGTCTCGTTGGTGGTCCGGGCAAGGCGGGCGACCTCGTCGTGCGTGTCCGGCTCGGGCACCCGCCGGGACAGATCCTCGGAGGCGGTGATCTCGGCCATCCCCCGCCGGATGCCCTCCACGGGGCGCAGCGCGCGCCGGGTGACCACCCAGGTCACCGAGCCGACCACGGCGATCAGGGCGGGCAGCCCGATCAGCATGACGGTCGATGCGGTGCGTACGGCGTCCCGCTCGGCCTCAAGAGAGGCACCGGCGTAGACAAGGACGGTCTCGCCGCGCGGGTCGGTGACCTCGATACGGGCGAAGCGGTACTCGTCCCGCTCACCGTCGACGGTGGCCCACCCCTGCCCGTGCCAGGAGATCTCCCCGAAGTCACCGCTCTCAGAGTCGTCGTCATCATCGTCGTCATCGCGCTCACTGCCCGGACTCCGCGCGGGCGTGACGTCGGAGACACCGGTGCCGCTGATCGCCTCCAGACCCTCGGTCACGGCGAGCACCCGTCCGTCCTGGTCCACCACTTGCACGGGATGGTCCTCGTCCAGGTCGAGTTCGGTGTACGGCACCTTCCGCGCGATCTGGCCGGCGACCGAGCGGGCGGCGTCGTCGGCCTCCGAGTCGGCCTGGCCGGTGAGATTGCTGCGCAGCGTGAGCAGCACGACGACACCGGCGGCGACGAGAGCCACCGCGACGACGAGGGTGGCGGCGAGGGTCGCTCGCGCGCGGACGGACCCGAAGAGGCGCTTCATCTGCCGGACTCCAGTCGGTACCCGGCGCCGCGGATGGTACGGATGAGGCCGGCGCCGAGTTTGCGGCGCAGATTGCTGATGTACACCTCGACGATGTTGGGGTCGCCGTCGTAGGCGAAGTCCCAGACGTGGTCGAGGATGTGCGCCTTGGACACCACCTGGCCCGCGTGCAGGGCGAGCTGCTCCAGGACCGCGAACTCCTTGGTGGTGAGCGGGATTTCGGTGCCGTCCCGGAAGACCTGGTGGGCGCCGGTGTCGACGCGGAGCTCGCCGAGGGTGAGCACCGGGGATCCGGCGCCGGTGTTGCGACGGCGAAGCAGCGCCTTGATCCGGGCGACGAGGACGACGTACGAGAACGGCTTGGTCAGGTAGTCGTCCGCCCCGGTGTCCAGGCCCTCGGCCTCGTCGTACTCGCCGTCCTTGGCGGTGAGCATCAGGATCGGCACGTCGTTGCCGGCGGCGCGGAGGGCGGAGCAGACGCGGTAGCCGTTGAGGCCGGGCAGCATGATGTCGAGGACGACGAGGTCGTACGCCCCCTCCGATGCCCGGTACAACCCCTCCCGCCCGTCATGGACGACGTCCACGGCATACCCCTCGGCCGTCAGCCCTTTGGCGAGCGACAGGGCAAGCCTCTTCTCGTCCTCCACGATCAGCAAGCGCATGGGTACAGCCTGGCAAAGCGACCCTGAAGATCTCTTCAGGGTCCTTCAGCTTCTCCTCAGCGTCGGTTCGCCAGATTGGTTCCCGTCAAACCGAACGACTCGGGAGGAACCAGGATGAAGCGCAACATCGTCATCGCCACCGTCGCCGCCGCGACCCTCATCACAGGCGGCACCGTCGCGGCCTACGCGTCCGGTGACGACGACAGCGCACCCACACAGCGGGAGCCGAACGTCCGCGCCGCCGACGACCGGGACGACGACACCAAGAAGGCCCGCACCGCCGAGGTCACCGCCGCCGACGCCGTAGCGGCCGCGCTGAAGCACACGCCGGGTACGGCCGTGGCCGTCGACCTGGAGGACGACGGCGAGGACGCCTGGAATGTGGACGTGGCGAAGTCGAACGGCACCGAGTACACGGTCAAGGTCTCCCCGAGCACCGGCAAGATCCTCGGCATCCAGCGCGACGACGACGAGGACGACACCCGCGACGACCTGGCCGCCCTGAAGGGCACAACCGTGAACGCCCGCGAGGCCGCCCAGGCCGCCGCGGCCCACGGCACCGTCACCGAGGTCGACCTGGACGACGACGGCCCCGCGGTCTGGAACGTGGAGACCACAAAGGGCGAGTGGAAGGTCGACACCAGGACGGGCAAGGTCACCCAGGACCAAGACGACGACCGGAACACCCAGGACGACGGCGACGACCGCGACGACCGCGAGGGCAACGACGACTGACGTCACCCAACCCGCACGACAGGGGCGCCCCATCACGGCGGCGCCCCGCACCGCTGCCTCAGCCCTGCGTAAGCCCCGCCACCAGTTCGTCCGCCGCCCGGTACGGGTCCAGTTCGCCCGCCACGATCCGTTCCGCCAGTGTGCTCAGGCGGCGGTCGCCGTGGAGGTCGCCGATTCGTTCGCGCAGGGCCGTGACCGCGATCGTTTCCACCTCGCGGGAGGCGCGGGACAGACGGCGTTCCGTGAGGACGCCCCGCTCTTCCATCCAGGCTCGGTGCTTCTCCAGGGCCTCCACTACCTCGTCGATGCCCTCGCTCCGCGCCGCCACGGTCTTCACGATCGGTGGCCGCCAGTCTCCGGGGCCTCGGGACTCGCCCAGGCCGAGCATGTGGTTCAGCTCGCGGGCGGTGGCGTCGGCGCCGTCCCGGTCGGCCTTGTTGACGACGTACACATCGCCGATCTCCAGGATGCCCGCCTTGGCCGCCTGGATTCCGTCGCCCATCCCGGGAGCCAGCAGCACCACCGACGTGTCCGCCTGCGACGCGATCTCCACCTCCGACTGGCCCACCCCGACCGTCTCCACGAGGATCACATCGCAGCCCGCCGCGTCGAGGACCCGGATCGCCTGGGGAGCTGCCCACGCCAGGCCGCCCAGATGGCCGCGGGTCGCCATGGACCGGATGTAGACGCCGGGATCGGACGCGTGCTCCGACATGCGGACGCGGTCGCCGAGGAGGGCGCCGCCCGAGAACGGGGACGACGGGTCGACGGCGAGCACGCCGACCCGCTTGCCCTGCTTGCGGTACGCCGTCACCAGCGCGGACGTGGACGTCGACTTGCCCACGCCCGGCGAACCCGTCAGGCCCACCACATACGCCCCGCCGGTGAGCGGTGCGAGTGCCGCCATGACCTCCCTGAGCTGCGGGGACGCCCCCTCCACCAGGGAGATCAGGCGAGCCACGGCCCGCGGCCTGCCCTCCCTGGCCTGGGCCACCAGCGTGGAGACGTCCTGCATCACAGCTCCGTTCACTCAGAGAAAGTCGGCTCAGGCCTTCGGTACCCGCACGATCAGCGCGTCGCCCTGACCACCGCCACCGCACAGCGCAGCCGCGCCCACGCCACCGCCCCGGCGCTTCAACTCCAGCGCCAGGTGCAGCACGAGACGCGCGCCCGACATGCCGATCGGGTGACCGAGGGCAATCGCACCACCGTTGACGTTCACCTTTTCCGTGGACACCCCGAGGTCCTTCATTGACTGGACCGCGACCGCCGCGAAGGCCTCGTTGATCTCGATCAGGTCGAGGTCGGAGACCTCAAGCCCTTCCTTCTTCAGCGCGTGCAGAATCGCGTTCGACGGCTGCGACTGAAGGCTGTTGTCCGGGCCCGCCACATTGCCGTGGGCGCCGATCTCCGCGATCCACTCCAGGCCGAGCTCCTGCGCCTTCGCCTTGCTCATCACCACGACCGCGGCCGCGCCGTCGGAGATCTGCGAGGACGTACCCGCCGTGATCGTGCCGTCCTTCGCGAACGCCGGGCGCAGCTTGCCCAGCGACTCCGCGGTGGTGTCCGCGCGGATGCCCTCGTCCTTGCTGAAGACGACCGGCTCGCCCTTGCGCTGCGGGATCTCGACCGGGGTGATCTCGGCCTCGTAGATCGCGTTCTTCTGGGCGGCGGCGGCGCGCTGGTGGGAGAGCGCGGCGATCTCGTCCTGCTCCGCGCGGCCGATGCCGAGGCGGGTGTTGTGCTTCTCCGTGGACTCGCCCATGGCGATGCCCTCGAAGGAGTCGGTCAGACCGTCGTGGGCCATCGAGTCGAGCATCTCGATCGCGCCGTACTTGAAGCCCTCGCGGGACTTCGGCAGCAGGTGCGGCGCGTTGGTCATGGACTCCTGGCCGCCCGCGACGATCACGTCGAACTCACCGGCGCGGATCAGCTGGTCGGCGAGCGCGATGGCGTCGAGGCCGGAGAGACAGACCTTGTTCACGGTCAGCGCCGGGACGCTCATCGGGATGCCGGCCTTGACCGCGGCCTGGCGCGCCGGGATCTGCCCCGCCCCGGCCTGGAGCACCTGGCCCATGATCACGTACTGCACCTGGTCGCCACCGATCCCCGCACGGTCGAGGGCGGCCTTGATCGCGAAGCCACCGAGGTCGGCTCCGGAAAACGACTTCAACGAGCCGAGCAACCGTCCCATGGGCGTCCTGGCGCCCGCGACGATCACCGAAGTTGCAGAAGACATGAGCTGCGATCCCCTTCCAGCTTGTACAGCCGAGGAGTGAACGAGGGTTTACTTCGAATGTACTGATGGCACTCCGTGCCGTCATCGGGCTGTCAGTGTGATCGCTGGCACGTTGCGTAACCACCTCCGGAGCGCTGCACTAACAGCATGCTGACGCGAATCGACCACATCGGGATCGCCTGTTTCGACCTCGACAAGACCGTCGAGTTCTACCGGGCCACCTACGGCTTCGAGGTGTTCCACTCCGAGGTCAACGAGGAGCAGGGCGTGCGCGAGGCCATGCTCAAGATCAACGATACGTCCGACGGCGGCGCGTCCTACCTCCAGCTCCTGGAGCCGACCCGCGAGGACTCCACCGTCGCGAAGTGGCTCGCCAAGAACGGCGAGGGCGTGCACCACATCGCCTTCGGTACGGCGGACGTGGACGCGGACGCCGCCGACATCAAGGGCAAGGGCGTACGCGTTCTGTACGAGGAGCCCCGACGCGGCTCCATGGGGTCACGGATCACCTTCCTGCACCCCAAGGACTGCCATGGCGTGCTGACAGAACTGGTCACTTCGGCGCCTGTTGAGTCACCTGAGCACTGACCCTCGTACATATGGGCCGGTAGGGTTGGGGGCGGTCGCCGCTCCATGGGGGGTGACCCGGTCCCTCCGTCAAAGGTGGCATCTGCCCTTCGGGCGGACGATGCCACCTTTGACGGAGGGACCGCCGGGGACCAGGTTTCGGGGGTACGAGCGGCGGGCAGCAGCCCATGCTCCGCCGTTGATCTGACACCATTCCCCGGGGGCCCCGTTCGGCGGATGGACGGAGCTCGTATGGAGAGACTTGCGACCAGGGGACGGATGGGACCGCGCAGTGCGGGGCTACGAACGCCAGGAGCGAGAGCCGGCGGCTGACGTCGACCACCTCTCTCGGTTCGAGGCCGAGATGGAGCGGCTGAAGACCGAGCGGGAAAAGGCGATCCAGCACGCCGAGGACCTCGGCTACCAGGTCGAGGTGCTGCGCGCCAAGTTGCACGAGGCGCGGCGCACCATCATGTCCCGGCCCGACTTCGGCGGCGGTGACATCGGCTATCAGGCCGAACAACTGCTGCGGAACGCGCAGATCCAGGCCGACCAGCTCAGGCAGGACGCCGAGCGGGAGCTGAGCCAGGCCCGCGCGCAGACCCAGCGCATCCTCCAGGAGCACGCCGAGCAGGCCGCGCGGCTCCAGGCGGAGCTGCACCAGGAGGCGGTCACCCGCCGTCAGCAGCTCGACCAGGAGCTCGCCGAGCGTCGCCAGACCGTCGAGTCGCACGTCAACGAGAACGTGGCGTGGGCCGAGCAGCTGCGTGCCCGCAGCGAGTCCCAGGCCCGCCGGCTCCTCGACGAGTCCCGCGCCGAGGCCGAGCAGGCCATGGCGGCCGCCCGCACGGAGGCCGAGCGCCTCACCGCGGAGGCCCGCCAGCGCCTCCAGAGCGAGGCGGAGACCGCCCGCGCGGAGGCCGAGCAGCTGCTACGGCGGGCTCGTACCGACGCCGAGCGGCTGCTGAACGCCGCCTCCACCCAGGCCCAGGAGGCCACCGACCACGCCGAGCAGCTGCGCAGCTCCACGGCGACTGAGTCGGACTCCGCCCGCCGTCAGGCCGCCGAGCTGAGCCGGGCCGCCGAGCAGCGTATGGCGGAGGCCGAGGAGGCGCTGCGCAAGGCGCAGTCCGAGGCGGAGAAGGTCCTCACCGAGGCCAAGGAAGCCGCGAGCAAGGCGCTCAGCAGCGCCGAGTCGGCCAACGAACAGCGCACCCGTACGGCCAAGGAGCAGGTCGCCCGGCTGGTCAGCGAGGCCACCAAGGAAGCCGAGGCCACCAAGGCGGACGCCGAGCAGGTCGTCGCGGACGCCCGCGCGGAGGCCGAGAAGCTCCTGGCGGAGGCCGCCGAGAAGGCCCGTACGCTCACCGCCGAGGAGAGCGCGACCCAGCTGTCGAAGGCGGCCAAGACCGCCGAGGACGTCCTCAACAAGGCGCAGCAGGACGCGCAGAACACCACCAAGGCCGCCGCCGAGGAGGCCGAGCGGATCCGCCGGGAGGCGGAGACCGAGGCGGACCGGCTGCGCGCCGAGGCGCATGACATCGCCGAGCAGCTCAAGGGCGCGGCGAAGGACGACACCAAGGAGTACCGCGCCAAGACGGTCGAGCTCCAGGAGGAGGCCCGCCGGCTGCGCGGCGAGGCCGAGCAGTTGCGCGCCGACGCGGTCGCCGAGGGCGAGAAGATCCGCGCGGAGGCCCGCAAGGAGGCCGTCCAGCAGAT
Organism: Streptomyces cupreus; assembly: GCF_014257025.1. GTDB lineage: Bacteria > Actinomycetota > Actinomycetes > Streptomycetales > Streptomycetaceae > Streptomyces > Streptomyces cupreus. The sequence goes on from NZ_JACMSF010000032.1 coordinate 53,252, forward strand.
CGAGGAGGCGGCCAAGACCGCCGAGGAACTGCTGTCGAAGGCCAAGCAGGACGCCGACGAGCTGCGCCGGGGCGCGACGGCGGACAGCGAGAAGGTCCGCACCGAGGCCATCGAGCGGGCCACGACGCTGCGCCGGCAGGCCGAGGAGACGCTGGAGCGCACCCGGCAGGAGGCCGAGCGGCACCGCGCCGAGGCCGTCGAGCAGGCCGAGGGCATCCGGGACGAGGCCGAGCGGGCCGCGCGTGAGCTGCGCGAGGAGACCGAGCAGGCCATAGAGGCCCGTCGTCTGGAGGCCGCCGAGGAGCTGACCCGGCTTCACACGGAGGCCGAGCAGCGGGTGACCGCCGCCGAGCAGGCGCTGACGGAGGCCCGTGAGGCGGCTGCGCGGATCCGCCGCGAGGCCGCCGAGGAGACCGAGCGGCTGCGCGCGGAGTCCGCCGAGCGGATCCGCGCGCTCCAGCAGCAGGCCGAGGCGGAGGCCGAACGCCTGCGCACCGAGGCCGCCTCGGACGCGTCCGCCTTCCGGGCGGAGGGCGAGGCCATCGCCGTACGTCTGCGCTCGGAGGCCGCCGCCGAGGCGGAGCGGCTGAAGTCGGAGGCGCAGGACAGCGCGGACCGGGTGCGGGCGGAGGCGCAGGCCGCCGCCGAGCGGCTCGCGACCGAGGCGTCGGAGACACTGGCCGCAGCCCAGGAGGAGGCCGCCCGGCGCCGGCGCGAGGCCGAGGAGACCCTCGGCAGCGCGCGGCAGGAGGCGGACCAGGAGCGCGAGCGGGCCCGCGAGCAGAGCGAGGAGCTGCTGGCCTCGGCGCGCAACCGCGTGGAGGAGGCGCAGACCGAGGCGCTCAGGCTGGTCGAGGAGGCGGATCGGCGCGCGACCGAGATGGTCTCCGCGGCCGAGCAGCACGCCCAGCAGGTGCGGGACTCCGTCGCCGGGCTGCACGAGCAGGCCCAGGAGGAGATCCAGGGGCTGCGCAGCGCCGCCGAGCACGCGGCGGACCGTACCCGGCGCGAGGCCGAGGAGGAGGCGGACCGGGTCCGAGGCGACGCCTACGCCGAGCGGGAGCGGGCCTCCCAGGACTCGGGCCGGATCCGGCGCGAGGCGGCGGAGGAGACGGAGGCCGCCAAGGCGCTGGCCGAGCGCACGGTGTCGGAGGCCATCGCGGAGGCCGAGCGGCTGCGCGCGGACGCGTCCGAGCACGCTCAGCGGGTGCGGACGCAGGCCTCGGACACCATCGCCGAGGCCGACCAGGCCGCCGCGCGCACCCGGGCCGACGCCCGCGAGGACGCCAACCGCATCCGTTCGGACGCGGCGACGCAGGCCGACACCCTCATCACCGAGGCGCGTGCGGAGGCGGAGCGGCTGACCACCGAGACGGTGGAGGAGGCCGAGCGGGTCCGTGCCGATTCGGTGGCGCAGGCCGAGCAGCGGCTCTCGGACGCCACCGGGGAGGCGGAGCGGTTGCGGGCCGAGGCCGCCGAGACGGTGGGCTCCGCGCAACAGCACGCCGAGCGGATCCGCAGTGAGTCGGAGCGGGTGAAGGCCGAGGCGCTGGCGGAGGCCGAGCGGGTCACCGCGGCCGCGCGCGCGGAGGCGGAGCGGACCCTGGACGAGGCCCGCAAGGACGCCAACAAGCGGCGCTCGGAGGCGGCGGAGCAGGTCGACAAGCTGATCTCGGAGACCGCCGCCGAGGCCGACAAGCTGCTCTCCGAGTCGCAGAAGCAGGCGCTGAAGACGACCGCGGACGCGGAGTCGCAGGCCGACACCATGGTGGGCGCCGCCCGCAAGGAGGCCGACCGGCTGGTCGCGGAGGCGACGGTCGAGGGCAACTCCCGGGTGGAGAAGGCCCGTACGGACGCGGACGAGCTGCTCGTCGGCGCCCGCCGGGACGCCACCGCGATAAGGGAGCGCGCGGAGGAGCTGCGCGACCGCATCACCAGCGAGATCGAGGAGCTGCACGACCGGGCCCGCCGCGAGGCCGCCGAGACGATGAGGTCGACCGGCGATCGCTGCGACGCGCTCATCAAGGCCGCCGAGGAGCAGCTCGCGAAGGCCCAGGCGAAGGCGAAGGAGCTGGTCTCGGAGGCCAACTCCGAGGCGGGCAAGGTCCGTATCGCCGCGGTCAAGAAGGCCGAGGGGCTGCTCAAGGAGGCCGAGCAGAAGAAGACCTCGCTGGTCAAGGAGGCCGAGGAGCTCAAGGCCGAGGCGATCCGCGAGGCGCGGCGGACGGTCGAGGAGGGCAAGCGCGAGCTGGAGGTGCTGGTGCGTCGGCGTGAGGACATCAACGCCGAGATCTCCCGTGTCCAGGACGTGTTGGAGGCGTTGGAGTCTTTTGAGGCCCCGGCGGCCGGCAAGGACGGTGGCGTCAAGGCGGGTGCCACGGTCGGTGCCCCACGATCGGGTGGCAAGTCGTCGGAGAGCTAGCCAGGCGAACTCATTCCGGTGTCTTCTGGGGCCTTTGACCAACTTTTTGGCAAGTGGTCCGACGGTCAGCCACCCAAAAGGGGTGTCATTCTCCAGATCAAACACGTATCCGCTCGATGACACACCGCTTCGGCCCCTAGGATTCCACCTATCACCTCACCGGTCTCATTCGACAGGAACCCCATGAGCGACACTTCCCCCTACGGCTTCGAGCTTGTGCGGCGTGGGTACGACCGCGCTCAGGTGGACGAACGGATCTCTAAGCTCGTCTCCGACCGTGACAGCGCTCTCGCCCGCATCACCGCTCTGGAAAAGCGCATCGAGGAGCTCCACCTCGAAACGCAGAACGCCCAGGCCCAGGTAAGCGACGCCGAGCCGTCGTACGCCGGTCTCGGCGCGCGCGTCGAGAAGATCCTCCGTCTCGCCGAGGAAGAGGCCAAGGATCTGCGCGAGGAGGCCCGGCGCGCTGCCGAGCAGCACCGCGACCTCGCCGAGTCGGCGGCCCAGCAGGTCCGCAACGACGCGGAGTCGTTCGCGGCGGAGCGCAAGGCCAAGGCGGAGGACGAGGGCGTCCGGATCGTCGAGAAGGCCAAGGGCGAAGCCGCCCAGCTGCGGTCCGAGGCGCAGAAGGATGCGCAGTCCAAGCGTGAGGAGGCGGACGCCCTCTTCGAGGAGACCCGCGCCAAGGCCGCGCAGGCCGCAGCCGACTTCGAGACGAACCTGGCCAAGCGCCGCGAGCAGTCCGAGCGCGATCTGGCCTCCCGTCAGCAGAAGGCGGAGAAGCGTCTCGCGGAGATCGAGCACCGCGCGGAGCAGCTGCGCCTGGAGGCGGAGAAGCTGCGCACGGACGCCGAGCGCCGCGCTCGCCAGACCGTGGAGACCGCGCAGCGCCAGGCCGAGGACATCGTGGCCGACGCCAACGCCAAGGCCGACCGCATCCGTTCGGAATCCGAGCGCGAGCTCGCGGCGCTGACCAACCGCCGCGACTCGATCAACGCCCAGCTGACGAACGTCCGCGAGATGCTGGCGACCCTCACCGGTGCCGCGGTGGCCGCCGCGGGCACGCCGGCCGAGGACGAGCCGATCTCCCGTGGGGTTCCCGCGCAGCAGACCCGGTAACAGCAGTTCCGGTAACGCTCCGGCGTACAACCGCTGAACACCTGCAAAGCCCTCTGCCACTGAGGTGGCAGAGGGCTTTGTCCCGTTTTAGCGTTGCCGCATGATCGAGCTTGAGGGGCTGACCAAGCGGTACGGCGAGAAGATGGCGGTCAACAATCTCACCTTCACCGTCAGACCCGGCATCGTGACCGGGTTCCTCGGCCCCAACGGCGCGGGCAAGTCCACCACCATGCGCATGATGCTGGGCCTGGACCGGCCGACGGCGGGCGATGTCCGCATCGACGGCAAGCACTACGACCAGCTGAAGGACCCGCTCAAGTACATCGGGGCCCTGCTGGACGCGAAGGCCATGCACGGCGGCCGTAGCGCCTACAACCATCTGCTGTGTCTCGCGCAGAGCAACGGCATCCCGAAGAAGCGGGTGCAGGAGGTCCTCGACACCGTCGGTCTGACCCCGGTCGCGCGGAAGAAGGCCAAGGGCTTCTCGCTCGGCATGGGGCAGCGCCTCGGTATCGCGGGCGCGCTGCTCGGCGATCCGCGGATCCTGATGTTCGACGAGCCGGTCAACGGCCTCGACCCCGAGGGCATCCACTGGATCCGCAATCTGATGAAATCGCTGGCCGCCCAGGGGCGGACGGTGTTCGTCTCCTCGCATCTGATGAGCGAGATGGCCCTCACCGCCGACCATTTGGTCGTCATCGGCCAGGGCCGGCTGCTCGCCGACACCTCCATGGCCGACTTCATCGCGCAGAACTCGCGTTCCTACGTCCGTATCCGCACCCCGCACCGCGAGCGGCTGCTCGATGTGCTCCAGCGGGCCGGGGTGACGGTCGTGCAGACCGGGAACGGGACGCTGGAGGTGGACGGCGGGAAGTCGGAGCGGATCGGTGAGCTGGCGGCGCAGCACCGGATCGTGCTGCATGAGCTGAGCCCTCAGCAGGCGTCTCTGGAGGAGGCGTTCATGCAGTTGACCGCGGAGTCGGTGGAGTACCACGCGCACTCGGAGGCACCTCCCGAGCAGCCGCGGGCGTGGGGCGACGGCTGGCGAAAGGAGAGCTGAGCGATGGCGACGGGTCAGGTCATCCGTTCGGAGTGGACGAAGATCCGGTCCGTGGCGTCGACGGTGTGGACGCTGTCCCTCGCCGTGGTGGTCACGATCGCGCTGGGCATGCTGATCTCGCTGCTGTCGAAGAACGAGTTCGACAACATGGACCGCGCGGACCAGCTGTCCTTCGACCCGACCTTCATCAGCTTCGCGGGCATGAGCCTCGGTCAGCTCGCGATGATCGTGTTCGGGGTGCTGGTGGTGTCGAACGAGTACAGCACCGGCATGATCCGCACCTCGCTGGCCGCGGTGCCGCAGCGCGGATCCTTCCTGTTCAGCAAGATCACGGTGGCGACCGGTCTGGCCCTGCTGGTCGGTCTCGTCACCAGCTTCGTCACCTTCTTCCTGGGCCAGGCGATGCTCGGGGAGCACGGGGCCTACATCGGCGACGAAGGGGTGTTGCGGGCGGTCATCGGCGGTGGCCTCTATATGACGCTGATCGCGATGTTCTCGATGGGCGTCGCCGCGATGCTGCGTTCGCCGATGCTGTCGCTGGGCATCCTGATGCCGTTCTTCTTCCTGGTCTCCAACATCCTCGGCAATGTCCCGGCCACCAAGAAGATCGGCCGCTATCTGCCCGACCAGGCCGGCAGCAAGATCATGCAGGTGGTCACCCCGGTCGACAACGACACTCCGTACGGTCCCTGGGGCGGGCTCGGAATCATGATGCTGTGGGTGATCGCGGCGCTCGCGGGCGGGTTCGTCGTCCTCAAGCGGCGGGACGCCTGATTTTGCCTCGGCTTGAAGGGAACCGTCAGCGCCCCTATATCCTCCTAACCCTTACGGGGGCGTGTGCCCCGCTGTCCTGAACCTTTCGATGGGTGCGGAGCATGATCGAGGCAGTCGGCCTGACCAAGCGCTACGGCGACAAGACCGCTGTGTACAACCTTTCCTTCCAGGTGCGGCCCGGGTCCGTCACCGGCTTCCTGGGGCCCAACGGCTCCGGCAAGTCGACGACGATGCGGATGATCCTCGGCCTGGACAACCCCAGCTCGGGGCAGGTGACGATCGGCGGCTACCCGTACCGCAAGCTGCCCAACGCCCCCCGCCAGGTCGGCGCGCTGCTCGACGCCAAGGCCGTGCACGGCGGCCGCACGGCCCGCAACCACCTGCTGAGCCTGGCCCAGCTGTCCGGCATCCCGGACCGCCGGGTGGACGAGGTGCTGGGCGTCGTCGGGCTCCAGGACGTCGCACGCAAGCGTTCCAAGGGCTTCTCCCTCGGCATGGGGCAGCGCCTCGGCATCGCCGCGGCGCTGCTCGGCGACCCGCAGGTGCTGCTGTTCGACGAGCCGGTCAACGGCCTCGACCCCGAGGGCATCCTCTGGGTGCGCAACCTGATGAAGTCGCTCGCCGCGGAGGGCCGTACGGTCTTCGTCTCCTCGCATCTGATGAGCGAGATGGCGCTGACCGCCGACCACCTGATCGTGATCGGGCGCGGCCAGCTCCTCGCCGACATGAGCGTGCAGGACTTCATCGCGGCGAACTCCGCCGGCTTCGCGCGCGTGCGCACGCCCGACACCGAGCCGCAGCTGCGCGAGAAGCTCTCCACGGCGCTGGCCGAGGCGGGCGGGCATGTGCTGCCCGAGCAGGACGGCGCGCTGCGCGTGACGGGGCTGCCGCTGCCGCGCATCAGCGACATCGCGCACGAGACGGACGTACGGCTGTGGGAGCTGTCGCCGCACCAGGCCTCCCTTGAGGAGGCGTACATGCGGATGACGCAGGGCGCCGTCGACTACCGCTCGACCGTCGACCAGAAGGCCGGGCTCCAGCAGCCGCTGCCGCCCGGTGCCCAGCCGCAGATGCCGGTGCCGGGGCAGGGCCAGCCCGGCTGGTACGCCCCGCCGCCGCCCCAGCAGGGCGGTCAGCCGTTCGCGATGCCCCAGGGGCAGCCCGGACAGCCCGCGCAGCCGTCGGGGCCCCCTCAGGGCCCGTACGGCGCCCCGGTCGCGCCCGCCGCGGCCCCGAACCCCTACGCGCAGCCCGCGCCCGCCGCCCCCGCTGTCGACACGACCAAGCCCAAGGACGCCCGATGAGCACCCCGCAGCCCCCGATGCCGCAGACCGCCGCACCGAACTGGCAGGCGGCGCCCGGCGCTTCGTACCCCGCTTACACCTCGCCGATCCCGGTCAAGCGCACCCACCTCGGCAACGCCCTCGCCTCGGAGTGGACGAAGATCCGCTCGGTGCGCTCCACGATGTGGACGCTCGGCGTGTTCGTCGTGCTCGTCGTCGGCATCGGACTGGCCGCCGCCGCGCTGGTCTCCGCCAACGCCGGGGAGGGCGAGCTGGCGGGCGAGAACCCGCTGTCGTTCGGCTTCTTCGGGCTGCTGCTCGGCATCATGTGCGTGATCACGCTGGGCGTGCTGACCACGGCCTCGGAGTACGGCACCGGCATGATCCGCACCACGATGACGGCGTGCCCGACCCGGGGTCGGGTGCTGACGGCGAAGGCGATCGTGTTCTTCGTGGTCGCGTTCTCCGTCACGCTGGCCTCTGCGGTGCTCGTCGCGCTCGCGGACGTGGCCCTGCTGAGCGACGCCCGGGAGCCGTCGAGCTCGGAGTGGCTGAAGGGCACGGTAGGCGTCTCGTTCTACATCGCGCTGATCGGCCTGCTCTCGCTGGTCGTCGGCTCGGTGATCCGGCACTCCGCGGGCGCCATCACCATCATGATCGGCCTGGTTCTGGCCCCGCTGGTGATCGCGCTGTTCATGTTCTCGGAGTCCCTGGAGGACCTGCGCCAGGCCCTGTTCGAGTACTCGATCCCGAACCAGCTCAGCGTCTTCTACTCGCAGTCCCTCACCGACACGGGCCCCTCCGGCTGGGACCCGCTGTGGATCATGCTGGGCGTGACGGCTGCCGCGTTCGCCGGGGCGTACGTGCTGCTGGAGAAGCGGGACGTATGAGCCGCTCCTAGAACTTCGGCGCGTTACGGGACCGCTGCACCCGCGTGGTGCGGCGGTCCTTCGCGTTCCAGCAGGACTTGTGCCAGTGCCTGCGGTCGTCGACGCCCGCATGGGCGGGCCAGGCCACCACGTGCGGGACGCCGTCGGGGATCAGCTGGTCGCAGCCGGGGCAGCGGTACGACTTGCCCTGCGCGCTGGCGCCCGCCACATGCCGTACGTTCCAGTCCTCGCCCTGCCACTCCTCGGAGGACTGCCAGCCGCCGTAGCGGCCGGGGCGGTCGTCCTCGGCGCTCAGGCCGGACGAGGCCGACACGCCGCCGGCCTTGGGACGGTTGCGACGCGGGGACACAGGACACCTCACGGGGCTATACAGGAAGCAGGGGCCATGTCCAGCCTACGCGGGGCAGGCAGGGGTACGCGTAGGCCACCAATCCCCACAAGTCCCCTTCCATGGCGACTCATTCTGCAGACAATCCGCAAATCTCTCCGTCAAGCCGTGTCCTCGGCACGTGTCAGACGGTTATGCCGAGTGGGGGAGCTCCGCGTCGGAGCCAAGGAAGCAGGAAAAGAGCAATGCGCGTTGGAAGTTTCGTGTTGGCGGCCCAGTTCCCGGGTCAGGGCCAGGGGGAGGCGCTGCACCGCGCGGTCCGCTCGGCCGAGGTCGCAGAGGAGTCGGGGCTCGACTCGGTCTGGCTGGCCGAGCACCACTTCGTGCCGTACGGCACCTGCCCGTCGGCGATCACCCTGGCCGCGTTACTGCTCGGCCGCACCCGCCGGATCCGTGTCGGCACCGCCGTCAGCGTACTGCCCACCGCCCACCCGGTGGCCATGGGCGAACAGGCCGCGCTGCTGCATCTGACGAGCGGCGGGCGCTTCTCGCTGGGCGTCGGACGCGGCGGACCCTGGGTCGACCTGGAGGTCTTCGGCTCGGGCCTTGAGGCGTACGAGTCGGGGTTCCCGGAATCACTCGATCTGCTGGTGCGCTGGCTGCGCGAACCGTCGGTCGCGGCGGCCGGAAACCGCTACTCCTTCCGCGAGGTCCCGGTCGTCCCGCGCCCCTCGGAGTCCCTGTCGGGCGAGCCCGGACCCGAGGTCGTCCTCGCCTGTACGTCGCCGAGGAGCGTGCGGCTCGCCGCCGAGCGCGGGCTGCCGATGCTGCTCGGGATGCATGTGGGCGACGAGGAGAAGGCGGAGATGGTCGCCCTGTGGCGGGAGCACGCGCGCGCGGCCGGACGCACGCCGGAGGAGATCCGGGCGGCGGCCCATGTCTCGGCCGGCGTCTGCCAGATCGCCGACCGGCGCACGGACGCGGCGGAGGCCCTGCTGAAGGCCATGCCGGGCTGGCTGAAGCAGGGCCTGGAGGCCCATGTCACGGTGGACGGCCGCCATCGGGCGATGCGCGACCCGCTGGCGTACACCGAACTGCTCTGCGGGCTGCACCCGGTGGGCACCCCCCGGCTGTGCGCCGACCGGCTGGCCGCGACCAGCGAGCGGACCGGCATCTCCCGCTTCGCCCTGCTCGTCGAGGGCTCGGGCGACCTGGCGGCCACGGAGGAGAACGTACGGCGGCTGGGCGCCGAGGTGCTCCCTCACCTCGGCTGAACGGACCTGGGCCCACCGGAGGCTTGCCGCCCGGTACTGAATGCACCTCCCGCGTACAGAGCGGCAAGCAGGCGGCTCCCGGATCAGCAGTCCCGGAGCTCCGGAGACTGGTTCAACAGCTGGTTGCGCACCGAGGTGAAGCGGGCCAGCGTCTCGTCGACCGAGGGGTCGAGCGGGAACACCGCCACCCGGTGGCAGTTCTGGAAGGCCAGCCGCACACCGAAGTGCCGTTGCAGCGCGCCGCGTATCGCGTCACTCGCAAGCGCACGCAGCAGCTGGCCACGCGCCTGCTCGTCCGGCGGGGGCGTCTGGTTGTCGGCGAACTCTCCACCGTCGACCTTCAGCTGAGCCACCAGGGAGCTGATCATCTCCCATGCGTAGGGCAGGGAGGTCCGGACGCAGTCGACGAAGGCGGCTTCATCGACCTCGCCTCGCTCGGCCTGTTCCAGTAGGGCCGGTGAGACGTCGAGCGACATGAGTTCTCCTCTCGCACCCCCGAACAACAGGGGTTGCCGGACAGGGACGGGAGTTCACATCCCGAACACGCTGCGTGCACGGTCAGCGACCTCCCGTTTACTACCGTAGGCAACAGGCCGTGACGGCACCAGAAGAATGCGTACATGGACAAGTCCCAGTGGGCACACAATCGGCCATAACCGAACAGGGCTCTTCCAGGGCGAATCGCGTGCACACCGGCCCGTCGAGTAGCGTTGCCGACCATGCGTCTCGTCATCGCCCGATGCTCCGTCGACTACGCGGGCCGGCTCACCGCCCATCTTCCGTCCGCACCCCGTCTGATCCTGGTGAAGGCGGACGGCAGTGTGTCCATCCACGCGGACGACCGGGCCTACAAGCCCCTGAACTGGATGTCCCCGCCGTGCTCGTTGAAGGAGGGCACGGGCGACGAGGACGGCGTGTGGACCGTCACCAACAAGGCGGGCGAGAAGCTCATCATCACGATGGAGGAGATCCTCCATGACTCCTCGCACGAACTCGGCGTCGATCCCGGCCTGATCAAGGACGGCGTGGAAGCACACCTTCAGGAACTCCTCGCCGACCGCATCGAAACGCTGGGCGAGGGCTACACGTTGATCCGGCGCGAGTACATGACGGCCATCGGCCCGGTGGACATCCTGTGCCGCGACGCCGAGGGGCAGACGGTCGCGGTGGAGATCAAGCGCCGGGGCGAGATCGACGGCGTGGAACAACTGACGCGCTACCTGGAACTCCTGAACCGCGACCCCCACCTGGCCCCGGTGAAGGGCGTCTTCGCGGCGCAGGAGATCAAGCCCCAGGCCCGAGTCCTGGCAACGGACCGCGGAATCGGCTGCACGGTGCTCGACTACGACGCCCTGCGGGGCATCGAGGACGACAAGCTCCGGCTGTTCTGACCGGCGGTTCTACGACGTCGAGGGCCGGGTCCAAGGACCCGGCCCTCTTGTGCTGTGCGGAGCCTCAGATCACGTCGGCGGAGCTGCTGGGACTGTCCGGCGCGCTGCTCTCCGGGGCGCTGGCGGAGCTGCTCGTCTCCGTCGGACCGCTGGCCGTGTCGGAGGTGGACGGGGTGTCCGTCGGCGTGGCCGTGGGCGTTTCCGTCGGGGTCTCGGTCGGAGTTTCCGTCGGGGTCTCGGTCGGTGTCTCCGTCGGCGTTTGCGTCGGAGTTTTCGTCGGCGGCCTCGTAGAAGAACTCGGCGGCTTCGTGGGCGAGTTGGACGGGCCCCCCGGCCCGTTCGTGCCGCTCGGGTCGTCCGAGGGCTCCGCCGTCTGCGTGGGCGTCGGGTCGTCGGACGTGCCGTACGTGCCGTCGGGCCCCGGATCCGTCGGGCGGCTCGTCGCCGTGCCCGTGTCGCCCGAGCCCTCGCCGTCGTCCGCCTTGTCCGCGCCGAGGCTGTCGTCACCGGCGCCCTGGCTGGCCGACGGGTTGACGCCGACCTGGTCGGACGGGTTGCTCTCGCCGTCGGACGTGGCGCCGAGAGTCACCACGGTGCCGAGGACGGCGACCAGCAGCGCACCCGCGCCCGCCGCCGCGAGGTTCCGCCTGGCGAGGCCCTTCAGACCGCCCCGCGCCTTGCGCGACGGGCCAAGACCCGAGCTGCGGTGGATGACGAGGGCCGGGTCGCTCGCGGGCTGCCGAAGCGGCGCGAACGCCGGAATTCCGCCGGGCGGCGACTGCGACTCCTCATGGCGCGCGTCCGGCACCTCCTCCCCCGCCGTCGCGCCGAGCCCGGCCGCCACGATGCCGACGCCCGGAGTGTCCCCGGTGCGGTCGGCGACCAGCGCCAGGGCACGGCGGCCCGCGACGGTGCCCCGCTTGTCCGCGAGGGCGCCCCGAAGGCCGATGGATGCCTCCAACTCGGCACGGGCCCGGTCGTACTGTCCGCCGCAGAGCGCGACGATGCCCAACTCATGGTGGAAGTAGGCCTGTTCACCCACGTCCCCGGCGAGCCGCGCCGCCTCCGCGCCGGACCTGAGCGCACGGTCCCAGGCGCTCCAGTGCAGCCCCGCGGCGAACGCGGGCGCGGCGGTGCGGGCGAGCAGGACGGTCGGGCTCTCCTCCCCCTCCTCGGCGGGCGGGGTGGTGGCGGGCACCAGCACGCTCAGCGCGGCGAGCAGGGCGTCCGCCTCGGCGCACACCCGCTCCGGCGTGACCGAGGGATGCCCGGCCCACCAGGAGTAGTGCTGGGCGGCGGCCAGGGCACCGGCCTCGACGTCGTCGGCGTATCCGGATGCCGCCAGCTGGGTGCGTACACCGGCCGCGAGCCGGTAGCGGGCGCCGACAGGAGAGACAAGACCGCACGCGGCCAGCTCGCCGAGCGCGGCGTCCGCGTGGGTGTCGCCGACGAGGGCAGGCAGATGGGCCTGGTGCGGCACCTCGCCGCCGAGCGCTACGGCGATGCGCAGCGTGGCGCGGGCCGAGGCGCTGAGCCGGGAGGCGAGCAGCGGGGCGGGAGCGGCCGCCTCGCCGAGCGCCGGCAGGGGTATGTCCACGCCGTCCTCGGCGTCGAAGGGCGCGTCGGCGGGCAGCGCGTCCTCGAAGACGCCGTACTCGTCGACGGCACCGGCCCCGGCCCGCAGTTGGTCGCGCTGGCGCAGCAGGGCACCGGCCTGGACGAACCGCAGGGGCAGCCCCTCGGACTCGAACCAGAGGTCACCGGCCCAGTTGGCCTCGTCCTCGCTCAGCGCACGGCCGACGACCCGTTCCAGCAGATCCAGACCCGCGGCGCGCTCCAGACCGCCGAGGAAGACCTCTTCGAGCGCGGAGTCGGCGGACGGCGCGGGCACCTCGGGCGTGGCCGCGATCAGGAACGCGCACTCGGGCGTGGCGTCGAGCAGTTCGTCGAGGGCGGCGCCGCCGATCTCGATGTCGTCCAGGACGACGACCGCGCCGATCTCACGGACGCAGGCGAGCAGTTCGTCCCGGTCCGGGCGGTGCAGGGGTGCGTCGTAGACGGCGTAGAGGAGGTCGTGGAGCAGGTCGTCGGCCGTGCGGTGGAAGCCGTTCAGGCGGACCACGCCGTCCGGTGCGAGGTCCGCGCAGTCCTCGGCGACGACGTCGAGCAGGCGGGTGCGGCCGGATCCGGCGGGGCCGGTCAGGCGTACGGAACGGCCGCGCGCGAGCAGTCGTACGAGCCGTTCGCGCTCCTCCTGGCGGGCCAGCAGGGGCAGTTCCGGCTGAGGCGGCCCGGGCGGCACCGGTGGCCTGGCCGCACGGTCGGCCTCGGCGCGGGCGGCCGCGGTGAGCTTCGCGGGCCTGGTGGGCCGCTCGCCGGGCGGGCATGCCTCTATCTCGCTGCCGTCGACCGGATTGACGGTGAGCAGGAAGTCGCCCGAGACGAGCTGGACGGTACGGGCCAGTGCGGGCGTGTGCTGTCCGAAGTCGGGTGTGAGGGGATCCCTGGGCGGGCGCTGACGGGGCGCGTCGGCGCCGTCGTCATGGCCGTACTCCTCGGGTCCCCGGTTGTTCGGGTCCATAGGTTTCAAGCCCCCAAAAGCGTCGTGTGCCGAAGCCCCTCCCGGCCTTGCTGCACACCGCGCTGTCGCTTCTGGTCCGGGCCCGCTCGAAGGGTTGTCACGCAGCGGGCGACCGAACCCTAAACCTTTGCACAGTATCTACGACAGGCCGGGGTACCGCGCCGCCCGAGACGTCACAGGTTCATGAGGATTGTGTGCGAGATACGCTTCGCGACCGGAACGTCCGACCGCTGGTCCCCACCCGTGCCGCTCGTCACACGCGCGGCAGTGACTCCACCCCGATGCCGCCCTCGATGGCGAGGATCCGGTGCAGCCGGGTGGCCACCAGCAGGCGTTGCATCTGCGGAGGCACCCCGCGCAGCACCAGGCGCCTGCCGCAGCGTCCGGCGCGCCGGTGCGCTCCCATGATCACTCCAAGGCCGGTGGCGTCCCAGGAGTCCAGCTCGGACAGGTCGAGCACCAGATCGCCGACTCCGTCGTCGACGGCCGAGTGCAGGACCGTTCGGGCGTCCGCCGCGCTGCGGACGTCGAGGCGGCCCCCGACGACCAGCTCGGCGTGGTCGCCCCTGATGTGCATAGCGCTCCCCTAAGCGTGCGTCTCGTGCTCCGCGATGTGTGTCCGGTGATGCAACCTCTGACGGCCCTAAGCCATCAGAGGTTGCCGTCTGTAAGCGAACCGATACCGAATTCACCCCGGAGGGTGATACTCCTGGGGCGTGTGCGGTTTCAGTGCTTGTAGAAGCCCTGCCCGCTCTTGCGTCCGATGTCACCGGCGTCAACCATTCGGCGCATCAGCTCCGGCGGAGCGAACTTCTCGTCCTGGGACTCGGTGTAGATGTTGCTGGTGGCGTGCAGCAGGATGTCGACGCCGGTGAGGTCGGCCGTGGCGAGCGGGCCCATGGCGTGGCCGAAGCCCAGCTTGCAGGCGAGGTCGATGTCCTCGGCGGTGGCGACGCCCGACTCGTAGAGCTTGGCGGCCTCGACGACGAGCGCCGAGATGAGCCGGGTGGTGACGAAGCCGGCCACGTCCCGGTTCACTACGATGCAGGTCTTGCCTACGGACTCGGCGAACTCCCGTGCGGTGGCGAGGGTTTCGTCGCTGGTCTTGTAGCCGCGCACCAGCTCGCACAGCTGCATCATCGGGACCGGCGAGAAGAAGTGGGTGCCGACCACGCGCTCGGGGCGCTCGGTCACGGCCGCGATCTTGGTGATCGGGATGGCGGAGGTGTTGGAGGCGAGCACGGCGTCGTCGCGCACGATCTTGTCGAGCGCGCGGAAGATCTCGTGCTTGACCTCAAGCTTCTCGAAGACGGCCTCGACGACGATGTCGGCGTCCGCTGCGGCGTCGAGGTCAGTGGTGGCGGTGATCCGGCCGAGGGCGGCGTCGGCGTCGTGCGCCTCCATCCTGCCCTTGCTCACGAACTTGTCGTACGAGGCCTTGATGCCGTCGGTGCCACGCCCCAGGGCCTCGTCGGTGACGTCGCGCAGAACGACGTCCCAGCCCGCCTGCGCGGAGACCTGGGCGATCCCGGAACCCATCAAGCCGGCGCCGATGACGGCAAGCTTCCGTGCCACTGTGCGACTCCCCATTACACGCTGTTTACGTTCCTCTTCGGCGGACCATAGCGGGCGTGAGGCGCTGTGTGACCGGTTAGTAACGCGAGTCACGTCTCATCTGACGGACATCACACCGGCACGGGCCATTCCACGCCCCGTACGGCGTAGTTGAGCGCCTTCTCGCCCAACAGCTCCTCGATGTCGTCCACAGGGACAAGTCCTTCACGTGACACTTCGCCCGGATTACGCCCGGCGACCAAGCAGTGGGTCACTGTCCGGGGTACCGGTCTCCTCGTGGCCCCCCGTCAGCCGGCTGGCCATGCTCCTAGTGCCGGCCGTGGTGGTGATGGGGCTCAGGGCGTCGCTGGCACTGGCGATGTGGATCCGCAGCCCGCAGGAGTTCGGGCCCCTGGGCGCGGTCGGCCTCGCGGCGCCGGCCGTGACAGTCGGCACACGCGTGTCCCGAACCGCCGGAGCGTAACTAGGCTGGTCACATGGTCAATCTGACGCGTATCTACACCAGGACCGGCGACCGGGGCACCACCGCGCTCGGGGACATGAGCCGGGTCGCCAAGACCGATCTGCGGATCTCGGCCTATGCCGACGCCAATGAGGCGAATGCCGTGATCGGGACGGCGATCGCCCTGGGCCGTCTGGACGAGGAGGTCGTCAAGGTCCTCACCCGTGTGCAGAACGACCTGTTCGACGTGGGTGCGGACCTGTCGACGCCGGTGGTGGAGAACCCGGAGTTCCCGCCCCTGAGGGTCGAGCAGTTCTACATCGACAAGCTGGAGGCCGACTGCGACCGCTTCAACGAGCGACTGGAGAAGCTGCGGTCCTTCATCCTCCCCGGCGGCACCCCGGGCGCGGCCCTGCTCCACCAGGCCTGCACGGTCGTACGCCGGGCAGAGCGCTCGACGTGGGCCGCGATGGAGGTCCACGGCGAGGTCATGAACCCGCTCACCGCGACCTACCTCAACCGGCTATCGGACCTGCTGTTCATCCTGGCCCGGACGGCCAACAAGGGTGTCGGGGACGTGCTCTGGGTTCCGGGCGGGGAGCGCTGAGGCCGGTTCCTTGCGGGGCCGGACCGTATAGGAGAGGGCGATCAGGCCGTAGATGCCGACCGTGCGGATCGCCACCCACTGGAAGGAGCGCAGGGAGTTCACGTCTCCCTCGTCGCCGACGTACCAGACGGCGAGTTGGAGCAGCGTGAGCGCCACCGCGCCGCCGAACACCGCGCGCAGCCACAGCTTGCCCTCGTGGACGGCGCGGGCGCGGCCGTAGCGCGGGGGTGCCGGCGGGCGCGGGGCGCCGGCCAGGCGGTGGGCGGCGTGGCCGTCGAGCCAGCGGATCGTGTAGAGGCCGAAGGCGACGGTGTAGCCGATGTAGAGCGCCGCGAGTCCGTGCTCCCAGCTCGGTTCGGCGCCGTTCCTCAGGTCGATCGCCGTGGCGACGAACAGGACCAGCTCCAGTACCGGCTCGCACAGCAGCAGCACCACGCTGGTCCGGCGCCACT
Source organism: Streptomyces cupreus (assembly GCF_014257025.1). Classification (GTDB taxonomy): domain Bacteria; phylum Actinomycetota; class Actinomycetes; order Streptomycetales; family Streptomycetaceae; genus Streptomyces; species Streptomyces cupreus. Next base: position 69,450 of record NZ_JACMSF010000032.1, read on the forward strand.
TCAGCAGATAGCGGACGCCGAGTCCGAGCGCCAGCAGCACCCAGAAGCCGACCTCACAGGCGACGACCAATCCGACGATCACGGCACGCTCCTCTCGATCACCCTTCCAGGCTCCCGGCGGGAGGCGCGGCTTTCGTCGTCGGCGGTGACGAACCGCCGGTACATCGAAAGATGCAGTGCGGGACCCTTCCCGGGCATCAGGCGACGCAGCAGCGGGCCGTGTTGGATGGCGTCATGGCCGTACCGCTCCCCCGCCCGCACCCCGACGATGTGCGCATCGCCGTCGCCGGGCTGCTCGGCGGGCTCCTCATCTGGGGCGTCGGGCTCGGTACCCGCACGGCGAACGATCCGATCGTGCTGTGGGAGGGGCGCTGGCCCGTCCTGGTGCCGCTCGCCGTCATGTCCGCCTGCGAGCTGCTGCGCCGCACCCGCCCCCGTACGGGCCTGGTCCTCGGGACGCTCGCGCTGACCGCGGACGTGGTCACCCAGGGCAATCTGGTGACGATCGTGATGTTCACGGACCTCGTCTACGCGGCCGTCCTGTACGGCCCGCCCGGCACCGCCCGCCGGGTGCCGAGGATCACCAGTCTGATGACGGTGGCCGGCGCGGTGCTGCCCCTCGCCGTGTGGCAGGAGCCGGAGGCGCTGCTGGTCGGGGTGGTCATCGGCCTGGTGGCGTTCACGCCCGCCGCCACCGGCTGGATCGTGCGCAACCACCGAGACGCCGCCGAGGCAGCACGGCTGCACGCCGAACAGACCGCGCTGCTGGCCGAGATGGACCGCACCCAGGCGGTCACCGCCGAACGCGCCCGGATGGCCCGCGAACTGCACGACATGGTCGCCAACCATCTGTCCGCCATCGCGATCCACTCCACCGCCGCGCTCTCCCTGGACGACCCGAGGACCTCCAAGGACGCCCTCGAAGTCATCCGTGAGAACAGCGTCGAGGGGCTCGCCGAGATGCGCCGGCTCATCGGCATCCTGCGCGACAGCAGCGGCGACCTGGAACCGGCGGCGGCCCCCACCCTGGACGGACTCGGCGCGCTCGTGGAGGGCGCCCGCACCAACGGCCTCGACGTCACCCTCGACACCGAGCACGGCAGACTGCCCGCCCCCGTCGAACTCGCCGCCTACCGCATCGTCCAGGAGTCCCTCACCAACGCCCTCAAGCACGCCTCCCCCGGCCGGGTCACGGTGACGCTCGCCCAGCGCGACAGCGTCCTCGACGTCCGGGTGACGAGCCCCTACGGCGACCACGACGGCCCTCGCGCCCCCGGTTCCGGCGCCGGTCTGGTCGGGATGCGGGAACGGACGGCGCTGCTGGGCGGCAGCTTCGAGGCGGCCCCCGAGGACTCCCCGGACGGCAAGATCTGGGCTGTGCACGCCACGCTTCCCGTGACCGACATCGCGCAAGGAGACCCAGCATGATCCGCGTCCTCGTCGCCGAGGACCAGTCCGCCGTCCGCGCCGGGCTTGTCCTCATTCTGCGCAGCGCGCCCGACGTCGAGGTGGTCGGCGAGGCGGCGGACGGCGAGCAGGCGGTGACGCTGGCCCGTGAGCTGCGCCCCGACCTGGTGCTGATGGACGTACAGATGCCGCGTCTTGACGGGGTGTCGGCTACACGGAAGGTCGTCGAGGAGGGGCTCGCGGATGTGCTCGTGCTGACCACCTTCGACCTCGACGAGTATGTGTTCGGGGCGCTGAGGGCCGGGGCGTCCGGGTTTCTGCTGAAGAACACCGAGGCCAGGGATCTGCTGGAGGCCGTGCGGACGGTCGCGCGGGGCGAGGGGGTCGTCGCCCCGGCCGTCACCCGGCGGCTGATCGCGGAGTTCGCCGCGGGGCCCGTGCGGGAGTCGAAGGCCGATCCGGCCGTCCTCGAATCGCTGACCCGGCGTGAGCGCGAGGTGTTGTCGTGTCTCGGCGAGGGACTGTCCAACGCGGAGATCGCGCACCGGCTCGACATGGCGGAGGCGACGGTGAAGACGCACGTCAGCCGGTTGCTGGGGAAGCTGGAGCTGCGCAGCCGGGTCCAAGCGGCCGTACTGGCACAGGAGTTGGGGATCTAGAGGAGCCCCGGGACAAGTGGTCTGGACCTATTGACCTATGGTCCAGACCTTTCTATTCTCGCGGCACCGTGGGCGTGAAGGCTCAGCACGCCCTCTCACCCTCTTACCCAGACAGGGAGGCGCAGCATGCGCTTCAGACACAGAGCCGCGGCAGGGTTCGCGACCCTGTTGCTCCCCTTCGCCGGACTGGTCGGTCTCGCCAGTCCCGCCGAGGCGGCCACCTCCGCCACCGCCACCTACGCCAAGACCCAGGACTGGGGCACCGGCTTCGAGGGCAAGTGGACGGTGAAGAACACCGGCGACACCACCATCAGCTCCTGGACCGTCGAATGGGACTTCCCCTCCGGCACCTCCGTCACCTCCGCCTGGGACGCCGACGTCACCTCCTCCGGCACCCATTGGACCGCCAAGAACAAGTCCTGGAACGGCACCCTCGCTCCCGGCGCCTCCGTCTCCTTCGGCTTCAACGGCGCAGGCTCCGGCTCGCCCTCCAACTGCAAGCTCAACGGCGGCAGTTGTGACGGCGGCGGCACCGTCCCCGGCGACGCGGCACCCTCCGCGCCAGGCACCCCGACGGCCTCCGGCATCACCGACACCTCGGTGAAGCTCACCTGGAGCGCCGCCACCGACGACAAGGGCATCAAGAACTACGACGTCCTGCGCGGCGGCACCAAGGTCGCCACCGTCACCGGCACCACCTACACGGACACCGGCCTGACCGCCGGCACCGACTACTCCTACACCGTGCAGGCCCGGGACACCGCCGACCAGACCGGCCCGGTCAGCGGCGCGGTCGCGGTCCGCACCACCGGCGGCGGCACCGACCCCGACCCGGAGCCCGGCTCCAAGGTCAACCTCGGCTACTTCACCGAGTGGGGCGTCTACGGCCGCAACTACCACGTCAAGAACCTGGTGACATCCGGTTCCGCGTCCAAGATCACGCACATCAACTACGCGTTCGGCAACGTCAAGAACGGCCAGTGCGTCCTCGATGACGCCTACGCCGCCACCGACAAGGCCTACACTGCGGACCAGTCCGTCTCCGGCGTCGCCGACACCTGGGACCAGCCGCTGCGCGGCAACTTCAACCAGCTGCGCCAGCTGAAGGCCAAGTACCCGCACATCAAGGTGCTGTACTCCTTCGGCGGCTGGACCTACTCCGGCGGCTTCGGCCAGGCCGCGGCCAACCCGGCCGCGTTCGCCAAGTCCTGCAAGGCGGTCGTGGAGGACCCGCGCTGGGCCGATGTCTTCGACGGCATCGACATCGACTGGGAGTACCCGAACGCCTGCGGTCTCACCTGTGACACCTCCGGTCCGGCGGCGTTCAAGAACCTCTCCCAGGCGCTGCGGGCCGAGTTCGGCTCGAACTACCTGATCACCGCCGCCATCACCGCGGACGCCTCCTCCGGCGGCAAGATCGACGCGGCCGACTACGGTGGCGCCGCGCAGTACCTCGACTGGTACAACGTGATGACGTACGACTACTTCGGCGCCTGGGACAGGACCGGCCCGACCGCCCCGCACTCCCCGCTCACCTCGTACTCCGGCATCCCGAAGGCGGGCTTCAACTCCGCCGACGCGATCGCCAAGCTCAAGGCCAAGGGCGTCCCCGCGTCCAAGCTGCTGCTCGGCATCGGCTTCTACGGCCGCGGCTGGACCGGCGTCACCCAGTCCGCCCCCGGCGGCACGGCGACCGGCCCGGCGACCGGCACCTATGAGGCGGGCATCGAGGACTACAAGATCCTCAAGAACTCCTGCCCCGCCACCGGCACCGTCGGCGGCACCGCGTACGCCCACTGCGGCAGCAACTGGTGGTCGTACGACACCCCCGCGACCATCGGCACCAAGATGAGCTGGGCCAAGAACCAGGGCCTGGGCGGTGCCTTCTTCTGGGAGTTCAGCGGCGACACCAGCAATGGTGAGCTGGTGAGCGCCATCAGCAACGGGCTGAAGTAAGCAAGATCAGCAAGATCACCTAGGCGACATTGACGCTCCCCCAGACTTCGTCCGGGGGGGGGGACCCCCACCCAGCGAGTGAACGTGGCTACGCCACGTTCACTCGCTGTCCGGGCGGGGCTGCCTCAAGCCACGCGAGGAAACCGGTCAGCGCGTCTTCGCTCATGGCGAGCTCCAGGCGCGTGCCCCGGTGCAGACAGGTCAGGATGACGGCGTCGGAGAGCAGCGCCAGCTCCTCCTCGCCCTCGGGCAGCCGACGCCCGGCGACCTCGATCGCGGCGCGCTCCAGGATGCGGCGCGGGCGATAGGCGTAGGAGAAGACCCGGTACCACTCGATGCGGTCGCCGTTGTAGCGGGCGACGCCGTAGCTCCAGCCCTTGCCGCTGGTGTCGGTTTTCTCCGGGGTGTCCCAGCGCAGCGAACAGTCGAAGGTGCCGCCGGAGCGCTGGATGAGTCTGCGGCGCAGCCCGAAGACGAACAGCCCCAGCACCACAAGGGCTACGACGATTCCGCACACAGTCAGAGCGAGGACCATCGACACCGACCTCCTCGTCTCCTAGGTACCTTCAAATCAGGTAACGGAACGGAAAAAACATCCATATCTGCCTCAGCCGCGGCCGGCACCGGATCACTCCGGTCCCAGCCGCGGCTGAGTGACGTCATCGCGTGGCGCGAGCCCGCTTTCTCAACGGGCCGCCGCGGCACGCAGGCGGACATCGGCCCGCCGCTCGGCGGCGGCGTCACCTTCCGCCTTCGCGCGCTCCAGCTCACGCTCCGCGCGCTGGACGTCGATCTCGTCCGACAGCTCGGCGATCTCGGCCAGCAGCGACAGCTTGTTGTCCGCGAACGAGATGAAACCGCCGTGCACCGCGGCGACGACCGTTCCACCTTCACTCGTACGGATGGTCACCGGGCCCGACTCCAGCACACCGAGCAGCGGCTGGTGACCGGGCATGACGCCGATGTCGCCGGACGTGGTGCGCGCGACGACCAGGGTGGCCTGACCGGACCAGACCTCTCGGTCGGCCGCGACCAGCGCGACGTGCAGCTCAGCAGCCAAGGGTGGCTCCTCGGGTCACCACCCGGCGGTTGTGCCGGGTGTTGGTTACAAGTCTAGTAGGCGTGAAAGAGGGGGCGGGACGTACCCGCCCCCTCTTCAAGAGCGCGAGGCTCAGGAGACGCCCAGCTCCTTGGCGTTGTTCTTGAGGTCCTCAAGACCACCGCACATGAAGAACGCCTGCTCCGGGAAGTGGTCGTACTCGCCGTCGCAGATCGCGTTGAACGCGGCGATCGACTCGTCCAGCGGCACGTCCGAACCGTCCACGCCGGTGAACTGCTTGGCGACGTGGGTGTTCTGGGACAGGAAGCGCTCCACGCGACGGGCACGGTGGACGACGAGCTTGTCCTCCTCGCCGAGCTCGTCGATACCGAGGATCGCGATGATGTCCTGGAGGTCCTTGTACTTCTGCAGGATCGTCTTGACGCGCATGGCGGCGTCGTAGTGGTCCTGCGCGATGTACCGCGGGTCCAGGATGCGGGACGTGGAGTCCAGCGGGTCCACGGCCGGGTAGATGCCCTTCTCGGAGATCGGACGGGACAGAACCGTCGTCGCGTCGAGGTGGGCGAAGGTGGTGGCCGGGGCCGGGTCGGTCAGGTCGTCCGCGGGGACGTAGATCGCCTGCATCGAGGTGATCGAGTGACCACGGGTCGAGGTGATGCGCTCCTGGAGGAGACCCATCTCGTCGGCCAGGTTCGGCTGGTAACCCACCGCGGAGGGCATACGGCCGAGCAGGGTCGACACCTCGGAACCGGCCTGCGTGAAGCGGAAGATGTTGTCGATGAAGAACAGCACGTCCTGCTTCTGCACATCGCGGAAGTACTCCGCCATGGTCAGACCGGCGAGGGCCACGCGCAGACGGGTGCCCGGGGGCTCGTCCATCTGACCGAAGACCAGCGCGGTCTTGTCGATGACGCCGGAGTCCGACATCTCCTCGATCAGGTCGTTGCCCTCACGGGTGCGCTCACCGACACCGGCGAACACCGACACACCGTCGTGGTTGTTGGCGACGCGGTAGATCATCTCCTGGATGAGCACCGTCTTGCCGACGCCGGCGCCACCGAACAGACCGATCTTTCCACCCTTGACATACGGGGTGAGAAGGTCGATGACCTTGACGCCGGTCTCGAACATCTCGGTCTTCGACTCGAGCTCGTCGAAGTTCGGCGCCTTGCGGTGGATGGTCCAGCGCTCGCCGTCGTAGGACTCGTCGACGTTCAGCACCTCACCGAGGGTGTTGAACACCTTGCCCTTGGTGAAGTCGCCGACCGGAACGGTGATGCCCGTGCCGGTGTCGGTGACGGCGGCCTGGCGGACCAGACCGTCGGTGGGCTGCATGGAGATGGTGCGGACCAGGCCGTCACCCAGGTGCTGGGCGACCTCCAGGGTCAGCGTCTTCTTCTCGCCGGCGTTGGCCGGGTCGGCCACCTCGACGTGAAGGGCGTTGTAGATGTCGGGCATCGCGTCGACGGGGAATTCCACGTCGACGACCGGGCCGATGACCCGGGCGACGCGGCCCGTGGCAGCGGCCGTCTCAACTGTCGTCGTCATTTACCTGTCACTCCCCGCGCTCGCGTCGGCCAGGGCTGCGGAGCCACCGACGATCTCGCTGATTTCCTGGGTGATTTCGGCCTGGCGGGCCGCGTTGGCAAGCCGGGAGAGGTTCTCGATGAGATCTCCGGCGTTGTCGGTGGCCGACTTCATCGCGCGCCGCGTGGCGGCGTGCTTGGAGGCGGCCGACTGGAGGAGCGCGTTGTAGATACGGCTCTCCACGTAGCGCGGCAGCAGGGCGTCGAGGACGTCCTCCGCCGAGGGCTCGAAGTCGTACAGCGGAAGGATCTCGCCCTTCGGCGCCTCCTTCGCCACGTCTTCGAGGCTGAGCGGCAGCAGACGGTCGTCGAGCGCCGTCTGCGTCATCATCGAGACGAACTCGGTGAAGACGATGTGAAGCTCGTCCACGCCGCCGTCGGCCGTGTCCTTCTCGATGGCCTCGATGAGCGGTGCCGCGACCTTCTTGGCGTCCGCGTACGTCGGCTGGTCCGTGAACCCGGTCCACGACTCCGAGACCTTGCGCTCACGGAAGTTGTAGTGCGCCAGACCACGCCGGCCGACGATGTACGTGTCGACCTGCTTGCCCTCGCGCTCCAGGCGCTCGGTCAGCAGCTCCGCCGCCTTGATGGCGTTGGAGTTGAAGGCACCGGCGAGACCACGGTCGCTCGTCAGGAGCAGCACCGCGGACCGCGTGACCGTCTCGGCCTGGGTGGTCAGCGGGTGCTTGGTGTTCGAGCCGGTACCGACCGCCGTGACCGCGCGGGTCAGTTCCTTCGCGTACGGCGTGGAGGCCGCCACCTTGCGCTGCGCCTTGACGACGCGCGAGGCGGCGATCATCTCCATCGCCTTCGTGATCTTCTTGGTCGCGGTGACGGATCGGATGCGACGCTTGTAGACCCGGAGCTGGGCTCCCATGAGTCAGGTCCCTTCCTTACGTCACTTGGAGGCGCTGGTCGCCTTCGGGGCGGCCGGGGTGTCCTCGCCGAGCAGCTTGCCGTCCGACGTCTCGAACTGCTTCTTGAAGTCCGCGATGGCGTCGGCGACAGCGGTGAGGGTGTCGTCCGAGAGCTTGCCGCCCTCCTTGATGGAGGTCATGAGGCCCTGCTCCTTGCGGTGCAGGTACTCCAGCAGCTCCTTCTCGAAGCGGCGGACGTCGGCGACCGGAACCTCGTCCATCTTGCCGGTGGTACCCGCCCACACGGAGACGACCTGGTCCTCGGTGGACATCGGCTGGTACTGAGCCTGCTTCAGCAGCTCGACCATGCGCTGACCGCGCTCCAGCTGCGCCTTCGACGCGGCGTCCAGGTCGGAACCGAAGGCGGCGAACGCCTCCAGCTCACGGAACTGGGCGAGGTCGACGCGCAGACGGCCGGAGACCTGCTTCATCGCCTTGTGCTGCGCGGAACCACCGACTCGGGAGACGGAGATACCGACGTTCAGCGCGGGACGCTGACCGGCGTTGAACAGGTCCGACTCCAGGAAGCACTGGCCGTCGGTGATCGAGATGACGTTGGTCGGGATGAACGCCGAGACGTCGTTGGCCTTGGTCTCGACGATCGGGAGGCCCGTCATCGAACCGGCGCCCATGTCGTCGGAGAGCTTCGCGCAGCGCTCCAGCAGACGGGAGTGCAGGTAGAAGACGTCACCCGGGTAGGCCTCACGGCCCGGCGGGCGGCGCAGCAGCAGCGACACGGCGCGGTAGGCGTCGGCCTGCTTCGACAGGTCGTCGAAGATGATGAGGACATGCTTGCCCTCGTACATCCACTGCTGACCGATGGCCGAACCGGTGTACGGCGCCAGGTACTTGAAGCCGGCCGGGTCGGACGCCGGGGCGGCGACGATGGTCGTGTACTCCAGCGCGCCGTTCTCCTCCAGCGCGCGGCGGACCGACGCGATCGTCGAGCCCTTCTGGCCGATGGCGACGTAGATGCAGCGGACCTGCTTGTTCGGGTCGCCGGTGCGCCAGTTGTCGCGCTGGTTGATGATCGTGTCGACGGCCAAGGCGGTCTTGCCGGTCTGGCGGTCACCGATGATCAGCTGACGCTGACCACGGCCGATCGGGGTCATCGCGTCGACGGCCTTGTAGCCGGTCTCCATCGGCTCGTGCACCGACTTGCGCTGCATGACCGTGGGGGCCTGCAGCTCCAGGGCGCGGCGACCGGACGTCTCGATCTCGCCGAGGCCGTCGATCGGGTTGCCGAGGGGGTCGACGACACGGCCGAGGTAGCCCTCACCGACGGCCACGGAGAGAACCTCACCGGTGCGCGTGACCGGCTGTCCCTCCTCGATGCCGCTGAACTCGCCGAGGACGATGGCGCCGATCTCGCGCTCTTCCAGGTTGAGCGCGAGGCCGAGGGTGCCGTCCTCGAACTTCAGCAGTTCGTTGGCCATGGCCGAGGGCAGACCCTCGACCTTCGCGATGCCGTCGCCGGCAAGGGTGACCGTACCGACCTCCTCGCGCGAGGCCGCGTCCGGCTTGTACGACTGGACGAAGGTCTCCAGTGCGTCCCGGATCTCCTCCGGCCGGATCGTGAGCTCCGCCATCTGGGTTCCCTGCTCTCCTTGTTGGGCCCGAAGTTTCACTTGGGGGGTCTGGGGGCGACCCCCAGGATTCTTCATGTACGGCCCAACCAGGGCCGTCGTAAGTACGTACTGCTTATGAAGTTGCTGCTAGCTCGCCATTCGGCGGCCGGCGTCCTCGATGCGGTCGGCGAGGGAGCCGTTGATGACCTCGTCACCGACCTGTACCCGGATCCCGCCGAGGACCTCGGGGTCCACGTCGAGGTTGAGGTGCATCCGACGGCCGTAGAGCTTCGCCAGCGCGGCGCCGAGGCGCTGCTTCTGGCCGTCGCTCAGCGGCACAGCCGAGGTGACGACGGCGACCATGCGGCCCCGGCGCTCGGCGGCGAGCTTGGACAGGGACTCCAGTCCCGACTCCAGGCTACGTCCACGCGGCGCGGTCACAAGACGCGTCACCAGACGCTCGGTGGCAGCATCGGCCCGACCGCCGAGCAGGCTGCGCAGCAGCTCGCTCTTGGCCGCCTTGGTGGCGGAGCGGTTGGTGAGCGCGGCACGCAGCTCGGTGCTCGAGGCGACGATCCGGCCGAACCGGAACAGCTCGTCCTCGACGTTGTCGAGCGTGCCCGCCCGCTGCGCGGCGGTGAGGTCGGCGGTGGCCGCCAGCTGCTCCAGCGCGTCCACCAGATCGCGGGACTGCGACCAGCGGGAGCGCACCAGACCGGCCAGCAGGTCGACGGTCTCGCCGCTGACCTGGCTGCCGACCAGCCGCTGGGCCAGCTCGGCCTTGGCCTCACCGGCCTGCGCCGGGTCGGTCAGGACCCGACGCAGCGACACCTCGCGGTCGAGCAGCGCGGTGACGGCCGCCAGCTCGTCGGCGAGCTGCGCCGCGTCCACGGACGTGTTGTCCGTCAGCGCGTCGAGACGCTCACGTGCGGCTGCCAGGGCCTCGCGGCTCGCTCCGTTCATCGCGTGGCCTCGGCCTTCTCCTCAAGCTCGTCGAGGAAGCGGTCGATGACACGGCTCTGGCGGGCGTGGTCCTCAAGGGACTCTCCGACGAGCTTGCCGGCCAGGTCGGTGGCGAGCTTGCCGACGTCCTGGCGCAGCGCGGACGCGGCGGCCTTGCGGTCGGCGTCGATCTGGGAGTGACCCGCGGCGACGATCTCCTCGCGCTGCCGCTGGCCTTCCGCGCGCATCTCGGCGATGAGCGCGGCACCCTGCTCCTGCGCCTCCTGGCGCAGACGCGCGGCCTCGTGCCGAGCCTCGGCGAGCTGTGCCTTGTACTGCTCAAGGACGCTCTGGGCCTCGACCTTCATGGCCTCGGCCTCTTCGATACCGCCTTCGATCGCCGCGCGGCGCTCTTCCAGAACCTTGTTGATGTTCGGAAGGAGCTTCTTCCAGAAGAAGAAGAACACGATGGCGAAGGCGATGGTGCCGACGAGCAGCTCGGGGCCCGGAGGAACGAGCGGGCTCTGCTCTTCCTCGGCCGCCAGCTGTACCAGGTTGGCGATCACATCAGTGCCTTTCGTCGTTTCGTGTCAGTAAGGGTTGATCACTTACCGAACACGAACGGCATAACGATGCCGATGAGGGCGAGCGCCTCACAGAAGGCGAAGCCCAGGATCTGGTTGGCGCGGATCAGACCGGCAGCCTCGGGCTGGCGGGCGAGGGCCTGCGTGCCGTTACCGAAGATGATGCCGACGCCGACGCCGGGGCCGATGGCGGCGAGACCGTAGCCGATGGAACCGAGGGAACCGGAGACCTCAGCGGCAAGCTGCACAGCGGACATGCTGTAACTTCCTTCTCTTTGCGGACCGGTGGGGGTTGGCCACCGGACGACTGGGGGTGTGCGGGCGGGTGGGGCTCAGTGGTGCTCGGCGAGAGCGCCCTGGATGTACGAGCAGGCGAGGAGCACGAAGACGTACGCCTGGACCGCCTGCACGAAAAGCTCGAAGAGGATCATGACGATGGTCATCACGAAGGAGACGCCGGCCGCCGGGATCATCCAGCTGTTCAGCAGGTACCAGGAGGCGACGGTGAACATCACCAGCATCAGGTGACCGGCGAACATGTTCGCGAACAGTCGGACCGCGTGCGTGAACGGGCGGACCAGGACGTTGGAGAAGAACTCGATGACGACGACGAGCGGCAGGACAGCGCCGAGCGACTTGTCGTAGCCGGTGAGGTTCTTCAGACCGCCGACGAAGCCGTGCTTCTTGAAGGTCAGCGACATCCACACGATGTAGACGACGGCCGCCAGCACGATCGGGTACGCGATGATCGACGACACCGGGAACTGGGCCAGCGGGATCACGGACCAGATGTTCATGATCCAGATGAAGAAGAACAGCGAGACCATCAAGGGGACGTACTTCTCGCCCTCCTTCTTGCCGAGGGTCTCGTAGACGATTCCACGACGCACGAAGTCGTAACCGGCTTCGCCGACCATTTGCAGCTTGCCCGGAACGACCTTGGCCTTGCCGAAAGCAGCCCAGAAAAAGCTGACGACAAGAAGCGTGGTGATGAGCGCGAGCAGCATCACCTTGTTGAACTCGAAGCCTCCCACCGTGGCGATCGGCTGGAAGAGGAACGAGTGCAGGCCCGGAGCCGGAAAACCACACCCGTCGTCGGACATGATCCGACAGCTCCAGTCAAAGGCGAGCTGGGTCTGGTCAGCACTCACCGCGGGCTCCTTCGGCGTGACGCATGGGTACGGCAACCTCGTTGTGTCGGCGCGGCGCGCAGCCGCGGGTCGGCACCGGACTGGTGTTACGGATGTGAGGGCGGCTCTGGGGCATCAAGCCTCGCGATCGAGCAGGCGTCAGCTCAGATGCCCGCGCCCGCGATGCCGCAGTTGGCACCGGACGATAGCAGGAGTTCCCCCAGGTCTTTATCCCGCCCCTACCCCTCACGACGACGGCCCTGTCTTCTCGGTCTTCTCACTCTTCGCGGAGTCCGGGTCGATGTAGAAGATCTTGGCCTTCATGTGCGCGCGTGCCTGCGCGGCCATCCACACGACGGTTGCGACGACGAGCGAGATCGCGAACGCCTTCGCGTTGAAGAGAGAGGTGTCCTTGAAGAGGGCGACGAAGATCAGGAGCAGCAGAAGCTGGGCGACGTAGAGCATCAGCCCCATGGCCTGGAACAACTGCGGGAGCGTTTTTGCCGTCCACTGCAAGACGTACAGGCCGATTCCCATGAACAGGATGGCCAGCAGTGTGCCGATCGCCGCACCGAGCGCGCCCTTGCCGCCGGCGACCGCAGCGCTGACGGCGACGACGATCGCGCCGGCAGCCGCTGTGGGCACAGCGATCTGCAGAAGATTCCGGGCGTCATTGGACGGCATGGCGGCAACTCCGCTTTCACAGGGGGCAGGGGTGTCGTCATGGACGAGCGTAGTCCCGGGCTGAGAGAGAACCTCACTCCGATGGACCGTCGCACTGCGGTCCTTCGACTCTGTCCCGGGTTCTCGTGAACCGTATCACAAACTATTTGATGAGGTCTTTACCTATCAGGTGTGCTCGGTGTCACACATGAGAGTGAGAGTGCGCGTATGTGCGGGAACGGCGCCCTTTTGTCTGGTATTGGGCCGCTTCGTTACCCCACGATTTGGCAATGCTCTAGTCAGATTCTTACCTTGCCGTCAGCGCGACGATCCGGCTTTCCGCCGGTCCAGGAAGCGTGAACGGGCGCCGAGAGCGGTGGCGCCGTTGACCCTTGACACCCCGGCGGCCACCGGAGTGCGCGGCTCCTCCTGCGCGGTCTGCGGAGTGGCCGCCGCCGGTTCCGCCACGGCCGTACCGCGCCGGTAGCGCGGCGGTACGAAGGCCTGGGCCCAGCGGGGCGCGCGCGGCGTGAAGCGCGGGAGCAGCAGCAGGATCAGGCCGATGGCGCTGAGGAACACCACGCCCAGCACGATCCACATGGACGCCGAGTTCACCGAGTAGGCAAGGGCGCCGAACGCGATCAGCGCCGACCAGAAGTACATGATCAGGACGGCCCGGCTGTGCGAGTGGCCGATCTCCAGCAGCCGGTGGTGCAGATGCCCCCGGTCCGCCGCGAACGGCGACTGGCCCCGCCAGGTGCGCCGCACGATGGCCAGCACCAGGTCCGCGGCCGGGATCGCGATGATGGTCAGCGGCAGCAGCAGCGGGATGTAGACCGGCACCGTCTGGTGCACGGCCGCCTTCTCGGAGCCGGCGAACAGCTTCAGCGCGTCCGGGTCGACCTGTCCCGTGATGGAGATCGCCCCCGCGGCGAGCACCAGGCCGATCAGCATCGACCCGGAGTCGCCCATGAAGATCCGCGCCGGATGCATGTTGTGCGGCAGGAAGCCCAGGCACATGCCCATCAGGATCGCGGAGAACAGGGTGGCCGGGGCGGCGGCCTCGATGCCGTACGACACCCAGACCCGGTAGGCGTAGAGGAAGAACGCGGCCGAGGCGATGCACACCATGCCCGCCGCGAGGCCGTCGAGGCCGTCGACGAAGTTCACGGCGTTGATGGTGATGACGACCAGCGCGACCGTGAGCAGGGTGCCCTGCCACTGGGTCAGCGCGACCGAGCCGAAGCCGGGGATCGGCAGCCACAGGATCGTCAGACCCTGCATGACCATGACGCCGGCGGCGATCATCTGGCCGCCCAGCTTGATCAGGGCGTCGATCTCGAACTTGTCGTCAAGGACACCGATCAGCCAGATCAGCGCGGCGCCCGAGAGCAGGGCGCGCGGCTCGTTGGAGTTCTCGAAGACCGTGCTGAGGTTCGCCAGGTGGCCGGCGACCAGCAGGCCCGCGCACAGGCCGAAGAACATGGCGATACCGCCGAGGCGCGGAGTGGGCTCCCGGTGCACGTCACGTGCCCGGATCTCCGGCATCGCTCCGGCCACGATCGCGAACTTCCGCACCGGCCCTGTCAGCAGGTACGTCACCGCGGCCGTGATGCAGAGCGTCAGCAGGTATTCACGCACAGGCTTCCCCACAGGTCTCGCTGGCCATCTCAGCCCCACACCCTAGCGATGCGCGCATATGGTTGGGGACTTCCGGGTAGCGACGATGGTTGCACGTGTGGCTGTGCACGCGAGTGCGTCTACCCCGGCTCAGCCGGGATACGGCGGAAATCCCCCGGCCAGCTCCCGTACTTCTTCACGGGCCCGCACGGCGTCGGCCTCGCCGCGCAGCACCCCCGCCATGAGGGCGGCGATGTGAGCCATCTCCTTCTCCCCCATGCCCTGGGTGGTCAGCGCCGCCGTGCCAAGACGCAGTCCACGGGCGTCGCCGTGCGGCAGGGCGCAGCAGTCGAGGACGATCCCGGCGGCGGCGAGCCTCCCGCGGCCGGTGCGGCCGTCGACGCCGAGCGGGGCGGGGTCTGCGGTGATCAGATGGGTGTCGGTGCCGCCGGTGGTGACGACGAGGCCCTCGTCGGCGAGCCCGGCCGCGAGCAAGCGCGCGTTGGCGACCACCTGATGGGCGTACGCCGTGAAGGCCGGCCTCGCCGCCTCGCCGAACGCGACGGCCTTGGCGGCGATGGTGTGCATCTGCGCACCGCCCTGGGTGAACGGGAACACGGCCCGGTCGACCCGCTCGGCGAGCTCCGAGCCGCACAGGATCATCCCGCCGCGCGGCCCGCGCAGCACTTTGTGGGTGGTGGCGCACACGATGTCGGCGTACGGCACCGGATTGGGCGCCGCTCTCCCGGCGACGAGCCCGATGGGATGCGCGGCGTCGGCGATGAGATAGGCGCCGACCTCGTCGGCGACCTCACGGAAGAAGGCGTAGTCGATGTGCCGGGGGTAGGCGATGGACCCGCACACGATCGCCTTGGGCCGGTGATTGCGCGCCAGGGTGCGCACCTGGTCGTGGTCGAGGAGCCCGGTCTCGGCGTCGACGCCGTAGGGGACGAAGTCGAACCAGCGGCCGGAGAAGTTGGCGGGCGAGCCGTGGGTGAGGTGGCCGCCGTAGGGCAGGCCGAGGGCGAGGACGGTGTCGCCGGGGCGCAGCAGGGCGGCGTACGCGGCGAGGACGGCCGAGGACCCGGAGTGGGACTGCACATTGGCGTGCTCGGCGCCGAACAGGGTTTTGGCCCGGTCCACGGCGATCCGTTCGGCGACGTCGACGATCTCGCAGCCGCCGTGGTGGCGGGCGCCGGGATAGCCCTCGGCGTACTTGTTGGCGAGCGGGGAGCCGAGCGCGGCAAGCACGGCCGGGGAGGTGAAGTTCTCGGCGGCGATCATCTGGAGGGTGCTCGCCTGCCGCTCGCGTTCACCGAGCAGGATCTCCGCGAGCTCGGGATCCTGCCGACGCAGAACATCGGCCTCAAGAACAGGGCTGACCGACATGATGAACTCCGGGCGTCGACGGTGACGTAGCACCAATGTAGGCCCGGTGTTCACCGCCCGCTCGCTTATGTTCGCGCCGGTACTCCGGTCAGCGCCGTCACGACCGGATCCAGTGCCTCGTGTATTTCGTCGCCGATCGAGCGGAAGAACGGCAGGGGGGCACCGTAGGGATCGAAGACCTCGTCCGCCTCGGCCGTCGGCGCGAGGAGCCACCCGCGTAGAGCGGCCGCCGCGCGGACCAGGGCTCGGGCCCTTTCGACCACGCCGTGCTCCAGCGGGGGCAGTGTCGCGGGGTCGATGGCCTTCACCAGGCGGGTGAACTCCTTGAGGGTGAAGGTGCGCAGGCCCGCCGAGTGGCCCATCGAGACGACCTGGCCGCGGTGGTCCCGGGTCGCGGTCAGGACCAGGTCCGCGCGGATCACATGCTCGTCGAGGAGCTCCCGGCCGACGAAGCCGGAGGGGTCCGCGCCGAAGTCGGCGAGGACCGTCTCCGCGTTGGCCTCCATGGGCGCGCCCTCATGGCCCCAGGTGCCCGCGCTCTCCACGATCAGCCCGCCCCACAGCGGGTCGCCGAGCCGGTCCGCCAGGGCATGACGGGTCAGCCGCTCGGTGATCGGCGAGCGGCACACGTTGCCGGTGCTGACGTGGAGGATGCGGAAGCTGTCCCTCGGGAGTCCGAAGGTGGTGGTCTCTTCCCCGTTGCCTATGCCACGCCCCGCGTCAGGGGCTGTCAATTCGCCACCTCAAGGTCGGGTACGACCTTACGGAGCTCGTCCGCCGTGATCGCGCCCTCGCGCAGCAGCATCGGCACCTCACGGGTGACGTCGACGATCGACGACGGGACGTTGCCGGGCGTGGGACCGCCGTCGAGGTACACGGAGACGGCGTCGCCGAGCATGCCCTGGGCCGCGTCGCAGTCCTCCGGCGCCGGGTGCCCGGTCAGGTTCGCCGAGGAGACCGCCATCGGGCCGACGTCGGTCAGCAGTTCAAGCGCCACCGGGTGCAGCGGCATGCGCACGGCGACGGTGCCCCGGGTGTCACCCAGGTCCCACTGGAGGGACGGCTGGTGCTTGGCGACCAAAGTGAGCGCGCCCGGCCAGAACGCGTCGACCAGCTCCCAGGCCAGCTCGGAGAAGTCGGTGACGAGACCGTGGAGCGTGTTCGGGGAGCCGATCAGCACAGGGGTGGGCATATTGCGGCCCCGGCCCTTGGCGTCCAGCAGATCGCCCACGGCCTCCTTGGAGAACGCGTCGGCGCCGATGCCGTACACCGTGTCGGTCGGGAGGACCACGAGCTCGCCACGGCGGACGGCGGACGCGGCCTCACGCAGACCGGTCGTGCGGTCGGTCGCGTCATTGGTGTCGTATCGCCGTGCCATATCTAGCGGGCCTCCTCGTACACGTACAGCTGAAAGGGCTTCGGGGTGCTCACGGCAGCGCCTTGCGGGCCGTGGCGAACCGGGGGCGGTTGTTGAGGTCCGGGTGGTCGGCCGCGTCGGCCCAGCCCCGCTCCTCGGTGAAGATCCACGGCACCTGACCGCCCTGGGTGTCGGCGTGTTCGATGACGACGACACCGCCGGGGCGCAGCAGCCGGTGCGCGGTGCGCTCCAGACCACGGATGAGATCGAGACCGTCCTCGCCTGAGAACAGGGCGAGTTCGGGATCGTAGTCGCGTGCCTCGGGCGCCACGTACTCCCACTCGGTCAGCGGGATGTACGGCGGATTGGAGATGACCAGGTCGACCTGGCCGTCCAGGTCGTGGAAGGCGTCGAGGGCGTTGCCCTGACGCAGGTCGACCCGGGAGCCGTCCATGTTCTTACGGGTCCACTGAAGGGCGTCCTCGGACAGCTCCACGGCGTGCACCCGTGAGCGCGGGACCTCCTGGGCGAGGGCGAGCGCGATGGCGCCCGAGCCCGTGCACAGATCGACGATGAGCGGCTCGACGACGTCCATCGCGCGTACGGCGTCTATGGCCCAGCCCACCACCGACTCGGTCTCGGGGCGGGGCACGAAGACGCCGGGGCCGACCTGGAGTTCCAGGTACCGGAAGAAGGCGCGGCCGGTGATGTGCTGGAGCGGCTCGCGCTGCTCACGGCGGGCGATGACCTCCCAGTACCGGGCGTCGAAGTCGGCGTCCCGCACGGAGTGCAGCTCGCCCCGCTTCACGCCGTGCACGAACGCGGCGAGCTCCTCGGCGTCGTTGCGCGGCGAGGGCACGCCGGCGTCGGCCAGCCGCTGGGTGGCCTGCGCCACCTCCGCGAGCAGCAGGTTCACGCTCGTCCTCCGGTACTTCAGTCTCCGTGCCTTACGCGGCTGCGAGCTTGGCGGCCGAGTCCGCGTCGACGCAGGCCTGGATCACCGTGTCGAGGTCGCCGTCCAGGACCTGGTCCAGGTTGTACGCCTTGAAGCCGACGCGGTGGTCCGAGATGCGATTCTCCGGGAAGTTGTACGTACGGATCTTCTCGGAGCGGTCGACGGTGCGGACCTGGCTGCGACGGGCGTCGGCGGCTTCCTTCTCCGCCTCCTCCTGCGCCGCGGCGAGCAGCCTGGAGCGCAGGATACGCAGTGCCTGCTCCTTGTTCTGCAGCTGGCTCTTCTCGTTCTGACAGGAAGCCACCACTCCGGTGGGGATGTGCGTGATGCGCACGGCGGAGTCCGTGGTGTTGACGGACTGTCCGCCGGGCCCTGAGGAGCGGTACACGTCGATCCGGAGGTCGTTGGGGTTGATCTCGACGTCGACCTCCTCGGCCTCCGGCGTGACCAGCACACCGGCCGCCGAGGTGTGGATACGGCCCTGGGACTCGGTCGCCGGGACGCGCTGCACACGGTGCACGCCGCCCTCGTACTTCAGCCGCGCCCACACGCCCTGCCCGGGCTCCGTGGCGCCCTGGCCGCCCTTGGTCTTCACGGCGACCTGGACGTCCTTGTAGCCGCCGAGCTCGGACTCGGTGGCATCGATGATCTCGGTCTTCCAGCCGACGCGCTCTGCGTAGCGCAGGTACATGCGCAGCAGATCGCCGGCGAACAGGGCGGACTCGTCGCCTCCGGCGCCGGCCTTGATCTCCAGAATGACGTCCTTGTCGTCACTCGGGTCGCGCGGCACCAGCAGCAGCCGCAGCTTCTCCGTCAGCTCCTCGCGCTGCTTGTCCAGCTCCTTGACCTCGGCGGCGAACTCCGGGTCGTCGGCGGCGAGTTCACGCGCGGTCTCGATGTCGTCGCCGGTCTGCTTCCAGGAGCGGTACGTGGCGACGATCGGGGTGAGCTCGGCGTAGCGCTTGTTCAGCTTGCGCGCGCCTGCCTGGTCGGCGAAGACCGACGGGTCGGCGAGCTTCTTCTCCAGGTCGGCGTGCTCGGCGACGAGTTCCTCGACGGCCTCGAACATCTCAGGGCTCCTGTGGTTACGTGGGTGAAGGGCGGGCGACCAAAAACGCCGGTCCCGGCACGCCTGTGGAGGGCGCGACCGTGGACCGGCGAAATGGGGCTCGCTACTTCTTGGAGCCGGCAGCCTTGCCGAAGCGGGCCTCGAAGCGGGCCACACGGCCACCGGTGTCGAGGATCTTCTGCTTGCCCGTGTAGAACGGGTGGCACTCGGAGCAGACCTCGGCGCGGACGGTGCCGCTGGTGATCGTGCTACGGGTGGTGAACGACGCGCCACAGGTGCAGCTGACCTGCGTCTCGACGTACTCGGGGTGGATGTCGCGCTTCAAGGTGTCTCCTAGTTTCGGGAGGGCGCCGGGTCGCAGCCGCGGGATGCGGAAGCGTGAACCGGAGCCGACGTACCAGTCTGCCAGGACTGGGGCCATCCCCCAAAACGGGGGGTGACTGTTGCGTATTCCCCGCGCCTCTAACCGGCGCTGACGACATCCTGTGCCTGGCCTGTAGCCGTGCCTTCCGTGGCCGACTTCGGGATGGCCCGGTCGTTCTTCAGGGCCTTCCAGACCAGCTTCGCCTTCGTCTCGTCCACCAGGACGCGGTTGGCGTTGGCCTGGTCGTACTGGACCGGCATCGTGACCATCGACATGTTGTTGGAGCTGATGCCCTTCAGGCCGTTGGCGAAGGACATGAGCTTGTTGACCGAGCCCAGGTCGGAGTCGGTGGTCACGGTCTTGGTCGCGGTGTCGGCCAGGTCGTACAGCTTCTTCGGGTTGCCGAGGATGCCGACGTCCTTGACCTGGTCGATCAGCGCCTTGATGAAGGCCTGCTGGAGCTGGATACGGCCGAGGTCGGAGCCGTCGCCGACGCCGTGCCGGGTGCGGACCAGGCCGAGCGCCTGCTCGCCGGTCAGCGTGTGGGTGCCGGCCTTGAGGTTCAGATGGCTGTCGGAGTCGCTGATGTCCTCGGTCGTGGTGATCTCGACCCCGCCGAGATCGTCGACCAGCTTCTGGAAGCCGCTGAAGTCGACCTCCAGGTAGTGGTCCATGCGCAGATCGGTGATCGACTCCACGGTCTTCACCGCGCAGGCCGCGCCGCCGGTGCTGTACGCCGAGTTGAACATCACGTCGTTCGCGGCGTCGTGGGTGTTGCCGTCGGTGTCGGTGCACTCGGGGCGGTCGATGAGGGTGTCCCGCGGGATGGAGACCACGCTGGCCTTCTTGTGGCCCTTGTAGACGTGCACGATCATCGCGGTGTCCGAGCGGGCGCTGCCGTCGTCGGCGCCGCCGCCGAGCTCCTGGTTGCTGCCGGAGCGGGTGTCGGAGCCGAGGACCAGGATGTTCTCGGAGCCGTTGTCGACCTTGTCCGGGCGGTCGGTGCCGAGGGCCTGGTCGATGTCGACGCTGTTGATGTTGCCGTTGAGCTTGAAGTACAGATACCCCGCTCCGGTACCGCCCAGGACGACGATGCCCGCGGCGGTCCAGGCCATGATCATCAGGCTCTTGCGGCGCTTGTCGCGGGGCTTGCGGCGGCGGCCCTTGGCGCGGTGGCGCGGACCGTCTGTGCCGGCGTCACCCGGTATGCCGGGCTCCGGCGTGCTCTCGGCGGACATGTGCTCCTCGGTTCTCGTCCGGTCGGTTACCCCCTGCTTTCAGGGTCAGGCGTGGTCGAAAGGACCCGTACCGCACCATCGTCGCTCCGCCTGGTCAGACGGCGAGACTCGGGAAAGGGTTGCACAACGCGCTGTGACCACCCTGTGAAAAGGTGGCCACAGCGCGTACGGGACTACGCCGGGCGTAGGGCACTCACCTGCGATTTCAGCCGAAGATGTCGTACTGCTTGAAATCGGTGCCGACGGAGATCCTTGTGGCGAAGATCTCGCTGGTGGCCTTGCCGGTGCCCTTGTACAGGTAGAGCGTGCCGCCGGGGGTGCGGGCCAGGATGTCGGCCTTGCCGTCACCGCTGACGTCGCCGACCGTGGTGACCTTGTTGTACGTCGAGCTGCTCCAGGTGCGCACCTTGACCCGGGACGAGAACGGCGCGGAGGCGGAGCCGGTGCCCTTGTACACGTACAGGTAGCCGTTGCTGCCCGTGCGGGCGATCAGGTCGGCCTTTCCGTCACCGGAGAAGTCACCGTGACCGACGAGGACGTTGTACTGGTTCCAGCCCGTGCCGGTACCGACCTGGACGCGGGTCGAGAAGGCGCCGTTGCCCTTGCCCGGGTAGAGCCACAGCTTGCCGGCGGAGTCCACGGACAGCAGGTCGGGCAGGTAGTCGCCGGTGACATCGCCGGGCGTGACGATGCGGGTGCGGGTCTTCCAGTCGTCGGCGACCTTCGTGGTGGCCCAGGATTCGCTCGCGGGCACCCAGTGCTTCCAGAAGACGTCACCGTCGGAGCTGCGGCGGACCAGGAGGTCCTGGAAGCCGTCCCGGTTGAGGTCGTTCTGCAGGACGACGTTGTACGCGCCCCAGTTGCCCCAGGACTCACGGGCGCCGAAGGAGGTGCCCGTGGAGTCCTTCTCGTAGCCGGTCTTGGTGGAGGCGTTGCGCACCCACAGGTCGGCCTTGTCGTCGAGGCTCAGGTTGCTGTCGTCCACGCGCGGGTAGGTCGCGCCGACGTACGTCCTGACCTTGGTGAAAACGCTGTAGGCACCCTTGGCGACACAGTCCTGCACGCCCCAGGAGACCACGCCCACGATGCGGTTGTTGACGATCAGCGGGCCGCCGGAGTCGCCGTTGCAGGCGGAGGTGGTGCCGCTGTCGCTGCCGCTGGCGGGGTTGCCGGCGCAGACCATGTGGCCCTTGACGAAGTCGGCGCCGTAGTAGCCGGCGCAGGTGGCGTCGGACTGGATCGGCAGGGTGGCCGTCTTCAGCGTCTCGGAGACCTCCTGGTTGGTGGAGGTGGTACGGCCCCAGCCGTAGACCTTGGCGCTGGTGCCGGCCGTGTAGGCGGCGGTCTCGGTGGACGTCGCCATGCGGATCGGGGTGGCCGTGACCGGCCTGGCCAGGGTGAGCACCGCGATGTCGTTGTCGATCGTCCGCGAACTGTAGGCCTCGTGGTTCCACTGGCGCCGGACCGCGGTGGCCGTCCCGCCGTTCAGGTCGCCGTCGGGCAGCTGCGCGGTGCCGGTGACGACGGCGCCGTACGCCTTCCAGTTGTAGCCCTTGACGCAGTGCGCGGCGGTGAGGATCTTCGTCGGCGAGACGACGGTGCCGCCGCAGAAGAAGTAGACGCCGTTCGTCTCGTCCTGGTACCAGAGCTGGGCCATCCACGGCGCGTTCGTGATGGTCGTCGTGGTGCCGCCGATGATCTTCGCGTCCACCGTGGAGGAGCTGCTGTACGACGACTTGGCGGACGAGACTCCGGCGGTGTCGTCATGGGCGGCGGCCCCCAGGACGCGCTGCTCCAGCTCGGCGAGCGTGGGAGAGTCGGCGCTCGGCATGGCCGGCGGGTTCGGCTGCGCGGAGGCGGCGCCCGCGGACGAGGTCAGCAGCGCGGCACCGACGGCCGCGGCGATGCCGGCCGCGGCGACGGGCAGGGCGATCCGTATCCGGCGTCTGTGCCGACCGGCCCCGGACATGGGTGTACCCACGAAAGTCCCCCCTAGGGATCACAAGTTCGAAGAGCGAGATCGTACCCCGGCGGGGAGACAACGAAGAGGGCCGCCCTTGAACCAAGGGCGGCCCTCTTCGTGAACGACTAGTCGCCGTTGCCCGGCGTCGGCGTCGTCTTCTGGATCTGCATCAGGAACTCGGCGTTCGACTTCGTCTGCTTCATCTTGTCGAGAAGCAGCTCAACCGCCTGCTGCTGGTCGAGCGCGTGCAGCACCCGGCGCAGCTTCCAGACGATGGCGAGCTCGTCGCTGGCGAGCAGGATCTCTTCCTTACGCGTACCGGACGCGTCCACGTCCACCGCGGGGAAGATCCGCTTGTCCGCGAGCTTCCGGTCGAGCTTCAGCTCGGCGTTGCCCGTGCCCTTGAACTCCTCGAAGATCACCTCGTCCATGCGGGACCCGGTGTCCACCAGGGCGGTGGCGAGGATGGTCAGCGAGCCGCCGTCCTCGATGTTGCGGGCCGCACCGAAGAAGCGCTTCGGCGGGTACAGGGCCGTCGAGTCGACACCACCGGACAGGATGCGGCCGGAGGCAGGCGCCGCGAGGTTGTACGCACGGCCCAGACGCGTGATCGAGTCGAGCAGTACGACGACGTCGTGGCCCAGCTCCACCAGACGCTTGGCGCGCTCGATGGCGAGCTCGGCGACCGTGGTGTGGTCCTCGGCCGGGCGGTCGAAGGTCGAGGAGATGACCTCGCCCTTGACCGACCGCTGCATGTCGGTGACCTCTTCCGGACGCTCGTCGACGAGGACGACCATCAGGTGGCACTCGGGGTTGTTGTGCGTGATCGCGTTGGCGATCGCCTGCATGATCATGGTCTTGCCGGTCTTCGGCGGGGCCACGATCAGACCGCGCTGGCCCTTACCGATCGGCGACACGAGGTCGATGATGCGGGTGGTCAGCACGCCCGGGTCCGTCTCCAGACGGAGGCGGTCCTGCGGGTACAGCGGGGTGAGCTTGTTGAACTCCGGGCGGCCACGGCCGTGTTCGGGCGCCATGCCGTTGACGGAGTCGAGACGGACGAGCGCGTTGAACTTCTCGCGCCGCTCGCCTTCCTTCGGCTGACGCACGGCACCGGTGACGTGGTCGCCCTTGCGCAGGCCGTTCTTGCGGACCTGGGCGAGGGAGACGTACACGTCGTTGGGGCCCGGGAGGTAGCCCGACGTACGGATGAAGGCGTAGTTGTCGAGGATGTCGAGGATGCCCGCGACCGGGATCAGGACGTCGTCCTCGGCGATCTGCGGCTCCTGGCCCATCTCGTCACGGCCACGACGGCCACGGCGGTCGCGGTAGCGCCCACGACGGCCACGGCGGCCGCCCTCGAAGTCGTCCCCGTCTTCATCGGCCCGGCCACGGTCCTGACGGCCGCCGCCCTGCTGCCCCTGCTGCTGGCCGCGCTGGCCGCCCTGCTGGTCGTCGCCCTTGCGGCGGTCACCGCGGTCACCGCGGTCGCGGTCCCGGCCGCGCTCACGGCGGTCCCGACGGCGGCCCTCGCCGCCGTCACCGGCTTCGCCCTGCGGCTGCGCCGGGGTCTCGGCCTTCGGCTCGCTCTTGGCCTCGGCGGCGACCGTCTCGGGGGCGGCGGCCGCGGGGGCGCCGGCCTCGGCGGTGGCACGGCGACGACGGCGCTCAGCGGGAGCGTCCTCTCCCCCATGCTCGGCCGCGCTCGCGCGGGAGGGGCCCCCGGCGGGCTGGCCGGGGATCTCGATCTGCTGCTGCGCCACGGCCTTCTCGGCGGGCGCCTCGGCCTTCTCCGCCTTCTTGGCGGGCGCTTCCTCGCCGGTACGGGCCTTGGAGGTGGCCCGGCGCTTCGGCTTGGTCTCGGTGGCGGCGTCCGCCTGGGGAGCCGCGGCACCTCCCCCGGCCTGCGCTTCCTTGATGACCTCGATCAGCTGGCTCTTGCGCATACGCGCGGTGCCCCTGATGCCGAGGCCGGATGCGACCTGCTGCAGCTCGGCCAGCACCATGCCCTCAAGGCCGGTACCGCGGCGCCGCCGGGAGCCGGCACCGGTGGCAGGCGCGGAGGCGTCCGTGGCGGGCGCGGCAGCGGTCTCCTCGACACGTGCGCCCATCAGATCGGTGGTGTCGCTCACGAAGGGTCCTTCCCTGGAGCGGACGTCGGCCTGTCTGGCTCGGCGACCGGTTGTGCTGTCCGGCTACGGTCCTTGTCGTGGACCGGCCGGGGCGGTGGTCCGCCAAAGCGGCGGAAGAAATATCGGTGATGGCGCTTCCCAAAGCCGTGGCACCGAGTGTCTGTGTCAGGTGGCTTGGTCGCACCGGTTCCGGAGCGTGCCCGGCGAGTCGCTCAGTGCTCGCGTACGAGGTACTGCCCGCGTACGTCGTACAGAACACCGTGCGGCTTGGGAGGCTCCCGGAAGAATGTCTGTCCCGGACGGGGACACAAAGCACCTCGCCATGGTGGGGTCGGGTGCAGACTTGAGGTTAACACTACCGGATCCAACAAACATTCCCCCTCTCGAAATCCGGCAACCGTGTGTCAGGGAGCAAGCGGCAGCACGCTCGCTCCCTGGGCGTCGAGCTCCAGCCGGTTCGCGGCCCAGCCCTCGCCTGCCAGATCGGCCACCTTGTCGGCGCTGTCGTCATCGGCCAGCGCCAGTACGGTCGGGCCCGCTCCGGAGATCACTGCGGGGATCCCGTCGGCGCGCAGCCGCTCCACCAGCGCGGCGCTCTCCGGCATGGCCGGGGCGCGGTACTCCTGGTGCAGACGGTCCTCGGTGGCGGGCAGCAGCAGCTCGGGGCGCCGGGTGAGGGCCTCGACGAGCAGGGCGGCACGGCCCGCGTTGGCGGCGGCGTCGACGTGCGGCACGGTGCGCGGGAGAAGGCCGCGCGCGGTCTCGGTGAGGACCGGCTTTCCGGGCACGAAAACCACCGGAACGATGGAATCGGCGGGATCCATCCTGATCGCCCGGGCGGCGCCGGACTCCATCCAGGAGAGCGTGAAACCGCCGAGCAGACAGGCCGCGACATTGTCGGGGTGGCCCTCGATCTCGGTGGCGAGCTCCAGCAGGGCCGTGTCGTCGAGCCGGGACTCACCGCCTATGGTCACGGCACGCGCGGCGACGATGCCGGCGCAGATCGCGGCGGAGGAGGAGCCGAGGCCGCGGCCGTGCGGGATGCGGTTGGCGCAGACGATCTCCAGGCCGCGCGGCTGACCGCCGAGCAGGTCGAAGGCGGTGCGCAGGGACCGTACGAGAAGGTGCTTCTCGTCACGCGGGAGCGTCTCGCTGCCCTCACCCGCGATGTCGATGTGCAGCCCGGAGTCGGCCACCCGGACGACCACGTCGTCGTAGAGCCCCAGCGACAGGCCGAGGGCGTCGAAGCCCGGGCCGAGGTTGGCGCTGGTGGCGGGGACGCGCACCCGGACGGCGGCGGCGCGGAAGGCTGGACCGGCCATCGCTCGATGACTCTCCTTGAGCTGCGTGATTGTCGAAGACATTCGATACGTACGTGAGGACCCTCGGGCCGTGGAGACGGCGCGGCGCCCCACCGGATGCGGAGGCATATGCGGCGGGCGGGTTCAGTACAGCCTATCGAAGGTAGGTTCTGTGGCGACATAGGGCGCACAGGAGGCGCACGATGCGTGTCGTAAGCCCCCTGTGCACCCCCCGTGCCGCTGATCAGGCCAGACCCAGCCGCTCGGCCGCCGTGGCCGCGTCGACGGGGACGGTGACGGGCTGCGGTGCGCCCGCGACGGCCCAGTCGGGGTCCTTCAGGCCGTTGCCGGTGACGGTGCACACGATCCGCTGGCCCGGGTCCACCTTGCCCTGCTCGGCGGCCTTGAGCAGACCGGCGACGGACGCGGCGGACGCCGGCTCCACGAAGACGCCCTCCTGGGCGGCCAACAGTCGGTAGGCGCGCAGGATCTCACGGTCCGTCACCTCGTCGATGAGGCCGCCGGACTCGTCCCGGGCCGCGAGCGCGAACTGCCACGAGGCGGGGTTGCCGATCCGGATCGCGGTGGCGATCGTCGACGGGTCCTTGACGACCTCACCGCGCACGATGGGCGCGGAACCGGACGCCTGGAAGCCCCACATGCGCGGGGTGCGCTTCGAGACACCGTCGGCGGCGTACTCCGTGTAACCCTTCCAGTACGCGGTGATGTTGCCCGCGTTGCCGACCGGCAGGACGTGGATGTCGGGAGCGTCGCCGAGCATGTCCACGATCTCGAACGCGGCGGTCTTCTGGCCCTCGATACGTACCGGGTTGACCGAATTGACCAGCGCCACGGGGTAGTTGTCGCTGAGCGCGCGGGCGAGCGTGAGGCAGTCGTCGAAGTTCCCGTCGACCTGGAGAATCTTCGCGCCGTGCACCAGCGCCTGGCCCATCTTGCCGAGCGCGATCTTCCCCTGCGGCACGAGAACGGCCGAAACCATTCCCGCGCGTACGGCATAGGCGGCGGCGGAGGCCGACGTGTTGCCGGTGGAGGCGCAGATGACCGCCTTCGCGCCCTCCTCCTTGGCCCGCGTGATCGCCATGGTCATACCGCGGTCCTTGAAGGACCCGGTGGGGTTCGCGCCCTCCACCTTCAGGTGGACCTCGCAGCCCGTGCGCTCGGAGAGCACCTGCGCGGGCACGAGCGGCGTGCCGCCCTCGCGGAGCGTCACGACCGGCGTGGTGTCGGACACCGGGAGACGGTCCCGGTACTCCTCGATGATTCCGCGCCACTGGTGGGTCATTGCTGGTTACTCTCCTTCAACCCGCATGATGCTGGCGACACCACGCACGGTGTCGAGCTTGCGCAACGCCTCGACGGTGCCGCCGAGGGCCGCGTCGGACGCACGGTGGGTCACGACGACGAGCGACGCCTCTCCGTCCTTGCCCTGCTGCCGAACCGTATCGATCGAGACACCGTGCTCGGCGAAGACGGTCGCCACCTGGGCGAGAACACCCGGTTTGTCGGCGACGTCGAGGCTGATGTGGTAGCGCGTGACGACATCGCCCATGCCGGAGACGGGCAGGGCGGCGTACGCGGACTCGCCGGGTCCGGTGGTGCCGCTGAGCCGGTTGCGGCAGACGGCGACGAGGTCGCCGAGGACGGCGGAGGCGGTCGGGGCGCCGCCCGCGCCGGGGCCGTAGAACATCAGCTGGCCCGAGGCGTCGGACTCGACGAAGACGGCGTTGTACGCGCCGCGCACGGAGGCGAGCGGGTGGCTCAGCGGAATCATCGCGGGGTGCACGCGCGCGGTGACGGACGCGCCGTCCTCGGCCCGCTCGCAGATGGCGAGCAGCTTGATGGTGCAGCCCATCTCCTTGGCGGAGGCGAAGTCGGCCGCGGTGACCTCGGTCATGCCCTCGCGGTAGACGTCGTCGAGGCGCACGCGCGTGTGGAAGGCGATTCCGGCGAGGATGGCGGCCTTGGCGGCGGCGTCGAAGCCCTCGACATCGGCGGTGGGGTCGGCTTCCGCGTATCCGAGGGCGGTGGCCTCGTCGAGGGCCTCCTGATAACCCGCCCCCGTGGAGTCCATCTTGTCGAGGATGAAGTTGGTGGTGCCGTTGACGATGCCGAGCACGCGGTTGACCTTGTCGCCGGCGAGGGACTCGCGCAGCGGGCGGATCAGCGGGATGGCACCGGCGACGGCGGCCTCGTAGTAGAGGTCCTTGTCGTTGGCCTCGGCCGCGGCGTGCAGGTCGGCGCCGGCCTGGGCGAGGAGGGCCTTGTTGGCGGAGACGACGGAGGCGCCGTGCTCGAAGGCGGTGGTGATCAGGGAGCGGGACGGCTCGATTCCGCCGATGACCTCGACGACGACGTCGATGTCGCCGCGTTTGACGAGCGCGGTGGCATCGGTGGTGATCAGCTCGCGCGGGATGCCCTCACGCACCTTGTCGGGCCGCCGTACGGCGACTCCGGCGAGTTCCACGGGGGCGCCGATACGGGCGGCGAGGTCGTCGGCGTGCGTCGTCATGATGCGCGCCACCTCTGAGCCGACCACTCCACAGCCCAGCAGCGCCACCTTCAGCGGACGCGTACGCATCATCCGACCTCGTTTCCTTTACCTTCTACGGTTGGACCAGTCTCACTCACCGGACCGGGGTTTCTATGCCTGGTCCGGATCGTGAGACGACTATTTCATTTTGTTGGTGGGCGGAGACGGAAGATCTTCCGCCCACCGGCCTTCGCGGCCGTTCTTGCCGATCAGCCGACGTCGAGACGCAGGAGGTCCTCCTCCGTCTCACGGCGGACGATCACCCGGGCCTCGCCGTCGTTCACCGCGACGACGGGCGGCCGGAGCACATGGTTGTAGTTGCTGGCCATGGAACGGCAGTACGCGCCGGTCGCCGGTACGGCGATCAGGTCACCCGGTGCCAGATCGGCGGGCAGGAACGCGTCCCGCACGACGATGTCACCGCTCTCGCAGTGCTTGCCGACGACCCGGGCGAGCATCGGCTCGGCGTCGGACGTACGGGAGACGAGAGCGACGCTGTACTCGGCGTCGTACAGCGCGGTGCGGATGTTGTCGGACATGCCGCCGTCGACGGAGACGTAGGTGCGCAGCCCGTCCAGCGGCTTGATGGTGCCTACCTCGTAGAGCGTGAAGGCGGTAGGGCCGACGATGGCGCGCCCGGGCTCGACGGAGATCCTCGGCGTCCGCAGCTTGGCGGCCTCGCACTCGCGCGTGACGATCTCGGTGAGCGCCTTGGCGATCTCGTGGGGCTCACGGGGGTCGTCGTCGCTGGTGTAGGCGATTCCGAGGCCGCCGCCGAGGTCGATCTCGGGAAGCTCGACACCGTGCTCGTCGCGGATGTCCTTGAGCAGCCCGACGACCCGGTGGGCGGCGACCTCGAACCCGCTCATGTCGAAGATCTGCGACCCGATGTGGGAGTGGATCCCGATGAGTTCGAGGGAGTCGAGCTGCAGCGCCCGCCGCACGGCCTCCGCGGCCTGTCCCCCGGCCAGCGGAATGCCGAACTTCTGGTCCTCGTGGGCGGTGGCGATGAACTCGTGCGTGTGGGCCTCGACGCCGACGGTGATACGGATCTGCACGCGCTGCCGCTTGCCGAGCTCCCGCGCGATGTGGGCGACGCGGACGATCTCCTGGAAGGAGTCGAGGACGATGCGTCCGACGCCGCTCTCGATGGCCCTGGTGATCTCTTCCCTCGACTTGTTGTTGCCGTGGAAGGCGATGCGGTCGGCGGGCATCCCGGCGGAGAGGGCGGTGGCGAGCTCACCCCCGGAGCACACGTCCAGGTTGAGCCCCTCCTCGTGCAGCCACCGGACGACGGCGCGGGAGAGGAAGGCCTTGCCGGCGTAGAAGACATCGGCTTCGGTCCCGAAGGCGGTACGCCAGGCGCGGGCCCTGGACCGGAAGTCGGCCTCGTCGACGACGTAGGCGGGGGTGCCGTGTTGTTCGGCGAGCGTCTGCACGTCGATACCGCCGACGGTGACCACGCCGTCCTGGTTACGGGCGACGGTCTGGGCCCACACCTTGGGGTCGAGGGCGTTCAGATCGGCCGGCGGGGCGGAGTAGTGACCCTCGGGCAGGACATCGGCGTGACGGGGCCCGGCGGGGTGTGCGGAACGGCTCATGACTCTCGTGGCTTCCTCAAAGGTGTTCGGGTGCGTCGATGCCGAGCAGGGACAGGCCGCCGGCCAGCACCGCCCCGGCGGCTTCGGCAAGAGCGAGCCGGGCACGGTGGGCGGCCGAGGGTTTCTCCGCACCGCGCGGCAGCACGGCGGGCAGGAAGGCAAGGGCGGCATCGGCGACGGTGACGAGGTGCCGGGCGAGCCGGTCGGGGGCGTGGTGGCCGGCGGAGGCGGCGAGGATGCGGGGGTGGTCGGCGAGGGCGGCGACGAGGGCGGCGGCCTGTGGGGTGGGGTCGGGCCTCGGGGCGGCGGCCTGTGGGGTGGGGTCGGGCCCCGGTACCGCGGTGAGGCCGAGGTCGGCGGGGAGGGCGTGGTCGTCGGGGG
>NZ_JACMSF010000033.1 GCF_014257025.1 Streptomyces cupreus
GGTTTTTCCGGCTCTCTGACCACCGTCCTGCGGGCATGCAGAAGGTGACCCCGAGATAGGATCTGACAAGTTGGGTGCTGCCAGGCAAAGGCGCTTGGTTTGCGTCGCTCAGCCTCAAGCAGGAGTACGACTGTACACGGGGCCGCGGAGCGGGTGCAAATCGTTTGGGGGTATGGTCTAGACCACTGGACGGCTCCTCTTCACGCGGAACCGGTAGTTCACATGACATACCCTGCTCAACAGTGCGCCGTCCGGTACAGGCAGTGACGGCCCATTTGAATCTCCACCCCTGGGAGGCTTCCCATGACCACCGTGACGTCCCCGCTGGCAGGACGCGCCATCGGACTGGCGGCAGTGCCGGATCCGGTCTTCTCCGGAGCCATGGTCGGCCCGGGCACAGCGATCGACCCCGTCCGCGAGCCTTCCGAGGCCGTATCCCCGGTGGACGGGGTCATCGTTTCCCTCCACCCGCACGCGTTCGTAGTAGTGGACGACCAGGGCCATGGCGTGCTCACCCACCTGGGCATCGACACCGTGCAGCTCAACGGCGAGGGCTTCGAGCTGCTCGTGAACAAGGGCGACACCGTGACCCGTGGTCAGGGCGTGGTGCGCTGGGACCCGACCGCCGTCGAGGCCGCCGGAAAGTCCCCGGTGTGCCCGATCGTCGCTCTTGAGGCCACCGCCGAGGCTCTTGCCGATCTCCGTGACGAGGGCGATGTGAAGGCCGGCGACAGCCTCTTCCTCTGGAAGTGACGTCAGCGCCGTCCATGACGGCAAGTAGGGACAACCACCGCGGCGGCGGGACCCGCCACACTAACGGAGACGGGTGAGATGGAGACAACGCTGCGAGGCGTCGGCGTGAGCCACGGTGTGGCGATCGGCGAGGTTCGGCACATGGGAACGGCGGTCCTCGAACCGCCGGCCAAGCAGATTCCGGCGGAGGAGGCGGAGCGTGAACAGGGGCGCGCCCGCAAGGCCGTGGAGGCTGTGGCAGCCGACCTGATTGCGCGCGGCAATCTGGCGGGGGGCGAAGCCCAGGCGGTTCTTGAGGCCCAGGCCATGATGGCCCAGGATCCCGAGCTGATGGCGGACGTGGAGCGCCGTATCGCCGTCGGCAGCACCGCGGAGCGCGCGGTGTACGACGCCTTCGCCGCGTATCGCGAGCTGTTGGCGAGTGCCGGGGAGTACCTGGCCGGCCGGGTGGCCGACCTCGACGACGTGCGGAATCGTATCGTCGCCCGTCTTCTCGGGGTGCCGATGCCGGGCGTCCCGGACAGCGACGAGCCTTACGTCCTTGTGGCCCGGGACCTCGCACCGGCGGACACGGCACTGCTGGATCCGACCCTGGTGCTCGGCTTTGTCACCGAGGAGGGCGGACCGACCAGCCACAGCGCGATCCTGGCGCGGGCTCTCGGTGTTCCGGCCGTCGTGGCGCTGCCCGGTGTCGGTGAGCTCGCCGAGGGCACGATGATCGCTGTCGACGGCAGCACCGGCGAGATCTTCGTGAACCCCAGCGAGGAGAAGAGGGGACAGCTGGAGGCCGCGGCCGCCGAGCGCAAGGCCGCGCTGGCGGCCTCGACCGGTCCGGGCGCCACAGCCGACGGCCACAAGGTGCCGCTGCTGGCCAACGTGGGTGGCCCGTCGGACGTGCCGGCCGCGGTCGAGGCCGGTGCCGAGGGTGTCGGTCTGTTCCGTACCGAGTTCCTCTTCCTCGATGACAGCAAGAACGCGCCGTCGGAGGAGAAGCAGGTCGAGGCCTACCGTCAGGTGCTTGAGGCCTTCCCCGAGGGCCGTGTCGTCGTGCGAGTGCTGGACGCGGGCGCGGACAAGCCGCTGGACTTCCTCACTCCGGCCGACGAGCCGAACCCGGCGCTGGGCGTGCGCGGCCTGCGGACGCTGCTCGACCACCCGGAGATTCTGCGCACCCAGCTGACGGCGCTCGCCAAGGCGGCCGAGGGTGTGCCGGTCTACCTTGAGGTCATGGCCCCGATGGTGGCCGACCGTGCCGACGCCAAGGCGTTCGCGGACGCCTGCCGTGCCGCCGGACTTCGGGCGAAGTTCGGCGCGATGGTGGAGATCCCGTCGGCGGCGCTGCGGGCGCGCTCGATCCTTCAGGAGGTCGAGTTCCTGTCCCTGGGCACCAACGACCTCGCCCAGTACACGTTCGCCGCCGACCGTCAGGTGGGCGCGGTGTCCCGTCTGCAGGACCCGTGGCAGCCGGCGCTGCTGGACCTGGTGGCGCTGTCCGCGGAGGCGGCGAAGGCGGAGGGCAAGAGCTGTGGTGTCTGCGGTGAGGCGGCGTCCGACCCGCTGCTCGCGTGTGTGCTGACGGGTCTGGGTGTCACCTCCCTTTCCATGGGTGCGGCGTCGATTCCTTATGTGCGGGCGACCCTCGCGAAGTACACGCTGGCTCAGTGCGAGCGCGCCGCGGCGGCCGCGCGGGCGGCGGACAGCGCCGAGGAGGCACGCAGCGCGGCTCAGGCCGTGCTGTCCGGCGAGTAGTCGGTCCTGGGCGCCATTCGCCTGGTCTTGGGAGGGGCGCTCCACCTTCGGGTGGGGCGCCCCTCCCGCGTTCAGTGGGTGTGTCCGGAGGCTGCTCCCGCTTCTCCGAGGTCCGGCGGGACGGTGTAGTCGACGCCTGACTCCGGGGAGATGAGATCGCCGGACTCGATGTCGGTGCAGTAGGCGTCGAAGACCTCGCCCGCGGTGAGGGGTTCGAGGCCGTCTCCGCGCAGGCGCCAGCCGTAGATGGTGTCGGTGGTGCCGGGTGTACTGGTGCGCATGACGAGTCCGCCGGGGCTGTGGGTGGCGATGCCGAGGGCCAGGACCGTGGTGAATTCGAGGGCTTCGGCCTCGTCGAGTTCTGTGGTGCCGCTCGTGTCCTCGTCGGCGTGCAGGACGGAGACCAGTGCTTCTGGTGTGCCGGAGACGCTGCAGACGAGATGTCGGTGGCCGGGCCCGGCGGTGTCGAGGATGCGGACGAGCAGGGACGAGGCCCGGGCGAAGGCGGCACGGCCGATGTCCTCGCCACAGGTGGCGCATGCGCCCAGGCGGGCCAGGAGGGTGGATGCATACTCCCAGGTGGCCTGGCGGACGGCCTCGTCGATGAGGTCCGGGACGAGGTCGGCCAGGGGCTGGCCGTCGTAGGGAAGGCTGGGGCCTGTGGTCGCGAGTGCGGCGGTGAAGCGTGTGCGGCTGGACGCGATGTCGGGGTCCAGGCCGGTGTCCGCGCAGAATTCGGCGTACTCCTGGGGGTCGAAGAGGGCCACTGTCGTGTGGCTGCCCTGGGAGGCTCGGGTTTTGAGGAGGGCCTCGACCTGTTGGAGGTAGGTCGTGTGGTCGTCGAAGGCGAAGCTGCGATAGCGCCGCATGGCGCGGAAGTCGTACTCGTCGGTGAGCAGGCCGATGGTGCCGGCGATTTCGCGGCGCAGGACGCGTCGCATGGTCTGGTGGTCGGTGTGCGCCATGTTTTCCCCCTGTGCGTGCACGGTCGATCAATGCTCACTCACGGTAACCGGCGGCACTGACAATGGGCCTGGCCTCGGACTTTGCCGTCTTGCTCGGCGGTCCGAGGCCAGGTTGCGGGGTGTTCCGGTGCGGGTCGGTCAGGCCCGCTTGCGGGCGAGTTCCTCGTAGAAGTGCAGGAGGTCGAGGTTGTCGATGGAGCCCGGGTTGACGGCCTTGTCCAAGGGGGTGCCCTGGAGGAGGCGCTTGACGGGGACCTCGATGCGCTTGCCGGTGAGGGTGTGTGGGACGCCCGGTACCTCGATGACCTCGTCGGGGACGTGGCGTGGTGAGAGGTGTTCCCGGATGGTCTGCTTGATGCGGTTGAGCAGGGCCTCGTCGAGGACCGCGCCGGGAGCCAGGTGGACGAAGAGCGGCATCCAGTAGCCGCCGTCGGGCTGTTCGATGCCGACGACGAGGGATTCCTTGATCTCGGGAAGCCGCTCGACGGCTTCGTAGATGTCGGCCGAGCCCATTCGGACGCCCTGGCGGTTGAGCGTGGAGTCGGAGCGGCCGTGGATGACGACCGAGCCGCGTGCGGTGACGGTGATCCAGTCTCCGTGCCGCCAGACGCCGGGGTAGGTGTCGAAGTAGCTGTCGTGGTAGCGGCTGCCGTCGGGGTCGTTCCAGAAGTGGATCGGCATGGACGGCATCGGGTTGGTGACCACGAGCTCGCCGACCTCGTCGATGAGGGGCTTACCGCTCGGGTCCCACGACTGCAGGTCGGTGCCCAGGCTGGGGGCCTGGAGCTCTCCGATGTGGACGGGCAGGGTCGGTACGGCTCCCGCGAAGCAGGAGCAGACATCGGTTCCGCCGCTGACGGAGGCGATCCAGAGGTCCTCGCGGACCTCGTCGTGCAGCCAGCGGAAGCCGTCGGGCGGCAGGGGCGAACCGGTGGTGGCGACGCACTGCACCTTCGAGAGGTCGAAGTCGCGCCCCGGGTGCACGTCCGCTTTGCGGCAGGCCATGACGTACGCGGCGGAGGTGCCGTAGAGGGTGGCGCCGGTGCGTTCGGCGACGCGCCACTGGGCGCCGGTGTCCGGGTAGCCGGGGCTGCCGTCGTACAGGACGATCGTGGTGCCGGTCAGGAGGCCGGAGACGAGGAAGTTCCACATCATCCAGCCGGTCGAGGTGTACCAGAAGAAGGTGTCCTCGCGGCCGAGGTCGCAGTGCAGGCCGAGCTGCTTGAGGTGCTCGACGAGGATGCCGCCCTGGGACTGGACGATGGCCTTGGGCAGACCGGTGGTGCCGGACGAGTAGAGCACCCACAGGGGGTGGTCGAAGGGCACCTGCTCGAAGACGGGTTCGATGTCGGCGCTGGTGAGGGCCGACCATTCCACGGCGCCGTCGGGTGCCTCGGTGCCGAGGAGCGGGATGTGGACGACGGCACGCAGGGTGGGCAGTTCGCTGCGCAGTTCTGCGACGGTGTCGCGGCGGTCGTGTTCCTTGCCGCCGTAGCGGTAGCCGTCGACGGTGAACAGGACGACCGGTTCGACCTGCTGGAAACGGTCGAGGACGCTGCGGGCGCCGAAGTCGGGAGCGCAGGAGGTCCATACGCCGCCCACGGCGGCCGTGGCGAGGAGGGCGACGACGGCCTGCGGGATGTTCGGGAGGTAGCCGCTGACACGGTCTCCGGGGCGTACACCGAGCGCGCGCAGTTCGGCGGCGAGGGAGCCGACCTGGCGGCGCAGTTCGGCCCAGGTGACCGGGCTCGGTTCGTGGGTCTCGTCGACGTGGAGGAGCGCGGGTTCGTCGGCGCGGGTCGCGGCGGCGCGGAGGGCGTGCTCGGCGTAGTTCAGGGTTGCCCCGGGGAACCACTGGGCGCCGGGCATCGCGCGGCTGCCCAGCACGCGCGTGTACGGCGTCGAGAACCGTACGTCGAACCACTCGGTGACGGCTTGCCAGAACGTGTCCAGTTCGTCGACGGACCAGCGGTGCAGTGCCGCGTAGCCGCCTTCGGCCGGTGCTCCGTGGCGTTCCGCCGCCCAGGCCTGGAACTTCGTGACCTGTGCGTGGGCGATGCGTTCCGGATCGGGCTGCCAGAGCGGCTCGGGGTTCAGGGTCGACATGGGGCGGCTCCCGGACTGTGCGCGTCGTGTGCGTCGTCCGCGCACGAGCTGGGGTGTGCGCGTGACGCGGCTGACACGGACGATGCCATGTGATCGACTCCTGCACCAGGGTGCCCCCCACATAGTCCGTGTCGTGAAGATGTGGTCCCGGCACGGGTGAACGGCAGTTGAACGGCACGCACGCGTGGGGCAGTCAATGGCAGGCTGAGCAGCATGGACGGTCGTGACCTGGTGCGTTCGGTGAAGGTGGTCGGTTCTGCGGGGGCGGCCCAGGGGTTGCGTACCGTGCGGGCGGCATGGCGCAGGCGGCGCGCGGACGCCGCCGGGCTGCCGCCCAGGGGGGCCGAACGCGCGCGTGTGCCCGGTCCCGTGCAGCATGTGGAGCCCGGTCCTGGTGGTGGCGTCCTTCGGTTCAGTCGGACTCTGTTGCGGATCACGGTGACCGTGAACGGCGCCGTGTTCTGGGGCTGGGACGGGGCGGAGGCGGAGCCGTCGTACGCGCTCGCCGGTCGTTGCCCGGATCCGGATCCCCGGGCCGTGCTGGAGCCGGACAAGGACGGCGGCTGGCGGGTGGTGGCCGAACGGGTGACGGTCGTGGTCTCGCGGCACGGTGCCGTGGAGGTGCGGACGCCCGGTGGCGTCACCCTGCGCCGTGATCTGCCGCCTCGGTGGTGGGAGCCGGTGGAGGGGGGCCCGGCGCGCTGGATGCAGCGCTCGGAAGTGGCCGCGGACGCGCGTTTCTTCGGGCTCGGCGGGCGGGCGTCGGGGCCCCGGCTGCGGGACGGAACGTACCGGCTGTGGAACACCGACCCCGGGCGGGCGTTCGGGCCGGACGACGATCCGCTGTACATCACGATGCCGGTGCAGATGGTGGTGGCCGACGCGGCCACGCATCTGGTGTTCCACGACACCTCGTGGGACGGCACGGTGACGTTGCGGGAGGGCGAGGAGGGGGCCGGTTCCGGGCACGACCGGGCGGGGACGTGCGAGGTGCGGATGGAGGGCGGGCCGCTGCGCTGCTGGGTCATGGTGGGCACTCCCGCGCGCGTGCTGCTCACCTGGGCTTCGCTGACGGGGGCGCCGGCTCTGCCGCCCGCGTGGGCGCTCGGGCACCATCACGCGCGGTGGGGCTTCGGCAGCGAGCAGGAAGTGCGGAGGATCGTGGCGGGGTATCTGGAGCGCGGGCTGCCTCTGGACGCGGTCCACCTGGACATCGACCACTATGACGGCCATCAGGTGTTCACCGTCGATCATGACCGCTTCCCCAAGCTGCCCCAGCTCGCCGAGGAGCTGCGACGGGACGGGGTCCGGCTGGTGTCGATCGTCGACCCGGCGGTCAAGGCCGCTCCGGGCAATGCGGTGTACGACAGCGGGAGGGCGGTGGACGCGTTCGTGCGGGATGCCTCCGGCCGCCTGGTCGAGGGAGTCGTCTGGCCGGGGGAAGCGGTGTTTCCGGACTTCACGCACGCGCGTGTGCGTGAGTGGTGGGGCGGGCTCTACGAGGAACGGCTGGCGCAGGGGTTCGCGGGCTTCTGGCACGACATGAACGAACCCACGTCGTTCACCGCGTTCGGGGAGTCGACGTTGCCGCGTTCCGCCCGGCATTCCCTGGAGGGGCGGGGCGGCGACCATCGCGAGGCGCACAACGTCTACGCGCTGTGCATGGCAAGGGCGGGGTACGAGGGACTGCGCGAACTGGCGCCCCTTGAGCGGCCCTTCGTCTTCTCCCGTTCCGGGTGGGCCGGTCTCCAGCGCTACGGCGGGACGTGGTCGGGCGACGTGGCGACGGGGTGGCCGGGGCTGCGCGCCTCGCTGTCGCTGGTGATGGGGCTCGGGCTGTGCGGGGTGCCGTACTCGGGGCCGGATGTGGGGGGATTCGACGGGAGTCCGTCTGCCGAGCTGTATTTGCGGTGGTTCCAACTGGGCGCGTATCTGCCGCTGTTCCGTACGCACGCGAGTCTGCGGGCGGGGCGCAGGGAACCGTGGGAGTTCGGCCTCGATGTGTTGGAGCACGCACGCGTGGCGCTCCTGGAGCGCCGGCGGCTGCTGCCGTATTTCCTGACGCTGGCGCATCTGGCTCGGCGTACCGGGGCGCCCTATGTGCGGCCGCTCTGGTGGGGCGCCCCTGAGGACCGGGCCTTGCGTGACTGCGAGGACGCGTTCCTGTTGGGTGACTGTCTGCTGGTGGCTCCGGTCCTCGATCCGGGCGCGGACCGGCGTGCGGTGCAGTTGCCGCGGGGGCGGTGGTACAACACGGCGACGGAGCGTGTGCACGAGGGGCCGGGGCAGGTGCTGGTCGACGCACCGCTGTCCCGTATCCCGGTGCTCGCGCGCGCGGGTGCCGTCATGCCCGTGCGTGGGGAGGACGGCGGACTGGAGCTGGAGGTGTGGGCGCCGCCTCGGGGCAGGACCGGGGGTGGGCTGGTCGTGCCGGACGCGGGCGACGGCTGGGACGAACCGGAGGTCGAGCGGTACGTCGCCCGCTGGGAGGGCCGGCAGGTGGTCGTGGAGCGGGAGGGTGAGGGCGGCGTGAGTGAGCCGCCCTACCCGGTGCGGCTGCGAGGGCTCGGGCGGGCCTGAGCTCAGATGTAGCGGCCCTCGAACCAGGCCCGTACGGCCACGGTGTGCAGGGGGAAGGCGAGCTCCTCGGGGCGGCGCAGGAGGTGCCAGCCCTCCGTCTCGTCCGTCCGTGCGGACGCCGGGAGGTTGTCGGCCGGCCGTTCCGGGAGCAGCCCGAACAGCAGCAGATGGCCGTCGGGCGAGCTCATCGCGTCCACGAGCCGTACCTCCCGGGCGGCGGCGTCGATGCCGGTCTCTTCCTTGAGTTCGCGGACGACGGCCTGCCGCCAGTCCTCGCGGTCGTCGATGTAGCCGCCGGGCAGTGCGATGCCCCCGCGCGCGGGAGCGACCGTGCGGGTGATGACGACCAGGGCGGTGCCCTTCGTGTCGTACACGGGCTGGAGCGCGACGGCGACCGGGAGCGGATTGCGGTAGGCGAGGGTGCCGCAGACCGGGCAGGTGCGGGGCCAGCCGGTGACGCCCTCTCCATAGGGCGCTCCGCAGCTCGAACAATGGGAGCCGAGCGCGGAGTTGGCGTTGGAGTGTTGAGTTTCGGACACGCGGCGGACTGTAGCCGATCACGGGAAGGACGTCTTCCGGGGGGCGGGCGATGCACCGTGGTGGAGGGACCGGTGCCCATTCCCGGATGCTCGTGGCACACTTCTGACGTTTCGTCAGATCTGTTTCCGGGGAGGGGTTTTGTCACGTACACGCACACCCGTGGTCGCCGGATGGTTCATCGGGGACGGAGACGGCTTCCGGCTTCTCGGAACGCGCTGCTCCGCCTGCGCATCGGTCTTCTTCCCCCGCGAGGACGCGCACTGCCGCAACCCCGCGTGTCCGGGTGGCGACCTGAAGGAGGTCCCGCTGTCCCGCCGGGGCCGCGTCTGGTCGTACACGGACAGCCGTTATCGGCCACCGTCACCCTATGTGACCGATCCGGAACTTCCGTGGGAGCCGTACACGTTGATCGCAGTGGAGCTGGCCGCCGAAGGCCTGGTGGTGCTGGGGCAGGCGGTTCCCGGGGTCACTGTGGGTGATCTGGCGGTGGGCATGGAGGTGGAGGTCGTACCGGGCGTGCTCCATGAGGACGCGGAGACGGTCTGGACGACCTGGCAGTGGCGGCCGACGAGGGGGCGGTGACGGCATGACGGAGGATGTGGCGGTGCTCGGTGTGGGACTGCATCCCTGGGGCAAGCGGGGGCGCAGCTTCGTCGAGTACGGGGCGGCGGCCGCTCGTGCCGCGCTCGCCGACGCGGAGTTGGACTGGCGGGACATCCGGTCGATCGTCGGCGCGGACACGGTGCGGGGCGGCTATCCGGGATATGTCGCCGGGGCCACGTTCGCGAAGGCGCTCGGCTGGCAGGGCGCCCGGGTCACCAGCGTGTACGCGGCATGCGCGTCCGGGGCGCAGGCCATCGGTGCCGCGCGGGCGCAGATCCTGGCGGGGCTCGCGGAGACGGTGCTCGTGGTGGGAGCCGATGCCGCCCCCAAGGGCTTCTTCCGGCCGGCGGGAGGAGACCGGCCCGACGATCCGGACTGGCTCCGGTTCCGGGTGCTCGGGGCGACGAATCCGACGTACTTCGGGCTGTACGCGCGGCGGCGCATGGCCCTGCACGGAGACACGCCCGAGGACTTCGCGCAGGTCAAGGTGAAGAACTCCGCCATGGGGGCGTTGAATCCGCACGCGCGCTATCGCAAACGGGTCACGGCGCAGGAGGTGGCGGCCTCCGCGGTGGTCGCCGATCCGCTGCGGCTGTTGGACATCTGCGCGACCTCCGACGGCGGGGCGGCGCTGGTGCTGTCCAGCATGGAGTTCGCGCGGCGGCACTGCGTGGCGGAGCCGGTGCGGATCCGCGCGGTGTCCACGGTGACCCCGCGCTACCCCAACACCGTCCTCGACCTGCCGGACATCGCGACGGACTCGGCGGTCGCGGCGGAGCCCGCCGCGGAGCCGTTCCGGGCGTCGATCGCCACCGCTGCCTACGAGGAGGCCGGCATCGGGCCCGAGGATCTCTCCCTCGCGGAGGTCTACGACCTGTCCACCGCGCTGGAGTTGCAGTGGTACGAGGATCTGGGGTTGTGCGCCGAGGGCGAGGGCGCGAAGTTGCTGCGGGAGGGCGCGACGAGCCCGGGCGGGCGCATACCCGTGAACGCCAGCGGCGGGCTCGCCTCCTTCGGCGAGGCCGTCCCCGCCCAGGCCATCGCCCAAGTCTGCGAGCTGACCTGGCAGTTGAGGGGATTCGCGGGCGAGCGGCAGATAGCGGACGCGCGCGTGGGCGTCTCGGCGAACCAGGGGTTGTTCGGGCACGGCTCGGCAGTGATCGCGGTGCGCTGACGCGGGCGGTGGATGAGGGGCGGCTACGCCAGCTTTCCACGCTCTGTGACCATCCCGGAATCCTGCGTGAACGTCTCATGAACTGGGCTCGGGCGCGTGAAGGGAGCGCGAGTATGCTCCCGTGCACTCCTGGTCGGATACTCTCCGCTTCGCCTTCCAGCCGGTGGTCAATCTGACGACCGGTGGAGTGGCGGGGCTGGAGGTTCTTGCCCGTCCGGAGGCCGGCGACATCCTGGCCGAGGCCCGGCGGGATCCTGAACTCGACGGCGGCCTCGCCGTGTCGGCCGTCCGGGCGGCGGCCCGCAAGGAGACCCTGCTGCCGCTGCACGTCAACGTCTTCGCCGGCACCCTCGCCGACCTCGGCGGACTGGCCCAACTGGCCGACGCCGTACGGGAAGCGGGGCGGATGCCCTGGGAGGTGACCCTCGACATCGTCCCGCCGTACACACACGTGCCTCAGCAGGCGCTGCTGGAGGCGGTGGCCGGGTTGCGGGAGCAGGGCTTCCGGATCAGTGCGGACGGCGTCGGAGACGGCGACGTACCCCTGCGGCTGCTCGTCGATCTGGCGCCCGACCTGGTCAAGCTCGACGCGTCGCTGCTGGCGCGGGCGGCGGCCGTGCGCGCGATGCGGACGCTGTGCGACGAGTTGGGGGCGCTGCTGTGCGTGGAGGGTGTCGAGACTGAACTGCAGTGCGCGGCGGCGGTTTCGGCCGGGGCGCAGCTGGCGCAGGGCGAGTTGTTCGCGCCGCCCGCCCGGCTGCCCGCAGCGGACGTATACGTTCCACCCCGCCGCCCCGGTGGCGGAGCGCCGCAGCGTTCGGGTCCGGCTGTCCGGGAATTCGTACGGCCCGCCGCGCTGCTGCCGGCCACCGCGTCGGCCGGTCAGGTGCGCACTCTCCTGACCGGGTCACCGGACGTGTCCGGGGTGCTGCTCGTGGACACGCGCGGGGTGCCCGTGCGCTCGGTGCACCGCTCCCGCTTCCTGCTGTCCATGTCGGGGCGCTACGGCCATGCCCTGTACGCCGATCGGCCGGCGTTCAAGCTCGGCGATCCGCCTCGGACGGTCGGCGTCGACGCCACCGCCTGGGAGGTGCTGGACGTCGTGGCGGTCGGCGGCCGGGACCGTACGTCCGACGACGTGGCGGTCGTGGACCGGTACGGGCGGTGTGTGGGCGTCGTACGGCTCGCGGACCTCGTGCGGGCGCTCGCCGAGTCGCGTGTCGAGGAGGCGGCCGGGCTCAACCCGCTGACGCGGCTGCCCGGTTCGGACGCCATCACCGGTGAGGTGGACC
Organism: Streptomyces cupreus; assembly: GCF_014257025.1. Taxonomy (GTDB): domain Bacteria; phylum Actinomycetota; class Actinomycetes; order Streptomycetales; family Streptomycetaceae; genus Streptomyces; species Streptomyces cupreus. The sequence goes on from NZ_JACMSF010000033.1 coordinate 11,763, forward strand.
GGCGGATCGCGGACGGGCGGACGTTCGCCCTGAGCTGGCTTGATGTCGATCACTTCAAACAGGTCAACGACGGGGCGGGATTCGCGGCGGGCGACGAGTTGATCCGGGCCGTGGGACGGACGTTGCAGCACGCCGCGTCCGGCAGTACGCGCGTGGGGCACATCGGCGGCGACGACTTCCTGGTGCTCGCGGATCCGGAGGGCCTTGATCCGCTGGCCGCCACCGTGCTGGACGCCCCCTGGTCGGCGGGCGGACGTCCCGTCACGCTGTCCCTCGCGACGGTCCTGTGTGCGCCAGGGAGTGTCGTGGACCACCGGCAGGCGGCCGCCTGCCTCGCGCCGCTCAAACAGGCCGCGAAGTCCTTGCGCGGGGCCAGTTGGGTGCTGGGCCGGGCGGGGCTGCCGGGCCATGAGATCCGGCGCGGGGCCGGAGCAGCGGCCACGCAGGCACAGGCGCAGTGGGCGGTCGCAGAGCCGGGCAGGGGCTGAATCCGGGCCTGTCGGTGTCACGTACGGCCGCACGGACGTGCCCTCAACCGTTGCCGTCCGCGACCTTGACGCCCTTGGGACATCGGTGAACACTTCCGGTGTCAGTCGGCATCGCCGTACATTCACGGCGTACCAGGCACTGTGCCGCGCGGGCTCCGCCTGATCCAGCCACGGCCACTCCCCACGGGCGATGCGACGACGGCACGCTCGTCACGGACGCCGGGCGGGGCGCGGGACCTTCCCTGCCTTCGGCTGAAGTCGCCGTGGGAAACGCACCCTGCACGGAGGACCGGGGTCGATCACCCCGGGCCAGGGCCTAGGAGCCGCCATGAGCAATGGAGACATCTTCCTCGGTGAGGTCATCGGAACCGCGATCCTGATCCTGTTCGGCGCCGGAGTCGTCGCCGCCGTCGTACTGAACTACTCAAAGGCGAAGGACGCGGGCTGGGTCGTCATCGCGTTCGGCTGGGGTTTCGGGGTGATGGCCGGGGCGTACACGGCCGCGCCGCTGTCCGGTGGGCATCTGAACCCGGCGGTGACCTTGGGGATCGCCATCGACACCGGGGACTGGGACAAGGTCCACATCTACGTCGCCGGGCAGATGGTCGGCGCGATCCTCGGCGCGGTGCTGTGCTGGCTGGTCTACTTCGCGCAGTTCCAGGCCAACGCGGAGGAGGACAAGGCGCAGCCGACCCTCGGGATCTTCTCCACCGCGCCCGCGATCCGCAATCCCGTGGCGAACCTCATCACCGAGATCATCGCGACCATCGGACTGGTGCTGCCGATCCTGGCGTTCGGGCTGACCAAGGGACTCGGCGAGTCCGGTACGGCGATCCTGATCGTCTCCTTCCTGGTGGTCGGCATCGGTCTGTCGCTCGGCGGTCCCACCGGATACGCCATCAACCCGGCCCGCGACCTCGGACCGCGGCTGACGCACGCCGTCCTGCCGATCCCCAACAAGGGCACCTCGGACTGGGGTTACGCGTGGATCCCGGTGGTGGGACCGCTGATCGGCGGGGCGCTGTCCGGGCTCATCTTCAACGCAGCCTTCTGAAGGAACCGACGAAGGGGACGTCATGACGGACAAGTTCGTCGCCGCTATCGACCAGGGCACCACCTCCAGCCGCTGCATCATCTTCGACCAGAACGGCGCGATCGTCGCCGTCGACCAGCGCGAACACCGCCAGATCTTCCCCAAGCCGGGCTGGGTGGAGCACGATGCCACCGAGATCTGGTCCAAGGTGCAGGCGGTGGTCGCCGGGGCCATCGCCAAGGCCGGACTGCGCGCCGACCAGCTCAGCGCGCTCGGCATCACCAACCAGCGCGAGACGACCGTCCTGTGGGACCGCGCGACGGGCAAGCCCGTGCACAACGCGATCGTGTGGCAGGACACCCGCACCTCGGCGCTGTGCAACCAGCTCGGCGGCTCGGACGGGCAGGACCGTTTCCGCGAGCAGACCGGGCTGCCGCTGGCCAGCTACTTCTCCGGGCCCAAGGCGGCCTGGCTGCTGGACAACGTGCCCGGGCTGCGGGCTCGTGCCGAGAGCGGGGAGATCGCCTTCGGCACCATCGACTCCTGGCTGATCTGGAACCTCACGGGCGGCACGGACGGCGGCCACCATGTGACCGACGTGACGAACGCCGGGCGCACCATGCTGATGAACCTGGAGACCCTTCAGTGGGACTCCTCGATCCTCTCCGCCATGAACGTCCCCGAGGCGGTGCTGCCCGAGATCCGCTCGTCCGCCGAGGTGTACGGCACCGCGGTCGGCCAGCTCGCCGGGGTGCCGGTCGCCTCCGCGCTGGGCGACCAGCAGGCGGCGATCTTCGGGCAGGCCTGCTATGACGTGGGCACGGCGAAGAACACGTACGGAACGGGCAGCTTCCTGCTGCTCAACACCGGCAACCGGCCGGTGCCGTCGAAGAGCGGCCTGCTGACGACGATGGGCTACAAGATCGGCAGTGAGGCGCCCGTGTACTGCCTGGAGGGGTCGATTGCCATAACGGGCGCGCTGGTCCAATGGTTCCGCGACCAGCTCGGCATCATCCGTACCGCGGACGAGATCGAGTCCCTGGCGGCGAGCGTCGACGACAACGGCGGCGCGTACATCGTGCCCGCGTTCTCCGGCCTGTTCGCGCCGTACTGGCGCTCCGACGCGCGCGGGGTGGTCACCGGGCTCACCCGGTACGTCACCAAGGCGCATCTCGCGCGTGCGGTGCTGGAGGCGACGAGCTGGCAGACGCGCGAGGTCGTGGACGCCATGTACCAGGATTCCGGGGTGCAGATCACCACCTTGAAGGTGGACGGCGGCATGACGAAGAACAACCTGCTCATGCAGCACCAGGCGGATGTGCTCGATGTGCCGGTGATCCGGCCCAGGGTGTCCGAGACGACCTGCCTGGGCGCCGCGTACGCGGCCGGGCTCGCGACCGGTGTGTGGAACGACCTCGACGAGCTCAAGGCCCACTGGCAGAAGGACGTCGAGTGGACGCCGTCGATGGAGGCGGCGGTGCGGGACCGTGAGTACCGCAACTGGCGCAAGGCCGTGGAGAAGAGCTTCGGCTGGCTGGAGGACGGCGAGGAGTAGACACGCGCGCGTGCGGAGCTCCACGAGCCGCGGCCCGTACCCCGGTCGGTGGGGGTACGGGCCGTGCGCACGCCGGTTCAGGTGGTGACGGCCTGCCTGCGGTCGGCCGCCTGGGCCATCGCGTGCTGGACGACGCCGATGAGGACCTCCTTGACGGACTCCCTGTCGCGTGCGTCGCACAGCACGAGGGGTACGTCGTCGTCGAGGTCGAGGGCCCGCTTGATGTCCTCGGCCGGGTAACGGGCCGCTCCCTCGAAGCAGTTGACGCCGACGAGGAAGGGTATGGAGCGCCGTTCGAAGTAGTCGACGGCGGCGAAGCAGTCCTCCAGCCGGCGAGTGTCGGCCAGTACGACGGCGCCGAGCGCACCCTCGGAGAGCTCGTCCCACATGAACCAGAACCGCTCCTGGCCGGGCGTCCCGAAGAGGTACAGCACGAGGTCCTCGCGCAGGGTGATACGGCCGAAGTCCATCGCCACGGTGGTGGTGTTCTTGCCCTCCACCCCGCTCGTGTCGTCGATGGGGCGGCCGGCCTCGGTGAGGAACTCCTCGGTGCGCAGCGGCCTGATCTCGCTGACCGCGCCGACCAGGGTGGTCTTGCCCACCCCGAAACCGCCGGCCACGAGGATCTTGAGCGTGACGGGCTCGACCGGGGGCTTGCCGCGCTCAGAACGCCCGAAGATCATCGATCTCTTCTCCTGCTTGATGGGGGTCGGGCGACGGTGGGCCGTAGCCTCCGCCGCCGGGGGTTTCGATGACGAGTACGTCGCCGGGGCCGACGTCCGCCGTGTCGCTGCCGTCGAGTGCGGTGACCGTGCCGTCCGCCCGTTCCACACGGTTGGCGCCGAGTGCACCGGGTTCGCCGCCTGCCAGGCCGTAGGGCGGGACCCTGCGGTGCTGGGAGAGTGTGGAGACGGTCATGGGCTCGTGGAAGCGGATCCGGCGCACCGCGCCGTCCCCTCCCCGCCACCGTCCGGCCCCGCCGCTGCCGCGCCGGACGGCGAACTCGTCGAGCTGTACGGGCAGTCGCCACTCCAGGACCTCGGGGTCGGTGAGCCGCGAGTTGGTCATATGGGTCTGTACGACGGGCGCGCCGGGGAAGCCGTCTCCCGCGCCGGATCCGGAGGCGACGGTCTCGTAGTACTGGTGGCGTTCGTTGCCGAAGGTGACGTTGTTCATGGTGCCCGAGCCCTCGGCCTGGACGCCGAGCGCCGCGTAGAGCGCGCCGGTGATCGCCTGGGAGGTCTCCACGTTGCCCGCGACGACCGCGGCCGGCGGTTCGGGGGCGAGCATGGAGCCGGGCGGCACGACGATCCTCAGGGGGCGCAGACAACCGTCGTTGAGCGGGATGTCGTCGTCGACGAGGGTGCGGAAGACGTACAGGACGGCCGCGTTGACCACGGAGAAGGGGGCGTTGAAGTTGGTGGTCAGCTGCGGGGAGGTGCCGGTGAAGTCGACGGTGGCGGAACGGTTCTCGCGGTCCACGCGCACGCGTACGCGGATGACGGCGCCGGAGTCGGTCTCGTAGGCGTACTCGCCGTCGTCGAGGGCGTCGATGACGCGGCGGACGGCTTCCTCGGCGTTGTCCTGGACGTGCCTCATGTAGGCCTGGACGACGTCGAGGCCGAAGTCCTCGATCATGCGGGCGACTTCGTCGACGCCTTTCCGGTTGGCCGCGATCTGGGCGCGCAGGTCGGCGAGGTTGGTCTTCGGGTTGCGGGAGGGGTAAGGCGCCTCGGTGAGCAGGCGGAGGGTCTCCTCCTCGCGGAAGCTGCCGTCCTCTGCGAGCAGCCAGTTGTCGAAGAGGATGCCCTCCTCCTCGATGGTCCGGCTGTTGGCGGGCATGGAGCCGGGGGCGATACCGCCGATCTCGGCGTGGTGGCCGCGGGAGGCGACGTAGAAAAGGATCCGGTCACCCTGCGTGTCGAAGACCGGGGTGATCACGGTGACGTCGGGCAGGTGGGTGCCGCCGTGGTACGGATCGTTGACCGCGTAGGTGTCGCCGGGCCGCATCGAGTCGCCGCGGCGCCGGATGACCTCCTTGACGCTGGTGCCCATCGAGCCCAGGTGGACGGGGATGTGCGGGGCGTTGGCCACCAGGTTTCCGTCGGGGTCGAAGAGGGCGCAGGAGAAGTCCAGGCGCTCCTTGATGTTGACGGACTGGGCGGTGGACTCCAGACGGGCGCCCATCTGCTCGGCGATCGACATGAAGAGGTTGTTGAAGACCTCCAGCAGAACCGGATCGACTTTTGTGTCGAGATCGGAACTCTCCGTAATCGCCGCACGTTCCATGACCAGATGCCCGTCGTCGGTCGTCGCGGCCCGCCAGCCGTCGTCGACGACGGTCGTCGCGCCGGCCTCGGCGATGATCGCGGGGCCGCTGACGGACTCGCCGGGAGGAAGGTCCTCGCGGCGGTGGAGGGGTACGTCGCGCCAGACGCCGCCCGTGTGGAGGCGGACGGTGTCGGGGGCGGAGGCACGGCCCTGGTGGGTGGCAAGGGCGGACAGATCGGGGGGTTCGGTGATGCCGGTGGCTTCGACGGAGAGGGCTTCGACGACGATCGGGCGGTCGAGGATGAAGGAGTACGTGGCGCGATGACGTTCTTCGAAGGTGCGGCGCATGGTGTCGGGCTCGTTGAGCTCGACGGTGAGGGTGGTGTCGGTGCCGTCGTAGCGGAGCTGCGCGCGACGGATGACCTTGACGCGGTCCTCGGGGACGTCCTCGGCGAGGAGTTCGGTGCGGGCGGCGGCTTGCAGGTCGTCGGCGGTCTTGAGGACGCCCGGCATCGAGGCGGTCTCCAGGGGGGCCTCGACGGACTGTTCGCGCATGGCGGTGGTGTCGGCGAGGCCGATCCCGAGCGCGGACAGGACGCCGGCCATGGGCGGGACGAGGACGGTGCGGATGCCGAGCGAGTCGGCGACCATGCAGGCGTGCTGTCCGCCCGCACCACCGAAGGTGGTGAGGGCGTAGCGGGTGACGTCGTGGCCCTTCTGCACGGAGATCCGCTTGACCGCGTTGGCGATGTTGGCGACGGCGATCTGGAGGTAGCCCTCGGCGACCTGCTCGGGGGTGCGGTCGTCGCCGGTGCGTTCTCTGATCTCGCGCGCGAGGGCGGCGAAGCGGCCGCGGACGAGGTCCGCGTCGAGCGGCTGGTCGCCGTCGGGGCCGAACACCAGCGGAAAGTGGGCCGGTTGGATGCGGCCGAGCATGACATTGGCGTCGGTCACGGCAAGCGGCCCGCCGCCGCGGTAACAGGCGGGGCCGGGGTCCGCGCCCGCCGAGTCGGGTCCCACCCGGTAGCGGGAGCCGTCGAAGTGGAGGACGGAGCCGCCGCCCGCCGCGACGGTGTGGATGTCCAGCATGGGGGCGCGCAGCCGGACACCGGCGATCTGGGTGGTGAACACGCGTTCGTACTCGCCCGCGAAGTGCGACACGTCGGTGGAGGTGCCGCCCATGTCGAAGCCGATCACCCGGTCGAATCCGGCCAGCTGCGACATCCGGGCCATGCCGACGATGCCGCCGGCGGGGCCGGAGAGGATGGCGTCCTTCCCACGGAACTGCCCTGCTTCGGCGAGCCCGCCGTTGGACTGCATGAACATCAGCCGCACACCGTGGAGTTCGTCGGCGACGTGCTGGACGTAGCGGCGCAGTACGGGCGAGAGGTAGGCGTCGACGACGGCGGTGTCCCCACGCGGGACGAGCTTCATCAGCGGGCTGACCTCGCTGGACAGCGAGATCTGGGGGAAGCCGATCCGGGTGGCCAGTTGCCCGACCGCCTGCTCGTGGGCCGGGTGGAGATGGCTGTGCATGCACACCACGGCCACGGCGCGGATCCCGTCGTCGTAAGCCTCTTGCAGCGGCCCGGAGAGGGCTTCCAGGTCGGGGGCGCGCAGGACGGTGCCGTCGGCGGCGATGCGCTCGTCGACCTCGACGACCCGCTCGTACAGCAGCTCCGGGAGTTCGATGCGGCGGGCGAAGATGCGGGGGCGGTTCTGGTAGGCGATGCGCAGGGCGTCGCGGAAGCCGCGGGTGACGACCAGGAGGGTGCGCTCGCCCTTGCGTTCCAGGAGGGCGTTGGTGGCGACGGTGGTACCCATACGGACGGCCTCGACGGGTTCCTCCGAGCCGTTCATCAAACGGCGTACGCCCTCGACGGCCGCATCGGAGTAGCGTGCCGGGTTCTCCGAGAGCAGCTTGTGCGTGAGCAGACGGCCGTCCGGACGTCGCGCGACGATATCGGTGAAGGTGCCGCCTCGATCGACCCAGAACTGCCAGCCAGTCACGTCACTACCCCGCTTCCGCGCCGGTCACAGCGCCCGGAGGCCGTTGATCACGTCGCGCAGGATACTCTCGTCGACCAGTTCCGCCGGGGGAACGGGCCGGTTCACATGGACGAGTTCCCCGTCCACCAGGTCCCCGACGAGGACCCGTACCACTCCGATGGGAAGGTCGAGTTCGGCGGCGAGTTCGGCGACCGACTGCGGGGTGTCACGGCACAGCTCGACGATGTCCACATGTTCCGGGGACAGGGTCGAGTCCGGTTCCGGATCGTCCGCGTGCGACTCCGTGACGACCACCGCGATGAGGTCGAGGCGGTGCTGGGCCGCGCTGGTGGTGCGGCCGCGCGTCATGGCGTACGGACGGACGACCGGTCCGGCCTCGTCGTCGAACCAGTGGCTTCTTCCCTGACCGTCTGCGCTCATGTCATCCCACTACCCGCCCGCGGGCAGATCGGTGCGCGGAGCGGTGCCCAGATGCACACCGACCCGCTTGACCAGGAGCGTCATCTCGTACGCGACCTGGCCGACGTCCGAGTCGGCGTCCGAGAGAACGGCCAGGCAGCTGCCGTCCCCGGCGGCCGTCACGAACAGGAAGGCGTCGTCGAGCTCGACGACCGTCTGCCGCACGCTACCGGCCTCGAAGTGGCGGCCCACGCCCTTGGCGAGGCTGTGGAAGCCGGAGGCGACGGCGGCCAGGTGCTCGCTGTCCTCCCTGGTCAGGTCCTTGGACGCGCCCGTCGGCAGTCCGTCGCCGGAGAGCACGATGGCCTTGCGGATGCTGGCGACGCGGTCCACCAGGTCGTCGAGGAGCCAGTTGAGCTCGCCGGACGCGGTGGTCGCGGTCTGGCCGGTCACCTTCGGTGCGGTCATGGACCGTCCCCCTTTGTCGTTCCTCGTGGTGCTGTGCCGCTGTGGGCGTCGTCGCCCGCGGCGTTCTCCTCGCGGCCGCGCTGCCAGCCCCGCTGGAGCGAGGCCATGCGGTTGCGTACCTCGTCGGCGTCCCGCTCGGCGGGCTCGGTCGAGCCCTCGGTCGGTCGGGCGGGATCCCGTTTGAGCTGTGGGGCCAGGTTGGCCTGGCGCACGCGCCGGGGCAGCGGTCCCGCACCGGAGCCGGTCTGCTGCGGCATGGGGGCCGGACGCCGGTCCGGTGTGTTCGGGTTGCTCGACTCGATCTCCGCGCGCCGGGTGCGCCGGGGTAGCGCGGGGGGCTGCCCGGAGGGGTCCCTGCCTGTGGCGGAGCCTGTGCCGGTTCGCTCACCGACCGGTTCGGAAGTGCCGGGGCCGCGGCGCAGGGGCGCGTCCCCGCGCCGCCGGGTCGGCAGCGGTGCCGGGGCGTCCGGCTCGTGGCGGGCGGCGCCGGTCGGGGGCTCCTCGGCCTCGTCGCGCCCGGGGCCCTGCTCGGTGACCGGGCGCCCGTGCGAGCTGACCAGCTTGGGCGTCCGGCGCCGGGGCAGCGGAACCGCGGCGCTCAGGTGGTGCTCCGGGGCGTCATGGTCCGGGCCGGCGGAGTCCGGCGCGTCGTGGCGGGCGGTGGCAGTGTCCTCCGCGCGGGCGAGGTGGGTTCGGCGCGGGCGGAACAGGCCGCCGCGCTCCCCGTCCTCCTCGTCCAGTCCGTCCGGGAAGTCGTCCAGGGCGTCCAGGTCGACGGGCGCCTCCAGCTCGACCGGCCCGTCCAGGCGCTGGGTGGGCAGGCCGGGCAGTTGTACCGGCACCTGGGCGAGGGCAGCCCTGCGGCTCTCCTGCAGCCGACGGGTCTCCTCCAGCTCGGCCTCCTTGGAGGGGCCGGGCCGGTCCAGACGGAAGCCGATGCCGTTGGTGTCCGGTACGTCGTCCGTCAGCAGGGCATCGGGGATGAACACGACGGCCGTGGTGCCGCCGTACGGGGACGGCTGGAGGGAGACCCGTACGTTCTGGCGCTGGGCGAGCCGGCTGACCACGAAGAGACCAAGCCGGTCGGTGTCGGAGAGCTCGAACTCGGGGGTCTCGGCGAGCCGCAGGTTGGCGTCCAGGAGAGCGTCGGCGGCCATGCCGAGTCCGCGGTCGTGGATCTCCAGGGTGAAGCCGTTGGCGACGCGTTCGCCGAGCACCTGGACGGCGGTGTGCGGCGGGGAGAACACGGTGGCGTTCTCCAGGAGTTCGGCCACGAGGTGGGTGAGGTCGGCGACCGCCGGGCCGGTGACGGCGACGCGGGGCAGTCGGCGGACCTCGATGCGCTCGTAGTCCTCGACCTCGGCGACGGCGGCCCGCACCACGTCCATGAGCTGGACGGGCTTGCGCCACTGCCGGGAGGGGGCGGCGCCGGAGAGGATCACCAGGCCCTCGGCGTGCCGGCGCATACGGGTGGTCAGGTGGTCCAGGCGGAACAGGTCGGCGAGTTCGTCGGTGTCCTCGGTCCGGCGTTCCATGGTGTCGAGGAGGGTGAGCTGCTTGTGAAGGAGTACCTGGCTGCGGCGGGCGAGGTTGACGAAGACCTCGGAGACGCCGGCGCGCAGCTCGGCCTGTTTGACGGCGGCCTCGACGGCGGCGCGCTGGAGGGTGTTGAGGGCCTGGCCGACCTCGCCGATCTCGTTCTTGTCGTACTCCAGGCGCGGCACCTCGGTCTCCACGTCGACCTGTTCGCCCGTCGACAGACGGCGCATCACGCTGGGCAGCCGGACACCGGACGCCTCGTGGGCCTCCAGGCGCAGCTGTCGCAGGTCGCGGATGAGGCCGCGGCCGATGCGCACGGACAGGAACAGCGAGAGCAGCAGGGCGACGAGACCGAGCACTCCGGCGATGGCCGCCTTGGCGATGACGCCCATGGCGACCGGCCGGACGCGGTCCTGGTAGCGGTCGCCCGCTTGGTCGTTGAGCTCGGCGAGCTCTTCGAGGACATTGCCGGCCTCGGTGTCCCAGCTCTTCGCCGTGACGCCGCTGGGCGTGCCGGCACCCGTCGCGACGGCGGACTCCTCGGCGACGCGGAGCGGGGCGCTGGCGGCGTTCTTCCAGAAGCGCGTGAAGCGGTCCCGCTCCCAGGAGGGCAGCAGGGGGAGGTTGACGTCGTAGATCAGGGTGCGCTGGGCGGCGTAGGCGGAGACGTCGCGGACCTCGTCGCGCGAGAGCTTGCCGACGATCAGGGCGGAGCCGAGGAGGGCGTCCTCGCGGGAGAGCAGTTCGCGGGCGCGCGCGAGGTTGACGAGGGCTCGGTACTGCTTGTCCATCTCCACGTTGTCGACGACGTGGAGGTTGGCGAGCAGGACGTAGCAGGGGTCGACCAGGCTGTTGTAGAAGTGGAAGGCCGTGGCCCGGTTGACGGTGCCGTCCTCGACGCTGCGGCGCAGGGAGGCGATGCCGTCGAAGGCGTCAAGGACGGCGGTGAGGCGCTCGTCCGTGCCCTGGCCCATCGCGTCGCGCACGTCGGGGTTCTTGGCGTTCTTGCGGATCTCGGCGACGGCTTCGTCGGTGGCGCTGCGGCTGCGCCTCAGGGCGGCGAGCCCGTCGGAGGCGCGCGGGTCGGCGAGGTGGACAAGCGTCTGACGGCGTTCCTGCTGGAGGACACGGACCGTGTCCTCGACGGGGTAGCCGATCTTCTCCACGACGGACGACACGTTGAACAGGTCTTGTGCCTCACGACCCGTCAGTACCGTGGCGAAGCCCCAGATCGCGGTGAGGGACACCAGCGGCACGAGAAGCAACGCCACGATCTTCCGGCGGATGGACTTCCCGCGAAAGCGCATGGCCTCCCCCAGCTCGACCCCCGCGGGCCGGGGGTACACATGTGCGTCAACAAACGGCGCGAGCCTACTACCGACGCACAGGTAACTCGAAGAGCCATCCGGAAGCTGAACTTCCGCACCGGGGAGGAGACATGGGGAGTTGTCCGGTCATTGGGGGAGATTGCCTACCGGATTCCGGCGTCGGCCGGTGGAACCGGCCCTACTCGTCCGCAATGTCAATTGGCTGGAATTTTTCCTTCGTTGGGAATCTTCGGGCGATGTCGTTCGTCCTTCTCTATGGGAAACGGGGGCGGAATCGGCCACAGGAGCCGCATCTCGCCTCCCGGCGGCGTAAATCAGCGCAAGCCGGGCAGCCACTGGGGAGTCGGGTCTTCGGACACGGGAGCGAGCGGTCTGCTGGCGGTGGGGAGTGACACGGTGATGGGCACGGCGGAGCGGCGCGAGGCGCCCGACGACGGCGGTGCGGCGGCGCGCTTGACGGTGCGCCAGGGCCCGGAGGCGCCGGATCGCGACATTCCGGCGGACCGGGGTGAGGTTCTGACGGGCCCGGACGAGAAGCCGATGGCGTACGCGCAGGTCACCGGCTCCGACAAGCGTGAGAGGGCGCAAGCGCAGGCGCTGGATCGCCCGTTGTGGGTCGAGGAACCGGCGCGGCGGCGCCGGATGCCCGATCCGGTACGTACGGCGGCGGTGCGGGCGGTGCTGATCATCGCCGTGACGCTGATCCAGGCGATGGTGGCCTTCCTGTGCACGTTGGCCGGATCGTGGCTGGCGTTCCCGATGGTGCTCAGCAGCGTGGCCGGCACAGTGGTCGCCACCTGGGGTGCGCTGGACGTCTGGGTGACCCGCCAGGTCTGGAACCAGCGCAATGGCGTGGTCTCGACACCGGCCAGCACCGCGCGGACGCTGCGGCGGGAGCGGCGCAGGGAGCGGCGGCAGGCGAGGACGACCGAGCGCGCCCAGGAGCGGATACCCGGGCGGGGTGCGGGGCAGTTGTCGCACTCCTGATCCGTGCATCACGACGATGATGATCGGCGAGAAATGCGCGGACCTGCTGAAGGAGGACGCTCTTCAGCCCTGTTGGTCCTGCGGCCGCTTGAACATCCGGGTCGCCGTGATCTCGCTGTGCACCGTCTCCTCTGCCTGGGGCTGCTGGGGCAGTCCCGGGCGGAGGTGTTCCTCGACGCTGATGTACTTCAGTCCCGCCCGGAGGTCGGCGTCGTTGCGCAACCGGATGACCAGCGGGAACTCGGCGAGCGCGGTGGTGTCGAACAGACCGGTGGTGTACAGGAGCTGGACACCGAGGGCGTCGGACACCGCGCGCTGGAGCTCCAGCAGATAGGTCGCGTTGGCGCGGCCGATGGGGTTGTCCAGGAACAGCGTGCCCGCATGGCGGTGCTTGTCCCGGCCCCGGTCGTTGGAGCGCAGGGCCGCCATCGTGCAGTACAGCGCGATGGCCGCGGTAAGAAGCTGTCCGCCGGAGAACACGTCGCCCATCTGCCCGACGGGCACGCGCTCCGCGCGCAGGACCGCGTCCGGCTTGAGGATCTCGACGGCGACGCCCTTGGGCTGGAGCGCGGCGCCGACTCCCTGCAGCAGCAGGGACATTCCGTCCCGCCGCAGATCGGAGTTCTTCCTCACCGCCGCGCGCGTGGCCTCGTCGATGACCTCGCCGAGCCGCTCGGTGAGCGTGGCCTGATCGGGCTCCTCGAAGCGGATGCGCAAGAACTCCTGCCCTGACCACTCGCCGAGCCCCTCGGGGAGCCGGGAGAGCCGCTGTGCGGACCTGAGCGTGGCGAGCGCCGACTCCACAAGACCTCGTAGCCGGTCCACGATCGAGTCGCGGTTGCGCTCCAGCTGCTCCAACTCATCGGTGAGGACCCGCAGTCGGGGCGCGAAGGCGTCCGCCCACTTCTGCGCGTGCTCGGGCAGCGCGGCGGCGGGCAGCTCCCGGATCTGCTGCCGTGCGGGGGTGCGCACCTGCTCGTACCGCGTGGAGTTGGCGTGCCGCACGAGCACATCGCTCGCCTCGCGTACGGCGGCCTCGGCGGCGGAGAGGTCGGCGGCGCAGCCACGCAGGGACCGGCGGGCCTCGGCGGCGGACTGCCGGGCCTCGTCGAGGCTGCCGGGGTACGGCTCGGGCTCCTCCTGGTCCTCCTCGGGGGCGTGCTCGCGCAGCAGGTCGCGGAGCATCGCGGCGATCTCGTCGAAGCCGCCGGCCGCGTCCTCGGCGGCGCGATGGGCCGCCAGCAGTTCCGCGTGCGCCTCCCGGGCCTGCCCCAACGCCTCGGTGCGCGAGGCCAGTTCGGACGTGGCCGTGCGCAGCAGCGCCTGGGCGTGCTCGGCGTCGCGCGGCTGAAGCTCCTCGGACAGCTCGGTGTGCGCCTCGCCGTCCTCGGGCGCGTGCCGCTCGGCCTCGCCGCGCAGCCGTCCGAGCTGCTCGCTCGCCGTCGACATCCGGGTCTCCAGGAGCTGCACCAGCTCCTCCGCGCGGGCGACGGCCGCCTGCCGGGACGGCCCGTCGGAGCCGTCGGGCGACTCCAGCAACTGCTCCGCGCGCGTACGGACCTTGTTGCTCAGCCGGTCCAGCTCGGCGCGCGCCGCGCTCTCGTCGCTCTCCGCACGCGCCTGCTCGGCCCGTAGATCGGCGGCGACGCCGACCTTCTCGTATACCTGCGAGGCGGCCCGGTAGGCCTCGCGCAGGGCGGGCAGGGACGCCTTGGGGGCGTCCGCGTCGGTCTCCGGTACGTCGTCGGGGGCGCCCGCGATCTCGGAGCGCTCGGCGCGCAGGGCACGCGCGGTGCGGCGGGCGTCATCGGCCGCGCGCTGGGCGGCGCGCCGGTCCTCGTCGGCGGCGCGGGCGCGCTCCAGGTAGGACTGGGCGCGGGCCTCCGACTCGGTGGCCTCGTCGGCGAGTTCGCGCAGCTTGGCCTGCCAACCGGCCCGCTCGCGCAGCCGGAAGGCGAGTCCGGCGAGGGCGTCGGCGGCTCGCCTGGCCTTCTGCGCGGCCTCCTGCCGCTCGTCGCGGACCTGGGCGGCCTCGGCGGCGGCCTCGTCGGCCTCCGCGCGCACGGTGCGTGCCTCGGCGAGCTCGGCCTCGGACTCCTCGGCGAACGCGCGCGCCACCCGTGCGGCCTCGGCCAGCTCGACCAGCCGTCCGGCCGGGCAGCCGGTACGCCAGGAGGCGAGCCGCGCGGCCAGCTCCCGGTCCTTGCCGAGCCGGGCGGCCAGGGTACGGATCTCCTCGTCCCGCTCACTCGCCCGCGCGCGCAGCGCCTGCCGCTCCTCGTCGGCGGCGTGCTCGTCGTGCATGGCCGGGTTCGGCGGTACGAGGAAGACGTCGCCGCTCTGTGCGCCGGTGCCGGGCGTCGGGGCGAGGAGGGCGGCGGCCGTGCCGACGGCCACGGCGGACCGGGGCAGCAGGGCCGCTTCGCTGAGCGCCTCGCGGGCACGCGCGTGTGTGTCGGGGTCGGTGATGATGACGCCGTCGACCAGTTCGGGCCGGGCGGCCAGCACGCGCGCGTGGTCGGCGGGGTCGACGGCCTGGGCGAGGTACCGCCAGCCGGGCAGCGCGGGGATGCCGTGCTCACCGAGGAACTCCACGGTGGCCAGCACGTCCGGTCCCGGCGGCAGCAGTCCGCCGTCGCCGAGGGCGCCGAGGATCCGGGAGTCGTCGGCCGCGGCCGTCCGCAGCTCGAAGAGCTGCCGCTCGGCGGAGGAGACGGCGTCGTCGAGGAGTTCACGCAACTCGTCGGCGACGCGGTCGAGTTCCTCGGGCGTGAGCGTGCCGTCAGAAGCGAGGCGCGGGGCCCGGGTGCCGACGGGCTCTCCGGCGCCGGAGCCGGTCGTCCGGCCGCGCGACGCTGTGGCGGCGTCGGCGTGCGGGCCGTTGCCGCCGGCCGCTGCCCCGCCCTGTGCGGAGGGCGTCCCGCCGGACACGGCGTCCGTCCCGGCTCGGGGTCCGGGCAGGCCCGCCCGGGGCCCGCCAGGGGCGCCCGGCAGGCTCAGCAGCTCGGCCAGCCGCTCCTCCCCCGCCAGCCCCTCGGCGAGACGGCGCTCGGCCTCATAGGCACGCTCGGCGGCGGTCGCGGCGTCCGCCGCGCGGGCCGCCGTCAGCTCCGCGCGGGACTCCGTGGCGGCCGCCTCGCGCGCATGCTCCGACGCCCGCCGGGAGGCGTCCCGCGCCGTGTCCCAGGCGGCGACGGCGCTCTTCTCGGCGTCGCTCGCGGCGAGGGCGGCGCGGGCCGGGTCGGCGTCGCGGGCGCTGTCGTCGAGCCAGCCGGCGCGCACGGCCTCGGCCGTCTCCTGCTCGACCTCGGACAGGCGCTGCTTGAGGTGACCGATCTCGCTGCGGGCGCGCTGGGCCTCCGTGGCGGCGGAGGTGGAGTCCCGGTAGGCGGCCTCGCCGACCTCCTGGAGCGCGGCGGACCGCTCTTCCCCCTCGTTGGCGAGGGCCTCGGCACTCTCCGCGGCCGCGTGCAGCGCCCGTACGAGATCGACGGCGGCCTTGGCGCGGGCGGCGAGGGCGGGGGCGGCGTCCCGCTCGGCCTCCTGGATGGCGGCGGCCACGCGCGCGACGCGGTCGGCGGCGGCGCGGTGCCGCAGCACGGCCTCGGCGGCCTGCCAGGCGGAGTGCAGGGTGCGTGCCTCGGCGAGCTCTCGCTTCTGCGCGGCCGCCGACTTCTCGGCTGCGGCGAGGGCCAACGAGGCGTGCCGGTAGGCGAGTTCGGCGGCGATCGACGCGCTGCGCTCGCGCCCCGCCTCGGCGTGGGTGACCGCGTACGCGGCGGCGGTGACCCGCTGGGCGAGGTCGGCGGCGCGCACGCGCTCCCGGACCCCGCGCGCGGACAGCCGCCGCGCCAGGGTCCGGGTCCGCCGCTCGGCCCCGGCGTGGATGTCCCGCGCGCGGGAGCGCGCCTCGGCCGCCTCCACGATCCGCCCGAGCAGATCGACGGACCCGGCGGTGAAGTCCCGTTCGGCGATCAGCTCGGCGCGCCGACCGAGCTTGTTGCCGAACCCGCTGACCAGGTCGGCGAGCCCGTCGGTGTCCCGGGTGTCGGTCACCGCGCGCAGCAGGAGGTCGGTGAAGTCGGAGTCCTTCTTGACGGCGAAAAGACCGGCGGCTTCACCTTCGTCGGCGTTCATCTCCCGCTGGTAGCGGAAGAGTTCGGGGTCCAGGCCGAGGTCGCCGAGGTGCTCGATCCACCGGTCATGGATCTCCTCCCAGTGCACCTCCAGGTGCGGATACGCCTTGCCCGCCTCGGTAATGGCGTCCCGGAAGCCCTTCATGGTGCGGCGGCGGCCCTGCGCGCCGGAGGCGCCCTCCACGGGCGGCCGTACGGCGGTGGACTCGGCGACCGGGAGGTTGTCCAGCGAGAGCCCGGGCCCGGGCCGGAAGGAGTACCAGGCCTCGGCGAACTTCCGCGGGTCGTTGGAGACCTGCCGCCCCCGCCACTCGCTCACCTTGCCGACCACCACACACTCACCGGTCAGGGTGTGCTGCCACTCCAGGGCGACATGTCCGCAGTCGTCGGCGAGCAGGAACTTGCGCAGCACACCGGAGCTGGCGCCACCGAGGGTGTTGCGATGGCCCGGCAGCATCACCGAGAAGATCAGCTTGAGCAGCACGGACTTGCCGCCGCCGTTCTCCAGGAACAGCACACCGGCGGGCGCGGGCCGGCGCGGCGGGCCGACGGGCTCCTCCTCGAAGAACTCCGCCTGGGTGGGCGCGGGATCGGGCACGGGCTCGCCCACACCCCGCAGGTCAAGCACGGTGTCGGCGTAGCGCGCACCGGCGGGCCCGATGGAGTAGAGGCGGACCCGGGACAGCTCGTACATGGCGGACTCTCGTAAGTCTTCGGCAGGTGGGGGTGGTTCAGGCGGAGTGGAACGGCAGTCCGGCGTCGGCCACCAGGTCCAGGTCGTCGCTCTCCTCGGGCGGCAGCAGCGTCGCCGTGCCGTCGGTGACCGGGACGACGCCCAGTTCCAGCAGTTCGGCCATCGCGGCGCTGCCCGCCATGTCGCGCACCTGGAGCTGGTAGCGGGCGGTCGTGCGGTACGTGCCGCCGTTGTCGTCGCCGGTGCGCTGGAGGAACCCGGAGTCGGTGAGGAAGGCGACGGCCTTGCCGACGATGCCGGTGGTGGACCCGGCGAGTCTGCGGGCGTCCTTGGTGGCGCCGGTGGCGGTGCGTCTGGCCCAGATCCGCCAGGCGGCCTCCAGACCGGGTGCGTCGCTGGCCGGGTCGGTGTTCTCGCCCTGTTCCTCGGCCCGCTCCTCAAGGCGCCGACAGGCCTGCCGTACGAAGGCGTCGACGCCGTTGACGGAGACGCGGCCGATGTAGCCGTCGTCGGCGAGGTCCTCGGGCCGGGGGAACGCCAGGGCGGCGACGGCGAGGTGGGCGAGGCCGTGCAGGAAGCGGTCCCCGGAGTCGGCGGAGGTCCGGCGGGCGTAGTCGCCCATGCGGACGGCGAACACCGAGTCCTCGGCGGCGGTCACGGCCATGCCCGCGCGCGGGGACACCTCCAGCACCACGAGCCCGAGCCCGGCGGCGACCGCGTCCGCGAGCCGGGCGAACGGCGGGTCCTCCCGGTAGCGCCGCAGCAGTTCGGTGTACTCCTGGTCCCGCGCGGGCTGAAGCTTCGGCTGGAGCCCGAAGGCGACGAGCCGTGCGGCGTCGGCGGCGTCGGCGGGCGTGACGGCGGCGCTCGTGGAGGGGGCTGCGGCCTCGGGCTCACTCCACTCGACGTGCTCGCTCACGGTTGGGCTCCTTGCTGTGCTGTCGCTCGACTCATGCTGCTTCCGTCCTGTCCGCCGCCATCCCCGCGGCGTCCAGCAGGGCCGTACCCACGATCAGATCCGCCCCGCCGAACTCGGGATCGTCCAGTTCGGTCCCGTCGTCCACGGCGAACAGGAGCTTCTCCTCGCCCTGCCGATAGGCGGTCCCGACCGCCGGACTGGCCGCGTGAACGGCCAACAGGGCGACCAGATACGGCAGATCGGGATCGGACCGGCGCGCTTGCGCCAGCAATCCGGACAGCCGTCGTGGCGCGTCCGCCGGCAGGTCCAGCAGCTCCATGGCCGCGGCGAGCTGTTCCTCGCTGAACCGGCTGTCGTCCGGGGTGGCGATGAGATCCGGCTCGGGCATCTCCGCCCCGAGGTGCTCACGCTCCACCGGCGGTGTCAGCAGTATGTCCACCAGGTCCCCGACCCGCACCGACACCGGCGTCCGCAATCCCGTCCCGCGCCCGAAGAACGCGTCCGTGACCCGGACCGCCCGTTCGACGGGCAGCGGCAGCACGGGGGCGACGAGATGGCCGTACAGGTCTACGCCCGATGTCGTCATCGGTGTCGCGAAGGCCTGCCGGTCCTGTTCCGCGCGGAACAGCGGGCCTGCCTCCAGCAGTCGCGACTGCAACTGGGTGTGCCGTCGGATGCAGTCCTTGACGATGTCGACGAGCTCGGCGGCGCGGCGCTTGTGCTCGGGGTCCTCGGACTCGTCCCGCGCCTTGCGGATGTTGGTGAGGATCGCGTTCTCGTGGCGGTACCGGTCGGCGACGTGGTCCAGCGCCTCGGCGATCATGTCGGGCACCGTCTGGAGCCAGTCCACCGCGCGGACGTTGCGCCGGGTCGCGTCCAGGGCCCTGCGCAGGGTCTCCGAGTACTGCACGGTCCGGTAGCGGGCCTGCTCGGCGGCGAGTTGGGCGTCGGCGAGGCGGCCCCGGCTGATCAGCACCTCCAGCTTGACCTCGGCGGCGATCTGGGCGCTCGTGACATCGGTGTCCAGTGCGCCGACGAGGACGTTGACCGCTTCGTCCGTGGTACGGAGGTACACCGTGCCGCCGGGGCCCGGCACCTCTTCGATCAGCTTGAAGTCGTAGTCGCGCCGGACATAGGTGCCATCAGAGGCGAAAGTCCCGTAAACGGCACGGAATCCCCGGTCGACGCTGCCGACGTTGATCAGGTTCTCCAGCACCCAGCGGGCCACGCGCTCGTGCTCGACGACGGACCGGTGCGGGGCCTGGGCGGCGATGCGCGGGATGAGCCGGGCCACTATCTGGTCATGGTCGGCGCCCGTGTCGAAGTCCATGTTCAGGGTGACCAGGTCGATGGCGGCGAGCGCCACCTCCGCCATGCCGTACACCGAGTACTCACCGGCCAGGTTGGCCTTGCGCGCGTCCAGGTCGTGCAGTGGGGCGGTGCAGGCGAGCGCGCGCAGGCGCCGCGCCAGGCCCTCGTCGGCGGCCGGGCCCAACGCGGGGCGCGGCCCCGCGCTGAGCTGGGGCGGAACGCTGTCCGTCGAAGCAGGCGAAGTCACGGTGCACAGACTAGGTCCTAGGTCTGACAACGACCCAAACGACTCAGAAGCGACGGCCGTCGCAACCGCACGACAGACCGCGAGAGACCTCAGCCGAGCCCGGCCCCGTCCTCCCCCACCCGGCGCCGGTAGACCTCCACCACCCGCCGCAGCGAGTCGTCGAGGTAGACCGCGAGCAGCCGCTCCGCCTTGTCCCGGTCGCCGCCCTGCAACGCCTGGAGGATCTCCTGGTTCCGGACCAGATACGGCTCGTGCAGTCGCCGCGGATCGTCCACGACATGGAAGGCGAGGCGCAGTTCGGCGAAGACGCTGCGCATCAGCTCGTCGGTGCGGTCGCTGCCCGCGAGGGCCACCAGTTCCCGGTGGAAGTGGATATTGGCCGTACCCACCCCGTTCCAGTCACCTTCGCGCGCCGCCCGCTGCCCGTCCCCGACGGCCTCCTCAAGATCCTCCAGGCCGTACGGCGCCTCCCCGAGCCCGCGTACGACCGCGCACTCCACCAGGCTCCGGGTGCGGTAGATGTCCTCGACGTCCTCGACGGTCAGGACCCGGACGAAGACGCCCCGGTTCAGCTCGTGGACGAGCAGGCGCTCATGGGTGAGCAGGCGGAACGCCTCGCGCAGCGTGTTGCGGGAGACGCCGAGGGCGCCGCCGATGCTGTCCTCCGACAGACGGGTGCCGGGCGGGAAGTATCCCTCGGCGATCCGGGTCCTGAGGATGTCCGAGACCCGCTCGGCGGTGCTGGTGCGACCCAGGAGGGCGCGGTCGTCGGCCAGACCCGTCAACTGCTCTGCCATGCCCGGAATTCAATCGCAGATACAAGAACGAAACAACACGGGTATTGAGGGATCGTTCAACGATCCTCTACCTTGCTACGCACGGCGCCGCCTCCCTCACCGCGGCGCCGGTCACTTCCGCACGGCACGGCTCAGTCCCCAGCACCCTCCGTCCTCCCTCTGCGAGGTGCACATGAGCACGACCCCTCCCACCACCCACGCCCGTCCCGCCGCGGGTGAACGGACCGCCGACGACGGCCCCCTGGGCTGGCTGCGCGCCCTGGGACCGCGGGGCCGGCGCGCCTTCGCCGGCGCGTTCGGCGGCTATGCCCTGGACTCCTACGACTACTTCACGCTGCCGTTGAGCATGGTGGCGCTGGCCGCGTACTTCGGCCTGGACAGCGGCCAGACGGGCCTGTTCACCACGGTCACGCTCGTGGTCTCCGCGGTCGGCGGCGCCCTCGCGGGCGTGGTGGCGGACCGGATCGGCCGGGTCAAGGCGCTGATGATCACCGTCGTCACGTACGCGGTCTTCACCGTCGCCTGCGGATTCGCGCCCAACTACGAGACGCTGCTGGTCTTCCGCGCCCTCCAGGGTCTCGGCTTCGGCGGCGAGTGGGCGGTCGGCGCGATCCTGGTCGCCGAGTACGCGAGCGCCAAGCACCGGGGCCGCACCCTCGGCGCGATCCAGAGCTCCTGGGCCGTGGGCTGGGCGCTTGCCGCGATCATGTACACGCTGGTCTTCTCGCTGCTCGACGAGGATCTGGCCTGGCGGGTGATGTTCTGGACCGGCGCGCTGCCCGCGCTGCTCGTGGTCTGGATGCGCCGCCGTGTGCACGACGCGCCCCAGGCGGTGGCCGTACGGGAGAAGGGTTCCGCGAAGGGCTCCTTCGCCACGATCTTCAGGCCCGGCACCCCCGGTTCACCGGGCCTGCTGCGCACGACGGTGTTCGCCGTGCTGCTCTCCACCGGAGTCCAAGGCGGCTACTACACCCTGGCCACATGGGTGCCGACGTACCTGAAGACGGAGCGCGACCTGTCGGTCGTGGGCACGGGCGGCTATCTGAGCTTCCTGATCTCGGGCGCCTTCCTCGGCTATCTGACCGGCGGCTACCTCACCGACCGGCTCGGCCGGCGCCGCAACATCTGGCTGTTCGCGCTGCTGTCGGCAATCTGCATCCTGGCGTACGCGAACATCCCGAGCGGCGCCAACGCCCTGCTCCTGGTGCTCGGTTTCCCGCTCGGGTTCTGCATGTCGGCGATCTTCAGCGGCTTCGGGTCCTTCCTGAGCGAGCTGTACCCGACGGCGGTGCGCGGCACCGGACAGGGCTTCACCTACAACACCGGCCGCGCGGTGGGTGCCGTCTTCCCGACGACGGTCGGCTTCCTGGCCGACAGCTGGGGCGTGGGCGGCGCGCTGGTCTTCGGCGCGATCGGCTACGCACTGGCCGCGCTGGCGCTGCTCGGACTGCCGGAGACGCGCGGGAAGGAGCTCGCGTGAACCGCACCGACGACCACCCCTTGGTCCTCGTCGACCAGCACGCGCACGCGTGGCGGCCCGCGGACGCCCGCACCCGCTTCCGCGCGGGGCTCTCGGGCCCCACGGCCGGGGTCGCCGCGGGCCACACCCAGGTCAACCTGATCTCGGTGCCCGCCGACTGGGCGTACGACATGCTGCTGTTCTGCCAGCGCAACCCCAAGCCCTGTCCGGTGCTCGACGTCACGGACGCCGGGTCGTGGACGACCGTCCTCGCCGACGGTGCCGATCTGCGCACCGATCTGCCGCGCTACCGGGTGTGGCGGGACGGCGAGTTGGTGGCCGAGCCGACGGATGTGCGCGCGCACTGGCGGGACGATCTGGTGTCGTTCCTGATCGGGTGCAGCTTCACCTTCGAGTGGGCGCTGACCGAGGCGGGCGTCCCGATCCGCCACATCGAGCAGGGCCGGAACGTCCCGATGTATGTGACGGACCGTCAGTGCCGCTCGGCGGGGCGGCTGCACGGACCGATGGTGGTGTCGATGCGCCCGGTGCCGCCGGAGCATCTGGCGGCGGCGATCAGGGAGAGCAGTCTGCTCCCGGCGGTGCACGGCGGCCCCGTACACTGCGGCGATCCCTCGGTTCTCGGCATCGACGACCTCGGCCGCCCCGACTTCGGGGACCCGGTGGAGATCGCGCCGGACGACATCCCGGTGTTCTGGGCCTGCGGAGTGACCCCACAGGCCGCCGTGACGGCCTCCCGCCCACCGTTCGCCCTCACCCACGCGCCGGGCCAGATGTTCCTCACCGACGCCCGCGACGCGCAGTACCGCGTGCTGAACGCCGCCTGACAGGAGACCCATGACCTCGATCGATCTGAACGCCGACCTCGGCGAGGGGTTCGGCCGCTGGCGGCTCACCGACGACGAGCGGCTGCTGTCCGTCGTCACCAGCGCCAACGTGGCCTGCGGATTCCACGCCGGGGACGCGGCCACCATGCGGCGGGTGTGCGAGCTGGCGGCCGCGCGCGGGGTGCGGATCGGCGCCCAGGTCTCCTACCGGGACCTGGCGGGTTTCGGGCGCCGCGCGATGGACGTGCCGCCCGCGGAGCTCACCGCCGAGGTGGCGTACCAGATCGGCGCGCTGGAGGTCTTCGCCCGCGCGGCCGGCACGCGCGTGTCGTACGTCAAGCCGCACGGCGCGCTCTACAACCGCGTGGTGCACGACGAGGAGCAGGCGGGCGCGGTCGTCGACGGAGTGCTCCTCGCCGACGCCACGCTGCCCGTGCTCGGCCTGCCCGGCTCCCGCCTGCTGGAGCTGGCCGACAAGGCGGGTCTTGCGACGGTCACGGAGGCGTTCGCGGACCGCGCCTACACCGACGAGGGCACCCTCGTCCCGCGTGACCGGGAGGGCGCCGTCGTCACCGATCCCGACGCCGTCGTGGCCCGCTCGGTCGGCATGGCCCGCTTCGGCGAGGTCGACGCCCATTCCGGGGCACGCATCCGGATGAGCGCCCGCTCCCTGTGCCTGCACGGCGACACACCCGGCGCGGTGGACCTCGCCCGCCGGGTTCGCGAGGAGCTCCAGCGGTCGGGGGTCCGGGTGGAGGCCTTCGCATGAGGGCGCTGCGCGTCGGAGGCGACGCCCTGCTCGTCGAGGTCTCCTCGGGCGAGCAGGCCCAGGCACTGCACGCGGAACTGCAGCGCCGCCGCGCGGAAGGTTCACTGTCGGTCCGCGAGATCGTCCCGGCCGCCCGTACGGTCCTCCTCGACGGCGTTGCGGACCCGGCCCGGCTGGCGTCCGAGCTCACCGCCTCCGAGACGCCCGATGCGCCTCCACGCGCGCGTGAGGTGGTCGAACTCCCGGTGCGCTACGACGGCCCGGACCTCGCGGACGTCGCCGCGCACTGGGGAGTGCGCGCGCAGGAGGTGGCCCGCATCCACGCCGACACGGAGTTCACCGTGGCCTTCTGCGGCTTCGCCCCCGGCTTCGGCTACCTCACCGGCCTGCCGCCGCACTACGACGTACCGCGCCGGGAAACCCCGCGTACGGCCGTCCCGGCGGGCTCGGTCGCCCTCGCGGGCCCGTACACGGGCATCTACCCCCGCTCGTCACCTGGCGGCTGGCAGCTGATCGGCACCACGGACGCGGTGCTGTGGGACCACACGCGCGTGCCGGCCGCGCTGCTGGCACCGGGCACGCGTGTGCGCTTCGTCCCCGCGGAACCGGCGAGGCGCTCATGACGGACCGCGCCCTGGCCGTGGTCCGCGCGGGTGCCCTGACCACCGTCCAGGACACCGGCCGCCCCGGCCACGCCCACCTCGGCGTGCCCCGCTCCGGCGCGCTCGACACACCCGCGGCGGCCCTGGTCAACCGACTGGTCGGCAACCCGCCCGAGGCGGCGGTCCTGGAAACCACGCTCAACGGCGTTGCCGTACGCCCGCGCTCGACGGTCACCGCCGCCGTCGCGGGAGCCCCCTGCGCGGTCACGGTGGACGGCCGCCCGGTCGCCTGGGGCGCCCCGGTACACGTCCCGGCCGGGGCCGTCCTGGACGTCGGCCCGGCACTCTCAGGCGTGCGCAGCTATGTGGCCGTGTCCGGCGGTATCGCGGTGGGCCCGATCCTGGGCAGCCGATCGACCGACCTGCTGTCCGGCCTGGGCCCGGCCCCCCTGACGGACGGCGCAGTGCTGCCCCTGGGCCGACCGACCGACTTCCACGCGCGCGTGGACGCGGCCCCCCAGCCGTCCCCGCCAACGGAGTTGGTCCTCCACGTGACCCTCGGCCCCCGGGACGACTGGTTCACGGCGGAGGCCGTAATGACCTTCGCCTCCCGCCCGTACCGCGTGTCACCCGCGAGCAACCGCATCGGCCTGCGCACGGAGGGCCCGGCCCTGGACAGATCCGTCCCCGGCGAACTCCCCAGCGAGGGCATGGTGTTGGGCGCCGTCCAGGTCCCCCCGGACGGCAGGCCGGTGGTGTTCCTGGCGGACCACCCGACCACGGGGGGTTACCCGGTGATCGCGGTGGTCCGAGCCCAGGACCTACCGGCGGCGGCCCAGGCGGTGCCGGGGACGCCGGTCCGCTTCATCGCGATACGCCGAAGATGACGATCACGCGGCGTCGGGTTGCTGCTCGGCCACGGACAACGCGGCCAGCGCCGCCGACACCGCATGCGCCGTCCGCAGATCGAGCCGAGCGCTCGTCCCGCGCGCGCGGTGCCGCATCTCGTCGAACGCGAGCGTCAACAGCTGCGGCAACAGATCCGTGCACCGCCGAGCCACCCACCCGGTCCCCGCGGTGGCCAGCCACCACAGACTCGCCGACTTGGTGGGAGCCGGAAACTCGGGCTCGGGCGAAGGCGCGACGCCGGTGGCCAGCCCACCCTCGGCCAGCAACGCGTGAAACCGCACCGCCAGTTGCCGATGCCCCCGCTCCCCCGGATGCAGCCGATCCGCGCTCCACATCGCCCGGTCGGTCAGCCAGGCGCCCTCGGCCGCGTGCAGATGCACCGCGTCGTACCGCTCGGACAGCGCATGCACCACCGTGTTGACCGCCCGCTGCCGCCGGGCCAGTGGACGCGCCAGCGCGCCCGGAAGGCGGAGCATGGCCCCCGGATCGGGCAGACAGGACGTCAGCACGACCGCCCCTTGCGCGGTGAGCGCCGCGTACACCTGGTCCAGCCGTTCGGCGACGGCATGGATGTCGAAGGTGCAGCGCAGCGTGTCGTTCACGCCGACCACGACGGCCACCACGTCGGGCCGCAGCGCCAGCGCGTCGGGCAGTTGTCGTTCCAGTACGTCGCGTGTCTGCGCCCCGCTGACGGCGAGGTTGGTGAAGTCCACGGGCTGTTCGGAGAGCCCGCCGGCGAGCAGCGCGGCCCAGCCGCGCCACCCGTCCCCGACGGGATCACCCACGCCCTCGGTCAGTGAATCCCCGAGGGCTACGAAGCGCAGGGGTCTCATGCGACGCCCTCCGGCACCCGGGCCCGCCCGGGGACGGGCACGTCGTGCGCGGTGAGGAAGGCGGTGACCGCCGTGTCCCAGCCGAAGCACTCGGCACGCGCGCGTGCCGCCTCGCGCCGCTCGGCCTCGGGACGGGCGAGGAGCTTCTCCACGGCGTCGGCGAACGCCTCCCCGTGGTCGGCGGCGACGGCTCCGGCGGAGCCGATCACCTCCGGCAGCGCGGACGACGTGCTGACCGCCACCGGCGTACCGCACGCCATCGCCTCCAGGGCGGCGAGCCCGAAGGTCTCCGCGGGCCCCGGCGCCAGACACACGTCCGCCGATGCCTGGAGCGCCCCGAGCATGACCCGGTCGGAGACATGCCCGAGGAAGGTCACCGGAAGCCCACGCTCCCGCGCCCGCTGTTCCAGACGCGGCCGCAGGGGCCCGTCCCCGGCCACCACCAGCACCGCCCGCCTGCCCCGGCCGAGCAGCGCCTCCAGCGCGTCCAGCGCGGTCCCGGGCCGCTTCTCCACCGACATCCGGGTGCAGGTGACGAGCAGCGCCTCGTCCCCGCGCGCGTGCCGGGCGCGCAGTCCCGCGTCGTGCAGCGCGGGGTGCCGCTGCACCAGGTCGACGCCGAGCGGAGCGCGTACGACGTTGCGGGCGCCGATCCGCACGAACTCCCGCTCGGCGAACTCCGTGGTGCACACCACGCGCGAGTACGTGTGGGCCGTACGGACGTTGAGGGCGTCGGCGGCGCGGCGGGCGGCGCCCTCGGGGACGCCCCAGGTGCGCAGGACGCCGTCGGCGGTCTCGTGGGAGACCATCACGGCGGGTACGCGCGCGCGTCGCGCCCACTTGCCGGTCCACCTGAGCGTCGTACGGTCGGACACCTCCAGGCGGTCCGGGCCGAGCTCCTCCAGGAGGGCGGCGACCCGCCGCTTGTCGGTCAGGACGCGGTAGCCGCCGGTGCCGGGCAACAGCGGCCCGGGCAGGGTGATGACCCGGCCCTGCTCGGTCTCCTGGTCGGTGTGGCGCTCGCCGGGCACGATGAGCACCGGGTCGTGCCCGGCCGCCTTGAAGCCCTTGCCGAGCTCGCGCAGCGCCGTGCGCAGTCCGCCGGAGGCGGGCGCGACGAAGTTGGCGAGCCGGACGATACGCAGTGACTCGTTCACGCCGCCGCCACCTTCGCCCTGCGGCCGACCAGCACGTCGGCGTAGTGGCCGATGAGCTGGTCGCCGACGGCCGCCCAGGTGCGCCCCTCGACCATGGCGCGGGCGGCGGTGCCGTAGGCGGTGCGCATGGCCGGGTCGGCCTGGAGGGCCCGCACCGCTTCGCGTACGGCGTCGGCGTCACCGGCCGGGAACAGCAGGCCGGTGTGCCCGTGGGCGACCAGGTCCAGCGGGCCGCCGACGGCGGGCGCGACGACGGGCACGCCGCTGGCCATGGCCTCCTGCACGGTCTGGCAGAAGGTCTCGAAGGGGCCGGTGTGCGCGAAGACGTCCAGCGAGGCGAAGATCCGGGCGAGGTCGTCGCCGGTGCGGCGGCCGAGGAAGACCGCGCCGGACAGCGCCTGCTCCAGGTTGGGGCGGCTCGGTCCGTCGCCCACGATCACGACCCGGACGCCCTCCAGGCGGCAGGCGCCGGCCAGCAGCTCGATGTGCTTCTCGGGGGCGAGCCGGCCGACGTAGCCGACGATCAGCTCGCCGTTCGGGGCGAGCTCCCGGCGCAGTGCCTCGTCCCGGAGGTCGGGGCGGAAGCGGACGGTGTCCACACCGCGCGGCCACAGCTTGACCCGGGGCACGCCATGGGCCTCCAGGTCACTCAGGGACGCGCTGGACGGGGCGAGGGTGAGGTCGGCGGCGGAGTGGACGGAGCGGATTCGGCGCCAGGCCGCGGCCTCGCCGGCGCCCATGTACGTACGGGCGTATCCGGCCAGGTCGGTCTGGTAGACGGCGACGGCGGGGATGCCGAGCCGGGCGGCGGCCGCCATCCCGCGGACGCCGATGACGAAGGGGCTGGCCAGGTGCACCATCTCGGCGTTGTGCTCGATGAGCGTCGAGGCGAGGCGCCGACTGGGGAGGGCGACACGCACCTGGGGGTAGCCGGGGAGCGGAAGGGAGGGGACATGGACGACGGGGCAGGGCGCGAGAGCGCCGAGCTTGCTCCCGGGAGCGGGGGCCGGGGCGACGACGACGGGGGCGTGACCGCGATCGACGAGGTGTCGGGCGGTCTGGAGCGCGCAGTGGGCCACGCCGTTCACATCGGGGGGAAAGGATTCGGTCACGATGACGACACGCATACCGGTGTTGTCGCCGTGCTGGACGTGGCCGCGTCAACGTGGATCTTTCCGAACAGGGAACGTCCCATGAGCGTTGCGCTGCACACCCGAGCAGGTCAGACCGTGTCCATGCCCGCCTGACCCGCGGGTCACCCCTCGTTCACCCTGCGGGCGTGTCAGGCCCGATCCGGCTGCGAACGGCTGTCTGGACCTCGGCCTCCTCCGCCGGGTCGGCGGCGAGCCTGCGCAGTCGCTCCACGACGCGGTTGTCGCCGGTCTCGGCGTGCCGGGCGGCGATCTCGCGGGTGGTCTCCTCGCAGTCCCAGAGGCATTCGACGGCGAAGCCGGACGGGAAGGAGGGATCGGTCGCGGCCAGGGCGCGGGCGGTCCGGCCGCGGAGATGGGAGGAGGCGGTCTCGCGATAGACATGGCGCAGGACGGGGGCCGCGCAGGCGATCCCGAGCCGTCCGGTGCCGTCCACGAGGGTCCACAGGGTCTTCGCGTCGGGCCCCTCGCCCCGGACGGCCTCCCGCAGCGCCGCGAGGACCAGGTCGCTGTCCTGGGCCCCGCCGCGGCAGGCGAGCATGCGTCCGGCGGAGGCGCCCAGCGGATCGGGCCGACGGGCCCAGCCGCGGGCCCGGTCCACTGCGGCGACACTGCGCATCCGTTCGAAGGCGTCGACGGCGGCCTCCACGACGGGCGGCGGCCCTGCCGTCACGGCCGCCTCGATCAGGTCGAGGGCGTCCGGGTCGTTGCTGTCGGCGAGGTAGCGCAGGGCGGTGCAGCGGGCGCCTTCGGTGCCGTCCTTGGCGGCCTGGACGATCTCGGGCCGGTCCTCGGGGCCCGCGACGGCGGTGAGGCAGCGGGCGGCCGGCACATGGAGCGCGGCGCCGCGGTCGACGCCCTGTTGGGCCCACTCGAAGACGGCCCGCACGCTCCACCCCGGGCGGGGCCCGGTGGGGCTCATCTGCCGCTGCCAGCGGTCGAAACAGCCGGTCTCCTGAGCGGCACGCACACGCGTGGCGATCGATTCGCGCGGATCCTCGGCCCACAGCCGCCAGGGCCGTGGCTCAAAAGCGTCGCGTACGGCGGCGGCCAGCTCGGCCTCGCCCTCGGCGTCGGTGGCGAAGCGCGCCAGGACGGGCGCGGCGAGCGCGCGCAGTCCGGCGTCGTCGTCGCGCAGGGCCAGCTCGTCCAGGGCCCAGGCCCAGTTGGAGCCGGTGGCGGCGTACCTGCGCAGCAGGGCGAGCGCGTCCCGCCTGCCGTAGGAGGCGAGGTGGCCGAGGACGGCCAGGGCGAGGCCTGTGCGTGACTCCTCGGTGTCGAAGACGTCCTCGACGTCGAAGAGATGGGCCTCGATCTCGTCCAGCTCGCCGCTCAGGTCGAGGAAAAGTCGGGCGTAGTAAAGGGAGCGGTTCTCGACCTGCCAGTCGTGGCGGGGGTCGCTCAGCACACAGTGGTTCAGTGCCGCGAGCGCTTCGGCGCGCGGTGCGGTGAGCGCGTGCAGTGTGCCGTCGCCGCGGCCCCGCTGGAGCAGGCCGAGCAGCGTACCGCTGGGCGCTATGACCGGATCGAACATGGGAAACAGCCTCACATCAAGCGTCGACGCAACCGGGGACGTGCTCTACCTGGCCGCGTGACAACACGTCGGGGCGCCCGCCGTTTCCTGCTTGCTGTAAGCCATCTTCCTCTGCCTCTCGTCGGTGGCCCATGCGGACCGATCACGGTCCGCGCGGTGCGGCAACACCTGCCCAGCCATCGCGTCCGTGAATCACGACGTCATGATGACTCGGCAGTTCCATCTGCCGCGACCGAAATTTCGGCGGCCCTTTACCGCCTCCCCCGTTTTCTGTGTCGTAGCTGGTCAGAGCGTACGGATCAGTGTGCGCCGAACAATTCCAGCAGTTCCGTCTTGCCGAACATCCGGGCGGTGTCGACGGCCGACGGAGTGCCCGCCGACGGGTCGGCGCCGCCCTCCAGAAGGGCCTTGATCACATCCGTCTCGCCCTTGAACACGGCCCCGGCGAGCGGGGTCTGGCCTCGGTCGTTGATCCGGTCGGCCTCGGCGCCACGCGCGAGCAGCGCGCGCACCGCCTCGGCGTGGCCGTGGTAGGCGGCGAGCATCACCAGCGAGTCGCCGCGGTCATTGGTGAGGTTGGCCGGAACGCCCGCGTCGAGGTACGCCACGAGCGCCTCGGTCCGCCCCTGCCGGGCCAGATCGAAGATCTTGGTGGCCAGCTCCACGACCTCGGGGTCGGGGGCTTCACTCATCGCCGGACCGCCTCTCCATACAACCGTTCAGGTGAATCGCCAGGGTACTGGCTCGCCGGGCACATGACCCGATGCGCCCGAGGTAAAGATCACCACGAACCCGGTCGGACGCAAGAGCCCAGCTCGTCCGGCCCTGGACGACTCCACCAACCGAGGGAAATCTGCAGAAATCCACCCAGTTGCACCTTTTATCGTATGGATACATTCTGTGAGCCTGGAAGTACTCATGGTGACTGTCCCCACGAACCAGGAGATCCCAAAATGATCCTCTCCATCTCAGGCGTGGTCCTGCTCGGCATCATCGTCTTCCTCTTCTTCAAGAAGGACGGACTCAAGGCCTCGCACGCCTGCGTCGCGGCCCTGTTCGGCTTCTACCTGGCCAGTACGGCCATCGCCCCGAGCATCAAGGCCGGCGGCGAGAGCCTGGCGAGCCTGCTCGGCGGCATCAAGTTCTGAGCCCGCCCGTCCCGTCCGTACGCACCTTCAGGAGACAGCCGTGGCCCGGCGCCCCCTCCCCCGCATCCTGAGCACAGGCAGCGCGCAGATCGCCCGGAGCCGGGAGCTGGCCCGGACGGCGGTCGCCAGTGCCACCGACGTCCTCCACCCGCTGATCACGATCACTCGCGGGCTGCACCGGCTGGCCTCGGCGGGGCGGCGCAAGTGGGCCGACACCCCCAAGGACAAGCGCGGGCCGCTGCTGTTCCTGGTGGCCTCGGTGATCCTGGTCGTGGCGCTCGTTCCGTACGGCCCACTGCTCGCCGTCGTCACACTGATGGCGGCGGCGGCCTGGCAGGGCCGGGACCGCACCCCGCCGACCCCCGAGGGCCCGGACGAGTCGCAGACGGAACGACTGAAGTCGCTGTACGAGGCACTGGTGCCGTACTTCTCGACCCCGGAGGACCCCGCCCCTCTGTACGCGCACGGCGGTGAGTGGGAGAGCACCTTCCCCGAGTACGAGTTCGACGCCTCGGGGCGCGTCACGAGCCTCGCGATCCGCTACCCGGCCTACTTCACCGACGGCGAGCCCGAGGCCCGAGCGCGGATCGAGCATCTGCTCACCGCGAAGTCGGGACGCGGCCGGGAGTACCGCTTCGACTGGGACGAGGAGGGCAACCAGCTCTCCCTCTCCGTACTGCCGCCGCTGCCCACCGACATCGCCGCCCAGCGCTTCGTCACGGCCCCCGGCGAGACGGTGCTCGGCTTCACCGACCCCGGCGAGGTCCAGCGCACGCTCCCCCTCACCCACGGCGAGGAGCAGCGCGACATGCCACCGGTCGTCTGGCGCACCGGGATCCGCTCCACAGAACCGCATCTGCTGGTCATGGGCCAGCCCGGCAGCGGCACCTCCACCCTGCTCCGCTCGATCGCCCTCCAGGCCCTCCAGTACGGCGATGTCGTCATCGTGGAGGGCGGCGCCACCGGCGAGTACGCCTGTCTGACCGGCCGGGACGGTGTCCTCGCAGTGGAGTGCGCGCTGGCCGGAGCACTGGCCAGCCTGGAGTGGGCGGCGCACGAGACGGAGCGCAGGCTGATCGCGCTCAACCGTGCCCGGCAGGCCGGTCACCCGCCACCGGAGGACACCAAGCGCCCCCTGTGGATCCTCCTGGACCGCCCGACCGCCTTCGCCCACCTGGCCGCCACCGACGGCCACAAGGACCCGCAGTCCCTGCTCCAGGTACCCCTGCGGCACGGCCGCGCGGCGAACGTCACGGTGGTCGTGGCCGACCAGTTCGACAGCGCGGAGCTGCTGAGCGATGCCGTACGCCAGCACACACGCGCGCGTGCGGTCCTCGGCCCCGCGACGGCGGACCAGCTGACGGCGTTCCTGGGCGCACCCCCGCACACCACCCCGACCACCCAGGTCCCCCCGGGCCGCGGCTACGCCCGACTGGGCTCGGGCCCGGTCCTCCGCCTCCAGGTCCCGGCCACCCCGGACCCGTACGACGACGCCACCACGGACACCCACCGCCAGGCGGTACTGGACCTGCTCCCCCCACGCACGACCCCGGCGGACGCGGAACAGCAGCCGGAGCCGGTGGCGACTGAAGCGGTGACGGCGGAAGCGGTGACGGCGGAAGCGGTGACGGCGGAGCCGTCAAAGCTGGCGTAGCGCTCACCGTCGATCACGCCACGAAGGTGCGAGGCGCCTCCCCACCCCCGGTCCCCCCGCTCTCCACCAACCGCGCCGCCGCGGCCAGCCGTACCGCCGCCTCCTCCGCGACCGCGCCGCCCACGGTGAACGGCAGCCGCACATACCCCTCGAAGGCGCCGTCGACACCGAAGCGGGGCCCCGACGGGACCCGGACTCCGACCCGCTCCCCAGCCTCCGCGAGCCGCGAGCCGGACAGGCCGCCCGTGCGGACCCACAGGGTCAGGCCGCCCTTCGGGACCTCGAACTCCCACTCCGGCAGCTCCCGACGCACCGCGTCGACGAGCGCGTCACGGTTCTCCAGGGCCTGGCTGCGGCGCAGTTCGACGGCCTGCTCCCAACCGCCGGTGCTGAACAGCCAGTTCACCGCGAGCTGCTCCAACACCGGTGTCCCCAGGTCGGCGTAGGCGCGCGCGGCGACCAGGCTGCGGATCACATCGGGCGCCGCCCGTACCCACCCGATCCTCATCCCCGCCCAGAACGCCTTGCTCGCGGAGCCGACGGTGATCACCGTGGCCCCAGCCGGATCGAAAGCGCACACCGGCCGTGGCATGCAGACATCCGCGTCGAGCCAGAGCTCGCTCATCGTCTCGTCGGCGATCAGCACCGTGCCCGCGGAGCGCGCCGCCTCCACCAGGCGCCGCCGCTGGTCGTCGTCGGCGAGCGCGCCGGTCGGATTGTGGAAGTCGGCGACGACATAGGCGAGCCGGGGCGCCGCGTCACGCAGCACCTGCCGCCAGCGGTCCATGTCCCAGCCGCTGAGCCCCTCGGCCATGGCGACGGGCACCAGCCGCGCCCCCGCCTCCCGCATCAGCTGAAGGATGTTGGCGTACGACGGCGACTCCACGGCGACCCGCTCGCCCCGCCCGGCGAAGAGATGGCAGATGGCGTCGATCGCGCCCATCGCCCCGGTCGTCACCATGATCTGCTCGGGCATGGTGGGGATCCCGCGCGCGGTGTACCGCTCGGCGATCATCGCGCGCAGCGCGGGCAGCCCGGCCGGATAGTCGCCGTGCGTGTGGGCATACGGCGGCAGCTCCTCAAGGGCGCCCTGCACGGCCCGGGTCAGCCACGGCTCGGGTGCGGGGAGCGCCGCGCAGCCGAGGTCGATCATCGAACCGAGGGCCTCGGGCGGCAGGGGTTCAAGACCGCGCGCGGGCAGCGGATTTCCGGCCGGGACCGCGGTCCAACTACCGGCCCCGCGCCGGGACTCCAGGAATCCCTCGGCGCGCAGCGCCTCGTAGGCCGCGGCGACCGTCGTACGGCTGACGGACAGGGAAAGGGCCAGTTCGCGCTCCGCGGGCAGCCGCGCCGCGACCGGCACCCGCCCCTCCAGGACCAGCAGCCGTATCCCGTCGGCGAGCGCGCGATAGGCGGGCGGGCGGCGTGTGCCGGGGCCCGCGGGGCGGTCCTGCTGGGAGCTGAGCAGCCGGGCGAGCTGAGCCGGCCCCACCGCCGAGGTCCACTGCGCCATGGAAATCAGTCCACCTTCCCCGGATTGGCCATGGATGGCCGTTCTCCTCAAGCCACAGGGTGTCATGACGCAGGCCACTACCACCACAGGGGGGACCCTCTTGTCCACCACAAGCCGTCTCGGGCGACGGTTGATCCAGCTGTACGTCGGTCTCGCGCTCTACGGGGCGAGCTCGGCCCTTCTCGTCGAAGCCGGCCTCGGCCTCGAACCCTGGAACGTGCTGCACCAGGGCCTGGCCGAGCTGACCGGCCTGACGATCGGCGTAGTTTCGATCATCGTCGGCGCCGCGGTGCTGCTCCTGTGGATCCCGCTGCGCCAGCGGCCCGGCCTCGGCACCGTCTCCAATGTCTTCGTCGTCGGCATCGCCATGGACGGCACCCTGGCCGCCCTCCCCGAGGCGCACACCCTCACCGTCCGGATTCCCCTTCTCGTCGCCGGCATCGTCCTCAACGGCGTGGCCACCGGCCTCTACATCGCCGCCCGCTTCGGACCGGGCCCGCGCGACGGCCTGATGACGGGCCTGCACCGGCGTACCGGCCGCTCGATCCGCCTGATGCGTACGGCGGTTGAGCTCGCGGTGGTCGTCTCCGGCTTCCTCCTGGGCGGCACGATCGGCGTCGGCACCCTGCTGTACGCGCTGGCCATCGGCCCGCTCGCCCAGCTCTTCCTGCGCGTCTTCGCCGTCCCCCCGGCACCCGGCGGCAGCACGGTCGTTGCCACGGGTCAACCCCGGCGCGCCATACTGCGACGGTGAGCACGCCGATACGCCACCCCTATCTCGACCATCCCGGTCCGATCGCCTTCGCCCACCGGGGCGGGGCGGCGGACGGCCTGGAGAACACCCTGTTCCAGTTCCGCCGCGCGGTGGACTTGGGCTACCGGTACCTGGAGACCGACGTCCACGCGACCCGCGACGGCGAGCTGGTCGCCTTCCACGACTCCACGCTGGACCGGGTGACCGACGGCGCCGGCAAGATCGCCGACCTGCCCTGGTCGGACGTACGGCACGCGCGCGTGGCCGGTCAGGAGCCCGTGCCGCTGTTCGAGGAACTCCTGGAGGCCTTCCCCGAGGCCCGCTGGAACGTGGACGTGAAGGCGGAGCCCGCGCTGCTGCCCTTCCTCGACCTGGTGGAGCGCACCAACACCTGGGACCGGATCTGCCTGGGCTCCTTCTCCGAAGCCCGGGTCGTACGGGCCCAGCGCCTGGCCGGCCCTCGACTGGCCACGTCGTACGGCACGCGCGGGGTGCTCAATCTGCGGCTGCGCTCCTGGGGGCTGCCCGCGGCGGTGCGCCGCTCGGCCGTCGCCGCGCAGGTTCCCGAGATGCAGTCCGGCATCCAGGTCGTCGACCACCGCTTCGTGCGCACGGCCCACGCGCACGGGCTCCAGGTGCATGTGTGGACGATCAACGAGGAGGACCGTATGCACCGGCTCCTGGACCTGGGAGTCGATGGCATCATGACCGATCGCATCGAGACATTGCGCAAGGTCATGGAGGACCGGGGCGTCTGGGTCTGAGACCTCGGCGGGCCGCGGCCCGGACGGGGAAGCGAGGGCGCGGGTGGACACCGGCACCATGGGGGCGACGGCGGCCGACGAGGTCGCCGGGCGACGGCGCGAGCAGCG
Source organism: Streptomyces cupreus (assembly GCF_014257025.1). Classification (GTDB taxonomy): domain Bacteria; phylum Actinomycetota; class Actinomycetes; order Streptomycetales; family Streptomycetaceae; genus Streptomyces; species Streptomyces cupreus. Next base: position 47,148 of record NZ_JACMSF010000033.1, read on the forward strand.
CGGCTGGTACTTCTACGACTGGGCGTGTTCCGTCTATTCGACGAGCGTGCTCACGGTGTTCCTCGGCCCCTACCTGACCTCGGTCGCCGAGGAGGCCGCCGACGCGGACGGCTTCGTCCACCCGCTCGGCATCCCGGTGCGCGCCGGGTCCTTCTTCGCCTACTCGGTGTCCCTGTCGGTGATCGTGGCCGTCCTGGCGATGCCCCTGGTCGGCGCCGCCGCCGACCGCAGTGGCCGGAAGAAGCCACTGCTGGCCGCGGCCGCGTACACCGGGGCCGCGGCGACGACGGCAATGTTCTTCCTCGACGGCGACCGCTATCTGCTCGGCGGCGCCCTGCTGATCGTCGCGAACGCCGCGCAGTCGGTCGCGATGATGCTCTACAACTCCTATCTGCCGCAGATCGCCCCGCCCGAGGAGCGCGACGCGGTGTCCTCCGGCGGCTGGGCGTTCGGGTACGCGGCGGGCGCCCTGGTCCTGATCGCGAACCTGGTCCTGTATCTCGCGCACGACTCCTTCGGCGTCTCCGAGACCACGGCCGTCCGCATCTGTCTGGCGTCGGCCGGCCTGTGGTGGGGCGCCTTCACCCTCGTACCGCTGCGCCGACTGCGCGACCGCCGCTCCGCCCCGGCCGGGGAGGCGACCGCGCCCGGCTTCCGGCAGCTCGCGGCGACGATCCGCGACATGCGCCGCCATCCGCTGACGCTCGCCTTCCTGCTGGCCTACCTCGTCTACAACGACGGCATCCAGACCGTGATCTCCCAGGCCTCCATCTATGGCTCCGAGGAACTGGGGCTCGGCCAGTCCACACTGATCGGCGCCGTGCTGCTGGTCCAGGTGCTGGCGGTGGCGGGGGCGCTGCTCATGGGACGACTCGCGCGGACGTACGGCGCCAAGCGCACGATTCTCGGATCGCTGGTCGCGTGGACGGTGACGCTGGCGGCCGGGTACTTCCTGCCGGCCGGGGCACCGGTGTGGTTCTTCGTGCTGGCGGCCGGGATCGGCCTTGTCCTCGGCGGCAGCCAGGCCCTGTCCCGCTCCCTGTTCTCCCATCTCGTACCGCCGGGCAAGGAGGCCGAGTACTTCTCCGCGTACGAGGTGAGCGACCGCGGGATGAGCTGGCTCGGCCCGCTGCTGTTCGGGCTCACCTACCAGCTGACCGGAAGTTATCGGGACGCGATCATCTCGCTGGTGGCCTTCTTCGCGCTCGGGTTCGTGCTGCTCGCGCGGGTTCCGGTGCGGCAGGCGATCAGCGATGCGGGAAACCCGGTTCCGGCAAGAATTTAGCGTTCAACGCGAAAGGGCTGTAGTGTACGCGTTTGGCCTGCCAGGCGTACCGTTACTGCGCGTCAAAGATGCCGAAACGCTGGGTGACATCTGCTAGCAGATGTGACAAACCGGGCGCCGGTGGGTACAACAAGGGGCGGCTACGACGGCGACGCATGACCCGGAACGGGAATCTTTACCGCCGACCGGACGTTGACCGGATGACGACGACAGCGACACCTGTCCTGTGGGCGACAAGCCCGGGAGGCACGATTCATGAGTGAGCGAGCTCTTCGCGGCACGCGCCTCGTGGTGACCAGCTACGAGACGGACCGCGGCATCGACCTGGCCCCGCGCCAGGCCGTGGAGTACGCATGCGAGAAGGGGCACCGCTTCGAGATGCCCTTCTCGGTCGAGGCGGAGATCCCGCCGGAGTGGGAGTGCAAGGTCTGCGGGGCCCAGGCACTCCTCGTTGACGGCGACGGCCCTGAGGAGAAGAAGGCCAAGCCCGCGCGTACGCATTGGGACATGCTGATGGAGCGGCGCACCCGCGAGGAGCTCGAAGAGGTCCTCGAGGAGCGCCTGGCCGTTCTGCGTTCCGGCGCGATGAACATCGCGGTCCACCCGAGGGACAGCCGCAAGTCGGCCTAGTCCCCCGGGTCCGGAACCCCGATACAGCACAAGACCGCGGGCGCCGTACGTTCTTCGTACGGCGCCCGCGGTCTTTCGTGTGTCCGGCTGCGGCCGGGCTCAGTGCGTCAGCGGCGGGCGAGGTCCCTCGGGGGTGTCCCCGGGCTCGTCCCTGATGACCTCACCCTGCACGACCTTCCCGTCGGGCCGGTGAATACGGGCCTGCTGGAAGGCACCGCCCAGGGAGCCGGGGTCGGCCTGGCGGAGCTTGCGCTCGACGGTGCGCTCGGCGTACCGCCCGAGGGCCTTCTGCACCGGCGGGATCAGCAGCAGCAGACCGACCGCGTCCGAGATCAGACCGGGCAGCATCAGCAGCAGACCGCCGAGCATCATCAGGCCGTTGCCGCCTCCGGAGGGGGCCGGGGTGCCGCCCCGCTGGAGCGCCTCGTTGAGGTTCTGGAAGGCGCGCCTGCCCGCCCGCTTGATCACCACGGTGCCGAGCACGAGGCCCGCGAGCAGCAGCAGGAAGACGGTGAGCCCGCCCGCGGCGCCCGCGACCACGGTCAGCAACCAGATCTCCAGCACCAGCCAGGCGGCGATGCCGAGCGGCAGGAACGTGCGCAGCCGGGAGCGCCGGGGCCGGGCGGGATGCGTGGGAGTCGGTGCGCCAGTCGTCATGCGTCCAGTGTGCCTGGGCCCGGCTCAGTGCGGGATAAGGGGGCGATCGACGGGCAGTGCGGCCATGAAACAGGACGGGGACCAGCACGGGGACTAGGACTGGGGCGGCTGGGGCTTCACGCGGCCGAGGAGTTTGCCGGCCCGCTCCTGCGCGCCCCAGGTGGTGACCCGCCACAGGGCCTCCACGAGGATGTCGCGGCTCATCTTGGAGTCGCCGAGCTCGCGTTCGACGAAGGTGATGGGCACCTCGACGACGTGGTAGCCGGCCTTGACGGCGCGGCGGGCGAGGTCGACCTGGAAGCAGTAGCCCTGGGAGGCGACGTCGTCGAGGCCGAGGCCCTCCAGGGTCTCGCGGCGGAAGGCGCGGTAGCCGCCGGTGATGTCGCGCAGCGGCAGATCGAGGGCCATGCGGGAGTACAGGCTGCCGCCGCGGGAGATGAACTCGCGGCTCTTGGGCCAGTTCACCACCCGGCCGCCGGGCACCCAGCGCGAGCCCAGGACCAGGTCGGCACCCTTGAGCGCGGTGAGCAGCCGGGGCAGTTCCTCGGGGCGGTGGGAGCCGTCGGCGTCCATCTCGACCAGGACGCCGTAGCCGTTCTCCAGGCCCCAGCGGAAGCCCGCGAGGTAGGCGGCGCCGAGGCCTTCCTTGCCCTTGCGGTGCAGCACCTGGACATGATCGTCCTCGGCGGCCAGTTCGTCGGCGAGCTTGCCGGTGCCGTCGGGGCTGTTGTCGTCGGCCACGAGGATGTGCGCCTCGGGCACGGCCGAGCGCACCCGGCCGACGATCGCCTTGATGTTCTCCGCCTCGTTGTAGGTCGGAATGATCACCAACGCGGTGCCGAGCGGACCGAACCGCCTCCCCGAGGCCTGCGCCTCACGGATCCCGTCGCCGTCGTTCACTGCTGCCCCTTCGTGTGCGTCCGCAGAAGGTCCACCTTAGTGGGCGCGGCCTGCGATTACGTGACATCACGTTCGTATGGTGGTGTCGATTGCACAAGAGCGGGGTAGCCATCTGCTTTTCGGATCATGCAGGCGCTCTGCGGATGGGGGCCCGGCGCCCTTCGGGCCGACCTGGGGCCCGCTGGCTGCGGGTCGACCGAAAGCCGTTGTCTACTGAGCGCCCGGGCCCCACCCGAGTCTCACCTCCCCGACCGGCCGGAAGGTTCCCTCGCCGTGGCGTGGGCGCTGAGCCTGGCTCCCAGTGGCGGTGCCCCGGTGCGGCACACCGTCTCTGACCCAGCGGCGTTGCGACGAGTTCCCGGAACGTTCACGCATTCCTGGTCGGGCGTCCGGTGGTGGACTCGGCAGAACCTACCGGCCCCCTGCCGTCGGCTGTCAACAGCCGTTTGACCTGCGGATCTTTCCTCAACTCCCTGGTCAGCGCGGAGGATACGCAGGTCGCGCGACGGGGCGGCGGCACCGGATCGGCCGCACGCCATCCCGGGAGATCACTCGCCCGGCCGTACGAAGATCGTCCGTCCGCCCACCACCGTCCGCAGACAGACGGGCAGGTCACGGCCCGGGGTGAGGTCGGGCAGGCCAGGGGTGCCGGAGCGGGGGTCGGTCGACCAGCGGGCGACCCGGTCGTCCGGGGCCTGGACCACCAGTTCGTCGGTGCGCCACACGGCGTAGTCGGCGGGCGCGCCGGGGACCAGGATGCCCGCGTCGTCCCGTCCGATCGCGCGCCAGCCGCCCCGTGTGTGCGCCGTGAACGCGGCCCGCACGGAGACCCGGTGCTCGGGCGTCCGGTGAAAGGCGGCGGCGCGGACGGTGCCCCAGGGATCCAGGGGTGTGACCGGGCTGTCCGAGCCGAAGGCGAGCGGGACACCGGCCCGCAGCAGGGCCGCGAAGGGGTTCAGCGTGCGGGCCCGCTCGGCGCCCAGGCGAGCGGTGTACATGCCGTCCTCGCCGCCCCACAGCGCGTCGAAGGCGGGCTGGACCGAGGCGGTCAGGCCGAACTCGGCGAAGGCGGCGATCGTCTCGGGTGTCAGCATCTCGGCGTGCTCGACCCGGTGCCGGGCGGCGCGGACGCGGGCGAGGCCGACCTTCTCCGCGGCGGCGCGCACGCCCTCGACGACGGCCCTCACGGCGGCGTCGCCGATCGCGTGGAAGCCTGCCTGGAGGCCCGCCTCGGTGCAGGCGGCGACATGGGCGGCGACGGCTACGGCGTCGAGGTAGGCGAGGCCGGTGTGCTCGGCGTCGGCGTACGGCTGGTGCAGACAGGCGGTGTGCGAGCCGAGGGCGCCGTCGACGAAGAGGTCGCCCGCGGCGCCGGCCGCGCCGAGCTCCCGTGCCCTGTCCACGTCCTGCTCCGCCCAGTAGCCGACGACCCGCGGTCCGGCCTCCTCGGCGGCGAGCCGGAGCAGGCCGGTGAAGTCGTCCTCGGAGGAGATCTCCGGGCCCCCGCACTCGTGGAGGGTGCCGATGCCGAGAGCGGCGGCGTGGGCAAGGGCCGCGCGCTGGGCCTCGACGCGCTGAGCGGGCGTCACCGCGCCGAGAGCTGCGGCGCGTACGGCGTGGTGGGCGTCGGCGGTGAGCGGGCCGTCGACCCGGCCCAGGGACGCCAGGTCGAGCAGGGCCGTCGTCACGACCGCCGAGTGGACGTCGATACGGGAGAGATAGAGGGGCCGCCCGCCGGTGGCCGCGTCGAGCTCGGCCCGCGTCGGAGGACGGCCGCCGGGCCAGCGGGCGGAGTCCCAGCCGTGGCCCAGGAGGACGCGGTCGTTCGGGCGGGCGGCGGCGAAGTCCCGTACGAGATCGAGGGCCGCCTCCAGGGAGGGGGCGGCGGACAGGTCGAGGCCGGTCAGGGCGAGGCCCGTCGCGGTGGTGTGCACATGGGCGTCGGTGAACGCCGGGGTGACGAGCGCGCCGTCCAGGTCCACGACCTCGTCCACACCGTCCGCGAAGGCGTCCGCGGCACCTTCCGAACCGACCCAGGCGACCTGCCCGCGCTCGACGACCATCGCGGTGGCGAACGGGTCGGCGGGACTGTGGACCTCCCCGCGGCGAAGCAGAACGGTCTGGGACTCGGCGGTGCGCTCACTCATGGGGAACAGTCTCCCGCCTCCCCGCGGCCGCCCGGCACGCAGGCCGGCTCAGATACGCGGCGGGCGTGCCTCGTACGGCGTGGAGAGCACCACCGTCGTCCGGGTGGAGACGCCCGCCAGCGAGCGCAGACGGGCCAGCAGTTCCTCCAGTTCGTGCGGGGTGGCCACGCGCACCTTGAGGATGTAGTTCTCGTCGCCCGCGACGCTGTGGCACGCCTCGATCTCGGGGACCCCGGCCAGGCGGTCCGCGATGTCGTCGGGCGCGCTGGGGTCGAACGGTTTCACCGAGATGAACGCGGTCATGGGCAGCCCGACGGCCTCGGGGTCCACGACCGCGGCGTAGCCACGGATGACGCCACGCTGTTCGAGCCGTCGCACCCGCTGGTGCACGGCCGACGTGGACAGGCCCGTGGCCTTGCCCAGGTCTGTGTAGCTCATCCGCCCGTCCTTGACGAGCAGCTGCACGATCTGTCGGTCCAGCTCCTCCATGGCGCAAGAACCTACAGTGCCCCTGACCTCCTGGGATACCTGAGCGGCCCAGGTCATGCCCGGTTCGTGATGTGACGGGGATGAGTCTGTGAGCCTCCTGGGGGACAAACCGGCCGCCCCGGGCACCTGCGGACGGCATGTGACGAACACCACAGCCGCCGGACCGGCTCCGTGATGTCCTCGTGATTACCGCCGAGACGGGGCGGGAAGTGCTTGCTGTGGTCGAGGCCGCAGTGCCTGAACGGCCCAGCCCGAGGGGGAGAATCCCATGCAGAGTCTTAAGCGCCCTGGTCGTACCGCACCCAAGCGCCCGCAGCTTGTCGTCGAGCCCGAGCCGGAGGGCGTCGAACCCGACGGCGACTTCGCCGACGAGGAGTTCGACGCGTACGACACCTTCGAGATGTACCGGGTGATCTGCCCGGACTGCGCCCAGCCCATCGCGCTGCTGGCGGACGAGGAGGTTCTGCCCGAGCACGCGCTGTGCGCCTCGCCGTGGAACCCGTTCGGCCTGACGGTGTGCGCCGGCACCGGCCGCAGCGCCTCCGACGCCCGCGCCGCGGACGAGTCGGCCGAACCCCAGGAGCAGGACACCGCCCTGTTGTTGACGCTCCCTCAGGGACTCGACTGGCGGACGCAGCCGTTCTCGCACGTCGGCGGCCCAGGCTCGCGCCCGATGCGCGTGCCGGCGATGCGGCGCCACGCCGCCTGAGTGATCCCGCTCGATCTCTTGGCCCAGTAGCCGAAATCCCGCACCCCGGCTCGCAGGTTGCCGTGGTGCGGGTTCAGTGTGCCCACAGGGCTCCGTGGGGGCATCCGCGAACTCACGCCCGATTCCGTGGATCGGTGACCTGCCCGGTCGCCGCCGCGTTGCCCTGGTATGGCCCCCACATATTCGACGACCGGGCGTCAACGACGCGTCTTCGTGCCGCGACCCGCAGAATCGGTTCCGCTGGCCACGCCCCAGTTCCAGGACCCGCCCATCTACCGGGATCTGATGCGCACTTGGGCCGATCGGGGCCGTACCCTGCCGGGCCGCCACGACCCGGAGTGGGTCCGGCTGGCGGCGCCGACGGTACGGGCGGGTGAGTTCAGCGCCCCTCGGGACCCGCGAGGTGACGGGCGATGACCATGCGCTGGATCTGGTTGGTGCCCTCGACGATCTGGAGCACCTTGGCCTCGCGCATGTAGCGCTCGGTGGGGAAGTCGGCGGTGTAGCCGTACCCGCCGAGGATCTGCACGGCGTCGGTGGTCACCCTCATCGCCGTGTCGGTGCAGTGGAGTTTGGCCATGGCCGCCTGCTTGGCGAACGGCCGGCCCGCGTCCCTGAGGCGCGCCGCCGCGAGGTACAGCGCACGGCCCGCCTCGATCTGGGTCGCCATGTCGGCGAGCATGAAGCGCAGGCCCTGGAAGTCGGCGATCGGCCGCCCGAACTGCCTGCGCCCGGCGGCGTACGCCACGGCCTCGTCCAGCGCCGCCTGGGCCACGCCGATCGCGCAGGCCGCGATACCGAGCCGCCCGGAGTCCAGCGCGGACAGGGCGATGGCGAAGCCCTGCCCCTCCTCGCCGAGCCGCCGCTCGTCCGGGACCCGCACGCCGTCGAAGTGGACCTGCGCCGTCGGCGAGCCCTTCATGCCCATCTTCTTCTCGGGCGCGGCCCCGCTCAGCCCCTCGGCGTCCCCGGGCACCAGGAAGGCGGTGATCCCGCGCGGGCCCTCCTCGCCGGTGCGGGCCATGACCGTGTAGAAGTCGGCGATGCCGCCGTGCGTGATCCAGGCCTTGGTCCCGGTGATCACCCAGTCGTCCCCATCCCGCACGGCCTTGGTGCGCAGGGAGGCGGCATCGGATCCGGACGACGGCTCGGACAGGCAGTAGGCGCCCAGCAGTCCTCCGCCGAGCATCGCGGGCAGATGCTCGACCTGCTGCTCCTTGGTTCCGTAGGCGGCGAGGGCGTAGGAGGCCAGGGTGTGCACGCTGACGCCGAGGCCGACGGTGAGCCGGGCCATGGCGAGCTCTTCGAGGACCTGGAGGTAGACCTCGTACGGCTGGTCGCCGCCGCCGTACTCGGAGTCGTAGGGCAGTCCGAGGAGGCCCGATTCCGACAGCAGGGCGAAGACCTCGCGCGGGAAGCGTCCGGCGTCCTCCTCCTCGGCCGCCTTCGGGGCGATCTCGCGCTGGGCGATGTCGCGGACGAGCGAGATCAGATCCCGGGCCTCGTCCGTGGGCAGGTGCCGGTCCACCGGTTGCGGGGCGCGGTCGGGCATGGCGACGCTCTCCTCCCTTATCGGGCGCATCGGCGGACGTGCGCCTTGGGTGGGGCGGCTCCGCCGGGTCTCACTGGGTGCGGGCCGATGGCCCGCACTCCCGGGTCACGGAAGCTGCTGACCAGCGGCTCTGCGCTGTGAGTATGCCCGATCGGAGGCACCGAGTCACCAGTTAACGACCGCTCACTCCAAGAAAACTCAAGCCGCACGAAATTGGTCCGAACCATTGACCCGACTGGTCTAGTCCTCCTAATGTGCGGGCAACGCTTTACCGCGTTCATGCCAATCGGCGCGCGTTCCCCTCTCCCCCCAGGAGGAGACACCCGATGCACATTCCCCACCGCACCAGATTCCGGACGCTGGTCTCCGCCGCCTGCGCGGCCGTCCTCGGCGCCGGACTGCTTGCCGGGGCGGGTTCTGCCACCGCGAAATCGAGCGCTCCCGCGGCCGAGTCGGCCGCCGGCTCCAAGGTGATCGGCTACTTCACCGAATGGGGCACCTACGACCGCAAGTACTACGTCAAGAACATCGAGACCTCCGGTTCCGCGGCCAAGCTCACGCACATCAACTACGCCTTCGGCAATGTCACCGGCGGCAAGTGCGCCATCGGCGACTCCTACGCGGCCACCGAACGGACCTACACCGCGGCCGAGTCGGTCGACGGCGTCGCCGACACCTGGGACCAGCCGCTGCGCGGCACCTTCAACCAGTTGCGCGAGCTGAAGAAGAAGCACCCGAACCTCAAGGTGCTGTGGTCCTTCGGCGGCTGGACCTGGTCCGGCGGCTTCGGCCAGGCGGCCCAGAACCCGGCCGCGTTCGCCCAGTCCTGCTACAACCTGGTCGAGAACTCCAAGTGGGCGGACGTCTTCGACGGCATCGACATCGACTGGGAGTACCCGAACGCCTGCGGCGCGACCTGTGACACCAGCGGCCGGGCGGCCTTCAAGAACCTGATGCAGGCCCTGCGCGCGAAGTTCGGCAGCGGCAACCTGGTGACCGCGGCCATCACCGCCGACGCCACCGCCGGCGGCAAGATCGACGCGGCGGACTACGCGGGCGCGGCCCGGTACGTCAACTGGTACAACCCCATGACCTACGACTACTTCGGCGCCTGGGACGCGACGGGCCCGACGGCCCCGCACTCGCCGCTGCACTCCTACGCGGGCATCCCGAAGGCCAACATGCACAGCTCGGCGACCATCGCCAAGCTCAAGGGCCTCGGCATCCCGGCCTCCAAGCTCCTGCTCGGCATCGGCTTCTACGGCCGCGGCTGGACCGGAGTGACCCAGTCGGCGCCCGGCGGCACCGCGACCGGACCGGCGGACGGGACCTGGGAGGACGGCATCGAGGACTACAAGGTCCTGAAGACCAAGTGCCCGGCGACCGGCAAGGTGGGCGGCACCGCCTACGCCAAGTGCGGCACCAACTGGTGGAGCTACGACACCCCGGCGACCATCGCCACGAAGATGACGTACAAGAACCAGCAGGGTCTGGCGGGCACGTTCTTCTGGGAGCTCAGCGGGGACACCGCGAACGGTGAGCTCATCAAGGCGATCAACTGACCCCTGACACGGGGGACCTGGGGGCGGAGACCACGAGACTCCGCCCCTTCGTCATGTGCCGCGGCGGGCGGGCCCCGGGGCCGGGTAAGGCGGGGTCCAGCTCCTCGATGGCGCGCAGGGCGCCGCCCAGGGTCTTCACCAGCAGTTCGCGCATGGTGTCGCGGGAGAGTTCGGGGTGGTCCATCCAGTCCAGGGCCGCGCCCTCGACACTGCACACCCAGGCCAGCAGGGCCATGCGGGCCAGCGGGGCGATGTCGGTACGGCCGTAGGCGCCCTCGGCGATGGTCGCGACGATCGCCTCGCGCACCCCGTCCCGGATGGCGTGCACCTCGGTGTCGAAGCCGACGCCGCCGCTGACGATCGTGCGGTAGGCGGCCTGGTTGTGCTCGGCGTAGCGCAGATAGCTGTCGATCGTGCGGTGGACCCGCTCCGCCGAGGGCAGTTCGACGCCGCCCGCCGCGTAGGTGACCAGGTCGGCGACGGAGTCCTCGATGATCGCCAGGTAGTAGCCGCGCTTGGACTGGAAGTAGTAGTAGATCAGTCCCTTGGCCACATGCGCCTGCCGCGCGATGTCGTCCATCGACAGGGCGTCATAGGAGGTGTCGGCGAACAACCTCCGCCCGATGGCGATGAGTTCGGCGCGGCGGGCCGCCGACCGCTCGGTGCCGCGCGCCCGGGGACGGACGACGGCAACGTGCTGCTGACTCTTCAATTTCGACCCTGGTCTCAAGCGGGCGGCGGGACATCCGCAGTATGGCAGGTTCGAATATGTGTCAGGTCACAGCAGACCGAGCTGGGTCACGAGCATCGCGACGACCACGACGAGGACCCATCCCATGACGTGTTCGAAGACCTTCGGACCGTCTTCCTCGGGGCCGCCGGTGCGGGCACGGGCGACGGCGGCTGCATTCGTACTCATCCGTCCACCTTGCCACTGAACAGGGCTTTTGCCGGCAGAGACCTTGGTCACAGCGGACGGCCCCCGACAGCCGTCGGAGGCCGTCCCACGGCGTCTCAGCGCACGCCCACCGCCGCGAGCGCCGCGAGCTGGCGCATCGACGGACGCGCCGGGAAGTACAGGTAGCAGACGCCTCCGGTGCCCGAGACCACCTTGCCGCTGGCGTTGTACCGCTTGGTCCGCAGCCAGATGTTCTCGAACTCCCTCCTGAGGTACACCCGCCGTACCGCGGCGTTGTTCGGCGAGTTCGGGTCGTTGGCGATCACATCGCCCTCGGCGGTGAAGCCGATCACGGTCATCAGATGGCCGGAGGTGCCGTAGCCCGCCCCCGTCAGCTCCTCCTTCAGGAAGGACTGGGACGTTATGGCCGGGATGCCGGCCGCGATCAGCGTCTCCAGGTCGGTCAGCGAACCGAGCCGGGTGACGACGCCCTGGAGGTCCTTGAAGGTGGCCGCGTAGGCAGCGTTGAAGGGCCAGTTGCCGCAGCCCGCGTACTGGTAGTCGTACGTGAAGCGGGCCGCGTGGCACACCTGTGGGTCGGCGAAGCTCGGGTCGACCCAGGCGAGCTGCTCCTCGGTGAGCCTGCCGCCCCAGTACTCGATGATCATCTGCGAGGAGGTGGGGCTGCACCAGGCCTCACCGCCGTTGTCGTACTCGGGGTACTGGCCGATGTGGATCTCCTGCGAGTAGCGCGGTACGGCCAGCTCCTGGGCGAGACCGGGCGTGGACGCCGGGACGGTGAAACGGTCCGGGACATCGGAGCCCATGGCGCCGAGCCGCCACACGGTGGGGGTCTTCTTCGTCCCCGGCTTGCGGTAGAGGGTCAGGCGCAGCCGGTACGAGGTCAGGCGCAGGCCCGTTGCCGGGTCGTCGATCGCGAAGGTGTCGGTCCAGATCGTGGACTTGTCGTCGGTCTGGTCGTCGACGGAGGTCCGCTTGATGTCCTGGTCGCCGGCGGCCCAGCGGCCCATGACGTACCACGGGCTGTTGGTGCCGTCGGAGTACGTGCCCTTCAGCTCGACCTGGAGCCACGTGCCGACCGGGGTGTGCGCGTTCCACGAGGCGATGGCCTCGGTCGAGGGCACGGCGAGCCGGTGGACGGGCGAGGTCCAGGTCGCGTACTCCCAGGTGGCGGTGGTGCCGGTGTGCGGGTCGGTGTAGTCGGCGAGGCCCACGGGGGCGCCGATCGCCACGCCGGGCCGGACGCCCGCGACGGCACGGGTGCCCTTCGCGGTGCCCGAGCGCCAGTCGGTGTACGTCGTCCAGGCACGGTTGTCGATCTGTCGGGCCGCGGCCTGCTCGGGGTCGGCCGCTTCGGTGGGGGTGGCGGCGGCTGCGGGTAACGCGCCGACGCCGCCGGCCACGGCTGCGGCGACCGCGGCGGTCAGAACGGTTCTGCGGGACGGCTGTTCGGATCTGCTCATGGGCGGAAGACCCCCAGGTGTCCGAGTCGGGGCAGGTCCAGTGCACGGTGTGTGCGCCAACTATGGACGCAGGCGAGGCCTCCTGCCAGCACTTCGGGGCATGCCGCGCCAGGAATATTGGCCTCGACCACTGGCATCACCCGAGGTGCCACATCACTAGACTTCCGGTGCACGCACGACTCACCCCGGGAACCGTCATTCATCAACTCGCTTCGCTCCTTCGCCGCCTCCCCGCGTCCTGCGGTCCGGTCCGGCTGATCGGGGTCGACGGGCACGCCGGGTCCGGGAAGTCCACGTTCGCCGGGCGGTTGGCGCGAGCGCTCGGCGGGGCGCCGGTGCTGCGGCTCGACGACATCGCCAGCCATGACGAGCTCTTCGACTGGACCGAGCGGCTGCTGGCGCAGGTGATCGAGCCCCTCTCCCACGGCGAGACCGCGCACTACTCCCCCTACGACTGGCACGCCCGCCGCTTCCGGGAACCCGTCCCCCTACCGCCCGCCCCGGTGGTCCTCGTCGAGGGGGTCGGCGCCGGGCGGCGCGCGCTGCGGCCGTATCTCGCCTTCCTGCTCTGGATGGATCTGCCGCGGGCGGAGTCCTGGGCACGCGGCCGGTCACGGGACGGGAAGGAACTGCGGGAGTTCTGGGACGGCTGGGTCGAGGCGGAACAGAAGCACTTCTCCGTGGACCCCTCACGGCCGTTCGCCGACGCTTTGGTACGGCAGTGCGCGAAGGGTTACGAGTTGCGTCCCGGGCCTGCCGGGACCATGGAAACGGATCAGCTCCTCACGCTGAGTGAGGGACTATCTGCAATGTGGTGAAGTTGTGAAGATGCGCCTGCGAGAACTTGCCGTAGTGACTTCAACTCGGCTTGACCCAAGGGCCGTACAGGTCTTACGTTCTCAATGTGCGGTCGACGCAGATCGCCCGCCAGACGCGAAGCCCCCGGTTGTTCCCCCGTGATCGGGGGCTTCGTTCTGCCCTCACCCGTTTTCCGGCCGCACCGAGCCGCGATTCGCTCACCCTCGGTTACCGAAGTCTGCGCCCCCATCTGCTCCCACCTCGCCAAACGGCCGGTGCGGCACCCTGGGGCGGGCCGCACTACCGCAGGTACGATGCCCTCGGTGCGACCTGGGACTGCTGCTCCGCGCACCGTTGCAACTCCGGTCCGCAGTACGGCGGTTCGACTCCGAAGGCCGACGGGCGACGGACCGGTGGCCAACCGACGGGGGCACGGTTTGTGGGGGACGTGATGGACTTCGGCACGCAGGGCCCCGAGGCCCCGGCCGACCTCGCCTGGTTGCGAGGCGTGGACGCCTACACCATGGGCGCTTATCCGCAGGCGGAGGAGGAGTTCCGCACCGCGGTGCGGATGGATCCCGGCATGGCCGACGGCTGGCTCGGTCTGCACGCGCTGCGCGTGGACACGACGACCGCGCTGCTACGGATGTTCCGGCACCGGGACCGCTTCGGGGAACAGCGCGCCCGGCACCGCCGGACCCTCAACTCCTGGTACTGGCTTGGCTGGTGGGTGCAGCCGGTGCTGGAGAGCCCGCGCGACCTGCTGCTCGCGCACGCCTCGCACTGGCTGGACGGCCGGCACGTACCGGAGCTCGACCGGGCGCTCGCCGGACTGCCGCCGGTGGACGCCGACGCCCAGGTCCGCTTCCTGCACGCCTGCCGGGCCTATCTGGTCAAGGACTGGGAACAGCTCGTCCGGCACACCGACCCGCTGCTCGACGACCCCATGCTCGGGATCGAGGCCGGACTGTTCGGCGGCATGGCCCGGGTCCGTCTGGAGATGTACGGCCAGGCCGAACCGCTGCTCTCGGCGGCCCTGATGCGCTGCCGCAGCGAGCAGCCGCAGCGCAAGGAGTTGCGGTACTGGCTGGCGCGGGCGCATGAGGGCACCGGCCGGTCGGCCGCCGCGCTCCCCCTGTACCGGGCCGTGCACCGTGTCGACCCCGCCTTCATGGACACCTCGGCCCGGCTCGCCGCCATCGCCGAGGGCGACGGGTACGACGAGGCCGGCGATCTCGCGCCGATCACACTCACCGGGTTCGGCCAGGACTCCGTGGACGGCCCCGACACCCTCGACCCGCTCTTCGGCGAGGGGCGTGAGCTGAAGCTCTCCGGGCCCGATCTGCCCTCGTCCGGCCTGCTTCCGCCGGTGCCCGACCCAGGTGTGCGCGAGCGGGCGAACCTCCCCGGGCAGCCGCCGCCCGCCGGTCCCACGGATCCCGCGCTGCTTGAGGAGGCGCTCGCCGAACTGGAGCGCATGGTGGGCCTTGAGCCGGTCAAGCGCCAGGTCAAGGCGCTCTCCGCGCAGTTGAACATGGCCCGGCTGCGGGCGGGGCAGGGGCTTCCCGTCCAGCCGCCGAAACGGCACTTCGTCTTCTCCGGACCCTCCGGCACCGGCAAGACCACCGTCGCGCGCATCCTTGGCCGGGTGTTCTACGCGCTCGGACTGCTCGGCGGCGACCATCTGGTGGAGGCGCAGCGGGCCGATCTCGTGGGCGAGTACCTCGGGCAGACGGCCGTGAAGGCGAACGAGCTGATCGACTCCGCGCTGGGTGGGGTGCTGTTCGTCGACGAGGCCTATTCGCTGTCCAACTCCGGCTACGGCAAGGGCGACGCGTACGGCGACGAGGCGCTTCAGGTGCTGTTGAAGCGGGCGGAGGACAACCGGGACCACCTGGTGGTGATCCTGGCCGGTTATCCGGAGGGCATGGATCGTCTCCTGGCCGCCAACCCCGGACTGTCCTCCCGCTTCACCACCCGGGTGGACTTTCCCTCGTACCGGCCCCTCGAACTCACCTCCATCGGCGAGGTGCTCGCCGGTGAGAACGGTGACGTGTGGGACGAGGAGGCGCTGGACGAGTTGCGCTCCATCGCCGGGCATGTGGTCGATCAGGGGTGGATCGACGAGCTCGGGAACGGGCGGTTCCTGCGGACGCTGTACGAGAAGAGCTGCGCGTATCGGGATCTGCGGTTGTCGACATATCCCGGGACCTTGACGCGGGACGACTTGTCGACATTGCGGTTGCCGGATCTTATGCAGGCGTATGGGGAAGTGTTGTCGGGGCGAGGGCCGCAGGATCCTCCGGGGTTGTGAGGCGCGCCCAAGAGCTCGGCAGTTCCCCGCGCCCTTGTGGGGCGCGGGTCTGCCGCGTCAGCCAGGCACCGCTTCCTTCGGCTCCGCCTTGCGTGGCGGCGGTGTCTCCCGGTGCGCCGGATCCCGCACCTCCCCCACCAGCAGCTCCAGTACGTCCTCCAGCGCGACCAGGCCCAGCACCTTGCCCGAGGCGTCCGCGACCTGGGCCAGATGTGTGGCCGCTCGGCGCATCACCGTCAGGGCGTCGTCCAGGGGGAGTTCGGGGCGGAGCGTCGTCATGGGGCGCCACACCTGCTGGGGCACCGCCCGTTCCGAGTCCTCCAGGTCCAGTACGTCCTTCACGTGCAGGTAGCCCATGAAGGCACCCGTGTCCGCCACCACCGGGAAGCGGGAGTAGCCGGTGCGGGCGGTCAGGCCGACGATCTGGCCGGGGGTGACCGAGGGCGGGACCGTGACCAGGGACTCTCGGCTCAGGAGGACGTCCGTCACCGGGCGCGAGCCCAGCTCCAGGGCGTCCTCCAGGCGTTCCTGTTCCTCGGGGTCGAGCAGGCCCGCCTGTCCCGCGTCCTCCACGAGCCTGCCCAGCTGCACGCTGGTGAAGACCGCCTCGACCTCGTCCTTCGGCTCGACGCGGAAGAGCCGCAGGATGCCCTGGGCGCAGGCGCCGAGGGCGACGGTGAGGGGCCGGCAGAGGCGGGCGAAGGCGACCAGGCCGGGGCTGAGCCACAGCGCGGCCTTCTCGGGCGCGGCCATCGCCAGGTTCTTCGGGACCATCTCGCCGATGACGAGGTGGAAGAAGACGACGGTCGCCAGCGCGATGACGTACCCCAGCGGATGGATCATCGCGTGCGGGAGGTGGATCCACTCGAAGAACGGTTCCAGGATGTGCGCGACCGTCGGCTCGGCGACCGCGCCGAGGGTCAGCGAGCAGACGGTGATGCCGAACTGGGCCGCCGCCATCATCTGCGGCAGGTGTTCAAGGCCGTACAGCACCTGGCGGGCCCGGGCCGTGCCGAGCGGTTCGATCTGGCTGCGGCGGACGGAGACCAGGGCGAACTCGGCGCCGACGAAGAAGCCGTTGGCGAGCACGAGCAGCGCGGCGAAGAGAAGTTGGAGCACGCTCATCGGGCGGCCTCCACCACGGGTGCGGTGCGGACCAGGCGGACCCGCTCGGCGCGGTAGTGGCCGACCTGGCGCACGGAGAGCCGCCAGCCGGGCAGTTCGGCCTTGTCGCCGGGGACCGGGATCCGGCCGAGCAGGTCGGCGACCAGACCCGCGACGGTCTCGTACGGGCCCTCGGGCACATCGAGTCCTATCCGCTGCAGGATGTCGACCCGGCAGCTGCCGTCGGCATCCCAGGCGGGCCTGCCGTCCTCGGCCGGGGCGGCGGCGAGTTCGGGAAGGTCCTGGCCGTCGTGCTCGTCGCGGACCTCGCCGACGATCTCCTCGACGATGTCCTCCAGGGTGACCACTCCGGCCGTGCCGCCGTACTCGTCGACGACGACGGCGATGGGCTGTTCGCTGCGCAGCCGGGCGAGCAGCGGCCGTACCGGCAGGGTCTCGGGGACCAGCAGGGCGGGCCGGGCGATCCGGCCGACCGGGGTGCGCAGCCGGTCGGCCGCGGGAACGGCGAGGGCGTCCTTGAGGTGGGCCATGCCGACGACCTCGTCGATCCGCTCCCGGTAGACGGGGAAGCGGGACAGGCCGGTGGCGCGGGTCAGGTTGACGACGTCCTCGGCGGTGGCCGACGACTGGAGCGCGCTGACCTTCACCCGCGGGGTCATCACATGCTGCGCCGTGAGCTCGCCGAGCGACAGGGTCCGTACGAACAGGTCGGCCGTGTCCTGCTCCAGGGTGCCGGCCTGGGCGGAGTGGCGGGCCAGGGAGACGAGTTCACCGGGGGTGCGGGCGGAGGCCAGCTCCTCGGTGGGCTCGATGCCGAGCGCGCGGACGAGCCGGTTCGCGACGGAGTTCAGAACGGCGATCACCGGCCGGAAGACCCGCGCGAACAGGTGCTGCGGGCCCGCGACGAACCGTGCGACCTGCAAGGGGCGGGACACCGCCCAGTTCTTGGGCACGAGTTCGCCGATCACCATCTGCACGGCGGACGCCAGCAGCATGCCGACGATCACCGCGACCCCGGAGACGGCGCCCTCGGGGATGCCGAGCGCGGTGATCGGGGCGTGCAGCAGCTCGGCGAGCGCCGGTTCGGCGAGCATGCCGACCACCAGGGAGGTGATGGTGATGCCGAGCTGGGTGCCGGAGAGCTGGAAGGAGAGTTCCTTCAGCGACTCGACGACCGTACGGGCACGGCGGTCGCCCTCGGCGGCGGCCTTCTCGGCCTCCGGGCGCTCGACCGTGACCAGGCCGAACTCGGCGGCCACGAAGAAGCCGTTGGCGAGGATCAGCAGGAATGCCGCGGCAAGGAGCAGCAGGGGGATGGTCATGCCGCCGCCTCGATATGTCGGGAGGGGGCGGCGCAGGTACTACAGGACGATCCGTCCATCGCTGGAGGGAGTCACTCCTCGGGTAGCAGGGGGCCTCTGAAGACCAGGGGGAACATCAGCGGCGGAGGCGCCGGGAAACGCCTCCGCCAACAGATTAATCAAGGCAGGGCTCTCTACGGCAGATCCCTTGTCGTGCGGGCCTCGACGAGCGCTCGCAGGGCGCGGGCGTCCTCGATCGCGCGCTGCTTGGCGATACCCGGCTGGATGCCCAGTACGGGCAGGCTGGTGCCGTCGCTGAGGTTGAGGAACACCCAGGGGTCACCGGGCCGGAGGTTCACCTGGATGATCTCGGCCCAGTCGAGACGCCGCCGGCCGGCGATGTTCACGACGGTCACGCCGGACTCGTCGGCGACGACCTTGACCCGGGCGAGCAGGGCCAGGACGCCGAACATAAGCGCCCCGGTGAAGATGAAGCTCAGGCGCTCGCCGGGGCCGAGCTTCTCCAGCAGCAGGGCCACCGCGGTGATCACCACGAAGATGGCGGTACCGGCGGTGAGCAGGACCGCGCGGGTGCGGCCCGGCCGGAAGGTGACGGGCAAGGCGGGCAGTTCGGACATGGCGTACGGCTCTCAGAGACGGCAGGCGTGGATGGCCGTGGTGAGGATGGCCCGCGCGCCGATGTCGTACAGGTCGTCCATGATCCGCTGGGCCTCCTTGGCGGGGACCATCGCCCGGACCGCGACCCAGCCTTCGTTGTGCAGCGGGGAGACGGTCGGGGACTCCAGGCCCGGAGTGAGGGCGACGGCCTTCTCCAACTGCTCGACGCGGCAGTCGTAGTCCATCATCACGTACGTCCGGGCCACCAGGACGCCCTGGAGGCGGCGCAGGAACTGCTGCACCTTGGGGTCCTCGGCGTCGGCGCCGGTACGGCGGATCACGACGGCCTCGGACTTCATGATCGGTTCGCCGAAGACCTCAAGGCCGGCGTTGCGCAGCGAGGTGCCGGTCTCGACGACGTCGGCGATGACCTCGGCGACTCCGAGCTCGATGGCCGTCTCGACGGCGCCGTCGAGGTGGACGACGGAGGCGTCGATGCCGTTGTCGGCGAGGTGCCCCTCGACGATGCCCTCGTAGGACGTGGCGACCGTCTTGCCCTTCAGGTCCTCGACGCCGTTCGCGGTGCCGGGCTTGGCGGCGAAGCGGAACGTGGAGCGGGCGAAGCCGAGCGGGAGGATCTCCTCGGCGTCGGCGGCGGAGTCGATCAGCAGGTCGCGGCCCGTGATGCCGATGTCGAGACGGCCGGAGGAGACATAGATCGCGATGTCACGGGGGCGGAGGTAGAAGAACTCGACCTCGTTCTCCGGGTCGACGATGCGCAGTTCCTTGGACTCGCGGCGCTGCTGGTAGCCGGCCTCATGCAGCATCTCCGCCGCAGGGCCTGACAGGGAACCCTTGTTGGGGACGGCGATGCGCAGCATGAGGTCGGCTTCCTTTGCGTGAGATGTGCGGGTGGGTGCGGCGGCTCAGAGGTGGGCGTAGACGTCGTCGAGGGAGATCCCGCGCGCGACCATCATCACCTGGACGTGGTACAGCAGCTGCGAGATCTCCTCGGCGGCCGCGTCCTTGCCCTCGTACTCGGCGGCCATCCAGACCTCGGCGGCCTCTTCGACGACCTTCTTGCCGATGGCGTGGACGCCCTTCTCGACCAGTTCCGCGGTGCGGGACGTGGCGGGATCGCCGTTGGCGGCCTTGTGCTGGAGCTCGGTGAAGAGCTCCTCGAACGTCTTCTTGGACATGGTGACGCTCAGCCTATGCCACTCACCCGGTTCGTCAGCGCCAGGGTTCAGATACTGAACGCAGGGTGGCCGCGGTGGCGACCGCCGCGGTCACCGCCTCGTGCCCCTTGTCCTCGTTGGAGCCCTCGATACCGGCGCGGTCCAGGGCCTGCTCCTCGGTGTCGCAGGTGAGCACGCCGAAGCCGACGGGGACGCCGGTCTCGACGGAGACCTGGGTGAGGCCCTGGGTGACGCCCTGGCACACGTACTCGAAGTGCGGGGTGCCGCCCCGGATGACGACGCCGAGGGCCACGATGGCGTCGTAGCCGCGGCCCGCGAGGACCTTGGCGACGACCGGGAGCTCCCAGCTGCCGGGGACCCTGAGCAGGGTCGGCTCGTCGATGCCGAGGTCGTGCAGGGCGCGCAGGGCGCCGTCCACCAGGCCGTCCATCACCTTTTCGTGCCACTGCGCCGCGATGACGGCGACCCGCAGATCGCCCACGCCCTGTACGGACAGTTCCGGTGCACCCTTGCCGCTCACGTCTCTCCTTGTGTGTTTCTCGCCTACTGGTTGCCGCACGCGGAGACGGGGGCCGCCTCCAGCCAGGGCAGATCGTGTCCCATCCGGTCCCGCTTGGTGCGCAGGTACCGGAGGTTGTGCTCGCCCGCGGTGACGGGCATCGGCTCCCGGTCCGTGACCTTGATGCCGTGCCGGACGAGCGCGTCGGTCTTGTCGGGGTTGTTGGTCATCAGGCGCACGCTGCGCACGCCAAGATCTTCGAGGATCTGGGCGCCGGCCGCGTAGTCGCGCGCGTCGGCGGGCAGGCCGAGTTCCAGGTTGGCGTCCAGGGTGTCGCGGCCGCGCTCCTGGAGCTCGTAGGCGCGCAGCTTGGACAGCAGGCCGATACCGCGTCCCTCGTGGCCGCGCAGATAGACCACGACGCCCCGGCCCTCGGCCTGGATGCGCTCCAGGGCGGCGTCGAGCTGGGGGCCGCAGTCGCAGCGCAGGGAGCCGAAGACATCGCCGGTGAGGCATTCGGAGTGGACGCGGACCACGACGTCCTCGCCGTCGCCGATCTCGCCGTGCACCAGGGCGACGTGCTCGACGCCGTCGACGGTGGAGCGGTAGCCGTACGCCGTGAAGGTGCCGTGCGCGGTCGGCAGGTGGACCTCGGCCTCGCGGCGTACGGTGGGCTCGGCGGAGCGGCGGTAGGCGATCAGGTCCTCGATGGAGATGATCGTCAGGCCGTGCTTGCGGGCGAACGGGATCAGCTCGGGCAGCCGCAGCATCCGGCCGTCCTCGCCGGCGATCTCCACGATGGCGCCGGCCGGGCGCAGGCCCGCGAGGCGGGCGAGGTCGACGGCGGCCTCGGTGTGGCCGTTGCGGGCCAGGACGCCGCCGGGCTTGGCGCGCAGCGGGAAGATGTGGCCGGGGCGGACGAAGTCGTCGGCCTGCGCCTCACCACTGGCGAGCAGCTGAAGCGTGGTCGAGCGGTCCGAGGCCGAGATACCGGTGGTCACACCGTGAGCGCCGGAGGCGTCGACGGTGACTGTGAACGCGGTCTTCATCGACTCGGTGTTGTTCTCGACCATCTGCGGGATGCGCAGCCGGTCCAGCTCCTCGCCCTCCATGGGGGCGCAGATCAGACCGCGGCACTCGCTCATCATGAACGCGACGATCTCGGGGGTCGCCTTCTCGGCGGCGATGACGAGGTCGCCCTCGTTCTCCCGGTCCTCGTCGTCGACGACCACGACCGGGCGGCCCGCGGCGATGTCGGCGATGGCCTGCTCGACCGGGTCGAGCGACCAGTCCTCGATGTTGTCGGTGCTGTACAGGACGGGTGAGGTGCTCACGCGGGCGCTCCTTCCAGGACGGGCCGCGTGTCCCTGCGGGAGCGCAGCCACCAGTCGCGCATGCCCCACAGGACGAGTGCGCCGTAGATGACGTAGACGAAGCCGGAGAAGGCGTAGCCGTTCTCGAAACTCAGCGGGACGCCGACCAGGTCGACGAGGAGCCAGGCGAACCAGAACTCGACCATGCCGCGAGCCTGCGCGTACATGGCGACGATGGTGCCGACGAAGATGTAGGCGTCCGGCCAAGGGTCCCAGGACAGGCTCGGGTACGCCTTGAAGAGCAGGGCCACCGCGACGGTGCCGGCGGCGCCCGCCGCGACCATCGCGCCGCGCTCGCGCCAGGTGGCGAACCGTACGGAGATATGGCCGTCCTCCGCCTGACCCGTGCCGCGCTTCCACTGCCACCAGCCGTACAGGGCGACGGCCATGATGACCGCCTGCTTGCCCGCGCTGCCGGTCAGGTGGCCGAAGAAGGCGCCGAAGAGGATGAGGCCGGCGAGGAACTGCACCGGCCAGGTCCACACGGAGCGCCGCCAGCCGAGGGCGAGGGCGATGAGGCCGAAGATGTTGCCGGCCATGTCCGACCAGATGATGTGCTGGCCGAACAGGACGAAGGCCTCGGAGTTGAGCCAGTTCACTTGGTCGCTCCCAGCAGCCGCTCGACGTACTTGGCGACGACGTCGACTTCCAGGTTGACCGGGTCGCCGGGCTGCTTGATGCCGAGCGTGGTCAGGGCGAGGGTGGTGGGGATGAGGCTGACGGTGAAGTAGTCGGGGCCCGCGTCGACGACGGTGAGGCTGATGCCGTCGACGGTGATGGAGCCCTTCTCCACGACGTACCGGGCGAGGTCCGCGGGGAGCGAGATCTTGATGATCTCCCAGTTGTCGGAGGGCTTGCGCTCCAGCACCGCGCCGGTGCCGTCGACATGGCCCTGCACGATGTGGCCGCCGAGGCGGGCGCCGACCGCGGTGGGGCGCTCCAGGTTGACACGGGAGCCGACGTCGAGGGCGCCCAGGCTGGAGCGGTTCAGGGTCTCGGCCATCACATCGGCGGTGAACTCGTCGCCCTCGTGGTCCACGACCGTGAGGCAGACGCCGTTGACCGCGATGGAGTCGCCGTGCTTGGCGCCGTCGGTGACGACGGGGCCGCGCAGACGGAAGCGACAGGCGTCGCCGAGGTTCTCGACGGCGGTGATCTCGCCCAGCTCTTCGACGATTCCGGTGAACACTTCCCGGGTCCTCCTGCCTCATGGGGCACGGACTCCGGGGCTGTCGAAGAACGACAGAGACTACGGACGACGACACCGGGGGCGACGCCGGAAAGATCCATCCGCGAGGGACGAACTCAAATCGGCGGCGCGCACGAATGCCCGCCCGCCGCGCACTGCCTCCCATCCGGACTTTAACCGTCGGTCCAGGAATTTCACCTGGTCAACCGGCCGCTGGAAGCGGTCGGGTCGCGGACTGTAACCGCCGGTTCGGACTTTCACCGACCCCGGAGTGCGCTGCTTCTGGTACAGGGCCAGTGTGCCACGCCGGGTGGGCGTCCATGCGGGTGAGGGCTGTGGGGTGGCTCACAGGCTGTCCGGATGGACTTCTTCGCTCCTGAATCCATTCCCGAATTGGTCCATACCTATTGACTCATTGGTCTAGTCCTCCCTAAGGTCTGCGCAACTTCCGTGGAGAGGAACCGACTTGCTGTCACGCAACCGAGCGAGACCCGCCCTGCTCGGCGCGGCGGCCACGGTCGCAGGACTGGTGCTCGCCGGGCTCCCGGCCACCGTCTCGCACGCCGCCGACCAGGAGTCCTGCCGCCCCGACGGGCTCTACAAGACGCCCGGCGTCGATGTCCCGTACTGCTCGGTCTACGACGCCGAGGGCCGGGAGAAGATGGGCGCCGACCACCAGCGCCGGGTGATC
Organism: Streptomyces cupreus; assembly: GCF_014257025.1. GTDB lineage: Bacteria > Actinomycetota > Actinomycetes > Streptomycetales > Streptomycetaceae > Streptomyces > Streptomyces cupreus. The sequence goes on from NZ_JACMSF010000033.1 coordinate 70,568, forward strand.
GGCTACTTCACCGGCTGGCGCACCGGCAAGGACGGCACGCCCGCCTATCTCGCCCCGGACATCCCATGGGACAAGGTCACGCACCTCAACTACGCGTTCGCGCACATCGACGGCTCGAACAAGATCTCCGTCGGCACGGACAGCGCGACCAACGCGGCGACCGGGATGACCTGGCCGGGCGTGAGCGGCGCCGAGATGGATCCCGCGTTCTCCTACAAGGGCCATTTCAACCTGCTCAACAAATTCAAGAAGCAGCATCCGAACGTCAAGACGCTGATATCGGTAGGCGGTTGGGCCGAGACCGGCGGCTATTTCGCGGACGACGGCACGCGCGTGAACTCGGGCGGCTTCTACTCGATGGCGACCAACGCCGACGGCTCGGTCAATCAGGCGGGCATCGACACCTTCGCCGATTCCGCGGTCGACTTCATCAGGAAGTACGGCTTCAACGGCGTCGACATCGACTACGAGTACCCGACGACGATGAAGGACGCGGGCAACCCGCTCGACTGGTCCCTCTCCAACGCCCGCAGGTCAGGCCTGGTCAAGGGCTACGCGGCCCTGATGAAGACCCTGCGCGAGAAGCTCGACCGGGCGGGCGCGGCGGACGGCAGGCACTATCTTCTCTCGGTCGCGGCACCTTCCTCCGGATATCTGCTGCGCGGCATGGAGACCTTCCAGGTCCAGAAGTACCTGGACTACGTCAACATCATGTCGTACGACCTCCATGGCGCCTGGAACGAGTACGTCGGCCCGAACGCCTCGCTCTTCGACGACGGCAAGGACGCCGAACTCGCCGCCGCGGGCGTGTATTCGACCGCCCAGTACGGCGGAATCGGCTATCTGAACACCGACTGGTCGTATCACTACTTCCGCGGTTCGATGCCGGCCGGACGGATCAACATCGGCCTCCCCTACTACACAAGGGGATTCAAGAACGTCACCGGCGGGACCGACGGGCTGTGGGGCAAGGCGGCGTCCACGAACTGCCCTGCCGGATCCGGGCTCACCAAGTGCGGTGACGGTGCCACCGGGATCGACAACCTCTGGCACGACCTCGACACCAACGGCAAGGAGTCGCCCGCTGGTTCGAACCCGATGTGGCACGCCAAGAACCTGGAGAAGGGCGTCGTCGGGGACTACATGACGAAGTACGGCTTCCCCGCCGGCACCGAGCTGACCGGAACCTACGCCCGTAAGTACGACTCCACGCTGGTCGCGCCGTGGCTGTGGAACGCCGAGAAGAAGGTGTTCCTGTCCACCGAGGACGAGCAGTCGGTGAACGCCAAGGCCGACTACGTCGTCGAGAACGGCATCGGCGGCACGATGGTGTGGGAGCTGGCCGGTGACTACGGCTGGAACGCGGCGAAGGGGCAGTACGAGCCGGGGTCGACGCTGACGACGGCGATGTACGAGAAGTTCAAGTCCGCCTCCCCGTACGGCGCGAAGCGGTCGACGGTCGATCTGCCGGGCAAGGCGCTGAACATCGGTGTGGAGTTCGGTCAGTTCCCGCTGGGTGACTCCAACTACCCGATCAGTCCGAAGCTGAAGATCACGAACAACACGTCGGCGACGCTGCCGGGTGGGACGGAGTTCCGGTTCGACTACGGCACTTCGGCTCCCGGGAACGCCAAGGACCAGTCCGGGTGGGGTACTTCGGTGATCCGCAGTGACCACACCGGGAGCAATGTCGGCGGGCTGAAGGGCGACCACCACCGTGTCTCGCTGAAGCTGCCGAGCTGGCAGACGCTGGCGCCCGGGGCGTCGGTGGAGCTGGACTTCGTGTACTACCTGCCGGTGTCGACGCCGTCGAACTGGACGGTGACGTTCGGGGGGACGACGTATGCGCTGGCGGGGGATCTCACTCGGGGCACGACGGTGGTGGAGCCGGGGAGCGGGACTCCCACTCCGTCGCCGACTCCCTCCGACGGGACCGGCTCGTGCACGGCTCCGGCCTGGAGCGCGAGCACGGAGTACGGCGGGGGCGGCACCGTGTCCCACCAGGGCCACTCGTGGAAGGCCAAGTGGTGGACGAAGGGCGAGGAGCCCGGGACCACCGGTGAATGGGGTGTGTGGCAGGACCTCGGCGCCTGCTGAGCCCCGCGCTCGGACCGGCCCGGCGGCGGTGACGACGGCCCTTGCCCGCCGCCGGGCCTCCAACATCCCGACGAACTAGGGTTCGTCATGACTGAACTGGCTTAGCGGCTTCGGCCTGCGAAAGGACGGAACAGCATGACCTCGATCCTGGTGACCGGCGGTACCGGAACCCTCGGGCGGCTCGTCGTGGAGCGGCTGGGGGCGGACGGGCACGAGGTGCGGGTGCTCAGCAGGCACACGCAGCCGTACGCCGTGGATCTGCGTGAGGGCGGGCCCGGGCTGGACGCGGCCGTCTCCGGTGTGGACACGATCGTGCACTGCGCCAGTTCGCCGCGCGGTGGGGACGAGGAGGCGGCGTCGCATCTGATCGCGGCGGCGCGGAGGGCGGGGGTGGGCCATCTGGTCTACATCTCGATCGTCGGCGTCGACCGGGTGCCGTTCGGCTACTACCGGAGCAAGCTCGCGGTGGAGAAGCTGATCGAGAACTCGGGCGTCGGCTTCACGATCCTGCGGGCGACACAGTTCCACGACTTGCTGGTGCAGGTCTTCGGGGTCCTGTCCAAGCCGCCGGTGATGCTGCTCCCGGCGGGGGTGCGGGACCAGCCGGTCGACGTGGCGGAGGTGGCGGACCGTCTGGTCGAACTGGCTCTGGCCGCCCCCGCGGGCCGGGTCGAGGACATGGCGGGGCCGGAGGCGCGGGCGCTCGACTCCCTGGCCCGGGCCTACCTGAAGGCGACGGGTCGGAAGCGGCGGGTGGTGAACGTGCCTCTGGCGGGCAAGGCGTACCGGGCCTTCAGAGCTGGGGGCCACTTGGCGCCGGAGCGTGCGGTGGGGAAGGGCACGTTCGACGAGCATCTGGCGGTACGTTTCGGCCGCTGAGACGCTTCTTCGCCCCCGCCGCCCCTAGCGCACGGGCGGAGCGAACAGTTCCTCCTGGGCCCGGTCCCGCGCCGTCAGCAGTGCCCCCCGCAGCACCGCCTCCCCGCCCAGCCTGCCGGCCCGTACCTCCGTGGGCAGCGGGGACAGGTGGAGCAGGCGGTCCTGGACTCTTGCCGCCAGTTCCTCTCCGCCCGCTCGCCCGATCTCGCCCCCGAGGACCACGCAGCCAGGGTCCAGGACCGAGATCACCGCGGCGGCGCCGAGGGCCAGGCGGTCGGCGAGGGTGTTCAGGAAGGCGCCGTGGGGAGCGAGGGACGCGGATTCCGCCGCCGTACGGACCAGGGTCGCCGCATGTGGTTCGCCCGGTGCCTCCGGCGCCGTCACTCCGTGTTCCGCCGCCAGTTCCGCGATCGCCGCCGCCCCCGCCAGGGAGTGGAAGCCACCGTCGCAGCCCGTCGCCGAGGGCAGGCCCGTCGTGCCCGGTACCGGAAGGAAGCCGATCTCGCCCGTGCCGCCCGAGGCGCCCCGGCGCAGGACGCCGTCCAGGACGACCGCGGCGCCGACGCCCACGCCGAGCCAGAGGAGGACGAAGGTGTCGCGGTCCGCCGCGGCTCCGTCCCGCTGTTCCGCCACCGCCGCCAGGTTCGTCTCGTTCTCCACGCTGACCCGCGCCTCGGGAAGCCGCTCCTGGAGCGCCGCCACGAGACGCCGGTGCCACTCCGGAAGGCCCGTGGAGCTGCGCAGTTCACCCGTCGCCGGGTCGATCAGGCCCGGCGCGCCGATGCCGACCGTGTGCGGCCGGTCCACGCCCGCCTCTTTGACCGCCCGCTCCACCAGCGCCACCGCCTGCTCCACGGCGGGGCCCGTTCCCACGCCCCCGTCGATCGGCGCCGACGCCTCCGCGAGCACCTCGCCCACCAGGTCGGACACGGCCACCGCGACCCCCTCGGTGCGCACATCCAGCGCCGCAAGATGCGCCCGGCCGGCGACGATGCCGTACACCTTGGCGTTGGGTCCCCGGCGTTGCTCGCCCGACTCCCCCACGACCTCGATCAGTCCGGCGGCGGTGAGGCGGTCGACGAGGTCGGCGACGCTCGGCCGGGACAGTCCGGTCAGCTCCTTGAGCCGCCCCGCCGTCAACGGGCCCTCCTGCTGGAGCAGGCGCAGGGCCAGCCGGTCGTTGATGGCCCGGGCGGTGCTGGGGGATGCGGACATGCCGGGATCCTTCCAGATCGGCGTGGCCGTGCGATGCGCGGCCTCTGATCCCCTATCTATCAGGCAGGGTTCCTGATAGTTTACGCCACCAGCAGACGCGAGGGAGGGGCCTGAGCATGAGTGACGTGGTCTACGACGGACGCGAGGTGAGGCGGGCGCGCTATGCCGTGGCCGCCGTCTTCACCGTGCACGGAGCCGTGACCGGCTCGTTCGCGACCCGTGTGCCATGGATCCAGGACCACGCCTCGGTGAGCGCGGGCCAGTTGGGGCTCGCCCTGGCCTTCCCCGCGCTCGGCGCCTCCGTGGCGATGCCGCTCGCCGGAGGCATCACCCACCGGTTCGGTGCCCGGGGCGCCCTGCGCGCGCTGATCGCAATGTGGACGCTCGCCCTGGTGCTGCCGTCCCTCGCCCCGAACCTCCTCACCCTCTGCCTCGCCCTGTTCGTCTACGGCGCCACCTCCGGAATGGCGGACGTCGCGATGAACGCGCTCGGTGTGGAGGTGGAGAACCGCCTGGGCCGGTCGATCATGTCCGGCCTGCACGGCATGTGGAGCGCGGGCGCCGTCCTCGGCTCGCTCGGCGGCACACTCGCCGCACACCTGGGCACCGACGCACGGCTGCACCACCTGGTGGCGGCGGCCGTACTGACGATCCTCGGTGTGGCCGCCTGCGCCTGGGTGCTCGACCTCCAGCCGGCCCAGGACGAGGAACCCCCGCCCCGGTTCGCGCTGCCGCCCCGCTCGGCACTGCTCATCGGCGCGGTCGGATTCTGCGCGGTGTTCGCGGAGGGCGCGAGCCTGGACTGGTCCGCGGTCTATCTGCGCGACGAGTTGGCGGCCTCGGCCGGTCTGGCCGCCGCCTGCACGATGGGCTTCACGCTCACCATGGCCGTCGCCCGGATCGCGGGCGACAAGGTGGTGGACCGGTACGGCGCCGTGCGCACCGTCCGTACCGGCGGTGTCCTCGCGGCCGTCGGCGGTCTGCTGATCGTCGTGGCGAACCATCCCGTGCCGGCGATGACCGGCTTCGGTCTGATGGGCCTGGGCATCGCGGTGGTCGTGCCGCTGTGCTTCGCCGCGGCGGGCCGCAGCGGCCCCAACCCCAGTCAGGCCATCGCGGGCGTCGCGACCATCACGTACACCTCGGGCCTGGTCGCGCCCAGCGCGATCGGCGGTCTTGCCCAGGCGACCAGCCTGGTGGTGTCGTTCGGTCTGGTGACGCTGCTGGCGACCGGGCTCGCCGCCTTCGCGGGCGTACTGCGCACCGCCGAGCGCAAGCCCGCGACGATCAGCCGGCCGGACGCAGCAGTTCCCGACCCGCGGCCCTGAACCGCTCGCTCCACGGCGCCGGCCTGAGCGTCGCGGAGTCGAGCCGGACCAGCACCCGGGCACCCTCGGCGTAGGTCACCGCGCCGTCCGCCGAGCAGAAGCGGAAGCCGTAGGTCAGCCCGGTGTTGCCGAGCCGCTCCAGCCAGAGGTGGACGGCGTAGCCGCCGGGCTTGGTCACCGGCGCCTCGTAGCTGATCCGCAGTTCCTTGACCGCGTTGCAGGCGTCGCCGGCCGCGGCCCAGTCGCCCTCGAAGCGGAAGCCGTGCTCCTGCCACAGCTCGGCCCAGGCCCGCTCGACCATCACCGGGTAGCGGGCGTTGTGCAGCAGCCCGAGCGCGTCCAGGTCGTCGAAGTGGACGGTGACGGGGATCAGCCGGCCGTACGACAGGGCGGGGGCGATCGGGACTTCGGCGGTCATGGGTCGTACTCCCGGACAGTTGAAACGCGGACCTCTCATCCTAAGCGGACGCTCAGCACCCCTGTTCACCTGGACCTCAGCATCCCCATTCACCCCTGACAATGGTCCGGACACCCGCACGCACGCCCGAAAGCGAAACCGCACCATGGATCTTGGCGTCCGCTGGAAACTGCACGGCGACGGACGCACGCCGGCGCCCGGAGCGGTGGTCCGGCCCGACGAACGGCTCTCCTGGCCGCGCACGGCCGGGCTCGGCGCCCAGCATGTGGTGGCGATGTTCGGGGCGTCCTTCGTGGCCCCGGTCCTGATGGGCCTCGACCCCAATCTGGCGATCATGATGTCGGGCGTCGCGACCATGGTCTTCCTGCTCGCCACGCGCGGCCGGGTGCCCAGCTATCTGGGCTGCTCGCTGTCCTTCGTGGGCGTCGCGGCGGTCATCCGCGCCGAGGGCGGCACCAGCGCCACCGTGACCGGCGCGGTCCTGGTCGTCGGTGTCGCGCTTTTCCTCGTCGGCGTCGCCGTCCAGCGCTTCGGCGCACGGATCATCCACGCCGCGATGCCGCCGATCGTCACGGGCGCGGTCGTGATGCTGATCGGCTTCAACCTCGCGCCGGTCACCGCGAGCACCTACTGGCCCCAGGACCAGTGGACCGCCCTGCTGGTGATGCTCTTCACCGGCCTGGCCGTCGTCTGTCTGCGCGGTTTCTGGTCCCGGATCGCGATCTTCCTCGGACTGATCTTCGGCTACGGCATCTCCTGGGCCTTCGACCGGATCTTCGGGAAGATCCACTCGGTCGACGCGAGCGGCAGGCTCACCGACCACTGGCGCCTGGACCTCTCCGGCGTCGGCCAGGCCGACTGGATCGGACTGCCCACCGTCCACGGCCCGTCCTTCGAGTGGTCGGCGATCCTGGTCGCCCTGCCCGTCGTCATCGCCCTCGTCGCCGAGAACGCAGGACACGTCAAGGCCGTCGGCGAGATGACCGGCGACGACCTGGACGACAAGCTCGGCACCGCGATCTCCGCCGACGGCGTCGGCTCCGTGCTCTCCACCGCGGTCGGCGGCCCGCCCACCACCACGTACTCCGAGAACATCGGCGTCATGGCGGCCACCCGCGTCTATTCCACGGCCGCGTACTGGGCCGCCGCCTGTTTCGCCCTCCTCTTCGGCCTGTGCCCGAAGTTCGGCGCGATCGTCGCCGCCATCCCGGGCGGCGTCCTCGGCGGCATCACCGTCATCCTGTACGGCATGATCGGCCTGCTCGGCGCGCAGATCTGGATCAACGCCGAGGTGGACCTGCGCAACCCGCTCAACCTGGTGCCGGCCGCCGCGGGCATCATCATCGGCGTCGGCAACGTCACCATGGAGTTCACCGACACCTTCGAGCTGAGCGGCATCGCGCTGGGCACCCTGGTCGTCATCACCGGCTACCACGCCCTGCGCTTCTTCGCCCCGGCCCACCTCAAGACACAGGAGCCGCTCCTCGACGAGGGCACGTCCTCCTACGGCGAGGCCAGGTCGTAGGCGTACGAAGGGCTGAACGTGCCCGGCGTCCCCTTGCAGCCGTCGGACTCCCCCGGCAGCTTGACCCACAGGTAGCCGTCGATCCGCGCCTCCCCCGTGCTCAGGGTGGGGGCCCGGCCGATCCTCCGTCCCGCCGGGTCGCACCACTCGCCGTCCGCCGGGGCGCCGTTGCCGTTGCGGCTGGTGTCGATGACGGCGCCGAGCGAGGCGGGGCCGCCGAGGGCCACGAGGACCTGTCGGTCGTAGGCGATCTCGTCGGCCGTGGCGTGGAAGTTGGAGACGTTGCTGAAGATCCCGTCGGAGGAGGCGGGCAAGGCGGCGCCGGCCTGCTTCAGCCAGCCCGCCTGTTTGCCGGGAGCGTGCCAGCCGGAGTGGCCAGCGTCGTAGTAGACGCGGGCCCTGGGGTTGGCCTCCTTCAGGACGCGCCCCGCGCGGGCCAACGAGGCGAAGCGGTCGGCGCGTTGACCGCCCGAGAGGCACTCGGCCTGGGCGACGGAATCGGGTTCCAGGACGACGATGACGTCGTCGGAGCCGAGCCCTGCGGCGAAGCGGTCGATCCAGTCGTCGTAGGCGTCGAGGTCGGGCGCCCCGCCCTGGCTGGCCCCGCCGCAGTCGCGGTCCCGGATCGCGTACGCCACGACCACCGGCACCCGGCCAAGGGCGGCGCCGCCGGAAGTGACCGCGCGGACCCGGGCGGTGATGGTGTCCGGGCTGAAGTCGGCGAACCACACCGCGGCCGGCTGCGCGGCGATCCGGGACTGTATGACGCCGTGCCGTGGATCACCGGTGTTCTCCCGGACCCAGTCCAGCAGTTGGGACTCGGGGTGCCGGTACAAGCGGGTCAACACGGCGGCCGTCTGCCGCTCGCGCTCGGTCTTCGTCGGCGAGGGCGTGGGGCTCGCCTTCTTCTTCGTCGGCGAGGGCGAGGCGGAGGGCGACTCGCTGGGCGACAGGGACACCGGCGGCTCCACGGGCAGTGACTGCAGACGCGGCGAGTACGTCACCTCGGGGCGGGCCTCGTCGGAGCCGCCCCCTTCGTCCAGCGCCGAGATCATCCCGGCCGCGGTACCGACGGCGACCACGACGGAGGCGGCCACGACCATGGCTCCCCGCCGTGCGGTCCGCCGCCGCGCGGACCTGCGCGCGGCCAGACGCTGGGCACGTAGCCCTGCCACTGCTCACTCCCCCCGCGGCGGGCGCGTTCCCCCGTTCTGGGGAAGCGTCGGGCCCGCCGGTACTTCCGCCAGCCTAAAGCTGCGACTCTGCCCCCATGGCGCAATGCGAACAACTCACCTCACCTGTGGACGCGGTCATTCGCCGTATGCGCGCCCTTGACGCGGACCTGCCCGCCCGGGACGGCGTCGCCGTCTTCAACCGCGTCTACCTGGCGGTGACCGAGGCGGTGGACCGGCGCATCGGCGCGGGCCGGTTCGCGGACGCGCGGGCCGCGATCACGCTGGACGTGCGGTTCGCGGAGCGCTATCTCGCGGCGGTCGACACGGTCGCCGACGAGCGGCGCCCACCCGCCTGCTGGCGGCCCCTGTTCCAGTTCCGCCGCCATCCCGGCGTACGACCGTTGCAGTTCGCGCTGGCGGGCATCAATGCGCACATCGGCCACGATCTGGCGCTCGCCGTCGTGGACGCCTGTCGTACGCTCGACTGCGAACCCACCGACCTGGAGGACGAGTTCGATCGCGTGGGTGATCTCCTCGTCTCGCTGGAGGAGCGGATCCGCGAAGATCTGATGCCGGGACCCGACCTGCTCCAGATCGCCGACCCACTGACCCATCTGCTCGGCTCGTGGAGCCTGGAGCGGGCCCGGGACGCCACCTGGTCGGCGGCCCGGGCGCTGTGGGCGCTGCGCCGACTCCCCGATCTGGCCGAGGAGTTCACCGAGCGCCTTGACGCGGCGGTGGGGTTCGCGGGCCGCATGCTGCTCACCCCACTGCCGGACTGACCCGGACCGGTCAGTCCTCCGGCAGCTCAACCGGCGCGATCTCGTCGTACAGGTCACCCGGGCCGGGGTTGGTCGCGTCGGTCGACCCGCCGAGGTGGTGCATGACGCCCCACACCGCGTTCAGCGCGGTCTGCACCGCGCCCTCGGCCCAGCCGGCCGTCCAGGAGATGTCGTCGCCGGCGAGGAAGATGCCCCGCTTGTCCTCGGGCAGCCGGTCCTGCATGAAGTGCGTGAACAGGCGCCGCTGGTAGCGGTAGTGGCCGGGCAGGTTGGCCTTGAACGCGCCCATGAAGTAGGGCTCGTTCTCCCACGACACGGTCACCGGGTTGCCGATGATGTGCTTCCTGATGTCGACCTTCGGGTAAATCTCGCCGAGCGACTTCAGCATGACCTCCATCCGCTCGTTCGCGGACAGCGGCAGCCACTTCAGGCTGTCGTCGCACCAGGTGTAGGAGAGGCAGATGACGGCGGGCTTGTCCGGGCCGTCGTCGAGGAGGTACGTACCGCGCGTCATACGGTCGGTGAGGGTCATCGACATGACGTCCCGGCCGGTCGGGTTTCCCCTGTCGTCGACGGCCTTGTCCAGCCAGAACGGCCGGTCGACGGGGACGAAGAGCTTCGAGGACTCCATGTAGTGCGTGCGCTCGATCGCCGTCCAGTGGTCGATCGGGAAGAGCGAGTCGTCGCAGGCGATCTTCGAGAGCAGCATCCAGGACTGCGCGGTGAAGATCGCGGCCTGGTAGGTGCGGATGTCGCCGGCCGCGTCGGTCACCGTGATCCGGTTGCCCGCGGTCCGGTTCAGGCGGGTGACGGCCGGGCGGGGCGCGCCGTTCTCGTGCAGGCTCGCGAGCGAGGTGCCGTGGGCCCAGTGCACGATCTTCTCGGGCTCACGCTCCCACAGACGCAGCGGAAGCTGCTGGGAGCCGCCGACGATGCCGCGGTGGTGGTCGTCGGCCTCGGTGTAGACGACGCGCAGGATTTCCAGGATGGAGTTCGGGAAGTCGGTGTCCCAGCCGCCGGTGCCGAAGCCGACCTGGCCGAAGATCTCGCGGTGCCGGAAGGACTTGAAGGCCTCGGAGTCGCAGAGGAAGCCGTAGAAGGTCTGGTTGTCGAGCTTCTCGACGAGCTGCGCCCAGATCTCGCGGATGCGCGGGACGTCCCGTTCGCGCATCGCGCGGTTCATGTCGGAGAAGTCGGCGCCCTCTTCGAGGCACTTGTTCCAGGCCTCGGCGACGTCCCGGTACACCTGCGGGAGGTCGTCGATGGTCTCGGCGTAGTGCGACTCGCCCTTGAGGTCGACGACGGTCGAAGGCGTCGCCTCGGCAAGGGGGTTGGGGAAGGGCTGGGTCTGAAGGCCCACCAGGTCGATGTAGTGCTGGAGGGCGGTGGAGGAGGGCGGGAAACGCATCGCGCCCATCTCGGCCGTCAGACCGTCGGTGCCCGGGCCGTCGAAGCCGACGGTGCGCAGCCGGCCACCGATCTGGTCGGCCTCGTAGACGACGGGCTTGAGGCCCATCTTCATCAGCTCGTACGCGGCCACGATGCCGGACAGACCGCCGCCGATCACCGCGATCTCGGTGCCGTGCTCGGTCGCGGGTATCTGGCCGAGGCCCGCCGGGTGGGCGAGGAAGTCGTCGTACGCGTACGGGAAGTCCGGACCGAACATGGTGATCGGCGGCTGCTGCTCGTCGGCGTGCTGGACGGCGTTGGGCACCGTGGACGTCATGGGGTACGGACTCCTTGCGAAAGCTGAGAAGCGAGAGGGGGGAGGTTCAGACGAGGGACCCGTAGAGGCCGGGGCGACGGTCCTTCAGGTACGGGTTGGCCTCGCGGGCGGCGGCGAGGAACGCGGGGTCGGTGTCGGCGAACACCAGCTCCTCACCGCGTCCGGCGCGGGTGCGGGCGACGCCGTCGGGACCGGCCAGTGTGGAGAGGCCGATGAACTCGAACTCCCCTTCCTGGCCGACCCGGTTGACGTAGGCGACGTACATCTGGTTCTCGAAGGCGCGCACCGGGATCATCGACTCGGCGACGAACTGGAACGGGTGCATCTGCGCCGTCGGCACGACCAGCAGGTCGGTGCCGGCGAGGGCGTGGGCGCGGACGTTCTCCGGGAACTCGACGTCGTAGCAGATGAGGATGCCGACGCGGAGCCCGTTCAGCTCCGCCTGCACCACGGACCGCTCCCCCGGCGTGAAGTGGTCGCGCTCGAAGCAGCCGAAGAGGTGGGTCTTGCGGTAGTTCGCCAGGCGGGTGCCGTCGGCGGAAATCAGCTGGGCGGAGTTGTACACGGTCTCGCCGTCCCGCTCGGGGTAGCCGTAGGCAAGGGCGAGACCGTGTCGGGAGGAGATCTCCGCGACCGCGTCCGCGCTGTCCCCGTCGGCGGGCTCGGCGAGCCGCGCGATGTCGTCGCCGATCGCGTACCCGGTCAGGAACATCTCCGGCGCGATCAGCAGCCCGGCGCCCGCGGCGGCGGCACGGCCCGCGGCCTCGTCGAGCACCTTGAGGTTCTCGGCGACCGAGCCGGGACGGCCGGAGCTCTGGAGCAGGGCGGTGCGCATGCGTGATCCTCACCGGGCAGGAGGTTTGGGGGCCACATAGACGGTACGGTCGGCGCGCTCGGCCGGACAAGCAGGAGCCGTTGCGCGCTCGTGAGCGGAACGTTGCGTCGACCGGCGCCCTGGCGGCGATTCGTTGCGCGGCCCCCGGTGTCACTCCCGGGCCGCGGACGCTCTGATCACCGCCCCCACCAGGTAGGGCAGGGCGAACAGGGCAAAGACCGTGCCGTGGGAGGCGTGGTCGCCGGCCGCCGCGTAGGCGCCGTAGACGACAACCGTCAGCAGCTCCGTGCCGAGGCCCGCGACCGAGGTGAGGGTGGCTCGGCCGCCCTCCTCGATGCGGTGCTGAAGGCGGACGTCGGCGAGGACGGTCGCCAGTTGGAAGCCCGCGAATGCCACGGCGATCAGGACGAGGCCGGCCGGGGTGCGGGCGGCCGCGCCCAGGGCCAGGGCGAGGGCGGAGGCCGCGATCAGCCAGGTGAAGCCGGTCGTGCCGAGCCGTTCGGCGGGTCCTGCCAGCAGGCTGACGGCCGTGACCGCGGCCCAGATCAGCAGGAGCGCGTAGGGCACGAACCCGTCGGGCACACCGGTCTCGCGGACCAGCAGCGGCGAGTACTCGTCGAGCGCGCCCCACACGCAGCCGACGGCCGGGACGAGCAGCAGTGTCCGGCGCAGCGAGCGGTCACGGCGGGCGGTGGCGAGCCCGGTGCGCAGGGTCGCCGCCCAGCCCTCGCCGTCGCTCGACGCGCCCCGGTCCTCCGGGAACCGGCTCGCCGTCACCGCGGCCAGCAGACAGACCGCGACACTCGCCGCGCCCACGGCCCGATAGCCGCCGAGCGCGAACACCGGACCGGCCGCCGCCATCGCCGCCATCACGCCCAGCAGCCCCGCGGCCCGGGCCCGGCCCATGACGCGTGCGTAGCCCTCGGCGGCACCGAGCCGGTCCAGTTCGTCGTAGACCAGGGCCTCCAGCGCACCGGAGCCCAGCGCTCCGCTGATGCCCCACAGGACGAAGCCGACCGCGAAGGCCCAGTACGAGGGCACGAGCACCCACAGGGCGAAGCCGGCCGCGCTGAGCAGCGGACCCAGCCACAGCAGCGCTCGACGGGAGACGGCGTCGGCCCAGGCGCCGGAGGGCACCTCCAGCACGACGCCGGTGATCGACCACAGGGCGAACAGCGAGGAGATCTGCCACAGCGAGAGCCCGCTGTCGGCGAAGAGCAGTGCGTACAGCGGGTAGAGCAGGATGAGATCTTCGAGGAACGCGTAACCGTACAGCGTGCGAGTGAGCCGTCGGATGCTGCCGGTGGCGGGCACGCGCGCGGGTGAGAGTGTCATGAGGCCTTCCCGGAGGGGCGGATCGGACGCGAGCGAGAAGCGGCGTCCGCGGCGGCCCTCGGGAGGCACGACGGGTTATGGATCAATGTCGCCAGGTCATGGCATCGATGTTAGGCCGGTTCGGTGCTCCCGTGCAGCGAAAAATCCTGCCCAGTCCGAGGATGCCCCGAACTTGTCTGCACAAGTTGGCCTTCGTACGCTGCTCGCGCTGTGCACAGCAACCGGTTCAGAGGGGAAGCATGACGGCGCGACACGAGGAGATCGCGGGCGAGCTGCGCCGGGCGATCGACCGCGAGGAGTACACCGTCGGCAGTCTGCTGCCCGCCGAGACGGAACTCGCGGCCCACTACGGCGTCTCGCGCGGCACGGTCCGCCAGGCCGTGGCGGCGCTCACCGCCGAGGGACTCATCGGCTCCCGCCAGGGCGCCCGCCGGGTGGTGCTGGCCAGCCGTCGCAGCCAGAGCTTCGCCGAACTGCGCAGCTTCGCCCAGTGGGCGCGCGCGATGGGCCGCCAGGCCACGGGACAGGTCGTCGCGCAGGAGTACAGCCCGGCGACCGCCGAGGACGCGGTACGCCTCCAACTGGCCGCGGGCACCGAGGTGTTGCACATCATCCGGGTACGCGGCCTGGACGGCGAGCCGGTCCTGCTGGAGCGGACGGTCTACGCGGACTGGATCTCCCCGGCCGTCGCCTCCATCGAACCGGACTGTCCGTCCGTCACCCAGCGGCTCTACGAGGACACCGGCCTGGTCTTCGCCTACGGCGAGCATGTCATCGACGCGGTGGCGGCGGGCGCCCAGGACGGCGAGCTGCTCGGCCTCCGCCGCACGAGTCCGCTGCTGCGCGTGCGCCGGGTGACCACGACCCGGGAGGGGCGCCCGGTGGAGTGGTCGGACGACCGCTACCGCTCGGACGCGGTGAGCTTCAGCGTGCACAACTCGATCGGGAACAACGCGCTGGCCCGCAAGACGGGGGACGCGATGTGAAGGAGTCCGGGATGACGATCGCCGCGCTGCCCTACGTCGACGAGCACACGATGATCGTCGCCGCGGACCCCGACGCGCTCTGGGAGGGCCTGACGGAGGCCCTGGACGCGTCCTTCGGGGCCGCCCGTTCCACCTCCTACGCCCGCCTGGTGGGCTGTGCCGACGTACGGGCGTCAGGCCCGCGCCCACTGGCGGAGGGCTCGACGCTGCCGGGATTCCGGGTGGAGGCGGCGGACAGGGGCCGCGAACTGGTCCTCATCGGCCGCCACCGCTACTCGATCTACGCCCTGACCCTCCACATCGACGAGGCGGGCCCGGGCCGTTACCTGCTCCGGGCGGAAACCCGAGCGGCCTTCCCGGGCCTGTCGGGCCGCCTCTACAGACGCCTCGCGATCGGAACGGGCGGACACGCGATGGGCATACGGCGCCTGCTGGCGTCGATCAGGGACCGAGCCGAACGGCCCAGGCCGAGCGCCTAGGTGGGCGAACCCGAGGAGAACCGCCTCAGCAGCGGGGAGAGCACCAGTACGGACTTGGTCCGCTCCACGAACGGCTCCCCCGCGATCCGCTCCAGCACCCTCTCGAAGTGCCGCATGTCCGAGGCGAAGACCTGCACCACCGCATCCGCCTCCCCGGTGACCGTGGACGCGGCCACAACCTCCTGGTATCGCTCAAGACCCCGCTGGATGGTCTCCGGCGAGGTGTTGCGCCGGCAGTAGATCTCGACGAACCCCTCGGTCTCCCAACCGAGCGCCGCCGGATCGACGCGCACCGTGAATCCGGTGATCGCCCCGGTCGCCCGCAGCCGGTCCACGCGCCGCTTCACGGCAGGCGCGGACAGGCCGACGAGCTGCCCGATGTCCGCGTAGGAGCGGCGGGCGTCCTCGGCGAGGGCGTGCACGATGCGTTCGTCGAGATCGTTCAGCACTGCGGGTGGTTCACTTCACTTCTGGCGTTGCGAGAGCTTCTCCCGCCGCGAGACGGGAACGGCGATAGCCGTACAGGAAGTAGAACACGAGACCCGCCGCCATCCAGAACCCGAAGACCACCCAGGTCACGGTGTCGAGGCTGAACATGTTGTACGCGCAGAACGCGAAGCCCAGGATCGGCAGCACCGGACCGAACGGCACCTTGAACGTGCGCTCCAGTTCCGGCCGCTTGTAGCGCAGCACGATCACCGCGATGTTGACCAGGGCGAAGGCGAACAGCGTGCCGATGCTGGTGGCGTCGACGAGCTTGCCGAGCGGGATCACCGCTGCGAGGACACCGCAGAACAGGGACACGATCACGGTGTTCAGACGCGGCGAGCCGGTCTTCGCGTCAACCTTGCCGAGCGCCTTGGGCACCAGACCGTCCCGGGACATCGCGAAGAGGATGCGGGTCTGGCCGTACAGCACCGTGAGGACCACGGACGCGATGGAGATGACCGCGCCGAGCGCGAGCAGGGTGCCCCAGAAGGTCTGACCGCTGACGTCGTTCATGATCGCCGCGAGGGAGGCCTCGGAGCCCTCGAACTTGGTCCAGTTCCAGGCGCCGACGGCGACAGCCGCGACGAGGATGTACAGCGCTGTGACGATGATCAGCGAGAGCATGATCGCGCGCGGCAGGTCCTTCTTGGGGTTCTTGGCCTCCTCACCGGCGGTGGAGGCGGCGTCGAAGCCGATGTAGGAGAAGAACAGCGTGGCACCGGCGGCGCTGACGCCCGCCATGCCGAGCGGCATGAAGTCCTCGTAGTTGCCGGACTTGAAGCCCATGAAGCCGACCGCGCAGAACAGCACGAGCGCGGCGATCTTCACCGCGACCATGATGGTGTTGGCGCGGGCGGACTCGCGGACGCCGCCGAGCAGGAACACCATCGCCAGCAGGACGACGATCAGCGCGGGCAGGTTGATGATGCCGCCCTCACCCGGCGCCGAGGACAGCGCGGAGGGGATGGTGACACCGATCGTGCCGTCGAGGAGCTCGTTGAGGTACTCGCCCCAGCCGACCGCGACGGCGGCCACGGAGACGCCGTACTCCAGCACCAGACACCAGCCGCAGACCCAGGCGACGAGTTCACCCATCGTTGCGTACGCATACGAGTACGAGGAGCCCGCGACCGGGATGCTGCCCGCGAGCTCCGCGTAGGACAGGGCGGAGAACAGCGCCGTGAGACCGGCGATGACGAAGGCCAGGGTGACCGCGGGGCCGGCCTCGGGGACGGCGTCGCCGAGGACGACGAAGATGCCGGTGCCCAGGGTGGCACCGATACTGATCATGGTGAGCTGCCACAGGCCCAGGGAGCGCCGCAGCGAGCCCCCCTCGCCCTGGCCACCCTCCTCCACCAGGTGTTCTACGGGCTTGCGACGCATCAGGCGCGCGCCGAGACCCAGGGACGCGGGGGCGGTCTGACTTCTGTCCTGCGGGGGTGCGCCTTGATTGAGCACTGCGCTGGGCTCCTTATCGCTGCCGGTCAGGGAGACGGGGACCGGCGGCACACCTGAGAAACAGGAACCCACCGAGCGGGGTCCCCGCCACGCCACGTACGAGGCGACAGCCTATGAGCTTCGGCGTTGCCGTTGTAATGCAGCAACCTTGCGTATGCCCGCAAGATCATTGCGTTCATCGGTGCTGGGTGGGTGTTCGTTGCGCGGGGGCTTTCGACCGTTGCGTAGGGGCCCTTCGGGGCCGGGAAACGCGTACGGCCCCCGTCGGGACAACGGGGGCCGTACGAAAGGGAGTTGGTCAGCTCCAACTGGCGTGCAGCGGCTTGCCCTCGGCGTAGCCGGCGGCGCTCTGGATGCCGACGACGGCCTTCTCGGCGAACTCCTCCAGGGAGCCGGCACCGGCGTACGTGCACGACGACCGCACACCCGCGATGATCGAGTCGATCAGGTCCTCCACGCCCGGACGGGCCGGGTCGAGGAACATCCGCGAGGTGGAGATGCCCTCCTCGAACAGCGCCTTGCGGGCACGGTCGTACGCCGACTCCTCCGACGTACGGTTGGCCACCGCGCGCGCGGACGCCATGCCGAACGACTCCTTGTAGAGGCGGCCGGTGGAGTCCTGCTGGAGGTCACCCGGCGACTCGTACGTGCCCGCGAACCAGGACCCGACCATCACGTTGGAGGCACCGGCGGCCAGCGCCATGGCGACGTCACGCGGATGCCGGACACCACCGTCCGCCCACACGTGCTTGCCGTACTTCCTGGCCTCGGCGGCGCACTCCAGCACCGCGGAGAACTGCGGCCGGCCGACGCCGGTCATCATGCGGGTGGTGCACATGGCACCCGGTCCGACACCGACCTTGACGATGTCGGCGCCGGCCTCGACCAGATCCCGGACGCCCTCGGCGGCGACGACGTTGCCGGCCACGATCGGCACCTGCGGGTCGAGCGCGCGCACCAGCTTGATCGCTGTGATCATCGACTCCTGGTGGCCGTGCGCCGTGTCGATGACCAGCGTGTCCACGCCCGCGTCGAGCAACTGCTTGGCCTTGCCCGCCACATCGCCGTTGATGCCGACGGCGGCGGCGATGCGCAGCTTGCCGTCGGCGTCCACCGCGGGGGTGTAGAGCGTGGCCCGCAGGGCGCCCTTGCGGGTGAGGATGCCCGCCAGCTTGCCGTCGGCGTCCACGGCCGGGGCGTAGCGGCGATTGTGGTGGTCGAGGGTGTTGAAGGCCTCGCGCGGGTCTATGTCGGCGTCGAGGAGCAGCAGGTCGCGGGACATGACGACCTCAAGCTGCGTGAAGCGGTCCACGCCGCTCAGGTCGGCGTCGGTGACCACGCCGACCGGCTTGTGGTCGTCGTCGACGACCACACCGGCGTTGTGCGCCCGCTTGGGCAGCAGGGCGAGGGCGTCGGCGACGGTCTGGTGCGGGGCCAGCACGATGGGGGTGTCGAGGACCAGGTGACGGCTCTTGACCCAGGAGACGACCTCGGTGACGACGTCGATCGGGATGTCCTGCGGGATGACCACCAGGCCGCCGCGCCGGGCCATCGTCTCCGCCATACGGCGGCCGGCGATGGCGGTCATGTTGGCGACGACGAGCGGAATCGTGGTGCCCGAGCCGTCCTGGGCACTGAGGTCCACGCCCTGCCGGGAACCGACCGCGGAGCGGCTCGGGACCATGAAGACGTCGTCGTACGTCAGGTCGTACGGGGGCTGGATGTCATTGAGGAAACGCACGTGCTGCACATCCCAGTCGTTCAGAGGTGACCCCCGGACAGGTCAGCCAGGGGGAAGAGCACGTACTTCATTGTCCCATGCCGACCGGAATGCGATGCCCGGTCACATCGTCCAGGCTGGTCAGGGGCCCCTAGGAGGATTCTCCAAGAGCGAGCGCCACAGTGGCGGCGGAGGCGGACGAGAACACCTCGCGGGCGGTCTCCCACTCCTCGGGACGCGCCTTCGCGTACGGCTGCCAGTTCCGTACGACGATCAGCAATTCCCTGTCGACGGCGCCCTCGGGCCACAGTCCCGGGTCGGAGAGGACGTCGGCGAGCGCGTCCCAGTTGCGGCCGAACCAGTCGGGCAGCTCCAGCGCCCGCGCACAGCGGTCCATCAGCCCCGCCTTGTCGAGGACCCCGTCGAGGTCCACCGTGACCACGAGCTCCGTCATCTCAGTACCGCCAAGTCCGTAGTGATCGCGGTTGAACGAAGGGGGCGGCCATCGGGCCGCCCCCTTCCTGACATACCGTCACTGTCCGTCCGGGTCGGCCCTGTTGAGCGCCGGCTTCGGAGTCGGCCCCGCCGTCATCAGCACATCCGCCGCCGAGGTGTCCGTCACCAGGCTGGTGACGAGCCCCGACCGCAGCACGGCGTCGATCGCGGACGCCTTGCGCGCCCCACCCGCGATGGCGACGACCTCGGGGATACGGCGGAGCTGGTCGGCCTTGACGGTGATGCACCGCTCGCCCAGGTCCCGCCCGACCCGGCGGCCGTCGGCGTCGAAGAGGTGCGCCGACATCTCGGCGGCGACCCCGAGCGAGGCGTAGTGCGCCCGCTCCTGGTCGCTGAGCATGTCGTGCACCGTGGAGATGCCCGGCTCCCAGGAGCCGATGGAGACACAGGCGACCGTGACCTTGTCGAAGTACTCGAAGGCCCGGGCGATCCCGGTCTGGTTGCGCAGCGCCGCCGCGGTGGCCGCGTCCGGCAGCAGCATGGGCGCGTAGATCGGGTGCGCGTCACCGCCCGAGACCTGGGCCGCCCGGCGCACCGCCTCCACCGAGCCGCGCTCGGCGGTCCCGGCGTCGTACACGCCCGTCAGCTGCACCACCGTGCAGGGCGGCAGCCGGTCGAGCGCAGCCGCCATATGGATGGTGGACCGGCCCCAGGCCAGGCCCAGCACATCACCTTCGTTCACCAGTTCGCCGAGCAGATCGGCGGCCACTTCTCCCAGGTTCTCCGGGTCGGGAGAGTCCTCGGCCTCCGCCGGCGACTCGACCACGACGGCGTGCCTGAGGCCGTAGCGGGCGCGCAGCGCGTCCGAGCGCTCGGCGTCCAGCTCGGCGGGGACGCGGATCTCGATACGCACGAGATCCCGTTCGAGGGCGGTCTCCAGGACCCGGGCCACCTTGAAGCGGCTGACGCCGAACTCCTCGGCGATCTGGATCTTGGATTTGCCCTCAAGGTAGAAGCGGCGGGCCATGGCCGCCGCCTGCACCAGCTCAGCGGGTCCCATCCGCATGGCTGACCGGCCCGCCGACATACCCGACACGGCGATCTCCTCACTACTGTTCACACTCTGGATTCGCCGTTCATCCTTGCAGATCCGGCGCACTGGATCCGCCCTGATGGGCGCCGTTCACGTTCCCTTGGCTCAGTGGTCGCATGCCCAGGCCGCGGACTTCGTCACTCCTTCCGCCTGGGCGCGCAGCGCGCGCACCGCCTCGGCGGGGTCCGCCGCCCCGTACACCGCGGAACCGGCCACGAAGACGTCCGCGCCCGCCTCCGCGCACCGCTCGATGGTCGACGCCGAGACCCCGCCGTCCACCTGAAGCCACAGCTCAAGACCGTGCTTGCTGATCAACTCGCGGGTGCGGCGAATCTTCGGAAGCATGATGTCGAGAAACGCCTGCCCCCCGAATCCCGGCTCGACCGTCATGATCAGCAGCATGTCGAGCTCGGGGAGCAGATCCTCGTACGGCTCGATGGGCGTGGCGGGCTTGAGCGCCATGGAGGCTCGCGCGCCCTTGGCCCGGATCTCCCGGGCCAGACGCACCGGAGCGGCGGCCGCCTCGACGTGGAAGGTGACGGAACCGGCCCCCGCTTCTACGTACTGGGGCGCCCATCGATCGGGGGCCTCGATCATCAGATGGCAGTCCAGCGGAGTGTCCGTCGCACGGGCCAACGACTCTACGACCGGCACACCGAGCGTGAGGTTCGGGACGAAATGGTTGTCCATGACGTCGACGTGGAGCCAGTCGGCTCCACCGACCGCCTTCGCCTCGTCCGCGAGGCGGGCGAAGTCGGCGGACAGGATGCTGGGATTGATCTGCACGGCCATGACCCAAGCGTATGCGCTCCGCTGGGCTTGGGCGTTGGGGGGCCGGGGGGTGACGGTCGGATGATGCCCGCGGGTCCGCTGTGGCTGACCGAACCCCTTACGGGGCGCTCGGTTGCGTGGCATCCTTTCGGCCACGGGGGTGGCCATGACTGAAAAGCGTGGGGTTGCACATCTCGTCTGTGGGCGGCGGGCCAAGTGGGTCGTCCTGGTGCTGTGGCTCATCGTGCTGTTCCTTACGGCTCCGTTCGCCCAGAAACTCACCGACGCCCAGGACAACGACGCCTCCTCCTGGCTGCCCGGCTCCGCCGAGTCCACCCAAGTACTGGAGATCTCCGAGGACTTCAGGCCCGAGCAGATCCCCGCCATCGTCATCTACGCCCGGGAGAGCGGGCTTACGGCCGAGGACCGGGCCGCCATCGAGGAGGACGTTCGGGAGCTCAAGCAGCTCACCGCTCACGGGATCCGCGGGGACGAGACCCGTGGGCCCACCTATGACCGGGAGACCGATCCGCGCGCGGCGCAGGTGTACGTGCCGATCACGATGGACGAGAAGGGCTGGGAGCGGATCGGTCCCGCGGTCGACGACATCCGGGACATCACCGGGGAGGGCGGCGGCGGGCTCGCCGTGCACATCACCGGCCCGGGCGGTACGTCGGCGGACTTCGCCGAGGCCTTCGAGGGCATCGACTCCACGCTGCTGCTGTCGGCCATGGCGGTCGTCATCGTCATGCTGCTGATCACCTACCGCAGCCCCACCCTGCTGCTGGTCCCGCTGATCGCCGTGATCGCCGCCCTGTTCACCGCGCAGGCCCTCATCTACTTCCTGGCGGAGTACGCGGGACTGACCGTGAACGGCCAGAGCGCGGGCATCCTCACCGTGCTCGTCTTCGGCGCGGGAACGGACTATGCCCTGCTGCTCGTCGCCCGCTATCGCGAGGAGTTGCGCGGCCACGAGGACCGGCACGAGGCGATGGCGCTGGCCCTGCACCGCGCGGGCCCGGCGGTGATCGCCTCCGGCGCGACCGTCGTGCTGAGCATGCTGGTGCTGGTGGCCGCCGAGATGAACTCCACCAGGGGCCTCGGACCGGTCGCGGCGATCGGCGTCGCGGTGGGACTGCTGGCCATGATGACGCTGTTCCCGGCACTGCTGGTGATCTTCGGCCGGTGGATCTTCTGGCCGGTGGTCCCGCACCTGGGCGCCCCGAACCCGCACGAGCGGGGCATCTGGGCGCGCATGGGCCGCCGTATCGCCGACCGTCCGCGCATGGTCTGGGCCGTCACGGCGGTGGTCCTCGCCGTCTGCTCGCTCGGTCTGATCCAGCTGCGCGCCGAGGGCATCAGCAACGCGGACGCCTTCACCGGCACCCCGGACTCGATCACCGGCCAGAAGGTCTCCGAGCGCTACTTCCCGGCGGGCAGCGGCGATCCGCTCGTCATCATCAGCAACCAGGCGCAGGCCGAGGAGGTCGGCCGAGCCGTCGCGGACACCCCGGGCGTGGTCCCGGACTCCCTGGGCCTGCCACCGGGCACCGAACCGTCCTTCGAGGGCAAGGTCCTGTTCGAGGCCACCATGTCCGACCCGGCCGACAGCGAGGCCGCCAAGCAGACGGTGGAGCGGGTCCGGGACGCCGTGCACGCGGTGCCGGACGCCGACGCCCAGGTCGGCGGCGGTACGGCGGCCCTGCTCGACATGGACAAGGCGACCACGCACGACAACGTGCTGATCATCCCGCTGGTGCTGGTCGTCGTGCTGCTGATCCTGTGCGCCCTGCTGCGCGCCCTGATCGCCCCGCTGCTGCTGATCGGCACGGTGATCCTGTCCTTCGCGGCGGCCCTGGGCATCAGTGCGCTCGCCTTCCGGCACCTGTTCGACTACGCGGGCGAGTCGACGGACTTCCCGCTGTTCGTCTTCGTCTTCCTGGTCGCCCTGGGCATCGACTACAACATCTTCCTGACCACCCGGATCCGCGAGGAGGCGGGCCGCCAGGGCACCCGCCCGGGCGTGGTGACCGGACTCGCCGCGACGGGCGCGGTCATCACCTCGGCGGGCCTGGTGCTGGCCGGCACGTTCGCCGCCCTCGGCACGCTCCCGATGGTCGCCTTCGCGGAGATCGGCTTCGCGGTGGCGCTGGGCGTGCTGCTGGACACCTTCATCGTGCGCTCGGTCCTGGTCACATCGCTGTTCCTGGACATGGGCCCGAAGGTGTGGTGGCCGCACCGGCTGGCGAAGGAGGACGGCGGGGCGCCGGTGCCGGTCACTCCTGCTGCGGCGGAGACACACTCGGGTCGTCCAGCGGGACCTTGAGCCAGGCGATCATCCGCCGGAGCTGGTGGTAGGCGCGCAGCAGCTCCTCGTCGCTGTCCGCCTCCTGGGGCGGGCGACCCCCTGACGTCAGGCGGTCCGGCGGACAAGCGCCAGATACATCGCGTCGGTCCCGTGCAGATGCGGCCACAGCTGTACGTCGGGCCCGTCGCCCAGGTCCGGTACGCCGGGCAGCAGTGGGCGGGCGTCGATGAGTTCCGCGCCCGGGTGCTGCTTGAGCACGTCGTCCACGACGGCACGGGTCTCGGCGAGATGCGGGGAGCAGGTGGCATAGCCGACGACCCCGCCGACCCGCACGGAGTCGAGCGCGGTGCGCAGCAGGCCCCGCTGGAGCGGCGCGAACCCGTCGAGGTCCTCGGGCCTGCGCCGCCACCGCGCCTCAGGCCGCCGCCGCAGAGCGCCCAGCCCGGTGCACGGCACGTCCATCAGCACCCGGTCGAAGGAGCCGGGCCGCCACGGCGGCCGGGTCCCGTCGGCGGCGATGACCTGATACGGCCCGGGGTTGCCGTCGAGGGCCTTGGCCACGAGACCGGCCCGGTGCGGCTGCTTCTCCGAGGCGAGCAGCATGGCACCGCGCTCGGCGGCGAGCGCACCGAGCAGGGCGGCCTTGCCACCGGGCCCGGCACATCCGTCGAGCCACTTGGCGTCGAGCCCGTCGAGCGGAGCGTTGGCGAGTGCGAGGGCGACGAGCTGGCTGCCCTCGTCCTGCACCCCGGCACGCCCCTCGCGCACGGCCTCGATGGCGCCGGGTTCACCACCCTCGGCAAGCCTTACCGCGTACGGCGA
This sequence comes from Streptomyces cupreus, assembly GCF_014257025.1. Lineage (GTDB taxonomy): Bacteria > Actinomycetota > Actinomycetes > Streptomycetales > Streptomycetaceae > Streptomyces > Streptomyces cupreus. The sequence continues at coordinate 94,465 of NZ_JACMSF010000033.1, forward strand.
CCAGCGCCCCGGCACGGCGGCGTCCTCATCGAGGAGTTCCTCGGTGGTGGCCCGCCCGGGCCGGGCGACCAGCGTCACCTCGGGCCGCTCGTTGTCGGCCTCCAGCAGCCGCTCGATCCCGGCGCGTCCTCCGCCGAGCGAGTCCCACAGCGCGGAGACGACCCAGCGCGGATGCGAGTGCACGACGGCGAGGTGGTCCTCGGGGTCGTCGTCGTAGGGCGGCGCGACCCGCTCGATCCACTCGTCGAGATCGTGCTGGGAGACCTTCCGCAGCACGGCGTTCACGAACTTGGCCCGCCCGTCGCCGAGGACGACCCGGGCGAGCTCGACGGAGGCGGACACCGCGGCGTGCGTCGGAATCCGCGTCCCGAGGAGCTGGTGCGCCCCGAGGCTCAGCACATCGAGCACCGGCGGGTCGACCTCCCTGAGCGGCCGGTCGACACAGGCGGCGATGACGGCGTCGTACGTCCCCTGCCGGCGCAGCGTCCCGTACACCAGCTCGGTGGCGAGGGCGGCGTCCCGCCCGTCGAAGTCGCCCTTCTCCCGCGCCTTGCGCAGCAGCGGCGGCAGCACGAGGTTGGCGTACGCGTCCCGCTCGTCCACGGCCCGCAGGGCCTCGAAGGCGAGAACGCGGACGGGGTCCTTCTTGGGCCGCCGGTAGGGCTTGCCGGGTTTACGGGGCCGACGGGAGGTGTCGCTCACGAAAAAGGTGCTCCGGATTGCTGGATGAAGGGCGCGTCATGGCTGGATGACGGGTGCGTCATTGCTGGATGACGGGTGCGTCGTTGCTGGATGACCTGTGCGTCCAGCGTACGTCGCACTCCGTGCGCGGTGCGCGGCCGGTCAGGCCCCGAGGCGCTCGTCGTCGGCGATCCGCACCCCGCGCGCCCAGTCGGCCGCCCTCATCGGCTTCTTGCCCTGCGCCTGCACCCACAGCAGCTCGACGGCGTACGAACCGGTGCCGACATGCACACTGTTCTTGCCCACGGCGAGCTCGCCCGGGGCGAGTTCGGTACGGTCCGGCACCGGCTGAACCTGGATGAGCTTGAGCCGCTCACCGCGGAAGACGGTCCACGCGCCGGGCGCCGGGGTGCATCCACGTACCACCCGGTCGACGCGCAGGGCGGGAGCGCTCCAGTCGATGTGGGCGTCCTCGACGTTGACCTTCGGGGCCAGACTGATGCCCTCGCCCGGCTGCGGTACGGCTTTCAGGGAGCCGTCCTCGATCCCGTCCATGGTCGCCGCGAGCAGCCCGGCGCCGGCGAAGGCGAGCCGGGTGAGCAGATCGCCGCTGGTGTCGGTGGGCCGGATGGTCTCGGTCACGGTCCCGTAGACGGGCCCGGAGTCCAGCCCCTCCTCGATGAGGAAGGTGGAGGCGCCGGTGATCTCGTCCCCGGCCATGATGGCGTGCTGCACAGGGGCGGCCCCACGCCAGGCGGGCAGCAGGGAGAAGTGCAGGTTGACCCAGCCATGGGCCGGGATGTCCAGGGCGACGCGCGGCAGCAGGGCCCCGTAGGCGACGACAGGACAGCAGTCCGGCGCGATCTCCCTCAGCCGCTCCAGGAACTCCGGATCGCGCGGCTTGACGGGCTTGAGCACTTCGATCCCGGCCTCCTCGGCCCGCTCGGCCACAGGAGAGGCGACGAGCCTGCGCCCGCGCCCGGCAGGAGCGTCGGGCCGCGTGACAACGGCGGCCACCTCATGCCGCCCGGAGGCGAGAAGAGCGTCCAGAGCGGGAACGGCGACCTCGGGGGTACCGGCGAAGACGAGCTTCATGGGTGCGTGCGGGCCTCTCGGTCGGGAGTCGGTCGGGCAGCGCACCAGTCTATTGGGGCGAGGGGGAGGAGGTCCCCCGGCCACTGCAGGAAAGCCGCCGACGACGCGTGACCGCCACCCCCTCCCGGCGCACGCATATGCCGGTACGCCCCCTCTGCGTGACCAGTGGAGCGCACACGCGTTGGTCAAGAAAGAGTTGACCACAACGGGCCGCACATCGCGCGGCCCGATCCTTTTCAACGCCGGTTCGAGAGGCTTGTTCATGGCCGACCACGCAACCCACGACGCCCAGGCTCGGGCCAGCCTGCACTTGCTGGTGCGGGACATCGAGCGGGTCCGCCGGCAGGTGGACGCACTGCGCACGCTCACCGCCCAGTTGGGCAACGTCTACCGCCCGCGCCGCTCCGGTCCGTCCACGGGCTTCGTCGTCTACGGACGCGCCCCCGCCCCGACGGTACGTCTCGCCCAGGAACTGCGGGACAGTGTCGAGACCCTGGTGACGGCGGCCGTGGACTTCGACCGCTCACTCGGGTTCTCGTGGGACGCGGTGGGCTCCGCCCTCGGCGTGACCAAGCAGGCGGTCCACCGCCGCTACGGCTCCCGCCGCGCCGTGACCCAGGCGGCAGCCGAGGCAGAGCGCGCGACGGAGCCGACGGGCACCCGGGCGGTGAGCGTCAACGCGGGCATCCCATCGGTCCCCGCGGTCCCCGCGGCCCGCTCGATGCCCACGCAGCCCACGGCATCCACCCCCACCCTCCGAGAAGACCCCCGCCCCCCAGCCTTCCCGTCCCCCCGCAACGGCTGACCCGCCGACCCCCCGCGCCCCCACCCTCCCGCGCCGACATCGGGAGGACGGGGGCGCGGGCACGCGGGACGCGGGCAGCGGCCCCGCCGCAACTACGGCCTGCTGTACCGCTGCACCCACGCAGCTGTGGCCAGTCGTACCGCTGAGGCCGCGCTTGCGAAGTCGAGCAAAACCCACCCCCACATCAGCCCGGCGCACAGTCACCCCACCATGCCGACGCCCACCCGCCAGGCACCTCCGTGCACCCGCCGCCGCAGGCAGTCGTGCCCCTGGACCGGCGCCCGCCGCCAAAGACACCGGCACCCCGCAAACACGGTCGAGCACCCCCCACATCAGCCCAGGCACACAGTCACCCCAGCGCGAAGTTCACCCGATGTCCGGCGGATCGATCCGCACCCGGACCGCCGCCTCCCCACCCGCACCCCCGCGAGCCATCCGGGCAGCCTGCGCAGCCTTCAGCGCGGCGGCCAGCGCCGCCCCCCTCCCCGGCGGCACCCGCATCAACGCCCGCTCCCACCGCTCCCCCGGCGGCGGCCCCCCGACCCGCCGAGGCCTCCCAGGCGCGGTAACAGGCACCGGTACAGGCCCCAACACCTCAGCCTCCCCAGGCAGTTCCACGGCCCGCAGAAACTCCCCCACAGCCTCCGCCGTCCCCGACACCGCAGCCATCCGAGAAACCGGCGGAAACCCCAGCTCGGCCCGCTCCGCCAACTCCCGCACCGCATGCCCCACGGGATCCCACCGCACCAACGCCTGCACAGGCCGCAAGGTCGGCTCAGCCACCACAACCACGGTCCCCCCAGCCCCCTGCGGCCGCACCAGCGCAGCAGCCCCGATCCACCGCCGCAACGCATCCTCACCGGCCCGCAGATCAGGCCGCCCGAGCATGGCCCACCCATCGAGCAGCAAGGCCGCCGCGTAACCCCCCTCCGCCACCGGCTCGGCCCCAGGCGTACTGACCACCAGCGCAGGCACCCCCGGCACCGTGTCCAGCACCTGCTCCCGGCCGGACGTCCGCACCGGCACGGCAGGAAACGCCCGCCCCAACTCCTCCGCGGTCCGCCGAGCCCCGACAATCTGCGCCCGAAGCCGAAACCCCCCGCACTCCGCACAGTGCCAGGCGCCTTCATCACGCCCGCACCACCCGCACCGCAACGCCCCCGCGTCCTGCGCCTCCAACGGACCCGAACAGTGCCGACACCGCGCAGGTGCCCGACAGTTGGCACACGCCAGCCGCGGCACATACCCCCGTCGAGGCACCTGCACCAGCACAGGCCCCTGCCGCAACGCATCCCTGACGACCTGCCAGGCGAGCGTCGGCAACCGAGCGGCCCGGGCGGCCTCGTCCCGGGCGAAGTCACCGTCCCCCACGGTCCGCACCAGCGGCGCAGCCCCCCGCACCTGCTCCCGCCCAGCGACAAGCGGCCGAGCCCACCCGCTCTCCACCAGCTGGGCGGCCTCGACGGTGCAGCTCCAACCCCCCAGCAGAAACGCACACTTGTCCTGCGCGGCCCGCAGCAACAACACATCACGCGCATGCGGCTGAGGAGCATGCGGCTCACTGTGACTGTCGTCCCCGTCGTCCCAGATGACCACCAGCCCAAGATCCCGCACCGGCGCGAACATGGCCGCCCGAGTCCCCACCACGGCCCGCACGGACCCCCGCCGCACGGCAAGCCACTCCCGATACCGCTTCTCGGGCCCGGCATCGGCGGTGAGCACGGCATGCCGCCCCGCCCCCAACAGCGCGGTCAGCGCGGCATCGACCCGCGCGACGGCCCGCCCGTCCGGCAGCACGACCAATGCCCCGCGCCCGGACGCCAGCGTCGCCGCGACAACCCGGGCGATCTCCTCGCTCCACTCGGGCCCGGGCAAGGCGTTCCACACGGCCCGAGGCGCCCCACCCGAAGCCAGCGCCTGGAGAAACGCGCCCCCATGCTCGTACCGCCCCCAGGACCCCGCCTCCGGCGCCCCAGGCGCCGGCAACGGCTCAGGCGAGGGCCGCTGCTCGGCCCGAGCACTGCGCGGCGGCACAGCCAGCTGAAGCACATCGGCCAGACTCCCCGCGTACCGATCCGCGACGGCCCGAGCCAGCCCCAGCAGCTCATCGTCGAGCACCCGCTCCGGCGACACCACCTGAGCCAGCGCGGCCAACGGCCCCGAGTACTCGGACTCGGCCAGCCGCTCGATCAGAAACCCGCCGATCAGCCCCCCACCCTCACGGCGCCCTTCCCGCACCCGGTGCCGTCCGGCCCCGAACCGCACCCGCACCCGCACCCCGGGCTGCGCGTCGGCATCCAGCTCCTCGGGCACCGCATAGTCGAAGTACCGATCAAGATGCAGCACCCCCTTGTCCACAAGCACCCGCGCGACAGGCAACTCCGGAGCGAGCGCGGCCCCCCGCCAGGTCCGCGGCTTGGCCCGAGGCGCCTTGGCCTTCCGCACGCTCTCCCGAATGAACGCGAGCTGCTCGGGCGGCGCCCCCTCAGCCCCACCGTCAACCTGCCCGTCTTCGCTGCTCACGCTTGCATTCTTACCAAACTGCACTGACAGCGGCGCCTCGCGGACATACGGCGAGGCCCGGCGCCCCCGAAGGGAAACCGGGCCTCGTCAGCCGTACGGGAAGCGGAGCCTTACAGCCCCGCCGCCTGGCGCAGCGCGTCCACGCGGTCGGTGCGCTCCCAGGTGAACTCGGGGAGCTCGCGGCCGAAGTGGCCGTACGCGGCCGTCTGGGC